>JBOGMZ010000009.1:0-170617 GCA_050746945.1 Candidatus Acidiferrales bacterium | reverse complement strand
ATCACGAATCACATCACTGGCAATATGAGTTACTGCAGTTCCGAGCCGGGAATCATCCACTTTGATACCAGCGGCGCCTTGATACCCGATACCGCCACCTGCACGAGTCTGCCCACCATTCAGTAGCAGCACAGCGCTCAACCCCTCCCCCACCGGCATTCAGATCTGCTTGTCCGAAGGTTTTTCGGATTGTATTGCTTGTTGAGGCGGTTTCGCTCTCGTCGCATCCTTACTCGCTTCTCTCTGGGCCCCATCGAGCCTTTCATGAGGGCTTTCTGCGAACGATTGCGTCGCACGGGGATTCATCCCTGCGGCATCGCGCGATTTCACTCCAAGCGAGACATGTTCGCCGAGAGTTTTCGGTGTAGGATGTTTCAGAGGTGCGGGCCCGTAGCTCAGCTGGTTAGAGCAGCGGACTCATAATCCGTTAGTCCAAGGTTCGAATCCTTGCGGGCCCACCAACATCTGAACAGTTTCCGAGAAGTATTCGTTGGTTGCTCGACGTTGCCGGGCGCCCCCAGGGAAGGGTCATGTAGATGACGCAACCTGCCGCACAACCCGCTTCGCAGCCCGCCCTGGTCCGGCCAGTGGTGTCTGGACGTTTTGCAATCGGGCTCGGCTTGACCAACGAATGCAACCTTGCTTGCTCGTTCTGCTATCGCGATCCGGCGCGGGTGGACCGGCTGAGCCTCGAACAGGTGCGATCCGCGATGGCCAGCCTTCCCGTGCGCTCAGTCAATCTGGGCACGGGCGAGAATGGAATGCACCCAGAGTTTCATGAGATCTTGGCGTTCCTTCGGACTCTGCCGGTGAAACTTACCATCACATCCAATGGGCACAGCGCATCCGTGCTCACAGACGACGAACTTCGAGCTTTTCACGATGTCGAGTTCTCTTTGGATTATCCCACCGAGCTTGAACAAGACGCTCAGCGCGGCTCAGGCAATTGGGCGCTCATTCACCGACAAGCGGAACGCTGTGTGGGGCTGGGGATTCCTGTCACCTTCATCGCGGTTATGATGAAGGCGAACTATCTGCGGCTGGCAGAAGTAGCGCGGGTGGTTAAGCGTTACCAGGCTCCCCTGCGCGTCAACGTTTATCAGTCCGTGCGCTCTGATCTCTACGCACTGAGTTACGAAGAATATTGGCAGGGCTTTCGCGCCTTGTTTGCAGAGACTGACATCATTGCTATAGGGGAACCACTCGTTCGTGCGATGGCTGGTCTACCTCCGAGGGTTGGCGGCTGCGGGGTGAGTACCGTGCGGGTTACGCCCCGCGCTACGACACAGCCTTGCGTGTACTGGCCGGGGGTTGGAGATCCTCTTTCGGTGCTCCTATCGCTTGGGTCGGGAGTTATAGAAACTTCGTCCTTTGTCGAAGCGCGAACCGTCCCGGAGGTCTGCCGCTCCTGCGCGCACCTTGAGTCTTGTTACGGCGGGTGCGCTGGCAGGCGCCGACTTCAAAATGCTTTGCATCAGCCGGATTTCTATTGCCCTATCGTCCGAGGGGAAATACAGAAGCTCGAGGTTCGCATGGCTCCGGCCCGCGAACTTCCCAAAGGCGAGAGTGCGTGCACCACGATTGTGATTGCACGCGATTAGTGTCGGGAGACTTTTGTTGAGGTGGGAACAAATTGCGATTGCGAGCTGAGATGTCGATTGGAGATCAAACACTGCGAGGTTCATTATGATGAATGCGAACACGTTTCAAGCGCGTGACAATGCATCCTCAGAGGCCGCCCAGCCGTACGCGGGAATCGGACTAGCCATCATTCGGCTGACCATCGGCTGCATGTTTGTTTCGGTGTTCTTCGAGAATCGGGGCAAAGGCTTGTACACCCCGGCCGTTTACGCGGGACTCATCGACCAGTATATCCAGCAAGGCCACTCGCCAGCTGTGTGGAAGTCCTTCATGGGACTGGCGGCGAGTCACGCCTCATTGGCCGCACCGCTTCAGGGTCTAACCGAAATTTCGCTTGGCGTTTTGTTGCTGTTGGGCTTGTTCACCCGCCCAGCCGGGCTCGTAGCATTTGGATGGCTTGGTAGCTTATGGATTTCGGAGTTGGGCATCGGTTGGATTTGGGAGTTGCTGCCCCCCACGCTGGCATGCCTTGCGCTTTCTGTGGGGAGCGCCGGCCGGACGTGGGGCCTTGACTCACTACTCGCGCGCCGCAACCCGTCCTCGCTTTTTTGGTGAGGCAATCCTGAATGGAGGCGAGGGCTGGTGCGCGTCTCAGTCATCATTCCCACCAAGAACGAGCGAGAGTCAATCGGCCGCGTGCTCGCTGATCTCCCGTCCGATCTGGTCACTGAGGTCATCGTCGTTGACAGCAATTCGACGGACGGGACGCCTGAAATGGCTGCGCGCATGGGCGCACGGGTGATTCGCGAACCGCGCCGCGGTTACGGCCAAGCATGTCTGACAGGGCTTGCGTCCACTCGCGATCCCGATATTGTCGTTTTCCTGGACGGAGACTATAGCGATCGTCCTGCCGAACTCCCCCTCCTCATCGCGCCGATCGCCGAGGGACGCGCGGACATCACCGTGGGATCGCGTCTCGCTGGACAGCGAGCCAGCGGTGCACTTCCGTGGCACTCTGCCTTCGGCAATCGCCTTGCGGCCAGCCTGATCACGCTCCTGTACGGAATAAAGATCAGCGATCTGGGCCCGTTTCGGGCCGCACGCGCGGATGTCCTCTGCGGGCTTGCGCTGAAAGAAACCACCTACGGTTGGGCGGTAGAGCTGATCCTAAAAGGCGCCATCCGCGGGTACAGAGTCGCCGAGGTCCCCGTCAGTTATCATCCGCGCATCGGAAAGTCGAAAATCAGCGGCACGTTCAGAGGCACGGTCGGAGCAGCGTGGTTTATTTTCAGCCTTATCGCGAGATATTATTTCTGGCGGCCAACCGGCGCGCGCCAATCGGCCTGAAGCCCTGTGCAAGAATCTCAATGGAAAACTCCCGCCAGATCCGCGATCAATCACTCAACGGACTAGGCACCCTGGTCATTATGGCCAAAGCGCCGAGACCAGGCATGGTGAAAACCCGGCTGGCTCGGAGCATTCCTGCCCCCGCCGTCACTGAGCTTTACCGCTGTCTCCTTGACGACACATTAGCGCTGGCGCGATCACTCGACGGAATTGAAGTAGCCATCATGTGCCCGGTGGCCGACGTAGAAGAGATGGTTCGCGCGACGGGTGACCGAGTGCGCGTTGTGCCGCAAATTGGAAACGGCCTGGAGGCGGGACTCAACTCCGTGTTTGCGCATTTCGCAGAGGCCGGTCGCAGACGCGTCGTCGCGTTCAACAGCGACACTCCGCACCTGCCCGCGTCCATTCTTGCCGATGCGTTCCGCGCGCTGCCAGGGAGCGATCTCGCTGTCGGGCCGACGCACGATGGCGGATATTATCTGGTCGGTGCGACCACATTCCACCCGGAGCTTTTTACTGGAGACGTGATGGGAACGGCGAACGCGTTCGAGTCATTGCTGGCGCGCGCCCATACTTTGGGCCTTACGGTGCATCTAACCGATCCGTGCTATGACATCGATGAGATGGCCGATCTCAGGCGCGTTGCTGCAGAACTGCAAAGCTCTCCCGGCAAAGCACCAAGAACAGCTGCTTGGCTGCTGGCGTGGGGGAAAGCGTCACCGCACACGAGACTTCCTGCTTAGCAGAATCCGGACACCTGTAGGACCAAGATGCAAATGGGGCGGCCTGCGGGGAGTTTGCGCAATGATTCATTCAGGTGGCGTCAATGCACAACTGTGCTCGGCCTGCCTGTCATTGAAGAGAAACTAACGGGATCGCGACTTAGCGCAATGCGTGTTTCAGGCGCTTTGCGGTCTTCTCCAGCTGGCGTTTCAGATCATTCACTTGCTTCGAAATATGATCGAGCTCTTTTCGCGCCACCACGCCTGCCTTTTTGATCTTGCGTGCGGTGCCTTCGGCTCGGCCTACCACCGCTCCGATTCTGCCGGCAGCGCTGGTCAAACGATTTTTCTTAGCCATTTAGCTGTCTCCTCAGATTCGACACACTTGCTCGCGAATGCGAGTATAGCCCCAAACGGACATTGCTCCCCGCCAATCTTGAGAGCTTGCAGTCAAATAGCTGCTGCGCGTCCGGCAAGCTGTTCCTTCACCCTCAACCTTCAGCCCGCGCCGCGAGTCTCAGGTCTCGAGATATTTCACGAACACGACTTCGTTCTGCGCCTCGTTGTAAAGCAGCTCGTCCACATTCGCCTGCGTCAGCAGCAAACCGAATCCGCCCGGGCGCAGCCCTTTCTCCTGGCGAAACTGGTCATGTTTTGTCGGATCGTCCGGATCATGCGAAATTGCCGCGTGCTCTATCTCGGCAAACTTGAAGCCGGGGCCGGGATCGGCAATGCGGTACAGCAACATGCGCTTTGCGCGCAAATACGAGATGCGAACCTTTCGCTTCGGATCGAGCTTCCCGCCCCATTCGATTCCGTTCAGCAGCAGTTCGTGGAACGCTTGCCCCACAGAGCGGCGAACATCCTCGGACAACCCGCCTTTCAGATGTTCCATGAAGCCTTCGATCCGTTCCGCCGCTTCCAGCGTGCAGGGTACAGCCAATTCCACC
Organism: Candidatus Acidiferrales bacterium; assembly: GCA_050746945.1. Lineage (GTDB taxonomy): Bacteria > Acidobacteriota > Terriglobia > Acidiferrales > UBA7541 > Palsa-295. Next base: position 166,017 of record JBOGMZ010000009.1, on the reverse strand, counting down.
CATGTGGGTCGCGCGGAGATCACTTCGATCGGAAGCGCCTCGGATTTTTTCAAGAGCGTTTCCCGCACCAGCGTCATCAATGTCTTCGGGTCGATTGGTTTCGCGAGGTACTGGTAGGCCTCTTCCTTGATCGCGCGAAGCAACGTCTCCGGAGTGTCGTCGGAGGTCATCACGATCACTTTTGCCCGCTTCTTCGTCTTCCGCAGCGCCGCAAGCACATCCAGGCCGGTCATTTTCGGCATCCACACATCGAGCAGCGCCAGATCAAACTTGCCCGTCTTTAATTTCTTCAGTGCGGCTGCCCCGTCCGCAGCTTCCACCACGGTGTGCTTCGCCCCTCGTAGTGTTTCCGTCACGAGTAACCGCGTGGTGCGATCGTCGTCGGCGACCAGAATGCGCGTCATCGTTTCCTCCGCGGAGATGGATGCGGACGATCTCGCCGTCCGGCCGTGCTTTTCGAGCTGCCGATGACCTGGAGCGCCGGCAGCAGGCGCGCGATGTCATCTTCCAAAAGGGAGTACGTCTCCCAACCGTCCTCGAGTTTTCCCTGACGCGCGATCATTTCCATCCTGCGCGCCGTGTCCAGCGCAGCCGAGGGGCCGAAGTTACCGACTGACCCCTTCAATCCGTGGGCAGCGTCGGCCAAAGCCTGCGTGTCGCGCGACCCAAGCGCTCCCCGGATACGGGCCATCATTCTAGGACAATCGACCCGAAAAGTTTCCACCAATGTGCGCAGGAGTCTCCTATTGCCGTTGAATCGCGCGAGCAATGCAGATTCGTCAGATGCTCTGCTTGGTTTCGCGCCATCCTGAGCGCCTGCCGTGGCCGCCACGGGCGCGGCCGCAGCTTCGATCGTGCTCACAAACGCTTTGGGGTCGATCGGCTTTGAAAGATAGCCGTCCATTCCCGCGGCTAGGCAACGCTCGCGGTCGCCCTCCATGGCGTGCGCCGTCATCGCGATGATCGGGATATGCCCGCCGCTTAATCTTTCCCTCTCGCGAATCGCTTGCGTCGCTTCCAGCCCCCCCATCTCCGGCATCTGCACATCCATGAGCACCAGATCGAATCGGTGGCGGTTGACTGCAGCGATTGCCTCGCGTCCGTTCTCCGCAACGGTTACGGTGTGTCCGCGCCGCGTCAGAAGTTGCACCACGAGCTCCTGGTTCGCCGGATTATCTTCCGCGAGTAGCACTCGCAGTGGATGCTTCACCGCGCGTGCTCGCCGGCGTGCGGCAGATGCACGATTCTTCGACGGCGCCGCAGCGGCTTTCTTCCGTTCGGGTGGTTGGAGAGCAAACCTCGCGGTGAAGTGAAATGTGCTACCCCGCCCGACTTCGCTTTCCACCCAGATGCACCCTCCTATCAATTCCACGAGCTGCTTTGAAATCGAAAGCCCCAGTCCTGTGCCTCCGTACTTGCGCGTCGTCGAACTGTCGGCCTGCCCGAAGGCTTCGAAAATCCGCGCCAGCTTCTCAGCCGGTATTCCGATGCCCGTGTCCGCCACCGAAAAATGCAGCACCACCTGTTCGCGCGACCCTGACTCAATCCGCGCGGACAACACCACATCGCCCTTCTCGGTAAATTTGATCGCGTTGCCGACTAAGTTCACGACAATGCGCTTCAGCCTGTCCGCATCGCCCACCAGGGCGTTGGGAACTTTTGGGGAGACCTGGTAGGCGAGCTCGATGCCCTTTTGCTGTGCGCGCACGGAAAGCGCCTTCACCGTCTCCTCGAGCGTCCCGCGAAGCGCGAAATCCGTGTGGTCGAGTTCGATTCTTTTCGCTTCGCCCTTTGAAAAATCCAGAATGTCGTTGATCAGGTTCAGCAAGGAGCCGGCCGACGTCTTCACCGTCTTCAGGAATTCACGCTGCTCACGCGTCAGTTTCGTATCCAGCGCCAGCTCCGTCATCCCGATGATGGCGTTCATCGGCGTGCGAATCTCGTGGCTCATGTTGGCCAGAAATTCGCTCTTCGACCGTGTCGCGTCCTCCGCTTTTCCTTTGGCTGATTCGAGTTCCTTCACCGCTTGCGCCAACCGCTTCGCGTTCTGCTCCTGTGCGTGGCGCGCCGCTTCCAGATAATCGGCGTACAGCTTCAGTTCCGCTTCCGCCCGCCGTCGTTCCATGAACTGGCCGATCTGGCTGCCGATCGAATCGAACATTTGCAGCAGCGCGTCCTCGGGCTTGCGGATTTCGCGGCTGTAGAATTCGATCACTCCGACCACTTGCCCGCCGATGCGAATTGGAAACCCGAATCCCGAATGCAGTCCTTCTTCTTTCGCCATCGATGCCCGGGGAAAATTTCCTTCGCTGGGCACGTCCGGCAACCAGGACGGCTGCCCTGTCTCCCAAACGCGCCCCGGCACGCCAACGCCTCGCTGATATCCGAATTCCCGCGTCGCCCATTCAAAGCTCGGAAATTGAAGTGCAGGCGGGTGCCATAATTCGACGCAGCGAAGTACCTTCCCGCTTTCATCCAAGCGCCACATAGCTCCCAATTCCCAGCCGAGCCCCTCGCAAATGGACCGCAAGATCATGGGCGAGGCCTGGTCCAGTGTCTCTGCTTCTGCAAGCACGCGCGTGATCGCGTAACCCGCTGCCAGGCGGCGCTCCGCACGTTTGCGCAGCGAAATGTCGCGCCCGACGGCGAATACCAATTTCTGATCTGTGCTCGGCGTCGCGTTCCACAGCATCCATATATAAGAGCCGTCACCGCAGCGGTACCGGTTCTCAAATGAGAAGGTCACCTGTCCCGAGCGCATGCGCTTCATTTCTGCTTTCGTCGCTTCGCGGTCCTCCGGGTGCACGAAGTCAAGAAAGGGACGCGATAGGAGTTCTTCATTAGGGATCCCGAGGACTTTTTCCCACGCGGGATTGAGCCTTTTGAAATATCCGTCGAAGCCCGCGATGCACAGCATGTCGAGCGAAAGCGTGAAGAGTTCATCGAGTTCGGTCTCGGCACGCCGGCGTTCGCGGACCGCCTGCGACAAATCCGTGACACTTCGCCTGAGTTCGAGCTGCGCCACCACCAGCCGGCTGAGCGCCTTCAGAGCTTCCCGCTGCTCCGGCGAAAGCTCTCGCGGGACATGATCAATCACACAGAGCGTCCCCAGTGCATGACCTTCCTGGCTCATCAAAGGCGCGCCGGCATAGAAGCAAACATTCGGCTCGCCGAGCACGAGGGGGTTCGTGCGGAACCGTTCATCGAGGCGCGCATCCGGCACCACCAGTATGTCCGGCTGCAAAATTGCGTGCGCACAGAAAGCTAGATCGCGAGGCGTCTCCGATTCTTCAACTCCGACTCGCGACTTGAACCATTGCCTGTCCGCATCCACCAGGCTCACCAGTGCAATCGGCGTTCCACAAATGAGAGCTGCGAGCCGCGTCAGGTCGTCGAACTCCTTCTCAGGCAGCGTATTCAGGATGGCGTAGCGGTGGAGGGTCTCAAGTCGCGCCGCTTCGTTCGGGGGTAGGGGTGCCTTCATGGCGGGCGGGAGACCCGGCTCCGCGCCATCTTATGACCGGGGTGATTATCAAGTCAACGAGACGGAAATACGAAGCGCGCGTCTTATCCGCTGCGCTTCTCGGCAATCCATTCACTAATGCGCGCAAGCGCTTTGTGCAATATTTCCTGGCTTCCGCCGAATCCAAATCGCACGTGCGACTCCATTCCAAGCTGCTCACCGGGAACAATCAATACGCCCTTCTTCGCTCGAAGTTCCTCGGCCATTTGCGCAGAATTCCACCCGCTGGGCAATCCGGCCCAGGCGATGGCCCCGGCACGAGGCGGAATGTGCAAAAAAATGTCTCCGTTTACATCCAGCCAATTGCGCAGCCCGGGATAATTTCGGTGCATATATTTTCGCGTGCGATTCAGTATCCACTCGCGGCGCGCCGGATCGAGCGCAACCGAAGCCAGCCGGTCGGTCATCATGGATGGCCCGATGCTGGTGTAATCGTGATAGCCCCACAGGCGCTCCACGAAATCCGGCGGGCCAATCACCCAGCCCGTGCGCAATCCTGGCAAGCTGTATGCTTTCGAGAGGCCGGCAGTGCAGATGACACGATCGTAGGCGCCCCAAATCGTCGGAGTGATGGGTCCATCCATTTCCGCACCACGATAGATTTCGTCTGCAAGAATCCACGCACCCACTTTCCCAGCCGCTGCCACAATTGCTTCGCGTTCTTCCTTCCGCAGGACGGACCCGGTGGGATTGTTGGGATTGCAAATTGCCACAAGCCGCGTCTTCGGAGTGATCAGGCGCGGCAATTCGTCGAGATCGATTCCCCACTCCAATTCTTCGCGCAGCCACAACGGCTTTACCGTGGCGCCGAACCCGCGAGCCAGCCCCGCAACCTGCATGTAATTCGGCAGCATGAATACCACTTCATCGCCCGGCTCCAGGAGCGCCCAGGTGGATATAAAATTCGCCTCGGAACCACCGCATGTGACCAGAACATTTTCCATGGCTGCGCCCGGATACATATCCGCGATCTTCGAGCGCAATTCTTCGCTGCCATTGGTCTGCGGATAGCCCAGCGCGATTTCCAGAAGCGTTCGCAGCGCGTCCATATCTGCCACGAGTTCAGCTGTTGTGAGTGGATGAACGCCGCTTTCAGAAATGTTCAACTCGGTTTTGTTTTCCCAGATGGACTGCCAGCGCTCCAGCTCAAACGGTTCGACTTGCATTTTGTTTTCCTCGCGAACGCACTTCTCAACATGCGTTCGGCGTGCCAGTGAAATGTATGCGAACTCGCACGCTTTCCAAAGTAATTTCCCCAGCTTGCCGATTGCGTTCCCACGCGCCCTCGCGAGACAATACCCCGCGGCAGCGAGCCGTGCGCGAGGTGAATGGATGAGCTGGCGGACCAGGATTTTTGAGGGATTGTGTGCGATTGCGTGTTTGCTGACGATCGGCGGCGCGGCGCTTGCGCAATCTGTCGATCAGGGAAAGGCTGCCACCGCTGAGCAAACATCAGGCCAGTTCAGCTTTGCCGTTTCCGGCGACTCCAGAAATTGCGGCGATGTCGTGATGCCTGCAATCGCAGCGGGCGTTAAAAAAAGTGGCGCGCGTTTTTATTGGCATCTCGGCGATTTTCGCGCCCTCTACAATTTCGACGAAGACATCCAACATCAGCCCGAACATATCGCGCATCCCCTCAGCATCAGCGCTTACGAACAAATTGCCTGGGACGACTTCCTCCATAATCAGATTGCAGTCTTCGGCGATCTCCCGGTTTTCCTCGGCATCGGAAATCATGAAACGGTCCCGCCGCACACCCGCGAGCAATACCTGATCCAATTTGCAGATTGGCTGGATCGGCCGGAATTGCGCCACCAACGTTTGCTCGATGATCCGAACGATCACAAACTCAAGACTTATTATCACTGGATTCGCGGCGGCGTGGACTTCATCTATCTCGATAATGCTACCGAAGATCAATTCGATTCCGATCAGGTCGCATGGTTCGAAAAAGTCGTGAATGCGGATTCGTCGAATTCGCAAATCAACACGATCGTCGTCGGCATGCATGAAGCGCTTCCGGAGAGCATCTCGAAAGGCCACAGCATGAATCAGTTCGAAGTCGGAACTGAAAGCGGCAGGAAAGTCTACGCGGATTTGTTGAAGGCGCAGAATGAAGCGCAGAAGCGCGTCTATGTTCTTGCCAGCCACTCTCACTTTTTCATGGACGGAATTTTTAATACGGATTATTGGCATGCGCGTGGCGGGGTTCTGCCGGGGTGGATCGTTGGCACTGCCGGAGCCGTGCGCTATCCCTTGCCGCCGGATTCATCGAAGGCGCGCGCTGCGGAAACGAACGTGTACGGCTTCCTGCTCGGTACCGTGAAGCCCGATGGCGAAATCGATTTTGCGTTTCAGCATGTGAACGAGCCGGATGTCCCCTCGAACATCGTCGAGCGTTACAAAACTGAATTCGTGCACTGGTGCTTTGACAAGAATTCTCAAGCCAAATAGCGCATCCACGTCTCGGAGGAATTTCCCATGGCCTCACCAACTGGACAATCGCAGCCGAGCCCTGAACTTATTTTTGAAACACTCAATGCCCACCAACGAACCGCGGCGCTCAAAGCTGCGATTGAGCTCGACGTTTTCACCGCGATCGGCGAGGGCGCGACAAGTCCAGCAGCCCTCGGAATTCGCTGCCAGGCTTCTCCGCGAGGCATGCGCTTTCTCTGCGACTATCTCGTCATCATCGGCTTTTTGACGAAGACGGGCCAGCAATACGGGTTGACCAGCGATTCCGCGATTTTCCTGGATCGCCACTCGCCCGGCTATGTCGGATCGGCCGCCGACTTTCTTACCACGCCGCAATTGATGGAGGCTTCGAAAGATATGGCGGCGGTTGTCCGCAAGGGTGGCTCGCTGCTGGCCGGACAGGGAACAGTCGAGCCGGATAATCCGGTGTGGGTGGAATTCGCGCGATCCATGGCGCCTCTGCAGAGGCCGGCAGCCCAAGCGATCGCTGGAATTCTGAAAGCGGAGGGCGGCGAGAAATGGAAAGTGCTCGACATCGCCGCGGGTCACGGACTATTTGGCATCTCACTCGCAAAACACAATCCGAACGCGGAAATTTACGCGCTCGACTGGGCGCGCGTGCTCGATGTGGCTTCCGAAAACGCCGCGCTCGCGGGCGTCGCGGCGCGGCATCACCGGATTCCCGGCAATGCGTTCGAAGTGGATTTCGGAACCGGCTACGACATCGTGCTGCTGACGAATATCCTGCACCACTTCGATCCGGTGATGATCGAAATGCTGTTGCGAAAAGTGAGGGCGTCGCTTGCGCCGAACGGCCGCGCCGTTACAGTGGAATTCGTGCCCAACGAAGACCGCGTGACGCCGCCGCGCGTAGCTTCCTTCGCGCTCATCATGCTGGCAACAACGCCGGAGGGAGATGCCTACCCATTCTCGGAGTTCAATGAGATGTTTCGCGACGCGGGTTTTTCTTCGAATGAAAAAATCCCGTTGCCCGGCCTGCCGCAGAGCGTGATTATCTCGCGGAAATAATTCCGGCGCTCACTTCTTCGGGGCGCCTGCGAAGGCAAGCGTCAGCAGGGTGCGCTGCTCCATTTCGTGAGCCTTATGCGAGCCAGTGGCGGGGCTCGCGCTCGCCGAGCGTTTCACGGAAAGCACGGCGCGGCCGCGTGCCAGACGTTCGAGGCGCGGCAAAAGAAACGCGAGCGCACCCATATTTGCTGGCTCTTCCTGCACCCAAACGAACTCGCGCGCCTTCGCGTGGCGATCCATTTCGGCGGCAAGTTCAGCATCCGGGAATGGATAGAGCTGCTCCAGGAATACGATGGCCGTCGAATCGTCTTTGCGGCGTTTTCTCTCGGCCATGAGTTCGTGGCCAATTTTCCCGGTACAAAGCAGGACGTGCTCGGCGGAGCCATCGCCGCGATCAGGAATCACATTTTGAAATCGCCCGGTGGAAAGTTCAGCGAGCACGGAGGAAGCGGCTGGATTTCGCAGCATACTTTTCGGCGTGAAGACGATTAGTGGTTTGCGCCACGCGCGCAGCGCCTGTCGCCGCAGCAGATGAAAATATTGTGCAGCCCTGGATGGCTGGCAGATCTGAATATTGTCGCGCGCCGCGAGCTGCAAAAACCGTTCGATGCGCCCGCTCGAATGTTCCGGGCCCTGTCCCTCATAGCCGTGGGGCAGCAGAAGGACGACGCCGGATAGCAGTCCCCATTTGTCCTCGCCGGCGGCGATGAACTGGTCAATGATGATTTGCGCTCCGTTCGCAAAATCGCCGAATTGCGCTTCCCACAGGACCAGCGCCTCCGGAAAATCGCGGCTGAACCCGTACTCGAAACCGAGGGCGGAGGCTTCAGACAACGTGGAGTTGTAAGCCTCGAACCAAGCCTTATCCTGCGCGAAATGTTGCAACGGCATGAATTGCGTTTCGTTTTCGATGTCAATCAGCGCCGCGTGACGTTGATTGAATGTACCGCGCACGCTGTCCTGTCCGCTCAGCCGCACAGGAGTTCCCTGCTTCAGCAGCGAGCCGAAGGCCAGCGCTTCCGCCATTCCGAAATCGAGTGGCCGCTTGCCGCGAGCCATCTCGGAGCGCTGCTCAAGAAGTTTCTTCACTTTCGGATGAATGTGAAAACCATCCGGAAAACTTGCGATTTGTTCGCCGAGGGCGGTCAAATCTTGTTGGGGCACGGCGGTGTCCACTTCAAACGAAGCTTTGTAACGACCGCCGCCGTATGCGTTCCAATAAGCAGGCAACTGGCGCATCGGCGGACTTTTTTCGAGCTCGAGAGCTTCTTTTTGCGCGGCATCGAGTTCGGCGCGGACTCGTTCGACAATTGGATCCGGGTTCACGCCGATTGCACCGGCATAAATTTTCCAGAGCGGTGGATGCGCTTCGATTTTCCGGTATCGCCGCGGCTGCGTGATGGTGGGATCGTCCACTTCGCTGTGGCCGTGGCGGCGATAGCCGATTAAATCCACGACGACGGGCGAGCCGAATTCGTATCGATATTCGAGCGCCATGCGGCCCACTCGCGCGACCGCTTCGGGGTCTTCCGCATTCACGTGGAAAATTGGAATCGGCAAGCGCTTGGCAAGATCGGCCGAGAAACGCGAGGAGAATTCCTCGCGCGGCACGGTGGTGAATCCGATCAAGTTATTGACGATGATGTGCACCGAGCCGCCGACATCGAATCCCTCTACGCCCGACATGTTCAGCGTCTCGGCCCACACGCCCTGGCCTGCAAACGCCGCGTCGCCGTGCATGACCACGGGAACCACTTGCCGCTGGCCGCTTTTGCCCAAGCGCGTTTGTTTCGCGCGTGCGCGGCCGACTGCAACCGGATCAACGGCTTCGAGATGGCTCGGATTCGAGACGAGATGGATTGCTAACGGCCGGCCGCTGATCGCAGGAAAATTGCCGGTTGCGCCGATGTGATATTTCACGTCGCCGCCGCCCAAGACGCTACGGGGGTCCACGTCCTCGAACTTCGCGAAAACTTCCGCGGCCGGGCGGCCCACGGTGTGGACCATCACGTTGAGCCGGCCGCGATGGCTCATCGCGAGGACGGCTTGTTCCGCACCCTGCTCCGATGCGGTGTTCAAAATCGCGTCGAGCAGAGGAATCAGTGCTGCTTCACCTTCGAGTGAATAACGTTTCGTGCCGAGGTAGCGCGTCTGCAAGACCTGCTCGAAAATTTCCGCCTGAACCAACCGCTCAAGAATCTTGTCGCGGTCCGGCTTCGGCGCTTCGGATTCCATGCGCTGCTGAACCCATTCGCGGCGCGCGCGATCGGGAATGTGCATGAATTCCGCGCCAATGGTGCCGCAGTAGATTCGCTTGGCAGCTTCCGCATCCGCGCCTGCAACTTCCAGCTCGGGGACGGCAAGGGGGTGGAGGTCTCCCAGCGGGTCGAGATTTGCCTGCAGGAATCCCCAGCGGCGGAACGCGTCCCAGACGCGCTCCTGCGCCTCTTTTCCCGCCGCCGATTCGACAGCTACTTGTTGCCTGCTCATCATCTTCCTCGCTAGTGCAGGAACCATTATAGCGAGGTTTGAGCCGCGGCGCGCGGAGGCCCGGATGTGGATAATTCTGGAAAGCCTCTTTTTGTTGCGATTAGAAAAATGTGATGTTGTGTGTTTTGAGTAGGTTGGCTCAAATCTTGAACTGGGTAATGTTGCTATTAGACTTCCGCTTGTCAGCGAGTTGTTCGCGGATGAAGAAGTCCCTCGGCTCACGTTGGTCGCTCGGAATGCCGATCATGCGCGAGGGTAGCACTCAGTGGAAATGATTTGAACTGGACAGGAGTACAGATTAGCGCGGGAAAAGAAAACCTGGACCATTGCGGGGCTGAGACAGAGCAAAAACTGTACCTGCCCGATGGGATGGATATTGGTATGGGGAGGTGCACCTGGCCAGGTCGAACATTGATGAGTGACGAGTAAGGCCCGCAATCCGAATTCAATGACATGAACAAAGACTCGACGTTGATTACTGTTGACAACACGATTTATCAACAGCAACGCCCCGAGCCCGCAATGGCTGCGCCCTCTCTTCTACCCCACCAGACGTGAACGACGCGCCACGGGCCACTTCCCTCCTGAGGGAATTTTTCTAACGGCTTGGCGTTTTTGTTGGTGTACCTTCTCGAGTGCAAGGGCCCCAACCTCTGCCGTAACAAAAGTGAAATATTCTTCCTCGGCCCTGCGTAAATACCTATGGAGCGACGAAAGGCGACCGAAGTGATGAGCGCCGCGGAATTGGCGGATGTGGTGTCCCAGGTCCGGGCGGGTGACGCAGAAGCCTGGGGTGAGCTTTATCGTCAATACGCATCGGCCATTTACCGGTTTTGCCGCCGGGCGCTCCCGACGCGCAAAGACGCAGAAGATGCGACAACGGAAATTTTTATGAGGGTTCATCAAAAACTTGGGATGTACGACTCCTCGCGGCCGTTCAGCGCCTGGCTCTACAAAGTCGCGGCAAATCACTGCTGGGACCTGCTTCGCCGGCGGCGCATACGTAAACTTCACGATGGAAGGCGAAGGCGAGGACCGCATTCGTGCGACGTACAATGACAACTACGAGAGGCTGGCACAAATAAAGGCGAAGTACGATCCAAGCAATTTCTTTCGCATTAACCAGAATATCCAACCTGCCGCGGGCACGAAGAGTTCCGCAGTCGCCATTCCCGCCTTGCGTTAACCGCGCCGGGCGCCTTAGTTAAGCCGGGAGGAGTGCAGCTCACTGCTACAAGCTTCACGAATCGAGGAGGAATGAATAAGTCAGGGAGGAGCGATAGAAGCCCTGATGTAAAAGTCCCCGCAGGCTGGGCGAGCGCCTTGCCTGCTCAGACCGGGGGCAAGCGAGTCCAGAGCCTCATTGTGATCAGCGATTGGCCCTCAGCCAAATGTGCCAGACGAACAAGCTGACATAGCTTGCTGCGAGCGCAAAAAATAGGAACGTCAGGAGGGAATGTCCCACGACAAACGCCGTTCCCCTGGGCCAGTCAGCGTGGGAAAAATAAACGAAGTCCACGAGAATCCGCGTGGTCCAGTAAAGCCCAATGAAGCACGCAAGCCCCAAGGCAGAACGGTCACCTCGAAGCAGTTCACTGTGCAGCAACAAAGTCAGGGTGCCAAACGCAATGATAGTCAAGACTGTGAATCCGCTCTGCACCCAAAGCAGTTTGCGATTGAAGGAAATCAGCTGCTGCAGGTCCTCTTTCCAATGCAGTCGGTATGGCACTTGAAAGCTGGCACACAGAATTACAAAATGCGCGGCGCCAGCAAACCACAAGTCATAGTCAAAGAATCTCTCTGCAAGTGAATTGATCATAGCGCGTGGATAGCTTGCATGAAAGGAATTATCACACGCAGCACAAACCATGGATGAAAAAGCCCAAAGACGGGCGTTGCAACGAACACTGCCATGAACAGCCAGCCTTGCACTCCCTGTCCAAGTCCGAGTCGTTTTCCAAATCTGGTGTGCTCAATCGTAATTCCCGCGCCTTGGAGCAGAAAGTAGGCCGTTGGAAGCCCGTAACCTCCGCGAGCTGGCAGCGATATTACGAAGTCATGGATCAGCCCAGACGCGAGGAACACCAACAAGCCAGCCGCCTCAGAGCCCAGCGTTCGATGCAGCGGACAAAAGATCAACTCATAGGACAACTGGCGGAACCCCAGATTCCACCTCTTTCCCCAGAACTCCGCCAGCGACCTCGAGCGGAGTGGGGACGACATGATGGGCATTGCTTTAACACCAAACGTCTGCCACACAAGAGCGATGAGCTGGAACGACCCGAAGTGAAGGAGCAGGATCAAGCCCAACAGGCCCGTCCACCCGCGCAGGAGCGGTTCTTCCCCAGGAAGGGATCGCGCCACAATCCAGAGCAGGATCGCACCAAGGGCCGTTTCGAGCGTCGCCCACAACCAAGTCGTTGACGGAGGCGGCGGAACGCGCTGGTTCGCATCCAGGAAAGCGTCTGCATCCATGCCCGGCCAAGCCAGAAGATAAACGATTGAGCGCCAAGCCGTATGAGAGACTCGGGCTTGCGCCCTCCACCAAGTCAGCCACTTGAGGCTGACGAAGATGGTGAACGACAGAGTCCACATGAACACCCAAGATGACAGCAGATTGCGGCAAGAAACCGCGGTCAAAGGCAACACCGAGATCGGAAGCCAGCCAATCCACCTGGGGCCTTGCACGGGCTCAGCGGATTCGATTTCTTCTGATTCGTTCTGCGACAAGGAGGTCACTCTCTTCCAGACAGGCGAACCTCATAGATGGTCGGAAGCGCGTCTGAGTTCGTGCGAACAAAGCTCCGTACGAGTTCGGTACGAGAGAAGTGCCCAAGACTCAGAAGCCGGATGCATTCGTCAGTGGCACAACTCTCCCATGATGCGCGTCTACCCCAAGGAAAACAGCTTGCCTCGATGACACGGACCGGAAGTTGCTCCCGAAACCCAGCTTCGATTTGCTCTCGCAGCCATCGTAAATAGCTCAACTTCTGCGATAGGGCGACTTTCGGGTCCTCTCGGATCACGACTCCCGGAAAATCGGGAAAGTCGGCTCGCAACGTATGAATATGCCCGTGCCCTTCAACCAGAATTTCGATGTCGAGTTCCATCAGCCGTTCAAGACTCTCGAGCCACTTCCGGCTGTCTACGTCGGGATTAGGTGTCGCGAAGTAGCTGCCCATGAAGGCATCGCCCGCTAGCAGCAATTTCTCCTTGGGATCGTAAAGAACGATGTGGTCATCGCAATGGCCAGGAGCGGATATCAACCGCAACTGATTGGATTCAGTATCGACACTCTCGCCCAACAGATGGTACGGCTGCCGCAAGTCGGGGGGTTGCCCGATGATCGTAGCGCGTACCCACGGCAGTTTCTTGAATGGCTTTAGGAGCCGCGCAGTCATCTCCGAAACATAGATGGGAGCACGAGTAAGGTCGGACAGCCAATTGAGATTGCCGACGTGCTCCTCGTGGGCATGCGTCGCGACGATTTTCGTAATCTTCGGTTTCATTCGGCGAAGGTGTCGTAACAGCGATCGTCGCATCTTCGGCGAGCCCGGATCGACAGCGACGCCATCGTAGAGCACTGTCGTGATCAGTTCACCGAACAACAGCGGGACTGCATTCGGCAATATGCCGTTCAGAAACAGGATGGTCAGCTTGCCGTTCAAGAAATCGAGCCGGTTGTTGTACGTCCTGACGAAGATGCTCGTTCTTTGAGCCGAAGCAGTGATCCCTGACCAAATGACAAGCGGCAACCGAATGAGAAACCCTAGCGTGTAGCATGACCAGAACGTGCCCAGTCGGGCTTGCCGTCGTACTTCTCTTGGCTTCGCAACGCGGCACGCCCCACCACGGCACTTGCTGAGGGAATACCTGTTCGTCGCAACAAATCCATAGAGCAGTCGTCCCGCATTTCGAAATGGGAAACGCTGTCCGAGTACGCCAATGAGCCAAGTCGACCGGAATAACAGAGCCAGATTCGCGACAGCGTCCCAGCCGACTTGAATTTCACCTTTGGGAGTGACGACATGCAACTGCCGCAGGCAATCCTCCATCCTGAGCCGGGAATCCACTGATGATAAGACGTCTGCGCTGATGGGCAGACACACTGTCCGCTTCTCGTGATCAAGGGCTTTTAGCCAAGACACACAAGCCTGACAAATCTCGCACTGTCCGTCGTAAAGGACTTTGTATGTCGCGCTCGCCAGCTGCTTCTCGTCAGGCTCTTTGGCGATTTCGGCATAGGGATGGTCAGGCATATCTAGAAGCACTAGTCTGCCACATGTAATGACATCTTGCGCTGGAGTGATCCTTAACTCTTCTTTTTCTTGCTCTGCTAGGTACTCCTAATCGTAAAAGGCACCCGGTCCACAGGCGACAGGGCGGAAACCGGAAAGGACGCTATGGGGACATGGTCCTAGCCCGTCACGGCCCACAAACGGCATCCTGGGAAGCCTGAGACAGATCATCGCCAGCCACTCGGGTGCTAGAGATTTCCTAGACAATTGTTGGTAACACGGATTGGCAGCTTCAATCCGGGGTTGGGGCCGGTACCAGTCTCGGCGGCGAGCCTCGGTTTATGAGCCCGGCGCATTATTCGGAAGAAACGAGTACAGAGTGTGTTCGATGGCGCATGAGGCCATGCGAGTTCCCTAAGCCCCGCCGATTTTCGGCGGCGGCGTTTACTGGTTTCTGGCTGGACGCGTTTGATCCGCGAGGGGAAGGCCGACGCGCTGCAACAGCTCCTGAAAACGCGCGTCGGCCCGCAAACTGTCCATGCCCGGATCCATGTGAAGATAGATGAGCCAGTGGGAGTGCTCCTCGTAGGACTTCTCCAAGCACTCCATCGCGCGGTCGTCTTCTTCCAGGCCGATGTGGATACCGGCGAGGTGGTAAGACGCAACATACTTTTCCTTTGCAAGTTTCGTCAGTTCATCGAGGATCTGGAGGGCCTTATTTTTCTTTCCAGCGGCGGCGAATGTTTGCGCCAGCGCTGCCCGCATCAGAATACTGCCGCCAGAAAGTTTGACGCCCTTCTCGCCGTCGGCGATGGCCGGTTCAAGCCTGCCCATTTTTCTATGCAACAAGCCCAGAATCCAGTACGTGACGGGGTAGTTCGGGTCCAATTCCACGGTTCGCCGGAGCTGTTCGATGGCATCGTTGTATCGGCGGTCGTTGTAGAAGGCCCATCCGATTGCGACGCTGATAATGAGGGACAAAGGATCGAGCTCCTGGCATTTTTTCATCCGGGCGATAGCGCCTGATCGACAACCCATGGTCATCACATACTCGGCATACCAATGATTGGCAGTCGGATAGGCGGGATTGAGCGCAAGGCTGCGCTTGAATTCCGTCTCCGCCTCTTGCCACCGCCAATCGTGAAGCCACAGTACGGCGGCCAGAGACGTGTGGGCTTCGCCGAGATCCGGGTCGAGCTGGAGCGCCCTCGTCGCGGCCAGCTTGGCTTTCGGGAACGCTTCCTTCGGCAGCAGATAACTATTCCAACCGAGCAGCACGTACGAATCGGCCAAGCCGGTGTAAGCGAGCGCGTAGCCGGGATCCTTCTCGACGGCTTGCTGAAAGTATTCGATCGCCTTGTAGAAACCTTCTTCGGTCCACCGATTCCAGTGATGGCGGCCTTTAAGGTATAGCCGGTAAGCCTCGGCGTCATCCGTTTGGCGCTTGGTTAGCCGCTTTTTTTCCGCCCGTGTGAGTTTTAACCTCAATTTTTCCGATATTTCGTGGGAGATTTCGTCTTGAATCGAAAAGATGTCGCCGGGTTTGCGATCGTATTGTGCGCCCCAGAGTTGAGACCCTGTCGGCACATCAACCAACTCGGTCCCAATGCGCAAAGAACCGCCGCTCTGGATGATTCTTCCGGTGAGCACGGCGCGCACATTCAGCTCGCGACCGACGGCCTGTGGATCAATTCCGCGGCCTTTGTAACGGAATACCGTGCTCTGAGCCATGACTCGCAGTTTTGGGACAGTCGCCAGATTATTGATAAGGCTGCCGGTGATTCCGTCACTGAGGTATTCGTGCTCCGGGTCGCGGGTGGAGTTTTCGAAGGGCAAGACAGCAAGCGAGTCAATTATCTTTGAGACTCGCTCTGTGCGCGGCGCACCTGATTGCGAAGTCGAATTCTGCGCCATACGCTCCGCGCTCGATGACGACTGGCTTGCAGTAGAAATCACAGCAGATTCCGCGGGTCCTCCCGCCAGATTACGGCCTGAATCGACGCCTCGCGCGAGTTGCTGCAGATCCGCGCGAATGTCAGCCGCCTGCTGGTAGCGCTGGTCTCGATCCTTGTGGAGCGCCCTGTTAATGATTTCTTCCAGCCTCGGCGGGATATCGGGATTGATGCTTCGCGGGGAAACAGGCGACCGCGTCAGAACGGCCTCGATAATCATGCCGCCCGTGCCGCCGCCAAACGCCTGGCGCCCTGTCGCCATTTCGTACAGCAATAGACCGAGTGCGAAAATATCCGTGCGCAAGTCGAGATTGTCTCCGCGAACCTGCTCGGGCGACATATAGGAAGGAGTGCCGCTGATGATTCCGACAATCGAAGTGGAATCCGAAGCCGCGCCGCCGGGATCCTCGTCCGTGCTGGCCACCCCTTTGGGAACAAGTTTTGCAAGCCCAAAATCGAGCACTTTGGCTTGTCCGCGCTTCGTCACGAAAATATTCGCGGGTTTGATGTCGCGGTGAATGATTCCTTCGACGTGCGCCGCATCCAAAGCTTCGGCGATCTGGATCCCAAGATTCAGAATTTCCACGAGAGGAAGTGGCTTGCCATGGATGTGGCCGCGCAGCGTTTCGCCGTCCATAAACTCCATGGCGATGAAAGCCCGGCCGTCTTGTTCGCCGATGTCGTAAATCGTGCAAATACCCGGATGATTGAGAGCGGAGGCGGCTCGCGCCTCGCGCCGAAATCGCTCGAGCGCTTGCGGTTCCTGGGCCAGCTTTTCGGGGAGGAATTTCAGGGCGACCGCGCGGTCCAGCCGGCTATCGTGAGCCTTGTATACGATGCCCATCCCGCCGGCGCCGAGCTGCTCCAGGATGCGATAGTGTGAAATGGTCTGGCCAATCATTGGCAGGCAAGGTCTTGGGCGCGCCGCAATTCAGGCTACAGCGTAGGATCGTCGGGACCAGCTTCGGTGGACAATTTTTTTCTTTCTGTCTTTGGGGGCTTGGGCGATCCAATCAGACTCAAAACTTTCGAGCCTTCCCCGAAGCTATTCGCAGCCGCAAGAGGCTCTTGCTCGAGCGCAACGTTTTTGTTGCAAATTGTACAAACCAGCGCTGCGTAAGCATCGCCATCCGCTTGCCTGAACATGTTGCAGCGCATGACGCGCCCGCAGCATACAGGAACCCACATTGTGGAAGCTTGGTCCGCAGCCATCAGTCTCCTTGCCGGACGCGAATGCGGTGGGATTATACACTGGAATCTGCTCACTACGATTCGCACAAGCGAATGGGTGCCAACCCCGGCCCTGCGAGAGAAGAAATGAAGTGTAATTCCTGATTGTTCGGATTACCGGAAAATTACCGAAGCTTAGACCTTCGATTATCCCAGATTTGAAATTTCAGAGGAGGAGAAGACCACGTGCCCAGTTTGGCCACGGCGCGCGGCGCTATCTGACCGCCTCAACTTCAAACTTGATGTGGTCGAGCACTCGATTGTGAATCCGGTGAATCAAGAAATCGCTCCAGAGCTGCCAATATCCCTCCGGCGCCATTTCCATTTCGTACCAAGTGCTCCCTTCGAGGCGAGTTCGCCCGCCGGGTAATGCGATGAGACGAAATTCACCGAGACGCGAGCGGAGATAGCCGTGTAGGTGCGGCGGTGAGAGATTCGAGTACACGCTCAGCTAGCGCAGAGGATCCGGCGAGCTTGCGACATCGAACCCGAGCCGGCGAGTGGGTGTCCGGACAAAGCTAGGGTGCAGCGGGTTGCGCTGTGCAGGTGTAGATGGAGAGAGGATAATGTATATCCACCGGGTGAATTTTCCGGGCATCGAGGTTCTTAATTGTAATCTCCAACCTGGTCCGGCCTTCAATTCCAGAAGTTTTGATTCTGAGGCGGTAGGGCTCCGCCATCCCGGCATACAAGCCGGCGAAATCTGACTGAACAATCCCGAATAGACCGTGTTCTCTGATGTTTTGTGCGGAACGAAACGAGAAATAATATCCCGAGTGTCCAGTCATATCTACAAGCTTAGAGGAAGTCAACGCGGTCTGGCTGGGGGACAACGGTTTATTAAAATCATCGATCGTCAGCTTGCCCCTCAAAGGGTCGAAAAAACTCTGGCCAAGCAAACTGACCTTACGTTCGAGGATCATTTCCAACAATTGAGCCGGGTCGGCGCTGCTGTCCGAATCATTGTGATGGCCAAAAAACAACAGGGCGTCACCGAATTTCGGGGGATCCAGGCGGCCGAGGGCGGCGAGCAGGGCATTGTAAGATCGCTCGCTTCCATCGATAGCAACCGGGCGAGAGGAGACCCATTTTCGCAGCAATGCATCCGCTTCCGCTGGCGCTTAGAACACTTCAGGGGCAGCACCAGAATCAGTAAGAAGCAATGTCAACCTATCCTGGGGCCGCGCACGTTCCGCCAGGCTGGCGGCCATTTGGGCCTGCAACTCCCATTCGTCATCTGGAACATTCTTGCTTGCATCGAGAATCAAAGCCAGTCGTTTTGGGCCGCTGTCAATAGCGGCGGATTCCAGGGTGGCGGGAGCACCCCCGAGTCGAATCAAGAAATCGTCGGGAGCCAAATCCCTGACTACCTCGCGGGAAGCGCCGACAGCGACGTAATGCGTGACCGCGAGGGGCACGTCACATAATTGCTTGGGGCTTTGCTGCGCGAAGAACACGGAGGAAGACGCAAGGAAGAGCGTTGAGATGGTTGCCTGTAGAGATGGCTTCCTTCGCATCGCGTCTCCGTGGCGGGTCGGATCCTACACTCCGAGGCTCATCCGATGCCACAGCGTCTCCTGTTTCTGGTAGTGCAATAATTTAGCAAAGGGCGCAATACCGGAGAGCTTGATCCCGATGAACGGTAGCACAGACGGGGATTAATCTCGATTCACGGAGCACAGCGAAGAGTGGCTGTGCCACAAATGACCATCCCTGTTCCGCGCCACGGGCGCGCAGAAGTGTGCACATGCTCGCGGGGCGGTTTGCTTACACCATGTAGGACGGAGGCTGGATGCCGTTGACCCGGGGGGTAGATCCCGGCCTGGCCGCGATGGTGGGCGATTGGAAAATTTGCCGTGGGCGTTTACAAGTTTGAAATTTGAGATTTCAGAATTGTGAAGTGATAAAATAGGATTCCAGCCCGGAATCATACTTAATGCATAACCAAAAAATCTAAACCGCTCAGTCCTCGCAACCCGCCACAACAACGGGTAGGCGAAGGATCAGCGGGATGGAGGAACCATGATACGCAAATTTGCGATTCGTTCGATTCTAGTCACCATTTTCATGTTCGCGATGTCTGCAGCGTCGTTCGGACAGCTTGTTATCCGGGTCGGTTTCGCACCGCCTCCTTTGCCCGTTTACGAACAGCCAGTGTGCCCGGGTGAGGGTTATCTCTGGACTCCCGGATACTGGGCCTGGGACGCCGACGGCGACGATTATTACTGGGTGCCCGGAACTTGGGTGGAGGCTCCGGAAGTGGGATACCTCTGGACCCCCGGGTATTGGGGCTGGGACAGCGGCTTTTATGTTTTTCATGGCGGGTATTGGGGCCCACGCATTGGTTTCTATGGCGGGATCAATTATGGCTTCGGCTACTTCGGCCGCGGGTATGAGGGTGGACGCTGGGACCACGAGCACTTTTATTACAACCGAGAGGTCAATAATGTGAATGTGGAGCACATTCACAATGTGTACAACGAGAGGATCAATGTAAGGGTCGAGACCCACGTTAGCTACAACGGCGGGCACGGCGGGATCAACGAGCGAGCGACGCGAGAAGAGGAAGTGGCGGACCATGAGCGCCACATCTCGCCGGTAGCCAACCAGGTCCGGCACCAGCAGCTGGCTCGCGAGGATCGGGGCATGCGTGCTTCGGAGAACCATGGCAAGCCGCCGATCGCTGCCACACCGAGGGCGGGAGACTTCAAGGACCGCGGAGTGGCACCAGCCAGGGAGGCTGGCGGAACTTACAACCCGCCGGCTAATCGCGGTGGCCACACAGGCGCCGAAGCGGGCCGCGGCATGGAAAACAACACGGCACGCAACTCGACGGCAGTGCATGTGAAGGATCTGCCACCGCCTCAGCGCCACAATCCCCCGAACACGGGGAATCAGAAGTACGATCAGAAATATCAGCAGCAACAGGAAAGACTGGCCACAAAGCAAGATCAGGAACGGCAGAGACTGCAGCAGCGGCAAGACCAGGAACATCAGCGGCTGACGCAACAAAGAGCCAATGAAGCGAGAACCCAACAGGTAGAGCAGAGGCACCAGCAGCAAACTCAGCAATTGCAGCAGAAACACGAACAACAACAGCAGCACTTGCAGAGTAAGCAGCAACCGCCAAAAGAGAAACATCCCAAGTAGAGAGTGCGGCGGTTAGCTCGGCGGACCCATGGAGAAGAGTATGCGCCGCGGAGGCTGGGATTCAGCCTCCGCGGCTGCATGTCACCGGTATCACAGAAATCGGCTGGGGCCCATTCAGAAGCGTCAAGAGGGTTCGGTGAGTGAGTCGCGAATAAACTGCTGGTATCGCCGCAACTCATCGACGGACGATTCAGAAATCAGCGAAAAAGAAATCACGCGGCAGCCTTTTGGCACTTCGGCAGCCGTGACAGAATCGCAGACCACTGCCACCATCTGCTTCAAGCCGCGTTGCCATCCCCTCTGGCGCGCGTCGCGGAAGACGAGGCTGTCTTGATGAAATCCGGCGGCGATCAGGATCGTGCGCGCGAGTTTCAGAAAGCCGGGCCACCCGGAAGCGACGGCGATGATCGCGTCTGCGGGGGCGGGCAGCCATTCGTCGAGGGAGCTGGGCACGGACCGATAGTGCAGCTCCAGCAATTCAGTTCCCCGCGGTAACACCTGCCGCACCTGTTCTACTTTCCCCGATAGCGCGACTGGGATAGCGCCTTGGAGATTTTCGTGTGAAACACAACTTTCGAGGCCTCCATCCGAGACCGGAAATGAGAGCGCTCGCTGCATCTCCGCGACGAGGATTGGGCGCAGATCTGCGTCGGGCTCAATCAGAAGAAAGTGGTCGGGCGGCTGCATCGTGAGCCAGTGGCGCAGCCGGGATTGAACGGCGGACAGGGGTGCGCCGAGTTCGCGCGCGGAGCGAAAAAGGTTTGCGATCAATTGATCGAGCGCGAATGCGGGAGAAAGCGCTGCCTCCGGTTTTTTCCTGCGAATGTATACGCCGCTGCCGCGGCGGAATTCCACCCAACCATCACGCTGCAAATGCCGGTAGGCCACGCTCACGGTGTTCGGATGAAGGCTGAATCGCCGAGCGAGTTCGCGGGTGCTGGGGAGGCGCTGGCCGGGGGCCAAGTCGCCGCACACAATGCCGAGGACGATTTGCGTGACGAGCTGCTCCCGAATGGGCACTCCGCCATCACGCGCAAACCAGAATCGCATGGACCGCTGCCCTCACATGTGGCACTCGCAAAAGTGTCACATATCGACTCCCGCGGCTGCAACGGCACCGTTAGCATTACGGACATGCGAAAACTACACCTCGTAGCTGGCGTGCTTGTGGTCCTGCTGATTGTGCCGAGCGCCCGGGCGCAAAAGGGCGATTGGCAGGCGGTGAAGGATCTTGCGCTGGGCACACGAATTTCCGTGAAGACGTCATTGCGGGTGGTTTGTTTCTTCGTAAGAGCCACAGAGGAAGAGGTGGTATGCGCGACCCATCTGGTCGGGCCCATCGGCGTTATTTCCTACGACCGACGATACCACCGTCGAAGTATCCGTGAAGTGCGGCTGGAACTCACCGAGGAGACAGGTGTAGCCGTCGGAGCGCTCGTTGGGGCAGGCGCCGGCGCAGTCGTCGGGGCTGTTGCCGGAGGAAGAGGAGGGAGTGTCACGCGTACGGGTGGTGCGGTGCTCGTGGGAGTCATCGGCGCGATTGTGGGTGGCGCACTCGGGAGAGACTTCCCGGTAGTGCACGGAGAAGTCATCTATAGGCGATAGGCAAGGAGCCCTCAGTCGCGTTTCCTCGCTCGGTAGGCCCTAACAATGGCACCAGCCGCGGCCTATTCCGCGCGGAGAGCTTTGACGGGATCGATTGTGGCCGCGCGGCGAGAGGGGAGATAACTCGCGAGCCATGCGACGCCCACCACGCTGAGCGCTGCGGCGCCATAGGTGACGGGGTCCATGGGGCTCACGCCGAAGAGCAGCGAGGCCATCAAGCGCATCACGATGGCGGCGGTGATGAGCCCGCAAACAACGCCGACGCCCGCAAGCACCAGGCCGTGGCGGACGAACATGTTCGTCAGGGCGCCATGCTGTGCCCCAAGCGCCATGCGAATGCCGATCTCGCGCGTTCGCTGCGAGACGGAGTAGGCGATCACACCGTAAATTCCCACCGTGCCAAGCAGCAGCGCCATAGCGCCCGCGACTCCCAGCATCACTAAGGTAAATGCAGTGCGCGCCATGGATTTCGTGTAGTAGTAATCGAGCGTGTGGACGTCCGCGAGCGGAAGATTTGCGTTCACGGACCACACTGCCTGCCGGACGTCTTTCAGGAAGGCTTCCGAGCCGGCACGCGAACTACGAATGACGTAAACGACATCGCGGCGCACCATGGTTTTCCGACCCTCGTATCGGTCCATCATGAGCGGCCAGTAGACGGAAGTAGGCGCTGCCTCGTTCATGCCGTCATCGTGCACATCGCCCACCACACCAATAATTTCGCGCCAATCGTCCGTGCTGGAGACGCGGATGCGCTTGCCAAGCGCGTTCGAAGGGTCGCGCCAATACTCGCGTGCGAGATTTTCAGAGATGAGCGCGACAGGAACCTTTTGATAGACCTCCGACCAGGTCAGATCGCGTCCAGTGAGAATCGGAGTACCCATGGTCGAGAGAAATCCGGGCGCGAGGAAGCGAAAGTGGCGGAGAGGCGGAAGCTCGCCCTCTCTGTATGAGCGGTCCTGCGCGAAGATCGGATCCATGCTGTTGCGGCCGGCGAGAGGAAGATTTGTGCCGAAGCTGACCGCGCTCACACCCGGGATGGCTGCAATCTTGCGCGAAATCTCCTCCTGCATGCGGAGAACGCGCTCCTCCTGACCCTCGGGGATTTGCGCTTCGGGAATGTAGATCCCGAATGTCTCAAGGCTCGCAGGTTCTTGAAATCCAGGATTCACGTGCATCAGCGCGCGGAAGGTGCGGATCATCAATCCCGAGCAAATCAGCAAAACCAGAGCGAGTGAAACCTGCAAAACGACAAGAAAGTTTCGCGTGCGGTGCTGCTCGCGGCTCTGGCTCAGCGCGCGTCCGCCTTCGCGGAGGCCGGTGTTGAGACGTGCGCCGGCATACTTGAAAATCGGAATGGATGCAAAAAGCAGGCTCGAAATCAGCGCGACCGCTAGAGTGAAGAGGAGTACCGGCGCGTCGATTCCAATTTCGGCGATACGCGGCAGGCCCGAGGGCTCGAGCGCGATCAGGACGCGCAGCGCTCCATAAGCGAGTCCCAGGCCGAGCATGCTGCCGAGCAAACCGAGGATGATGCTCTCGAACATTAAGTCTCCAGCGATGCGGCCCCAGCTTGCGCCCAGAGCAGTGCGAACGGCCAGCTCCTGCCGTCGCCCCTCTACTCGAACCAGAAGCAAGTTGGCCACGTTCGCGCAAGCAATCAAAAGCACCATCCCGATTGAAGCCATCAGAACCCAGAGGGCCGCGCCGACATCGCCGACGACGTCCTGCTTCAACGGTTGAATCCGGGGTGAAATATGAGCATCTTCGAAAAGCTTCAGGCTGAATCCTTCGGGCGCCGGAAAACTTCTGAGAACTACGGGGAGCAAGTATGCCGCATCAGCCGTGGCCTGTGCGATTGTGACGCCGGGCTTGAGCCGGGCCAGGCCGTGATAACTGTAGTTCCCGAGTTTCGTTTTGGCGCGGTCGAACTGGAAGGGCAGGAACATGGCGGGTTGCCGTTCGTCGAGGAAGCTGAATTTCTGCGGCATCACGCCGATGATCTGCCGCGGCTTGCCGTCCACAACGATCGTGCGACCAACGGCTGAAGGGTCGCCGCCAAATTTGTGGCGCCAGTATCCGTACGTAAGAATGACGGTTTCAGGCTTTCCGGCTGAATCATCGTCGCGGCTAAACCAGGTGCCGAGGGCTGGTTGCACGCCGAGAATTGGCAGGACGCCGTCGGAAACGTCGAGTGCGTCCACCTGCTCCGGTTCGGCAACGCCGGTGATGCTGACGGAGTCGTTCTCGTACACGCCGATGTCCTGGAATGTCTGGCTCTGCTCGCGGAGGATGAAATAGGTGGATGGCGAAAGCGTGAGATTCTTGATGTTAATGCCGGGAGCGGCGAGACCGACGCCGAGTAACTGGTCCGCGTCGTGATACGCCAACGGCTTCAGCAGGACGCCTTCGAGGACGCTGAAGATCACGGTGTTCGCGCCGACGCCGACGGCCAGTGTGATGAGCGTGATCGCCGTGAAAAGTGGCGCGTTACGCAATCTTCGCAAGACCTGCCGGAGTTGGCTGCCGAATGTTCCCATTTATCCGACCTCCCAACTGATATGAGGATTTGAGCGCGCGCAGCCAACAATGCCGGCCGCAAAGTGAGGTACGACGGCGGGGGGAGGAAAGTTCACGGAAAATAGTTGGGGATGTGACGGCAGACGTGCGTTACTTCTTGCGCCAGGCACCAATCACCTGGCGCAGCAGGACGAGCTGGCCGAGGTGATAAGCATTGTGATCCGCGAGAAGTAGGATTTCGCGCAGGATGGTTTGTCCCGAGCCGTGAGGGATTGGCGCAAGGAGATCGGTCCGAGGGTCAATAACGAGTTTTTGCATCTCGCGCAAATCGCGCTCAAACGACTTCACGCTTTTTTCCCAGGCGCTGGCATTCGGCGGTGCGGCGGCCTTTGGCCAGTAACCGGAAAGAAAGTCTGGCGAGACGTGCTTTGGATTGAGGCAGAATTCGAGAATGTCCCACTGCGCGATGCGCGCGTGCTCGAGCAATTCCCACGCGGAATGAGGGGCGCCGGGCGGTTTCGTGCCCCGGTGCTTGGGGGGAAGGCCTGCCAGCGCCGTCTTCCAGTCCAGATGCGCTTCATTCCAGGCTAAATCCTTGCCAAGGTGCTCACGAAAAATCTTCTCGTCCACGATGATCTCGCAGTCCTGTCGTGGGCCGGCTGAAGCCCGCGTGCGGCGTCAAGTGTTCATGCCGCCATCTTAGATTTCTGCGCGCGCCGTTGGGATTCAAGGAATTCTTGGTCGTCAAAGTGGCCGACGGCCTACCACTGAACTCCCGGATACAAGCTCGGCAGCCGGAAAGCGCGGTAGGCAAACTTGCCATCTATGTCCAAGTGCCAGACAACGCGCGGGCTTGGTTCCTGTACTATCTCGAAGACGTCGGAGGTAGGCGGCGAGGCATTTATCCCACACTCGTCATACTCGAGATTGCCATTGGCGAGAGGTTATGCATTTCCGCCAAAGAAAGAAAAGGGGACCGGGTCGTCGTCGAAATCCAAAGTGGCAGTCTTGTTGATTTCATCAATCTGAAGGATGGGGACGGTGCTGAAATTACAGGCCGGCGTCGGTGATGTGGTGCAGGGATCCGTGGGTGGGAATTGCCGGCCATTGCCATTGTCGAAGACAATCATCGAAAAATTTCCGGCGGTCTGCGTGGAAGTGAAGGACGGGCCATGCTGGGCATAGAACCAGTTGGTCGGGTCCGTGCCTCCCTGGAGGGTGAAATCCCCGCCATTACCGAGCCGCCAAATTACATCGCCTGCGCCGCTGCCGTTGGCGTAGTCAATTTTTATAATCCAATGCTGATGACGCATCGAAAGGAGCAAGTTTCCATCGTCCGGCGAGTAAAGAAGCGCATTGGCATGAGTCCAATCGGTAGCCGATAGGGGGTGGCGGTTGACGTCCAGATGATCGAAGGTGGACCAGGTCCAGACAGGTTGCAGATTCGTGTCCAGATCTATAATCACGTCGCCCAGCACGGTAGTGCTTCCGACTTGCTTGGTGGTGTTGGTCATCACGATCCAGTGGCCGTTGGGAAGGACCAGAACATCGTGGTGCAAAGTGTCGCCGACGATGTTGAACCCAGCAGTAGCCAGGCGGGAGTTCAATGTGTCGAGCGTGATTTCGCGAATGGTGGTGCCAGCCAAGTCGATTTCGCGGATCGCGGTGATGGTGCCCGCGGGCGGCGGCCCGCTGCCGTTGGTAACGATGGAAGAAGTGGGGCTGATTTGCACAATGAAATGGCCGTTGGGAAGCGGCTTCACCGGTTGCACGATGTCGGCCGAGGTGCCCGTGAATGTATAAAACCAAATTATATTTCCGGAAAGATCCACGGCCACCACATCCGGCTGCGCGCCGACGAGATCGAGCATTTCGATCCCCGGCTGGGGAGTGAGGCCGGACGGTCTTGTGATTGTGAGACTCGGAAACTGATTCGCTGACAAGCCGCCCGTCGTGAACACCTGATCCGTGTCCTGTGCCTGTGTGCCATCTGTAAAACTTACAACGGCGCGCATGTGATAAGTGGTGAAAGCACGCATTCCAGCCACCAAGATGTTTACCGCTCCTCCGCCCGGAGGAGCGGCTTGCGGCGAAGTGGTGAGACCGTAGTTTGTGTCTGTCCCAAACTGAACGACAACGGTGGCGTCAGCGGAGGGAGAGATCGTGTACAGTGCAACCTGGGGGTTGTTGGTCGCAGAGAGACGCGGCCCGGAAGCTATGCCTGGCGTCGAACTCGTCCCTGAGCCGCAGGCGCTCAGAAGAAGAGCCAGAAATACACAAATGCCCGCTCTTTGATTTGTGTTCATTAATCCCCCGTCCCAAATGTGTTTGGTTGATTGGCTGGGCACAATTACAGGGACAATTCTTAGCACAAAAATGGCAACCGTCCAGTAGTTTTCGGGGCCGCGGCTTATAGGTAGCAAAGATTGTTCCCTACAATGGGGCGGGGTATCATCCGCACTGTTTCAGTCGAGGAGCGTGCCATGACATCTACGCAATATTCACGGCGAGATTTTTCGCGAGCTGTCGTTGAAGCAGCCGCACTTGCATTCGCCACACCGGGACTGCGTGGAGCGCATGCCGTGAATCTGGCGGCTCCCATGGCGGTACCAGTAACGTCACAAAGGATCCTGCTCAATTTCAACGAGAATCCCTACGGGCCGACGCCGAAGGCACTAGAAGCGCTCGCGAAGTGTGGGCATGTGGCGGCGCGCTATCCCGACGCGGCGTATGAGCAAGTACGCGACGCACTCGCGCGGACGCATGAGGTGAAGCGGGAGAATATTGTTCTCGGCTGCGGCTCGACGGAAATCCTGCGCGCTGCCGACGCGGCGTTTCTCGGGCCCGGCCAATCGATCGTGGTCGCCGAGACAACATTTGAAGCCGTCCTCCAGTACGCTCGCACCACTCGCGCCACGCCCGTGCTGGTGCCGATGACATCTGATCATCGTCACGATCTTCCGAAGATGGCGGCTGAGTGCACCTCGAAGACCGGCCTCGTGTACGTCTGCAATCCGAACAATCCCACAGGCACGATCGTGACACGCGACGAACTGGCCGATTTCGTTCAGCGCGTTCCGCCTACAACACTAATTCTTGTCGATGAAGCCTACTTCCATTTTGCCGAGAATCCGCAATATGCAAGCGTGATCGATTGGATTGGCAAGTACGCGAACATCGTGGTCGCTCGGACGTTTTCAAAAATCTATGGAATGGCAGGCATGCGGCTGGGCTATGGTGTCGGTTCCAAAGCAAATGTTGCCGCGATGGATGGTCAAATTCTTCGCGACAATGGAAACGCTGCTGTGCTATCTGCCGCACTCGCGAGCCTGACTGACCAGGAGCACGTCACCTCATGCCGCGCGCGCATGAATGCTACTCGCCAGTGGCTCGTCGAGGAGCTTGCAAAAGACGGGCGCACGTTTATTCCCTCGGAAGCCAACTTCATGATGATCGACATGGGCACCGACGTGGCGCCCATCATCGAGCGGTTCGATGCGCGTAATATGCTTGTGGGACGGCGATTCCCTTCGATGAGTAATTTCTTGCGAATCACGATCGGGACCCAGCCGGAGATGGAAGCTTTCGTCACGACTCTGCGCGAAATTGCGCCGACGCGCGCTTCGAAAGCTGCGTAGGGAGCGCACCAAAATCAAAAAGCCCTTCCCCGCGCCTCTGCGCTGAGAAGGGCCCTTGAAATTACAGTTTCAGCTATGTTGGCGAAGCTCCCGGCTGGCCCGAGTTTATCTCGGACGATTTCGTGAATTCGGGGACTCCGTCCGGCTCAGTTCAAACCCAAAGCGAAAACAGCGTTAGTGCTACTGCGCTGCTGCTGCGCTCGGTGCGCTGACGGCGCGCCGCTGCTGAAAACATTCGCGGCAATACACCGGGCGCCCTTGCGTGGGCTTGAAAGGAACCGTCGTTTCTTTTCCGCACTGCGAGCAGACCGTCTTGGTTTCGACCCGCTGAACGCTTCCCGAACCCGAGCCGTTGCCCTGCGCGCGGCTGGCTTTGCACGCCTTACACCGCTTGGGCTCATTCTTGAAGCCCTTGTCGGCGAAAAACATCTGCTCGCCGCCGGTGAAAACGAACTCAGCTCCGCATTCGGCGCACTTCAAAACCTTATCGTGGAATTCCATGCGCTGCTCCGAGAACTTGCTGGGTCAGAACAGGCAGCGGCGCAGTTCCTATCAGACGAAGATCGGGGACCGCGGGACGCAATTGCGGTTCCCACCTGCCGGCTGGCACGAAACTGCTGGAATGGACCCAAGTAATTCGGTCGCCTAATCCTGCTCACGCCGTTGCTTCTTACGAAGGCGCTTACGCGAGAGGGCTTCCTTGGCGCGTCTCTTCTCACCAGGCTTCATGTAGTAGCTGTGCTTCTTGATCTCCTTGATGATGTCCTCCGACTGCACTTTGCGCTTGAATCGGCGGAGGGCATTTTCCAAGGACTCACCCTCTTGAATGACAACTTCTGCCACGCGTATTTCACCCCCGTTCCCCGTTGAATGTTGTGTTGGACTGCTGGAGTCACTTCAGTTTACCGGTTCACACCCAAACCGGCAATTGTCAACTTCTTCTAACGGAGGCTACCGCCCAAGTCAAGGAGTAAATTGCGTTGCGGCTGTGAGACGCGTTTATGTAACTCTCTAGTAAACATAAAGGCATGAGTGACACTTGCGGAAAGCCTTGACGACCTCGGAATTGCGTCTCCGGAATGGGCTCCCGCGCGACTTTGCGGCGGCGTGGCCCCACTTGCTGTAGAATGGCCTGCTTCGCACTTTAGTTTGCCGGGGAAACGCGTCCATGCCCCTGATGCGCAATGCGCTCGGTGTCCTTCTGGCCGGTGGCCAGGGCGAGCGGCTATGGCCGCTGACGCGCGACCGCGCGAAACCAGCCGTTCCCTTCGGCGGGGTCTATCGCATCATTGATGTGACGCTCTCGAATTGCCTGAATAGCGACCTGCGCCGCGTATTCGTGCTCACCCAATACAAAGCGCTCAGCCTGAACCGCCACGTCCGCTGCGGCTGGTCCGTGCTGATGGGACACGGCGACTTCATGGAGGTACTGCCGCCGCAGATGCGCGTCTCGCAACATTGGTATCAGGGTACGGCGGACGCCGTCTATCAGAACATCTACTCGATCGGGAGTGAGCAGTCCAACTACGTCTTCATTCTTTCCGGCGATCACATCTACAAGATGAATTACCAGAAAATGTTGGAGCAGCATGTGGACGCGGGCGCAGACGTGACAGTCGCGACGCTCGAAGTGGATCCGGCGATGGCCGCGGGGAAATTCGGCGTGCTTGAAACCGACAAGGACTGGCGGATCGTCGGCTTCGAAGAAAAGCCCGCGCACCCCAAGCTTTCACGCATCCATCCCGGCAAAGTGAACGCCTCGATGGGTGTGTACATTTTTAATACGCAGCTTCTGCTTCCGATTTTGATTCTGGATTCGGAAAACAAGGAGTCTGCGCACGATTTCGGGAAAGACATTATTCCCAGGATCATCGAGGAATACCGCGTGTTCGCGTACAACTTCCGCGACGAAAACAAAAAGGAGACGAGCTACTGGCGCGACGTCGGCACCATCGAGGCCTACCACGAGGCCAACATGGACCTCGTTTCTGTGTCGCCCGTCTTCAATCTTTACGACAAGAGCTGGCCGCTGCATACCTGGCAGCAGCAATACCCGCCAGCAAAATTCGTCTTTGCAGATCCGGGCCGAATGGGCGTGGCCGTGGATTCCATTGTCTCGGGCGGCTCAATTCTTTCAGGTGGCGCAGTGAAACGGTCAGTGCTTGGTTACGATGTGCGCGTAAACAGTTACAGCGAGGTGGAAGACTGCATCTTTTTCAATCACGTGACTGTGGGACGCAGTTGCCGGATTCGCCGCGCGATCATTGATCGCCACGTGAGCCTGCCCGAAGGCACTGTGATCGGCTACGACCTTGAAGCAGATCGCGCGCGCTATTCCGTCACGGAAAATGGCGTCGTGGTGGTAGTGCGCGGCGAATCCATGCTCGAAGAGCCGGAATAACGCCGGCACCTGCCTGCCGAAGCTGTGGTTGGGGTGGGTCCCACCGGTACTTTTTTCAACTTTGCCGTTTTTTGCAGTAGGGGCACGGGATGCCGTGCCCGTACGGAAGCAAGATTAGGAGGCGCATTGTCCACAAAAATTGCCAGCGTTCACGGTCGCGAAATCATCGATTCACGCGGCAACCCGACGGTTGAAGCGGATGTTCGACTCGAAGGTGGCGCGCTGGGAAGGGCCGCAGTTCCCTCCGGTGCTTCCACCGGCGAGCATGAAGCGATTGAGTTGCGCGACGGCGACAAATCGCGCTACCTCGGCAAAGGCGTGTTGAAAGCCGACGGGCACGTGAACACGGAGATCGCCAAAGCCGTCGCCGGCATGGATGCTG
The DNA here is from genome assembly GCA_050746945.1 of Candidatus Acidiferrales bacterium. Classification (GTDB taxonomy): domain Bacteria; phylum Acidobacteriota; class Terriglobia; order Acidiferrales; family UBA7541; genus Palsa-295. Next base: position 135,384 of record JBOGMZ010000009.1, on the reverse strand, counting down.
CCGATCAGCGCGCGCTCGACCGCCGGATGATCGAAGCCGACGGCACGTCGAACAAATCGAAATTGGGCGCGAATGCGATTCTTGCGGTTTCGATGGCCGCCGCGCGTGCGGCCGCAACCGCAGTCGGGCAGCCGCTCTACAAATATCTCGCGCGGTATTCGAGCGATCCCTCTGCGAATACACTGCCTGTCCCAATGATGAATATTCTGAATGGCGGAGCGCACGCGGACAATTCCGTGGACGTGCAGGAATTCATGGTGATGCCGCTGGGTGCGCCGAATTTTCGCGAGGCGCTGCGCTGGGGCGTTGAGGTGTTCCACAATTTGAAAGCGGTGCTGAAAAAGAACGGCTACTCAACGGCTGTCGGCGACGAAGGTGGCTTCGCGCCGAATTTGAAATCGAACGATGAAGCGCTCGAGCGCGTCCTGGAAGCGATTACCGCCGCTGGTTACAGGCCCGGCGAGCAGATCTCCATCGCGCTCGATCCTGCCTCGAGCGAGTTCTACGACCGCGCGAGCAAAAAGTATGTATTCAGGAAATCGGACAAGTCTGCTCGCACCTCGGAACAGATGACCTCGTTCTGGGAAGGCTGGGCCCGTCAGTATCCCATCGTCTCAATCGAAGACGGGCTCGCTGAAGATGATTGGGATGGCTGGAAAATTCTGACGCGGGACATCGGCGGGAAGATTCAGTTGGTCGGCGACGATATTTTCGTCACGAATCCAAAGATCTTCGCGCGAGGCATCGCGGAAGGTATCGGCAACGCAATCCTGATCAAACTCAATCAGATTGGCACCGTGAGCGAAACCATTGAGGCCGTAGAAATGGCGCGCAAGGCCGGATACGCCGCGATCGTTTCCCACCGCTCCGGTGAGACCGAGGACACCTTCCTCGCCGATTTCGTTGTCGCCATGGGCTGCGGCCAAATCAAGACCGGTTCCGCCTCCCGCACGGATCGCATCGCCAAATACAATCAGTTGCTCCGCATCGAAGAAGAACTCGGCACCGCTGCCCGTTTCCCCGGCCGCAAAGCGCTCGCGCGACATTAGCCGCATTTCTTAGGGGTGATCCCATTCGCACATACAATCTCGCGCTGGTCGGTTTCGGAAATGTCGGCAAGGAATTCGTCCGCCTACTGGTGGCCAAGACCGCCGTGCTGCGTGACACCTACGGCATCGAGTGGCGGCTCACTGGTGTCGCCTCGCGGCGCATCGGCTGGATTTCCGATGCCAGAGGACTCGATCCCACGGCGTTGCTCGAAAATCGCTTTCCGGGAATACCCGCCTGGTGCAGACCACTCAACGTAAAACAGTGGCTCGAAGCGGCGGATCCAGCGGTATTTTTCGAAGCGTCATCGCTGGACCGTCACGCGGGCGAGCCAGCGATTGAACACTTGAAGGCTGCCCTTGAATCCGGCGCACACGCCATCAGCGCGAACAAGGGTCCGATCGTTCACGCCTATCGCCAACTCAGAGATCTGGCCCTTGCGAAGGGCCGCAAGTTTCTATTTGAATCCACAGTGATGGACGGCACGCCGATTTTTTCGATGTTTCGGCACTCGCTACCCGCCGTTGACTTGCGCGGCTTTCGAGGCGTTCTGAACGCGACGACCAACGTCGTCCTCACAGAAATGGAAAAGGGCCTGAGTCTTGATGAAGCGGTGAAAAAGGCGCAGCAAATCGGAGTGGCCGAGACGGACCCTTCGGACGATCTCGACGGCTGGGACCCCGCCGTAAAAGTGGCTGCACTAGTGATCGTGCTGATGGGCGAGGTGATCACGCTTGACCAGGTGGAGCGCACGGGCGTTCGCAGCATCACGCCCGAGCAAGTTCGCGCCGCACGCGCCGCAGGTATGCGCTACAAATTAGTTTGTAGTGCGGAGCGAACACCGAGGGGCGTGCGTGCCAGCGTGCGCCCCGAACAATTGCCCATGACCGACCCGCTCGCGCTGCTCGAAGGCACGACTTCGGCCGTGCGGTTTGAAATGGACGTCTTCGGCCTCTCCATCATCGAGCACAAAGCCGATGTAATCGCTACGGCCTACGGCCTGCTCGCTGATTTCATTCAGGCCGTTTCGTAAGAAAAAAAACACGCGCCCTGCATGACAGATTCCCAATAGTCCGTGTATCCTGACGCGCGATGGCAAAAAGACCAAAACCAATCGTACTCACTGTGCTCGACGGGTGGGGCTACCGCGCCGAATCGAAAGGCAACGCAATCGCTCTCGCGCGCAAACCGAATTATGATCGCCTGGTCAAGGATTTTCCAAACACGCTGATCCATACTTCGGGGCCCGCCGTGGGACTGCCTGAAGGACAGATGGGCAACAGTGAAGTGGGCCACTTGAATATCGGCGCCGGGCGCATTGTCCGCATGGATATCACGCGAGTGGAGCAACTCATTTCGAGCGGCGATCTTTTTCGCCATCCGTTGCTCCTGGAAGCGATGGAGCGTGGGCGCGATCATCAGCTCCATTTGCTTGGGCTCCTGAGTGATGGGGGTGTTCACTCGCACATCAACCATCTGTTCGCGCTGTTGCAAATGGCGCGGGAAAATAAAGTGAAGCGCGTCTTTGTGCATTGCTTCATGGACGGGCGTGACACTCCTCCGAATAGTGGCATCGATTTTCTCCGTCAGCTTCAGCAGAAGATGCGCGAATTGGGCGTTGGCCAGATTGCCACAATTATTGGGCGCTACTACGCCATGGATCGCGACAATCGCTGGGGGCGAATCGAAAAGGCCTATCGCGCGATGACCTATGGCGACGCGGAATCAAAATTCGCCAATCCTATCGCGGCAATTCGCGGGAGCTATGAAAAAGGCGTTACCGATGAGTTCGTCGTTCCCACCGTGATTACTACGGAGGCCGCGGCCGGAAAACCTGCCGTGCCACGTGGAACAATTCGCGACGACGATGCCGTCATCTTCTTTAATTTTCGCGCTGATCGGGCCCGCCAGACCACCCGCGCGCTTGCCGAACCCGGCTTCAAGGAATTCGTTGATCCCGCGCGCCCCGCGAATCTCTCATTCATCGCGATGACGCAGTATGAAAAAAACTGGCCCTGGCTCCGCTATATCATCGCGCCAGAAAAGCTCGAGCACATCCTCGCAAATGTTTTCGCCGAGTTGCAATTTAAGAATCTACGCGTTGCGGAGACGGAGAAATATGCGCACGTGACATATTTCTTCAATGGCGGAGTGGAAAAGCCGTTTCCCGGCGAAGAGCGCGTCCTGGTTCCTTCGCCGAAAGTGCCTACCTACGACTTGAAACCAGAGATGTCGGCCGCAGGCGTGGCCGACGCCGTGGTGCACGCCATTGAAAAGGGTGCTTTCGACGCCATCATCATGAATTTTGCGAATGCCGACATGGTCGGCCATTCCGGCAAACTCGAACCCACGATCAAAGCCTGCGAGACAGTGGACGAACGTCTGGGGCGAATTTTTCAGTCGCTCCGCCCTCGTGGCGGCGCTTGGATCATCACCGCCGATCATGGCAACGCCGAGACGATGATCGATCCCGTCACCGGCGGCCCGCACACCTACCACACCACCAACCCCGTTCCGTTCATTCTCGTTACTGACGAGGCCCGCGCGCAATTGAAGACCGGTGGCTCGCTCCGCGACATCGCCCCCACGATGCTCGGCGTACTCGGCATTCCCCAGCCATCGGAGATGACGGGCCACGATCTGCGTGTCATTTCCCGATGACGCGCACGAAGCCGGCCGAAACGAAGCTGCTGATTTGTGTTTGGCACCGCTTCACGCTGTGGAACCCGCCACCGGAAATGGCCGTGCGGGTACGCGAGCGCTGGCCAGAGATGCGCGTAGTGCACTTGCCGAATTACGACGGGCTTGCGATAGAACTCCCCGACACGGATATTTTCGTGGGCTTCTCGCTCCGCCCCGAACAATTGCCGCATGCGCGCAAATTGAAATGGCTTCACTCGACTGCCGCGGGGGTCGGCCAACTGATGTACCCCGAGCTGCGAACGAGCGGCGTTGAGGTGACCAATGCGAGCGGCGTCCACATGATTCCCATGGCCGAGCATATTCTGGGATTGCTCGTCGCAATGGCGCGCCGCTTCCCCGATTGTTTTCGCTATCAGCAACGCGCGCAATGGGCACAACAAGAATTGTGGGATTCGGAGGTACGCCCGCGCGAGTTACATGGGCAGGTACTACTCCTAATTGGCTTTGGCGCGATCGGGCGCGCTGTTGCAAAGGCCGTTCGCCCGCTCGGAATGCGCGTCTGGGCTGTGACGCGCTCGGGACAGGGCGATACCAAGTTGGCCGAAAAAATTTTTCCGGCCGCCAAGCTGCATGAACCGTTGCGTGAAGCGGATTTCGTGATTCTCGCCGCGCCAGAGACGCCTGAAACTCGCAAGATGATCGGCGAGCGCAAGTTGGCGTGCATGAAACCTTCCGCCTATTTCATGAATGTGGCGCGCGGTGCGCTGGTGGATGAGCCGGCGTTGATTGCCGCGCTCGAACGGCGTGCCATTGCCGGTGCTGCGCTCGACGTGGCTTCACAGGAACCATTGCCGCCCGAAAGCCCGCTTTGGAAACTCGACAACGCAGTCATCACCCCGCACATGAGCGCCGTCAGCGAACATCTTTGGACGCGCCAAACCGATTTGCTGATTACAAACCTGGAGCGCTGGTTCTCAGGCGAAGAATTGTTAAATCGGGTGGATCTCAAGCGCGGATATTAAGCGCACATTCGATATTCGGATCTGATGGATGGAGGGAGTCGCTCTGCCTGCTATCGGGCAGTCAAAGGACGAGGCGAAGTGTACCCGTTCCGGGCATACACGACGACCTTCTTCATCTTGCCTTTTTTCCCGGTCGGCACCAGCATCGGATTGCCCTGATCGTCCAGAATCTCAACCTTCAGCTTGTGGAACTTGCCGTCGTTTGGCGAGGTAGGGGCAAAGCCAAGCGAGTATTGGCTGCGGAGAAATGCGCCCACGGAATTGAAAATCGAGGGCATTTCACCTTGAAAACGCGGAAACCATGCATAACCGCCGGTCATGTTCGCAAACTGCGTGAGTTGATTTTTTGCCTGGAGATACCCGGTGCCTCCGCCGTTGCGGGTGCGCAAATCGATATCCTCTCCCATTCCGACGGCGTAGATCGGGACATCGGTTTCCTTAAGCCTCCGGTACGTATCATCGAGTGTGTGTTTACTGAAAGTGTCGAAGCCCGTAGCAAGCAAGAGGATGGATTTCTTGCCGCGCACATCTCGCAGTTGGTTGAGCGTTTCAATCAGGGCGTCATACACACACGCCTCATGGAAGCCCGGAGTATAGAGGGAGACGATGGCGCTCCGTATCTCGCCGATGTCATGCGTGAAATCCACGAGAAGATCGGCCTTGATGTCGAAGATTTTGAAAGCCACCCAATCCTTGGGAGTCAGGTGACTCAGAAACCCGTAGGCCCACTCCTGTGATTTGTAGCCAAAGAATCCATAATACTGTGCGCTGTATTCCATCAGGATCACGATGGTGATCGGCGCGTCCGTGGGACTGAAATTTGTCACCTGCTGCGGCTGGCCATCATCCAGAATCCGAAAATTCTCTTTCTTCAATCCAGTCAGAATATTGCCGTCCTCATCCGTCACGACCGCATCCATCTGGACCAGGTTGGATTCGACCGCAATGGCCACCTGCGGCGCTTCCTGGCTCGGTTTCGGCGATTGCTGCTGCCCGGTGGGAGGCTTCGGCGGCGCGGGTTGCTGCTCGGGCGCTGGACCCTGTGGCCCGGTTTCCTGCGCAAACGCGGCGAGCGTCCCGGGGAAAATCGCCAGCGCGGTCAACGCAATTCCCAGGAGGGCGGCTCGGATCGCTCGATTCAATTTCATGTTTTCCTCTTTCGCTTGGATGCTGCCATATGCCTCGGAGGATGGTCAATTGCACCGGAGAAAACCACCCCGATTGCCTTCCGAAGATGCCGCGCATCACCATGATAGTATGAAAGACTCTTTGCCCCGCGATGGGGTTTCAGATTTTACTTGGAGGCATGTTAGATGGGCCGTTTCGCTGCTCGAATTGGATTGCTGCTGATTTTCTCCACGATTACCTGCGCTGCGCAGGGTTATCCGCCGGCCGCGCCGCCGCAGGCTCAGATGCCGGCTCCACAATCCTCGGAGCTCTTGAAACTTCAGGGCGACGCCGTCGGCTGGCTTCAGGGCCTGATCCGAATCAATACGATCAACCCGCCAGGAAACGAACTCATCGCCGCGAAATATATTGCCGAGATTCTCGAGCGCGAGGGAATCCATCCGGAAATATTCGAAACCACGCCGGGCCGCGGATTCCTGGTCGCGCGTCTTTCATCCAGCGCGGTCCCGGACCCGTCGCGCGCGCTGCTGATGATGGCCCATCTGGATGTAGTCGGTGTGGACAAGAGCAAATGGAGCGTCGATCCGTTCGGGGCCGTGATCAAGGATGGCTATCTCTATGGCCGCGGCGCGATTGACGACAAGGGAATGTTGGCCGCGAACCTTGCGGTTTTCGTCGCTCTGAAACGATCAGGCGCGCGGCTCACACGCGACGTGATTTTCCTGGCCGCGGGTGACGAAGAATCCGGCGGCGCGGATGGAATGAAAGTGGCCGTCGAAAAGCATTGGGACAAAATTGCCGCTGGTTTTGCCATCAACGAAGGCGGCCACGCCGAGTTGAAGGACGGAAAGGTGCGGTACATCGGCGTTCAGGCAAGCGAGAAAGTTTCCGTGGCGGTGGACGTGATTGCCACGGGCCCCTCCGGGCACGGCTCGATGCCGCGCAAGGATAATGCTGTCCTCCATCTTGCCGCCGCGATCGCGAAAATCGGGACGTACGAAACGCCCGTGCAGCTGAATTCAGTGACCCGCGCCTACTTCGAAGGCATCGCCGGCATTGAGGACGAAGAAACCGCGAAATGGATGCGCGCGCTCGAGAGTTCCGATAGGGGCGAGCACGCCGCGCGCTGGATCTCGAACGCCAATCCGGCTTGGAATTCAATGCTGCGCGATTCGATCACCCCCACGATGCTGCAAGCTGGATTTCGCCGCAATGTGATCCCGTCGGAAGCGCGCGGCATCATCAATATCCGTCTGCTGCCCGGTAATTCGCTCGACGCGCTGCTCGCCAAATTGCAGAAACTGGTGGATGATCCGCAGATCCGCTTTGAAGTGGAGCCCGGATCTGGAGAAGCGGCTCCCTCCTCGTCACTTTCCTCCGACCTTTACACAACTATCTCCCGCGTGGCTGTGAAGGAATTTCCGGGCACGATCGTGGTGCCCTACATGTCCACGGGTGCGACCGACTCCTATCCCCTTCGCCTGCGAAACGTCCAGGCTTACGGCGTATTTCCCTTTCCACTGGCCGACCTGGACTCGATGCGCATGCACGCAGACGATGAGCGCATCCCGGTCGAATCATTTCATAAAGGAATCGATTTCCTCTACAACATCGTCAGCGATTTCGTGACGGCAAGATAACTGCCATGAATAACCGCAGGGCCAAAATCGTTTGCACGCTCGGGCCCAGCAGTTCGGCGCCCGATATGATTGACCGGCTGGTGCGCTGCGGAATGGACGTGGCGCGTTTGAACTTTTCCCACGGGACTCAGGAAGAGCACGCTCGGAATATTGCCGCGGTGCGGCGCGCCTCCGCTCATCACGAAAAACCGATTGCCATCATCGCCGACTTGCAGGGGCCGAAGATCCGCACTGGCGCGCTCGAACAAGGCCGCCCAATCCGGTTGCGGTTCGGCCAGCGCTTCACCATCACCACTAAGAATATTCTGGGCACCGACGAGGGCGTCAGTACTACGTTTCGCGCGCTGCCCGAATCCGTCCACAAAGGCGACCAAATCCTGCTGCACGACGGCGAAATTGCGCTGCGTGTTGCATCGGTGCGGGGCCGCAACGTGCTTTGCCAGGTGGAGAATGGCGGCGAGCTCGCTGAGCATCAGGGGATTAACTTGCCCGGCGTGAAATTGAAAATTCCCTCGATCACGCCGAAAGATCGCAAGGATTTGGCATTCGCGCTTCAAATGGGCGCCAACTACGTGGCCCTCAGCTTTGTGAGGACCGCCGCGGATGTGCGCGCCGGAAAAGCCATCATCGCGCGTGCCGGAAAAAATACGCCGGTCATTTCCAAACTCGAAAAGCCCGAGGCCATTGACAACCTCGACGAAATCCTGAGCGTGACGGACAGCGTGATGGTGGCGCGCGGCGATCTCGGCGTGGAGATGAGCCTGGAAAAAGTCCCCGTGGTGCAAAAGCAGATTATCGCGCGGTCGCGCGATGCGCTGGTCCCTGTGATTACGGCCACGCAGATGCTCGACTCCATGCAAAAAAGTCCCAGGCCCACGCGCGCGGAAGCTTCAGACGTGGCCAACGCCGTTTTCGACGGCAGCGATGCGCTGATGCTTTCCGGCGAAACGGCCGCGGGGAGCTACCCCCTGGAATCCGTGGAAATGATGGACCGCATCATCCGCCAGGCCGAGGCCAGCGTCACGGAATTGCCGCGCCCCATGCGCCATGGAGGATTGCAAATCAGCGAAGCCATCGCCGAGGCGATTTGCCACGCCGCCGAAGAGTTGCAAATGACGGCGATCGCAGTATTTACGGAGTCCGGCTCAACCGCTCGTCTCGTCTCGAAGTACCGGCCGCGCGCACCCATCATCGCGTTCTCGCCGAACCAGAAAACACGCCGGCGCCTCAGCCTGCTCTGGGGCGTGCTGCCGCGGAGCATCGTTCGCGTCCAAAATATTGATCAACTCGCGAAAGCCGCCGAGGACAGACTGAAGGAAGAGCGCCTGGTGAAGCGCGGCGACATCGTGGGAATTCTCGCCGGCACGCCGCTGGGAACTACGGGGTCAACAAACTTGATGCGCCTGCTCCGCATCGGCGGCTAGCGCGCCGCCGATTTTTCCCTCAACCTCCCGTCAGATATTTCGAACGATTAGTTCACCCAGTTATCGGGGCGTGAGGGAGGCTTGTCGTTGTGGTCGCGCACATACACTTCGAATTTCTTCTTCAGACGGCGGCGCTGCCAATCCGAAAAGTAGTTGCGGAAATTGTAGAGGAATGAACCACGGCGCAAGTACAAGTAGCCCACCAGCATTCCACCGAGATGGCAAATGTGGCTGACGTTGTCGCCAGTGGCGCCAATGGTGCCGAAAAATTCGATCGCGCCCATGATGCTGACGAAGATCCACATGGACACCGTCACCGGCAGGGGGAACAGCCACACTTGGCGGTGCGGCATGATCACCGCGACGGCCAGCAGGACCCCGTAGATTGCGCCGGAGGCGCCAATCGTTGGAATCCAAGCAGTGCCATGCCCGTGAGGATCGAGAAGCAACTTCACAGCGACGTTGATCAGTCCCGCACCAACGCCGCAAATGAAGAAGTAACTGTAGAAGCGACGCGAGCCCCAGGTGCGCTCGAGATCGGCACCAAACATCGCGAGGTACAAAAGATTGAAAAATATGTGAAGGAATCCGCTGTGAAGGAATATGTATGTGAATGGCTGCCAGACTCGGAGCCCCATGGTCGCCGCGTATGGGACCAATCCGAACCAGTAAAGCCAGAATCTTTGCGCGACCCCGCCGAAAAGCAATCCCGAAAGTTGCTGAAGCGTGAAGACGGCGACGCAGGCAATGCAGAGGGTCTTGATGGCACGCGGAAAGTATCCGCTCAGGTCGAATCTGTGCCCGTAGCCGCGTGAAAAGGTTCCCACGGGGACCAAGTTTAATGGCTCAGCGCGACGGAGTCAAAGAATCGCCGCAGCGCCTGGTTATGAGTCCAGTTTCTTGCGCGCGAAGTAGAAAAGTGATGCGGCGAGCAGGATGAACATGACAAGGCCGAAGAGGTTACTGGTGGCAAGCGAGCCGAGAATTTTCGGCCCGAATGCGAAGAGGTCGGCGCGCCAGGGAAGATGAAGCAAAGACGTAAGCCATTGTGGTGTGTGCGTGGAGATTTCGGGATCTTGAAGCAGGTTGATGACGATGCCAAGGAGTCCGAACACACCTCCGGCGGCGATCAATCCGCTGGAATAGAGCGCGCCGGGACTGGCCTCGCCTTCTTCTGATTTCTTCGACGTGGTTTCCACCAGCCAGCGGACCAACCCTCCGGCAAACATTGTGGCCGTGGTTCCGATCGAAAGATAGGAGCCGACGGCAAACGCGAGCGAGCGCACTCCCAAAATTTCTACGGCCAGGACCAGCGCCACGCCCATCAACACAAGGCGCCACGGTAGCCGCTGGTTCAAAATGCCGTTGATTACCGTAGCCATCAGGCGCGCCTGCGGCGCAGGAGCCTTGTCGCTGCCGATTCCCTGCACCCACTGAATTTCAATTTGCTTGGTCTGCGGATCATAGAGATATTCGCCGTCGGGAATCTCGTGCGACCCAAGGGAGTTGATCAGCGAATACGTTTTTCCTTCATATGTGTACACAGGTTTCTCGATTTTTACACCGGAGGGCATGGCTTGCACGTTGAGGGGAATCTGCGTGGGCACATATTTCTGGAGGCCGACGTTCATCAGATTCAACGTGGCGCCGATTGCGATGGTCGAAACGGTGACGCCGATGAGCAAGCCCCATTGCTGGCGCACGGGTGTTGAGCCAACTAAATAACCCGTTTTCAAATCCTGCGAAGTGGCTCCGGCAATTGCCGCGGCGGTGCACACGACGCCTCCAATCACCAATGCCAGCACCGCATAATTTGGCGCCGTCCAGCCGGCGACGAAGAAGATCGCGCACGTGGCCATGAGTGTTGCAATGCTCATGCCGCTGACGGGATTCGAGGAATTTCCGAGCAGGCCGCTGATCCGTGAAGCCACCGTGACAAACAAAAATCCGAAGAAAACGACGAAAATTCCCGCCAGTACGTTCTGATACCACGCCGTGTTCGCGCCCTTGATGGGGTCAAACGTCAACATCAGCCACATCATGGCCACGATGGCGAGCGAGCCGATAATCACAACACGAATGGACATGTCGCGTTCCAGGCGGCTCTTGGCTGTCGCCCCGCCCGCACCTTCTGCTCGCACGTCCTTCAGTCCAGCGCGCAACGCGGAAATGATGGTGGGCAGAGTTCGCAACAGCGTGATCAGTCCGGCGGCGGCGACGGCGCCCGCTCCCATCGGGCGAATGTACTGGCGCCACATGTCGTCCGGCGTCATCAGAGGAATGGGAATGGTGGAGGGATAAATGGGCGCGTTCCCAGAGAGCTGCCCGAAGAATTTGATCGCGGGCATGATCAGCAGCCAGGAAATCACGCCGCCGGCAAATAGAATGCCGGAAACTTTCGGGCCGATGATGTATCCCACTCCGAGATATTCCGAAGTGATGGTGGCGCGGAAGGAAGCGCCGGGAAACCAGCCGGGGCGCGCTTCAGGTTGTGGATTCCAGGCTTGGATCGTGTTCATCATGAAGGTGTAAACGCCGCCGAGTCCGAGTCCCCAGAAAACGCGCCCAGCGAACGAGCCGCCTCGCTCGCCGGCTACGAGCACGTCGGCGCAAGCCGTGCCTTCAGGGAACGTAAGGTTGCCATGCTCCTTCACGATGAGCTGTCGCCGCAGCGGAATCATGAACAGGACGCCGAGCCATCCGCCCAGCAGGGCCAGCGGAAAAATCCGCCAGAAAGTGAACTCCGAGCCAAAGCCCAGAAAGATGAGTGCGGGAATCGTGAACATCACGCCGGCGGCCAGCGACTCGCCCGCCGAGCCGGTCGTCTGCACGATATTGTTTTCGAGAATGGTCGAGCGGCCGAACGCGCGAAGAATGCTGATGGAGAGGACGGCGATGGGGATGGAAGCCGACACGGTTAGCCCGGCGCGGAGCCCGACGTAGACAGTCACGGCACCGAACAGCAGCCCGAAGAGCGAACCGAGCACCACCGCGCGGAGCGTGAACTCCGCTAGACTCTCCTCCGGAGGAATGTAGGGACGAAACTCGCCCGGAGGCGCCGTTGAACTCCACTGTTTTTCAGCCACTCACCCACCTCCCCTGATTTATCGCCTCGCGACTATTTAGAGCCGGTGCCTGTTCGATGCCAAATTGGCAGCTCGCAAATCGGGCAAGGTAGCACCGGAATCGGAGCGAGGCAAGACGGTTCGTCGTCCTAGGCGTGAATCGTGTCAGACCATGAACAACTGGATGACTACTCTTGATGCCGTGGACAAACGAAAGTGATTTGGGAGACTGCGGGGAGGAAGGCGAGGTGGACGCGGAGGGAGCGCGGCGTTACGCCCGCGGCGTCGCGGGCGAGGCGCGCGATCTGCTCGGCGGAGGGGTGCAGAATGTAAAGGTCGCCGCGCAGGGCGTACGAATATTCACGATAGGCGGGGGCATTTTCGCGCGCGAGATCGACCAGAGTGCTCCAGAGGCTGCGCGAGCGGAACAGGCGCTTGAGGCTGGCGTCAGCGCGGCGCAGGCGGAGGGTGTGGCGGGGTACTGTGGCCGCCATCATGTCGCCGGCAGAAGGGTTCCCGGAGTCGAGAATCACTTCAGTGCAGTCTTCAGTGCGAAACGGGCGTGCGGGATCTGAATCAGGATAGCGGGTGAGAATTTCCGACACATTTTCCGCTTCGACATCAATTCCCTGCCACCAGTAGCGGTAGGAATGAAAGACGATCGTGCCGGAACGCAGAATCTGCTGGATGCGTTGTAAATCCTTTCCGGTGACGCTGACGATCATGTCCACGAGCTCCGCAGCTCGAAACGTCTGGCGGATGAGCGGGCGCATGCTGATGAATTCGGCTTCTTCCTCGGAGTATTTGACAGGGATGGTTTCAGGGAGAGGCACGGTTGGTCACTATTCAAACCAAAAGAATGATTCGCCCGCCTGAAGGCGGCCGCTACAAAAGTTAGACCATCCTGACGGGTGGTATTGAGGCTCGATAGACTATGCGGTCAGGGTTTGGGTGCTAGGCGCTCTCGGACGCGATCGCTGAGCACCTTTCCGTCAACACTCTTCCCTTCGAGCTTGGCGCGCGCGGCCTTGATGACTGCGCCCATTTGCTTCAAGGAATCGGCGCCTGCTTCGGCGATGGCCGCCTCGACGGCGTGGTGAATTTCCGCGTCCGTCGGCGCCGCAGGCAAATACTTTTCGATGATGGCGATTTCTTTCTTCTCTTTATCGGCGAGATCCTTGCGGCCGCCTTTGGTGAATTGTTCGACGGATTCGTGGCGCTGCTTGACCAGGGTTTGGAGCACATGGAGCGATTCCATGTCCTCGAGTGGGCGCAATTTTTCGATTTCCTTATTTTTCAGCGCAGATTTCACCATGCGGAGGACGCTCAAGCGCAGCTCATCTTTTTCCTTCATGGCTGCGGTGAGGTCGCTCTGGATGCGTTCGATGTAGCTCATTCGCCAACTTCTCCCGACGCAAGAATATCATACGGCTTTGCGCGCGCATGCGCATTTGACACGGCTTAACACGCCCGCTAGGCTCGGTGGCATGAAAATTGTCGTGGCGGACAAGATCAGCGAACGCGGACTGGCACTGCTTCGCGAAACGGGCTGGGAAATTGCAACGCCGCCGGCAGCGGCGCTGGCGAATGAAATCGGCAATGCGGATGGGCTGATTGTGCGCAGCGCCACACGCGTGACTTCTGAACTGCTCGAGCGCGCTGTGAAACTTCGCGTGGTCGGGCGCGCGGGAGTCGGCGTGGACAATATTGACGTCGAAGCGGCGACGCATCGCGGCGTGCTGGTGATGAACACGCCAGGCGGCAATGCCGTCAGCGTCGCAGAGCATACGCTGGCACTGCTGCTGGCGCTGGCGCGTTCGGTGCCGCAAGCGAACGCTGCAATTCAGGCGGGGCGCTGGGAAAAATCTTCGTCGGGCACGGAACTGCGCGGAAAAACGATTGGTTTGGTGGGGCTGGGGCGAGTGGGAACTGAGGTGGCGCGGCGTGCGCGGGCGCTGGAAATGAAAGTGCTGGCGCACGATCCGTACGTGACGCCCGGGGCGGCGCGCGAATTGGAAGTGGAGCTGGTGCCCTTCGACGATTTGCTCGGGCGCTCCGACGTGATTTCATTGCACACTTCGCTCGGACCGGCGACTGAGAAAATGATCAACGCGGCGGCGCTCGCGCAGATGAAGCGAGGCACGCGGCTGATTAATTGCGCGCGTGGTGAATTGATTGACGAAGGAGCGCTGGCGGAGGCGTTGCGGTCGGGCCATCTGGCGGGCGCGGCGGTGGACACCTTTGCAGAAGAGCCCCCGAAAGATTCACCTTTGATTGGGCTGCCGAATCTGATCGCCACGCCGCACATCGCCGGCTCGACGGCGGAGGCGCAAGAAGAGGTGGGTACGCTCATCGCGCAGCAGGTGCGGGACTATCTCGCAGATGGGCTGATTCGCAACGCCGTGAACATGCCCGCGCTTTCCGCCGAGCAGTACCGCCGGTTGCGGCCTTATCTTGAGTTGGGCGAACGGCTCGGTGCTCTTGTGGCACAGGCGGCGCCTTCGCGCAGCCTGGGGCGGATACGGATTCGCTATGCGGGTGAGCCGGCGGAGATGGGCTCGCACGTGATTCGTAGCGCGGTGCTGATTGGCATTTTGAATTCTGTGCTCGACGAAAAAGTGAATCTGGTGAATGCCGCAGAAGCAGCCGCGGCGCGCGGATTGATCGTTGAAGAAACCACGCGGCGGCGCGAGCGCGGGTATCCCAACACGCTCGAGGTCGCATGCGTAGACTGTGATGACCACTTCACAGTCGAGGGCACGGTGGTGCACGATGGCTCGCCGCGGATTCTTTCGCTCGACGGCATTGAGCTGGAATCGCCGCTCGAGGGCACGCTGCTGCTGACGCGGAATCGTGACGTCCCCGGCGTGATCGGAAAGATCGGGACGGTGCTCGGCAATCTGGGCGTGAACATTGCGACCTTCGCGCTGGGACGGCGGCAGCCGATTCATGGAGCGGAGGCTATTGCCCTGGTGCGGCTCGATGGCAAGGTGGATGAATCTGTGGTGAAAGCGATCCGCGCGATCCCGGCGATTACGGATGCGCGGTTGATTCGGCTCGCAGATGCCGCCAGGCCGGCCGGGAAATCAAGCTGATTCAAGCACAGAAAATTTCACCCTGCCAAGGGTAAGAAGCCGGCGGGCCCCATTCAACGGGCTAAGGAAAGCTGCAATGGAGCGGAGCCGGTATTCACACGGCGTTCCGTCTGGATTCAAGATGATTAAATTCGTTGTGGTTCTTTCGAAACGGAAAGACATGACTCGCGCGGATTTTTCCTCATATTTGCGCACAACACACAGAGATCTGGCGTGGAAGCTGCCTGGGCTGAAGCAGTACGCCCAAAACCATGTGGCGAATGATCCGAAGCGTCAACCGCCGGCCTGGGACGCAGTGGTTGAACTTTATTGGGAAAGCCGGGAAGCGATGGAAGCGGCCTGGGCATCGCCGGAAGGCGAGCGCGCAACAAAGGATCTGGAAGCGTTTGCGGATCTTTCACGCACCAGTTGGTCACTCGTCGAGGAATTTCGGGAAGAAGAATTCCTGTGAACACAAATCCGCCGTCCAATTCGACGACTATGGCGAGACCCGGCCTGGCAATTTTCTGGGGCGGTTTGATCTCGGGTGTCCTGGATTTGACGAGCGCGTTCGTCGCCTGGGGATTGCGCGGCATTACGCCGGGAATAATCTTGCGCGGAATTGCGAGCGGATTGCTTGGGTTAACTGCATACAGTGGCGGCCTGGTCATCACAGCACTTGGCGGCGTATTGCATTTTGTAGTGGCGTTCGGGGCAGCGACAGTTTTCTACTTGGCGAGCCGCAAGCTGGAATTCATGACCCAGCGGGCAGTCTTGTGCGGATTGATTTACGGTGAGTTGGTTTATTTTTTCATGTACTGCGTGGTGCTGCCGCTCTCGGCATTCCATAAAGGTCCGTTCACCGTGGAAACGCTCGTGACCGGGCCAATCGGTCATCCACTATTAATAGGGCTACCCATCGCGCTCGCGGTGCGGCGATTTGCGAACTGACGCACGATTCAATTTCTTTGTGCGCAGCTAGTGCTTTTGCATGGCGGTCTGGATTTTGGGGATCATGCCGCGAACCGAAGCCGCTGCGGGCCCATCAGGCTCCAGCTTCAGGTAGACTTGAAATTCGTTGATCGCCCCTTGCCCGTCACCCTTCTTGAGATCGATGTTTCCCATCAAGATGTGCCACGTTGCTACATCCGGCTGCATGGCCACTGCCTTGGCCGCGTGCGGATTGGCCTCCTGCCACTGCCCCAACGCCATATAGGCCCTCGCCAGCTCGTAGTGGGCCGCAGCAGCGTCCACCGGGTCCGGATTAAGCTGGGGGCCTTGGTTGAGAGCTTTGACGGCGCCTGCCGAGTCGTTCTGCCGAATAAGAGAAGTGCCTAGCTGAAAGTAGGCCTCGACGGCCTTGGGATCCTGTTGGATGGCCTTTTCGAGCGCGCTCCGCGGGGCGAGCCTTCCGTCAGACAATCGAACTTGAACCTGGATTTGCATGGCGAAAGTGGGCTTCGGAGGAGCTTGCGCGAAGGCCGAGAACGGCCAGAACGCCACAGAGACTATCGCCAAAATCACGAACCGCGGGAGAGATCTCATTCGCAGCTAGCCCTGCACGGCCGGGTTTCTTGAAAAGGAAAATAGGGGGAGCAAAAATCGCTCCCCCTTGCTGAGGTTGAAGTTGACTAGAACTCGAACCGGGCGAACACGCGAGCGTTGAACGGAGACTGAATTCCGCTCGACGCACTGATCGGGGCTCCGGTGAGATTAGCCGGCTTTAAGAAGTCGGCGTTTGACACACCCAAGCCCAAATCAAGGTTTTGGTTAAAGAACAAGGTGCGCTTCGTGTTGGCGATGTTGAACAGGTCCACGCCAAACCGGAGGTGCATCTTTTCGGTTACGTTCATGACGTAGTCACCATGGAAATCAACGCGACCGGTTGTAGGAGTGGTGCCCTGGCTGCCGCGGCCGCCGATTGGAACTTCGCCGGCGTTCTGGTAGACCGGGTGCGCTGCCAGTTCGCTGATGGGAGTTCCTGTCGAAACGGTGACGCCGGTGCCGAGCGTGAGGTTCTTCAGCATGCCGTGATCGAATACATAGCTGAAGTAGCCGTTGGCGACCTGCTGATGATTCTCGCTCAGTATGCCTGGCGTGAACTGATTGCCGAGCAGACCGAAATTACCGGGCGTGAAATCAAACAGGGAGCTGATGCCCGGGTCGGACTGGCCGTTGTCATTGCGGAACGCACCCTCGAAGTTTCCGAATACCTTCGAGATCGTGTAATTGGCGCGCAACTGCCAGTTGTGTGAGAACGACTTGTTAACTTCAAACACCATCGACCAGTACTTGTGAATCGGATCGGCGAATCCGTCCGGAATTCCGTCTGGGGTGACCGAGCCGGCTGCTGTGCACGGACCAGTTGAGGGGCACCCGTTGATGCCGACGGGAACTGTTTGGCCAGTAGAAGCATCGATCCCCTCTGCGAAGCAAGCGGAGTCGTTGCCCTGAGAGTCCGTTTGAGCAATTCCGACGCTGTTCGTGAGTGGGAAGATGTTGAAGTTGCCGGTACCGCAAGCGGCCGGCAGACCGTTTGCTTGTATGTAGTCAACCTGGACCGGGTTCGTGAAGATATCCAGGTTCTTGCTGGGGTTGGTGATCGAGAACTGCTGAGGAACCCCGGCGAGTGCTGCTTCTGGCGAGATACCACCGGTATCTTCAACAATCCTGCGGAGACTGCGATGCATGTATCGCGCGGTGAGAACCAAACCACGTGAAAACTGATGCTCCGCTCCAATCACGTATTCATCCTCATAGGTCAGTCTGGTCGCGGTGTGAATAGCTTCCAGGCTGGATCCGGACCCGAAAATCCCAATTGGTATTCCATTGGCTGAGTGGTTGAGATCGTGGGCGGGATCCACGATTGGCGTGACGGTCCCGGAGGAGTTGAGAACGACGCACCGATTGTAGGTGTTCCCTTGGAAAACAGTCGGAACACAACCATTCGTGCCGGCAGTGACATAGTCCGGCGCGAGAAAGAGGTTGAACAAATCCTTCTCGTTTGTCAGCGACCGCTCTGCCAAGTCCAGGGGGAGGTTGTAGTTGTAACGGCCGAAGCTGAACCAGATTTTATTCTTTCGGTCGCCGATGGGATCAATCGTGACGCCGAGAGCCGGGGACCAGTTGTCCGTGAACGTGTAATTGGCGTTTTCCCCAATCAGACGCTCCTGTTGCCAACGGATGCCCGCGTTCAGGGTCACGTACTTGTTGATGGTCCAGCTATCGTTCAAGTACGCCGAGTGGGTCCTGCCCGTTGTCGAGAAGTGCTCGAAGCCATCGGAAGCCACGCCGAACTCGCCGCGGGTTTCGGAAAGAATCACGGGTTCCGGACCTACGCCAGGAACATTCATGATTGGGCAAGACAGGCATGGGACTGCCGAATCGACTGCCGAAGCGGGCAACAACCGCCAGAGGTAGTTCGAAAATTCTCCAGCCCATGGGCAAGGTCCGCCCGTGCACTGACCGCTTGGAGAACCACCATCTTCGTTGGCCAGCGGTGGAGTGATTGCGGGCCCGCTATTGGCACGCACGCCCTTGTAGAACGGACGATTGTAGCCGTAGCCGACATCGACGGAATGCTGGCCCCAGAAGTTGACAATCTTCGAGGTGTTAATGTGAGCTCCGTAGCTGTCGTCTTCCGTGTTCTCGACGAAGCCGCGGCCTACCGCGAAGAAGTTGCCTTGCTGAATCCCAGGCATGATGGTCCCGTTTCCGATAGGTCCAGCTGCCGTCTGAGTTTGATCATTGATCGCTGAGATTGAATTGTCGTAGCCGCCTTCCGTAAAGTGGTTGTTCTGCCAGGTGGCGTCCAAATTGACGACCCATGTAGGTGAAAGTGTTCCGTTATACCGAGCTACAACGTCGCGGTTCCCGAAGTTTGCGTTGCTGAAGCTGGTCCTATTCGGAATGCCGTTGACGCCTTCAGCCAAGCTGAACCAGGGGAAGTTGTTCCGATGGGAAGGATCGCCAAAAACCGAACCCTCGATCGTGTTCCGGTCATTGAGTTTGAAAGTGAGCTTCGCCGCGTAATTGTAGGAATAAGTCCTGCCGGTTAGATCCCCAAACGCGGAAATGCCGGACAGAGGTGCGGCTCGCTGAGTCGTGCCCAACAGCGTCGGGTCAAAGGAGCCGAAGAAAAACAGCTTATCTTTGAGCCCTGGAACTGGGCCACCCAATTCTCCGGAAACGTCGGCCGTGGAGTTGTGGATGAGACTGCCGAAAGGATTGGCCAGACCGAAACTGTCCGGGTTCAGCCGCGCGGCTTCAAATGCGTTCGGCTGCCAGTAACCAGCTACTGCTCCATGATACTGATTGCCGCCGGATTTTGTGACGATCTGGACCACACCACCGGTTGCTCCGCCGTACTGTGACTGGATGCTCCCGGTCTTCACCTGAACTTCCTTAATGAAGGAAAGGTTGATGCCAGTGCCGAGAGAACCGTACACGCGCGAGTAAATGCCGAGTCCGCCGAAAGCGGTGTCGGTGATGCTCACACCATCGGCGATGTACAGGTTCTCAAGCCCAGTGGCACCGCCAATCGAAGGATTGGATGCGCCCGTCCCGCCACCGCTCACCACGCCGGGAGCCAGATAGAACAGGCCCGCAACGTTTCGCTGCACGGGAAGCTTGTTGTAAAAGTCGTCGTTCAGGTTGGTGGCAACCGCTGTAGAAGCAGTGTCCACCGTGACCGCGGACGACACGACTTCAACAGTTGACGTAACGCTGCCCGGTTCCAACTGGACGCGAATGGCCGATACGCGTCCGACGTTGATAACGACTTCGGACACCTCCGCGCGCCGGAAACCCTTCATCTCAACCGAGAGCTTGTAATTTCCCGGGATCAGGTCCTGATAAATAAAGGTGCCTGAGCCGTTTGTAACTTTCGATTGATTGCCCTGCGGGCCCATCAAAGTGGTCTGAGCGCCAACGATGGCGCCGCCGGTGGAATCAACCACCGTGCCGTTCAGTGAACCTTTGGATGCGGATTCCTGCGCCATCACGCTGGGCGCAAAGGCCACCAATACGGCGAGGAACAGAATTCCTAAAATCCACGCCTTTTTGATATTCATCTAGAACACTCCTTGCTTTCGGTGTTTGGAATGCCCACGTGAATCTGCAAACCCCCGTACGACGGGCAAGAGCTTGAGAGTGAGTCATCCCTCACCCTGGCCATTGCAAGCGAGGAGACTTTGGCCGGAATTGGCCCATCAATTGCCATAAATTAAACATCACGGTCTAACAGGCTGAATTAATCGAGCTTAATTAAGTGCGCGTTAGACGTTGATAGGGTTAGAGAGAGCGTCCATGTCATTCGCCAATTTGCCCGGTAGATTTATCCGAATTTTAGTAGGGACATACCAGGTTCGGAATGTCCGCCACAGAACATACGTGGGCAATTCGATTCTGAATTCGTTTTCAAAACACTCTTGGAACAAATTTTATGGAACAAGGAAATAAAAAGTACGTAACTACTTGTAACGCGAATTTCGATTGGCTGCGTCTAAGGAGATAACGAAAGATTCTCGCGAATTGTTATCTGTCGCAAGGACGAGAATCGCAGAGAGATCCAAGCCCATGAGAAATTCAGCCGAACCCCGGGAGCGAGTTCGATTTGGGGATTTCGAGGTCGACTTGCGCACGGGCGACGTGCGCAAGCATGGGCACAGGATTCGTTTGCAGGAGAAACCGTTTCAGATCCTTTCGTTGTTGTTGGAACGAGCCGGCGAGATCGTGACTCGCGAGGAACTTCGGCAACGTCTTTGGCCTGCGGACACGTTCGTCGATTTCGACGCCAATCTGAACACGAGTCTCAATCGCCTGCGGCAAGCCCTGGGAGATACGGCGAATGAGCAGACTTTCATCAAAACGATTCCGCGCCAGGGTTATAGGTTTATTGCGACGGTCACAACTGTTGATGCAGAGGCGGAGGCGCTTACCGCGTCGCAGGAAACAGGTGTAGCCGCGGCGACAACCCCGCAGACGGACAAGGAGCCCAAAGAAGACACACAGAATGCGCGGCAACGGTTGCAGTTCATTCTTGCCGCAGGATTGCTCGTGACAATCGCTTTAGGCGCGCTTGCATATTTTCGGTGGCCGGGGCGTTCGGCTGAGGCGGGGCGCGGCCCGCACCGAGGAACCATCCTGGTAACTCCCTTTGAAGATTTGAGCGGAGACGCGAGTCAGGACTACCTCAGCGACGGAATGACCGATGAATTGATCACCCGACTGGGTGAGCTTTCTCTTCAGCATCTGAGCGTGATCGCCCGCAGCACGGCCATGCGGTACAAGGGCGCGCACAAAACCGTAGAAGAGATCGCTCGCGAACAGCACGTGGATTACATTCTGGAAGGCAGTTTCCGGCGCCAGGGCAATCAGGTGCGCATTACCGCTCAGCTTTTCGATGCCCGCGACCACGGAAGCCTGTGGACGCAAGCCTACGAACGAAATGCCAGCGACCTGTTCGATATCCAGCGCGAAGTGGCCGACCGCATCGCGCAGTCCCTGTCGCTCGAACTCTTGACGCCGGCGGCGCCTTCTCCCAAGGCAAGCAAACCTGTCGATCCCGAAGCGTATGACGCTTACTTAAAAGGGCTCTTTGAGATGAACAAGAGGACGCCGGCTGATCTGCAAAAAAGCATTTCATATTTCGGGATGGCTTCGGAAAAGGATCCTGAATTCGCGCCCGCCTACGCGGCCATGGCTTATTCCTTCAACGTGGCCGCCGGCTGGACCTATCTCAGCCCCAAGGATGCGTATCCAAAAGCGAAGGCGGCCGCGCAGAAGGCCCTGGCGATCGACAACACGCTGGCCGATGCGCACCTGGCGAACGCGGAAGTACTTCACGAGTATGATTGGGACTGGTCCGGCGCGGAAAAAGAGTACTTGCAGGCATTGGCACTCAATCCGAGCTCGGCGGTGGCTCACAAACTGTACGCGGAATATCTGACGCATGCGGGCCAGTATCAGCACGCCCTTGCGGAGATTCGCGTGGCGCAGCAGCTAGACCCCGCTTCAATTCTTACGAATTCATTCGTCTGCTTTGTGTACATGCACGCGCGCGAATTCGACGAGGCCATCAAGGAATGTAAGAGGGACATTGAACTCGACCCCCGCTTTATGCCCGCGCACGACTGGATTGCCTACGCCTACCTGTTCTCAGGGCACTACGAGGACGCCGCCATGGAATTCAAGCGAGCACTGGAACTGTCCGGCAATGCGAATTATTTTCTAACCGGCCTGGCGATGACGTACGGGTTGGAAGGCAAAAAGGACGAAGCAAGAAAAATCCTAGGCGAATTGAAGCTCCGCGCCAGCCAAACCTATGTTTCGCCCTTCGGACTTGCGGACATTTACATGAGTCTCGGCGATAAGGACCAGGTGTTTGCAATGCTGGACAAAGGCCTTCAGGAGCATTCCGCAGACCTGATCTTCCTTGCCACCGCGCCCGAGTTCGACAGCGTTCATGAGGATCCTCGATTCATGGCAATCCTGGCTCGCATTGGATTCCCCCAATCGGCGTTGACGATTCCCCCCGGATCGACCAAGGCAGTCTCTCACTGACCTGTTGCAAGCAAATCTGGTAGTGAATTTTCAGCGCCCTGCATCCCTCCACGTTGTGCTACTCGGAACCATTCTATAAACTCTTCATCTGTCCCCATTCGATTTATGAACGGGGCAGTTTGAACGCGCGTGAATGTTCGGTGTCGAGTGATTCAAGGGAAAATGCGACTCTGCGATAAAATCCCAGCCTCGCGCGAGGGCGACGCAGGCAAATTTACCGGCTAAATGGGTGAACCATGACAGAGAAGTTGCAGGGCGAGCAAGTTGCTGCCATAAGAATCTTTGGAAGGTCGGAATCAGCGCGTGCCTATGCGATTCGCGATTTTCTCCGTCGCGGTGATGTTCCTTTTGAATGGGTGGAATTTATCAGTGAGGAACAAGCCCGCCAGATAGGCGTCGAAATCCCTGACGACAAGAGGCTTCCCGTCTGTATCTTCCCCGATGGCACGCGCCTCGAGTCTCCTACCATCCGGCAGATCAGTGAGAAGCTGGGTTGGCTGCGAGATCCCTCTCGGACAGAATATGATTTGGCGATTTATGGAGCAGGACCTGCCGGTCTGAGCGCTGCCGTCTACGGAGCATCCGAGGGCCTGAAGACTGTTTTGATCGAACGCTCGGTTGTCGGCGGGCAAGCGGGAACAAGCTCGAAAATTGAGAACTACCTTGGATTTCCGGAAGGGATCAGCGGGTCGGAACTAGCAAAGCGTGCTCGCGAGCAGGCCTGCAAGTTTGGAGCCGAGATTTTGATGCTGCGCGAGGGAGTCCGCGGCGAATTTGAACCGGGCAAAGGAACAGGATATCTTGCCGACGGCACGAAGATCGTTGCGCACGCAACCATTTGCGCCACCGGCGTCACATATCGCCGCCTGAATCTGGAAAATGAAGACCGCTTCGAGGGAGTTGGCGTGTATTACGGAGCCGGGGCGAGCGAAGCAGCGCTGTGTGCGAACGATCATGTATTTGTCGTGGGCGGAGGGAATTCCGCCGGGCAAGCCGTGATGCATTTTGCCCGCTACGCGAGGAAAGTCACCATGGTGATTCGCCGCCATTGCCTGAAGGAAACGCTTTCACAATATTTGGTCGACCGCATCCATGCGTCACCTCAGGTCGAGGTTTTGACGCAGACGGAAGTGACTGCGCTGCACGGCGATCATATGTTGCGCGCGATCACGCTCACCAACAACCGCACAGGCCGGCAGGAAACCGTGGAGACAAAGTGGCTCTTCCTGTGTCTCGGAGGTGTGCCCCACACGGAGTGGGCCGCTGCAGTTGGAATCGCCCGCGACACGGAGGGCTACCTGGTCACCGGGCCGGACTTGCGGCTCGACAAGGAGTACCTGAAGAATTGGCCGCTTGAGCGCGCCCCGTATTACTTGGAAGCAAGTATTCCGGGGCTATTTGCAGCGGGCGACGTCCGTCATGGTTCCGTGAAACGTTGTGCGTCCGCTGTTGGCGAGGGTGCCATGGCGGTCACATTCGTTCATCGTTATCTCGCGCACACATAAAGGAGGGAGGGACATGGCAGCCTGCAAACATCTGGATCAAATCCGGCCGGTCACGCCGCATACTCGCGGGTGTGAAGAGTGCCTGAAAATGGGTGACACCTGGGTGCACTTGCGCTTGTGCATGGAATGCGGGCATGTGGGCTGCTGCGATTCCTCGAAAAACAAGCATGCCACCAAACATTTTCATCACACCAAGCATGCGATCATGAAATCCATCGAGCCCGGTGAGACTTGGGGCTGGTGTTACATCGATCAGATCGAATTGGACTTCGCCTGAGCGCCGTGCAACGAGCGCGAGGATTGGAACCCCGCGGTTGCGGGCCATTTCAATCCAGCGTACACTAGTTGAAATCATGAATTAAATTTCGGGGCGTAGCGCAGCCTGGCTAGCGCGCCTGGTTCGGGACCAGGAGGTCGGTGGTTCAAATCCACTCGCCCCGACCATATTTTTTTGAATCAGCGACTTACAACTTTGGCAGTTCAAGAAAAAGCACGATGAACGCCTGGTACAAAACCAGGCGTTGCTGTCTCATATTTGTTGGACGCGAGCGCTCTTTGTCCTTTGAGGTCATTGCGTTGGAATAGGCCCTTCGCTTTACTGAGATTCCGGTTCTTGGGAAATTAGGTACAAGATCAGCTCTTTGGGAAGAAAAACCAAAGTCAGGTTCTGCGTCTCGCAAGATGCGATCCCGCTACTGTGTTGTTTGCGGGCAATCGTCAGAGAAAATGTCTACCACAGCGAGTTCGTACGAGGGGAAGGCGCTTCTCCTTGTAACCCGAGCTAATCCAAGTGGATTGCCTTCGAGTGTCCCGTCATCCGGGAGCAATCGCGACTCGGCCATCCGTCGTCTCTCACGGCTTCGGTCCCGGCTTTGCCGGAAACGCACCCGCATCGAGCAATTCCAAGAACGAATCATCGACTCACAAGACAAGCAAGAATGTAGCAGACCAGTCCCGGAAGTGAAAAAAGAGTGCGGACTATGTGAAATCGAACCCAACTGTCGCGAATGCGCGCCCAGTCGTCGGGTGGGTTCTGAACTGACCAGCGCGCGATCTGTTTGTTGATCCGAACGTTTGTGGGCAAGGTAACCGCCAAGACTGCGGCATAACAGACAGATCCAGCAATGGCCAATTCGGCGGAGAGCGAATGAATCCCTGGAGAAAGAATCGCGAGTACAATACCGCCCAACAATGCGCCCACAACCACGATCGGCATGTAGGGCTCGAACGTGTGGTTGGTGGCTTGATGGAATTCAACATAGGCCGAGACCGAGAGGCGAGACATTGCGCGCCCCAGGCCTATCCAGTTGACCATCAGGCCACCGGTGGCTAATGCAGCGAAGACAAGAACGGCCAGTTGTAATACTTGTTCCATATCTTGATTCCCCCTATTTTCGCCAGACGGAATTGAATAAGCCCCTGAATATCCCGGACTGGACTCTTCAATTTCGCAATCAAGTGGATGGTTGAGTTCGGGATTCGTGACTGCACCTCGAATGGCCCTGTGAGGTCGATCTGATCCATCCGGGGGAAAATCAAACCACCGATCGTCAGGTGATTCGTCTGGCGTGTTGGCTTGCTTCTGTGTGAAATTGTGATTGACGTGTCGATCCGCGATTATTCTTGTTTACTTTTAGATTCTATTGGGAACATGCACTCAATCCGCAATCCTTGCTCAGCGATAGATAGCGGGGAACCAACAGTCGTGATGAGCGAAAAATAGGGAAAACGATCGCTGCCTTTTACAAACGTGATGTCCAAAACCGGACCGTGAGTCTTCGGAATCCGGTTGAGAGTTTAGCCTGACATCGGCCCGCAGTCCAGTCCGAGAGCCCGCGCCGCAAGTATCATGTAGGCTCCTTGCAAGGTAGAGTTCCGCAGCGCAGTTTCCTGGATTAGCTGAGGGTTGTTCACAAACATATCGCGCATGGCGGGGTAGTGTGGAAACAGCCTGGGCAGCTTGTCGCAGAACTTCAGATCATAGGCGATGATGACCGTGACCGGAGCGGCCATCGTCTTCTTGGAAACTTTCCCCAGGCTTTTTCTCACGTGAGTTTGGTAAACACCGCCTTCAAACTGGGCAAGTAGGACCGAGGGCCGGCTGGCTATTTCTGTGAACGCCAGTTGCGACCGCACAAACCTCTGCGATGCGAAATGAAAACCTGCTCTAACTAAACTCTCGCCCTCGCGTGACGCCCACCCGCTGTTCTGTGTGGTGATCGCCAATCGCAAAAACGCGGTTTCCGCTAAACGTTACTCGAATGTGGCCGTATTATAGTATTGCGATGAATTCACAGAACATCGTCCAGAAGTCGAATGAACGAGTTCTGCGCGTGGTGATCGAGAATGTACGGCCGGAGGTCGATGAGGGCAGGTTTCCGATCAAGCGGACGGTGGGAGAAAGCGTAAACGTCACAGCTGACATTCTTGCCGAAGGCCTAGATGTGTTGAGCGCCCGGGTGCTGTACCGAACAGTGAAGCAAACGGCGTGGCAAAGCACTCCGATGCGTCCGCTGACGAACGACCGATGGACCGGAGACTTCCCAATTACCAGGCAGGAGACGCATATCTACACGCTGCAGGCTTGGCCGGATGCATTCAAGACATGGGTTCGGGACCTCAAGAAAAGGAGCGAGGCTGGCCAGGAACTGGCCATGGAATTCTTGATTGGTGCGGAATTGATCACCGCTGCTGCTTCTCGAGCTGGCGCAGCCGATGGCAAACGATTGCAGGAGACCGTAAGTCAAATAAGGGAATTTCACCAACGGGATCCACGGAGGGCCTTGGAGATAGTCGAGAATGAAGATTTTTTGAGCTTGATACAAAAATACCCAGATCTGGAAACGGCCACCGGGTATGAGCGCGAGTTGAGGGTAGATGTTGACCGCGAGCGAGCCCGCTTCGGTTCCTGGTACGAGATGTTTCCTCGCTCATGCACAAACGATTCTGCCAAGCACGCAACATTTCGCGATTGCATTCAGCGGCTCGACTACATTGCGGCCATGGGATTCGACATCCTCTATCTGCCGCCGATTCACCCGATCGGTGAGATCGAGCGGAAGGGCAAGAACAATTCGGTCCCTACATCGGCGAATGACGTGGGGAGCCCTTGGGCAATCGGATCAAAGCTCGGCGGCCATAAGGCTATTCATCCGCAGCTCGGCACCTTGGAGGATTTCAGAGCGCTGCTGGCTGAAGCGAAAAGGCGGGGAATCGAAATTGCCCTTGACCTGGCATTCCAGTGCGCGCCGGACCATCCGTACGTGCTTGAGCATAAGGACTGGTTCCGCGTTCGCCCGGATGGTTCCGTGCAGTATGCCGAGAATCCGCCAAAAAAATACCAGGACATCTTTCCTCTGAACTTCGAGACCGAATCCGCTCACGAGCTGAATGAGGAGCTGAAGAGCGTTGTGCTCTACTGGATTCAGCAGGGCGTTCAAATTTTTCGCGTGGACAATCCCCACACCAAGCCCTTTGCCTTTTGGGAATGGCTGATCGGAGAAGTACGCCGCGAATATCCCGATGTACTTTTCCTTGCTGAGGCATTCACACGCCCGAAAGTTATGTATCGGCTCGCGAAGCTCGGGTTCACACAGTCCTATACGTACTTTGCCTGGCGAAATACGAAATGGGATCTAACGGAATATTTTACCGAGCTGACGCAAACAGACGTGCGGGAATTCTTCCGCCCAAATTTATGGCCGAACACTCCGGATATACTCACCGAATATTTGCAGTTCGGGGGACGGCCATCCTTCATGATTCGACTCTGCCTTGCAGCCACTCTGGGAGCAAGCTACGGGATCTACGGGCCGGCGTTTGAACTTTTCGAAAACCATGCACTGCGTCCCGGGAGCGAGGAATACCTCGATTCCGAGAAATATCAAATTCGAGCTTGGGAGATCGAGCGCCCCGATAGCCTCAAGAATCTGATCGCTCGAATCAACAGCATCCGGAAACAGAATCCCGCCTTACAAAGTGATCAAAGCCTGCGGTTTCATCCGGTGGATAACGAACAGCTCATCGCGTTCAGCAAGGTGAGCGCGGATCGCTTGAACATCATCTTAGTTGTAGTCAATTTAGACCCGCATCACCGGCAATCTGGCTGGGTGGACCTGCCACTCGAACATTTCCGATTAGAGCCTCATCAAGAGTTTCAAGTACACGATTTGATCTCTGAAGATCGTTTTCTATGGCAAGGATCTCGCAATTACGTGGAACTCGACCCTCAGAAAATGCCGGCGCACATTTTCCGTCTGCGGCGGCGTGTTAGAACGGAACAGGGCTTTGATGATTTTCTCTAAAGACTGCATTCCTGGATAGGCAACTTGGAATTATCACAGCAACCGGGGTGGTACAAGGATTCCGTCATCTATCAGTTGCATGTCCGCACTTTTTACGACAGCAACAGTGATGGCATTGGCGACTTCCGCGGACTTCAGCAAAAGATTGATTACCTTCAGGCTTTGAACGTAAACGCCATTTGGTTGTTGCCCTTCTTTCCCTCTCCCTTGCGCGATGATGGCTACGACATCGCCGATTACTGCTCCGTCCACCCCAGTTACGGGACGCTCGAAGACTTCAAGTCGTTTCTCACCGCGGCTCATGAACGAGGCATTCGCGTCATCATTGAGCTCGTCCTCAATCACACGTCGGATCAACATCCCTGGTTCAAGGAAGCTCGCAGCTCGCCGGACAATCCGCGCCGCGACTGGTACGTCTGGAGTGACACAGACGATCGCTACCGGAACGCGCGCATCATCTTTGTAGATACGGAACTTTCCAATTGGGCCTGGGACCCAGTATCGAAGTCCTACTACTGGCACAGATTTTTTAGTCATCAGCCGGATTTGAACTACGACAATCCCGGCGTCCACGAAGCGATGTGGAACGTAATGAAGTTCTGGCTGGAGATCGGCGTTGACGGATTCCGGCTCGACGCTGTGCCCTATCTGGTGGAGCGCGAAGGAACGTCTTGTGAAAACTTGCCGGAAACCCATGATATCGTGCGCGACCTGCGCCGGCGCCTCGACGAATCGTTTCCCGGAAGAATGCTTCTCGCGGAAGCAAACCAGTGGCCCGCAGACGTCTCCGCCTATTTCGGGAAGGGTGATGAGTTTCACATGGCTTTCCATTTTCCGCTGATGCCGCGCATGTTCATGGCCGTGAAGCTCGAAGACCGCAAGCCGATCGTAGAAATACTCCAGCGCACGCCAGAGATTCCTGCTTCCTGCCAGTGGTGCATCTTCCTGCGCAATCACGACGAGCTGACGCTGGAAATGGTTACGGACATCGAGCGCGACTACATGTACGATGAATACGCGCGTGACAAATCCATGCGCATCAACTTTGGTATCCGTCGCCGGCTCGCTCCCTTGTTGGACAATGACCGCAGGCGTATTGAGCTTCTCAATGGACTCTTGATGTCGCTCCCCGGCACACCCGTCATCTACTACGGTGATGAAATCGGAATGGGTGATAACGTCTTCCTCGGGGATCGAAACGGGGTTCGCACGCCGATGCAGTGGGAAGGGCATTGGAACGGGGGATTTTCCTCCGCCGATCCGGAGCGCCTGTGCGCACCGCTGATCTCAAACCCGGTCTATGGCTATCAAGCCGTAAACGTGGACTCGCAAAGAAGAACGGAGCATTCTCTGCTTTCCTGGATGGAGCGCCTGATTCAAGTTCGCAAATCCACACAGGTTTTCAGCCGCGGAACGATTGAATTCCTTCATCCGCCGAACCACAGAGCTTTGGCGTATATCCGCGAACTCGGCACTGAGCGCGTGCTGGCGGTAAATAACCTCTCCAACTCCTCGCAGGCAGTGGAGCTCGATCTTCGCAAGTACAAGGGAAACATTCCTGTTGAAATGTCGGGCAGGACCATTTTCCCCCGTATTGGAGAGCTGCCTTATCTGTTGACTCTGGGCCCCTATCAATTTTATTGGTTTCGGCTGCGACGAATCTGACCGTTCGGGGCGCTGGAAATAGTTCGGCGGCCCCCGCTGAGGTTAGCCCACAGCATTTGGGGAGACACGATTGAGTGAGGAAAGCTACCTGTCTGATGATTTTATCCGGCAGTTGGTCAGCGTCGGAAATGTCGATATCTTGGTGGCGATCTCGTCTTGCAACGACGCCAAGACCATCGGGAGCGTTGTCCGGGCCGCTGAGGAGTGTCTGCTACGAAACTTCCGGCGGCAGCGCACCGTCCTCGTGAATGTTGACGCGGGATCCAGAGACGGAACACTCCAGGCGGTTCGCGAGGCCAGTTCGCTGGGCGGTGTGAATGAAGTCGAGTCCCTGCGAACTCTAAGATGGATTACGACGAACAGCGGGAGTGGTGCAGGCGAGGGGACCATCCTTCGAACGATCCTCACAGCCGCCGACCTTTTGCATGCGAGGGGTTGCGCGGTGGTTTCTGCCTCCATTGAGAATCTTGCTCCCGCGTGGTTGGCATCCCTGTTGGCCCCCGTTTTCAACGAATCTTATGATTTTGTCGCGCCGCTATATTCCCGCCATAAATATGACGGCCTGCTCACCCGCTATCTTCTCTATCCCCTCAGTCGCTCGCTTTATGGCAAGCCCATGCGCGAATTGCGGGCCTCTGAATTTGCCTTCTCGGGCGGCCTGGCCTCGTACAGCCTTACCCGGGCGGAGTGGCACAAAGAAGGCGTTCAAGCCGGAGCGGAGATGTGGATGGCGATCACCGCCATGTCCAACGCATTTCAGTGCTGCCAGACCCATCTAGGCCCGAAGCCTCGCTCCGCTTCAGGTGGAGGCGTCGTAGATGCCATTCACCGGACTGTGAGTGGATTTTTCTGGTGTCTGGAATCGACAGATGCGTACTGGCTCAAGGGCGTCGAGCCGGAGTCTCTAACCACAGTGGGACCGGATCATGAGCTCACCAGTGAATCGATCCGCGTGGACCGAAAGCGGCTTTTCCAAATGTATCGAACGGGCGTTGGGGAACTCTCGCAGATTTTAAAATCCATTCTGGATCCGGAAACGCACGCGGAACTCATACGGCTGGCCGCCCAGGATGAGAATTCATTCCGGTTGCCCGATGCCCTCTGGGTACGAACCATTTACGAATTCGCGGCCGCCTATCACCATTCTGTAATTCATCGGGACCACTTGGTCCAGGCCTTCATCCCTATTTATCGCGGCAAAGTCTACTCTTTTCTGATGGAAAACCGCCCCGGCAATTCTGAATCCATGGAAGCTGCTCTCGAAGATCTCTGTCAGGAATTTGGACGGCAGAGGTCCTTTTTAATCGAAAGATGGAGCACGAAAGGGTAAGGTGCCTTATGAAAGATATGATCTTGCGTGCGTTTCAACAGGCTCACGACAATTTCGGCCGTATGCTCGCCGAGTTCCTGCCACATTTTTTGGTGATGCTGATCATTATCGTGATCGGCTGGCTGGTTGCCTATCTGCTGAAGATTGTCGTCGGGGGCATCTTGCGGGTTGTAAAGGTCGAAAAAGTTTCCGAAGAGGCGGGCGCTTCCCGGTTGCTGCAAAAGGCGGACCTGCCCTCGATGACGCAACTGTTGAGCCGGGCGATTTTCTGGGTGGTCTGGCTCGGTTTCATCATCGTGGGCATCAGCGTTCTGGGAATTGTCAGCCTGCAGCAACAAATCTCCAACCTGATCGCTCTCCTGCCTCAGACCTTTGTTGCCTTTCTGGTTTTGTTCGTCGGCATGCTCGCCGCTAATTTTTTCTCCCGGGCAGCCCTTCTGGCCGCGGTCAACGCAGGACTCCCGTCCCCCAAGGTCTTGAGCGAGACCATCAGAATCGTGATCGGATTTTTGGCTCTCTCCATGGCGCTCGAACAAGTCGGTCTCGGAAAGCAAACCATGGAAATAGCGTTCTCCATCGTTTTTGGCGCGCTCATGTTGGGTTTGGCGATCGCCTTCGGCTTTGGTGGGCGCAAGTTGGCAGGCAGGATCTTGGAAAAGCACTTCCTGCACGATGAAAAGGGACGCAACGATGAGCTCTCTCCCCTGTAGGCGACGGCACGTCGCTCCGGGAAAGAGATTGGCTGGCGGCGCTTGTCAATTTGGAGGGGCCATGGGATGACCTTTCTTCCAATTGACACTCAGTTTGTGAGCAGGCTCGGCGTTGCCTGTGCGGCCCAGTTGCCGGAATTCTTGCCGAAGCAGCGTTGGTTCGGCTCCAAGGCGAGGCAGATTCAGTCGGTACACTTGGCGGGGTGCATACCGATTCGAATGTCGCAAGCGGTCGCACTTTTCACTTTGGCGCGCGTCGAATTTGCCGAGGGTCCCGGAGAAACGTATGTGCTTCCGCTACTGCCAGTCGAGCAAACTTCTCTCATCTCGCCCGAATCGGTAGCTCTCCGAATTGCAAACCCGGAGGCTGCGTCGGAAATACTGTTGATTGATGCTCTGAGCAACCAGGACTTTCTCTCCGTAATTTTGGACTCCATCCAGGGATCCGTTTCACATTCCGGCGTGTGGGGTCAGCTGCAGGCCACGGCGGAGATTGCTTTTCGAGCACATGACTTGGGGCCGGCGACGAACCTCTTGCCGCGCGTCATGAAGGGGGAGCAGAGCAACACTTCCATCGTGTACGGCGATCAGTTAATCCTCAAGTGTTTTCGGCGTGCCGAAGAAGGAATCAATCCCGATTTAGAAATGGGACATTTCCTCACCGCAATTGCAGGCTTCCCGAATGCCCCACCCGTTTACGGTTCCCTGAACTACCTGACACAAGAGGGAAAGAGCATGACGTTGGGCATTCTGCAGAAGTTCGTTCCCTGCCGGGGTGATGCATGGCGATTCACACTAGAATTCCTTGACGATTTTTTGGCTCGGGCGTTATCTCACGAAAAAGGACGCCGCACTTCGGCGGTGCAAAACTCCTCAGCAGCTGTCGAAAACAATCTTCCGGGAGACCTTTTAAATCGCTTCGAAAAGCATTTGCAACTCATTGGACTTCTCGGAAAGCGCACTGCGGAGCTTCACTTGGCTCTGGCCTCATCAGGTTCAGACCCTGCTTTCTTCCCGGAGCCGTTCACATCCGAATTCCGCGAGGCTTTGAGCCGATCATTTCACGATTTGGCCGTTCGCAATTTTGAACTGCTGCGGCTGAAGACCCACGATCTACCTGAATCATTACGCGATCAGGCAAAAGATGTGCTGAAGCTGGAAGATAGCGTTTTATTGGCTCTGCATTCCGGCTTGGAAAAAGATATTGTCGCTCTTCGAACCAGGGTTCACGGAGACTATCATTTGGGTCAGGTATTGTTCACTGGCTCGGACTTTTTCATTATCGATTTTGAAGGCGAGCCGGCCAAACCTCTAAGTGAAAGGAGAAAAAAGCGCTCCCCCATGCAGGATGTGGCCGGCATGTTGCGTTCGTTCCATTACGCGGCGCGATCCGCGCTGCTGGCCGCAGGGGAAAATCTGGCTGAATCGCCGCGATTCGAGCCGTTCGTAGTACAGCTTGCCGCGCGATGGCTATCGCTCGCCACGCGTCAATTTCTGGTTGAGTATAGGAACACGGCAGGTGGAGCCTCATTCTTGCCGGCATCTTCGACGGAGTTTGATGGGCTCTTGAAATTGCATTTGTTGGAAAAAGCCGTTTACGAGCTCGGCTATGAGCTGAATAACCGCCCTTCGTGGCTGGCAATGCCGCTCGCGGGCATTCAAGAAATCCTGGCTGGAAGAAGTTAAAGCTCGAGCGCCGCCGGCGCAGCGACGCACCATCTCCTGTGGATGTTTCGTGGGCCACGCTTCTCGCCTTCCACCGATCGCTTTGTAATGATGGGGCGCCGGACGCGGAAATTATTGTGGTTCTGAACCTCACGCCGGTCCCGAGACAGAATTATCATATCGGCGCCTCGCGACCCGGCCGCTGGCGCGAGATTTTGAACAGCGACAGCCGCACCTATTGCGGGAGCGGATGGGGCAATCTCGGCGAGGTGCAAAGTGTCCCTGTTCCCTTCCATGGGCGGCTTTTTTTCATCCACCTGAACGTGCCGCCTCTCGGCGCGATTTTCTTGAAACCTGATCCTCGTTCCGCGCAGGAATAGATCAAATTCTTTGCCGACGGAGGTGGCGGTGGAGGAGGGTATGCGCGCGTGACTTCGAAACCGGGTCAAAAGCTCGGCGCGAATATCTCGCAGGATGGCGGCTGTAATTTTCTGGTCTGGGCACCTTGGGTGCAGACTGTTTGTTTGCATCTCCTCTCACCCTTGAATCGTTTCGTCCCGATGCACCGTGAGGAGAATGGATATTTCCACCTGCACCTAAGTGATGTCCCATCTGGCGCGCTCTACCTCTATCAATTGGATAATGGCGAAGAGCGTCCGGACCCCGCCTCACGCTTTCAGCCGCAAGGCGTTCACGGGCCATCCGAAGTGGTGGACTCTCGCTTCGACTGGGAAGACGAATCTTGGCATGGGATGGAGCTGCAGAATTTCGTCTTTTACGAAATTCACACGGGGACCTTTACGCCCGAGGGCACATTCGAAGCCATCATCTCTCGCCTTGCAGAACTGAAGGATCTGGGCATTTCTGCTGTCGAATTGATGCCCGTCGCGCAGTTCCCCGGCTCTCGAAACTGGGGCTATGACGGAGTGTTTCCCTTCGCCGTCCAAGAATCCTACGGCGGACCGCAGGGCTTGAAGCGGCTGGTCAACGCATGTCACAGGATTGGACTCGCTGCCGTCTTGGATGTTGTCTATAACCACCTCGGTCCTGAAGGAAACTATCTCGGACGGTTTGGGCCCTATTTCACCGATGCCTACAGCACCCCTTGGGGTGAAGCAATCAATTTCGATCACTCGCAAAGCGACCAGGTACGGCGTTACTTCATCGAGAATGCACTTTATTGGGTGAACGAGTTTCACTTCGATGCCCTTCGCCTGGATGCCGTTCATGCCATCACAGACATGTCTGCGCGGCCGTTCTTGCGTGAACTTGCAGCGGCGGTTCACCAGGAGGGAGAACGCCTTCATCGCAACGTCTACCTGATACCGGAAAGCAATCAGAATGATGCACGATTGGTCGCCTCCGATTCGGTTTGCGGATTCGGTCTGGATGCTCTGTGGAATGACGATTTCCACCATGCTCTCCACGTGCTCCTCACCGGCGAGCACGACGGCTACTACGCCGATTTCGGAACGGTGTCGCAACTCGCTTGCGCCATATCGGAAGGATTCATCTACACCGGGCAGTATTCCCAGTTTCGCGGCATGCGCCATGGCAACTCTTCGGCGGCGATGGCTGCGGAGAAATTTGTCGTCTTTATCCAAAATCATGACCAGGTGGGAAATCGGCGACTGGGCGACCGCTTTGCGGCGCTTGTTCCTTTCGAGGCATTGAAACTTGCCGCTGGGTTCGTAATTCTCTCTCCATTCTTGCCGCTGTTATTTATGGGGGAAGAGTACGGAGAAACGGCGCCATTCCAGTATTTTGTCAGCCACGGAGATACCGGCTTGATTGAAGCGGTCCGCAAGGGACGCCGCGATGAGTTCTCGCGTTTCGACTGGCATGGTGAATTGCCCGAACCGCAGGACGAATCGACCTTTCTTCGCTCGCGGCTTAGTTGGGAGTTGCGGAACACCCCGCCGCACAGCTATCTGCTTGCCTTATACAAAGAGCTGCTGCGTCTTCGGCGCGAGCACCCTGTATTGTCGAGCCTCGACAAGAACAGTCTTGAGGTCCTTGCATTCGAGCATCCGAAGTTGCTCTTGATGCGACGTTGGCATGCCTCGCGCGAAATTGTGGCTCTTTTCCATTTTGGAAAAGAGGCCGCCCTTCTGAAATCTCCTTTCCCTGTCGGCCGATGGGAAAAGCTATTGGATTCGGCAGATCCGCCCTGGGGCGGCGGTGTCAGTCCTTTGGCCGTGGACCTCGAGTCATCGGGAGAAGTAGAAATCTCCTTGCTTCCTTGGTTTTTCGCGCTCTTCGGCAAGGTCCCGGAGGCTTGAGGTTGCGGCATGCGTGCCGTCACAGAGCCAAAGTCAAATGTGCGCGATTTACACCATGCAGATCTGTACGCGTTGTCACCTGGGAGCGCGACTGGAGTCACGACGAGCGCCCTTGTACGTATTGATGGAGATCACGTCCACCAAGTTTCCAGACAGGCATTGGTAATAGAAATTACTAGCGGTAATCCTTCCTTCGAGTCACTGTGTGGGATTTTGCTCTCCGAGAGCATGCGTAGACCAAATTCGGGGGAGCTGCTCGAACCCTGCGATATTTCTCGCAATTAGAATGCCCGGATAGGTTTTTCGAATAGACCCAGTGTTCGTCCCGTCGCGAGGAAATATAATAGTTGCGAAAGGGAGAAGCCAGATATGGTCCATATACTTGAAAACTGGAAACCTTGGCTGTGAGCTGCTGGTCGTTGTACTTCTTATTCTAGGCATCATGCTGATGACGTTTCCTTCGATTCGCACAGTGGGAACGAGCTTGATCGCATCGGCCGGCTTGGCAGGACTCATTCTCGGCATGGCCATGTGGCCCACGCTGGCCAGCCTGATTGCCGGGATACAGATTGCATTGACTCAGCCGATTCGCATCGAAGATGTAGTCGTCGTCGAAGGTGAATGGGGATGGATTGAAGAGATCGGTACCACTTACGTTGTCGTGAGGATCTGGGACTTGCGCCGTCTGGTGGTTCCAATGTCCTACATCATCGAGAAGCCATTTCAAAATTGGACCCGCGTCACGGCGAATCTGCTTGGCACGGTATTTCTATACGTTGACTACAGCGTTCCAGTGGATGAGGTGCGCCAGGAGCTCCATAGCATTTTGAAAGCCTCAGGTATGTGGGACGGAGAGACCTGGGGTCTGCAGGTAACTGATGCCGGACAGCACACACTGAAGTTGCGCGCACTGATGAACGCCCCAGATGACTCCAAAGCGTGGGATCTTCGATGCTACGTTCGAGAGAGCTTGATCAAGTTTCTCCAACAGCGCTACCCGGAATCCCTGCCCAAAACAAGAGCCGAGGTTCAGATCGCCGCGCACGTTTGAGTAGTTGTGAAAGACAAAAATCCGCGGCTACAAAAGCAGCTTAGAAAGAACTGGCCGGAAGACTGATGGCGCGGGCGAGAAGTGTTGGCTGGTCTTTTCTGACAATGGCGGCTTTTTTGCCCAGGCGGCTTTCGACGTCGCGGCGAATGGTCTGAATCGTCTGCAGGTCCGGGCCTCCCGCGCCGCCGAGGAGGCTCTCTGCTTTCAGAAAACATACGTAGGCCAACTCTTCCGGCTGCCCGTGCCGGCGCAGAAATTGGCCATAGTTGAACCAGTCAAAGGCTTCGCTGCGCGGATCGCCCGCCTTGGCATCGAGCACGAGGCTGCGTTGATAGGAATGAACGGCAGCCTGTGCGCCTCCTTTTTTCTCCTGCAAGTCCGCAAGATGCGCGAGGGACAGGCTCTCTAACTTCGCATCGCCGGCGCGTTCGGCGAGAGCAATCGCGGAAAGATAGCCTGTGATGGCCTCGTCGGCGTGATTGATTTGCGCTTCGTCGTCCGCCAATTGGATTAGTGCCGAAATTTCCTGTCCCTTTGATACGGTTGTCTCGTCCGGATGTGCCGCGGCAAGCCGTAACAATGCTTCCCAGTGACGCGCGGCGGCGGCATGCTCATCTTTCTGGTCGAGCGCCTCGGCGAGATATAGCTGCGCGTTCGGCTGATTCGGATTGATGTCCACCGCTTGTTCCCAGGATTCGACAGCTTCTTCCGGATGGCCGAGCCGCGCGGCGAGAAGTCCGTAGTTCACCCATGCGTCGGAATCGCGTGGAAACATCACCAGCATTTTGCGGTAGTGCTCGTAGGCATCGGCGTAGCGTCCATCTTCGAGCATCGCGCGCGCACAGGCGTGCTGGAGCGCGGCATTGTGCGGGTTGATGGCGACGGCGCGCGACATTGCCGCGACCGCCGCATCACGCTGGCCCGCTTTTGTTTCGGCGGATGCGATGCGCGTTTCGAGCATGCTGTCGTACGGATTCATGCGCGCTGCGCGCTGAAGCGCGGAGAGATTCCCTTCATTCGTCCCCAGCGCAAAATGAATCTGATCCATGCCCCCCCAGAGAAAGAGCAGGGCCGCGAGACTGACGCGGAACACCGGCGATAGAAAAACACGACCTCCCAGGTGGCGAGCGGAGCCGGAAGATTTGGTTTTGCCGGCTGCATTCACTCCGGCCTGTGATTGCACACTTCGGTCAATCAGCAAGGAGGAGATTCGCGAATCGCGCAGCTTCCAGAGCGCTCCATCGAGAAGGAAATGATGGATGTTTACGAGCGCAGTGAAAATCAGAAAGCTGGTGGTGAAATCGTAGTGGAAGATATAGCTCACCAGCCACGGCCCGGGAATGAAGAGCGCAATCCCGCCTGCGATC
Source organism: Candidatus Acidiferrales bacterium (assembly GCA_050746945.1). Classification (GTDB taxonomy): domain Bacteria; phylum Acidobacteriota; class Terriglobia; order Acidiferrales; family UBA7541; genus Palsa-295. Next base: position 96,899 of record JBOGMZ010000009.1, on the reverse strand, counting down.
AGCGTCAGAAAATACGCAATCATCCGCCAGCCGGATTGGCCTGCGGCGCGGGCTTCGCGCTGCTGGTAGTAGCTGGTGATCCAGATGTACTGCGCCGAGTGCAGAACTGCAAGGATTCCGCTGCTATAGCGCGTTTGCGGGATCTGGTAGGCCGCACGCAATTCCAGAAGCGTCGGCAAGACAAACCAGAGAAATTGCGTGAGGACGAGCACGAGCGGCGGGGCCATCGCGCGCAGGCCGCTGCGCCGAAGCAATGGCCGGTAGGCGATGAACGCAAAAATCGCAAATGCTGCTCCGAGTGCGAGGCGCAGAGGCAGCGTGAATTTTGCCGGCAGACCTACCGAAATAATCAGCGGATCATTTGAGGCGCCGGTTTCAAAGCTGGCGAGGAGCATCACGTACGACGCGATGAACGCTGCGTGCAGCCAGCGGCGTTCTCGCGCCGTCACCTCCGCTCCGCCGCGGCGCGCAAACATCATCATGATTCCGTAATTTTGCCCTGTGTAATGCCAGGGGCTCCAGCAGATGTAGAGCGTAAAAATCCAGGGCAACAGGCGATAAGAAGTGTGCAGCGCGATTCCCGTGAGAACGATGAGCAACGTGAGATGGAACGTGAAGAGTTTGTACTTCTCGAAGTTTTCGCGCGTGTGATAGGCGCGATAGATTGTGGCCATGAAGTGCGGGTAATTGAAAATAACGGCGAGTAAATAAAATCCGACGGTCCAGCCGTACGTGTGAGAGGGCGTGAGCCACGTGGCAATCGCGAGCAACGGCGCCGACCACGCGCCGCAACCTACCAGCAAATCGAGCCACGGCCGGTAAATCCATGGCCCACTCGGCGCGGGAGTGGAAGGACCGGAAATGGTGTCAGCCTGGGTGCTCAAGCGGCCATCCTCAACCAGTGAGTGTAGTTTGATTGCGCGTGCACGATGCATTGCCCGCAACCAGTCATGCTGAAAGCGTAACGGAGAGTGCAACTTCGGCCCGGCGCCGCGTGTGAGGGTACCGAAGAACCCGTTGGCCTGTGGCGACGCGAGGCGATACCATGTCGTGTTCATGCCGTCACGCGAGGAGCCGATGGACCAGACCCTGAAGGAAATTCTGGCAAGCTACAACGACAAGGCGACGCTGGCCGAGGCGCACACAATTCCAGCGGCTTGGTACACGGACTCGCGCGTGGCGGCGCTCGAACAGCAGAGTGTTTTTTCGCGGACGTGGCAAGCGGTTGGCCGTGCCGACCAGGTGGAAAAGCCGGGACAGTATGTGACGGCCACGGTTGCGGGTGAGCCGATTGTGGTGGTGCGCGGAAGCGACAACCGATTGCGCGCGTTCTTTAACGTTTGCCGGCATCACGCCATGACGGTGATGACGGAGCCGTGCGGTCACGCCCAGCATCTCCGCTGCCCGTATCACGGGTGGACCTACAACCTCGAAGGCGAGCTTCGCGGCATGACAGAATTTGAAGGCGTACGCGATTTCGACCGCGCGAAGAATGGTCTGGTTCCCGTCAGCGTCGAGACCTGGGAGAAATTTATTTTCGTGAATCTCGATCCGCAGACGGCTCCGCTCAAGGATTTTCTTGGCGAACTGGTGCAGCGTGCACGACCGCTGGGATTTTCGGAATTAAAATTCGTCGAGCGCCGCAGCTACGTGCAGCGATGCAATTGGAAAGTATACGTAGATAATTTTCTCGACGGCGGCTATCACGTGCCGCACATGCACAAGGGCTTGAATAGTGTTCTCGATTACACGAATTACACGATCGAAAATCTGGAGCGTTGCTGCGTGCAATCGAGTCCGGTGACGGTGGACAGCACTTCGGAATCGAACGCCGCCGCAACGCGCAAAGGAAATCGCGCTTACTATTTCTGGCAGTATCCGAACTTCATGCTCAACTGGTATGAAGGATATCTGGACACAAATCTCGTGATTCCGCTCGGTGTGGACCGCTGCGAAGTGATTTTCGATTTTTATTTTGGAGACACAAGCGCGGCACAGATGCCCTACGTTCGCCAGAGCATTGAAGTGAGCGAGCGCGTGCAGCAGGAGGATATCGTGATCTGCGATGGAGTGCAGCGCGGATTGAATTCGCGCGCTTATCAAGCAGGGCGGCTTTCGGTGCGCCGCGAGGCGGGCGAGCATTTGTTCCACCGGCTGCTGGCCGCAGACCTGAAAGATGTTCGCGCTGCTGCCGCCCTCTGATCCCAGGCCTTTCCAGATTTCAATAAGCAGTTCCCGGCGCAACCTGCCGCGTGCGTCCAATATGGCTCTTGTGGCAGGCCAATCGGACTGTAGAGTCGAGGGCGCTGGGGCGAAGTCACCACGGGAGATAAACCCATGAAGACGACGCAACAGCTATTTGCGATCCTGCCGGGAAAAATCCTCCTGATTGCTTTGCTCCTCGCAACGTTTGCGTTTCCTTTGCACAGCGCCACAGACCCTCAAGTCAAAGCCGCTTTTTTGAAGTTGCAATCGCTCGCGGGCGATTGGGAGGGCAAAGACGACATGGGCATGCCCGCGAAGACGAATTTCAAAGTGATGATCTCGGGCACCACCGTGATGGAAACGCTTTCGCCGACCGGGATGGGCGGCGAGGACATGCTCACGCTCTATACCATGGACAGCGACTCCATCCGCATCGTGCATTATTGCCCGACCGGCAACCAGCCGCATATGCGTGCGATTCCTGCGGCCGGCGACATCAAGGAGTTGACGTTTGAATTTCAGGGCGCGGGGAATCTGCCGGATGAATCCGTAGGGCATCAGCACAAGCTGGTGCTGCAGTTTAACGATGCGGACCACATCACGGAAACGTGGACGTGGCGCGCGAAAGGCAAAGACACGCCGATGGTGATTCATTTCAGGCGGAAGAAGAACTGATTCAAGCTTGGCGGACGTCGAGACCGTCTCTCTCACTGGTGGTCTCGGGGGATGGTTTCGTCCCAGGATTTTTTGCGGACGAGCGCGCCATTTTCTGTGAGGCGGCGCTCGAAGTGGTAGAAGAAATATTTCGCATCGCTGCGTAGATCAAGCACCACACTCCAGACCAGCGTGCGCGCGGGCAGCTCAACCGTGGTGGACGCGTCCGCATGGACGCTGCTGATGGCGGGATCGCTGTCGCTCACCACGTAATTCATCTGCTCGAAATCCTTCGTTTTGCCCCATGGATATTGGCCTGAATCCTCGCCGCTCCAGGCCACGCGCGTCGTGCCGGTCATCAAGTCGCGCGTGACAGTCCATTCCTTTGGCGGCCAGACATCTCCGGTCGAAGAGAGACCTGCAAGAGGAACCGGAGACTCAATCGGTGGAAAATGCGGGCTTGCGGGCGCTTGGATCGGAATGAGTGGAAGTTCGAGGCGAGAAGCCCGCGCACCACCGAGATAGAGCGAAGTGGTCATCTGATATGGCGTCGGCCAAATCATCGGCCAAAGTGAATTCGAGATCGCCAAGCGGATGCGGTGTCCGGCCGGAAAAACCCAGCTGGTAAGGTGGAGTTCGACCGGAATCAAATATTTCTTTTCTGCCTGGAGATCGCTCGGGTTCGAAGCTGACTGGATTTGCGCACCGCTCTGTCCTGCTCCGGTGATCATTGTGACGGTTCCATCCGGCGCGACGTCTGAGAGGCGCACAAACCAATCGGCAAGCGGCGCCGTTGAAGAGACCAGCAGTTGTGCGCGGGGCCATCCGAGCAGCGCCATGTCTTTTTCGAGCGGCGCGGAATCGTAAACGAGACTGTAGGCGTCCAGGGGGCGCTGATCGGTTGAGAAGTCGCCCCACCAGAAGCCCACTTCGATTCCAATCGAAGGAACATATTTCAACTCGTGCTTCGCAATCGAGAGTGTGGAAGGAGGAGCGCTGCCAAGAGAATGATCGGGTTCGATAAAAAGTGTTTCGTTGCGCAGGTTCGCGGGCGGCCAGGATTTTTCGGCGCGCCATTCGCCGGGAATTTCCTTGATGCCGGGATCGGGCGGATAGGGGTGGCGCATATAAACTTCGAAGCGTGGCTCGTCCATGATTCCGTTTTGCTTTCCCTTGAGCCAGTAATCCCACCAGCGAGTGGCTTCGTCACGCCATTCGATCGCGGGGCCGGGCTCGGCGTCATGAGGGAATGTGTGGTTCCACGGACCGAGGAGCGCCTTGACTGGCGCATTTGATTTTTCAAAAAAGCGCGAGATGCTGTCGCGGTAGCCATCGAGAAATCCACCGATCATGAAAGAAGGCACGGTGTATTCGTTGTAGTGATCGGGCGCGACCGAGGCGCGGCGCCAGAACGGGCCGTCGCGCTGCTGGTGAAGATAAAGCAGAAACCACGGCGAGCTATCGAAGCGCGGTGCGAGCGATTTTTCGTCTGTGGGAAAATCCGGCGCACGGGTGATTCCCATTTCCAAATCCATGGCGGGCTCGAATTCGTCCACATGCATCAGGCCGTCGATGTAATGAATGTCGTCGTGGAAGAGCTCCTCAGTGGCGCAGACAGCGATGATGGCTTTGAGCGCGGGCGGACGGAGTCGCGCGATCTGAATGGCATTGAAGCCGCCCCAGGAAATTCCCATCATGCCGACGTTTCCGTTGGACCACGGCTGGCGCGCGAGCCAGGCGATTACTTCGAGGCCGTCCTGCTGTTCCTGGTCGGAATATTCGCGATCGGGCGGAGTGCCTTCGCTCTCGCCCGTACCGCGAATGTCCACGCGGGCGGTGACGTAGCCGCGGCGGACGAAGTAAGAATGCAAATTCCAATCACGCTGCATGGTCCAGTCATCTTTGCGGTAGGGCAGGTACTCAAGGATGGCGGGAAACTTTTCGTTCGGTGTAGAGATTTTCGGAGTGCCATCCGGCATATACAGATTCACAGCAAGGTGGACGCCGTCCTTCATGGGGATCATGGCCTGAACGATTTTCATGCTGGGGTAATTTGGTGGCGACCCTTGAGTGTGTGCGGGCGCTTGGGCAGTGGCAGTCGCGGAGACTAGTAACGCCATGAGCAGCAGGGGGAGGAGGGGTTGCGGGTGGCCTGGGAGGTCAAAGGGTGCAAGAAGCCGAGATGCGAGAGACCCCTTGCGCGAGTTGCGATTAGAAATGGTCCCGATCTTTTGTTTTGAATGAGTTACAGCGATTTCTATTCGACACCACTTGCGATTAGAAACCGGCGTGGGCTTCGGAGGGGGATGGGGAACGCACCCTCTGCGGCCGAAGTGGAGCTTCATAGCTCTCCCTACCAGATTAGCATGGCATGCAAGCGAAACGGCTCGTGGACATAGTGTAGGAATCTGAAAGCAAGGGCTTTAAATTTTTTCAAATCGTGAATTGTCATGCGAAGGAATGGTCGGGGGGAAAGAGAGGCGAAAGAGGTGGCGAGCGTGGATGGTCGAAGCGGATTTTCCCTCAGCCGCGTCCAAAATCGAGGCGTATAATCGCGGGCAAAATCAGCGGAGGTGCCGAAATGGCCAAGACGAAACAGCTATCAATTTCTGTGGACAATAAGCCTGGGGCAGTTGCCGAAATCGTGCGGACGCTTGGAAATGCGAAAGTGAATCTGCTCGCGCTGCTGGCGTGGGCGGAGGGACCGTCGGGAACGGTGCAAGTGATCGTCGAGGATTCGCGGCGCGCGAAGAAGGCGCTCGACGACGCACGCATCGCTTACCAGGAACAGACCGTAGATCGGGTGGAACTGGCGAACAAGCCGGGGACGCTGGCGAAGACGCTCGACCAGCTGGCGTCAAAGGGCGTGAACCTGAACGCGATTTACGCCACCACAACAAAAGGCGGGAAGAAGGCGGTGGTGGTGTACGCGGCGGCCACGGAAGCAGCAAAGGCTGCAACGGCATAAGAGCGCCCGCGCTATAAAACTGCAATTCAAAACTTTAGGGCTTGGCGGCGGCTTCCAAAAGCTTCGACCAGTGGGAGAGATGGTTGAGCGAGGCAGAGTGTGTGTGGTCGAGCTCGAGAGGCGTGATGGAGACGGCGCCGTCGCGGATGGCGGCCATGTCGGTGTCGGGCTCGATGCCCTCGACGAGCTGCTGCTCGTGGAGCCAGTAGTAGCGGCGGCCGCGTGGATCAGTGCCGGGCTTCAGCAAGTTGCGTGTGATTTTCGATGATTGGCGCGTGAAGCGCACTTCCCCGTTCCACGGCTGCGGGATATTGACGTTGAGCAGCACTCCCGTCGGCAAACCTTCCTTCAAGATCAGAGGCGCGAGAGCGCGCGTGAAGCGCGCGGCGGGCGCGTAATCGAAATCTTTGCTGCGGTAAGAAACGGAAACTGCAATCGCGGGCACGCGATTGATGGCCGCTTCCATGGCTGCGCCGACCGTGCCGGAGTAATAGACGTTCTCGCCCATGTTTCCGCCGCGATTGATGCCGGAGATGACCAGGTCCGGCTTGTTCTGGAGCAGCGTGTGGAAGGCGAGAATCATCGCGTCGGCCGGCGTGCCATCCACAGCAAATTCGCGCTCAGAGAGTTGATCGCAGTAAATCGGCTGGCGTAGTGTGAGTGATTGCGCCGCCGCGCTGCGCTCGTAAAGCGGTGCGACGACCGTTACCGTGGCGAGATCCTTCATCGCCTCAACCAGGGCGCGGAGGCCGGGGGCGTGAATGCCGTCGTCGTTTGTGACTAGAATATTGGGCATGTCGATTTCAGTGCGGGCGAAACGCCGTCCGAAAATCCCATCGGGACTGAATCGGAGAGGAGAATGGTCGGGACGACTGGATTTGAACCAGCGACCTCACGCACCCCAAGCGTGCGCGCTACCAGGCTGCGCTACGTCCCGACCGCTTTCGACCGCTATTGAGCGTATCACTCGCGTTCGAGCAGGGTCAAGACAGCGAGAAGCTCCTCGTGCAAATCGAGCAGGAATTTGCGATGCGCGCGCGAGGGAGGCTCGTGGCGCGCGGGTGCTGCGGCGGCCAGTGCGACAGGTTTGCCGCTGGCGCCGTTCTGTGCGGCAAGATGCTTGCGAGCGCCGGCGATGGTGAAACCCTCTTCGTAGAGCAGGCGCTTGATTTCGAAAACTGTCTCGATATCTTCGCGGCGATAGAGGCGATGGCCGCTGGGACTTTTTACCGGCTGAAGCGTCGGGAATTCGGTCTCCCAGTAGCGCAGGACGAACGTTTTCGTGGCCGTGAGGCGGCTCACTTCACCGATGCGGAAAAGACTCTTCTCCGGAATGGTGGACGCAGCTTGTGCGGCAGTGGCCATGGGTTACGTTTATCGTAGGCTGATTTTGTGTGGTGTCAAGGGACTAGAGATTCGGGTGGGTGGTCCGTATCCGGCAACCCGACTACTCAGGAGTTGACACCAATTGCCTCAGCGTCTAAACGGTCGTCAGATGAACACGGAGGCGTTTCCTTGCGCGTCGAGGTACATCGAAGGCAGCGCGAAGATTAGAAACGCCGTGAGCCACCAAGGAATTATGCAGGGCAGCAAGAGGCGGAGGCCCGCACGCCACCCTGAAATTAGTGCTGCTATGAAGCAAACCGATAGGCAAGTCAAACCCGCCCTGAATGGACAGGTGAGAACCCAGAATCCAGCCTTCGCCCCGTCCGGCGTCAGGAAATATCCGTACGTGAGACCCGAACGTGGAACGAGCATCGTGAAAGCCTGCCTCTGCCACAACCAGGTTAAGAGAATGGCTACAATGGCGGCCAGGAAAGGAAGAAGTGTTTTTGTGCCACGGAATACGACCTGATTGAGCCAAGCAGCCGAGACGAACAGCGCCACGCACCATCCCACCAGGACGAAGGGCAAAGTGTCCATCCCGTATCGCTCACCAATTACCATCGTGACCCGAGTGGCGCAGAGCCCAACAACAAAGGGGGCGACAGTCGAAAGTGCAACTTGCATTGTTGCTGGTATTTCTGGAACAGCCCTCATTTGCGGGCGATCCTAGGACTGAGTTTTCGACCAACAGCGAGCCAAGACATCTTAGCCTATCATCCAGAGATAACTTTCCCAACATATGACAAACGGCTTATCGGAAGCTGGCACATCACCGACATTCAAAATGTGCGTTACACGTTGGAGAGAGACGGGCCGGTGTCAGCGGCGCGTGCTTCGAGAAGGTCAACCGGAGTGGCGGCGGTCGCTACGCTCCTGGACGCGGCTGCGCGGGGCGCGCTTCTTGAGGCGCTGATTGAAGCGGATGGGCGTGCCGGTGAAGTCGAAGGCGGCGCGGAGGCGATTCTCGAGGAAGCGCTGGTAACTGAAGTGGAGCGGCTTGGTCTGATTGGTGAAGAGAACGAACGTGGGCGGCGCCGCGGTGGCCTGCGTGATGTAGAAGATTTTGACTTCGCGGCTGGCGGGAGATGTGCCGCGCTCGAGATCAACGTTGGCGAGCCAGCGATTCAATTCGCCGGTGGAGATGCGGCGCTTGCGGGCTTCGGCGACACGGTCAATCAGGGTGTAGAGTTTTTCGACGCGGTCGCCGGTGAGCGCGGAAAGAAATACGATCGGAGCGTAGCTCAAGAATTTCAATTTCTCACGGACCAGCGGCTCGTAATCTGCAAGCACCTTGCTTGGGCTCGCTCCCGCTGCCTTCTCTCCTGCTTTCTTTTCGCGCGCGGATTTCGCCGCCGCGGCCTCGAGCGCAAGATCAAACTTGTTCATCACGATGATCACGGAGCGGCCGGATTGCTCGGCGTAGCTGGCGATGGTGGCGTCGTGCGAAGTGACGCCGACGGCCGCATCGGCAACGAGGATGGCGACGTCGGCGCGTTCGAGATGGCGGCGCGCCATGATGACGCTGAGTTTTTCGGCGACGAGCCTGGTCTTGCCCTTGCGGCGAATGCCGGCGGTATCGAGGAATCGGTACGTTTTGCCGTGGCGCTCGACGAGCGTGTCCACAGCGTCGCGGGTGGTCCCGGGTTCGGGAGAGACGATGGAGCGCTCGGCGCCGACGAGTTGATTCAGCAGTGTGGATTTTCCGACGTTGGGGCGGCCGATGATGGCGAGATTGACGTCCGGCTGTTCTTCGATCGTTTCGCCGGCGGGAAAAGTTTCGGTGATCGCGTCGAGCAATACATCCACGCCAAAACCGTGCTCCGCGGAAATCGGGAAGATTTCATCGCCCATTTCGTAAAACTGCGCGGCCATTTCCGTTTGCTTCGCCGAGTCGACTTTATTGACAGCGAGGACTGGAGGCTTGCCGGCGCGACGGAGGAGTTGCACGAGCTCTTCATCGAGCGGCATGGGGCCGGAGCGGCCGTCCACGACCTGCACGACGCGAGTAGCATTGTCGATCGCAAATTTTGCCTGCCGCAGGATTTCGCCGGGGATGCCGGCTTTGTCCTCCGGGACGATTCCACCAGTGTCCACAACTTCGAAATTGCGCCCCTCCCAGTGCGCGGTGGCATAGATGCGGTCGCGCGTGATGCCGGGCTCGTTGGTCACGATAGAGCGACGGGTGCCCGTGAGCCGATTGAACAGCGTGGACTTGCCCACGTTGGGGCGGCCAACGATTACGATGGATGGTTTTTTCTGAGTCATATTGCAAATCCGGGAGAGCGTTCGCGATGCGGGGCCGTGCAGCGGCGACCCACATGGCGCGGTCTGCGGAATGGAATGAACATGATACTTTAGCGGGGCCGTAATCGAACGAGGAATCTTCCGCCGTCCCGGATGACAGAGACCGAAAAAATCGTCCCGAGCATGACGCGCGGAGCATTGCGCGAAGTCTTGCACGTGTTTCTGAAGGTCGGAACGCTGGCGTTTGGGGGCGCGGCCGGCCAAATCGCCATGATGCGCCGCGAGGTAGTGGAACGCCGGCGGTGGATCTCCGAGCAGGACTTCCTGGACCTGTTCGGCATCATGAATTTAATTCCGGGTCCTTCCGCGACGGAAACGGTGATTGCACTGGGCTACTGGAGAGCGGGCTGGCCCGCGCTGGTGTTCGGAGGCCCTTTATTCATCCTGCCGGCGATACTGACGATTCTGGTGCTGGCGTGGGTGTACGTGCGATTCGGAAGTTTGCCTGCGGTGCAATGGGTTCTCTACGGCGTGAACCCCGTCGTGATTGCCATCATTGCGGACGCGCTCTGGAGCCTGGGGCGCACGGCAATAAAAACTGTGTGGTTGTTCCTGCTGGGGGCGGCGGCGTTGGTGCTGTATTTTCTGGGCGTCTCGGTGGTGATGATAGTTCTTAGCACTGCCGTGCTGTTCGGAGCCATAGGGCTGGCCGAGACCTGGAAAAAAAGACAGTACGCGGCATTCCCTCCCTTGGCGGGACTTACTGCGGCAAGCGCCGCGGGGGCCACTGCTGCGGCGATTCCGTTCACCTTCACGCGACTCTTTCTTACCTTCATGAAAATAGGGGCGGTGAGTTATGGGAGCGGCTACGTGCTGCTGGCATTTCTGCACCACGATTTTGTGCGCCATCTGCACTGGCTGACGGAGAAGCAACTGCTGGATGCCATTGCGGCCGGACAGATTACACCCGGACCCGTGTTTGCCACGGCCACGTTCATCGGGTACGCGACGGGCGGGTTTAAGGGAGCGATGCTCGCCACGCTGGGAATGTTCCTTCCCTCATTTATATTCGTGGCGATTTTGTTTCCGCTGATTCCCAAGCTGAAAGGCTCCGCCGCTGCGCGCACATTTCTCGACGGCATCAACGCGGCGACGATGGGGTTGATGGCGGCAGTTTCATGGCAATTGGCGCGCGGCGCGATCGTGGATATCTTCACGGCGATCGAGGGGGTGATCGCTTTTTTCATTTTGATGCGCTACAAAATCAATGCGGCATGGCTGATTTTGGCCGGGATCGCCACAGGATGCGCCGTGAAATTTATGATGCATTGAGGTGGTTGCGACGAGCTTCCTGCCGCGGATTGTGGATCCATCTCGAGCTGACGGCGTTCCGAGGCGAGCTGAGATTGACACGAACGGGCGGCGGGCGTATGGTTCCGCGCAAAGGTGAGCGTACAGATCGGAAGTTCCCGCTGTGACAGGAAAGGCTGCCCGTGATAATTCAAGAACAAAATGGATTGTCTCGCCGCGCGCTGCTGAAAATGTTGGGTGCTGGAGGCGGAGCGTTAGCCCTGGGATGCGGGAGCGGGTTATACGCGGCGATGCAGGACGAGGCCGCCCGGCTGGTACCGAGTTTCACTGGGCCCGGCGCGAACCCCTACTGGAACTCGGTAGGCCCGATCGGCACCTTTCCAGAAAAGCAACCTTTGATCATGCTGACCGACCGGCCGGTGCAGCTTGAAACGCCGCGCCAGTCTTTCCTTTCGGCCATCACACCCAACAGCTCGTTCTATGTTCGCTGGCACCTGGACGAAATTCCGAACAGTGTGGACCTCTCCGAATGGCGGCTGCATGTAGAAGGAAACGTGGAAAAACCGCTGGCTCTCTCGATGAGCGACCTGCTGAGCCAGTACAAACCGGTTTCCTTGACTGCTGTCAACCAGTGCTCGGGAAACAGCCGCAGCCGATTCCAGCCGCGCGTGCCGGGCGGACAATGGGGCAACGGGGCAATGGGCAACGCCGTTTGGACTGGCCTGAAACTCAGCGATGTGCTGCAAGCCGCCGGCGTGAAGAAGGATTCTGTAGCGGTGCAGTTCCAGGGCCTCGACCACGGCAAGGGGCCGGAGGGGCTGGGTTCGCACGCATTTATGAAATCGATCGAGCTGAGCAACCCTGCATTTGAGGAGTGCGTGTTGGCCTATTCGATGAACGGCGAACCGCTGCCGATGCTGAATGGCTTCCCTCTGCGACTGGTGATGCCGGGCCACTTCGCAACGTACTGGGTGAAGTCGCTGAGTTGGATTCGCGTGCTGCAAAAGGCCGACGAAAACTTCTGGATGAAGACGGCATACCGCATCCCGGACACACCGCGGGGCACGACCACCCCAGAAGATGTGAAAGCCGGCCAGGTGAAAACGGTTCCAATCGGCCGGATGCCGGTGCGGTCATTTATTATCGCGCCGGATGGGAGCAGCAAAATTCCCATGAAGCTACCTGTGACGCTGCGCGGTGTCGCCTTCAGCGGCTACGGGCGCGTCGTGAAAGTGGAAGTCTCAGCGGACGACGGGAAGACCTGGCGCCAGGCGCACCTGGGCGAAGACCTCGGCGCGTACTCGTTCCGCACCTGGGAGCACCGCTGGATTCCGGAGCGGGCGGGACGATACATGCTGGCTGTGCGTGCTTTCGACGAGAAGGGCAACGTGCAGCCCGACGAGGGCGTGTGGAATCCCGGCGGCTACCTTTGGAATCGGATCGAACGCCAGGAAATCGAAGTCGGGACCGCCGGATGAGAGGTCACTTCATGAGGAACTGCGCTCTGTCTGTAATTGCTGCGGCGGTGATCTTGATTCTGGCTGGGGGGCCGGTGTATGCCCAAACGCAGACCGGCAATTACACGGACAAGAATCAGGGAAGCGTCATGCAGACAGTTTCCCGGAAGCAGGCAAACGGTGCCACATATAGCGTGGACGCATATCCGCTCTACCGGCCGGAGTTGGCGGCCGGCGAAGGCCGCGAATTGGTCGAGAGCTACTGCAACACCTGCCACAGCCCGCGCTACATAATCATGCAACCGCCTCTTCCGGCGGCGACCTGGGAGGCCGAAGTCAACAAGATGATCAAGACTTTCGGCATGACCAATCCCGAAGGCGTCGCACCGAAAATCATCAAGTATCTTCAGGAACATTACACGCCGGAAACACGAAAGAAATAATGCCGAGGGCTGTCCTAACTTACATTTCGTTACTGCGGCGGTAAATTCCCCAGCCATTCCGACGCGGGCGCCGCTTCACATGCATCGGGATGAAAAATCAGCTGGCCCTTCCGAATTTGTTCAGCTAGTCGTTTCGCTCCCACATTGCTGCCTGTTTTAGTTTATTCTTAACGACCGCGGCAGATCCGCGCGATCCCTATATATGTCCAAGAAAGCAGCAACCGCGAAAACGGAAGTGAGGGAGGAGGCCGGCTTTCGCGATCAGACAGCGACCGGGACGCCGGAAGCGTGGAAGGCCGCCCCCACGGAGCAGGCCACCCAAATTTCTGTCGAAGGGATTTTCGGCCCCGGCGGGCTGCTGGAAAAGCGGCATCCCGGATACGAATTCCGACCGTCGCAGCTTGGGATGGCGGAGATCGTTCAAGACGCTTTTCAAAAGCAGCAGCATGTGGTGATTGAGGCGGGGACGGGGACGGGTAAGACTCTCGCGTATCTGATCCCGGCGATTATGAGCGGGCGGCGCGTGGTGGTGTCCACGGCGACGAAATCGCTTCAGGAGCAATTGTTTCAAAAGGACGTCCCATTCTTGCAGAAGCATTTTGCGCCAAACCTGAAGGCGGCGCTGATGAAGGGGCGATCGAATTTTCTTTGCCGGCAGAAGGTGCATCAGATGGCGGACCAGCCGGTACTGAAGGGGATTGACGAGCTTGACTGGTTTTCACAGATTCGCGACTGGGAAAAACTGACCGAGACGGGCGACCGCAGCGAACTCACTTTTCTTCCCGATGATGCTGAGCTGTGGAACCGGATTGATGCGCGGAGCGACCTCTGCACGGGACGGAAGTGCGCTGAATTTGAGAAATGCTTCATCACGGCGATGCACCAGCGGGCGCAGGAAGCGGACCTGATCATCGTCAATCACCACCTGTTTTTTGCGGACCTGGCCGTGCGGCAGGACGATTTCGGCTCGATCCTGCCGGAATATTCCGCCGTCATCTTCGACGAGGCGCACGAAATCGAAGATGTGGCCAGCGATTATTTCGGGCGGCAGATTTCGAGCTATCGCTTCGAGGAACTTTCGCGCGACACGGAAAACATGCTGCGCGTGCTGCGAATCGAGGCGGCGCCGCTGCGCAAACATCTTGCGCGGCTCCGCGAACGCGGGCGCGGCTTTTTCGAGAATTTTCCAGAGCGCGAAGGGCGGTACCCGTTTGGGCCTGCCGAGCGGCAATCATTCCTCGAGCGCAACCGGGAGCCGTACGACGACCTTTGCCAGGCGGTGAAGCGGATCGAGACGGAACTTTCGGCGCTCTCGCCGAAGCCGGAAGAAGTGGTGACACTTGCACGGCGCGCGGCCGAGATGCGGCGCGAACTGGAATTTCTGCTTGAAAGCGAGGAAAAGAGCTACGTGTATTGGTACGAACGGCGCGGGAAGGGAGTATTTCTGGCGGCCACGCCGATCGATGTGAGCGAAATCCTGCGCGAGAAACTGTTCGACCAGTTCGAGACGGTGGTGCTGACGTCGGCGACACTGGCCGTGGGCGGGCGATTCGATTATCTGAAGCAGCGACTGGGCGTGCAGCCGTCGAAGGAAGTGGTGTTGCCGCAGGAGTTCAATTTCCGGGAGCAAGCGCTGCTCTACATTCCGAGATCGCTGCCGGATGTGCGGCATGCCTCCTTTGGGGAGCGCGCGGCACAGGAAATTATCGAGTTGCTGGAAATCTCGCACGGGCGCGCGTTCTGCTTGTTCACAAGCAATGCGCAGATGAGGGATCTTCACGAGCGCGTCTCCGGCCGCGTACGATTCCCTCTCCTACTTCAGGGCACGGCGCCGAAAACGATTTTGCTGGACCGCTTCCGGACGACGCCGAATGCGGTCCTTTTTGCGACCGCAAGTTTCTGGCAGGGCGTGGACGTGCCCGGGTCGCAGCTTTCGTGCGTAATTATTGATAAGTTGCCGTTTGCTGTGCCGAGCGATCCGATCGTGGCGGCGCGCGTGCGGGCGCTCGAGGAAGACGGGCGCAACGCTTTCGCCGAGTATCAAGTGCCGGAGGCAGTGCTGGCGCTGAAGCAGGGGTTCGGGCGGCTGATCCGGTCGAAGACGGATCGCGGGATTCTGGCGATTCTCGATAACCGTATCCGGCGGATGCAGTATGGTAGAATTTTTCTCGAGTCCCTGCCTGATTACACGACCACGCAGGACCTCGCCGAAGTGGCGCGCTTCATGGAAAACCATCCGAAGTAGCCTGAGCGAGGAAACCGGGCCATAGAATAGGCTCGAAGGATTGGGCATGTACGAAGTTTACGTTGACGAATCGTTCGCCGCGGCTCACAACCTGCGTGGCTACAAAGGGAAATGCGAGGACCTGCACGGGCACAATTACAAAGTGCGTGTGACACTGGCGGGCAAGGAACTCGATTCGGTGGGCTTGCTGTACGACTTCGTGCACCTAAAACAAGTAATTCATGGCGTGATCCGCGCGCTCGACCATAAATATTTGAACGAATTGAAACCCTTTGACGTGCTGAACCCGTCGGCCGAAAATATTGCCCGGTACATCTATGAGGAGACGGCGAAACAATTGCGCCAGACGCCGAATGGGGCAGGCGTGGCCAGCATCACGGTCTGGGAGACGGATGTGACTGCCGCGACGTACAAGCCGTAGAAGAGGACCTCTTCCGGATTGTGTGCGAGCCAGGATAGAGCGATTCAATCATGAACCGAGCGTTCTACATCATCGGTATTCCAGCCATTATCACGTCGTTCCTCTGGCTACTGTTTGGGTGGGGATGGCGGCTGGCTGCAATCATCACCGGCGCGGAGATCGTCGTGGCAACTCTCGGCGTGATTTATCTGCTGCGACGGCAGAGCGCACGGCAGGGTGGCCCGGGAGCAGGCCGCTGACCGCGGGGTCGGATGTGCTTCATGCAGATTACCGAGATTTTCAAATCCATTCAGGGTGAGGGGACGCGGGCGGGACTGCCCTGCGTCTTCGTGCGTCTCACGGGTTGTAATCTTCGCTGCACCTGGTGCGATACCGCGTACGCGTTCCACGGTGGCGTGAAGATCTCGGTGGATGGCGTAACCGAACGCGTGCGAGTACTTGCCGGCGACGGAGGAGATCGCGTGCAGTTGGTCGAAATCACCGGAGGCGAGCCACTGTTGCAACCCGAAACGCCCGAGCTTGCTGAAAAACTTCTTGCGGCTGGATATACGGTGATGATCGAAACGAGTGGCGAGCGGTTTGTCGGCGGGCTTCCACGCGATGTGATCAAGATCGTAGATGTGAAGTGCCCGGACTCCGGCGAGGCCGACACCTTTGATATGGCGAATCTGGAAGCGGTGACCCAGAAGGATGAAATCAAGTTTGTGATTGCTACGCGCCGCGATTATGAATTTGCGCGCGAATTCACCCGTCAGCATGATCTGACGAAGCACGTCCATTCAGTCCTGTTCTCGCCCGTATTCGCGGATCCCGCGGGGAGTTGGCCCGGGCTCGAGGCACGCGAACTGGTGGAGTGGATCCTCGAGGATGGACTGCCCGTACGGCTGGGGCTGCAATTGCACAAATTTATCTGGGACCCGGCAATGAAGGGAGTTTGATCGGCGGAGATGACGGAAAAGCCAAAGGCGGTTGTGCTGCTGAGCGGGGGAATGGACTCTTGCGTGACGGCGGCAATTGCAAATCAGACGCACCGTTTAGCGGTGTTGCACGCGAGTTACGGTCAACGGACAGAGCGACGCGAGCGACGCGCGTTCGATGAAATCGCGGATTTTTACGGGGTGGGCGAGCGGCTGGTGGTTCGCTTCGATTCCTTCGCGCAGATTGGCGGGTCGGCTCTCACGGACCAGCGCATCGCGGTGCCTGAATCCGGGGCCGCCCTCAGTGCAGGTGCCGGAATTCCGATCACCTACGTTCCATTTCGCAATGCGCATTTTCTTTCCGCAGCCGTGAGCTGGGCGGAGGTGATTGGCGCGACTGCGATCTTCATCGGCGCGGTGGCGGAAGACAGTTCCGGATACCCGGATTGCCGGGCGGAATACTATCGAGCGTTCTCGCAATTGGTGCGCGAGGGGACGCGGCCGGAAACGCAGATCGAAATCGTGACGCCCGTGATTGCGATGCGAAAAAGTGATATCGTGCGCCGCGGCAAAGAATTGGGCGCGCCGCTGGATCGCACCTGGTCGTGCTATCAATTTGAAGATGAAGCCTGCGGATCGTGCGATAGTTGCCGGCTGCGGCTGAAGGCGTTTGCCGGGGCCAGCGAGATGGATCCTATCGCCTACCGGGCACGAGTTGCGCGATAATAGCCGGCCGCATCCAACTGTAAGCAGGAGGAGATGACCTCATGAGACGAACCACCACCGCCTGTACAGCGCTGGTTCTTGCACTTCTGTTTGCGACGATAGCGGCGGCGCAGAACACCGGGCAAATAGTGGGTGATATAAAGAATAATGATGGAAAACCCTATGCGGATGTCTCGGTGGAAATCAAGAGTCCGGACAACGGAAAGGTGTTCAACGTCAAGACGGACAAGTCCGGGATGTTCACGCAGTTGGGTGTGCCGCCCGGCGAGTACGTCATCACGGTGATTAAGGAAAAGGACCAGCTGAATTTCTCGGTTCGCTTTCGGGTGGAGGCGGGCAAGGACAACGGGTTCAATCTCAATTTTAAAGAATTGGCCGGGAAAATGGGCCCGACCGCCGAGGAAATAAAGAAGCGGGAAGAAGAAGAAAATAAATTCAAGAATATGAAGCAGCATTTTGACGCCGGCATGGCCGCGCTCAATGACGCCAATAACGTCCGTCCGCAGCTCAAGACTGCTACCGCGGATCAAAAAGGCGCCATCCAGGACAAGCTGAACACCGATTATCAGACGGCCATCACCGAACTGAAGCAGGCCGAACAGGGCGTGCCGCCAAAGGATACGAGAGCCCACTCGACGGTATGGTCAAATCTTGGGCAGGCCTATGAATTCTCGGGTCATTTTGATGAAGCTGCGAATGCCTTTCAAAAGGCTGCCGAATTGGCGCCTTCTGCGCCATTTTACGAACATCTCAGCCTGAATCTGGCCAACGTCGCCGCCGCACAAACGGATCAGAAGGCCGTAGAAGCAAAGGTTGCCGAAGCGGGAGCCAGTTGCGGCAAACTCGCAGCGATCGATCCGACAGGCACCGCGCACTGCTGGAAGAACATCGGAATCGTGCTCAGCAATAAGGGGAAATTGCCCGAGGCTGTGGCTCCGTTGCAGAAAGCGTCGGCAGCCGATCCAAAGGATGCCCAGACGTGGTACCTGCTGGGCGGCGCACTATCCTCAAAGATCGATTCAAAGGAACAGGGCGAGAAGATCATTTACATCATCCCGCCAGGTACCGCAGAGGCCTATCAGAAGTGCATCGACACTGCGCCCAACACGCCCCTGGCCGCTCAAGCGAAGGCTGCGCTCGAGCAACTGGCGGCTATCAGCGGCGGAGAAGACATCTCGATTGGAAAAAAGAAGAAGAGGTAATTCCGAGACCTCGGCGGATCTACAGGGCTGAGCGATTTCCTCGAAGGCAGGTGCCCGCGAACGACCTTCGGGGACCGGCTTTCTGCTCTCGACCCGCGCGTGCGAGAGTGCTATCCTCACGCAGTCAGGTTCAAGAAAGCCGGTGCGCGAAGTGGACTCCATCCAACCAAACACGGAGCGCCGACGCAGCGAACGGGTTTCCGATTCTCTTCCATTGATCGTTCGCGGAATCGATCTGCTCGGCCAGCCGTTCGAGGAGCGCACCACGACGCTGGCATTCAACTTGCACGGGTGCAGGTACGCCTCCAAGCATCATCTTCCGAAAAACACCTGGGTGACGCTGGAACTCCCAAAAAGCGCGGAGCGGCGCAACGTGCGCGCCCGTGTGTCGTGGATTCAGCGGCCTCATTCGGTCCGTGAATTTTTCCAGATCAACGCAGAGCTTGAAAGTCCGGCCGATCTTTGGGGGCTGGAAGTTTCACCGGAGAGCTGGAGACTGGCAGCGGCCGCAGCCAGTTCGCGTGTGAGTGCGCCGGCGGAAGCCGACGAGCGGACTGCGGAGACATCAGATTCAACTGTTCCGAAAATACTTGCCACTTATATGGGAAAACTCATGAACGACATGAAGAATACGCCCTCGGAGATGCCGGAAGGGGAATCCGGCGCACCTTTTGTGTTTACGCTGGCAGCAGATAGTCCGCTGCTGAGGGAATTGCGAGCGGAACTCGAGCGAGAAGCGATGAAGGCGGTGGAAACCGCGGCATCGCACGCCCACGAGAGGATCCAGCAGGCATCCGATGAGATCGAACGCCGGCGCTCAGCCACGGCCGAGGAATTCTTCCGTCGTTGGAAGGAAGAAGCCGAGCAGGTGCAAAGTGGCGCGCGCGAGCAATTTTCCGCTCTATTGGCGTCGCAGCAGAAAGAGTTTCTCAAAGAGCTGAAGTCCGAGCTCGAAGAGAATTTTAGCCGCGCGCGCGACTTGATGGGCGAGCTGGACCGCAGGGCGCAGGCGTTGCGGTTGGAGAATGAAGCTGCCGCCGAAGCCGCCAGCCGGATGGCGCAGGCGCGCCTGCAAATCGAAGTGGTCGAAGCTGCGGGAGAAGCCGTCCGTGCGCAGAAACAGGCGGTCGAATTGCCGAAGGAAGAGGTTGCTGGAATCGAGGCGGCGGCCGCGGACTGGCGGCGGCGGCTGGAATCCGAGATGACGCTGGCCCGGGCTCAGTGGAATGAGCTGCTGCAATCTTCACTCGATAGCGGCATGCAGCGCCTCGTGGGGCAATTGTCCGAACACTCGCAAGCCATCTTGCGCAACGGCGAACAGAAAATTACCGAGCGGATTGGCGAACTGCGCCAGCCACTTGAGCAAGTTTCGACGGAGGCGCGCGAGACGGTCAGCGTAGTGAGGGCGGCGCTCGAACAGGAATTGGCGCAAGCGCGGGCATCGCTCGCGGATATCGAGCAGTCCGCGGGGCGCATGAAGGAATACTCAGCCCAATTTGAGGCAGCGAGCCAGGACTCTCTGAATCTGCTGCACCGGCGGCTGGAAAACATGCTGGATGCGCAGACGGCCGAGATGAGCCGCCGCGCCGAGAATCTTGCCGCGGGAATTTCGCAGCGAGTGGCGCCGTCACTCGAATCGCAGGGGCAGCAATTCATTGAGCGAATGGTGGCGGATGTGGAATCAAAGCTTGCACCTCATCTCGAACGCGTACCGGAACTGGTGTGCGAGCTTGCCGCACGCGAAGTACAGGCTGAAGAAGGGTTGCGGCTGCACCGCGAACGATTGCGGCAGTTAGCGGAGAATAACCAGCGCGATGTTGCGGCGCAGACGGCTGCAACGGTTTCCGAACTCCACAACGACTTCGAAGTGGCCCGGAAGGAGGCGCTTGCGAGATGGAATGAGGAATTGGAGACCAGCGGGGTGCGTGCATCGCACACCGCCGCGGAATCCATCGGCCGCGCATCCGAATGGTTCCAGCAGGAGGCGAGGGCAAGGTTACAGGTGCAGGTGGAGCAAATGCTCACCGCCGCCGGCCAGCGCTTCGAGGAACAAACCGTCGAAGCGTCGCAGAAATTTGAATTGATGCTCGATGGGCAATCTTCCGCCCGCGTGGCGCAGATCGATCAGCAACTCCAA
This sequence comes from Candidatus Acidiferrales bacterium, assembly GCA_050746945.1. Classification (GTDB taxonomy): domain Bacteria; phylum Acidobacteriota; class Terriglobia; order Acidiferrales; family UBA7541; genus Palsa-295. The sequence continues at coordinate 76,583 of JBOGMZ010000009.1, read as the reverse complement.
GGTGTCGCAGATGGGCTCGTCGGACGCGCGCGAACGCGCCTGGATGAGGCGGCCGAGGCAGCGGCCGCATCGTTCGGGCGGGTGCTGCGTGGCGTTTCGGAACAGGAACTTGAAAGCTTTACGGCGGCGAGCCGGAGTTCATTGCACGAAAGAGCGGAAGAATTGGAACGCTCGACGCAGATGTTGCTTCGCAATCTTGAGACGACCGCGCGCACGTCGATCGACCGGTTCCACGCGCAGATGGCTTCGCAGCTTGAATCTAGCATCTCAGACGGCCGGGAAGCTTTAGCGGCGGAATTTGCGGCCACGCTCCAAGGCTACCGCGCGGAACGCGAGGCCCATCAACGTGATTGGGTGGGAAGTCTCGATAAATTGAGCGGCGAGGCTGCGGGTAGATACCAGGAGCGGCTGGACACCATGTGCGATTCCTGGATGGTGTCGTCGGTCAGGCGGTTGAACGAGCACGGACAGAATACCATCGAGTCCTTGATGCGTTCGGCGGATCAGGCGCTGAGGGATTCCTGCGCGAAAGTGTTCGACGGTCTCGGCGAGATCCTGCGCGACCGCGCTGCGAATGCGGCTGGCGTCGCCGGCTTTGCGCCGCCTCCCCCAAACCGAGATTCTGGCGAACCGCCGACACCACGCAACGAAGCATTCCCAAATTCCTGACGGCTTGCCAAGCTGCTGATTTTTCTCGTTGACTGCCCCGTAGGGCAATTCCTACCAAGAGCAATTTACCGGTGGTTGAGAACACTAGATGTGAGTAAGTGTGCCGGTGACCTTTGTGCGGCGCAGTGCCCAGGCGAAAAGCGCAAACGAAAGTGGGAGCAGAATCGCGGCGAAGATCAGCAAAGCCGCGACGGACGGCCATATCTGGCCCCAACTCGCGCCCGACAGCAACGCCGCGCGCATTCCCTCCAGCGAGTAGGTGACCGGTATCATGCGGGCCAGCATTTGCAGCGGGCGCGGCAGAACCGTGATCGGGTACATCATGCCGCCGACAAGACCTGAGACTCCCAGGACGACCCATTTCGCGGGATTCCCGCGCTTGAAAAGAATTTGATAGCTGGCGGACATGATTCCGAGCCCCGCAAACGCCAGGATGGAAGCGAGGAGGATCGCAACCGCACCCGGCCAATTCGCGGCTTGCGGCGCAAACCCGAACAGCAGCACCCCCCATGCCAAATAGACGCACGTGCGCAGGGCGAGTGCGACGAAGGGATAGAGGGCTGAACCAGCAAGGATTACGGGCAGTGGTGTCTGCGTCACCAGCAGCGCCTCAAGCGTCCGGTTCTGATGAGCTTCCTCGAGGCTGGCATCGAATGCGCCGATCGACACGCTGAGGTAGTCGAAGAATGCGAATCCCACCAGGGCAAAGGCGAAATAGTTGCTTCCGGCAGGGAGCTCGCGAGCGAGCTCTGGCGTCTGCACAAAGCGCGAGAGGTAGTAGTAAGTGGCAACGCCAAAGAGTGCTTCGAGCGTTTCCAGCACCAGTGCGCCGCGATAGCCGCGGGCGATGGCAAGATCCCGCCAGAAGAACGCAGCGAGTTTCCGCGGTGTGGCAAGGATGCTCATTGCACCGCCTCTGCCGCTGGCGCCTGATGGCGAGCGAGCCGCTTGATCGCCCCTTCGAGCGTCGGTGCACCGGTAGAGTTGCGCAGGCCACGAGGTGTATCGCAAGCGAGCATTCGCCCGGATTCCAACAGAATCACCCGGTCGGCAATCTCATCGACTTCGCTGAGTGTGTGCGAGGTGAAGAGAAGCGTCGTGCCGTGGCGCCGGACAAGCTCATCCTTCAAGAGGCGGCGAAAATCGGCGGCGGCGAGCGGGTCAAGGCTTCGCGTTGGCTCGTCCAGCAGCAGAATCTCGGGACTATGAAGCAGCGCGCGCGCAAGGCCCAGCCGGTGCATCATACCTGTGGAGTAGGTGCGGACTTGGCGGCGCAGGTCTGCATCAATCTCCATCCAGTGCGCGACCCGCGCAATCCGGTCCCGCGCGTCCGCTCCAGTGATGTTGTTCATCGCGGCGAAGAAGGCCAGGTTTTCGCGGCCGCTGAGCCGACCGTAGAATCCTTCGTCGCCTCCCGTGTGATAGCCGAATTGCCGGCGCGCGCCGGCCGCATCCCGCAGGACATCGAAGCCCGCGAGAGTTGCGCGGCCGCTCGTGGGAATGATCAGTGTGGCGAGGATGCGAAGAAGCGTGGATTTTCCGGCACCGTTCGGCCCAACCAGGGCCACCGCCTCCCCGGCACCGACCGTGAAGGTAACACCGGCTAGGGCGCGCTCCGTTGGCTTGGCAACCGGCTGCAACAGTGCGCGCCACCCGGAAAGTGCTGGTGGAAAATATTTTTCGAGAGCCTCAACCGTAATAGCCAGGGAAGACATCAATCGCCGTTATAACCGAATTTGCTGGGATGAATCCAGTTCCGATATTGCTTGTTGCTCGTAACTCCCGGTAGAATACCCCGGGGCGTGAAGCGGATCGCACAGGGCGTGCAGACTGCCGCAGCCGAGTGCTGCCGGAAGTTCCGGCAGGCACACCCACCTAGCCCTAGAGGACACAAGAGATGGACGCACCTCTTCGCGTTCAATCAGTGGTCGTTGCCGCCAGCGAGCAAGTTTCGTGTCCTCTGGGGGATGAGTCAGCCATCCTGAACCTGAAAAATAGCGTCTATTATGGTTTAGATCCAGTCGGCGCCCGTGTCTGGAAGCTGCTGCGGGAGCCAATAAGCGTGGGCGAGCTGCGCGACACCCTGTTGAGTGAGTATGACGTGGAAGCAGACCGCTGCGAGCAAGATCTGATAGAGCTGCTGGAAAAAATGCGTGGTGAGGGATTAATCGAGGTACGAAGCGCTGCAGCAGCCTGATTGTGAGCAGAGTTTTGGGGGTTCTCCTTGCTGGCCCACATGGATAGACCCTCACCAGCCCGGGCCGTCCGATCTGGCCACGCGACTTTATGCGAGGTTGCGGGTTGAAACCGGCGATGAAAACTTGGTACAGGTTTTGGAGCCTGACCGTATTCGAGCGGATTGCTTTGCTCGAAGCTGCGGGGGCACTCATAGCAACATATGCCGGCCTGCGAGTCACAGGTTTCCGCCGGTGGAGAGCTGCGGTGGAGCGTTTCACGCGCGGGCCTAGTGTGGAGTCGTCGTTCGACGCCAGCGCGAAGGCAAAAATAGGAGAGGACTTGGCGCGGATGGAGTCGGCAGCGGCACGCTATCTTCCCTTCCGGACCAACTGTCTCGAACAATCGCTCGTGTTGTGGTGGCTGCTGCGGCGGCATGGTCTTGCGGCAGGTTTGAAGATCGGCGCACGGAAGGAAGCGGGTCGTTTTGAGGCGCACGCCTGGGTGGAATTCGAAGGCGGTATGATCAGCGACATGAGTGAAGAGCATCTTCACTTTGTGCCATTCGAGGGCTCTGCCACTGCGATGGAGACGCAAGCTCAATGAGCGGAATAGTTGGCATCTACCATCGCGATGGGGCTCCGGTTGATCGAGCGCTATTGACGGGCCTCACTCACCTCCTTTCGTATCGCGGGCCGGATGCACGCGATACATGGACGGGAGAGAGTGTCGGGTTGGGCCACACATTGCTGCGCACCACGCGCGAGTCGTTGAACGACCACCAACCTGCCACCCTGGACGGAAGTATGTCCATCACGGCGGATGCGCGTTTGGATTCCCGGGCCGAGTTGATTGCGGAACTCGAGATGGCGGGCAACAAAGTGCAACGCGCGGCGCCGGATTCGGAATTAATCCTGCAATCGTATGCTGCCTGGGGTGCCGATTGCGTGCTGCATTTACGCGGTGATTTTGCATTTGCAATCTGGGATGCCCGCCGCAAAACTCTCTTCTGCGTGCGTGATCATTTGGGCGTAAAGCCTTTCTATTACGTCGACAACTGCGACCTATTCCTATTTGGTAACACGCTCGAATGCCTGCGCCAGCACCCCGAGGTCAGCGAAGATTTGAACGAATCCGCAATCGCAGATTTTCTGTTGTTCGGACTGAACTGCGACAATGCAGCCACTACCTTCCGCGACGTCCGCCGCCTCCCTCCGGCGCATTCGCTCACCGTTACCGCGCACGGCTTGCAGGTGAGACGCTATTGGACTCCGCCGACGGATGGACGGATCCGCTATCGGCACGCTGACGATTACGTCGAGCATTTCCAGGTGCTGCTGCAGGCCGCGATCGCAGACCGGCTGCGCATCGACGATGTCGGCATTTTGCTGAGCGGCGGACTAGACTCTGCGTCCATCGCCGCGATGGCACGCGAGGTAGCGTCAAAAAACGGCAGCACTTCCAATCTCCGCGCATACACCATCGTTTATGAATCCTTAATTCCGGATCGCGATGGCGCATTTGCACGCAAGGTGGCGGAGTTTCTGGGGATACCAATCCGCTGCCTCGCGATGGACCACTTGCGGCTATTCGACCGCTGGAACGACCCGGAGTTCATGTCACCGGAACCGGTGGAAGATCCATTCTTCGCTGGGCTCTTCGATCAGTTCAAGATGATCGCCGCGGATTCACGCGTCGTGCTCTCCGGTGAGGGCAGCGACAACTTGATGCACTTTGAAATGTGGCCCTATACGAAGGATCTGTTCCATCGCGGGGAGTGGGCGCGCATTTTTGAAGAGGTGCCGCGCTATCTTTGGGTGCGTCCGTCGCCATGGTCAGGGGTTCGCCGGCGGATCAAAGGCCTGTTTGGCCTCGATTCTACAGCGCCCGTGTTTCCAAAGTGGATTGCGCCTGATTTTGCGCGGAGAATGAACCTCGAAGCGCGGTGGAGAGAGGGTGTGATCGGCACCCAACCGTTGGGACATCCGATCCTCCCAACTGCCCACGCTTCGCTTGAGGTTCCCCAGTGGTCCAACCTTTTCGAGCATGAAAATCCGGGCGTCACGCGATGCCCTGTCGAGGTGCGCCATCCGTTCATGGATTTGAGATTGGTGAATTTTTTGCTCTCGCTGCCGCCGTTTCCGTGGTTCTACGAAAAAATGTTGTTGCGGGCGGCAATGGCCGGGCGGCTGCCCGAAAGTGTGCGTTTGCGCCCGAAGACTCCACTTGCAGGCGATCCCCTGCTGGAACAGGTTCAAATGCAGGAAGCCGAGTGGATGGATCATGTACACTGGACCGCAGAGGTGGAGCAGTTCATCAATCGCCCTGCTCTTCTTCCATTGAGTGCCGGGACAGTGTCCGAACAAACCAGCGCGCTGGTGCGTCCGATCTGCCTTAACTTTTGGTTGCAGTCGGCTCGCAGAGTTCGGTATAACTTGCATGCGGAGGCTAGTAATGCGTAAGCCCATCGAACGGGACACGAAGAAGCAGTATTCCTCACCGCAGTTAACCGTTTATGGGACTGTTCGAGAGCTCACACAAAAGGTTGGTCTGCGCCATCACACAGACGGTGGAAGGTTTCCGCGCATTCGGACCAGCCTTCGCTGAACGAAGTTGGATTTTAACTATTCCGTTTTCGGACTTTGCCTCCGTTCGAATCTTGCCATCCCCGGTTTGAGCCTGCTCGCCCAGATCAGCAGGACGCCCGACGTGGAAGCTCACTTGGGGATTTCGCCTGCTCCTCACTCGAACATTTCGGTTGAACATGGAAGGCTAACTTTTGTCAGCTCGGATCTCGACGCGGCTGGCGAGTCCGCCTTACGCATATGGGAAATCTCAGATGGGACAATTCTGTATCTGGCTTATTCCGATGGAATGAAATTTTGGCTGGACCGAAAGGGAACAAGAATCTGGGCGACGTGGCCGACCCCATCTTCGCTGGAAGATGCGGCGACATTTCTGCTGGGCCCGGTGCTGGGCTTGTTGCTCAGGCTGCGTGGCGTCACATGCCTGCACGCCAGCGCTGTCGCATTCGACGATCGCGCCGTCGCTTTTGTGGGCGATGGCGGTGCGGGAAAATCCACTACGGCCGCAGCGTTTGCGCAGCAGGGCCGGCCCGTCCTCTCCGATGATGTCGTTGCGATTGTGGAACGGGAAAGTGGATTTCATGTGATGCCCGCGTATCCGTACCTGTCACTTTGGCCAGAATCCGTAAAGATGCTGTATGGGCAGGACAAAACGCTCCCAACATTTTCGGACAACTGGGACAAGCGAATGTTGACACTCGGCAAAGATCGACTGCGCTTCGTGGAAAAATCTCTTCCATTAGGGGCAATCTTCCTCCTTGGCGAGCGCACCCCTGAGACTAGTGCCCCGTTTCTCGAGGCGCCCACCCAACAAGAATGTCTGCTCGCCCTTGTGGCGAATTCGTACGCGACGGGGATGTTGGACAAGGAAATGCGGGCGCGGGAGTTTGGATTATTCGGCCAGTTGCTTTCGAGTGTGCCTGTGAGACGCCTCCGCCCAAGTGCAGACTCGTCCCAAATCGACAAATTGTGTGGACTGATCACCGAAGAATATTCCGCTTTGACCAGAAGAGCTCCGGATTCCCCAGACCCGCGCTAACCCGGTCCAATCCGGAATCTCAAAGCAACGACTCGGGAACTTTCCCGCATCGGAATTGACATGTGCCTAGCGGAGGCGGGTAGGCGGGTATTGTGTTCAGCACATCCGGGATTTTTCCGGTTTCGGGAAGGCGAACACGTGTGCCAAACTTGGGTGCGCTGAAAAAGACCCAGTCAAAGAGCTCTTAAGTGCCTAAATCTAAGTGATTTAGCGCCGGAATTTCTGAGGAGGTTGAGGCAATGAAGAATCTAATCGCGCTTTTCGCGTTCCTCGCAATATGCAGTATTTCCACTTTTGCCCAGGACACGCCCGTGGTTCAGGTTGGTGGTGGCTACACTTTCCGATCATTCAACGTCCCCCAGAGCTCTAGGTTGGATATGAATGGATGGAATGCCACAGCAGAGTACAACATCAAACGCTGGCTGGCAGTCGCGGCAGACTTTGACGGGACGTACAAGAGCCAGCCGGACACGCTGTTTATTGGCCTGAGCGACAAGACGGATATCTATAGTTTCGTGTTCGGTCCGCGAATCTATCCTCTCGGGCATCACAGACTTTCACCCTTTGTTCACGCGATGTTCGGGGTGGGGCGTTCATCGGTCACAGTACCCAACCCGCCGCCAACTGGGGCTACATTTTCTCAATCGGAGAACGACTTTGCGTTCACGTTTGGCGGTGGTCTTGACCTCTCGCTGGGCAGACATTTCGCCATCCGCGTCGCCAAAGTGGATTATGAGCAGACGCGTTTCTACCATGCGTTTACCCCCGGAGCGCCAAATCAGAACAATTTCAAGTACAGCGCCGCGTTTCTGATAAAGCTCGGTAGCAAGTAATTCCTTCCCCTGGAAGAAAGGGCCGGGCGCGAAAGTGCCCGGCCTTTTTCTTTTTCTGAGACGCTAATCCAAAAATCTCCAACCCGTGGTTGCAATCTGCGTGAAAGCGAATTCATGCCAGTGTAGTGAAGGCGAGTCCAACATATGCTTTGTGTCATCGGGGAACGCATTGGCGCGAATGGCGCGGCGATGTTCTATAATTCAAGAATGCTGGCGGAGCTTCCATGAAGCATTTGATCGACAAGTTCGTGCACTACCTACGCTTCGAGCGGAACGCTTCGCCCAACACGATCCGGGAATACCGGCGGGACCTCGTGGACTTTCAGGCGTTCCTCACTCCACCCGGCGAAAGAACGCTGCCCCTCGCGCAAGTGGACCACCGCACCATCCGCGAATTCGTTAGCTGGCTTTACGACCGCAAACTCGAAAAGACCACCGTGGCGCGCAGACTGGCAGCACTGCGGACATTCTTTAAGTTCTGTGTGCGCGAAAAATTTGCGAAGCAGAACCCGGCGCGCCTGGTGAGCACTCCGAAACTTCCGAAGCGGCTGCCGCGCGTGCTGACGCCGGGTGAGATGAACGGATTCCTGGACGAACTTGCGAGCGGCCACCTTGCGGTCACCAAGCGCAAGCGCCCATCCACGCCGCGATCCGATGCAAACGAAAAACTCATCTTGAAGCGCGACCGCGCCATTTTCGAACTGTTGTACGCCTCCGGGCTGCGCGTCAGCGAGCTGACCGGTCTCAACCTGGGCGATATGGACCGCCAGGGAAAAATGTTGCGCGTCCTCGGGAAAGGCCGCAAAGAACGCGTGGTGCCGTACGGTGGAAAAGCGCAAACCGCCTTTGAAGCCTACTGGCCGTTGCGCGCCGAAATTCTGGCCCATCCCCGCACGGAGCCGGATGTAGAGGCTGTATTCCTGAATCACCGCGGCGGGCGGTTGACAGCGCGGTCGGTCCGGACCATTGTGAAGAAATATGCGCGGCTCGGGAATGTCAATTGGGACTTGCATCCGCATTCGCTGCGCCACGCCTTTGCCACTCACCTGCTCGCCGACGGCGCGGACCTGCGCGCGATTCAGGAGCTTCTCGGCCACGTATCACTCTCGACGACGCAGCGTTACACACAGGCCAGCATCCAGCAATTGATGTCGGTGTACGACAAAGCTCATCCTCATGCCTGAAACGACTTCTTGAGAGCTCGAAGCATCCAATTGCCCGTGCCGTCACTTCCTGTGGATCGCGCAACCGAGAGAATCGTCGTTTTCAACCGGCAATGTGTCTTATTTTTGTGCCTCGCACTGACTGCCACGGCCGTCGCCGCAACTCCCTCAGCGGCGCAGGATAACTACGAAATTCAAGTCTATCCGTACGAAACCGTTGCGCTGGGCCACACCATGGTCGAGCTCCACAGCAATTTCACGATCGAGGGTTCAAAGCAATCCATCAACGGACTCTATCCCACCGAACACGCCTTCCACGAAACCATCGAAATCACGCATGGCTTCACCGATTGGTTCGAGACTGGCTTCTATATATTCACTTCGGCGCGCTCGGGACAGGGCTGGCAGTGGGTGGGCGATCACATCCGGCCGCGATTCCGTGTGCCGGAAAAATGGCATTGGCCGGTGGGGGTGAGCCTGTCGAACGAAATCGGCTATCAGCGGCGGCAATTTTCTGAGGACACGTGGACATGGGAAATGCGCCCCATCATTGACCAGAAATTGGGGCGCTGGTATTGGTCATTCAACCCCACGTTCGACCGCTCGTTCCACGGGTCAGGGGTGAGCCGGGGCATGGTCTTCTCGCCGAATTTCAAATTCAGCTACGACATCACGCCCAAAATTGCCGGCGGGCTCGAATACTATGGCTCCGTCGGCCCAGCGACGGGATTTGACCCTGTAGCGCAACAGCAGCACCAGATCTTTCCCTCGATTGATTTGAATCTCGCGCCACAATGGGAAATTAATTTCGGCATTGGTGTAGGGTTGACGCGCTCGACCGACCATCTCATCGCCAAGATGATTCTCGGCTATCGATTCAATTTTTGAGCGGGTGGCTGCCTCGTTCGAAGACAAAATCTAAAGGATGGACGCCTTTCCTGATTGGTCACTATAATGAGCACTGGAGCAACTTAGCCAGCTCCGGGGCATCAAACTGTAAATGCAAGTAACGAGCAAGACTCGAGGAATGCACCCTATGAAGACGGCTCCTGCCAAAGCGACGCGTATGGTTCCGGAAGTCCGCCCGACCGCAGCATTGCAGATGTATCTGGAAACTTTGTGCTACAAAACACGCGAACGGCTGGAACTCATCAACATCACGAAGGATTTGAATGAAGTGGTGCGCAAGCACGGCCTGAAGGCCGGCTTCATCCTGGTGCAGTCACTGCACACGACCACTGCAATATTCATCAACGAATTTCAGCAGGCTCTGCTCGACGATATCAAATCGTTCCTCGAGCGGCTGGTGGGCCGAATTGATTACTGGCGCCACAACGATCCGAAGCTGTCCGAATGCAATCGCCAGAATGCCGATTCGCATCTCCGCGCCATGGTGCTGGGCCATACGCTTTCGGTGCCAGTGCGCGACGGCGAACTGGCGCTCGGCTATTGGCAATCCATTATCCTCGCCGAGCTCGACGGCCCCCGCGATCGCTCCATCCAAGTACAGGTTCTCGGCGTCCCTGAAGATTCCGAGAAGTAATCCAATTCTCGGACCGGAATTAGTGGTTGCTGGACCTTCTAAGACAAACCCATCCCCAGTTTCCGATTCAAAGCGAGTTTCCCCCGGACGGTCACCCGCACCGTCCGAACCGCGCCCGACTTGGCGATCCACCCGAGCTCCAGCATCTGCCGCAGCAGTGCAGCACCCAATCCCCCAGCAATGTGAAACCGGCGCTCCGTCCAGTCCAGACATGGCAACGCAAACGCGCGGCGTTCGCTGCGCACAGATTCCGCGTCTATTCCAATCCCGCCGAGCCACGCCTCGCCGGCGCTCGTGACTTCGTAACTCCCCTCCAAAGCCTTCACCAAACCTCTACGCTGCAATGACTGCGCGAGCTCGACAGCCAGCTTGCCGGCCAGATGGTCATAGCACGTTCGCGCAAATCGCAATGTCTCGTCCGGCCCGCCGGACTTCTGCTGCGCATCTTTGCTGCGCGGCGTAGCAGCCGAGAGCGCTTCGACGGCGTGCGCAACGGCCGCGCTCGCGATCCTGTAATATTTATGCCTTCCAGTTCTAACCACCGACAGGATCTGCCCACCCACGAGCTTCGTAAGATGGGCGCTGGCAGATTGCGGAGATACATCCGCGAGTAGCGCCAACTCCCCGGCTGGACGCGCGCTCCCGTCCATCAGGCTCAGCAGCATGGCCACACGACCTTTCTCCCCGATCAGCGAGGCCACCATTTCGATCTGTGCCGCATCACTCATACTTCACCGTGTGATGAACTATTCTAGCACCAGATACGCTAGAATGCCGGTCGCATTCGAATGAATGTCACGGGAGGCTCAAATGAAAAGCCGCGCTTCAAATACCTTGCTGGCCATCGCCGCTGTCGCTCTTTCCTTAGCCATATCCGTCTCGGCTCAAGACAAAGCCAAGGCCGATCCGCCCGACGAAGGAGTCCCCGGCACGGTCGAGGGCCTGGTCCGCGATATTGCTTGCCCCATCCAAGTAAAGCGTACGTCCGCCACAAAATTTAATATCGAGTGCGCCCTGGAATGCGCGAAGCAGGGTTCGCCACTAATCATCCTCACCAAAGCCGGCGTCATCTACACGCCGATTTCAGATTCGATGCCCGACAAGGATCAGCGCCAGCGCCTTATGCCTTTCGTCGGAAAGTATGTCAAAGCCACCGGACAACTTTACGAAAGAGAAGGAACGCACGCCATCGCCATCAAAGAAATCAAGGAAATGAAGGAAGTGCATCTGATCACCGACGCCCAGTGATTCTTTTCAGGGATGGGCCAGCTCATCGCGCCCGTGTTTCCACTCAATGACGTCTCGCCGCGTCTGATGATTGCACCGCACTAGTGGCTCTTGGAGTTGAGGTGCCCCACTCCTTCGTCCGCCGTGGCGAAAAGGATGGAAATCTCCTTAAATAAGAGCCAAATGGCTAGGAATCCGTGTCGAGTCTGGACACCGTTGCGACAGAAAAAGAAGGGCAAACTTGTTCGAAATTCAGGCTCAACCTTGACAACTTTGCAGCACTAGATATGGGGTGAGATCGCTACGTATTCAGAGTGATCGATGTCGCCAGAATGAAGCCATCGGCGCCGCGCGATGCGACGGCAGCCTTCGCGGGCAACGGCATTTTCGCGCGGTCAACGGGATTGTAGAGCGTGTCGCGCTCGACGGGAACCCGTCCAGCGGCGCGAATTAAGCGTTCTAGATCAGCGCGGGTCAGATGCTCCGGAGTGGTTGCGCCGGCGTCGTGATAAATTTTTTCCTCGACTACCGTGCCGTCCAGGTCGTTTGCGCCGAAGCGCAGGGCCACCTGTGCGATTCGCGGCGTCAGCATGATCCAGTAGGCCTTGATGTGGTCGAAGTTATCGAGCAGCAGCCGGGAGACGGCTATCGTCTTCAAGTCGTCTATGCCGGTGCTGCTGGGAAGATGTGAGAGCGCCGTATTGGCGGGGTGGAACGAGAGCGGGATGAAGGTGACGAAGCCGTGCGTCTGGTCCTGCAAGGCGCGAAGCTGGAGCAGGTGGTCCACGCGCTCCTCGGACGTTTCGATATGGCCGTAAAGCATTGTGGCATTGGAGCGCAGGCCGATTTCATGAGCGGTGCGCGCGATTTGCAGCCACATCTGGCCGCTCACTTTGTGGTCGCAAATAATCTTGCGCACCCGGGGATGAAAGATTTCCGCGCCGCCGCCGGGCAGCGAACCCACTCCGGCATCTTTCATGGCCAGCAGCGTATCGCGGATCGAAAGCTTGGAGATGCGCGCGTAGTAGCCCACCTCAACCATTGTGAATGCTTTGAGATGCACCTCGGGGAAGCGCTGCTTCAGGCCGCGGATCAGGTCCAGGTAATACTCGAACGGCAGGTCCGGATGCAGCCCGCCGACGATGTGAAATTCCGTGGCGCCTTCTGCAACGCCTCCCTCGGCGCGCTTCCAAATTTCTTCGAGCGCGAATGTGTACGCCCCGGGAGCGTCCGGTGAACGTCCAAATGCGCACAGTCGGCAGTGAGCCACGCACACGTTCGTCGGATTGATGTGCCGGTTCACATTGAAATAGCAGATGTTACCGTGGCGCTGTTCGCGCACGTGATTCGCGAGCCAGCCGACCGCGAGCAAGTCGTGCGACTGATAGAGCTCGAGGCCGTCTTCGGCATTGAGGCGCTCCCCGGCAAGAACTTTATTTGCCGCCGGCTCGAGCCGCTTGTCGCTGATTTGGAGTCCTGCAGTCATTTATCTGCCAATTATCGCGCTTTTCAGGGTCGCATTACAAAAGCAGCCGCGCCCCAGAAAAGCAGGAACAACAAACTAATATAGCCATTCACAGTGAAAAACGCAGCATTGATTTTGCTCAAGTCGTTCGGATTCACCAGCGAATGCTCATATCCAAGCAGCGCTGCGACCACCGCAATCCCCGCCCATGCTGGCCACGCAAGATGAAAGCTCCAAGCGAGCCATATCAGCAGCCCGATCATCAGGACGTGCATCATGCGTGCGATTCGCAGTGCCCCGGCAATTCCAAATTTCTTTGGAATTGAGTACAGGCCGGCGGACTTGTCGAATTCGACGTCCTGGCAGGCGTACAGGACGTCAAAGCCGCCAACCCAGAGGGTCACTGCGGCGCAAAGGATCAACATGCGCCAGTCGAGCGAGCCACGAATGGCGATCCAGGCTGCTGCTGGAGACATCCCAAGGCAAAAGCCGAGAACGAAATGCGACCACGTCGTGAATCGTTTGGTGTAGGAATAAAAAAACAGGACGGCGAGGACCACGGGTGAGAGTCTCAATGCCAGCGGATTCAATTGCCACGCAGCAAGGACCAAAACGGCGGATGCGATCAGGGTGAAGGCCCAGGCGAAGCCAAGTGTGAGTTCCCCGGTGGGTAGCGCGCGATTCGCAGTGCGCGGGTTGCGCCGGTCGTACTCGATGTCCGCGATGCGGTTCATAGTCATCGCCGCAGAGCGTGCCCCCACCATGGCCACGACGATCCAAAGAATCTGCCGCCACGACGGAAGGCCACCGCCGACGCGAGCAGCAAGGAGAGCGCCCACGAGCGCAAATGGCAGAGCAAACACGGAGTGCTCGAACTTAATCATCTCGAGCACGATTCGGATTCGTGACTTGGTCATAAGAAGTTCGGCCACAGAGTCACAGAGGCACCGAGAGAATCGAAGGAAAAGAGAACACCGGGTGAATTGGGGCTGTCATTTTTAGATTTCATGTTTCCACTTTCTCTGCGTCTCTGCGCCTCAGTGGCAAAAGCATTAGGCTTTGCCGCCCTCCCAACGATATTGCTTTTCCTGCGGCAGCCCAAGTTGCGCGAGGACTCGATACGCAAACTGCTCGATGATATCCCCGATCGTCTTCGGGCCGTAGTAGAACGCCGGCATGGCGGGCATCACGATTGCTCCTGCGTCATTCACTCGCAGCATGTTTTCGAGGTGGATGCGATTCAGCGGCGTCTCTCGCAGGCAGAGCACCAGGGGGCGGCGCTCCTTCAGGCAAACGTCCGCGGCCCGCGTCAATAGATCGCCGGCCGTGCCTGCCGCAATCGAACCGAGCGATCCCGCGGAGCATGGAACCACCACCATGCCGTCCACGGTCGCGCTTCCGGAAGCGATGGTCGCGCCGATGTCTTTGTTCGGAAGATACTCGATTTTTCTTGCTGCGGTGCCGATGAGAAGAGCGGGCAGTTTCTTGCCATCGGATGCGACGATGTCCAACTCGGTCGAGAGCAGGCGCAAGCCTGCATCGCTCGCAACCAGGAAGACGCGTGCCACTCGGCGGTCGGAATCGAGCAGGCGCAGGACGGTCTGCGCATAAATTGCGCCACTTGCGCCGGTTACGCCGACAGTGATGATCTTATCTTCGAATTTCGCCGCTGCCATAGGTCGGATCATCGAGTCTAGGCGGGCGTTTTCCCCAAAGTCAAGTAAGGCACCGCTTTAAATGAAGGCGTGTTGACGCTATTTTCTCAGTTGCACCTATTCTTTGAACACGATTCCTCCGATCTCTGTGGGGAACCTAGTTCCGCAATACCGACAAACTACAGCTTCTCCTTGAACGAATTCTGCGCATTGCGGGCATTTCTTCATGCCCGATTTCTGCGCAGCGGCTTCACGATTGGGCTTGCGAAGAAGTGCTATTAGGAATCCGATGAGTGGACTCAGAAGAATAGACAGAAGGAAGTATCCAATACCGCTCCGGCCCTTCTTTGAGGCATACACACCGATAAGGACGGAGAAGAGTATCCAGAAAAGAAATATCGCCATATGAATGAACAAGCTAGGGCGAATCGGAACTATTTGTCAACTATTTGCCCATCCGGGCAGCCCGCGTAATTGGGGGAGAGCGCGCCCAACTGCGCGCCACTCTAACACAATTTCCCGCGAGCGCCGCGGAAGTCACCATATGCTAGAATGCGTGCGCGACTGGAAGAGGATATGGACGAGCGCGACATTCGAAATCTGCTGGAAGCGGTGAAACGAGGGAACCTGACGGTAGAAGGGTCTCTCGGAAAGCTGCGCCAGCTCCCGTACGAGGATCTTGGCTTCGCGAAGATTGACCATCATCGCGCGCTGCGCCAGGGCTACCCGGAAGTGATTTTCGCGCGGGGCAAAACGGTGAAGCAGGTGGCCGAAATCGTGCGCGGGATGCTGCGAGCGAAAGCGTCGTCCAACATTCTAATCACGCGCGCGGATCGAAAAATGTTCGCAGCCGTGAAGCGAGTTGCTCGCAAAGCGCAATTTCATGCGCTCTCCGGCGCGGTTGCCATCGAACGCAGCCGCAAAAATCACGGCAAGGGTCTGATCCTCGTGGTGACCGCGGGGACGAGCGACATTCCCGTGGCCGAAGAAGCGCTGGTGACCGCACAGACGATGGGCAATCGTGCAGAAGCAATCTACGACGTGGGCGTCGCGGGATTGCACCGCTTGCTCGAGCATCGCGCGAAACTTGCCGAAGCGCGTGTGATTATCTGCGTGGCCGGGATGGAGGGCGCGTTGCCAAGCGTCGTTGCGGGGATGGTGGCCGCGCCTGTGATTGCCGTGCCCACAAGCACGGGATACGGATCGAGCTTCGGAGGGCTCACCGCCCTGCTCGCCATGCTGAACAGTTGCGCTTCAAATGTAAGCGTGGTGAACATTGACAACGGCTTCGGTGCGGGCTGCGTTGCCAGCGTGATCAATCGACTTTGAACAGCGGAAATCAGAAGAGAGAAATCGGAGAATGGATTCGATCTGTCCCGCCCGCGCTCCTCTCCGTGCCCCGTGTCTCTGTGGCAGTTTCTTACTTGAAGGCAGAATCAAGCGCGTCAGCGAGCGCCGACTCTTCGTCTGGGAACACGGTGCGGAGGTCGAGGAGGAGATGATTGTCCTCGATGCGCGCAATCACGGGAGTGCCGCGATCCGGTCTGCGCAAACGCTCTGCAAGCTGCGATGGCGTACGGCGTTGAGAAGAGACTGCGATCAGGTGTGTAGGCAGCTGTTGATCGGGCGTTGATCCACCGCCGATAACTGAAAAACCTGCACGCACTTCGAGCTTGGTATCGGGGGGCAGCGATGGTCGCAATTGCTCGGAAAAATTCGCGGCCCGGCGTTCAAGCTCTTCCGCAGACGTGCGAATCATCCGCAGCGTTGGAATTTCGTCGAAAGCGCCGCGAAGATATGATTTCAACGTGAGCTCGAGCGCCGCAATCGTCAGCTTGTCCACTCGCAGAGCACGGAACAACGGATTGCGGCGAATGCGCCCGACGATTTCACGCTGCCCCGCGATGATTCCCGCCTGAGGACCGCCGAGCAATTTGTCGCCGCTGAAAGAAACGACCGATGCGCCTGCGTCGCAACTCGCTCGCGCCACCGGCTCAGCCACACCGCTTGCTGCTAAGTCTGCGATGCAGCCCGAACCCAAATCTTCGAAGACCGCAACCTTATGGCGACGGGCGAGGCCGACAAGTTCATCGAGCGTGGGGCGTTCCGTGAAGCCGGTGATGCGGAAATTCGATGGGTGGACGCGAAGAAGGAGCCGGGTGTGCTCGTTGATAGCGCGCTCGTAGTCGCGTAACCGGGTGCGGTTCGTCGTTCCCACTTCCTGCAGCACAGCGCCGCTTTCTGCCATGATGTCTGGAATGCGAAAGCCGTCGCCGATCTCGATCAACTCGCCGCGTGAAACAATCACCTCAGCGCCTTTCGCGAGTGTGTTGAGGACAAGAAACACGGCTGCAGCGTTGTTGTTTACTACAATGGCTGCTTCAGCGCCTACCAGCTCCGCCAGCAAGCTTCCGGTGTGAACGTCGCGCTTGCCGCGCTCTCCGCTCGAGATGTCGTACTCGAGATTGGAATAGCGGGTTGCTGTCTCAGCAATTTTTGCCACTGCATCAGCCGAAAGCGGTGCGCGCCCTAGATTCGTGTGCAGAATCACGCCCGTCGCATTGATCACCCGCCGCAACGAGGGCGCCAGCAGGGCCTCCACGCGCGCGGCAACCTCTATCTCAATTTCTGGCAGCCCCATTGTCGGAGTTTTCGCGGTCTCGCTCTTCAAGTTCGCACGGACGTCAGCGAGCACGTGACGCGCAGCCTGGGTCACAAGGGAACGCCCCGCGCTCTCAGCGAGGCCCAGGAGTCGTGGTCGGCCGAGCAATTCGTCCACGGAAGGGATCGCTCGCAAGCTTGCGGAAGGGTCTTTTTCCATCTTCGCTGCTGGATCGGCAGGAGGACTCATGGTTAAGGTATTTGAACACAGTGCGATACGAGCTGGCAATCTTGGGGATTTCCCTTTGCGACAAGCGGCGGAAGCCGTAAGTTGACGACCCGCACACAAGGCTCTACGCTGGAATCTCACCCTTTCCACAATTGCCATGGCCACAATCGACGAAGATCTCGGACAAATCGAGCGGGACATTCGCACGCTGAAGATTGAGTACGAACAATTCTTCGGCGGCGGCCGTTCGCGCCCTCCCGCGGACACGCAGTGGCGCGTCGAGTCGTTGATCCGGCGCTACGCAGAACGCGGCGGCGATCTGAGTTCCGGCCAGCGCTTCCGATATAACAACTTGACGCAGACCTACGCGAAATACCAGGAAATGTGGCGCAAGAAGTTGATGCAGAAAGAAGGCGCCGTTACGCAGCATCATTTCGGGGCCGCAGCCAAAGCCATTGAGTCCGAGCGTCTGCGCCAGGCCGCCCGCCGCGAAGCGCAGACTCCCGCTGAACCCGCAGCAGAGTCTGCGGCCAGCCACGCTGCGGCTGTTGCGGAAGCCGCCGCGGAGGTGGCGCGTGCCGCCGCTGAATCGAGGCATTCGTCGGAGGCCTTTGCGATGTCTTTCTCCGATCCGGAACGCGAGAACGAAAAGGTGCAGCAGCTTTACAAGAGACTCATCGAGGCTCGTGCGGAAGCGGGCGACAAGGCCGCGCCGCCGAGCCTGAAAGATTTCGAACGCTTCGTGCGCCAGAAAACAAAAGACCTGAAAGATAAGGGCGGCCACGAAATCGAGTACACCGTCAGCATCGAAGCCGGGCGCGTAAAGCTGAAGGCGCGCATCTCGAATTAACGCGGCAAGTTCTTTTTCATCCACACCTCTTCCGAAATTTTCCACGAACGCATACACTAACCAGCCCTTTCCATTCAGGAGGTTTTCACTTGGCCATCGAGCGGGCACTGATCAGCGTGTATGACAAGACTGGCGTGGTGGAATTCGCGCGCGAACTTGCGTCACTCGGAATCGAAATTGTTTCCACGGGCGGCACTGCACGCCTCCTGCGGGAAGCGGGGATCTCCGTGCGTGATGTCGCCGAGCTCACCGGCTGGCCGGAGATGTTGGGTGGCCGCGTGAAGACGCTGCATCCGAAGGTGCACGGAGGCATCCTCTACCAGCGGGGAAAAGCGGAAGATCGAAAACAGGCCGCCGAACACGGACTTGTCCCGATTGATCTCGTGGTGGTGAATCTGTATCCATTTTCTGCCACGGCGGCGAAGCCGGGCGTGACTCCTGATGAGCTCATCGAGAATATCGATATCGGCGGGCCGGCGATGGTGCGCTCGGCGGCAAAAAATTTTCAGAGTGTGGGAGTGATCACTGATCCCGCAGATTACGCGGCCATCGCAGCGGAATTGCGCGAGAACCGCGAATTGGGTCTGGCAAGGCGCCTGGCGCTCGCGCGCAAAGCGTATGCAAGAACGGCGCGCTATGACGGCGAAATTGCCACGGAGCTCGAGCGCCTCGCCGCGAATGGGGACGTGACGCTTGGCACGCTTGAAAAATTGCCTGAGCGGATTCATATCGCGCTTGAGCGGCGCCAAGCCATGCGCTACGGCGAAAATCCCCACCAAGCCGCTGCGCTTTACATCCCGGCGGGACGGCAATCGGCAGGATTGGCTGGCGCGAGGCAACTCCAAGGCAAAGAGCTTTCCTACAACAATCTCGTGGATCTCGATGCTGCGTGGGCGCTCTCGCAGGAATTCCGCCGCCCCGCCGCCATCATCATCAAGCACAACAATCCCTGCGGCGCTGCGGAGCAAGAGACGCTGCGCGACGCGTACCTGAAAGCGCTCGAGTGCGATCCGGTTTCGGCCTTTGGCAGTGTTCTGGCATTCAACGAAATCCTCGATGCGGCCACGGCTGAAGAAGTGGCGAAGCTGTTCGTCGAATGCATCGTCGCACCAGGATATGTGCCCGCGGCTCTCGAAAAATTCGCGTCGAAGAAAAATCTGCGGGTACTTCAAATGCCTCCCGACGCGGCATCAGTGGAACTCGACCTCAAACGGATTTCCGGCGGCGTGCTGGTGCAGGAGCCAGACTGTCACGAGTTGAAGGAAGCTGATTTGAAATCAGTCGCGGAGCGGACTCCGACCGATGCGGAACGTCGTGCGCTGCTCTTCGCATGGAAAGTCTGCAAGCACGTTAAATCGAACGCCATCGTCTTCGCGCGGGAAGGGCGGACTGTCGGCGTGGGCGCTGGGCAGATGAGCCGCGTGGATTCCGTGAAAATTGCCGTCATCAAAGCGGCCACTGCCGGCCTGGCGCTCAAGGGTAGCGTGGTAGCATCCGATGCTTTCTTCCCATTTCCCGATGGCGTAGAAGAGGCCGGGAAGGCAGGCGCCACGGCGGTGATTCAGCCCGGTGGCTCCGTGCGCGATGCGGATGTGATTGCCGCAGCAAACAAATTGGGGATGGCGATGCTACTTACCGGCGTGCGCCATTTCCGGCACTAGGCTTCTCCGCGTTCGGCTTTTGGCGGTGATAGGTGATTTCGGTTACCTGCGGCTCGCCCTCTTCCGGCGTGATTTCTGAGCGAGATATATACGTATCAGCATCCACTCGGACCATGCTCGCCCGCTTTGGGAGACCGTTGAGCGGATTGTCGAATTCTGCGTTTTTCCCGTCCGAGTTCACCAGGTTCAAGACCGTCGCGCTCGTCTTTTCCCAAGGCACCAATTCCGGCGTGAAATGGCGGAAATAAAAGCTGATGGTCTGGGGCTTTTCGACCAGCGTGAACAATTCGATGACCAGCGTTTTGTCATTTTCAACCAGCCGGAACTGGCCGGTCATCACGCCCGCTTTCGGTGCCAACCACTCCTGTTCGGCGATTCTCGGACCCCACTCGCCTCTCCAGCACCCCTCGAGCCATGCAAAGTCCGCGAGAGTTGCCTTCGGACGTGTAGCAGGTGCTGCGGGCGGTGCTGGGGCGGTCACTGCGGTGGCGGATTGCGTGCCGGCCCCGGTTGGTTGCTGGGCATTCGCACAGGGGGATTGCAACGCGAAGAGCATTGCCGCCGTCCAACTCGCTATGAGCATCATTCTCACTGCCGGTCCTTCCACTCCCCCCGGTTCCCCGAGGCCCCATCGTCTCGCACAGGAATATTACACTCTTTTCCGGATTCCTTTTGTAACGGGGCATCCCCCGGGCCATTCGCCGCGTCGCACCAATGTGTGGTACGGACAGGAACGCAGTGCCGGGGAATTCTTTGACGGCCTCCTGACCATATACGATAATGGAGTTTTCCGGCGAGAGTATGAAGACTATTCTTAGCATAGCCATCGTGGCTGTTCTCTGCTGCACGTCAGTGGCGTGGGGTCAAGCCCCTGCCTCAGAAGCGGCGCAAGTTCCTTCGAAATCGACTGCCTCTCCGGCGCAGAATCAATCGGCGCGCGCGGACGCATTCTATTACTTTTCGATCGCGCACATTGACGAGCAGCGATTCGAGCTTACAGGCCGCACCGAATTGGCCACAGAGTCCATTGAGTTCTATAAGAAGGCCCTCGATCTCGTTCCGGCATCTTCAGTAATCATGGAACGGCTGGCTGAAATTTACGCCAAGTCGCAGCGCACGCGCGAAGCCATCCAGGAAGCCCAAGAGGCGCTGAAGGTCGACCCGGATAATCTGGCCGCACACCGGCTCCTCGCGCGAATTTACGTTCGCACACTCGGCGACATGAGTCCGGGAGACCTCCAAAAGGAGAACCTGGAGAAGGCCGCGGAGCAGTTTCATGCAATTTTGAGGCTCGACCCAAAAGACACCAGTTCAGCGCTGTGGTTGGCGCGCCTGTACCGCTTTGAGAATCAGCATTCGGAAGCGGAAAAAGTCCTGCGCGGCATCCTGGATCGCGATGCAGACAATGGTCAAGCCTTGGAGTTGTTGAGTCAACTTTTGATCGATGAGGGCCGCTCGCAAGACGCAATTGAATTGCTCTCAAAGTCGGCGAGTGGCTCCTCATCACCTGAAATTTACGACTTGCTGGGCGATGCCTATTCGCAGAGCAAGGACTTCTCGAAGGCGGAAGATGCGTACCGCAAGGCGGTGGATGCTGATCCGGACGATGCCGGACATCGTCATGGGCTAGCCCAATCGCTTTTGTCGCAAGACAAATACGCGGCGGCGCTCGAGCAGTTCAAGAAACTTTCCGAGCTCGAGCCCGGCACGGCTGAAAATTATCTGCGCATGGCGCAGCTCTACCGGCGCATGGGGAAATACGATCAGGCCGAGTCGAGCCTTCTGCGAGCCAAGCAACTTGCCCCGGGCAGTCTCGAGGTGCTCTACCACGAAGCGCTGCTTTATGAGGACCAGGGCCGCTATGGCGACGCAATCAAGATCCTCACGGACGCCATCGCCGGCATCAAGAGCCAGACAACGAATGAAGGAAACCCCAGCGCCCTTGCAATTCTCTATGAGCAGCTCGGGCGGACCTATCGCGAGCAGGAAAATTATCCGGCGGCGATTCACACATTTGAGGAAATGGCGAAGCTGGGCCCTGAAGCGCAAAGGCGGGCCCAGATGCTTCTGATCGACACCTACCGCGAGAGTCACGACATCGACCGCGCCATCACGGAAACAAAGAAAGCACTCGAGCAGAATCCGAAGGATCAGAGTCTCACTGTCACGCTCGCTATGCTCTATGGCGAAAAAGCCGACACGACCACAGCAACAAAGCTGCTCACCGCCCTGATTCAGGGTAACGACAGCGATCAGGAAATTTATCTGGACCTGGCGCAAGTGCAGGAGCGCGGCCGGAAATACGCCGAAGCCGAGGAGTACGCCCGGAAAGCAGAACAGATCTCTCGTGATGCCGGGGAGCAAGAGAGCACTGCCTTTATGCTGGGCGCCATCTACGAGCGGCAGAAAAAATTCGATCTCGCGGAAGAGCAATTCCGCAAGGCGCTCAGTTTGAATCCCAACAACGCCGCCGTGCTGAACTACTACGGCTACATGCTGGCGGACCGTGGAGTTCGCCTGGACGAAGCCACCGCGATGATTCAACGAGCCGTGACGCAAGAGCCCAACAAT
Source organism: Candidatus Acidiferrales bacterium (assembly GCA_050746945.1). Classification (GTDB taxonomy): domain Bacteria; phylum Acidobacteriota; class Terriglobia; order Acidiferrales; family UBA7541; genus Palsa-295. The sequence continues at coordinate 54,317 of JBOGMZ010000009.1, read as the reverse complement.
GGTGCATACCTCGATAGTCTCGGCTGGGCATACTACAAAGAGAACAAATACGCCGAAGCGGAAGAAAATCTACGCAGAGCGGCCAGCCGATCGAGCCACGATCCGACTGTTCTAGGCCATCTTGGTGATGTCTACATGAAGTTGGGGCAGACCGAACGAGCCGCCGAACTCTGGGAACGCGCCATTTCCGAATGGCAGCGTGCGCTCCCCGCGGATTACGAAGCTGACAAAGTGAATGAGCTTGACGCACAACTGAAAACCCTCAAACGCCACATGGCGCAGAAATCCGGGACGGAAACGGCCAAACCGCAGTAAGCTCCCCGCATGTCTCCCTCGAGAAATGGATCGGTGCGCCTGCCGGCGTATGCAAAAATCAACCTCTGCCTGCACGTTCTAGGACGACGCCCTGACGGATACCACGAACTGCGCACGATCTTTCAGACAATCTCGCTGCACGACACGTTGGTACTGCGAGATGCTCCCGGCAGTGAAATTTCATTCGAAACCACGGATACATCCCTGCCGGCGGGCACTGAAAATCTGGTCTGGCGCGCCATCGAAGCCATGCGCGGCGAGCTTGGATTTCGCGGCGGTGTCCAAGCGCGCCTGGAGAAGCGCATCCCAGTTGCCCGCGGCCTGGGGGGCGGATCGAGCGACGCGGCGGCCGCCTTGATCGGGATGCTGCGGCTGACGAAAAAGACGCTGCCACTCGAGCGGTTGATGGAAATCGCGGCGGGCCTGGGCGCCGACGTTCCGTTCTTTCTCTTCGGCGGACGTGCCCTGGCCGTCAATCGCGGCGATGAAATTTATCCTCTCGACGACACGCCCAAGCGAACGATTCTGGTCGTCTCCCCACGCGACATCAGTGTCAGCACGAAGGACGCCTATCAATGGCTTTCTGCGGAATTGACAAACCCCGCGAAACCCCCTAATATTTGGGGGTTCTGCGCTCTGTGCTGGAGTCGGCAGGGAGCAGGCGTCTCGAATGATTTCGAGGGGCCCGTCTTCCACCGCCATCCGCGCCTTGGAGAAATCCGGGACGGATTGCTCAAGCGAGGAGCTGCAGATGCCGCGCTGGCGGGTAGCGGGTCGGCGGTGTTCGGAATCTTCCGAAACCCAGCGCAGGCGCGCCGAGCCGCTCGTGCATTCCAGGAAGATTCGGTTTTCGTCGTCGAAACGCTATCCAGGGAAAACTACGGCCGGTCACTCGGTTGGCGTGTGACCCGCTGAGGGCATCACTTTGATTGACGATAAGTTCAAGATTTTTAGTGGGACTGCGAATCCCGTCCTCGCGGATGCCATCTGCGGCTATCTCGGCGCAAAACGCGGCCGTGCAGAGCATGGCCAGTTTTCCGACGGCGAGACGCGCTATCAGATTCTCGAGAATGTCCGCGGCGCGGATGTTTTCGTGGTGCAGCCCTGCAGCCATCCGGTGGATTTCCACTTGATGCAGTTGCTGCTGATGATTGACGCATTCAAGCGCGCCTCGGCGTGGCGGATCACGCCGGTAATTCCGTATTACCCGTACGCGAGGCAGGATCGCAAGGACCGCCCGCGCGTGGCGATTTCGGCAAAGCTGGTTGCGGATCTGCTGGAGACGGCGGGATCGAGCCGTGTGTTGTCGCTCGACCTGCATGCACCGCAGATTCAGGGATACTTCAACATCCCGGTGGACCATCTTTTCGCCGCGCCAGTGATTGTGGAGTATTTCCAGAAAAAGAAACTCGGCCCCATCACGGTCGTTTCGCCCGATGCGGGCGGCGTGGAACGCGCGCGCTACTTCGCGAAAAAGATTGATGCCCCGCTCGCGATCGTGGACAAGCGGCGCATCGATGTGAACGTCAGCGAAGTGATGCACCTGATCGGCGACGTAAAGGGCCGCCCGGCGCTGGTGATCGACGACATGATTGATACTGCCGGCACACTGGTGAAAACAGCGGAAGCCTTGCTCGAAAATGGCGCGACGAAGGTATTTGCCGCCTGCACGCACGCGGTGCTCTCAGGGCCGGCGGTTGATCGGATAATGAAGTCCAAGATTGAAGAAGTGGTGGTGACAGACTCAGTGCCGCTCGGCGAAGAAGCACGGAAAGTGTCGAGGATTAAAGTCCTCAGCGTCGCAGAATTGCTCGCGCGCGGCATTCAATCCATTCACGAAGAAACATCGATTAGCGAGCTTTTTATTTAGGTTTCACGAGGGAAAAGAGGACGTATGGAGACTTTTACAATCGAAGGCCAGATTCGTGAAGGGCGCGGAAAGGGTCCTGCGCGCCGGACACGTCTTACGGGCATGGTTCCTGCGACGCTGTACGGCGATCATAAGGACGCAATCTCACTGGCTGTGAACGCCAAGCAGGTCGCGCGAATCCTGCGCTCGGAAACCGGGCACAACACGATTTTTGCGGTCAAGGTAGCCGGCGGAAAAGAAGAGAAGGCCATGCTGAAGGACTGGCAGGTGGACCCGGTCAGCGGCTCGCTGCTGCATGTGGACCTGCTGCGCATCGCCATGAACGTGCGCATGCGCGTCAAGGTGCCGGTGCACACTTTCGGCGAACCGCAGGGCGTGAAGATGCAAGGCGGCATCTTTGAAATGGTCACGCGTGAAGTCGAACTCGAATGTCTTCCTGGCGACATCCCCGAGGAATTCAAGGTTGATGTCAGCGAATTGCTGATCGGCAAGCAGCTTCGCGCCGCGGATCTGCCGTTCGATCCGAAAAAGGTGAAGCTCTTGACCGATCCTTTGCGTGTGATCGCACACGTGGTCGTCTTGAAGAAGGAAGAAGAGCCGACGCCGGAGGCCGCCGTGGCAGCCGAGACGGCGCCAGCCGAGCCTGAAGTGATCAAGAAGGGCAAGAAGGAAGAAGAAGGCGAAGAGGGTGCCGCGGAAGTCGCTCCTGCTGCGAAGGCCGAGAAGAGCGAGAAGAAGGGCAAGGAGAAGTAGCCGAACCCTGCAGCCCGGTCCGCCGGAGTGCCTAAGGATTGAGCGCTGATATGCGCCCGCTGAGACTCGATCGATGCGCCCTTTGATATGCGACTGATCGTTGGCCTCGGCAATCCCGGCCCTGAGTACGCGTTCACGCCGCATAACATGGGCTTCCTGGCGATTGACGAGCTGGCAGTCCGGGGCGGAATCAGGGTGACGCGGCCGGAAGCGAAGTCGTACATCGGACGCGGCGAGCTGGCGGGGCAGGGAGTTATTCTCGCCAAGCCGCAGACGATGATGAATCTCAGCGGCGTGGCTGTGCGGATGCTGCTCGATAAGTATGAATGCGACGTGTCGCAGATGATTGTGATCAGCGACGATGTCGCGCTTCCCTGGGGCGCGTTGCGAATACGCGAGCGAGGCAGCGCCGGCGGGCACAACGGATTGAAGTCGGTGATCGGCGGGGTCGGCACGGACGAATTTATTCGCGTTCGATTGGGCGTGGGGCCTGAGAAAGTCTGGGGCGACCTGGCGGATTACGTTCTCTGCCCCATGGGTAAAGCGGAACGCGAGATCGCAGCACAGCTCGTGGTTGACGCGAGTGCGGCTGTGGAAACGATTTTGAGCGAGGGCATGGGCAAGGCGATGTCGCTGTTTAATCGCCGCGCTTCGCCGGAAGAAGAAGATTCGGAGTAGCAATTTTTGCAGTTGCCGTCGAGGTGACAGCGAATCGAGGACACATGGAAGAGCGCCAGTACGATCTGATTTTTATTTGCCGCCCGGACACTCCGGAGGCTGATGTCGATAAAGTGATTGCCACGCTCGAGCATGCCGCCGCGGAAAAGGGCGGCAAAGTCGAGTCCGTGAACAAGTGGGGCCGGAGGCGCATGGCTTATCGCGTCCAGAAATTGCGCGAGGGCTATTACGTGTATCTGGTGATCAAGTCGAGCCACGGCGAAGTGGTGAAAGAGCTCGAACGCCGGTTGAAAGTTTCGGACGCGGTGATGAAGTATCTCACCGTTCGTCTGGATGAAGAATTGAAGCGGCAGGAAAAGTTGAAGCGCCACCGCGAGCGCCGCGCCGCGCGCCGCCCGCGCAAGCCCGCTCCGGCGGTTCCGGCACCAACGCCGGGAAGCAGTGAGCCGGCTGCCGCACAAGCCTAATAAGGGAGAAATCGAATGGCAGATGAAAACGCACCAATGCAAGCACCACCGCCCGCATCCTCCGGCCCTTCAGGTCCGGGAGGCCCCCGGTCGCAGGGGCGTCCCGGCGGTCCGGCCAAAAGAGGCAAGCGGAGTTTCGTCCGCAAAAAGAAAGTCTGCCGGTTCTGCGTGGATAAGGCCGACTTCATTGATTACAAGAAGGCCGAAATTCTCGCGCCGTTCATTCAGGAGCGGGGAAAGATTCTTCCGCGCCGTATGACCGGCACCTGCGCCCGGCACCAGCGCTGGCTAACGGTAGCCATCAAGCGTGCGCAGAATATCGCCTTGCTGCCGTTCGCGGCGGAACTGTAACGATTCATTCAGAGGACACCATCATGCAAATTATTTTGCAGGAAGACGTCGAAAAACTCGGGACCCGCGGCCAGTTGGTGGAAGTAGCGCCCGGATACGCCCGTAATTTTCTGCTGCCGCGCAAGCTCGGTATCGAGGCTACGCCCGGCAACATGAAGCGCCTGGAAAAGATGCGCGCCACGTTTGCGAAGAAAGAAGCCACTGAGAAAGATGCGGCGCAAAAATTGGCCGAACTTCTCTCGGCTGTCTCGCTCACGCTGAAGCGGAAGGCCGGCGAGAACGACCAACTGTTCGGTTCGGTCACCTCAGCCGATGTCGCTGAGGCGCTTGCAGGCCAGGGTTTCAACGTTGAGAAGCGCAAAATCACTCTCACCGATCCCATCAAGCTCGTCGGCGAATTCGAAATTCCCGTCAAGCTCCATCGCGAAGTCACCGCGACCGTGAAGCTCGCCGTGAAGAAGGAAGAATAGCTTTCGCGATATTCACGTTTCATAGGGACGCTGCGCGCGACGCCCCTTTCTTTTTTTCCGTCGGCGCAAACTGAGTTTTCCACTTTTCCGAAATCATCCACAGGCTCGTACCGTTGACGCACGCGCCCGCGATGTCACAATGCTCGTTGCGTTAGCTCGCGTTCGCATTGCACGCCCGACGCGGCCGCAAAATCGGCAAAGGAATCTTCTTGCGCCGGAAAACAGCTTAGGCGAAAATAAAGCGAATCCATATGGCCAGCGATACCACTCTCGAACGCCCGCTCCCGCACAATCTGGAAGCCGAACGCAGCATCCTGGGTGCAATCCTGCTCGATAATCACGCCCTCAACGCAGCCGTTGAAAAACTCCGTTCGGAGGATTTCTTTCTTTCGCAGCATCGCCAGATTTTTCAGCGCATGATCCAGCTCGGCGAAAAGCAACAGGCCATCGACACCGTCACGTTGATGGAGGATTTGAGCCGCCGCGGCGAGCTCGAAGCGGCCGGCGGTGTCGCCTATCTTTCGCAGCTGGCCGATGGACTACCCCGGATCACAAACGTTGAGCATTACGCGCGCATCGTGAAAGAAAAGTCGGTGCTGCGCAGCTTGGCGTTTTCTGCCGCGGCGATTCAGGAGCAAGCGCTCGCAGCAGGCGATGACGCCGATGTAATTCTCGACCGCGCCGAATCCACCATTTTCCAATTGGCGGAAGATCGCGTGAAAGCCGGGCTGATCGGCGTCAAGGATCTCGTCCGCGACAATTACGAACGCCTCGAGCGCATTTTCAGCGAAGGCCGCCGCATCACAGGGTTGGCTACAGGCTATCCCGGACTCGACAACGAGACGGCCGGTTTGCAGCCGTCCGAATTGATCATTCTTGCCGCGCGCCCTTCGATGGGAAAAACGGCGCTGGCCCTGAACATCGCGGAAAATGTGGCGCTGCGGCAGCGCGAGCCGGTGGCCGTCTTCAGCCTGGAAATGTCGAAGGAGTCGCTGCTTTTGCGCCTGCTCGCTTCCGAAGCGCGCGTGGACGCGCACAAATTTCGCACCGGCCACATGAATCGGGATGATTGGGGCAAAATCACGGGGGCGCTCGCAGGTCTCGGCGAGGCACCACTTTGGATTGATGATTCGGCTTCCTCCACCGTTTTGGAAATGGGAGCGAAAGCGCGGCGCCTGAAACGCGATCGCGGGCTTTCCATGATGATCGTGGACTATCTCCAGCTCGTCGTTCCCACGAATTCTGGCCGCGGCACGAACCGTCAGGAAGAAGTGTCCAGCATCTCGCGCTCGCTCAAAGCTCTCGCGAAGGAATTGAAAATCCCGGTGGTTGTCCTGAGCCAGCTCACGCGCGCGCCTGAACGCGAAGATCGCAAGCCGCAATTGTCGGACTTGCGCGAATCGGGCGCCATCGAGCAGGACGCGGACGTGGTGCTGTTCATTAACCGCCCGAATTTCTATAAGACCGACCTGCCCGAGGAAGACCGCGCCAAAGCCGAAATAATCATCGCCAAGCAGCGCAACGGCCCGACCGGAAACCTCAATTTCGTGTTTCTGGCCCGCCACACCCGGTTCGAAGAGGCCGCGCCTGACGCCTGGAGCTCTCCAGGACCCGAAGAATAGGCATCCCAGGGCTGTCACCGGGCAACCACGGGCGTGTCGCAGTGCCCGCACCTGAAATCGTGACACTTCTCCAGGTCTTGCATGCCCGGCGCGCTAACTATGGCATTATCTGTAACATCCGGGAGATTCCGGTTTCATGCTCAAAAACATCCCTGGCGGCACTTCGGCTGCATTGTTTCATGGCGACATGTTTACTCAAACGGCGCGGCCAACTTGCCGAAGCCGAATTATGTTCGCGCCCCCGGCGCGGAGTCTGGCATTCTAAATAGGACGATGACGAAAGCGATCCATGTCGGAGGACGGCCCGTCTGGGCGGAGATTTCGCTAAAGGCCATCCTGCACAATCTGCGGGTGATCCGCCGCCATATCGGCGGGAAGCGCATGATCCTCGCCGTTGTGAAGTCCAATGCCTATGGACTCGGGGCTGTTCCAGTAGCGAAGGCGCTTCAAAAAGCCGGAACGGAATGGTTTGGTGTCACTTGCGCGGGCGAGGGTGTCGAGCTTCGCGAAGCTGGTATCCGCAAGCGCATTCTCGTGCTCACCGGCTTCTGGCCGGGCGAAGAAAAGCGCCTGATTGAAAATAATCTGACGCCTACAGTCACGCGCGTGGATGATCTGCGGCACCTCGAACGGTCCGCGAAGTCCTCAGGCAAAAAAGCGTCGCGCGTCCGCTTCCATTTGAAAATCAATACGGGAATGAATCGCCTCGGAATTCTGCCGTCGGAGATCGATGCTTTCGCAAGTGCACTCGCCGGTTGCCCCCACATCCAGCTCGAGGGCACTTTCACGCATTTCGCCTCCGCGGAAGATTTCAAAGCCAAGCAGACGGATGATCAAGAGCAGCTTTTCCGCGATTGCCTGGATCGCCTGCGCGCGCTCGGCGTCTCGCCCGGCATCGTGCACATGGCGAATAGCGGCGCAATCTGCGCGCGGCCAAGCACGTGGGAAGACATGGTTCGCCCCGGCGCGATTTTGTATGGTTACCACCAGTCGTTCGATCCGCCGGAGAAGAAAAAAGAAATCATGGCCATGATGCCGCTTGAGCCATGCCTTTCGCTGCGTGCGCGAATTATTTCGCTGCGCGAGATTCCCTCGGGTCAGGCAGTCGGATACGGTGCGCGATTCGTCACTGAGCGGCCGTCACGCATCGCCGTCATCAACGCGGGGTATGCCGATGGCGTCGTCCGCCAGCGCACGAATCGAGGCTGCGCGCTTCTTCGTGGCCGCCGTGTCCCGTTGGTGGGCACAATTTCGATGGATTTGACTATGCTTGACGTTACAGATGTCCCGGACGCGGCGCTCGGCGATGTGATCACCATTTACGGGAAAGACGGAAATTCCGCGATCGAAGTCTCCGACGTGGCCCCCGAAATCGGCACGGTCACTTCCGATTTACTCTGCGCGCTCGGCCGGCGCGTCCCCAAGTACTACCTATAACATCGTTTTTCCCATCGCCATTGACTCTCTGTTCTCTCGCAGTGCTATACTACGCGCATCATAGCGTTTCATAGTGCAACACCGTTCATCCCGGCATTCGACTAAAATTTCATTGAGCTGGCAGCGGCAAAATTGAAAATCGGCAATTTGCTTTTCCTCCGATTTATATTTTTATACGTTTCATAAGGTGCTCCGATGCAAAGGACTTCTAGCGCGCCCAGCCGCGCTCCGGCGGGCCCCACTCCGGAAAATTCAACTTTTACAACCGCCGCACAGACGCGCGCCGTGCATGATCAAGTCGGATCTTTCTGGGACATGCTCGCAGTCCGCCTTGTTTTCGTCGCCGTTTGCGTGGCGGCGGGATATCATTTTAGGCCTTTCAGCGTGCCCAGGGAGTACGCCGCGCTGATAGGTCTGCTCTTTTCCATCGCAGTTATCCTGTTTGAAGTGCGGCTCCGCCGGGCCAGCCTGCGGCGCTTGATTGGCGCAGCCACAGGCTCGATTCTCGGGATTTTGGGGGCCTACCTCACTTCGCTGATTTTCATGCACACGTCCATGCCGGAGAGCACGCGCTCCTTTTTCAGCCTGGCAATCTTCCTGGTGATGTTCTACATCGGCCTGATTCTCGGCGCGAACAAAGGCGACATGCTTAACCTGCAGGCGCTCGGCGGCCTATTCGGCACCGAACGCAGCATGAAACATGCTTTCAAGGTGTTGGACACAAGCGTCATCATTGATGGCCGCGTGGCGGATGTAGCCGACGCGCAGTTCCTCGATGGAACTGTGGTGATCCCTCAGTTTGTTTTGCGCGAGCTTCAGCTCGTCGCTGATTCAGCAGACCCTTTGAAGCGCCAGCGGGGGCGCCGTGGACTGGAAGTGCTGCAACGAATCCAGAAGATGGCGCATTTGGAAGTTTTGATTGCCGAGGACGATTTTCAGAATGTTGCCGACGTGGATATGAAGCTGATCGAACTCGCCAAACGCTACGATGCGAAAATCGTAACCAATGATTTCAACCTGAATAAAGTCGCGACGCTACAGGGAATCGAAATCCTCAACGTAAACCAGCTCGCGAATGCGCTGAAGCCCGTGGTGCTGCCGGGCGAAACCATGCGCGTCTTCGTCCTGCGCGAAGGCAAGGAATACAATCAGGGCGTCGCGTACCTCGACGACGGAACCATGGTGGTGATTGATGGCGCGCGCAAGCTGATCAACAAGACCGTGGACATCACAGTCACCTCCGTCCACCAGACCACCGCCGGCAAAATGATTTTTGGCCGCTACGACGAGCGCGCCGAGCAATCGCCCCGCGCCGCCGGTGCTGCTCCGGTGGAAGGGCCGCCCGGCCCGCGCGCCGTTGAAGGCACGGCAGGCGGCGAACGCCCGCCAAGGCCGCTCTACCCGGATCCAAACCGATCGTAGGCGCCTTTGCCTCGCCCATTCCGGGTGGTTTGCGTTAGACTGTTGGCCCTTCGATGAGCCGAATCGCCGCCATCATCCCGGCCGCTGGGCTGGGCACCCGAATAGGCGCGGACACGCCCAAGCAATTCCTCGAACTCGACGGGGTGCCGCTCATAATTTTCACACTGCGGCGGCTTGCGGCCTGCTCGGCGATCACGGAATTCTTCATTTCCACGCGAGCCGAAGACATCATTTATCTCCAAGATAAAGTGGGGAAATCAGGGCTCGGCCGGCCCGCGCGCGTGGTTCATGGTGGCGACACGCGGCAACAATCCGTATCAAACGCGCTCGCACAGGTTGACCCCACCACCGAAATCGTTCTCGTCCATGATGCCGTGCGCCCCTTTGTCACGCCCGCCCAGCTCGATCGCGTGATTGCCGAAGCGCGCGCCCGCGGCGCTGCCATCCTGGGCATTCCCGCGATTGACACTGTGAAAGAAGTGAAGCGCGCAAGCCTGCCCGAAGATGTGGCTCTGATCACCGCGACGATTCCGCGCGAGCGCATCGTGCTGGCACAAACCCCGCAAGCGTTCTCATATCCGCTCTTGCGGGAAGCTTTCCGCAAAGCGCAACAAGATGGCATCACCGCCTCCGACGAGGCTGCGCTTGTTGAGCGCTATGGCCACGATGTCTTCGTTGTTCTCGGCTCTGACCGCAATTTCAAAATCACGCGCCCCGCCGACATGGATCTCGCCCGCTTCTACCTCGATCAGGAGCGCCGCACAAAATGACGCGTTCAGGAATCGGCTACGATTTGCACCGGCTGGCAGCAGGGCGAAAGCTGATCCTCGGCGGGATCGAGGTGCCATTCGAAAAGGGCTCGGTTGGGCATTCCGACGGCGACGTGCTGAGCCATGCGCTTTGCGATGCGCTGCTGGGAGCCGCTGGCCTCGGCGACATCGGCACGCACTTCCCGGACACGGATCCAAAATGGAAGGGCGCGTCGAGCCTGCTCTTTCTCGAACACACTCGCAAACTGCTCGACGAGCGCCGGCTGCGCATCACCCATCTCGATGCAGTCGTCATCTGCGAGCGACCCAAGCTCGGCCCGCATTTTCCTGCGATGCGCGCCGCGCTTGCGAAATCGCTGGGCATCACAGCCGATCAAATCAATCTGAAAGCCAAGACGAACGAAGGCACCGGCGAAATTGGCCGCGGCGAAGCCATCGCCGCCCACACGATTGCGACAATCGAGGCGTCTCCAGCGCCGAAATGATGAACTGGCTCACGGGCTTTCATGCGGTGGAGGAGGCGCTGACCGCGGGGCGGCCGCTGGATCGCATCGTCATCGCCAGCGGGCGGCACGGCGAGCGCCTGGAGGCCATCGTGCGCCTGGCAAAATCACGTGGCGTGCCCGTGCGCTTCGAAGACCGCCTGCAAGTGGATCGCCTGGCGGGAACCCGAGACCATCAAGGCATTGCCGCTCTTGCCGGCGCGAAGCCTGCGGTCGAACTCGAAGATTTGCTGCGCGAGAAAACTGCCCAGGGCCTGCTCGTGCTCCTCGATGGTATCGAAGATCCCCACAATCTCGGTGCCATCGTTCGCACCACGCTTGCGGCGGGTGCGAGTGGCGTCGTGATCCCGGAGCGGCGCGCAGCGGGTTTGACGGACACCGTCGAGCGAGCCTCGGCGGGCGCGCTTGCGCATCTACCTGTTGCGCGCGTGAAAAATCTCGTGCGCGCCATGGAAGAAATGAAGGAAGTCGGTTACTGGCTCGTGGGTCTCGACGAGCGCGCCGAAAAAAGCTACACGGATGTGGACTACAAAGGTTCCGTGGGCATCGTCTTCGGGGGTGAGGGTGAGGGCCTGCACGAGTTGACGCGCAAGCGCTGCGATTTCCTGGTCTCGATTCCCACCACCGGCCCGGTCCGCTCGCTCAACGTCTCCGTCGCCGCCGGCGTCGTCTTATTCGAAGCTGTCCGCCAGAGAACCAACCAGAAATTGGAAAGAAGAAAATAGAAAATGGCGGGGCGGCCGCCGCCCCAGCAGGGATATTCATTCAGGAATTCTCGCCAAACTCCATTTTCACTCTTCTATTTTCTGCATTACCTACTTGTCATATTTCAGCAGCGAGAAGACGTCCATCCCCGGAAGTTTGGCGCGCCCGTTGAGGAAAGTTAGCTCGACGGCAAACGCGGCCCCCGCAACCTCACCGCCGAGTTGCCGCACAAGCTTGATCGCAGCCGACGCTGTTCCGCCGGTGGCGAGAAGATCGTCGCAGAGCAGTACGCGCTGGCCGGGCTTGACGGCGTCCGTGTGAATCTCCAGTTGGTCGGTGCCATATTCGAGCTCATATGTAACCGATTCGGTTTTCCAAGGCAGTTTCTTCGGTTTGCGTACCGGTACAAATCCAGCATTTAAGCGGTAAGCCAGCGCGGGCGCAAAAATAAAGCCGCGCGCCTCGATTCCGGCGACGACGTCCACTTTCCTCCCGTTGTAGTGCTCGCATAGCTGGTCCACGAGCGAATGAAAGCCGCGTGGCTCTTGCAGCAGTGTGGTGAGATCGTAAAAGAGAATGCCCGGCTTGGGATAATCGGGAATCTCGCGGATCATTTTTTTCAGGTCGTCCATCGTCTCCTCGTTGATCGGGCAATGATCAGACGTCGTATTCCACAGAAAATCCACGCGTGAATTCTGGATCGGGCGCGGCTTCCTCTTCCGCGACACTCGAGACCTGCGCGGAGCCCGGGCCGCGTTCGAGTTCCGCGCGCAATTTCGTGAGCGCCTCAGGGCCGCCGACTGCGTACACTTCCACGCGCCCGTCGCGCAAATTCCTCACGTACCCGGCCACGCTCAGTCGTTTGGCTGCGCGCTGCGCAAAATAGCGATACCCCACGCCCTGCACCATTCCGCTGACGTAGTAGCGCTTCGCTTGTTGGGTATCGTGCACGGCCGTGGCAGCCCGCAGGCCGCAAACCCGTGATTCTATCAGACCAGCCGGGCACAAAACAGGCGGCGACCGACGCAATCATTCGTTTCTCCGGCTGACCCGAACGCGTGTGGCCGCATCTACCGAATCATGTCAGAATTACCGCCCATGTCAGCGGCCGCGCCGGACTCACCTTCGCGCACAAAATACCCCCGTCAGCGCTTTCGGCAGTTCTGCCTGAGCGCGCTGATCATTGCGTTCGCGGCAATAGCTGCGGGGAGCGGCGGGCCTCAACCCTCACACAAGAAGATCGAAAAAACGCCCCCTGATCCGCAGACCTCGCGAGGCGTTGAAATTGTCGAGCATGGCGGCTATCCCGAACTCCGCGTGGATGGCACGCCGTTCTTCATTTACTCTGCCACGTTCATGTACTACCGCATTCCGCGAGACCAGTGGGAAGCGCTGCTCAGAATTTACCGGTCGTATGGCATCAACACGATTGATCTCTACATCCCCTGGAATTGGCACGAACCGAAGGAAGGCGAATTTGATTTTGACGGCCATACAAATCCGCGCCGCGATCTGCGCTCTCTCCTGACATTAATCGAGTTGCAGGGCTTCAAGCTGATCGCCCGGCCCGGGCCTGAAATCCTGAATGAGTGGCGCCACGGCGGCTATCCCGGATGGCTGCTCGAGCGGCCTGAATACAAAATGAATCCCGCCGACTGGATCGAGGGCCGCTACCCGCCGCTCGATTCCCTCAACACCCACGATGCGGAAGCGGCGGCCCAAGGCTGGCTCGACAATCCCACGCACATGACGCACGCGCGCGAGTGGCTGACAACCGTCGCAAAAGAGTTGGCGCCATTCAGCTCAAATCGCGTGCCGCCACCTCCATCAGCGGAACACGCAGCCGCATCGACACGAGCTGCGAGTGGCCCTCTCCTCTTCGTTCAGCTCGGCGATGATTTCGCCATTGGCCGCACGAATCGCATTGGCCCGGATTTCTGGCGCTATGTCGATTCTCTGCGCGGCGCGGTCGAAGCCGGCGGGCTCGACGTCCCCGTTTTCATCAATCCAACGGACATGCGCGTGTCAGCAGCGGGCTCAGGCCTCGATCACCCTATCGGCGTCATGGGTCAATGGTATCTCCACCCCCGGGGAACATCGGTAAGTGGAAACGCGGAGCGCATGCTTACGGCCCCCGAGGCAGGCGAGCTCGAATTTTTCACCGAAGAATTAAAAACGCAGCCGCATTTCCCGCCGGTGATGATCGAATACCAGGCCGGGTGGTACGCGCCCGCGGATGACGATCGCCCTCTCCGCAATCCACCGGAAGATACGCTGCTCAGCTCGCGGCTTCTGATCGCCAATGGAATTCACGGGCTGAATTACTTGCCGTTACAAGACACTTACAGCCCCGCCGAATACTCCGTTCCCTGGGTCAATCGCTCCTACCGTTGGGACGCCGCCCTCGGGCCGGATGGCGAGCCGGAGCCCCGCCTGCATGCCGTGACGCGCAATTCGTCCGTGATTCATCGCTGGGGACCGCAGTTAGCTGCCTCGCACAAGCGCGCTGATTTCGGCATTTTGTACCCGCTCGGCGCCTACCCTCAGGAACTTCTGTCGCACGCCGATATCTTGCATGTTTCAGAGGCTGTCATGCGGATCGAGCGGCTCGCCACACTCGCCACGCTCTCGAGCGAACTACTCGACCCTGCGTATCAGCCAGTGGAGCAGCTTTTGCGCGATCCCATGCTGCTTCTGCCTGTCTTCGATCCTGAGAAGCCGCAGTTCCAGCTCTCCGAGCGTGCGCAACGCGTGATTCTCGAATATGTCCGCCGCGGCGGCACGCTATTGGTATTTCCATCACGCTCCGCGGGATCGATTCTCGAAGAATTGTGGAAATCCGCGCCAACCCCCGCTTCGCTTGCCCCGGACAAGGGAATCCGGACGCACTGGAAATTCGGCAATGGCGAAGTGATCGAGTCCACGAAAGATTTCTTTTCCTGGATCGCGCTCGACCGCTCGTTCGCGGAGAACCGTGCCCAGCGCGAATCGGAATGGGCAGTGGGCGTCCTCCATGAATTCCTCGTCGCGGCGGGTCTGCGGCCCGCGTTGATCATGGCCGGAAAGGCCACGGGCGCCGACCAGTTGCTCGCGAACGAAATCGTGAGCAACGAAGGCACCGGCCTGCTTGGCGGGCGAACGGGTGGACAGGGGTTCGTCAGCCTCACGAATCTTTCGGCGGATTCCGTGAATACGACGCTTGAAATCCTCTCGCCGGCAGCGTCTGCACGCGGAAAGCACGCCGACTATACTGCGCTCCACGTCATCGTGCCTCCTCACGAATCTCTGCTCTTGCCGCTCGATTTGCCGGTCTGCTTCGCGGATTCGGCAAACGCGCCTTGCGGCGACGCCATTCAGGCCGCCAGCGCGGAATTTCTCGATGCACGGCGCGAGGGCAAAATTCTCGAATTGCAGTTCTATGCCCCCATGCACGCGGAAGTTCATCTCCGGCTGGCGCACAAGCCTGCGCATATTTCACTCGATGATAATTACGCGGAATCGAACTGGATACCGGAAGCTGACGAATTGCGCTTCTCGGTCCTGCGTGGCGTGGCACCCCACTACGTCCGCACCGTGAGAGTCGAGTTGAATTACAAACCCCATGTCCCCGAAGCAGAAAAAGTAGGAAAGGCTTCGCTTGCGGGCTTCGACTTTTATGCCTGGAACGCGGTGCGGTTTCCTACCAGCCAGGGCGCCCACTTGCGCACTTATCCCCCGCTGATGTTGCTGGACCCGGTGCGACCCACGAGCATCATGTTCACCGTCGTCAACCTGAGCACCGACGCGAGCCGCGATTTGAACGTCATCGTGGATGGGCCGCTCCACGGAACGGAAAGCTATCGCCTGCCGCCGGAGAGCGCGGAAGTTGAATGGATCAAACTAAAACCCGTCGGGAAAGAGGCCTTCGCCATTCCGCCCGGGCCCGATGGATTTCTTCATGGCACCATTCAGATTCATTCGAAAAATGACCAGCGGACTCTGCCTGTCGTTTTCCTGCCGCTGCGCCAGAACGATGTGACGCCGTATCGCTACGATTTCGACCGGGACGGCGCGGATGAGTGGGTGCTCGAAAATGCCGATCTGCGTCTCATTGCCTCGCCGGCGTCCGGCGGCCAAATTGTCGCGCTCGTGGACAAGACTTCCGGAGCCAATCTTTCAACAAGTGTAGGATTGCTGCGCGATGCCTTCTCTTTTACGCAAAATCCGGACGGTGTGAATGAGCAGCGAGCGCGCGGACGTTCCGGCTTGTTCAACCGTGCTTATATAGCGGAGTGGCAATCCGAACAGACGAATCCGGTTCTGAAACTGCATTATGACGGGCCGGATATATTCCCCAAGGGCGTGCATATCGAAAAAACAATCCAATTTGAAGACGCCAGCACACTCCGGGTGAACTATCGAGTAAGCTTGGATGCAGACAAGAGGAGTGCACCAGCGCCGCCAAATTCTCCGCCGCAGTCCTTCGTCGCTGTGAATTCTTTCCCAGCAGCCACCCAAGTCGACCACTCGACCCTTTTTTGCTGGGGGCCGGCACCTTTGCCCACGGATGCGAGCAGTCCGGGGCCATCCCCCGAACGTGATAAGGCCGAATCGCGTTGCGTGGATTTTGTGCCCGAGGGAAAAATGATCGTGGTCCCCCCAGATGCGAGGCGAGTGGAAGTCCACACGGCGGGTCATCGAACCGTGGCGCTCGAGTGGGATTGCGCCACAGCGTGCCCGCAGCTCACTATCGAGCCAAAGAATTTCTCTGGGCTCTTCCGTCTGCAATTCCCTCCCCTCGAACCCGGCGCCGACGCGGCGCGGTACGCGCTGCGGATACGGGCTTTAGGCATGAATTAGGCTCACCATTATCTGGATGGCCCTTACTCGGCCGGTGGGTGTGATAATTTCAAGATCACGGCATTTCGGCGGGCTAGACCCAAGCGCTTTCAACCGCATCTAAGAAACTGGAAAATAGGACTGATGAAAAGACTGCTATTGATGACTGCACTGGTCGTTTTTGCTCTAGGCGCCGCGCTGCCCGCCCCTGCGCAGGATACTCAAGGCCCGATGGCGCCACCTCCAAAATTTGTGGTGAAGCGCATATCCGCCGAGCCGCATCCCGGGCCGCCCCCGATCCCGGCAGAGGATATTATCCGGCGATTCGCAGCCAATGAAGTCGTCATGCAAAAGCAGTACGACGCCTACAACTACTCGCAAATGATTCGCTTGGAGGAATTGACCGATCCCGGCGGAAAATTCACGGTGACGGGCGAAGTGTACACCCGGCCCGATGGGCAGCGTTATCTGCGGATTACCAAGGAGCCCGAGTCCACCCTCAAGGTCATGGCATTTTCGCTCGAGGATGTGAAAACGATTGCGACCCTGCCGCTCTTCGTTCTAACCCCGGACGAAATCGCAAATTACAGTTTCCTCTATGCGGGGCAGGACAAACTCGACCAGATCAATACCTATGTTTTCCAGGTAAAGCCGCAGCAATTGAGCCGCACACACCGTCTGTTCGATGGCGTGATCTGGGTGGACGATCAGGATTTTGTCATCGTGAAAAGCTTTGGAAAATTTGTCAGTGAACTTTCAGACAACGGAACCAAGCTGCCCTTCACGATGTTTGAAACATTTCGTGAGAATTTCCAGGACAAATACTGGCTGCCGACTTACACGCGCTCCGACGATTACTCGCAAGGCGCCGACAACACCGAGCAACATCTGCGCCTCGTAATTCGTGACACTGATTTCAAATTGATTTCTTCGCCTGCCGCAGTTGCGCCCGCATCGCAGCCTTCGTCCTCGACTTCCCTCAAGCCTGTCACCCCTCCAAACACTCCGCCTTCGCCGCACTAGCCCAGGATTTGCAGATGCCGCGGAAGGTCGCGAATCGAACGCAGAATTGCGTCCGGACGCGCTGCGCGAATCTTGTCTGCTGTGGGAAACGGGCCCAAAACTCCAATCGGCCGCACGCCGGCGCGCCGGGCCATCTCGATATCCTCCGCGGTGTCGCCCACATATATGCAAACCTCGGGCTCGACGCACAGGTGCTCGAGTGCAAGATTCAAAGGGGCAGGATGCGGCTTTTTTCTGGATACGTCCTCGCTGCAAACGCAGGCGGAAAAATAATCGGCGAGTTTGAAATCGCGAAGTTGCTGTCTCACGCGCCGCCGATTTCCACTGGTGACGATGGCCAACTCGAAATCCCGGGCTAGCATTTGAATGATCCGGCGCGCGCCCGGCAGCAGCTCCGGATTTTCCTTCGCATACGCAACCGTCCAAAGACTGTCTGCCTCGCTCCATTTCGCTCGCGGGATGCGCGCCGCACGGTATACGCGGTACCAGTTCGGCGAGTAGTGCCGTGTGAGCTCCGGAACTCCCCAATTTACTCCGAGCGCGCGAAACATAGTCAAATACGCGCGAGTGTCTGAGGCATAAGAATTAAGGAGCGTGCCGTCCCAGTCAAACAGGACCGCCCGCGCAGCGAACTGCTTGTATTTCATGACGGGAGAATCGTAGCAGAGAAAAGCAGCTCAGTGGTTGCGGTAGCGCTGCGGCAAAGTGTCGTCGCGGCGAAGCGCGAAATCGTCGAAGCTGGCTGCATAACCGCGCCAGCCCGGCGTGTCGCATTCCTCTGCGCGCACAATGTGGGCTGCCGTGCACATCTGTACAGACCCCATGCCCATCGGCCTTTCCACGAGCGCAACTTCCAGCTCGATCGCGGTTCCGGGATCAAAAACTCGAGGCGCGAGAAAATAGACGCCGCTTGAGCTTATGTTTCGGGTGACAAGTGTGACGGGAATGGGTTCCACGATGTCGCCGACGCGCGTCAATCGCAGTGGCAGCGAAAGGTGTGCACGCGGGCTTCGACGGCGATCTCGCGCCACGCCAACCGCATGCGTGGGGACGCGCGCAAACCTCCGCGGCCCGGGTTTATCAGTTATGGCTCTTACGGATTCAGTGCGGCTTTCGAACTCGCGCAGCGGCGATGCTACCGCCTTCTGCTCTTTGTAGTCCCGAGCAGCCCCCATATCCCTTTCCCCCAAGCCCTGCCCAGAATTAACCCCAGTGGTTGCCCCAATATGCGCGTAGCAGGAGGGCTCGTCAACAGGGGTTCAGACAAAGTTGACGTATCATATACCCTGCGGCCAGCGCCCCGGGACCGCGCCTTTTTATAGGGTTTTGCCTCTCAGCGGCCGCAAACTGGGCCAGGATTTGCCCGCGATAAACGGATAGTCATTTCGCCGGCCTTCCATTAATTTGAAGGTGGAGGCCAGACCGATGGGAACCGCACCGATGCCGCGAACCGAAGTTCGAATGCCAGTCAGCAATCCATACCAACCCGTGGATGCGCAGTGGCGCGCGGTGCAGGAGCGCGATCGCGGAGCCGATGGGGCGTTCGTTTATGCTGTGCGCTCGACCGGGATTTACTGCCGGCCGTCGTGCCCATCGCGAAAACCGAGGCGCGCACAAATTGTTTTTTTCAAATTGCCCGAGGCGGCTGAACAGAAAGGCTTCCGTCCCTGCCTGCGATGCCGCCCGCGCACCCAGAACCCCCGTGATGCGAGGACCGCAGCCGTTGCGCGCGTGTGCCGCGAAATTGAGGCGCGCATCCATGGAGAAGAAGGCGGCACGGGAGAAATGCCCGTCACTCTCTCCGCTCTGAGCTCGCCGGTGGGGATGAGCCCGCACCAACTTGAACGTGCCTTTCGCAGCGTGATGGGTATCACGCCGCGGCAATACGCCGACGCGCAACGGATGCGCCGGCTGAAATCGAGATTGAAAAAGGGGGACGACGTGACTACGGCACTCTACGACGCAGGATTCGGCTCCAGCAGCAGGCTTTACGAACGTGCACCTTCGCATCTGGGTATGACACCGGCTACTTATCGCCGGGGCGGCGCCGGGATGCACATCCGCTACACAATTGCAGATTCGCCACTCGGCCGACTGCTCGTTGGCGCAACAGATCGCGGCATCAGCGCACTGTATCTGGGCGAATCCGACGCAAAGTTGGAAACCGCAATGAGGAAGGAATATCCGCGCGCGAATATTCGCCGCGACCGCAACGGCATGGAAAGCTGGCTCAACTCAATCCTGGCGCACTTGCGCGGCCGCGAGCCGCATCTTGATTTGCCCACGGACGTGCAGGCGACCGCTTTTCAGAGGCGCGTGTGGGAGGAGTTGCGGCGGATTCCATACGGAGCCACGCGCACATACAGTCAGGTTGCGCGCGCCATTGGACGTCCAACTGCGATTCGTGCCGTGGCTCGCGCCTGCGCAACGAATCCGGTTTCGGTGGTTGTGCCCTGCCATCGCGTAGTTCGCGAAGACGGCAACCTTGCCGGTTATCGCTGGGGAATAGAACGCAAACGCACGCTGCTCGAGCACGAATCCGCCGCGCTTGAAAACAAGAAGAGCGGAGCCCGCAAGAATTAATCGGCGAAATGTTTGCTGGCTGAAATTCTAAGGTGAGAAAATAACGTCCTAACAATCACTAGCCCTGCGGCTTGATTTTTTCGGTACCCTTGGGCCAATGCGGTTTGAACCGGGCATCACCCAGATCGGGATTTCGGCTGATCTTCGAATAGCGAATAATGAAGTAATCCCCTGACCCCGTTTCGTAAAACTGCTGCTGCACAGGTAGCCAGGACGACTCGTCGAACCAGATCTGGATCTTCGAAATGTTGTTGCGGACCTGTTCGGATTTTGGCGTTAATTCTAGTTCCGCAGTTCTCCTGTCGTCGAGAGTCGGCTCGCCAAGCAGCGTCACCAGATAGTGCTTCTGCAAGTCTTTTCCCTGCGTGCCAAAGCCAAGCAAAAGATATTGGTCAAAGAGGGAGCGATTTTTTCCAAGATTGTATTCTTCCACTCGCTTGAGTCCAGGGTTGTAAATATAAATGTTGTCGCCAGTGCGCAAGATCGTGCGCGCATCGGGCGCTTTCATCTGCAGCAACATCCGGTCGCCGCGCACCAGAATGCTGCCAGTTTCTGTGGAGCGGTCATTCACCACGACAGTCACTTTAGTGCGCTCGATTTCAGCGGAGAGGCTGTGAAAATCCCTTGATGCTGCGTCCAATTGATGGAGCGCGGATTCCAGCGAAAGCGGGGCGTGATTTTGCGCCGTGGCGGCCAAACCCGAGGAAAGCACAGCGCAGAGGCCCACCCACAGGGCGAGCGGCGCCGCCCATCTCTTACCAATCAAAAGTTTCCTCCCCCCCGTGCGGACCTACTGTAGAACGCTGCGCAATCATAGCACACAGCATTTGGACGCAGTTGAGTATCGGTGGGTTGCGCGAAAGAGCTGGGCGGCCCAAAGACGGGGAATGACAATTAGGGATGGATGGTCACGTCGTAATACACCACCGAGCCGTCTTCCGCGCGCACCGGATCGATCCGGCGCACCTGAAACGTTTGCCCCTTCAGCTCTCCGACGGCACGGCCGAGAATATCGTGCGTCTCGCGCTCGAGTTCGGGAGTTGGCTTTGCCGTACGCTTGGCCGTGGGAAGAACCTTCGCATCCAACCGATAAGTGGTCGTCTGGGACGAAGAATCTTCGGAGACGAGTTGTACGTCGGAAGTCGGAAGGGCGGTGGATTGGGGCTGATCGTGGAACCACTGCCGCGGCGTGAATAGTACGAATGCGGCGATGGCAATCACCATCAGATCGTAAGGCCAGCTACCGCGATCGTAGGACCAAAAGAGCGTGCGAACCAGGCCTTGCCACAGACGCTTCATGTCAGTGGATGGAGGAGCCGTTGACGACGAGTCCATCGCGCATGTGCAGCACGCGATGTCCATAGGCAGCAGCCTCAGGATTGTGCGTGATCATTACGATGGTCTGACCGAGATCCTTGTTGAGCTGACGCAGCAGCCCGAGAACACTTTCTGAACTTTTCGTATCGAGATTGCCGGTAGGCTCATCGGCGAGAACAATTTTCGGTTCGCTGATGATTGCGCGGGCCAGCGCGACGCGCTGCTGTTCGCCACCCGAAAGTTCAGAGGGCTTGTGCTTCAAACGTTCTGAAAGGCCGAGGAGATTCGCGACTACATCGAACCGGTGCGGATCGAACCCGTTGCCGTGAATGTGCTGTGCAAGCGCAATATTGTGATAGGCGTCGAGCGTTGGCAGGAGATTGAATCTCTGAAAAACGAAGCCGACTTTGTGGCGGCGCAAAAGCGTCCGCGCCGAGTCGCTCATCGCCGTCAGGTCATTCCCATCGAGGAGGACGCGACCGCGCGTGGCCTGCGCCAGCCCACCGATCACGTGAAGCATGGTGGATTTCCCGCAGCCTGAGGGGCCCATGATGGAGACGAATTCGCCCGGGAAAATCGCGATGCTGACGCCGCGCAAAGCAGGGACGTCCAACTTGCCCGTGCGATAAATCTTCCACAAATTTTCGGTTTTGAGAATGGGCTCCAACACCGGCTCCGATTCGAGTGTCAGCGTTTCCGTGGATTGAATTATTCTAGCTGCGTTTAGCAATTCTGCCTAGCCTGGCCTGGGAAACCGGCGCGGAGAGCGAATCATTCGTAGGCCAGGGCCTCAACGGGGTCTCTGCGGCTGGCCAGCCATGCGGGATACGATGCGCCCAGCAGGCCTCCGAGGATGGCGATCAAGCCGGCACGTAAAATCCAGTTGACTGAAATCAGAATGGTGAGCGTGGGGAAAATCCTGACGAAAATTGTGCGCGTAAGAAAGCTCAAGCCGACGCCGGCCGCGATTCCCGCAAGGCAAAGCAAGGTGGTTTCGCTGAGAATAATTCGAACAATGTAGCTCTTCGAGGCGCCGAGGGATTTCAGCACGCCGATTTCACGCGTACGCTCGATGATGGTGGTGTACATCGAGAGAAAGATCACGAGGAATCCGATAGCCACGGCGATGGCGATCATGGTGTTGATAAAGGCGCCGAGGCCGGGAAGATTGGAGGAGGTCATCAAGGAAATGAAATCCTTGAGCGGACGAATTTCGTACCGCGGGAGGAGCTGGCGGATTTCGTCCATCACAGCCGGAGTGTGGTCCGGCCGGTCGCACTTGATGAAGAACACAGAGGCTTTGTCGTGCGCGCCCGCCATTTCCTGCAACGTAGGCATCAGCACGAAAAGTCGTGCGCCCTTGCCATGCTCGACGATACCCGCCACATGGAAATCGTGTTCGAGAATGTGGAGCGTTTGCCCGACCTTGATTTTTTTCGAAGCGACGTAAATGTCGTCCACCAGAATATCGTTCGGGTCCCGAAGATCATGCCCGTCGTGAAATACGAAACCGCCGGTGACTGCACGAAAGCTTTCAGGATCGATTCCATAAACGATGTCGAGGCCATTGACGGAATTGAATTGCAGCAGCACGGGAGCCACGGCCTGCACATAATCAAGTTGCTGCAACTTGCCCGCAATCGAGATGGGCATGGGCGCGCCGCTGAAAGCCATGAAGACGGAAGCGGAAGGCGGCTGGACCATGATGTCCGCGCCGACACCCTCGATGCGCTTGGCAGATTCGAGAAGCAATCCGCTGGTGAGGCCGACGACGATGATAACCAGCGTGACCTCAACGGCCACGGCGATGACCGTAATCAGCGTGCGGAGCGGCCGGTGCAGTACGTTCTGCACGATCATGTGCCGGATCACTTTTGCTCCTTCGCGTGTTCGCCCACGTGCACGAGGTCTGTTCCCGCGGGCTGCTCCAATACGAACCGGTCGGCGGCAATTTTTTCATTCAAAGTCAATTTCTTGATGGTGATCTCCAATCTGTAATCGTCGCCCGGGCGAGTGATGGCAATTTGACGCGGGTACCGGGAGTCGCCTGCCAGTTCCCAGTCAGCATATCGCACGTCTGAATTCACTTTTCCTGCGGCGGCGAAGATTCCAAAAATCTCGGTGCGAGTCACATTCAAGTCTGCTCGATCAAACCAAATCTTCTGCACGATCTCCCATTCATCCAGGCGTCTTCCAATCGAGCTGAAATTACTATCGACGATGTGGCGCTCGACAACGGTCAGCACATAGTAACGCGCCGTCGGCTCATTTGCCTCCTCGAAGAGCACGATGGCTTTATCGGGAATCGACTTCCAAAGCAGCGCGTCCACGAGATGCTGCGGCCGGAGATTCTCGATGGGCTTCTTGGCCTGGCGCTCGAAATCCGCACGGCCCTCGATGAATTTGTTCTTCGAGGGGATAAAGATATGGAACGTCTCGCCGTTGCTGACCATGTCAAAAACATTCTTGCCGACCACAGGAGCCTGGCCGATCACGCGGATGCTCGCGGGCTTGCTAGCAAGAATAAATCCATTCACCTGATGATACTGCTCAATCACGCCGGAGTACGCCGAGCCAGCGGTGAGTTTCATGGAGACGGTGGCGTTGATCGCGCTAACTGATTGCGCTTGTTGATTGTAGCGCGTGACCAGCTCTTCCTTTGTTGCGTTTTGGAGCGGCCCGGGGGCTTGCCCGGGCTTCACGGCTGTCTTCTTGCTGACGGCACAACCACAGGCAAAGAGCGCCACTGCTGCCAGTGACACCATCCAGATTGAGCGAGGTACTCTCAGTGCGAAATCTCCCATAGGTGTAAACGATTGAATGTAGCAGCCGGATTCGAAGAGTGTCAACCGATGGCGGATACTATTATTCGAAGGAAGCAAGGCTGACCGTGCCAGATAAGCCTGGAGTATTTGCAGGCGGATTATTCTTCGGCGATGGAGGCGGCGGGCGCGGCAGCGATGGGGTCAACGCCACCGAGGGAGACCAGGAGGCGGCGGAGTTTCGTACGATCCTCGAGGCCCATGCCGACCGTTTCGAAGCCGGCCTGGTGCGCGCGGACGAAACGCACGACGGCCTTTATGCTGATCGAGCGGAGCCCCGCGGGAATCTTGAGTGTGGCCTCGGTGCCGACCGGAATCTGCAGATCGCCGCTCAGCAAGCCACCATCGAGGCTTAGAACGCTGATGGCGGAAGAATATTTTCCGCGCGCTGACGTGATCACGGCAGGCACATTGCGCGGGAGGCGGATGCGGCGATAGCGGCGGTGACGGACGAAATCGCGCTCGTGAATCGGGTCCAGCGGCGCCAGCGCCATTACCTTTGCATCAAGCCCAGACTGCGGCAGGAACGCCTGCATCCACTCGGGGTCGAGCTTCATGAGCGCCTGGGCAGCAGCGGTGCGAATTTCTTCGGGGTAAGCCCAGCCGAAAGTCTTCCGTTCTTCGACAAATCGCCGCAAGTGACCTGCGGCTGCGGGTGCACGCATGCGGCCCAGTGCTTCGATGGCCTTGACGCGAAGATATTCCGAACCCTGGGGAAGAATCTCTCCCTCGGCAAGACGCAAGAGCTTGGGAGCGGTGTTCGGATCGGCGCACATTCCAATTTCATCGAGCGCCAGCGGCAACACCATGGTGTCGAGCAGTTCGATTGAATCCGCAAGCAATCTTCCGCGTTCAGGCGATCCGGAAATCGAAAGCTGGCGGATGACGGCGTCGTGGAAGCTGCGCTGCCCTTCGCGCAGGCGGACAGGAAGAATGTCCTCGACGGCGAACGGGTCGAGGCGGGTGAGCAAGCCAATCACAGTGGCGGCCTTTGCCGGCGGCTCATTTTTCAGCGTCTCTTTTAAATGCCGGACGCAGGGAGCGCCAACAGACCTGGCGAGCTCGACGATGTTTTCGCGTTCAGTGGCGCGCGCAGAGCGTGCCAAGCGCACACCAAGATGTTCGGCGGCCGCCTGCGGCACGCGCATGAGGACGCCGACCAAACCTTCGGGCATGGCTTCCCCGGTTAGTGCTTCCTCGACGAATTCAGGAATGCGATTTTCAACGCCGATGCGAGGACGAATGCTCTGCACCCAGCTGGGGCGCTGCTCTTCCAGCTCGGCGAGCGAATCGAGCGCTTGCTGCATGGCGCGATAATAGCGGCGAGAGGCGGACTCCTGGCTCAACCGAACGAAGGCGGCACTTAAAAGTGTTTGAAGCTCAGGATCTTTTTCCTCGTTCATCTGCTGGCCGATCTGCGTGAGCGCGTCCTGCAAACGCTGGCTGGCCGCCTTGCTGTAAAGTTCGGCAAGCTGACTGAGTCCGATGGCGGCCTTCTTGCGCGCTTCGGCGTCCTTGTTGCGGACGCAGTTCGCGTATTTCAGCAGGATGTCGCCCGCGACATCGGATTCACCGCGGCCAAGAAGCTCTTCGACGTATTGCTGAACGTTGCGTGGCGGGATGCACCACGCTTCAGCGGACATCAAAACCATGCGTTTACCAGAATCGGGGACAGCAGCCCAGAACTGGCGGTCGAGCACGTCGGCGTGCGATTCAAGAGAAACACCGGCTGAAGTCAGTTTTTCTTCGCGAGATTTCAAGAGCTTGCGGAGCGTTTCGAGCTCGTGGCCCATGCGGTCGAGCATCTGGCGCACAGCGTTGACGCGGACTTCGCCGCGCTGGAATCGATCGAGCGCGAAACGAATCGCGAGATCTTCGGCGAGGCGGAGGAGCGTGGCCTCGTCCATTTTCGCCGATGGATTGCTGGCAGCGACGCCCGCGAGCGCCTGGCGCAACGTGACCTGCGCATTTTGCGGGAGTGAAGTGAGGCGATGCTGCCACTCGGTTTGATCGAGTTGAGGATTTTTTGATTGCTGGGCCTCGCCGAATTGCACGAGGAGTTTGAGCAAACTTTGCAGGTCGGCTTCTTCGAGCTGCGAAACTCCCGCAGAGCTTCCGCCTGGATAGCCACCTCCGAAGCCCGGGCCTTGGCCTGCACCAGTTCCACTGCCAGTGCCAAACCCACCGCCAGAACCAGATCCCGCGCCACCACCAACGCCAGTGCCGGTTCCCGAACCAGTTCCGGTCCCAATTCCTGTCCCAGCCCCGCCGCCAACTCCTGGTCCGCCCGGACCGCCGTGAGAGCCTTCGGCTGCAGCAATGAGTTGAATCATTTTTTCGGGGCTGCGGAACCAATCCTGGATGCGGTCAGTTTCCGCTCCAAGAGTTTTCAATGTCAGTTGTGCGGCGACGCGGGCTTCGGAGAAGCCGGCGTCTTCGGCGACAAAGCGAATCTCGTTGACGCGGATTCCGCTAGCCCTGTTTGGTCCGAACAATTGCTCGAGGCGCTCCGTGAGCGTGCTGGTTTTCGACCCAGTTTCAATGAAGGCTCTGACGAAATCGGCAAATTCCTGACGCTCGACGGTCTGGGTGAAACAGATGCTGGCGACCCCGGCAGTGGTTAGCAAGTCAGCAAAGCTGCGCTCTGCGGGGGAGGATTCCAGCGGTACTCCATCAAGGAGGAGCTGGGATCCGGAGGTACCCAGCAACAGGCCCCCCTGCCCGGCAGCGTTGACCGCAGAGAGGAGCTCGTCCCAGGCCGAGGCAAACTGGAGAGCTGACCGGGTATGCTCTAATCCATAGAGTCGAGCGTACTTAAGCAGCACGTTGAGGCTGCGAACGAAGGCCCGGGCGTTCGGAACTGTGGGCTGGTTGGACACGTTCAACTCACTCGAAAGGGGCGCCATCTCCTAATCCTCATACAAGTGTACTAGGACGAATGTTTAATGGAATAGTACGAATGGCCCAAGTTTTCAGAATGTGAAAGGGGCGAAAACTAGGAGGGGATACGGATTTCGACTTCGAGGCCCTCGAGGACTGGGCGGACGCGGCGAATGACTTCACTGGCCCAAAGTTTTTGGCTTAGCAAGACCAAAGAGCCATCTTCGAAATTACAGACGGCACAGAAATAATAATTTTGAAATGCTTTGTGGTAGGCGTCCACGCCGCGACGCGCCAATTCGCCTTCGAGAGTCGGATCACCCGTCGTGAGCAGGGTGCCCACACGCGCGCCGAAAGTCTCGGTCTGAAAACGGTCGAGGAGAGCTTCGAGTCTGGCGGGGGCAGGCTCAGGGATCACGAGGCAGCGGTTGCTCGCTTCGCGGAACGCAATCTCGTGGCGCTCGCAATAATCGCGGACGCGGTCGAGGTGGCTGAAAAAATCGAGCGCCCAGGTTTCCGTGGCGGCGGTGGCGATAAAGACGCGGCTCCAGATCCGCGCGGCTTCGGGACCGCGCGCCGGCTCGCGGTTTTCGTCTGCTTCGACCAGCTCCAGGCCCACGGCGCGGACGTCTGGGCCGAGATCGAGCGGTTCGACGTCGAGCAGAAACACCTAACCCTCCTCGGCGTCTCGGTGGGGAAATTGTTTTTGGAAGTCGGGCGATTGCTTACGGACTTCGAGCCAATCGAAGAAGGCGTCGGGCGTTTCGAGCCAAATGCCGAACCAGTGGGAGATTTCCTCTTTTTCGGCGCGCTTGAGCGCATCCACTTTGTGATTACGCGAGATCATCTCCGCGCGACGGCGGCCGAGCCGCGCAACTTCGCGGACACGTTCGGCAGCGGTGCGTTCACCTTCGATGAGAAATTTGCGAAGCAGCTCATCGAGGCGGACAAGACACATCTCGGCTTCGTCTAACGTTGAAAAGTGCAAAAGGTCGCTGAACTCTTCTTCGTAGCGCCCTTCGGTATCAGAGCGGGTCGATAACACGACGCGCATGCCGGCTTCCTCAAGCACGCTGACGATGTAGTCCACCGACGTTTTTCCCTGCGCGCCCAGATGAGCAATGAGCTGGCGGCGGATCTGCTCGATTTCCGCCGGCGTGAAGCGCGGCTTGGCAAGTCCCTGCGCGACTTCGAGGATCATCGCTTTCTTGGTCGGGGAACCACCGGAAGGATTCGCGGTTGGCTGATTGCCGCTCACGAAGGCCCTCTGGTTTTTGATTTCTTCGGTCCGGACGGATCGGCGGGAACGCTTTCACCAGCCAGTAGACGGCGATATCGCGCGACGTTGCGGTTGTGCTCCGCAAGAGTCTTGCTGAAGAAATGCCCGCCGTGATCGTTGGCGACAAAATACATGAAGTCCGTTTGAGCGGGCGCCAGCGCTGCGCGCAGCGAGGCTTCGCCGGGATTCGCGATCGGTCCGGGCGGGAGGCCGCGATGCAAATAAGTGTTATACGGCGAATCGATGTGCAAATCCTTCGAGTGCACGTTTTTCTCGGGCTTTCCGGCGACATCGAGTGCGTACTGCACTGTCGGGTCACACTGCAAAGGGAAGCCGCGGTTCAAACGATTGTAGAAGACTCCTGCGACGAGGGGCCTTTCGTCAGGTTTCGGTGTTTCACGCTCAACGAGCGAAGCGAGCGTAACAATCTGCTGGAGCGTCAGCCCATCAGGAAACCGCGTCGAGGCGGAGGCGACAAGCGTTTCCCAGATGGCGCGGAAATCGCCGACCATCCGCTTCGCAATTTGCTCACAGGAAGTGTGGCGCGTGAATTCGTAGGTGGAGGGAAAAAGAAATCCTTCGAGTGATTGAGCATCGGGAGCGAGATCGGAAATCGGGGAGGGATCGCGCGCGGCCGCGAGAAAATCCTCGCGTGTGCAAATTCCCTGCCGGTTCAGTTCGGCGGCGATATCGAACATGGTCCATCCTTCAGGGATGGTCACCGAGTGCAGGAAGATCTTTCCTTCGGCAATTTTCCGGAAGACTTCCTTGGAATTTAACGGATGATCGAAATAATACTCGCCGGCCTGGAGAGGCTTCCGCGCATGCCACAGGCTGAACATTTCGAAGGCGAAGCGATTGCGGATCACATCGTTCTGTTTGAGAATTCGCGCGACGCCCCAGCGCGAAGTGCCATGCGGGATGTCCACAAATATTTTTTGGGTGGTGCGGCCGCGGTAGGGGCGGCTGATCTGCGAATCAAGCCAGCCCGCGACCCCCCCCATCGCCGCGATTACGAGTAACGCCAGTAGGCCTAGACGCCGCATGAGGGAATTATTCCTGTTCCGCGCGCGCCGGGCGTGATGGGGAGCGCCGGCAATTGAGATATTCGCGCAGGAGGACAGCAGCGGCAACGTCGTCCATAGGTGTTCGTCTTCTCCGTGACGACGATTTCATCTCGGCCATCGTTTGTTCAGCCTCCCAAGTTGTCAGGCGTTCGTCCACCAGTTCTACCACGATGCCAAGTTCTTTCTTAAGGCGCCCGGCGAATTGCGCCGCCTCGTCTGCCATTTCGCCAGCTAGGCCACTGATGTGCAGCGGGTGGCCGACAAGGATGCGCACGATGCCGTGCTGGCGGCAGATGTCGCGGAGGCGGTGCAAGTCGGCACGGCGATTCTTGCGCACGAAGGTGACGAGCGGCCGGGCGGTAAGGCCCAGTTCGTCCGAAATGGCGAGGCCTATCCTCTTGCGGCCGTAATCAATCGCCAGGATTCGTGCGGTGTTCGTCTCCGGCGCGGCATCGGCGCGGATCCCCCTTGCGCTTGCACGCGATCTGCCTGCCATCCTGCTTATATTATACGCGAGGGACGGGGTGGCCCGGAAACCATCATGGCATGTAACGCAAGAGTAGTTACACTCCGCGCGATTGCGCGCGACTGGACGCGACGACGCCAGGGGCTAGTAACTCATTTGAGGCATGCCTTGGATTTTCCAATCGTCGGCGAGTCGGCGCATTCTATCCTGTTTGGACTGGCCTACAGAGGACACCGTGTCAAACAGCTCGCTTGCAATCCATTCTGGACGTGGAGCGCGGCGCAGCACGCGCGTCAACCAGGCCATCCGGATCGCGGTTGCCGGTGTGGACTCGTTCCGTGGGCCGTACAACGAGGAAGTATCCACCGTCACAATCAATTGCCATGGCTGCAAATACGAATCGAAGCACGAGGTGTTACCCAACGCTTTCGTGATTCTGGAATTGAATGGAAAAGGCCAGGATTCCAAGCTGATTTCCACCCGCGGCCACGTGAAGTGGACGCAGCGTTCACCCGAACCGGGCGGGCTTTTCCAGACGGCGATCGAGCTTGACGACCCCGGCAATATCTGGGGGATCGATTCGCCACCCAAAGACTGGTTTCCCTACGGCGGGCCTCGTAGTGCCGAAACGGATGGCACGAAGGCTAGAACGGTCGCAGTTCTCAAGGCCGACGCATCTCCAGCGACTCCGAAAGAGGAGCACCCCAAACCGGCGATCCCTCGCCCAACTGATTCAGTGTTGCCGCGGGCTGCCGAGACGCGACCTGTGGGGCAGCTAATCGGCGGCTTCCAACAACAGATGGAAAAAATGTTATCCGAAGCGGCGGAGGCGGTTGTTCATGAGAAAGCAACCGCACTGTTGAACGATATGCGCGCCGGGCTTCGGGAAGAAGTGAAGCGCGTCGTTGCGGAAGCAACCTCCTCCCAGAGTGGTTCCTGGATGGAGGAATCGCTGAAACAGATGAAGCAGGCTGGTGAGGAAACTGCGCGAGCCCGTCACGCGCAGTGGACGAAAAAGATCGAATTGGACCTTCAGGCGGCGCTCAAGCGAATGGAGATGCGCCACCGTGAACTCGAAGAGGTTTCCGAGAGGCTCACGACGAAAGCCCAGGAAAGGCTGCAGGGATTTCTCGAGGCGTCCCGGAAGGACGCGGTGGATCGCATCATTGCCCGTCTAAAGGAGCAATCTACCCCGGTGATTGAACATGCCCGCAAGATCACCGCAGACCTGACGGTGCGCGAAGGAGAAGTAGAAAAGCTGTGCCAGCAATTCGTGGAAAAATCCGCGGGACAGATCGAAAAGAGCTGTGCGCGATTGGATAAACAGTTCGAGATGATGCTGCGGGAGCGAGTCGACAGTGCTCGCGCAGAATTCGAGAGCGCCGCGACAGCCGCAGCGAAAACGGCTCTCCTCAATGTTCAAACCGCCACCCAGCGGCAGGAGGCGGTGGCGCAGACCCACATGCGAAGCGCATTGGAACCCATCACCGAAGGCGCGCTCGCAACCTTAAAAGAGAAGGCAGCAGAAATATCCCGTCAATTCGCTGGGGAGATGTCGCACTACAGCCGCAGCCATCTCGAATTTGTCAGCGGCGCGATTTCCGAATTGGCCAAGGGTATCGGAAAACTGTCCAGGGATTAGGCGGGCCCTAAAGGGCCATCCGGGGATGGAGCGATGGAAGGCGAAATCGAATCGATCGATATTCAAGAGAAAGCGGAGAGCAGTCCGTGCGGCGTTGACCCCTGCGGGAAAGTCGCGGCTGTCGAGGTTGAGACGCACCTGTTTTGCCTCAATCATTTCCTTTCGGTATCTTTCCAGGAACTTCGATCTCGTTATGAAAGTTTAAGGAGTCAGGAGTGTGATCCGGCAGCAACCGCGGCTTTTAAGGAATTCTTGGCTGTATGGGCGCGCCAAGCGGATAGCCTCGTCGAAGATACGCATCTCGCAGATCAACAGACAAAATCGCAATTGCTTGAGGCTCTTCTTTGGGTATCCCATGCGGGCAAGTCCTTGCGACGAAGCCCACGATTGACGATAGGTGTGCCGGTCTGGCTGCGCCGAGAGGATGCACGGCGGACATGGGAGGAAGATACATGGACCTCCACGCTAAGCCGACACGGTGCGGGTTTCGTATGCCACCATTCAGTTGAGACGGGCGGAATGGTTGTCCTGACACGCAAGGACAAAGGTTGCCGCGCAACAGCCCGGGTCGTTTATGCCCGCATGGATTCGGAGGGCGGCCGCCAGATCGGCGTTGAAATCATCGACCGGGATAACTTCTGGGATTAAGATGCGAGTCGCCTGCCTCGCTTATTCTCCATTGTGAGCGTATTCCCGCCCGACAAAACGGCCCCATCTTCGTGGTCATGTGCCTGCCGCACCGCTATACGCGAGTGCTGCCGCTGCCCGGAAATGCGATGCGGGTGTGTGGCGCAGGAGTAGTTGCCCAGCCAGGCGAATTACGGTATGAAGTGCAAATTATGCGGGCGCGCCTGCTTACTGCTTTGGTACTCGCGACGTTGAGTTCGGGCCGGCCGGTCCTGGCGCAGGCGGATTCTTGCCCGCGACGCGCGCTGCCGGTGAGCATTATCAACAAGCGAGGTGAAGCGGTTCACGGACTATCGGCGAACAACTTCCAGGCCATGGTTAAGGGCAAGGCTGTGAAAGTTTTATCGGTGACCGCGAATGATCCGCATGTACGCACGATGATCCTTCTGGACCGCAGCTCGAGCATGTTACAGGGAGAATTGG
The DNA here is from genome assembly GCA_050746945.1 of Candidatus Acidiferrales bacterium. Classification (GTDB taxonomy): domain Bacteria; phylum Acidobacteriota; class Terriglobia; order Acidiferrales; family UBA7541; genus Palsa-295. The sequence goes on along the minus strand of JBOGMZ010000009.1, from coordinate 21,947 downwards.
TGTGGAACGGATATCTCGAGGCGGCGAAGGCACTGGCTTCGCGGATGCCGCACGGAAGCGTGACAGGCGTGACGGCATTCGCGGACGAGATACTAGGCTCGGTTCCATTCACATCTGACGCCGAGGGCCTCCGAGATGCACTGTCAGGCCTCTCAAGTGTGCCGAAGTCTCTCAAGCAGCGCGGAGGGGCCACCGCCCTTTGGGACGCGCTGGTTTCTGCGGCATCTTTTTTTGAGAACCCTAGACCCGGTGACACGATCTACGCACTGACTGATGGGGGTGACAATTCGAGCAGAATTCGCCACGAGCGTGCACAAAAGATTCTGGAGAGCAAAGGAATACGCCTGTTTGCCTTCTCGATCCCAGCGGGGGGCGAGCGCGGGACTCGCGGCGAGGCGAGGGACTTAGAGCAGCTCGCGCGCGCTACCGGAGGCAATGTGGTGACTGTCACACGGAAATATAAGGAGCTGGCCGCGCTCTTGACTGACGGATCAGGGAAGCCCACTGAAGAAGCGGGTTGGTTGGCTAGCCAATTTCATCAGATTTACGATTTCTATCAGATTGAAATCGAACTTCCGGAAATTGGCAAGAAGCCTTCCAAATGGAGCCTGGTCGTAGTGGGACCAAATCAGCCGGATCTCGTCCTTAGCTATCCACAAGAATTGGCGGCGTGCAACGAGATGGCAGCAGATTCGAAAACAAAATAGAAGGACGAGCTACGGCTGACGGCCTCGCTCGCCCTTCTGCCAGAGGGACCATTTCATCCCAGCATTTTTGTCCACGCCGCCTTCCTTCATCAACTGCTCGACTTCGGCGCGGGATTGACGCGGGCCGAGGCGGTCTTCGCGATCCGCGATGGCGTAGGCCGTGACGGCGGCGATCGCGACGTGGCGCTTCAGTTCCGGGATATCCACTTTGTCGAAGGTGTCCGAGACGGCGTGGTAGTTGAGCATGTAGTTTGCAGGAGCCTGATTGGCAACGAGCGTGGGGACTCCTTCGAGGAGAAAATCAAAATCATCGCTGCCCGTTTCAATGTCGAATGTGAAATCTTTGACGCCGCGTGATTTAACCGGCTCGAGCGCTTCGCGAACCGCAGGCAGGATGTCTTTTCGTCCACCTAGTGTGTAGCCCGTCACTTCGCCGTTGCCCGAATCGAAGATGACGGCAGCGTCCATGCGGTCCAGTTCCGCACGATGGGCACGTGCATAAGCCCACGAGCCCAGCATCCCCTGTTCCTCACCTGTAAACAAAATGAAACGAATCGAACGGCGCGGCGCCACGCCGGAAGCATGGATCACACGTGCGGAATCGATCACCAGTGCGGCATTGCAGCCGTTGTCGAGTGCGCCCGTGCCGAGATCCCAGGAATCCAGATGCGCACCGAGGACAACAAATTCATCGGGTTCTTCGCGACCGCGGATTTCCGCAACCACATTTTCAGATTCGATGGGCCCGCTGATGCGATTGGGCATTTCAAAATGGACGCGAACTTTTTGTGCAGCGGCCAACAAACGCGCGATGCGTTCGGCGTCCTCACGCGCAAGAACAGCTTGGGGAATGCGGTCGATCTGACCCGCGCCGGCGACCGTGTGACGGTAGAGCAGAAGGTTCGGGCGGCTGGACATCCAGAAGACAGCCGAGGCGCCGGCGGCAATCGCTCGGGTAACTATGGCAGGAGCGACGGCGTATTCGCGGTCGAGATCGGCCCATGTGACCAGGAGGTTTGAATGCACTAGGACGATTGCGCCTTTAGCTGCCTCGCCCACTTTTGCAAAGGCAGCATCATCACCGATGCCGACATCCACGATGTCCGCGGTGAGGCCGCCTTCGGGTGTCGCGGGCGACCAGGCAATCGAGACAAGACGCACCGGGAAGGGGTCGGGGGAAAAAACCTCGACTCGTGTGTTCCCTTCGCTCCAGCCGACCGGGATGGTGAATTTCTCAGTATGGACCTCGTCAACGCCCGCTTGTCGGAATGCCGCAACAGCCCACTGGACCGCGCGAACCGCAGCCGCCGAGCCGGTCACGCGCCCGCCGATGGAATCCGTGAGGAACCGCAAGTTTCCCTCAAGAGGAGAGGCTCCCAACGCGTTCTGAATCATCGCAGGGGCAAGATCAGCGCAGGAGGTGTGTATTGAACAGACCCCGGCCCCTGAGGGAGGCTGCCTCGAAAATGAGGAAGGAGCGGAGGGAATTTGCCCCGCAGCCGCGGAGGAAAAGGAGAGTAAGCCCGAGGCGAGGAGGCCAATCTGGAGAACTCTCGTGCTTCGCAATTCCATTCGCGCCTCCCGGGTCCGTTTGAGATTTCCACAACCCGCGGGCATATCCCGTGCCCCGCGGACCCGAGTCACCTGCCCGCGGATTATAACGAGAGATGGTTCGCAAAAGGCAAGATTCCCAGCCCGCCCCGGAGCCGCGAGGTGAACGCTGGCGCGCAGATTTTTCAGTATCCGGGAACTTTCTACCTGCGGATTTTCCAGAACTTATGAGGGAAGCGACGTTATCTGTCTCAATTTGAGCCGCTTAATAATCTGACAGTCTTTGGCACGGCACCTGCCAAGGTAGGACTCTCTTGGGCCCAGCAGTTGGGAGTGCAGTTCGGATCTGAGGGCGATCAAACCTTACGATCGCGCGAAGGCCACTGCGATTCCTGTAAACAATGCAACACAAACTTGTCGTACTTAAACGAAACAAGAAATCGAATCCAGCTTCGCCGAATGCAGTCCTGGGCAAGCAAACGGGAAGGCTCATCGTGAAGAAAATCCGTGTATTTCCCAAGCTCGTGCAGCAGCAGAAGAAGCGGGAGGCGAGTTCGCCTAACCTGTTTGTTTTTTGTGAGAGGAAGACTGGGGTGGCGCAGTTTCGCGCCAACTCGAATGCCGATTACGACTGCACGGTGGAAAGAATCGCCGGGTTGCTGGCCATGCAATGCCTGGTCCGCGGGCAAAACCCCGGCGACTTCGAGATTATGGTCCCTGCGGAGGGTCAATTTATTTCTCGGCTTGTCACGCGCGCCCAGGAACTGCTGAAAGAGGGGCGAGCGGTTGCTTGCCCAGCTTCACTGAGCGAGAGGCAACGGGAAGTGCTCCATTCGGTGATGGACAACCGTGCGAACAAGGAAATCGCTTCAAAGTTGAACATCACCGTGCGCACCGTGAAGTTCCACATTTCCACCCTATTGAGCAAATTCGGCGTCGAAAGCCGAGTCGAACTGGCCCGACGCGCCGCTGGATTCATGCGGCCTGCGATTCTGGAAGTGGGCGCGCCTGCGCTCGAGCGCCGCAATCTCAAGTTGCACGATCCCGATTTCGAGCCCGTGCCCTTGCAAACCACCCTTCGAATCACAAACAAGGGTCGCAGCGTGCGCTTTCCGGGCAGGGTCCTCACCGCCTAGCGGACTTAACGCTTCACCACAAAACGCGATTGCGACCTTCTCAAGGACTCGTCCGGGTCGCCTATATCTTCCCCTGTAAAGCTGCGCTTTCTTCAGCGCTTGGTCAGGAGGAAATTTCCAATGAGAAGGGCGTCTGCGCCGGAGCAGAAATAGCTGCGTACCGCGTCGCGAGGCGTGACGACGAGCGGCTCGCCGAACAAATTAAACGACGTATTCACCAGGATAGGCGCGGCCCCTTTTTCACCCGAGCGTTTGAGAAGTTTGTGAAACAGTGGGTTGGCCTCCGCAGTTACGATGTGCAAGCGGACCAAATTATCTTTTAGCAGAAATCCTTCCGGGAGCCCCTCCAGTAGCTTTCGGCCTTTCTCGTTCGCGGTCGCCATGCTGGTCATGAATCGGCCATTGGTCGAGCATTCGAAATATTCAGCACAGGCATCTTCTGGAATGGACAGAGCAAACGGGCGGAACGGCTCGCGGTGCTTGACGTAGTCATTCAAATTTTCTCGGACGTAGGAAGCCCAAGGAGAGGCAAGCAGGCTGCGATGTCCGAGTGCGCGTCGACCGAATTCAGTTGGGCCCTGAAACCAGGCAACAATTTTTCCAGATTCAAGCAATCGCAGAGTCTCCTCGATTTGATGATCTTCCGTGTTGCAGTACCGATAGGGCAACTTGCAATTGTCGAGCACCGCTTTGATCTCTTGGCTGGAATTCGTGGGACCCCAATACAGACTGGACATCGGCTCGATACGTGGCCGGTTCATAATTTGGTGCCACATCAGCCAAGCCGCTCCGACGGAGGTGCCTTCATTCCCTGCGGCAGGCTGGACGAATGTTTGACTGAATCCGGTACGGGACTCGACTGCGGCGACAAGGAGAGGATTGACGAAGAGGCCACCTGCAAGACAGAGCGAACTGGCGCCTGTTTGTGACCGCAATGACTCGAACCATTCGGTCACAACGACGGCACACGCCTTCTGAAGGCTCGCTGCGATGTTCGCCCGCATTGGCTCGTCGAGGCGCGATTCCGACGCGTCCGGAATCCGTAAACTCTCGTAGAATTCATTGCTAAAGGAAAGTTTTCCGGAGAACCCGCGGTTGAAAAACCTGGTGTTCAGGTGCGGAGGGCCGCCAGGGCCGCGGCGAAGCATCTGTAGGAACAAATCGGAAAAAACTGGTTCACCGGCCAGACTCAACCATTGCGTCTTATGCTCCTCTGCGTGGGGAACAAATCTGAGAAACTGTGTGACCTGCGTATAAACCCACGCAAGTGAGTGCGGAAGTGAGACCGATTTCAGTTCACGAAGTCGCGTGCCTTCGCCCATCCCCACAAAACCAGTGCGGCTGTCTCCTTGTTCATCGAGCACCACGACCAGGGCACGGTCAAAAGGCGAAGCGTAGAACGCGCTGGCGGCGTGGCAGAGATGATGGTCGAGTTCAACGACGCGATCAGGCGCTCCCCCCGCCATTCGACGAAGGATGCGGAAATTGTTCAAATCACGCCCCAACTCGCCGAAGGATGCATTCAGGTAATAGGCGCTCGATACCGGCGACATTGCCGCAAGACGCGCGCGGAAAAGCGCCTGCCGCCCCCACTTCAGGGTGGGGCGGCTCGCGACTGCAATGCACTCGAGGTTACGCCAGTCGGTGCCCGCGCGCTCGAGGCAGAATCGTATTGCGGCGCGAGGAAGGCCCTCGATCGCGTGTGTGCGGGCGAGCTTTGCTTCTTCGACGGCAGCAACGATCCCGCCGTCTACCAGCAGCGCAGCGGCCGGATCGCGGCCTAGAGCTGACAATCCAAGGATATTCATCGTTGCTTCCAAGCTTCGCGATCCTGTTGCAGAGCCGCCTCACAGATCCGGATGACAGAGATTTCTGACGCGAGATTTCTGCGCAGAGGGCATTCTACAATGCGCACTGAGTTTCGGAAACGAAGGAGACCGGTCATAGTGCTCAATCCATTCGACGGAACATGGCTCGCGACCGCATCAATCTAGAAATTCGCCAACCAGTTGCGCAACATGTTCGGCAATGGAAGGGGCGGAGGTGAGGCCTGGGGATTCTATTCCGATGAGGTGAATGACGGAAGGAAACTGCGGGTCGCGTTGAATGATGAAGTCGGCGACTGAGTTTTTCCCAGCGTGAGCCGGACGGGAGCTGGGAGGGGGCATCAACTTCGCGCGGATTCCGGAGTAGGCCTGAACCAAGTCGGCGGACTCAAGCCCGGGAAGGAGTTGCTTCGCGCCGCGCGCAAAATTTTCCACGGGCTCACGATCGCGCTCGTAATCGTTCTTGTCGTCGATGTACCTTGCCGTTGGACCCACCAGGACATTTCCCCAAAGAGTCTTTGTGAGATGCACGCCGAGGCTGACACCTTCCGGATGAGGCAAAGGGTAGACGAGACCGTTGACCCAATCCTGTTTCGCGCGGACAAGTTCGCAATACTCGCCGCGGACAGGGTAAATACGATGCTCGGCCATCTTCGAACCGAGGAAGGACGCTACCTCGTCCGCAAAAAGTCCGGCGCTGTTCACCAGGCAGCGCGTTTCGATTTCTCCTGCGGCGCTGACCACGCGGATTCCATGCGGGAGTGGCTCGAGCCGCTCCACCTTCGCGTGCGTCACGATATTGGCGCCTTGATCTGTCGCGACACGCGCGTAGGCCTTGACGAGATCTTCACTCGCAATGATGCCGGTGGACGGGACTTCGATCGCCTGGAATCCCTCAATATGGGGCTCGCGGGCGCGGATGCCAGTGCGGTCGATGATCCGCAATCTCTCGACGCCGTTCGTCTCGCCGTTTTTCATTAACGCGAGTAGCTCTGCGGTCTCGTGTGGAGACGAGGCGACGACGACTTTGCCAATTTTGCGATGAGGAACTTGATGTGCCGCGCAGAATTCGTAGGTGAGGTGGTTGCCGCGAATACAGTGGCGCGCCTTCAGGGAACCAGACGGATAGTATAGGCCGGAATGGATCACGCCGCTGTTGCGCGAGCTCGCGCCCATCCCAAGTTTCGGAAGCGCTTCCAGGACGAAGACGTCGCTCCAGCGCCGGGAAAGCGCGCGAGCGATAGCGCAGCCCACAACGCCTCCACCAATGACGACGATGTTGGCGTGATCGGCGGATGCTGGGTGTGAGTTCAAGCCGTCGGGTCTCCTGAAATCAGTACCATGGTCTCAGAAGAATCACGATTGAATCATGGCGGATCGGACTTGAGTTAACCAGTCAGGACTGGCAAAGCCGAAAGTCTGCTCACATCGGGAATTGGAAAGGACAGAATATAGTGGACGACGGGCAGGGGTCGGATATTCCTCAGTGGTTATGGGGATGATCCATTTCGTGACGATTGGGCGGCTTGTGGTGGCTGCAACGAACCAAGGCGCCTTCTCCGTCGCCTGGGCTGCCTGCTCCAGAATTGCTTCTGCGAATCTGAACCATGTCGTTTGGCCGCCGGCGGTCAGATGATAAATTCCGCTCAGGTTCGAGATCGAAGAAACAAGATTCTGCGGTTCAGACAATTCCTGCAGGATCCGCGTGGTGGCCAATGCGATCTCCCGACTCCAAGTGGGCGCACCCGTCTGATCCTTCACAACCCGCAACTCTTCGCGCTCCGTCGCGAGACGCAAGATCGTCAGCAGGAAATTCTTGCCCCGCGTGCCGTACACCCAAGCGGTTCGAAAAATGAGGTGCGGGACGCCGGAATTTTGAATAGCCTGATCACCCTCAAGCTTTGTTTTGCCATAAATACTCAGCGGATTCGTGGAATCGCGTTCATCGTACGGCGTATTTTTTGTCCCGTCGTAAACATAGTCAGTCGAGTAATGCACCAATGCCGCGCCGATTTTCTTTGCTTCCTCGGCCATCACTGCTGGGGCCGTAGCATTGAGAGCGCGTGCGACGGCCCGTTCTTTCTCCGCCTGATCAACCGCGGTGTAAGCCGCGGCGTTGACAATGAGGTTGGGCCGGATGTCCCGTATCGCTCGGCGAATATCCTCAGTCTTCAGCAGATCTAGTTCATCCAGGTCAACTGCGAGAACTTCGCCCAACTGAGGGAGAAGTCGCGAGAGCTCGTAGCCGATTTGGCCATTCTTGCCTGTCAGCAGGATCTTGAGATTCATTGAGCGGAGTATCGAGGTAGGAGTTCTCGTGGGGCATCGGCGAGTTTGGGAAATTTCGCATCTTTTTCGGAGACGATTGGATCAGCGATATTCCAAGAGATGTTAAGACTGGGATCATTCCAGATGATTCCGTGCTCATCCGCCGCGTCATGAAAATCACTACACTTGTAGAGAAACTGAACGCGGTCCGAAAGAGCCACAAAACCGTGCGCGTACCCACGGGGAATAAAGATCTGATTTTGCGCTTTTGCTGAGAGGTGGACGACAGCAGATTTTCCGAATTGCGGCGACCCAACGCGGATATCCACGGCGACATCGAGCGCTTCTCCTTCCACAACGTGGCACAGCTTCGCCTGCGGATGGAGCAATTGATAATGGAGTCCGCGAAGTGTTCGTTTCAAAGAGCAAGAATGATTGTCCTGGACGAAGGTGTCTGTGATTCCAAGGTCGGCGAACCTCCTCTGATTGTACGTCTCCATAAAGAAACCGCGCGCATCGCGGAAGATTTCAGGGCGCAGTTCTATCACGCCGGAAAGGGCTGTTTCGACTCGCTGCAAGGTACTCAGGTCCTCACTGGATCAGACCGCTGCTCACGAACCCAAATCTGCGGCACCTTTGCCGAGATGAAGTGACAGGCTATCACCAGTTGTCAGGCGTGGGAAGTTTTAGGCCCGGATTTCGTAATGGCTTGCAGGGATGAATCGCGATTCTCGTAATATTTCTGGTAGTAATTGAGGTAGTCGCCGCCCCGGACGCCCGCCAGCCAGTTCTCGTTATCCTTGTACCACTCAACTGTTTGCCGCAACCCGTCTTCCAGGGAGATGACAGGCTTCCAGCCAAGTTCCTTTTCCGCCTTCTCGCAATTCAAGGCATAACGGCGATCGTGGCCCGGGCGGTCTTTCACGGAGGAGAGAAGCGATTCCGGCCTTCCGAGCGCGCGCAAGACGCGGCGGGCAAGTGCGAGATTCTCTTCGACGTCGAGCCCACCGATATTGTAAATCTCGCCGGTTCGGCCGCGCTCAAAAACCGCGAAAATTCCGCGGCAATTGTCTTCCACATGCAGCCAGTCGCGCTGCTGCTTTCCGTCGCCATAGATCGGGAGCGGCTTATCGTCGAGCGCATTCGTGATCATCAAGGGCAGAAATTTCTCAGGGAATTGACAGGGACCGTAATTGTTTGACGAGCGCGTGATCACACCGGGGAAACCGAAAGTACGAACATAGGAAAGCACCAGCAGATCCGAGCTGGCCTTCGAGGCGGAGTAGGGACTGCTCGGCCGAAGCATTGACTTCTCATCGGCGAAGATGCCGGGTGCCAGGTCGCCGTACACTTCATCAGTGGAAATGTGGACAAATTTCTTGATGCCCGTTTTTCGAGCCACTTGAAGCGCTACGAAGGTGCCGGTGACGTTGGTCTCAATCACAGGTGCAGGTTCGTAGATACTTCGGTCTACGTGCGACTCCGCCGCAAAATGAACCACGGCATCGCAGCCACTCATGCCCGCTTCGGTCGCATGCGGGTCGCAGATGTCTCCTTTGATGAAGTGATAGCGGTGGTCCTTTGCGACGGATTCGAGATTGGCGAGGTTTCCGGCGTAGGTCAGTTTGTCGTAATTGACGATCGAAAAGTCTTTGCTGATCGCCAGAACATGCCGAATGAAGTTGGAACCAATGAACCCGGCGCCGCCTGTAACGAAAATCTTCATTGAGCTGCTTTCTGCCGGGTGGAGTTCAAGGCGCCGGGCATCTTGTTCGCGCCGGTTTCGGCCACCAATGTGTTGGCTCGCAGCAAGGACTCAAATGTGCCGGCATCGGTCCACCAGCCATCGAGGAGTTCGTAGGTGAGCTTGTCTTCTTCAATGAAGAAATTATTTACGTCAGTGATTTCGAGTTCACCGCGGCCGGAGGGCTTCAAGCGGCGGATTTTCTGGAAAACTGTCCCATCGAAAAGATAGATTCCGATAACGGCGAAATTTGATTTGGGAACTTTGGGTTTCTCTTCGATACCCACCACATGATCCCCGCGGATTTCAGCCACGCCGAAACGCTGAGCATCCGGAACTTCTTTCAGCAGAATCTTGGCTCCCTCTTTCTGTTTCTTGAAGGCTTCAACCGCATGGCAAATATTATTCTCTATGATGTTGTCGCCGAGCACGACGCAGATCGGTCCCTCGCCAGCGAAAAACTCTGCCAAGCCGAGCGCCTCCGCGATGCCGCCTTCACCTTCCTGATAGGTGTAGTTCAAGTGCTTGAGCCCAAAGTCGCGGCCGTTCCCCAGCAAGCGGAGAAATTCTCCGGCATTCTTGCCGCCCGTCACGAGGAGAATCTCTTCAATGCCTGCGTTCACGAGGGTTTGGATGGGGTAATACACCATCGGCTTATCGTAGATGGGGAGCAAATGCTTGTTCGTGACCCGCGTGAGCGGATTCAGCCTGCTTCCTGTGCCGCCGGCCAACACGACGCCCTTCATTTGCTCTCCGTTGCTTCAATCCCCTGCCAGCTCCAGTTCAGGAGAGCAGAGGTGCTCAGACTATCGCTTTGAATCCTCCGTGTTGCCATTACCATTTGCAACCCGAGGGCCAATCTGGCCTCCGATTTTGGCGGTCGGAAGATCTAACTTGCTCGGCTATCTGCTCTCGGGGCGCCTGTTTGCGCAGGCAAGTAATAGTCCATGAGGAGTTTCCGGCCGGTGGGGCTAAATAGCCGAAACTGCGCGAAACCAGATTTTTGTAGCCAGCATTTCAGCGTCGTGGCCAAAACTCCGAGGCCATATTTGACGCTGCGTCCGAAATTGATCGAGGAGGCTTCCTCGAAATATTTCGTCGGACAGGAAATCTCGCCGATTCGATACCTGAAGCAAACGCATTGGGCGAGAAATTCGTTATCAAACACAAAATCATCAGAGTTTTCGAGAAGCGGCAGGCTTGTCAAAACGTTTTTCGCGAAAGCTCTAAAACCGGTGTGGTACTCAGATAGCTTTGCCCCTATCAAAATATTTTGGAATGCTGTGAGAAACCGATTGGCCACATATTTATAGAATGGCATCCCGCCCCGCAAGGCGCTGCCACCAAGGATTCGAGAACCCAACACAACATCGTAGACCCCAAAAGCAATCATGCTGGCCATCGCACTCACCAGGAGGGGTGTGTACTGGTAGTCGGGGTGAACCATCACCACAATGTCTGCTCCCGCACTCAGCGCTTCACGGTAGCAGGTCTGCTGGTTCCTGCCATATCCATAATTCTTGTCATGAACGAAGACTTGCAAGCCCAGTTTCTCTGCGATTTGCACGGTTTCGTCAGTACTCTGGTCGTCGACCAGAATCGTGGCGTCCACAATTTCGGGAAGCTCGCTGATGGTTTTCTCAAGCGTTTTGGCGGCATTGTAAGCTGGCATCACAACGACTACGCGCTTCCCATTAATCATTGAAGGTTCCTTATTATTCCGGGAGATTCGCTTCGTCGGAAGACGGCGAAGGACGCTTGCCGGATTCGGATGCCCACAAGAAGCATCATAATTGAAGATAGGGTATCACTCGTTATTGACGGGTTGGAGAAAAGTTCCGTACAGATCGCCTCGTATCAAGAATGTCACGCGCCGGCGGCAATGAATAGGATTTCCGCCTCGGTACCCCGAAAGGCGGTCCTAACGCGAAGACCGGGAAGACCCAGATCCTTGGTCGGGATAAGGTGATAGAGACAGTTCTGAATTGAGGTTGGGAAACCGGGAGTCACAGCCGCGCTTCGCTGGTAGTTCGCCCGAAGGTAAGGCAAAACCGATAGATGGCCGTTCGAAGCTACCTGTCCTTGGCAAGACGATCTCGCGCTGACCCCTTGGTGTGCTCACCATGACTGCCACTCCCACTCCACTTCTCAATGCAACATCCAGTGAAACAATGACTTAAGGGACCTGTTCTAGGCCGTCGGTCAGGTGTCCTCTAGCCAACCGAACAGGCGAAGGTTCCTGCACCATCTCCGTTCCCCTGACCAGTAGTTAGAACACGTGTCCGGTTCCTAGACTGGTCGCGTGATGAACAAACACACCCAGCTCAGGACCCGGACCCTGACGCAATACTGCCGGGCAAGATACTCAAATCAGGGCGGTACATTCGCCTTTCTGGCGACGCTCGCTGCACTGCTTGCGATTGTTGGCCTTTCCAGTTGCGCGGGATTGACCAGCGCGGGCACACCAGGTGGCGGAACGCCCGGTTCGTCCGGCGCGGGCGTCTTGACGCCTAGCGCCTCGACGCTTAGCTTCGGGAGTCTCGCTGTCGGGAGCAACGCAACCCAAACGCTGACGTTCACAAATACGGGGACAGGAACCGTCAACATCGCATCCGCGAACATTTCTGGGGCGGGCTTTACTGCCGTCGGCGGAAGCCCGCTGAGCGCTATTTCAGTCGGGCAGAGCGGCACAATCCAGATTCAATTTGCGCCGCCATCGGCTGGCGCGGTGACTGGCAGCCTCTCGATCGCAAGCGATGCCGCCAATTCGCCTTTGACGGTTTCCTTGACTGGCACCGGCACACAAGCTGGACTGACGATTTCTCCAGCCTCACTCAATTTTGGAAACGTAACGGTAGGCCAGAGCAGCGCGCAATCTGTAAAGCTGACTAACAGTGGAAATGTGAACGTCGTTGTGAATCTCGCGACCCTTACGGGCAGCGGCTTCAGCATGAGCGGTCTTTCTTTGCCCGCCACACTGACTGCGAGCCAGAGCCTGAACCTTAATGTGCAGTTTGCACCAACGACGGGTGGTGGCGTAGCAGGAAGTATCGTCTTCACCGACAATGCGCCGGGCTCACCGCAGACCCTCTCACTCTCAGGAAGCGGCGTCGCAGCGAACGCCACACTGATCGCCAACCCGGGCAGTTTCGCTTTCGGGAACGTCGTTGTGGGCAGCACAGCGTCGCAGACATTTACGCTGTCAAACAGCGGCAACACAAGCATTGTGATTTCTCAGGCCAGTGTGAGCGGAACAGGCTTTGCCATCAGCGGACTCACAACGCCAAAGACGATTCTGGCAGGTCAGAACACGACATTCACAGGCCAGTTCACGCCGACGGCCACCGGTAATGCCTCCGGAACCATGACGATCTCCAGCAATGCGACGAACCCGACGGTGACCATCCCTCTGAGCGGCATCGGAACTCAGGGGAAACTGAGCGCAAATCCCGCGAATGTGAGTTTCGGGAGTCTGGTGACAGGCGCGAGCGCATCTGTCGCGATCACATTGACGAATACCGGCACCGCCAACGTAGTGGTTTCTTCGGGCAGCGTCTCGGGCACTGGCTTCAGCATCAGCGGATTGGCAACCCCGGTGACACTCTCTCCGGCACAGGGGACTTCTTTCACAGCAAAGTTTGCGCCCACGTCCACTGGCACATTCAGCGGCAGCATCTCGATCACAAGCAACGCTCCGAATTCACCGCTAACCATCGGTTTGAGCGGCACGGGTACAGCGCCACCGCAACCACAACTCACGATCAACCCGACCAATGTGAACTTCAACAACGTGAATGTTGGGAGCAACGGCACGGCGACTATTACGCTGAGCAATCCGGGGAATGCGAATACAGTCATTTCTCAAGCCACTGCTTCAGGGTCCGGTTTCAGTCTGTCAGGCTTGGCGCTGCCGACGACGATAGCTGCGGGCGGGAGCACGTCCTTCACAGCAACGTTTGCACCCACCACCAAGGGTAGCGCTTCTGGAACTATTTCGATCACGAGCAACGCACCTGGGTCGCCCGCAAGCGTCACGTTGAGCGGGACCGGCGTGCAGCCACAACTAACGCCGAGTCCCACGAGCATCAATTTTGGAAGTGTGGTAACCGGAAACAGTAACTCGCAGATTGTAACTCTGACAAACGGCGGGAATGCCAGCTTGACGATCACGCAGGCCAATGTGACAGGTGCGGGTTTCAGCTCAAATGGCCTTTCCCTGCCCCAGACAATTGCCGCGGGCGGCAACACAACTTTCAACGTTGTATTTGCGCCGACGTCCGCTGGGAGTGCGAGCGGATCCGTTTCCCTGGTGAGCAATGCGCCGAACTCACCACTCGCCATCCCGCTAAGCGGGATCGGCACTGCCGCGACTGCAGCCCTGACCGCAACTCCAAACAATCTTCCTTTCGGCAGTGTGAATGTGAACGGCAGCAGTTCTCTGACAACTACTCTGAAGAACACCGGGAACTCAAACGTTACGATTTCGAATGTGACTTTCCCCGCGGGCGGTTTCACCGGGAGCGGCGTTTCATCAGGTCTGATCCTGACGCCAAACCAAACGGCAGTTCTGACCGTCACGTTCGCGCCAACCGCGTCGGGAGCCGTGGGCGGAAATGTTTCGATCGCCAGTAACGCCACCGGCTCGCCGACAACGGTTTCTGTGTCGGGGACGGGTGTCTCTCAGTCAACCCATACCGTCGGACTGACATGGGATGCCAGCTCTTCGACCGGCGTCACCGGCTATTTCGTGTACCGTGGGACTACGACAGGTGGGCCTTACACGAAGCAGAACTCATCGCCGGATGCGAGCCTGACATATACGGATTCTTCGTTACTCTCCGGATTGACGTACTTCTACGTTGTTACGGCAGTGGATTCCAACAACGTGGAGAGCGCCTTCTCGAACGAGGCGTCGGTGCCAGTTCCGTAGAGTTATCCGCTAGGCGGAGTGGGTGCTGAGGGGCTCCGCTTGAGCTTGTAGGCGTGTAAAGAAAGTGCGACCGGGCGGGGACTTCTAACCGTTCGGCCAGGACAACATTTGGCTGTCCCTCCGGACAGGTGCGTACACCTGTCCCTGCAGTGTCCCTCCGACCAGTAGCCCTCCACAACGTCTCTACCTGACAATCCAAACGGGTCATGAGAGGTGTCCTCATTCTTGGGAGCAGGCGGAAGTGTGGGGCTTCGCCCTCCGCCGCAAACATCCGCGCGACATTTCTCCGCGTGTCTTCTCTCGTGCTGCTGGTCGCTATGATGCTGGGCGCTGCTGCCTGCGTGGGCGTGACGGGCAAGCCGGCGGGCGGCGGGAATTCAGGCGCAGCCATTGTGACTCCCTCATCGGTCAATTTCGGGAAAGTGGCCGTGAAGACATCTGCCACACGCTCCCTCACATTGACGAACACCGGTACTGTCGATCTGACTATCACGAAACTTGTTGAATCTGGTCAGGGTTTCAGCGTTACGGGGCTTTCGGTAAACATGACCGTGAAAGCGGGAGCAAGCGTAAACTTCACGATCAAATTTGCTCCGACTGTTGCTGCCCACGCTTCCGGAACCCTTACCATCACTGACTCAGTGGACGATGCTTCGCTAACGGTCACGATGGACGGGACGGGAGTGGCGGTACCCGGTGGGTCGCCAGCGATCCAGGCGACTCCATCGTCTGTGAATTTCGGGAACGTCACCGTCGGCTCCACGGACTCACAAACGATGCGGCTGACGAACACTGGAACCGCGGATCTGACGATTTCGAAAATTTCGGCCTCGGGCATCGGATTCAGCCAGTCCGGGCTTTCGACGCCCTTGACCTTGGCTGCCGGCCACAACACGACGTTTACAGCGTCCTTCAAGCCAGGAGCGTCTGGCACTCATACCGGAAGCATTTCAATTACAAGTAATGCCTCCACTTCCACGTTGACGATCCCCACGACTGGTAGCGGTGTGAGCACAACAACCAAGCTTTCGGTCAACCCAACGAGCTTGAATTTCGGCACGGTGAATGTGGGAGCCACCGTGACGCAAAATGTCCTGCTGACAAACACTGGCAACACAAACGTCGCGATTTCTTCCGTGGCCGCTGTGGGCACAGGCCTCAGTGCGACAGGCGGCGCAAATGCAACGCTAACGCCGAACCAATCGATCAATGTTGCCGTCAGCTTTAATCCGAAAGCACCGGGCGGCGTCACGGGCACTCTGACTGTTTTCAGCAATGCTCCAGCTGTCCAGGTTGCGCTCGCAGGGACCGGTGCAGGCCAGGTGGTGCCACACACCGTCGCGTTGAATTGGGCGCCCAGCGTGTCAGTTGTGATTGGTTACAACGTCTACCGCGGCACCGTTTCGGGTGGCCCGTACACGAGATTGAACCCTGGGGTCGAACTCACCACCAGCTATGCGGATAAGAGTGCGTTGGGTGGGCTGACGTACTACTACGTAGTGACGGCGATCGATTCCAACAATGTTGAGAGCGCCTTCTCGAATGAAGCTTCCGTCACCGTCCCCAGTCCTTGATCTTGCTTCGTTGAACTGAAACGACTCCAATGAAATGAGGCCTGCGTCGTTTTAAGCAATAATTTTCCAAGGGGGTTTGTTCTTATGAGCTTGCGAGGCGCGTGAATCGTTCAAGGATTCTCGTCGGAGAGACTGATCGAGTTTAATTAGGGGAGCTTATCTCTGTCGTTGTTTGTCCCTCTTCTGAAATTTCAAGACGCCGAATTGTTGTCCTCAATCCCTTCCCCTCAAATTTATTGGCGATGGATTTGCCAATTTCATCGAGGTGATGAATTGCTAGTGCGACAACACTGGGGCCTGCGCCACTTAATGCGACGCCAAGGAAACCGGGTTTGCGTGGCATCCGCAATATGTCGGGAAGGCCAGGAATGAGATGTTCGCGAGCGGCTTGGTGTAAGCGATCCTGAAGAGCGTCCCAGAGAAGATCGAAGCGCCGTTCTTCAAGCGCGGCAATCAAAAGGGCGGCTCGCTGCAGATTGTGAACGGCATCGCCGAACTGAACAATCTTGGGAAGGACAGTCCGTGACTTTGCAGTTTCGAGCGCGACTTCAGGCGTAACGACAACAATGCGAACTTCTTTTGGCCAACGCCTACGGATTGCCGCGACGCTTCCATCCGAACGAACCGCTGTCACAACCAATCCTCCCAACAAGGCGGCACCGACATTATCCGCGTGACCCTCCATTTCTGTGGCGTAGCGCAACGCCGCATCGGTGGACACGGGCCGCCCCCCGACAGAAAATGCGATTGATATTCCTGCGATGATCGCCGCTGCACTGCTTCCCAGGCCGCTGCCGACTGGGATTGCGTTATGGACGGCCATGCGCACAGGCGGCAGGTCAAAACCCTCCCGCTCTGCCGCGAGGTGCATCGCGCGAAAAATTAAGTTTTGATCCGGGACACGAGTGATAAGGGCGCTGCCTTGTGCACCACGGCTCCGCACGCGCGAACTAGTTGCCGGTCCGGAAAGAAGAGTGGCACGCACCTTCAGATGGAGTTCGAGCGCAAGACCGAAACAGTCGAATCCTGCACCAAGATTGGCAGTCGAGGCGGGGACACATACTTCAAAGGTTCTCTGACGCCGCGCGGTCTTAGGTGACAAATTCTTGCGGAGTCGGCGCACAGCTTTGACCATCAAATTTTCGCTCGCGGATATGAGCTGCCCTTTCGTCGCTTGCGTTCGAGAATCTCAAAAATCGCGCGTTTTGTTGCAGCGATGCGCTCAGGAGGATTCTGATATGACCCAGAGATAAACTTCCGAGTCTCAGGTTTCTCGTCGCGGGCCGGACTGAGCGAAAGGGTGCCGCGATGGTAGTTGCTGACGAAATCGGGGTCCTTCAAAACATGGCCGGTAAGCACCGCGACAACAGATTCTTTGCGGGAGACATGTCCGGACACCACCAATTTTCGGATCCCCGCCACCGTCGTAGCCGAAGCGGGCTCGCACCCAATGCCGTCACGGCCGATCATGGCCTTGGCGTCGGCGATGTCCCGTTCGCTGACGGCTAGCACTTGTCCCCGGGACCGCAAGACACCGCGTAAACTTTTTCTCCAGGAAGCTGGCGCGCCGATCTTGATAGCTGTCGCCAACGTTTGCGGGTCCTCGACAGGAACTAAAGCATCCGGCAATGAGCATTCGTCCGGAGTTGCGCTCCGCTCTAAAACTGCAAACAGATGCGCGAGTGGTGCAGCACCTTCCGCCTGTACGACGTGAAGTTTTGGGATCTTATCGATAAGACCCACATCCAGGAGCTCTTCGAACCCTTTCGCCAATGCAGAGCTATTGCCCAAATTTCCACCCGGAACCACGACGTGATCCGGGACCTGCCATGCGCACTGCCTGAGTAAGTCAAAGGCGGCTGTCTTCTGCCCCTCGATGCGGAACGGATTGATCGAGTTTGCCAAATAAATAGTGGGATCATCGGTGAGCTCTTGAACCAGCCGCATGGCATCATCGAAATTTCCGTCAATTTCAAGAATTGCGGCACCGTAGTCCATGCTCTGCGCAAGTTTCGCAGAAGTGATCTGCCCGTGTGGCACGACAATGGCGCATCCCAGACGCGCTCGCGCTGAATAGGCGGCCAAACTCGCGGCGGTATTCCCCGTGCTCGCGCAGATGGTGGTACGCGCGCCGAGGATTGCCGCTTGCGTCACCGCAGTTGTCATCCCCGCGTCCTTGAATGAGCCCGTAGGATTGCATCCAAGGTGTTTGAGGAGTAAGCCCGAGAGACGGCAGTATTCCGCGCAGCGCGGCGCATCGTAGAGTGGAGAATTACCCTCAACCAGGCTGACGATGGGAACAGTGGCATCGAACGGGAGAAGTTCACGGTACCGCCAGACCCCGCTTTGGTCTCGAGGATCCATCGATGAGCCGCGCGCCTCCCATTCCGACCGAAGCGACATTGCGTCACCACCGGATACTCGACGACACTGGATTTCGATTGGCCCTCCGCAGCGGCTGCAGGTAGAAATCCGTTCGCGAATGCCATACACCGAATTGCACCCCGGCAATATGCATCGTTGAACTGCGATTTCGCTATTCGTTTTCGTCGCGCGCTCGATCATCTGAATCCGGAATTGTTCTCGCTGGATTTTTCCTGGCACGACCCGCGTGTCCCTAATTTGAATTCCCGGTGGGTTGATTTAAGGGCCGCCCGCATCGCCTTGCGTTCGACTACAAATGAGATATTCGACTCTGACGATCCCTGGGCAATCGCAATGATATTCACGTTGTCGCGCCCAAGTGCACTGAACGTGCGCCCCGCAATGCCGGGTGTGCCACGCATATTTTCACCAACAGCAGCTACGATGGCGATATCGGGGTCGAGCGTAATATGTTCAAGGGTTTGGTGGATCAGGTCTTGCGAGAATTCCTTGCGCAACGCTTCGACAGTGCGTTTGGCATCCTCAGAAGAAACGATGAAGCAGATATCGTTCTGAGACGATGATTGCGAAATGAGCAGTACATTTGCACGCATACTGGCGGTCGTCGAAAATGTGCGCCCGACCACATCCGGGACGCCGACAATTCCGGGGCCTCCCACACTGATCAGTGCAACATCGCTCATAGCGGTGAGTGCTTTCACGCCGGCCCCACTAGCGCGACCCACAGGCGTGATTTTTGTGCCTGGCCGCTCCGGCGCAAAACTGTTGCGGATCCATACTGGGATTCCCGCTTTCATGACTGCTCGCAGAGTCTTGGGGTGCAGGACTTTGGCCCCGAAGTAAGCAAGTTCGGCTGCTTCGCGGTAGGAAATCTCTGGAATCGTGCAAGCATCCGGTACGAGCCGAGGGTCAGCAGTCATCACGCCGTCCACATCCGTCCAAATGATGATTTCGTCTGCTTTGAGTGCCGCTCCCAAAATTGTCGCTGAGAAATCCGATCCGCCTCTGCCCAGTGTGGTAAGGATTCCGTCGAGGGTAGCACCTATGAATCCCGTAACGACCGGAACAATTCCATCTCCTAAGAGTGGGCGTAGAACTGCTTCCGAGCGCCCACCCGTTTCATCCCAGATGGGTTCGGAGTTGCCATGGTGGGAATCGGTTACAATTAACTCCGCGGCATCTACGGCCCGTGCGCGCACACCTAATTCCGTAATCGCCCCAGCGACCATTGGTGCGGAAAGGCGCTCACCGAGACCTGAGATTGCATCAAGGGTGCGGGGAGTAAGTTCACGGAGGAGCGCTGTCCCGTCGCACAGGCGTTGGGCCTCCAACAGAACGCTAGAGATTTGGCGGGCGAGATTCTCCCGACGTTCTCCTGGAGGAATTAGGGCATGGAGGGCCGCTTCGTGCTGTTTGTGTAGGCCGTGCGCGAGCGCGGCGCCCGCTTCGCGATCGCCAGTCTCCGCTCGTCTGGCGCCATCAATCAATCGGTTTGTAACGCCGCTCATCGCTGAGACGACTACAATGATTTGGCCATCTCGGGCTGCCTGGGCCACAATCTGTGCGGCCCGCGCGATGCATGTTGCATCAGCGACCGAAGTGCCACCAAACTTCATGACATCAAGGAAATTTTTCACGCCCGACGAACCTCAGATCGGATCTCATCGAGGTGACCAGTGGCAGCCAGCAGTTCAGCGTTGAGAATGGCAGCGCCGGCTGCTCCACGGATGGTGTTGTGGCTAAGCGCTACGAACCGGAAATCGAGAACACGGTCGCGTAAGATTCGGCCCAGCGTAATGCTCATGCCACCACCGGCATATCGGTCTAACCGCGGTTGAGGCCGATCTGGTTCTTCACGGACGATCAATGGGTGCTCAGGTGCTGATCGTAGTTTCATTTCTTGGGGCAAGGACGTGAACGAGGCGAACGCGTCGCGAACTTCCTCCAAATGGGCCGGCCGCGCCAGTTTAACGCGCACGGCCGCCAGGTGACCGTCGGACACGTTCACGCGATGGCACTGGGCGCTCACCGGAAAAGATGCTTCTTCAATATGGGTACCGTTGAAATGCCCCAATATCTTGAGAATCTCACGTTCAATCTTTTCTTCCTCATTCTCTATGAATGGAACGACATTGTCGGTAGCGTCGAGTGATGGCACGCCGGGGTATCCGGCACCAGAGAGCGCCTGCATCGTTGTCACCACGACCGCCGAAACACCGAATCGAACGTGCAGCGGAGCAAGTGCGAGCGCCAGCATTACCGTCGAGCAGTTCGGGTTCGTGACAATAAACCCGCCCGCTGCAAATCCGCGAGTACACCTTTGAAGGTCTAGCAGGCGCAAGTGCTCGGGGTTGATTTCCGGAATCAATAAGGGAACGTCTGTCTGCATTCGAAACGCGGATGAATTACTGATGACGGGATAGCCGGCGCGCGCAAATTCCGCCTCCACTTGTTGTGCCATCCCTGCCGGCAAACTCGAAAAGATCAAGTCGCATTCGAGCGGCGGTCGCGGTGCACAGACACTGAGCGACCTGACAGACTCCGGCATTTCGGTGGACAACCTCCAGGAACAAGCATCGGCGTACTCTTTTCCCTCGGAGCGATCCGAAGCCGCGAGTGCGGTCACTTGAAATTGGGGGTGGTGCTCCAGCAATTGGACAAAGCGCTGGCCGACGGTGCCCGTGGCGCCGAGAATCCCGACTCTAAGCATTCTAGACATCGCAAGCCTCAATCAATTTCCGCACTGAATGTGCCCGCATTCAAACAGGTTGAACCACCAAGGATCGATGAGAAAACTATACACCATCCTCCCGGTCACAATGCGACCAGGAAACCGTGACGTTTCCGAGGATAAATGGGCTCTCGGATCACATGCAAAGCAGGCACGTCGATCAGGCATCCGTGACGATCTCTAGACGTCGCAACCGCTCGACTGATTCAAGAGGATTGTTCAGAGAAGATGTTGGCTCCCTTTTTCTCACTAAGCCACCGAACGGCGGTTGTGCCCGCATCCATTCGATTACCTCGCATGGATTATCAGGGCGCTCGCCAGAGGATCTTTTTGTTCTTGCCGAGGAGGACGACCGAGGCGGCCGTGGTACGTTGACCCTCACCTCCAGCACGAGCCTTGAGTTGAGTTGCACCTGCAACAGTTGAAAAGCCCTTCGCGTCCTGGAGGGTCAAACTGGGTCCATCCTCTCCGAAGGCGATACCCGCTCCTCCGCTTCCATCAGCGCCCACGATAGACAGGCTCGGGTCACCGGAATCGACAGCCAAAGTCATCCCACCCTTGCGAACCCCATAGAAATGAAAGTTGCTGGAGTCCGTGCTAACCAAAAACCGCATCATTGGTTGTGCGCTGTTATTGCCAAGCATTAACTCGGATCCAGTGGCCATGACTCCCATCCAGCCGCGCACTTTTCCATCCTTGTCCTTCAGCACGAATTTCTGTGCCTCGACGATTCGAGGCGGAGGCACTGCTTGACCCATCAGTACAACCATAGAGAGGGCAGCGAGAACTGAGACACCGCCCCATTTGAGTCTTCGGTTCTGTTTTTCCAACATCAATACGCGTTCCGCAAGACGCTGGAAATCTGAGGTGTCAGAAGTCACGGCGAATGCCTCCCGTTGAAAGATATGTTGATAGAATTATTCAGTACCGGAGCGATTCTTGCGCGTCCGTCTCCTCATGGCAAGTGGGTGAACTCGTCCAGTAGATTGGTAACACATTCAGTCCTTTCGATGGGCGTGCCATTGCTGCAGATATTGTTCTGGGGTGAGATAGCCGAGCGACTGGTGCGGCCGCACGGTGTTGTAGGTTTTCTCC
>JBOGMZ010000008.1:0-78228 GCA_050746945.1 Candidatus Acidiferrales bacterium | reverse complement strand
TGTAGATCACATCCTATAATTCGCATCTCGGCCTCCTTCGATCCGAGCTCTGGCAGGTTAGACACCGCACAGTGTACTCGGCTCGTCGTGAGGCCGACTTCGTTATGCCATCAGTTAACGCCCTACCTCTTGCGCCTGCCGGGCTTCATGTCTCTGACAGACTTTCCCAAGACGCCGTCCCCTGACCAGGAATCTTGCACGACTGGTTCTAAGCCTGCTCTGCCGCCAGGCGTCAGGAATCCAAGCGCCGCGTCAACGGGGTTTCTCGAACTGGCGACGTTTATTCGATGCCTTAACGCCATCTTGCTCCATGGCTGAGCGAAGCGTCCCAGTAACTTCGACGCTAAGGCTTTCCGTCGCTTGATCACCAGATCGACGGTTTCGCCCTCAAGCCCGATTAAGCGACGCCTAACGCACGTCTTCAAACGTCGCGTAACAAGATGGTGACAGGGCAGGCACATCCCGTTCGCATCGTATTGATCGAATTTGCCGCAAACCATGCACCCGTAGTCCTCGAAGTAGGCGCGCATCTTGTTCCGGTAGCTGGGAGGAATGAGACTGTTGATGGCAAGACGGCTTGCCCGCGGCAAAAACCAAGGTTGAAAGGCAAGTTCGTGAGTGTTGAATCGAGCTAATCTATCGGACCGCGGCTCCTTAGAATGTTTGGCCATGGGATCAGGTCTCATACGGAAGTGAGAGGGGATGGCTCTGGTCTATCGCTCTAGCCATACGTGCCCGGCTCAGCTTCGTGTATCCCAACGTGGTGCCTAAATAGACGTGCCCAAGAAGAGCTTGGATAATTTCGATGCTCGCGCCATGGTCGTACAGGTGCGTCGCAAAACTCCGTCGAAGCGTGTGTATTCCGACGTACTTGAAGCCAGCTCTATAGCCCACCGTGTTGACGATAATCAGAACCGAGGAGTTTGTTAGGGGACGGTCCGGAACCGGCCTTGTGAGCTGCACTCCTGATAAGAGTTCTTGGAACTTCTGCTCGGCGGCCTGACGTGTCATTGATTCGAACCGTCCAATGGTTTTCCTGATTTGGCCGTATTTGCCGCACGGAACGCGCCTGCAGTAATCGCGCCAGCTAACGACCCAATTCCCTTCCGCCAGTGCGAGGCTCCCCTTCTGTCGAGGCCTATCCTCCTGAATCACATACCCGCTAGTTCGACATCCGAGATACTCCTTCAAGGCAGCCACAGTGGTCCTGGGGAGAAAAACGATTCGGGTTTTTCCAAACTTTCCGCACACGCGTGCAGTTCGATTTTCGAAATTGATGTCTTCGACGCGTAGATGTGTCGATTCTCCGAGACGACATCCCGTCCCGTATATGAATTGAATTATTGCTCTCTCCCGAGTCGTTCGCGTTGCGGCAAGAAGTCGCTTTATGTCTGATTCGGTCAAAACGGGCAGGTCGATTTTCTTCACGGACTTCATCCGGACTAATCGCGGCGGGACATAACTCACAACGCCGCCTAAATTCAGGAAGTCATAAAATCGGCGGAGGACCCCTAGGTGGCGATAAGTCGTCTCAAGCGTTGCGCCGAAGCTCGAGATGTGGGTTAGAAACTCGCGGATCTCCAAATGCGTTACAGCCGAGACCGATCGCCTCCCGAGGAACTTATTGAAGCGACCAAGAACCTTCTGGGCGTAGTTCCGAGTGGTGATGTGATAGTGAAGCGCGATCATCCAGTCGTCGTAGCGACGCACGAGTCTTCCGTTGAATGCCGCGTAGGAGCTCATAAAACCCATCCGGAATATCAGTCAGACGAACAGGCCGAATAGAATTCCGGCAGAGTCTGGAATTTAGGTCCGGTGCGGCTCTTGGACAAGTAGACAAAAGTCACTGGTTGGATAGAGATAAATGTCTCTAGGTACTTCTTACAAGTGTAAGCCAATCGCGCCGGTCACCATGGTATTCGGATAACGGAAGGTAGCTTGTTAATGTTGGCGGTGGAAGCCACTGAGCTCTGCACAACTACGGACAGTGTACTAAGCATTTCTGTCCTGAACGCACACGGTATGAATAGCAATATTTGTGCAGGAATACCTCTTCAATCTTCGTCTTCTAAGACCTCGGAGACTAGAGATAGGTATTGTTGCTACTAGACAAATAAACCCGGTTAGCGTAGACGAGCATGCGTCTGTTTTGTGTTCCCTTTCAGCCGGAGGCACAAGATGGCAAGCGGAGCGGTGTCTGTCCGCCTCCAGTGCGGATGCCAGCTCGGGCTAGAAGTAGTAGGAAGAATGCGCGGGGGCGCGCAAGGGCATTTACTTCGCTGCGGAGACAACCAACTCTATGTAGTCAAGTTTGTCAACAATCCTCAAGGAGTTCGAATTCTCGCGAATGAGTTGCTGGGGTCGAGGTTGGCTGCGGCACTCGGACTGCCGACTGCGGTGACAGCGCTTATCGAAGTGAGGAAAGAGTTGATCGAAAGCAGTGAGGATCTTGTTATTCACCACGCTCATGGGAGCGTGCAGTGTCAAGCCGGACTCCAGTTTGGGTCTCGTTTCCCAGGCGCCAGCGGAGAAATCGAGGTCTACGATTTCTTACCGCACGAACAGCTGTGCAAAGTCACAAACCTTACTGATTTTGTTGGGATGTTCGTGTTCGATAAGTGGACCTGTAACACGGATGGACGGCAGGCAATCTTCTTTCGGGAGCCTGGTGAATCGCGGTATCGGGCCCAGATGATCGACCAGGGATTTTGTTTCAATGCCGCCGAATGGAATTTTCCGGATGCGCCACTCCGAAGTCTTTACGCAAGTCACTCGGTTTACAATTCGGTCTGCGGAATCGATAGTTTCGAGCCTTGGCTCTCACGCTTAGAAACTCAAATTACAAGGTGCGTGCTAGAAGGCATCGCGTGCCAGGTCCCGCCCGAATGGTACGAGTTTAAACCAGAAGCACTCGACAGACTTCTGGCTCACCTTCTACGCAGGCGGAGCTTGGTCCGCCAGTTAGTCTATTTGGCCCGTAATTCATCTGCTCATCCGTTTCCCAATTGGACGTGAAACAAGATCGAAAACTCACGATTCCCAAATTGGAATGGGACAAGCCTCACGTTCCTCATCTACTGCTGGACTTAATAATCCCTTCTGCTCGCTTTCCAAGCCGGAAATTCGATACGTATGAATACGCCATCGGAGCCTGCCCAGTGGCAGACGCGGGGAATCGATGGTTCATTCGGATCACTTTGATCGCAGAAATGGTAGATTCCCGCCAAAACTCCACCGCGTACATGAGGCCATAGTTGAAATTCCTGCGTGATATTAAAACCCTGGAGCCGCTTGGACTGAAGCTTGCAGGGATTCCTGGGTGTTGCCCAAACACAACCGGTCGGAAGTGTGTAGGAAATATAGAGCCTTCCGGGGTATTCGTAGGAAGTCCGAATTACTCCACCTAAGATGGGTGCCGTGCCTCCTTCTTGAAACTGGGAAGTCCATAAGTGGCCATAGTCTATTTCAGCTAGCCCCCCCACACGCGAATTGACCCAGAAGATTCCAGTAACCTTCGCTGCGACCGAATTGCCGTCATGGGTGATTTCCTTCCTGTCCGGTGAATATGAGGCCCCGCCTTGTATCTCGATTCGTCGGTTCAAAGGAATCTCAAACGAAATTCCGAAGTCGGTTGAAGGTGGTATAAACCCCAGTTCGCCGCGCACTCCAATATCACTGTCCAAGAACACATGAGGCGACCAGCCTGTGAAGGCCTTCGTGTCTTGTGCTCTGATCGATGTCGCTGACATCAATAAAAAAAGTAAGAATATTGAGAATGACTTGAATCTCATGTTCTTCACCCTTCGCAACGGTCGACTGCGCTCCTGCGCATCAGGCCGTGTTACCTATTGACTGCCCGGGCCGGAAGGGGGCAACCGGCCGGATGACTCAAAAAGAAAGGTTTGAAAAGAGAGGATTAAGAATCACGCTCATCCAGTAACTTCGGTTTTTGTGCATTGCTAGGGCTCGGGCGGGGACGATGAAGCGGCCCCGTTCAGGACAACTTTCGGCGGCCCCCCAGTGGATTTCTGCTTTGCGTAGCGAGTGAGATAGGGCTGAAGGGGCGTCAGCTCTAGCGGCATGTTTTCACGTGCGGATGCAAGCGAGGTAGGTTTGGCTTTTACTAATTCAATTTTATCTGTCCAGGGATCCAGTTTGATACGCGTACCCATCGGAAGGGCCACTACTTGATCCAACTTCCCCGGTTGCAGTGTAGGCGCGGCATTGGTTAATTCGGAAGCGACATGAATTCGGTCTCCAAGGTGAGGGGCGACCAAGGCTCGTAATTTCTTCGAGTCTTGCTCATACTCCTTCAAGAAGAGACCGGCGGTGGCGAGGTTGTTTTTGTATGGCGAGTTCTGCAAAATGGCTATCGCTTTCCGGTTGCTCTCCTCTCGTTCCCGGGGATTGACTCTAAACGAAAATCGTCTGAGCCCCTCCAGCGGGGATAGTTGCACGATGTCATAGAAAGCAAATCGATCGACAGATGTCTTTGCAACGATAATCTCTGCCAATCCCTGTGCCAACATAGTGGCAAGCGTTGCCTCGTCAGGAAGAACGTCCAACTGGCCCCGGCTAATCACAATCACGTGACCCACCGCAAACAGATCGAATGTAGAGGTCAGTAGCACGCGGCAATGCACCGGAGGTTCTATATCAAGATTGTTTGTGGCAACTAGATTGTTCACCACGGTATCGAGAGCCTTGTCGACCTCCCCCGCCGGAGCAACTAATCCCTCTCGAACGAGCGTATTGATAACGTTGTTGTCTGCCTGGCTCTGCCAATTTCGGGTCGCTTGCACTGGCGACTGGTCGTGTTCCTGATCGTTAAACGCGTTGTCCGTAACGCCTGTCGGCGATTCCACCGCCAATTTGCTGAACTCTTGTTCCTGATTGGGATCTTTAAGGTTGTAGCCCCAGAACCGTGTTTGAGCTCTGAAGCGAAGACGGTCGAGGTCATTGATGTACTTGATTTCAAGTTTGCGGATCTTGAGGTCCGTTTCCTCGGCGAACGCATACGCTGGTAGCCAGAGATCCGGTTGGACGTTCATGCGCCAGCTATCAAAATGAGAATTGACGGCATGATTGTGATAAACAGGCAGGTAGACTCCGTTGAAGCGCACTATGGTGTAGACTTTGTCTTCTGCCCAAATCCTGCCGTAGAATCTTCCTGGTCCTGCCTTTGGGAGGGGCTTCACGTCGAATACTAAGCACCGCACGTCCCCGAGGAACTCACGTCCGACATACTGAAAGGAGTAATGCCGCTTATCCAACCCTTTCCGGTCTACGTAGATCATCTGAATAAAACCAAATGGGTTGAAGTCACCATTCGCCAAACCACTCTTCGGATATTGGTCACTGGACGTGAGCATTGAGCGATAGCTTGGCGGTTTGCTGCCTGATAGTGTCGCCTGGCCCAAATAGTAATAATCCATTGAAAGAAGGGGCTCCCCATTCCTTTTTTGGTTAAGCCGTTGGACGTAGGTTTCTACGATCGGATGGTACGTGTTGATTACAGCCAACTCCTCGTGCTCCCGCGCGATGACTCGATCGATCGTATCGTCAATGCTCTCCACCTTTGGGGCGATCGATGGCAGCGAGTCAGACTTGTCGGCGGATTGCTTTTCCGTCTGCGCGAATATTGGGGTCAAAAGGGCGCCGTAAAGCAGAATTGACAGCCAAATTCTTACATGTGTGCTCATGTCTCGCAGCTCCATTTAACCCTTAGTTCTCTCGGATGGTTGGCTCCTCGATATGCGAATAGGAGAATTGCAATTCCAGCACCAATTAGGTGCACACATTGCAAACACCTTGCGTCGATATAACGCGCAGGGAGTTCCGTCCTGGAACGGGGGAATGCAAAGTCGGGAATGCGGGTCTTTCCTTCCGGCTCAAGTTCAGCATGGGGCGTACGTCGGCACCAATTACTCATTCGCAAGAATCAACCACGACCTGCCAGCCTTAAGACACTGGGTTCCCCGTGGGACGGCGAGCAAATCCAAAATGGAAGTGCATGGATGGCGGGCCGCGCTGGGCCTCGGGCTTCACAAGCCAAATTTTCCTTGTTGATTAAAGTGATTGCTCGCCGTTCGATTCTTCAGGAAGTCAAGACCTCTCTGAGCGGGGAGGGCACTGAAGTTACTCCGGATAAAGAGGTCCCCATTTGCAGTATTAATACGGATAGACAAGCTGCTCTAAATGGTTCATATATCGGGGCAATAGTAATCCCCCTTCCAGTGAAGAGCGCGGACATGGATCGAAGGACCATCCGCAGCGTCGAGGTTCGTGCATACCACCGGATGAGTCTGGTCGCACACGTGCTTGCGTTGAAGCGATTTCGTCGCGCCGAAAATTTCGGCGTCGTGCATGTAACAGAGAGGTCAAAATGGGGAAAAGTCAAATTTCCAAATCAATACTCTTCTTAGCGGTGTTTTTCTTGGCCGCAACGATTGTTCGAGCCGACTCACTTTTCACTTTTGAGTCAGACCCCGTGGGAACAGCCACTGGTTTCTCGAACACAAGCAATGGAGTGACGGCAACTTTCAGAAGTTCAGCCGATCCAGATGGATTTGAAGTCTTTCCTCCACTCGGTTTCGTGACGCTCACAGGCAATTTTCTTGCACAGGGCCCCAATAGCCCGGCCTTCCTTCCGCTGTCCATCGCATTCGGCAACAATCTAAACTTCATCTCCATGAACTTCGGGTTGGATGGTCCGGGTGCTTTCACCTTAATGGCCTACGAGGGTTCAACTCTTGTCGGTACCGTTTCTGCGATCGGGGTGATACCTGACGGATCCTTTGAACCCGAAGGATTGATCAGCTTTGACGGCGCGACATTCGATTCGGTCGTACTTACCTCGTCTACCGATTTTTTCGGTGTGGATAACATCGACGTGAAATCGACAGGAGTACCGGAGCCTGGTACGTTGGCAATGCTCGGAATGGGCGTGCTTGCACTCGTTTTGTGTCGGCCTCGAATTGCCAATAGTTTGAAATCCTGAGAAAGATCTAGATATGGATGTGGGCGATAGATTCCGTGCTCTGCGAAAACTGAAGAAACTTTCGCAGAGTGAGATCGAAAGGCGGACAGGCCTCTTGAGATGTTATATCTCTCGCGTCGAGAACGGGCATTCAGTACCAACAATCGATACTCTGGAGAAAATGGCGAGGGCCATAGAGGTTCCGTTATACCAACTCTTCTACGATGGCGAGAAGGCGCCCAAAGCGCCAATTCGGCCTAAAAGCAGGACTCGTGACAATACTGCTTGGGGAAGTTCTGGTAAAGATGCGCGCGTCCTACATCGCTTTCACAAACTACTCAACAACACGAACGAGAAGGACCGCAGGTTACTGCTATTCATCGCACAAAAATTGGCCAGCTCTGTCGGCCGCCCATCGAGACCCTGAATTAAAGTCCGGGTTGATTTTCAATAAATCGAGTAATCACCAGGAATAATTTACACGCCCGCCTCCAGCCATTCTGATTGTTCTGGATCAGTTATCGTCATACTCAAGCTGATACTGTCTCAGCCTTCCTTTCGGCATTCCGCACAAGTTCAAAGACCCTACTGAGATTAATCGTCCTGAAATGATTGGCATTGAAGTCGGTGTTCGCCCAAATCCGAAATCCTGCCTTGACCACGCGCTTCGAGAAGAATTCATCCTCGGCGGCGATGGAAATTCCTTCCTGTGAATAGCTAGTCCTGAACCACGGGGGGGCGTTATTTTCTCGAATACGCGCCGGCGAACGAACATCGCTCCGGTTCCCGCGAATTTAGTTTCAAACCAAGAACCATCGCGCTGGCCGTCATTCGCGTCACACGCGAAATGCAATTCGTTGTTATAGAACACCACGCACAGCGGGACCACGACGTCCATCCGTTCGTCGGCGCCGTCCACGAGGTCGAGGAAATTCAATGGCGGCGCCACGTCGTTGTCAACCATCAGGAGCCAGTCGAGCGGAGTCTTGAGAAATTCTCTTGCCGCATGATTGCGCGCACTGTCGATCGGCCGGTGATTGTAAACGGGGAAAAAGCAGGTCTGGCGGTTTTGCGTGCGAGAGAGTGCAACCGCATTATTGAGGAAATTCACGAGGCCGGGACAGAACCAGCCGCTTCTTTCTTCAGTCGAGAACGTCGCCACCATCACAGACTGCGTCCCTGTAGAGTGCATCAACCCTCCGATTCAGTAAGGTAGGGGAAAAGAAAGCGAGCGCCGCAGTCCGCTTATTCATTCACCACTGCGATTTTGCGATTCGAAAAATGAAGAGGAGCCACCGTGTGGGAAAACCTCAAATTTTCCTCATCAGCAATTCTGTTCATTCCCATTGTCGTCTTTAGAGGCATTATTCAAGCGGAGAATTGATCTTGAACGATAATTGCATTGACTTGCGCCTCCCCAATCGTTAGGCTCGCTCAATTTTGGAGGGAGAACAACATGAGCGCTACCACGAACTGGGTGAGTGAGCACTCGGCCAAAGTACAGATATTGTCGGCAAAACAAATTCCGTTGGTTTTGGCTAAGCTCGGGATTTTCTTCGCCGTGGCGATGATCATTCTGGCCAGTGCGCCGTTGCCCGCCAGAGCTGGTGAGCCTTGCGATCCCTACTGGTATCAACAGACGGGATATTGCCTGGTGGCACCGGTAAATCCGACATGGACCTCCACGGCGAACAGTGTCACCGTAACCTGGAGTCTGGATTTGAACGCCACAGAACCAGGCTACACCCGCATTTATCGTGACAGTACCTTACTAAAGGACTTCGTGGTTACCGGACTCGAAGACCCGAACGGTGTCGACCACTTCGGCGACACCTTTCACTTTACGGACAACGGGCTTCAGTCTAGCAAACCCTATACGTACTCGGTGTGCTCGGTGTACGGCTACACCGACGAGTGTTCCTTGCCTATCAACGCGACGACTTCCCCTTCCCAAGTGTCGTGCGGGCCCGGCTCCCCGACGGACCTCAAGCTTACGTATCCTTCTTGGCAGGAAGCTCGTGTCGAGTGGCAACTTCCTCCGAATCTGGATCCTAACGTGAACACTTTTTCGTTCACATTTACTCCTGGATACGGCAGTGCCCCAAGTACTACCGGGAATATGATTTGCAACCAAGGCTCGCAAACAGATCCTACCTGCGCGGCACACCAAAATCATGTTACTGATGGGTTGAAGGGCAGCACTTTCTACACCTTCAAAATATGTGACGTCAACAAAGCCAATCAGACATGTCAGAACTGCGCACAGGTGGGAGCAAAGTCGCCGGCGATGCCATTAGCGCCTATGCCCACGCTCATCAACAATGTCACGGCTAAAATGGATCATGTTGGGGACTACACTATCGCCTGGAAGGTTATTCCAAATTTTGTTCCAACCTGGCAGTGGTTCTCTATCGAACGTCGAACGGTCACTTTGGTCCCAAGTGTCGCGTACGGCCCTTTCAAGGCGCACTTCGCTCATTTGCCTGGAACTGCAACAATGGGTCACGATACTGGAGCGGTCGCTGTGGATGCGACTTTCGAATGGCGCGTTTGCGGTTCTTACCAGTACGCAACTACTGGGGTAGTTACATGTTCTGCGGCTGTTCGGGCCCACTGACCCGGGTCTATTCGGGAACGCCGAGCCATCTGATGCAGCTTGCGATTCGCAAACCGCAGCGTTCGTTACGCCTCCGGCTGGTCTGTAAAGTCTACGACTACGGGCGCGGCAGATTGCTCCGCAAGTTTGAGCGCTGAGGCGACCGCTTCTTGTGCGCGTCTCAGGTTGTCGCTGAATCCTACGAGCGTAGAGTGGCGGAATGAAACCACGGCGCCACTCTTGATGTGATCTGCGGTCTGTTCGTCAATCGCGGCAATCGCGGCTTTTGCTTCTTGGAGATTTTCTAATACAATTGCTGATTCGTTTTTCACGGTTGTTCTCCTTAAATTTATTCGCTTTTGGGATTTTGCGATTCGCAAACTACGGAAGAATTACGGCACGCCTAACATTCCAGCCGAATCCAGAGGATGCCCCACCGAGCTTGCTCGAAACAATCCTCGCAAGCATTTCTCCGTGCTGTGTAAACACCTGCGTGGCCATATGAGGATCGACAAGCCCCGGCAGGTGAATGTGAACCTGCACGGCATTGCTTCCACTCGCCCGGTTGCCGAGAGGCCCCTGACCGATGAATGGGTCAATTGGAGGAAAGCCCAGAAACGGCTGGGTCGGAACAATCCCCAACTGCTCGAGCTGCAACAGGCGCCGCTCTTTGCTGTTCAGCTTCCCTGTCAGCGCTCTCGCCCAGAACGGCGTGTTGGCAGGAAGTCCGAAGGTGTTGACATGGCTGCCACTCAACGAGAACCCGGTCGAGAGTGTTTGCGCGATGCTCGATCCTTGCGCAAAGGAAAATGTCTCACCCGGCGGCGCGATGTAGTTGTGAAGCTCCATCGCGTTCTTGACTTTCTGTTGATAGCTCGGACCACCGAGAATTCCGCTGACAAGGCCTGTAATGCCACCGATGATCGCCCCAACAGCCGTGCCGATCCCCGGAAGGATCATGCTTCCGATCTCTGCTCCCGTAAGCGCGCCTCCGAGGCCAGCTTCGAGGCCGCCGAGCGCGCCGCCAGTCTTCGTTCCAAGCCCGTACAGCGCGCTCCCGCCGGCAATCGCGAGCGCGCCAAGGGCGCTGCTACCGGGGAAATGGAAGCCAAGGAATCCGCCGCCACCTTTGCCGAATAAGCTTTGGAAGGCTCCGCCAAGCCCACCACCGCCCGACCCTGCAGATCCCGATCCGCCGAAGCCCAGAAATCCGCCGCCGCCCCCGCCAGCAAGCGGATTCAGGTTCCCAAAAAAGTTCCCGAACAGGTTGCTTCCACCGAGGCTGCCACTGCCAGGAAGCGCAATCGAACCTGCCAGAAAGACTTCCTTGGCAGACACGTACATGTTCTGCGTCGAAACACCAACCTGGTTGGCGCCAATCCCGACGCTTCCGCCCGTCGATCCGGGTGCACCGATTATTGGGCCGGGAAAAGTTCCCGCCGTTCCGCCGGGGCCAATAACATTCCCGCCGCCGAATAATACCTTGATGCTATTCCAAAATCCGCCTGTCGTGGCCGCGGTCCCAGCACTACCAGCCGTGGCACCCCCGACTCCGGGAGTTTTCTTGCTGAACAATCCCTCGAATATCTTTGAAAGATCACTGAATTGCGCCGCGACAGCTTTCTCGAATATTTCTTTGATTGGCGCGAGCGCGATATCCTCGACAGTCTTCCTCAGAACCTCGCTGATCTTCCTGGAATTCCCGGTCAGCAGGGCGTCAAACAGCTTGCCGGCTGCTTCTTTTGATTTCTTCTGCTCGCCATCCTGCGAATCTGCGAGCGTCTTCGCTTCGTCGGCCTTGACCTTTACGAGCGCATCTGAATATTCGCGTTGGGTAATCAATTGCTCTGAGAGCGCCTTATTCAAGGAATTCAGCATCTCAGAGAAGTGCTCTTTCGCCTTGGTTTCCTGCGTTTTGAAGAGATCGTCGTATTCCGAATCGATTTGACGCAGGAGCGCGAGCGCGTCCAGCGGCGGTTTCGCAACTCCGGAAGAGAGGCCGAGCCCGCCGAGATAATCCCTTACAATCGGAGAGCCGGTCCCGGCAATTTCCGGTGCCACATTGGGATTGGGGTTGATCAAATTTTCGAGGATCTTATCGACTTTTTCTTGCGCAGACAGGCCGACACGCGCAGGGCTCCGACCGGCTTGCTCGAAAATGCGCTTACGCAGGCCCTCCCGTTCTCGCTCCAGCTTGACGGCATCTTCGAGGTATTTGACCTGCTGCGCGAGCGCGATGATCCGATCGTTTTCCCCGGACTTCTCCGCGGCAATTAGCTCCTTCCGCTTTTCTTCAAGATCCACCGCGATGCGAGAGGTCCCGATTATCTGGTCTGCCTGCTTGATCAGGTCTGCCGTGAATTGTTTCCTTGCGTTCGCATCTGCTAGCGGATTGCTGCCTGGCGAAGAAGGATTCAGGCCCCGCTGATACGCGCCGGCGGCGAGGAATCCCCCATATCTGGCAAAATTCAGGGCGTCACCAATTTCTTTCGGCAGGTTCTTCATGTCTGAGAGAAGTTTTCCGAAGCCGAGAACGGACCCCGCAATGAATCCTTCGGTCTCGATTTTGGCGCCCTCGATGGCGCGTTTCAGCTCATCCCATTTTTCCTTTGCTTCCAGCAGTCTCTGAATTTGCCGATCATCGATGACAACCTTGCTTGCCCCAATTTCGTCGAGGATTTGCTTGAGCGATTTTCCCTCGACGTTGGCAATGTTCATTGCCTCGGCCAGAATCTTGCCGCGAACCCCAACCGCTTCCATTTGGAGGGCCGTGCGCGATGCCGCATCGGGAATGAGACGAAGTTTTTCAGAAAAATCTCCGATGATATCGTTGATCGGCCGGAGCTTTCCCTGTGCGTCGGCCAGCTTGACTCCGAGCTCGCTCGTAACTTTTACGAAGGACTGGGTGCTCTCATCCGCAGATTTTCCCTTGGTGATGTATTCGCCAAGCTGAACCTGGAGCCTTGAAAAGACATTCGTCAATGCGCCAACGTCGAGGTCCATCTCTTTCGCAAGTTGGTTGTATTCCTGAACCTGCTTTGTGCTCAGGTCTGTTGCCGCGCTCATGTTCTCGATGGACTGGGCGGTTTCCATCATGTGATGAGTGACAGCCAAAGAAACTGCAGCTACCGTTCCCAGGGCGAGGCCGAAACCACCCACTGCCAGCGTTGCTGGTCCAATCGTTTCTGTAATAGCGCTGAAAGTTTTTGACAAACCGCCCAAAATACCGGCGCCTCCGCCGAGCACCCCGCCACTCGTCGCTCCGCCCGCTTGGGCGCTGTAATAACTTACATCGCGGACAAGGCGCGTCGCGGCGCCGGCAGCGCCACCGAAATAACGGTTGACGAGAGAATCGAGGATGCGCTCGACGCCAAGCGTGGTCTGTAAAGAAACCTGGTTGAGTGCGCTCGCTGTTCCGGATGTTAGCCCACCAGTGCCCTTGAGATGCGAGGCCTGGCGCTCGATTTCGAGTGTTTGCGCCTTGAGGTTTGCGAGCTGGGATTTCGTCAGCGATTCCCGAGTGCGAAGGCCCTCTATTTCTTTGTTGAGGGTTGCGACAAGTTCCGTCCGCGCGGCAAGAATGTCCTTGTCGCCCACAGCCGCTGTCGAAACCGACGCGCGGATCTGTGCCGCGGCCCTCCGCCAGTCTTCAGCAACTGCGTCGCTGGTCGTTTTCGCCGCCGCGCGGATTTCATTCATGGCTGGCTTGATGCCGGCGGAAACGGACGCTTGGTCCAGTCTGAAACGGATGACAGGTCCCGGGATGCTACCCATTGTTCTCTCCACGTTCCGAAGATTGATGCAGCTTCTCGTTCAATTCCTTGATCTCTTCGGCGAGCAGTTCTCGATACTCGGTGTGCGCGGCCTGAAGTTCAGGAATAATTCGCTCCGCCCATGTGCGATTTCCATGCAGCTCGGCCAAGGCGAGCCGTGAATCCAAAGCCTGAACCCGGAGGTTGGCGAGATTCAGTTTTTGCCGACGCTCACGCCCTTCTCGTTGAGCGTTCGCGAGTTCTTCCCGAAACCGCCTACGTTCGCGATACTTCTTGAACCAGTTCATAGTCCCTCGCTTTTTTCACACCACGGCGCACACCAAAACCTGATGCCGGGCAGACGTGATGAAGGCTTAGCTGTTTAAGGCTTCGAATGAAACGAATTGGGTCTTGGCTTCCCTACTAGAAGGCACGAATACTTGGGGGCACGTGACGCCGTCCATCCATACGGGGCAGCGTTTGCCCTAGCTTCCTGAACTGGAACCGGACCGCCTTGCCAGCGCCCGCGAATGCTCCTCGCGCAACCTTGCCAACTCGACGTTCTCGCGCGTAAGGTCGGGTTCGTAGTCCTGGAGGACCAGCTTGAGGTGCGCAGTTACCATTGCCGATTTCGAGCTGGAGATCGCGAGGCGCAATGGCCGGACGATGCTCTCTAACTCTCCGATTCGCGTCTGGCAGAGATTTATCGCGCGTTCAAGGGTGTTGATTTCTAATTCCAAACCTGGATCGACCGCCACTGCGAATCCGGCTGCGTTCTTTTCGCTCACCTGCCCACCTCCAAAGATTGAAAATCTCACAGTTGCTTCTCCTCGTCGCGAGCGGCCGGTGAACGCCAGGACCAGGCTTCATGCATTTTGGACTCGGCCTCTACAAGAAAGGTGCGAGCTTCGCTGAGATCTTTTTCCAACTTCGCGATCTGCAGGTGCAATCGATCGTGTGTGACATGGACATATTGAGAGTCGCGACGCGTTTCGTTTTCCTCGAGGCTGCGCTCTAGCGCCGCGACACGATTCTTTGCCAAGTCATACGTGCGCTCGCGCTGGCCAATTTCCTTCTCTCGTTCAACTGCATTCATCGTTTCTCCCGTTTGTGAAAAGTAGACTGAGAATAGAAGCGGGCGAGGCCGAAGGAGGTCCCCGCCCGCCTCAGAGCCAACCGCCCTAACTCGCCGCAACAAACGGCGGATGGACTCGGCCTGCTCTCATGCCAAGAGGTTGAAAGGCGGCAGCGATTGCTGCCGCATCGGGCACCACCTTGGCTTTGTCCATCGCCCGAATTCTTTAATTTTGAGATTCGCAAATTACAACGAGCTACCGGTAGAACCCAGCGCCAGAAATTTCTGGAACACGCGCAGGGCGCACCTTGTGTCTTGCGTTCATGAAAGCGCGAATCACAGAGCGCTTGAGTTCGTCGGCATTCAATCGGTCGAGCTCTCGCGCGAGGCGCTGGAAATTCAGGATCCGTGCCCTGCGGAATGATCGCAGAATGTTGGCGCGGAACGTGTCGCTGTCGTCCAGATATGGATCGGCAGAAGCCGCAAAAAATCGGAGCTTTTCCTCGGGAGTCCTGACATTCAGTTCGGTAACAAGTCGGGGACGACCTAATTCATTGGTGTCAAAATCGTCGGTTCCAACAGCGGCATCGCGCAGTAAACGATAGAATTTTGCGCGACGGCTCGAAACACGATCAACTCGCTTCGCCAAGAACATTGTTTCCAAGAACTCGCCAACTTTTCGGTGCGATGCAGCACACTCGCTGCAGGTGTTTCGCCTGGCGACTGCGCATCCAAAATCAGAGCCGAAGCCACAGCCACACTGAACTTGGGGCTGCTCTGAAGACAGAGCGCCACAGAAGTAGCAGTGGAAGCCATTGGTCCCGGCGCGCGCTATCCGCTCTTGCTCGGCCGCTACCGCCCGAGTGGCGAGCGCGAGCAATTCAGGGTCATTGAAATTCAAGGTCATATCTTTTTGCTCCTCGTTTAGCAGGCTCTCTTCGCCGGCCAGCAGGTCCAACAGTGCGATCGACGATTGCTCACGTCTTTTAGCTGGGTTTGGTACCATGTTCGCGCTCTGCCTGCCTCAATTGCCTCTTGGCCGCTTGAAAAGCTGAGATCCATGATCGAATTGGAACCGGCGCGTTCGCTCGGAAATCAGCGAGGGTCGCCTCGATGGCCCCATCGGGTTCGAACACGAATCTTGCGCGGTTGCTGTAAGTGACGCATAAGACGCGATGCCCGCGAGCCATGAGAAAAGCAGCCTGGAAAATGTCAGAAGACCAAAAGGGTTGCGGGTCAGTTCTCTCGCCATCCGTCACAGGATTGTCCTCCTACTCTTGGACCAATATCGTGGGTCGGTCGCTGGATTTGATTTCTCATCACCGCGAAACACCTTGCCTGGTGCAGCGCTGGTCACAAGAAACGATTGGCACTTGGAGCTGCCGTCTTTCGCCGTGTGATTCAAAAGCGCGATTACGCACGCATAGTCATCATGCTGCCCGCGCGGTGCTGAGATGCTGTAGTTGCCACCGCTCGTACGCTTCGATTCAAGCATTCGAAGTTCGCGGAGCGACTCAACGTGATCAAGGAGCTGTATCCGGCCCTGCGAGAGCCCCACTTTCAAGTCGAGAAAGATTTCGGTCTTGCTTCTCGCCGTGAAGGGAAGCTGCACCACGTTGATGTCGCGCTGTGAGAGCAGTTCCTTCAGAAAGCTGAACCCGAACTGGTCTGCGACAACCCTCCTGAGTCCGTAGCTCTTGAGAAGGGAAGCGACCTCATCGCACACGGCCGCGACTGGCGCGCGCGACCATCCGCGGAGTAGATCGAACGCCACACCAATACCCGAAGACCCGCGAACCGCTGGATGCCCAATGGACAAAGTGAATTTGTCCTTTCCTGAAAGCCCGGAAGCGTCGATGGCCGCCAGGTAGGAGTTTTTGAACACATCCGCCGGCGCGATTTCGCGGACTCCAGCACGAATCGCTGCGCTGATATCTGAGTCCGGCAGGAACTGGTCAACGTCGTCGAGCCATTCCGCAAGGAATTCACGTCGATAGTTTTGTGGATCCGCCTGCTCCTCGCGCGCCAACTCCTCGGCCGGAATCAGCTTGTTCATGAGTGGGGTAGGGCAGTGAACCACCAGACGATCGCCAATCTCATTCCGTCGCTCCCATCGATCGAACAGCACGCCAGCCTTTACCCACGGCGAGCCGAGTAAAATCAACTTGCGATTCGGGAACTGCACCATCGCGGGCGTCAGTGATCGTACAACTTCGCGGTCCACATCAGCGCCTTCGACTCTCCAAACACCCAGCTCGTCGAGAAGCGCAAGCGGTGCCGTGATGCCGCGCGGGGCTCTGTACGAGCACGTCTGGACGCTGATGATGAAACCGTTCTTCAACTCGATGGAAGTCTTGAAAATTTCGGCGACTTCGCTCCGCAATTCGGTTTGCTGATAGAACGTGGTCAAATACGACATAATCTCGCGCCCGACTTCGCGGCTCTGCGCAATGATCGGCACATGCAATCGATCACCTCTCGCGGCATGGCTCCGAAAGTCTCCGGTGTGAATCTTGTAGGCAAGAAACTTCACCGCTGACTTGCTGCCTTGTGCTCTCCTACCCTTGATCGCGACCAGTTCATGGAAGTCGCGGGGTTGATATTCGCATCCACTCAACGCGCGCCAGGTTTCCAGGTCCTGAACCGTCAAAGGCTGGCCATCGAAGGCCCGATACACGACGCTCCAAGCCTCGCTGATCGGCTCGTCGAGAACATCGCGACAAAATGCCGCGAAGCTAACTCTATGCCTTGCCTTCATCCGCACCCTGCTCTTTGGCCGCGATTTCCTCGAGCTTTGCTTCCAGCGTTTTCGTCACATTCCGTGGTACGCGCTCAAGGCCAGCGGCCGCCAGATTCAAACGCAATGAATTTGCGTAAGTTCCCAGAATCTTCGTTACCGGCTGCACGTCTCCCGCCTCGTCAACCAGCCCCTCGGCCTTGACGTGCTCCAACCCAAGAGCGAAGATCGCCAGGCACCCGCGTGAAACCCACAACAGCGCGCGCTTTGCGTTCGTGAGGTTTTGCTCACCGCCGAGATCGGCAACCCAGCCATCGTAAAAGCCATCCACGAGGTCCTGCAATTCCTCGAATCCCTTGGGCAGCTTCCCCGCCTTCACCGCCTCCGATCGCACTCCGTGTTTCAATGCGGGGTTCGGATTCGTCGCTCGGAACGCCACGATGTTCGCCCTCATGGCCGCCCGCGCCGCCTTCGAGAGCGGCTTTTTTCTAGCTCGTTTCACGCTGCCTGCTCTGGAATTCGGTCGTAGTGGGCCAGAAACTCGGTCAGCGACGATTCTGGGATGAGAACGACCTCGCGGGTCAACCCGCCAGCTGGAATGCGCCGGTGCCGAATCTGTGGCAACCAGCGGTACAACGTCGCGCGACTCACGCCGAGGATCCGGGCTGCCTCACCCATGCGGAAATGTCGCTCCAAACCGGGCTTGCTAGACACTGGCGTAGACACCACTCCAGAACCGCTTGTTTTCCTTCGCAAAATCGTGTGTTTTTCTCGTCTGGGCATACTTCATCAGCGGCTTTCAGCTCCCCCACAATGAAAAAGGCGGCCAACTGCAGCCGCCTCGAAGGAAATCTAAGTTTGGCGAGTATTTTCTGCTCGCGCGCGCGTGGCCACCGTGCGGCAATTTTGCCGTACGGTAATTTCGCCGCGTTGCTAGTTGACCGCCTGTTTGCCCGACTGTTTTTCCATGGCCTGCCGTTCTGCTGCCAGTCGAAGCCTGTAGTCGTCGGCCTTCAGTTCGATCAACACGCACATCTCTGCGATTCGGGACATGACGCGTGGTTCGAATTTCTCAAGGTTTACTGGCCGCAGGTTTGAAGTGGCGATCAGGCGTCTCTTCTTGGTGTACAGTTCATCGACCAAGTGCAGTAGGGAAGTTCTGGCGGTGTCGCTGTTCCGTTCGGCCCCTATGTCGTCCAGGACAACAAAGTGGGCTTCGTAGAGCAGATCGTCCACAATCGCTGTTGGGTCGCCATAGGCCCTCTGGGCTTTCAGCGAATAAGCCATGGCACTTGCGAATTCGCCGTTGAGTCCACGCGATATGAATGCAGCCATTAGGCCAACTGCCAAGTGGGTTTTTCCTGTCCCTGGCGGCCCAAAGAGAAATACTCCGCGTGGCGAGCGATCCCCGGCAATTCGCTTCACTCGATCGAGTTTCTGAACCAAGTCGTCTGTGTAAGCGTTGAAGTTATCCAGCCGGCACCCACGGTATCGGGCCGGAACGCCGCGAATCTTCAGCGCGTCGGCCAATTCTTGATCGGAAACTATCATTGGACGATCTTTTCGAATTTCCCCTGTTGCGAATTGTCCCAGTCGCTCGTGGTCCTGCACGAACCGGTTCTCAGGATCGGGCCTGTCGTGTACTTCGTGGCGTGGGCGCAGAATTCACGCATTCGAAAGCCTGGGCGCAACGGTGGAACGTCATCTGATTCAAAGGCGTTCCGTAACCAGGAGATCAATGTTTCGGTTGCGGCGTCTCGTTGCTGCTTCAAAAGCCTTTTTATCGCCGAGCCGTCACTGGCATCGAATGCCGGCTTAACATCTCGGAACCGGTTCTGGAATTCGGAGAAGTAGTAATCCTTGAATGAGGCGAATCTCGGATCCGGATCTCCATTTGAGATTTTGCGATTCGCAAACTGGTTCGCCGATGGAAGCGCCTTGCTGCTTCCACTTGGCAGTTCTTCTTTTGGTGCTAGTTCTAAGGAATCTACTTCTCTTTGCATTTTCGCCGTACGGTGATTTGCATTTTCGCCGTACGGTGATTTGCTCACTCGCCGTGTGGCTTTTCCACCGTGTGGCATTTTCGCCGTACGGTGATTTGGAGGAATGCTCACCCGAAATCGCGGGCAAGAAAACTTCCCGCCGCGCCCGCGGGTTCCCGCCGGTACCAGAAAGCCGGCATCTTTGAGCTCGTTCCGCAGCGTGGACGCGCGCCACCTCGACAAACCAGTATCTCTGCTCAATGTATCCAGTCCCGGCCATGCTTCCCCATCCTGATTAGCGCGTAAGAGGTAAGCGATCAGGATTTTGAGCCTTCCACCACTGATTGTTGGCAGCAGTTCGCGAATTTCGATTGGGAGTTTGGCGAACGGTCGGCACTTCCCGACACTCGGCGCCTCGCCGGCGCCGGACTTAGCTTTCTTGGGAATTGGCATCGAGATTTTGCTTACGCTTCACGCCTCGGCCGCCATGCTTGAGACCAGCCGTTCAACCCCTGCAAGTATCCTTTTGCGCTCCCGCACGACGCGCCTAACGCGTTCCGCGTGCTCGTCGGTCAGCTGCGTCAACCCGCGCTCGGCTTGCGAGATT
The DNA here is from genome assembly GCA_050746945.1 of Candidatus Acidiferrales bacterium. Classification (GTDB taxonomy): domain Bacteria; phylum Acidobacteriota; class Terriglobia; order Acidiferrales; family UBA7541; genus Palsa-295. The sequence continues at coordinate 58,500 of JBOGMZ010000008.1, read as the reverse complement.
GCCGAACCGGAAATGGAGAGCGCTCGGCCAAGCTCGGCTTGCGAGAGATATGCCGACAGACGAAGCTCTCGCAGCTGAATGGGCGTCATCCTGCTTTAATCCGATGTGAAGTATGTGAGAACAAAACGCCGCGCCCCAGATAGGGCGCGGAGGACAAACTGGACTGAGATTTCTCTCTGTCCACCTACTCTATGTCGAAATATTCACAGTTCCATCTAGAATCTTGCTGTAAATCGAGCAATACATTGAACTTAAGATTTTTTCTGTGAAGATGAATAAAATACATCCCGGCCGGCGCGAATTAATCTCGAAACCTTTGCTTGGCTAAGACCGGTCACCGCACGAATTTCTGTTTGCTTCTTTCCGTGTGCCCACAGGTCGCATACTTTGCGCGTTTCTTCCGTCATCCTCCGGGATTCCGCGGTCAGCAAAAACTTTAGCATCAAACCTCGATGGTCATCCTGAGTGAGCGGCCTTTGGAGCGGACTTTCAGCGTGCGTAGATAAAAATCGATCCTCAGCGTCATTCTGGGCCGCGGCTAAGTCCTCTTGCGGGTTATCTCCGCCATGATGATCTTCGCGGATGTCTGCAGAGGAAATGTTCAGCTGACTAACGGGAATTGTCCAGACGCTTCCGCCAGGATCCTCGGCCGCGAGTGCCTCGCGCAAAGTAAACCACGGGTTCTCGATCTCCAGAGTTCTTGACTGACAGCTGCATGGGCGGCACATCGCGATCGCGGTCGAGGAGTTCGTAAGCAAGCCCTTGTCTTCGTCGAGATCGTATTCTTGGTCTTCCTGATATTCCCTGTGGCCGGGCCCGATTCCAAGCTCGGCGAACATCAGCACACATCGGGGCTCGCCCTTGCCAATCATTTTGCCGCAATGGAAGCATCGACTCTCAGCCCAAACATCCGAAGCAGGAGACGATATCGCGGGGCCTTTGCGATCTCGCGTCAGGGCTTTGTTTGCGGTTTCTGCAGATTCAAGGTCGTTGACGTCGAAGAAGTATTCCTCGTCGAGATGATCCTTGCAATAGCTCTGTCCAGGTTCGGCCAGCTTAGGACACCCGACCTCGTCGCAGTGCTTCATGTTCTTCCTCCTCGTAGAGATCTTCACGACGGTCCTAAATCCTAAAAAGCCATTTTCCGATTCCCAAACTAGCCAGGGTCAGCGAAGCCGGCGCATGGATCCCTGAAGCGCTATCACGCTCGCGTCCTTGCGTTCACTTCTTCATCGGGAATCTCGGCAACAACGAGATCGACCCTACAGAGGATGTCGATGTAGTCGAAGTGGCGTGTCAGGACCTTGGCATATTTTGTTTCACCCCCACAAACGAAGGAAATACTGTCGCCGACGATAGGTAAGGGGATAAAGTCACCACGATCCGAACTTATCTGATTGTCTTGATACTCGCGGTGCGGATACTCGTCTTCAGGTTCTTTGATTCGGATGTAGACCGAGTACTTCATCAAACACCTCCACAGTGCACTGATTCGTTGTTACATTTAGGCGATCGTCAATGCAGCTTGCAGAGCCTCAAGCGCCTCCGAATGTTCAATTGAACCGCAAAAGCCGGCATACGCGGTGATGCTGAATTGACAATTTTCGCAGTGCCAGTTATTAGCTCCGATCTGGAAGAATTTGCGAGAATCGCAACAACCGCACACATATTTAGGCCTCAGCCGAACCGACGTGCATCCTGCGTCTGAGCAGTCAGCAGTTGTGTGATAGATCCACTGGCGAAGACCTTTGTCGGAGCGCAGGGCCGCTCGAATGCAAAGCCCGAAGAAGCCCGTGTTCGTGTTAACGAAGCCCGGAGATTTGCCGCGATTTCGGCCGTGGCCGTGAATCAATGTCAAAACTCTCGCGCCCTTCTCCCATGCTTCGCGAACGAAATCCGCGAGCTTGCCGGCGTTTCCGTAGAGACAATCCAAGTCGTTTGGACCGTATCCGTGAAGGTCAATTTCCATTTCTTGCTCTCCTTCTTGCATCACTTGTGCGGTGTCGCTGCGTGAGCTTAAACCGCCGCAGCTTTTGCCACATTCTGGAATTCGTGTTCTAGAACAACGTACTTCGTGTCTGGGTTGAACGGACGGCCGCCACAATCTGTGAATTTTTCAAATGTAGCTGTCCAACTATGCGTTTGCACGGTTTCTCCTTTCCGTTCTACGGGCCAAAGCCGCCACGAAGTTGGTGAGAGCGATCCGCGGGATGAAGATCTTGCCGCCCCTGCCCGCGCGAACCCTAGGCAGGGAACGGCGACGAACGAGCGCGCGCACACTACTCGGTGCGATCCCTAAAATCTTTGCCGCTGTCTTGAGATCAACGAGGAGGGATGCGTGTTCCCGCGAAGCATGAAAAATGCTAATCGGCTTGATTGGCACGAGCCTACACCTCTGTTTGGATCCAGAGGCCCGTGCCTAATTATGGCGGGCTTTACAGGGGGACGACATTTTCGCCGAACTCTCGCGTCGGAGCGGAGCCCCTGTTTTACTTTGCGGCTTACCGATGAAACAGTCAGGCGTCAATCTGGTCTGGCCGTCCGGGTGCCGCGGTCCCGATTCTGAGGCTCGCGCGTCCCCAACTGCTGCGCGGGCACTTGCCCGGCTTGCGCCTGACTTCGCGTGTCCTATAATTAGCACAATCCTAATTGAACATCAAGGTTTATTAATGTATCAGGAGATAAAATATTTCTGGAACGAAGAGCTGTGGTGCACACTTGAGAAAAAATCTAGGATCTTGGTTTCCCGAGGATAGTGCGGGCCAAGACAATTTCGTAAGGCCATGCGGGCGCAAGACAAATAAACTCCGAATACGAATATGGCTTAGGTAGTCAAGGACGATTCTAAAGGAGAAAAATGATGGAAATGAAAATCGTTGAGATGGCAGTCGAGTTAGCAAAAGCCGAAATCACCGCCCAGAGTGGCAAAGGCCCGAACTACATTGCAACTCCCGAAAAGTTGATTTCTTTTCTTGAGCAAGTCTCGACAAAGCTGCATGAGACGTGGAACAAGGCTAGATAGAAATTTTGACTGTGTTCTAGAAAGCTTTTTCCACTCAGAGCCGCCATCTCGCGCTGATGTTCAATTAGATTCCCACCACAGAATTGGTACCAGTTTGGTGCATACGGACGCATTATGAGAAAGCCGCGCGAGGATCGATGATGCGGCGATTCTCTGGTGTCCATTTCACTGTCCAGTCGCCCAAGAAAAACGTGGTCAACGGCTTGTGACTCTCTGCGTCGCTCTGTTGAAACTGCTGGACGTTGTGGACAATCTGGACAAGATTTTTAGGACTCTTAATCAGCGGGTTGCAGGTTCAAGTCCTGCGCGGCTCACCACGATTCCGCAGAACCCAAAGTAGCTGCCTTAGCCGATCCTACTCCGCCGGCGACTTTTGTCCCGGCGACGCTGACCTGCCGCCGGCAATCACTTGCGCGATATCGTCGAAGTATCCCGTACCAACGAACCGAGCTTGTTTCGCAGCACGATAGCCATGTTCCTTGGCCGCCTTACTGCCGCGCTCTTGCAAGTCTGCGTAGCCCTTGACGCCCGACTGCAGAAACTCACGCGACAAATCGAACATGGACATGTTGAGCGCGTGAAAGCCCGCGAGTGTCACGAACTGATATTTATAGCCCATGGCAGCGAGTTCCGCGTGAAATCGATCCATGTTGGCTTCGCCAATCACTTTTTTCAGACTGAGCGGGGAGGCACAATCGATGGCGAGGATCTTTCCGGGAAATTTCGCGTGGATGGCTTCGGCGAAGCGGCGCGCCTCTTCGAGGTCAGGCTTCATCGTTTCACACCAAACCATGTCCGCATAGGGCGCGGCGGCGGTGGCTCGGGCGATTGCTGCTTCGAGGCCCCCGCGAAATAGGAAATCACCTTCGGCCGTGCGTTCTCCGGTCACGAAGGGCTTGTCGCGTTCATCGAAATCGCTGCGAATCAATTTAGCGCCATAGGCATCTGTGCGAGCGATCAGAACAGTTGGGACTCCCATGATGTCTGCGGCCAGGCGCGCGGCGATGAGCTTGTTGATGTATTCGACCGTCGAGACAATTGCTTTGCCCCCCATCGAACCCAATTTTTTCACCGTCGATATCTGGTCTTCAAAATGGACGCCCGCCGCGCCCGCCTCGATCATCGCCTTCATCAACTCGAAGGCGTTCAAATTTCCACCGAAACCCCCTTCGGCGTCGGCAACGATTGGCGCATACCAATTGGTGCCGTCCTTTCCATCCGCATGATCGATTTGATCCGCGCGCTGGAGAGCGTTGTTCAATGTGCGGACGAGTTTGGGAACACTGTCCGCCGGATACAGACCCTGATCTGGATACATCTGGCCCGTGCTGTTTGCATCCGCAGCCGCCTGCCATCCGCTGGCATAGACCGAAGGCAAGCCCGCAGCCACTTGTTCGATAGCCTGGTTGCCGGTCATCGCGCCCAGAGCTTTCACGAATGGTTCGCTCTGCAGGAGTTTCCAGAGCCGATCTGCGCCAGCTTTCGCGAGCGTGTACTCAATGGGTAGTGTTCCGCGGAGCCGTTCCACGTCGCTCGCCGAGTAAGGGCGAAGAATGCCATTCCAGCGCGCCTCTGTTTTCCAACTCGCTTCGAAGGAAGTTCCATTCACTGTCATCTCTTGAGTCCTCTTCCGTTCTGGGCTGATCCTGCAATTCCACCATTTGGCCGTGCCAACGGGATATTTTCTCCCAGAGGAGTTGGGCGCCAAACAGATTCTATAGAAGGAACAACCCGTATCAAGTCCGTTTTCATATCCAGGTTTTAATCACTTTTGTCCACGGCCCTGCACAATCTTGATGATAATATTTTTGCCTTGGTCATAGCTTGCGATTGGCGCCTGCCGCAAATGCGCGCTCTTTGCGCGACGAGTCCTAGTTGATGCGAGAAAACCACACGCCTTCCACTGAAGGCGGTATCCATCGCTCATGGCATATTCACTTCCTGGCAGTGATGGGTGCGTATGCGAATTGCGTCGCATACGGCTTCTCCTATGGCGGGGGGAACCAGGTATTTGAGTTGCCGCTCGCGAATTGGCTTCGTGACCCTAGTTTGTATCCTCACGACGCAATTCGGGGCGCTTATGGAAGCTTTCCGACTATTTTCTGGCCCATCGTTGCACAACTTTCGCATTGGATAACCATCGAGCACTTGCTTTTGCTTCTCTTCTTCCCTACTAAAATTCTGTTCTTCCTCGCGGTAGCAGGAATTCTGAGGCGGAGCGTGGGGGACACAGTCCTTCTGGCCTGCATCATTCTCTCGATTGCCGTCTCGCCATTTATGAACGACCTGACCCCTTTGGGCGCCTCAGATATCCTCGACGCCACCCAGACTCACACCTCCGTTGGGATCGCCTTGCTCCTTTGCTCGGCGTGGCTGCTGCTGGAGGAGCGTTGGATTGCCGCGGCCCTCATTTGTGCGCTTACTGTTTACATCAGCGCTCTGTTCTTTATATTTGCGCTTTTTACCTTTGCAGTGTTTGCCATATTCGATTGGCGCCCGCACCAACGGGAGATTTTGGCCGCTGGACTAATTGGAGTTGTGATTTCGGTGCCCTGGCTGCTGCTATTCCGCGGCGTGAGCTATCAGCACTTCCCAAATGGATATGTGGAGGCGCTGGCGGCGTTTTACCCGTATCTTTTTACGTTGCGTGGCCACGAGGCATACGACCTGTTGAGCGCACTTGGTCTGATTGTGGCAGCAGCGCTGATGGTCTTAATTGCGCGGAAGAACGGCCAGCGCCGAGATTTCCGATTCGAAATTCTCACGTTCTCATCCCTTCTACCTGTACTTCTGGGAGTCATCCTCGCCGGTATCCATCTCAGCCCCACGATTGCTCGAATGCAACTGCTTCGCGCTGATTCATTCCTCACGCTCTATTCGATCCTGCTGGTTCAGATCTGTGGCGCAAATCTCCTTGGCTCATCGGCCAGGGGCCCCGCGACGAGGTTCCTCATCGGTGCGACAGCGATTCTCATCCCGCTTTCCCCATTTGCTGGTCTCCTATGGTTGAATCTCATCGGCATGCTCTTATGGGCAGACCCAAGGCAGCGATTCGAAGAGTTTGTACGGGCACTGGCAAGATCACCAGTCGTGCGCGCTACGGCATTGGGGCTGCTGCTGACGGGCGTGGTCCTCGCCTGGTCACGTCACGCGGAATGGAGTTTGGACGTTGTACTGTCTCTCGCCATACTTGTCGGATGTCTGCTCGTTTCCATCCCCCAAATTCCTGCCAAAACCGCTGGAGTGGGAAGAGTTGCAGCCGTCCTCGTCGGTGGGGTGTGCATCCTCGTGGGCGCGAGCCAAGCACGAGTGATTTCCCGCTTGTGGAACCCTGTGCTTGCGCCCACACCATTGGAGTCCGATTGGCGTGGCGTGCAGGAGTGGGCCAAGGCAAATACACAAAGAGATGCACAATTCTTGGTGCCCACTTATCCTGGCGGGTTCCGCACATTCTCCGAGCGCTCGAGCTGGGGAGAGTGGAATGACGGCCAGGCGATGTTCCTTTACCCGCCGTTCGCGGATGAATATCGGAGGCGCATGGAGGCCGTTGGATACTCCTGGGGCAATTGGAAGGGCACCGAATCCATGTCCGAGAGCTATAGGCATTTATCGTGGGAGCGCGTATTGGAGCTGGCGCGCCAAAATCATTTGAGCTATATCATTCAGTTTCGCGAAGTTGCCTATCCAGTCGCTCCTATTTTCGCAAATCAGCATTACGCGGTGTACAAAGTGGTGTTTTAATCGTCTGGACGAATGATTTCTACTAGCACCGCACTCGAAGCCATCCGCGCGCTGCGGGCCAACAAGCTGCGCTCGCTGTTGTCCACTCTGGGTGTCGCGATCGGGAGCGCTTGCGTCGTACTCGTAGTCACCGTTTCCCTGAGTGCAAATACCTACATCACAGGGCTGATTGAGGCGATCGGATCGAACCTCATCTATGCGGAATTCATCCCTTCGGAAGCTCACCCGCCGCTTGCGGATTTCATGTCGCTTGGCGATCTGCAGGCTATCCAGACCGGTGTTCCTCACGTGGTTCAAACTGCCGGTTCGCATGCCATTTGGGTAACTTTGGCCGTCAACAGCGCGGAACTGCCTGTGACCATGGTCGGAGTAACTCAGAGCTTCCAAGAAATTCGCCGATTGGAAGTTCTGCGGGGGCGCTATCTGGATGAAGCCGACATTGAATCGCACAGCAAGGTCTGCCTGCTGACCGAAGATCTGGCGAAGCGAGTTTTTCCCTCGGATGATCCGGTGGGTAGAACAATACGCGCCGGTGAAATGATCTTCACCATCATTGGAATCTTTCGCGAGCGAGGCTCGACATTTGGAGAATCGGATATACAACGCTACTCGCTGCTGGTGCCGTTTTCGCTGGTTAAAAGCTATATGGGAGCTGATCTGCTGGTGATGCTTTACGCCCGGGCGGATCAAGCAGCGAATGTACCGATGGTCACCCACGACGTTGAGCAGCTCTTGCGGAGCCGGCATCGCGCCGGTGCGAAATACGAGGTTCAAAATTTGAGTTCACTTCTTAGTGCTGCTCGAAAGATTTCGTTTGGGCTATCCGTCGTTCTGCTTGTAATCGGGCTGATTACCTTGACCATCGGCGGGGTGAACATCATGAATATAATGCTGGTGACCGTGACGGAGCGGACGCGCGAGATCGGATTACGGAAGGCGATTGGAGCGCGTCGCCTGGATATTCGCTACCAGTTCCTCATGGAAGCGGTAATGATCAGCAGCATCGGCGCACTTGCAGGAATTCTCGTTGGTGTTGCCATTCCGCTTGCCGCGGAACCGTTTTTGCCTGGGAATCTGAGCATTCGATTCGCTTGGCTTTCCATCCTGGTCGCATTCATCGTTTGCTGCACGGTGGGAATCATTTTCGGATATTTGCCCGCCGAGAGGGCCGCGAAGCTGGAACCTACGGAAGCTTTGCGGCATGAATGAGGTTCAATCGACAGCAACTCCCATCAAGTCGTTTTTTCGCGCCCGGACGATGCCCATCGCCCCGTAAACGGCTAGAACTACAATTTCCGGGTCGATGGGATGCCGGTAAGGCATCTGTGGGTGCGTCACATAATAGACCGCCGGGAAGGCGGCGATTACAAAAGCGTAGGGGACAGCCGCCGGATTGCGTTCTTGAAATGCCCCGCGAAATCCAAGCAGCATGAAGCACAAGAGTGTGATGCTCATCAGAATGTTCCAAGGGTCAAGCGGTTCCATTTCTAGATAGTCGCGAGAAAAGCTCCAGAATCCTGTCCACGTAAACACGAACCGGCGAATCGTCAACCAAACAAATGGACCCGGATGGTTAGTGATGAACTGGATCACCTCGTGTTTCTTCTCCGTCATGTAGTTCAATTCGCCCAAGCGGTTGTACTGCTCCTCTTCGCGCGCACTTGTCGAAGGATGAGCCGAGTCGGGAGCCCAGTGCGAAGTATCACCGTTGTTTCCCACGTACAACTCAAGCCAGAAATTGTCTCGAAATGGAATCATTTGGTGGAAAACGCGATAGTTGCGTGCAAACCATGGAATGAACACTATAAACATTGCAAGGATTAGCACCAGAGCATGCAATCCCCAGCGCTGTCCTCGCTGATGTGAGCGGTAGCAAGCCCAACCCACGAGTAGCGGCAGCAGCGACAGAACCGCCGGATTGTTCAGAGCCGTGATCCCCCACAACAAGCCGCAGCCGGCCCACGAAAAGGTCCGCGGCCAGCATTCAAGCCGCAACGCGAATAAAAACAGCCAACTCAGCAAGAATGTCGTCAGGCAGGTTTCCCAAATCCAATCGGATGATAAGTAGATCGCATAGGGAAATAGCGCCCAGGCCCAGCTGGCCCAGAGCGCAGTCCTTTGCCCGAAGCTGTCTCGCGCTATGAAAAAGACGGGCAAGCAAGTGAGCGCTGAAAATAAGCTGTTGAGCGCGAGTAGAATCAAGGCGGAACTCTTCGTATAGATGCCGAACACCTTGAATACTCCCGCCACCAGATACGGATAGACGGGCGTCATCCACGCTGTTGGCCCCGTCTTCTCGAACAGGGGATTGGCAAACCCTTCACCATCGGCGATCGAGCGCGCGATCCTGCCCGTCTCGTAGCCGAATGGCCAGTGATCGCGCCGGGGGTTCAATTGATCTGGATAAAGAAACGCGACCACGACGAGGCGCAGCGCAAGCGCCACCAGGATCATCAACAGCAGCCGCTTGCGAATTCCTTTGGACGACTCCGTCGGGTGATCAGTGGGTGACATCGGTTGGGTGACTGGGTTGCGACGTTTCAGGACTCGCGAGCATATGAAATGTTGCTTCACACTGCAAGCTTTGAACACCAAACGCTATCGCCGCGAAGGTGTTGCAGCCTTCGGCCAGCGCGGCTCGCTTTGACCTGCGCCCGATTCCCGGCCTTCACCCGTACGCGTGAAGCGGCTCACGCAGGCGTACGTTGCCAGCACCACGATTTCCGGGTCAATCGGATGACGGTAACGCAAATCTCCTGTCGTTACATAGTAGACCAGCGGAAAAAACAGCAGCACAAATGCATAAGGCCAAGCAGTCAGATTGCACCGCGCGAAGGCACCCCATAGCCCCACAAACGCCAAGGCGGTGAGTGTTGTGAACAATGTAATGACCAAGGGATCAAACGGTAGATCAGGGTCGAATGGTTCTTCAATCCGACCGCTGGCCGGAAAACTCCAGAAACCTGTCCACATATGTATCACCCGGCGAACTGTCACCCCAACGAACCATCCGGGATGCCTGCGAATAAAATCCAGTGTCTCTTGCCGCTTCGCAGTCATGTAATTCAATTCGCCCAGCCGAAGGAATTCTCCCTCTTCCGCCTCAGTCGGGGCGGAATTCTCGACGGGTGCCCAGTGCGACGTATCGCCGTTGTTCCCCACGTGCATGGTCATCCAGAAGCCGTCGCGGAAAGGAATGAATTGATGGAACGTGCGGTAGTTCCTCGTAAACCAGGGCATCGCCACAATCGAAAGCGCCAACAGAGTCACCGTCGCCTGCCAAGCCCAGCGTTTCCCTCTTTGGTACAAACCACAGCAAGCCCATCCCCCTAGAAAGGGCAGCAGCGACAGAACGGCCGGATTGGTCAGTGCGGCTGCGCCCCAAAGGACTCCGTAACCAGCCCATACCACCAGTCTCGTCGAGTGGTGCAGCCGAAGGGTGATCAGAAACAAAAAGGTCATCAGCAGCGCCGTGAGGCAGGTCTCCCAGATCATGTCAGCGGATAGCAAGACGGCGTACGGAAACAAACCCCAAATCCAGCCGGCCCAGATCGCGGTTTTTTCTCCGAAGCTCTCTCGTGCCATGAAAAAGACTGGAATGCAGGTGAGCGCGGAGAACAAGCTATTGAGTGCGAGAAGAATTAGCGCTGAGCTTTTGGAGTAAACGCCGAATAGTTTGAATACCCCCGCCACTAGGTACGGATATACCGGCGTCATCCATGCCGTTGGGCCGCTCCCCACCGCGACTGGATCACTGAACCCTCGTCCGGTCGCGATCGCGCGCGCAATTCTTCCAGTCTCATAGCCGAATGGCCAGTGGTCACGCCGGGGATTCAGCTGGCCTTGATAAAGAAACGCGACCACAACTAGACGTATGACCAATGCGATGAGCACGATGAAGAACAGTGATTGCCGATGGCGAACGAAGCTTCCGATCATTATTCCTTTCCACCCAGCGCACCACTCTCTAGCGCATCGCAGAGGTTTTCACAATCTCGAAAAGTCAATCGCTCAAGACGCTATGGCCGCAAGCCGCGCATTATGTTACGGAAACCTAGTCCTGGGGACTCTGCTTCGAAAAGCTTTGGAGAGCGGCAATGGCGGCAAACTTGGCGGACTCGACAATCTTTTCACCAAGAAAGTGCGCACGACACCCAAGACGAGTATGATATCGAGTTGAACGAGTTATTGGGGCGAATTATTTTCCCGACCCAAGTGTGTGATTCGCGCCGGCTCCAGAATGGAAGAATGAGCGAATGTATTCCTCGTTGATCCGTGACGTGCTCTTGCTTCTCGCCGTTGGGCCGCTGGCATACTATGCGCTGGCGATCCTGGCGGCCGTGGGGTACTTCGGGCGGCGAAAAAAAACGGCAGAAGAAGTCAGGGAATTTACCCCTCCGGCCAGCATCTTAAAACCTGTTCGCGGCTTGGATCGCGACGCCTATGAGAATTTCGCCAGTTTCTGCTCACTGAATTATCCCGAGCATGAGATTTTGTTTTGCGTCAGCGATGCGGGCGACCCAGCCATCCCGGTTATAGAGAAAATTATCAGCGATTTTCCGGAACGGCAGATCCGCCTGTTGGTCGGCTCGCTGGAAATTGGCGCCAGCAGCAAGGTAAATAAGTTGTGCAGATTGGCAAGCGAAGCGAAATACGATTTGCTGGTCATCAGCGACAGCGACGTGCGTGTGGGGCCAAATTATTTGCGCAGCGTGAGCTCGCACTTTGCCGATCCACGGGTCGGCGCGGTCACGGCCTTCTTCCGCAGTGAGGCAACTGGCAGTTTTGGTGCAAGACTCGACGCTGCCGGCTCGGCAGTCGAGTTTGCTTCCGTGGCGCTGCTCGCGCAGTGGCTCGAAGGCATACGGTTTACCCTGGGTGCCACCATGGCTACCACCAAAGCTCGTCTCGCCGAGATAGGCGGATTCGAGGCTCTCCGCAACCACTATGTGGACGATCACGAGCTCGGCCACAGAATCGCCGCGATGGGATACTCTATCCGGCTTGCCGATGAGCCCGTGCTGCTCGTGTATCCACGCGAGTCGTTGCGCCAGTTTATTCTCCACGAACTTCGCTGGACAATCGGTTTGCGAAATGTTCGCGCGGTTGGTCACGCGGCCCTGGCGTTTACATTTGGTTTGCCCTGGACCGTCCTGGCGGCAGCCGTCGCCCCAACCCGTGGCATTGCCGGCTTGTACCTTCTGGCCTATCTCTGCCTTCGCTACGCCGTGTATGGGGTGGTGGGAATCTGGGGGTTGAAGGATCCGGTGACGCGGAAGTGGTGGGTGCTGGCACCCGTGCGCGATGCGATTCAGTTTGGGGTCTGGATCGTGAGTTTCTTCTCGAACAAAATCTCCTGGCGCGGCCTGGAATTCCAAGTCAAGCAGGGCCTTCTTATTCCCATCGCAAATGGGCGAGAGACCAAGTAACGGTCGTGAGTATTGAATTTTTGCGTGCCTGGATTTTGAGGAGCCAAGAGGTGATCGGGCTTTTGGGATCTCAGAGAGAATCACTGCAAGGGTATCACTTGGTTTGTCTCCGCAGTCGCTAGTCACTCCGCAGCATGGTTCAAGTCAGATAGGATGTAAGCCACGGAGTCTTCCATCTGAATCTTTTGCCAGATTTGCTTATCTAATAGGTATGTTTAAGCGAACCATCGCTACCTCCGCAAGGGCCGCCATGAGGGCAACGGCCATCCTTACCGCGATTTTTATCCTCGCGGGAGCCGCAGTTGCTGGCTTGGCTCACGAAGCGACCGCGCGAACTCATCTTCCTGCAGGCCAATCCGTGTACTTGGATCGTGCGCGCGCGGAACTCGTGGAATGGTATCCATGGGGTGAAGAGGCGTTCCAAAAAGCCCGCGAGCGAAATTTGCCAGTGTTGCTTGATTTGGGCGCGATCTGGTGCGGTTGGTGTTCGGCAATGGAGCGCGAAAGCTACTCCGACCCTGAGACAGCAGCGTTCATCAACAGTCACTTCGTCGCCATTAAGGTTGACTTCGACGCGGATCCAAAGTTGTCCGCCGAACTCGAGCGGGCCCAAGCGATCATAAATCTACCCACTGGCCTCCCTATGACAGCGTTCATCACTCCGGGCGGAAAGCTCTATTCTGGCGGCGGATATTTCCCGAAGAAAGCGACGCAGAGCAAGCCCGGCTTTCGCGAAGCGCTGAAGCAGGCCAGCCGCATGTATCGTGATCACCGCGCCGAAGCCGAGCGCGACGCCTTTGATTTGAAGATGGGAGACTAGCCCAATGAAATTCAAAATTGCGATGCTAGCAACAATCGCCGCCCTAGCAATGGGAGTCGCAACCCACGCGGGTGAGAATCTACGACTGAATTCTCATCTCGATTATTCCTCGGATCACGAGGATGGCCCATTGATTACCGGGGACCACATGGACGAAGGCGCCGTCGCGGGCAAACCGAACTACGTGATTATTTATGCTGAAGGATGCTTCAATTCGAAGCGGCAGGCGCGTCGGACGGTCAGCCTGTACGAGAAGTACAAGGACCGAGTGAATTTTGTAGTCGTGGATCTCGACCAGGAGCGCTCGCCCGCTCAGCAGCAGCTCGTGAAAGACTATTACAAAGGTTATATCCCTCACGTCGTGGTGCTCGATAAGGCCGGCAAAGCTGTGTACAACTCATCTGGCGAGGTGGACGAGTCATCTATCTCCGCGCTTCTAGATAAGGCGCTCCGGTAGGCGCAACCATCTTGCTGAACTCCACCGCGGACGATCACCGCACCCCGTCAGCAGCGGCGGATTCCGCACTTGAATTAGGAGTTCGGCTCGCCGTGTCCTCGCAAATTCCCTTGATTCTTGGTTTTGACTATCGTATCTGCGACCTGTAATATTCGCGGCACTTCGATGGGGGAGGCAATTGATGCGAAATTGTTTCGCTGGGGCTTGCTCGATATTACTGCTGGCAAGCAGCGCATTCGGTCAAGAGCCTGCGGCATCTAAGAAACCCGCTGCAACTTCGCAATCTGCCCAAAGAAAAAAATCTCGGGGCACGGCGAGTCAAGCGGAAGTGAGTGATCTTCTGCAAGCTAACATCCGCGGTATGTGGGCGGCGTTTAGAGACAAAAAGAGGGAAGCCTACGCCGATTATCTCTGGGACGATTACGAGGCCGTGGAGGAAGATTCGCAAGGCGAGCGCAACAAACTGAGAGTGCTTCGTGAAGTGGATGAAAGCGTCGTGGTTGATTACACGCTTCAACTGTTTCAGGTGGATCCGATTGGAGCGGATGCCGCTCTGGTCACCTACGAAAATGTCATCAAGTTCCCCCCGAAGTCGAGAACCCGATTTGAGAAGATTTTTGTCAGTGAAATATGGGTGCAGCGGCACGGCCAGTGGAAGGCCTGGCGCTACCAGGCAACGCGCGTCAGGTAGCATCGTCAACGAGCCTGCCGATTCTTCCCCGAAACCCCGGCGTCAAATCCCGATCCAAACCTGTCAGCAATGAAAAGGAGCCCGAATCCAGATTTCTGGACTCGGGCTCCCGACTTAAATTTGTTTTTCCGCGGCCTGCCTATTGCACTCCGTACACGCCAACGCAACCGTTACCGCTCTGCGTCCCGCAAAGCGCGCCAGCAGCCAAAGGTACAAAAACGCGGTGATTGGTGTTGTCGGCTGCCACGCTGTGCGAGTTGCTGTTCGTCGTGATGTTTTGCAGCCAGAGCCTGGTTCTGGCGTCGATCACGCCGAGCACGGATCCGGTGGGCATGTCTCTTGCGGCCAGGTAGTAATGACCGTCACCGGTATTGAACCAGCCCTCATCAGCGCCACCAACATAGGGAATCGTTGCGAGAATGGTGCCCTTGCTCGCCGAATTGCTTCCGTCCATGATAATCGTGCTGGGCGGGAACCTCCTTCCATCATGGTTCTCGCAAGTGATTAGCACGTCCGTCCCGGGGCCAATGACCACACCACTGGGCATACATCCGATCACGGGGAAACTATTTATCACGACCGGAACGAAACCATTGAAACCCTCAACCGTGTGGAATGGGTCAACCTCATCGATGTTTCCGACCGCCACATCGGTTGTCGAGTTCGCATTCGTAACCCAGAAAGTGTTGGTATGAGGATTGTAGACGGATCCGCCGATGCCGGCGGGCGAGAACGACCCCGCGCAATCAGGGAAAGAGGCGGGTGCGGCGCAGAACTGCCCGTTTGTGGATGTACCCGGCGCGCTCTGGCGTAGCAGAGGGCCGTGATGGCAAGGCACATCTGCCCCCGCGAGCCCAACGCCGGTGCCGGAGACGCCCGAGGGAACTGGCATGGTGCCGGCTTGATCAAACGTGAGAGATGGGAACGGGCAGGGTCCTGCGGCGGTATCGACAGCCACCGTTGAGTCAGATATTCCCGAAGCGTCATAGTAGATCTGGCCAAGGACGCAAGTGGGGAGATTCTGCGGAAATGCCGCGAACGGACCACCAGGGCTGAAGGGCGCGTTAGGATTGACAGGGAGGCAGTGCTGTTGCTGCTGCGTCCCAGTTCTATTCACAATGTTGGTCGCATCGACGATAGTGATAAACGGCTGCCCGGGATCGCCATTGGCTGCAAGGATGAGAAAATGCGAAGCGCCCCCCGGGTCAGTTGCGATACCAGTCGAAATTTCATCAGCCCGCAGATCTCCGCAGGTTGGATCGGAGAATGCACGCCCATTTGCAGATTGCATGCACCCTGTAATGCCGTTAGGGATTCCATCGTAGTCCGGACTTGTGCCCGTTTCGATAGTCGCAGTCACCCGCGGCGGAGTGGGAAGCGCCACCCCCGCTTTTATATCCAGGAGCGTTTGGGTCATATCAAACGCGACTATATTTGCGCTGCCTGTGCCCACGAATGCGATACTGCCGTCCGGAGTGACTTCAATCCCATTAGGACCCGACAGCGGGTTCAGGTTGTTCGAGCGAGAAGCACAGCATTGGCCGCCCATGAATCCACCGAAGAAGCCGTTGGGGCCAAATCCTCCCGCGAGTGAAAAGTTCATCGTCCTGCAACCGAACCGCGTGTAGTTACCTTGGGCGGTCGTTATCGGAGGAATCGTGGATCCTGCGGGATCATTCGGGAATTTTGCTGTGTCAAAGCACGTGCTGGCGTTGTTCCCTGCTTCGGCCACCGAATTCAATCCGCCGATGGCCGCCACAGCGACGAGTGACGTTGTACTGAACACAGGTACGTCAAGCCCCGTCCGGTCAGCGATATAATAGAGATGGTTCAAGGGATCCACCCAACCGATATCAAATATGTTGAAGGGACCGCCGGGTTCGCCAGAAGGATTGTGTTCCGGCACGGGCATGACAGAGAGAAGGGCGACCGAACTGCCCTTGTCCGTGCCGCAGACAGGGCACTGCACCGCTCCAGATCCGCCTCCGCAACTGCTGGCGAGGATGAAGACAGTGACGACGGCGGCGAGGGTTACAACAGGCAGCATTTTCGATCTCATGGAACATCCTCCTGCGATTTTTGCTCGGGGGCCGACCGCCAGTAAGAGACCATTTCTGCTTGCAGTGCTTCCGGATGCCTTCATGCCGGCCCCCGTATCAAACCAGCAAGATCGCGCATCCGGGGCGCTGCCGATGCCTGTTAGAACCGGAACTGTACCCCTTGCACTGCCACAAAGTAATTGCGAGGCAGGATGCCCTGGACGCTAGGCGTATTCAGGCGATCCACGTTGAAATCAAATTTCAACAGAACCCAATAGTTCATATACCAGTTGAATCCAGCGGTGAATTGGTCCGTGTGATCGCTGAACGTGGGCACTGATGTCGGAGCCACGCCACCGGAATCGAATGTTGCGCCCTTGGCTCTCCCCTCCAGCCATGAATAACGGAATTTCACCATCCAGGCGCCCCATCCCGGCCCGCCAGTTTCGCCCGGAGAATTAGGCCCGATGACTGGATGCTTAACTCTGGGAGCGGCGTTTTCGGGCTCCTTTTCCCCCGTCAACAAATAAGTGGCTTGTGCGTAGGCAGATTTGCCCACAACGCCCGGGAGGGTTTGGAATCCGGAACCTATCGAAGCTTCTGAGCCAATGCCGTCGCGCTTCATCAGGATTTGGGTATATTCGCCGCGCACACCCAGTGATCCTTTCAACCACATGAAGTGACCGTTGTATCTCTCGATGCCACCGTTGATTCGAAACTGGGGGAAGAAGGTGTAGGTATTGTCGTTCATCAGGCCGCTGAAGCTAAGTTCGTTTGCTAGACCTTTGGATCGCGAATGCTGAACGGAGCCACCGATGGCAAATCCCTTCAGCCATTGATTCGAGCTCTTCCTCCAAGGAGCTATGCGGACCCTGCCAACAACCTCCGGCTCATTTGTGCTGCCGGTGGTGAGGATTCCTCTGCCGTTGAACAAGCCGGTCCAATACTGCAGGGCACCGCCAAAAAGATCTCCATGAATATCAAAGCCGGGGGTGCGGAACGAACCATTGGCATCCGGGTATAGGACGGAGCCGATAGAGCGATTGTAGAATTCCACGCTGGTGTAGCCAGTCCCGACCTCCTGCGAGAACGGAACCTTGAATTGCCCGGCCTGGACTTTGAACGTGCTCCAGGGCTTGAAGTCCATGTACATATCGCGAATCGAAATTCCGTTTGACGCGGCGGAGTCGAAGACGAAGCCAAAATCCAATTGCTTGCCGTAAGAACCCTGAACACCGAATCGAGCGACACGAACGCCGAATGTGTCCGGTGGCGCGCCGTCGCCCTTGTAGAAAAGATACTGAGCATTCAGATACCCGACAGGCATCAGGGTAAAGTTTCCATCTGAACTCTTCAGGAAAAAGTGTTCCCCGTTCCAGCCGGAAGTCGCGGGAGGCGCGTCGTTGGCCTTCTTTTGAAGGATCTCAATCTCCTTTTGCAGGACACTGATGTCCGCCGCGGTTGGTTCAGGCGCCGGTCCCGAGTCCGATGGATTCGCGCTTGCCTGGACCAAATGGCCGCCGCCAGCTCCCTGCTGGTGGTTGATCTCGACCAACTGCTGAATCGTAGCCTTCAGGTCCGCCACTTCGCGACGCAACTGTTCGACTTCTTCTTCCGTTGCGGCCGCAGATGCCGGCTTTGTCCGGTCATCGGCAGGCTTGTCGCTTTGGGCGTAGACCAGCGTGCCTGGCGCAAAAAAACAGACCGCCAGAAGCACCAACCACCGTGTTGGCCAGCGCATAATTTTTCCCCTTGAAAGAAGATTTTGGGCCGATGAGGCGCGCGTTTAGCATAGTTCCCCGAATCGTGTCAAGAAAATCCCGCTCTTGGAAAAAAAACTTGACAAACTGGCGCGGCGGTTGTAGTAGAGGGGCACTGATTGGTCTGATAACTGGACCTTATAGGTGCTCCCATATATTGATGCCAACGGTCAGGGCCGAATTCGAAGCTGTTAAGAAAACAAAGCTGTACGAAAAGGTCGCCCAGCAGATTCAGGCGCTGATTCGTGACGGGTTGCTGAAGCCCGGGGACAAGCTTCCACCGGAGCGGGAGTTGGCGGAGACCTTTCAAGTGAGCCGGAGTTCGCTCCGCGACGCGATTCGCACACTTGAAGTCATGGGCTTAGTTGAACCCCGCCAGGGGGAAGGTACCGTCGTCTGTGAACTCTCAGCCGAGTCGCTGGTAAATCCGTTGTCGACGATGCTTTTGGGCAAGCGGGAGCTGGTAGGCGAGTTGTTAGATCTCCGCCGCATCATCGAGCCTCCCCTCGCAGCGCGCGCAGCCACGCATGTAACCGACGAAGAATTAGGCGCGATGGAAGACATTCTGAGACGCCAGAAGGAAAAAGTGGATCGCGGTGAGCTTGCAGTCGAAGAAGATTCCGAATTTCACTACGCAATCGCAAGTGCCGCAAAAAACAGTGTGGTCTTGAAAGTCGTGGACGTCTTCATGGATCTGCTGCGAGAAAGCCGCGCTCGCTCGCTGCAGGTGAAAGGCCGTTTGCAGAGGTCCTTTTCGGGTCACCGGCGGATTCTCAACGCCATCCGTTCCCACGACTCCGCCGAAGCTGAAGCGGCGATGCAACGCCACATTGAAGAGATTGAGCGAATAGTGTTGAAAGAGATTTAGCGATCACGGAGGATTTCCTAATGGGCCGGCTCTTCGCAATCGAAGTTGTCTATCGCGGAATTTTTCAAAAGACTCTGGCGCGCAATATTACTCGCTCAATTGTCCTCGCGGCGCACCACGAAGGGAAGCCGGGCATTTCATTCGGGCGTTACGGTGATAGTCCCGAGCGCAATGGCATTCCCGCCAAGGCCTTCGCCATTGTCGCGACTGACGACATCACGCTCGAAGAGGGCATGGCCAAATACGAGCCGAAGGAAGTGGACATTTCAATCGCCGTGGACGACACGCTCTGCAAGGGCGTCGAATCCTGGGCATGGTACGGCCTCCAGCCGATCAACCGCCTGACGAAGCCAAACGGCACACTGATTGTGACTTCTCGCGAGGAGCCTGCACGCCTGATCGAAATGGCTCACCGCAAAGATACGCCTTACAATTTGGCAATCGTGAAGGGAACGGTCAGTTTTTCCGGGCTGTGGGTTTTCAAGGACGACCACACCGATGTCCGCATTCTGGGCGCGATCGCCAAGCTCCTCCCAGAGCTTTTCAGCATTGAGTCGGTGAAGAAAACCATCATGGAGGAATGGAAGGACACGGTGAAGGCCACTTCGGCACAACGATCCTACGAGCGCATGACGTCCGTGCCGGTGAAGCCCGGCCAGGGAAATCCGGAGAAGCCATATGCATTTGTGCTGCCGAAATGGTACGAAATGGGGGAAGGCGTGACAATTCCGGCCATTGCGCAAGGCCACACGATGAAAGACGCGCAGAACGCTCAGACGGGCGGATACCAACCCGCGCGGAATCTCACGTTCAAAAAATTCACCACGCGGTCGATGCGGCCGGTGGTAAATTTTGACACCTGCATCAAGTGCACGCTGTGCTGGCTGCAATGTCCGGACTCCTGCTTCGACGTCACTCCGGAAGGTCTCTACGATGCAAATATGGAGGCCTGCTGCGGGTGTGGGGTGTGCGAGGCCGTCTGTCCGGTGAAAGATTGCGTCACCATGGTCAGCGAAGTTGCCTTCAAGGATAACTCCAGCCAGTGGGAATCATGGCGACAGAATAAGACGACGTACAGCGTTTGGCTCCAGGAAAAGATCGCCAAGAAGGACGATCGTTCGCACGGATTCCGTTACCGCGGGCAGTATCAAAAGCAGGTTCCGGCGCTGTTGGAGAATGCAAACGGGAATGACTAAGTTCCATCAATAAGTTTGATCAAGGGGTGAATTTTCATGGCGCTAGCGGCAGTTGAAATCAAAGGCACGGAAAAGACCGAGCTGATCACTGGTAGCGAAGCAATCGCAATCGCCTGCCAACTGGCGGACGTGGACGTCATCACTGGATATCCCATCCGCCCGTACGACACGGTAATGCAGTACATCGCCAAACTTGTCTCGAACGGCGATTTCGACTGCGAATTCATCATCGCCGAAGGCGAGCATTCGCAGTTTGAAATCGTGAAGCACGCGTCTGCGGTCGGGGCGCGTGTGTTCACGGGAAGCAGTGGAGTGGGCTGGATGTACGCGATGGAGTGTCTCACGGTTACCCCTGCGCTCAGGATCCCCATGGTCGCGATGGTGGGAAATCGCGCGCTGGACGATCCCGGCGCATTCGGCGTGGAGCACAACGACGCGCTGGTTGTGCGCGATCTCGGTTGGCAGCTCGTCTGGGTGGACACGGCGCAGGAAGCTTTGGATACGGCGCTGATTGCATATCGCGTGGCTGAAGACCGGCGCATCTTTTTGCCTTGCGCCATCAGTTGCGACGGCGCTTTCCTCACGCACTCACAGGGGCTTGTAAAAATTCCCACGAAGGAACAGGTGGAAACTTTCCTCCCGCGCTATGATCGCGGCAATCTGCTGCTCCATCCCGATAACCCAATCACCGTCGCTCCGCAGGCCAATGAAGACTGGTTGATGGAAATCCGCCGCCAGACTGCGGCGGCGATGGAGCGTTCGCAGTCCGTGATTCGCGAAGCGTATAAGGAGTTCGAAAAGATCTTCCACCGCAGCTATGGCAATCCGTTCTTCGAGGAATACATGACGGACGACGCCGATGTGGTTCTTGTCGGCATGGGCACACTTTCCACACCGGTAAGAGTGGCCATTCGCGAAATGCGCAAGCAGGGTAAGAAAGTCGGGTTCGTTCGCGTCCGCTGGTTCCGCCCGTTTGCCGCCGAAGAGCTTGCCAAGTCGCTCGGCCGCTTCAAGGCTGTCGGCGTAATTGACCGCGATTTCTCACTCGGTTCGCCGTATCTAAGCGGCGTGCTGGCGACAGAAGTTCGCACGGCTTTGTATCCCACGGCGAAGCGGCCTCCGGTGATCGGCTTTATTTGCGGCCTCGGCGGGCGCGAAGTCACTTTGCCGGACGTTCACAAGATGAGCGACAGCATTTACGAGGCGGCGGAAGGGAAAGCGCAGCCGCTGACACAGTGGATTGGAGTCCGCGAGTAGCGGAAAAGTTTCCCTGACCCTGACCGGGGCAGTGAGGAGGATTAGGAAATGGCGTCCACAGTTGATCTTTATCCGATCTCAAAACTCGACCCATTCAAGGGCGTGAAGAAGATCCCGCTCGACGAATTTTTCACCTCTGGTCACCGCACATGCCAGGGCTGCGAATCGGCGCTGGTCATGAAAATGATGGCTAAAGCGGCCGGCCCTCGGACAATTGTACTGGGCAGCACAGGATGCATGTACGTGGCGAACACCACATACAACAGCACCGCCTGGGTTATTCCCTGGATGCACACGCAACTTGGCAGTAGCGGCGCTGCAGCGCTGGGGACTGCCGCAGGCCTGAAGGCACAGATGCGCAAAGGGAAAATGAAGAAGGAGCCCATCAACGTGATCGCGTTCTGCGGCGATGGCGGCGGGGCCGACATGGGCCTCTCAGGAATTTCAGCTACCCTCACCCACCCCAATTACAATTGTCTGATTTTGATGTACGACAACGAGTCCTACGCCAACACGGACATTCAGCTCTCGGGCAGCACTCCCTACGGAGCGAATACGACTTTCAGTCCGCCAGGGAAAGTCCGCCGCATCATGCATCATCGGTGGAAGAAAAACATGGCTGGAATGATGGCGGCTGGCCACCCTGAGTGCAAATACGTTTCGACCGTCTGCATGTCGTATGGGCTTGCGGCGATGAACCACGTACGCAAGGCGCTCACGATTGGCGGCCCCACTTTCATCCATTCGCTCGACCCGTGCCCCAAGGGTTGGGACTACGATCCCATCCTCTCGCACGAACTGGGCGAGCTCGCCGTGACCACCGGAATCTGGCCGCTGTATGAGATCGAAAATCACGTCCTGAAACTCACGGGCAAGACGAAAGAAATCGCCGAGGGCCGTACACGGCGTCTTCCCGTTGAAGACTACTTGCTGAAGCAGGGACGTTTTGCGCACTTTACGAAGGAAGACATCGATTATTTCCAGAACAAGATCGATGACATGTGGAAGAAGTGGCTAATCCCGGGCGTGATCCCCTTCCGTACGGAGATTGAAGCGGACCAGCCGCCTGCCTGACACTGTGGTGGTGTGAGGCGGCGGCCCGCGCGATCTGCGTAGCGCGTCCTCGCGAGGCAGGGAAGCACAACTTCAGGGATTAGCAGGGCGACTCAGTTACTCGCGCTGCATGAACCTTAGAGGAGGTGCACACGTGGCTGCTATTCCTGCGGAACAGGATACCGGGCTCGGCTCTTTTCTCGACAATCGTTGGCTGGTTCTCTTCTTTAGCATCGTCGGCATGGTGGCGGTGGCCAACTTTCAGTACGGTTGGACTCTGTTCGTAAATCCGCTGAGACAACACCTACATGCAGAAGCGGCGGTTATCCAGGTGACGTTCACAGTTTTCGTCCTGCTGGAAACCTGGCTGGTTCCCTTCGAAGGCTGGCTTGTGGACAGGTTCGGACCCCGGCTTCTGGTGATGATCGGAGGGGTCCTCGCGGGAGCGGGCTGGTATGGAAGCGGGAAGGCGGAGACACTCACCGCTCTGTACGTCTCATACGCCATCTCGGGCATCGGCGCCGGGATCGTGTACGGCACAGCCATTGGGAGCGCACTCAAATGGTTCCCCGACCACCGCGGGCTTGCCGCGGGGCTCACGGCCGCCGGCTTTGGCGCCGGGGCCGCCTTCACCGTCGCGCCACTATACAACATGATCAATCCGCAGGGACAGCCTGCCGGCTCCGGCTACCAGCACACCTTCATTGTTTGGGGAATCATCCAAGGAGCGGTGGTGGTGATTTCCGCGATGTTCCTGAAGTCGCCACCAGCAGGCTGGTTGCCGAAGACGTGGAGAATAAAGGGAAGCCCGGAAGTGAAGAGCCGGCAGAGCTTGACGGACTTCAAGCCCGGGGCGATGGCAGCAACACCACATTTCTGGCTAATGTACCTAATGATGGCGATGGTCGCGACTGGCGGCTTGATGGCAACCGCGCAGCTCGCCCCCATGGCCAAGGACTTCAAGGTAGATGCGGTAAACGTCAACCTGCTTGGCTGGGTTGTGATTGCGCTACCATTTGCCCTATCAGCGGACCGGCTCGTCAACGGTCTTTGCCGCCCATTCTGGGGGTGGGTCTCCGATCATATCGGGCGTGAGAAGACCATGACCCTCGCGTTCGGCCTAGAGGCGATAGCCATCTTCGCGCTAATCAGATTTGCTCACAGGCCGCTGCTTTTCGTTATTTTCAGCGCCTTTACATTTTTCGGGTGGGGTGAAATTTTCTCGCTGTTTCCGGCGCTTTGCGGTGACTTCTTCGGTCGCAAACACGCCACTACAAACTACGGCTTCCTGTACACAGCCAAAGGTACGGCCTCGATGTTTGTGCCCATCGGATCCGCGCTGGCCGTTGGCAAAGCGTTCGATTTTCGGGCTGACATTTTGCTATTGCTAGGAGGCGCTTTGGTGCTCTTCGCAGTATTCTTGGCCCCCACTGCGCTTCGCATGCAACTCAGTCAAACGGCGAAGTCAGTGTTGCTGGGAGTGGCGGGAGTGCTTGTAATTTACGGGATTGTCCTTACAGTAGTTCCCACGATATGGACCCCGTTTGCCGCCAAGTTCACGATGCCGAAGGTTGGTTGGATGGGAGTCTTCACGGTCGCCATCATCTGCGACGCGGTCGCGGCGGTACTCGCCTTCTTCGTACTGCGCAGGATGAAGGCTCCGGCTTCGGTCGAGGTCAGCGCTGTGACAGCTAGTGATGCGAGAGCAACATCGGCAGCACGCGCCTGATGTCGGCGCTTGATTGCGATGCGGTGCGTTGCTTCGCGACGGAAATGTTGGCCGTGGTAAATGATTTGAATGCGGGCCGGGCTGCTCCTCAGCGGCTCGGCCAGCCTGGATTCATCAAGCAGCAACAGCGCGACAGATTTTCAGCGGTCTTACTACTTCAGCGACGCTGCCTTGGCCCTGACTTTTGCCAGGAGTTGCTGCGGCAGTTCCGAGTAACCCTCTTTCCGGGCAAGTAGCTCCCCGTCCGAATAGGCCCAGTTCAGAAAATCACTCAACGCCGCAGCGCGTTTCGCATCGGAACCCGATGCTCGTAGGTACAGCCAGGTAAAACTGGTAATTGGGAAGGACTGCGCGCCCGGCGGGTTCGTAAGTGAGCCAGCGAATTTATCCCACCCCGGAGCCTCTAGCGCGCGGCAGGCTGCGATGATTGATTCCTGCGAAGCCTTCACATAACTTCCTGCGGCATTCAGCACCTTGCCGTAGGCAACTTCGCTCTTCACGGCATACTGCAGTTCCCCATATCCGATCGACCCTGCCTCCCCCTTCACCTTGTCCGCCATGTCCGCGCTGCGTTCAGCTGGCGCGCCAACGGGCCAACTGGGAGAGGGTGTGATGCCGATTCGCGAGCGGAATTTTGAGCTGGTCTTCGACAGGAATTCCGTGAAGACATAGTTCGTGCCTTTCCCGGCCGGCCGGTAGAACACCTTGATCGGCATGTCGGGCAGCTTGACTCCCGGGTTGATCTTTGCAATCTGGGGGTCATTCCAGTTCTTGATCTCGCCGAGGAAAATTTCCGCAAGCAACTCACCGGAGAAGCGCAGCTCCTGGTGAACTCCCGGAATGTGGTACATCGGAACGATCGCAATCATCACCGTCGGCAGTTCTACCAAGTTCATTTCGTTGCGTTCGGCGACCGTCAATTGGACTTCGCCCGCGCCAAAATCACCGCTTCCCTTTGCAATTTGTTTAATTCCCTCGCTCGTCCCGATCGGCAGATAGCGCAGCTGAATTGCTGGATTGCGCTTGTTGTATTCTGCTACCCAGCGATTGTAGAGCGGGGCGGGAACACTGGAACCAGAACCCACTAGCACGACTTGATCTTGGGAAAGCGCAAACTGCGGACACAATAATATCGTCAGCAGCATCGCTAGGCAGAGGATCACCTGAATAGAGTTGCCGGGGAATTGAAGGGCCGTTGTGGCAGTCAAGCCGCGGAGCATTTTCATTTCGCACACCCCCCATGGGTCGCAGTATCAGCGTCGAACTCTGGGTGTGTCAACAATCGTCGCGAATAGTGTTCCACAAGGGAAATTTAAGCGATTTAGGTGTGAAAATATCCTCTGGAGGAATCAGGTCTCAGGCCTGCTTTGTCAGTGCCGAGTATCGGCATTCAGAGAGCAACTTGGCACAGGAGTAGACGGCGCGGGTGTGATTCATCGGAATGTCCATGCGCTCGCCCAACTCCACCACTGCTCCTACCACGGCCTCAAGTTCCAGCGGCCGGCCAGCCTCCAAATCCTGAAGCATGGAAGTCTTGTGCTCGCCGACCTTCTCAGCGCCCGCGATGCGCTGGTCAATCGTGATTGGCAACTCCAAACCCAATTGACCCGCGACTGCCTCGGCCTCACGCATGATATTCCGCACCAGCGCTGAAACATCGGGATCGCGTGCCATTTGGACCAGCGTGGCTCCGGTCAGAGCGCTGATCGGATTGAAAGCGACGTTTCCCAGAATCTTCACCCAAATCTCGTGGCGAATTCTTGCTGTGATCGGGCAACGCAATCCCGCAGCGCTCAGCGAGTCCGCAATTCGCCGGCAACGATCCGACCGCGTGCCATCCGGCTCACCCAGCGATATTCGATTCCCCTCGGTGTGTCGCACCACTCCCGGCTCCACAATTTCAGTCGCGAAGTAGACGAGCGATCCCACCACGCGTCGCGCTTCGATTGCATCTGAAACAATTCCTCCGGGATCCACTTGCTCGAGTCGCGTTCCTTCCCATGCGCCGCCGAATCCCTGAAAGAACCACCAAGGCACTCCGTTTTGCGTGCTCACTACCGTTGTGTCCGGACCCAATACCGGTGCCAGTTGCGGCACGAGTTGCGGCAGGCCGTGCGCCTTGACGGCGAGGATGATTACATCCACGGGTCCGACTTCCAACAGGTTGCCAGCTACCCTTGGGTGCGCATCGAAATCCCCGTCCACGCTTATCACGCGCACGCCGTGGTCTTGCATCGCCCGCAGATGTGGCCCGCGTGCGTAGAGCGTGACATCCTGACCGGCCCGCGCCATCCTCGCACCCACATAGGCTCCGATGGCACCTGCCCCCGCGATCAGGAATTTCATCTTTTCCCGTCCAGCAACGCGGAGGCCACTTCGTTGCGGCGGATTTTTCCTGTCGCGGTCTGCGGAATGCTCGCCACAAAAAACAGCTTCTTGGGGCATTTGAAATCCGCCAGCCGCTCGCCGCAGAATTTGAGCAGCGTGGACTCGCTCACTTCTTCTCGCAATACCACGGCCGCAGCCACTTCTTCATTCAACGTCGGATGCGCGAACCCGAATGTGACTGCTTCCGAAACTGCGGGGTGTTTCAGAAGGACTTTGTCGATTTCCCGGGGCGAAATTTTCTCGCCCGCGCGGTTGATCTGTTCCTTCAGCCGTCCGGTCAAGTGCAGGTATCCATCCGGATCCAGAAATCCTTCGTCGCCTGTACGAAACCACCCATCTTTGAAGGAACTCGCGTTCGCCTCGTCATTATTCTCATAGCCGGAAAACACGTTGGCCCCGCGAATGACAATCTCGCCACGCTTGTCCATTCCCAGGTGATGTCCATGCCCGTTGATGATGCTCACTTGCACGCCGCATGGCACACCTACCGATCCCGGTTTATGTGCTCGTGGCGGCAGGGGATTCGAGGACATTTGATGCGCCGCCTCAGTCATGCCATAGGCCTCCAGCAGCGGGACGCCAAACAACTCTTCCATCTTGTGCATGACTTCCGGCGATAAAGGCGTGCTGCACGACCGGATGAACCGCAGCGAATTCGCACCCGCGGGTCTGCCATGGAGTCCTGCACGCGCCAACAGAACTTGATGAATGGTGGGAACTCCCGAATACCAGCTGACCTGATATTCTTTTACGATTCGCCAGAAATTCAGCGGGTCAAATTTTTTCGGCGCCACCACCGTCCCGCCCGTCAGCAGAGTCGCCAGCGTCGAGGCCACCAGCCCGTGAACGTGGAAAACGGGCATGACGCAGAGCGAAACATCCTGCGCCGAGAGCTGGTAGGTGTTTGCAATATTTTGCGCGGACACCAGGAGATTCACATGCCGCAGTGGGACTCGCTTCGGCCGCCCCGTGCTTCCGCTGGTGTGCAGGATCAACGCAATGTCGGACGGAGCCGGTTGCGTCAGCGCGCCTTTGCCGTGGGCTCCATGTAATTGGACGTGGCCATGTGCGTCCACTTCGCACGAGAAAACCGGAATGTTGTGCTCCGCAGCAGCTTGCCGCGCTTCTTCCGCCCCCTTCACGGAGCAAATTAAGACGCGCGCATCAGTGTCCTCGAGGAAGAAATTGAATTCGTCGTGCCGGTAGCTGGGATTGAGTGGCGCCGCTGTCCCAGCGATGGACGCCGCCAGAAAGCTCACGATCGCTGGCAGCCCATTCGGTAATGCAATGGCCACGCGCGCATTCCGATGGATCCCAGCACCTGCGAGGGCATTCGCCATTTCCCAGGTTTGCTGCCGCAGCGACTCGTAGCTCACGCGCAGCCCGAGTTCCGGGACCACGACCGCGGTGCGCTCGTGACCGGCTTTCTGGAAAATATCGAGCAGCGTGCCCGTGGACTTCATGTTATTTATCATCCTACGCGGATCGATCTGCGAACTACTCTCGGCACTATACACAAAACGGCAGTGGCGTTTATAGCCGCAGGTCAAAAGCCGGTCACACGCTCGCCTTACAGAAAAACAGTTCGACGCGCGTGCTCTCGAACCACCCCAATTCACGAAAGGCTCTAGGCCGCGCGGATCCTTGGCGAAAGCGCTCAATCAGTCAAACGGATTATCGTTATCGAATTGATAGAAGCAGGTTATCAGAACTTGGAAGCCCCGCGCGTACGATTGTGATCCACACCGTCGCCTCATCGGTGAATTGAGTGGTGTTCCGCCGCCTCGCGGTCTCGCATATTTGCGTGGTATTGTTCCGCCACAATCACCACAAAGGCTGGCGCTGGCGATTCATCGCTTGTTACGCCGGAAGCGCCTCGGCCGGGAGTTCATTATGCCCGAGACTATCGGAGTCGCTCGCGATAACGAAGGATGGGCTTCCCCTATCCTGCTGCTCACATGGGTCGCAGGCTCCATTGACGCGATTGGATATCTTGGACTCGGCCATGTCTTCACCGCCAACATGACGGGAAACGCGGTCCTTCTCGGCCTGGCCTTTGGCCAAGGCCAGTTTCTGGCGGCCTTCAGAGCCCTTTTTGCTCTCGTGGGGTTCGTCTTTGGCGTGGCGATCGGAGCCATCCTCGCGCATCGTGCTGGGACGGACATCGATCAGCGCCGTGCGTTCGTCGGTCCCATTTTCATCGAAGCGCTGGTGCTCGCATTGTTCGCACTCCTGTTGCACCTGCCGATGATTCCGCGCAATCAAGGCACCTTATACATTCTTATCGGATTGTCGGCTGTGGCTATGGGTATTCAGAGCGCTGCGGTTCGCCGTCTGAATCTGCCGGGCATCGCGACGACCGTTCTCACTGGAACAATTATAAGTTTCATCGCCGGTCTCGTTCGGCAATTGCACATTACCTATGTTTCCTCACCAACTGAGGAACCGCCCCTTAACGTCTCCGGTCGGCGCCGGCACCTCGGCCTGCAAGCCGGAGTGTTTCTGATATATTTTGTGGCCGCCACGGCCGTAGGGGTATTTCAGCACCGCGTGCCGCTGATCGTGGGACTCTCGCCGCTCGTCGCGATCGGTCTCGTCCTTTACGTAGCGACATCATCTGCCGCGCAGCGTAGCACCACTCCGTGATGCGGGCGTCTGCCCTTAGGCAAAGTATCTTCTGACCTGAGGGCGGGTATGCTGCCCCCGCCCAAGCTTTGACGCCCATTTCGGCAGAGTTCGTCCCGGTGATTGGGTTCACGTCAGCGGCAAGCGGATCGTTCTTTGGCGAGCAAATCTTAACGCGGCTAATACTCGAAGAAATTTGCCGTGGCCTTTTCGATCGTTCGTTCAAATGTCGCCACTTCGCCGGCCAGCTCGCGCGTCAGATGCTCGGCCGCCTTGTTGAAGGTTATGCGCAGTTCCGGTACCGTCGTCGTCGCGGCTGCTTCCCGCAGACTCGCGATCGCAGCCACCGCATCCATCGCCGTGCGAGGCATCTCCGCCCATCGGACGATTGCCACCCGCCCGTTTCTCACCGCTACGTAACCCGCGCCAGTCTGCGAAGCCAGCTCGCGTCCCGCGTGAGTTGGCGTTCGTGTTTCAAGCATGGTCCCACTACTCATCGGCTATCTCCTCCGTCTCAAGATACCCCCATAGAGTAGTGACCCGATGTCTCGATTCGTTTCATCTGGCTTAAAGTTATCTCTTGGTGGAGTTTGATCGAGCAGTTTCTGATCACTTCGCGTCTCGATACGTCGCTCACCTTATTAATGGTGCCGGGTCTAAACACTTCGAAGGTATCGAATGCAAAATCCCGGTCGATCTACTTTGGCTGCAGCCCTGGCTCTGATTTTTGTCTTTGTCTTTGTGTTTGGCGCATCGGCGAATTCGAAAAGGGCCAACACCCTATCGGCAAGCGACACCGCTGCAGTCCGGGCCGTCCTCGAACACTACCGTACCGCCTGGCTGGCCGGAGATGCCGATGGCGTGCGCAGCACCTTCACGCAAGACGCCGTCCTCCTGCCACATCACGGTGTTCCTCCTGTGGTTGGTATGGCCGCCATCAACGAATTCTGGTTCCCCTCGACCCCAACCAAGACGACAATCACGAAGTTTGTTCAGACGCTCGATGAAGTCGGTGGTGATGGATTTCTAGCTTACGTCCGCGGCAGGAGTGAAGTAGCGTGGACGGTAGAGGATGGCGGCAAAAAAGAGAGCTGGCGGAACGCTGGGAATTTTCTAGCGGTTTGCAAGAAGCAGGCCGACGGCAAATGGCTGATTTCGCATCTAATCTGGAACGACCCGCCCAATCAAAAAGTGGATTAGCGCTTCGAGACGACCGGCTGTTTCACTGACCGCTCAACAATGCGGCCGATCGCACGATTGGCGCTCCAGTCGTCCGGTCGCGGTGAAATTCCCCAGAAATCCGGCGCCGGCTTTATGAATTCCACCCCTACCTGCGCCTTTCCCATGAATTGAGTACCCACATGTGTCACGCGGCAAAGGATTTCCTGCCCAGTACCGGGATTTTCCAAAACCACGAATTTGTTAACCGAAACTGAAATGCCAAGCAGCAGCAGTGCACCGTGCGCGTTCACCATCAACGTGTGCGTTTTCTCCGAGTTGGTCCGCTTCTCCTGTGAACGCACCACCACGGCGACGCGGACTTTCACCCGTTTGCTGCGCCGACGATGATCCGGCCGCAGCTCCTCGTAGGCCTGCTCGTCCATATCCATACCCTAGCGGTTCCGCGCCCGAATCTCAACGCGGGCGCTTATTTGTGTGTTAGGAAAGGTACCCGCCCCGAATATGCCGCAAAAACCGGCTATTTCTTGCCGACAATTGGCGAGACTTGACCCCATTTTCCGGCGAAAACGAACGAATCGAGCGGTTTCCGTGACCGAGGGGCATGTTCCTGCTCGCGCAATTTGTCCGGCAAATTGGCGGGATCTCCAGGGTAACCAATCGCAAATCCAGCCACGGCTTCATAGCCCTCGGGAATTGCAAATAGTTCACGCGCTTTGTCCGGGAGAATCCCAGCCATCTGGTGGACCTGTAAACCGAGCGCCGTCGCTTGCAATGCAAGATTTGCGGCGGCTTGGCCCACATCATGGAACGCATGATTGTTCGGCGCGCCATTGTGTTCGAATTTCATCCGGGCGACGCTCAACGCAACCACCGGCGCACCCTTCGCCCAACCCTGATTGAACTCCACG
Source organism: Candidatus Acidiferrales bacterium (assembly GCA_050746945.1). Taxonomy (GTDB): domain Bacteria; phylum Acidobacteriota; class Terriglobia; order Acidiferrales; family UBA7541; genus Palsa-295. Next base: position 27,335 of record JBOGMZ010000008.1, on the reverse strand, counting down.
AAACTATCTAGAACCTTCTGATAATTCTTGGCGTCGTCTTTCGTGCCGACAATGAAAAACCACGGTTGGGCGTTATACGACGACGCCGCCCAACGCGCCGCCTCGAGCAGGCTGCGTAGCTTCTCCGGCTCGACCGGCTTGCTACCGAATGCCCGCGGACTCCAGCGATGACGGATCAAATCATGTACCGGCACAGACGTCTCGGCAGGCTTTTGAAGAGTGGCCATAATTCCTCCCATTCGCTCTCAAATTTCTCGTGTCAATTGATTCTCATTATGCCAAATCAAACAGTAGGATCTCGGACGGCTCCTTCGCTTCCACTCGTACGTCAGTCTCCTTCGAAACCGCCGCGCCGTCGCCCTGCTTCAGTTCCTTGCCATTCACTGCGACGGTTCCGCGCGCAATCTGCACCCACGCATGACGTCCCGATTTTAGCGTGTGCTTGGCCTCCGTCCCTTTGTCTAAACGCGTGATGTAGAGATTCGCGTCCTGATGAATCGTCACCGGGGCTTTTAGTCCTGCAACGAGAGCGAATTTACCGCGCAGTTCGGCGTCCGAGAATTCGAGCTGCTCATACTCTGGCTTCAACCCATTGCGCTCCGGCATAATCCAGATTTGCAGCAGGTGTGCTTGCTCCGTCTTTGACGGGTTGAATTCACTGTGTGTCACACCGGTGCCGGCGGACATGTGCTGCAATTCACCGGGACGAATCACGGCGCCTGAGCCCATGCTGTCGCGGTGTTCGAGCGATCCGCCCAGCATCCATGTCAGGATCTCCATGTCGCGATGCGGATGCATGCCGAAGCCCCTGCCCGGCGCGATATGATCCTCATTAATCACTCGCAGAGAGCGGAATTGCACATGCTCCGGATCGAAATAGTCGGCAAACGAAAATGTGAACCGGCTGTCGAGCCATCCGTGCTCCGCGTGCCCGCGTTCTTCACCTGGTCGAATCTGCATCATGTTCCTTCTCCCTTTTCAGATGTTGGTCCTGCAGTCTCTCTCCGCCGCGGCCCAGTTTCCGGCAAATGCGGCGCAAGCTTTCTTGTTCCTGCGGCCGGAGTACCGTCATTTCCTTCTCGATAGCTTTCGCGTGCCGCGGAAAAACCCTTTCGATTAATTTCCGGCCTGAAGGCGTCAGGTAAATCTTGATCATCCGGCGATCGTCTTCCTGGCGCTCGCGTCGCACCCAGCCGTATTTCTCGAGATTATCCACAACAAGCGTGATGTTTCCGCCGCTGCGCAGCAGCTTCTTCCCCAACGTGTGCTGGCACATTGGCCCCAAATGCAACAGAGTCTCGAGCACTCCAAATTGACCCATGGTCAACCCCTCGCGCTCGAGCTCAACGCTCATCCGTCCCAGCAGGGAATCGGACGCTCGCGCGAGATTGATGTACGCGTTTAGCGCTCGGACGGTGTCCGGCCGTCCCTTGTAATGCGTGGGCATATTCGTTTAACCTTAAACGATTGGATGTAACTGCGGGCAAAAAAGATTCAGCCGCCGGGCTCAGGGTTTCTGGGTCGGGCGCAACAGGACTTCACTGATGAAACTCTGCGGCGCTTGCGTCACGATCATTTCCACTGCGTGCGCTATGTCCTCTGGTTGGAGCATCTTGCGGGGATCCTTGCCGGCATGCGGCGAGAATTCGGTCGCCACAGACCCGGGACAAATCGCGCTGACGCGGATGCCATAGGGGCGCAGGTCCTCCGCCATGCACTCCGTAAGCCCCAACAACCCCCATTTCGATGCGCAATAGATGCCCCCGCTGGCAAATGCGTTTTTTCCCGCCAGCGATGCAATATTGATGATGTGGCCGCTGCGGCGTTCGATCATTCCCGGCGCCACGGCCTTGCTTGCCAGGAACACGGACTTCAAATTGGTGTCCAATACTCTGTCCCAGGTCCCCTCGTCGGCTAGATGAGTAGGCGCAAAATAGCCGATGCCGGCGTTGTTCACGAGAATTTCGATTGGTCCGAGTGATTTTTCAGTTTTCGCGACAAGGGCTGCGACATCGGTCGCGCGAGTCACATCCGCGGGCACGGCGAGCGCGCTCGCCCCCTGGTCCCGAATTTCGTTTGCGGCGAGCTCGAGTTTCGCCGCATCACGCGCGCACAAGCTGACCTTCGCGCCGAGCCGTCCTAGACTGCGCGCGATGGCCAGCCCGATGCCGCGGCTCGCGCCGGTCACCAGCGCGACTGTTCCTTGCAGTTGACTGTTTTCTGACATGGTTGATTCTCTCGAGGCGACATATCGCCCCTATTCACCATCTTATCATCAGGTGCGAGCATCAAGAGGCTGGCGATAACGACTGCAAATCGGCGCTATCAAAGGATTAAACCTTGCGTGCTTGCGATGCATTCCCTATAATCCCGAAGATTTTGATTGTCCCGTTGACCCGCAGGGGTTGTGGTCCTGTTTTCGACCGCTCACCCGTCATTGTATTGGCCCAGGAGGCAGGGAAGTGATGATGCGACAGCGTTTGACCATGAACGGTATCTTGTTGATTGCTCTCGTCGTGTTCGTTCTTCCGGCACGGCCGACTGCCGCAAAGCACCAGCCACAGGAACAGACGAAGCAGCCCTACACGATGGCGGAGTATAACGCTTTCCAGGCTGCCAATGCTGAGACGAAAGCCGACGCGAAAATAAAGCTGCTCGATGATTTCGTCGCCAAATTCCCCAGTTCGACTTTGATGCAATATGTTTATGCCCTCTACTATCCGGCTTATGCGCAAGCAAAGAACTACCCCAAAGCCGTGGATTACATCGACAAGCTCATTGCGCTCGATGAGAAGGCTGATCCCGCTGCTCGTCTTCAGGCTATCCAGGCACGCGTTCAGTTGTTCCCCTTCGTCTATAATGCGAAGGCAGCCGACGCGCATGATCAACTCGTGAAAGAGCGAGATGCGGCCTTGCTCGGCGTCAAACTCCTGCAGGATCTGAAGAAGCCAAAGGACTCCACGCTGACGGATGCGCAATTTGAGGAAGGGAAAAAGCCCGGCACCGCTCTGTTCTACGGCGCTGCTGGATTTGCCGACCTCCAACTGAAGGACAATCCGGCTGCAGCGACGGCATTCAAAGCCTCTCTAGCAATTAAGTCCGACGACGCGGTTACCTGGTACCGCCTGGGCATTGCCTATTTGGAAGGGAAGCCGGCCCAATATCTGGATGGATTCTGGGCCCTCGCAAAAGCGATCAATCTGAAGGTTCCGGATGATGCCAAGGTGAAGGATTACCTCCGGAGGCAAATCCTTGCATATGAGCAGACCCTTTGCGACAGCCTGGCGGACGCGCAGTTAAACGAATTGCTGCAGCTTGCTGCTGGCGCTACGGACCGCCCGACCACCTACACGATCCCGAGCGCGGATGACCTGAACAAGATTCGCCAGGCAAGCAACATCCTTACCGTCCTGGCCGACCTGAAAGCGGGGGGAGACAAAGCCAAGATGACATGGCTCGCGCTCTGCGGCGCGGAGTTCCCGGAAGTCGTAGGCAAGATAATCGACATAAAGCCGGGCGCCGATTACGTCGAACTGCACCTGTTCACAGGTGCTACACCGGAAGAAATCCAGGCCGCCACCACCGCAAACCTGGACGTGAAAGTGGTGGGCCAGCCGGAGGCGACCCGTTTGCAGAAGGATGACGGCGTTCGCTTCAGCGGAACGATTGTCAGCTACGATCCCGATCCCGCGTTCATGCTTCATTGGGACAAAGCCAAAGTGAACCCGGAAGACATTCCTGCGGAAAAGGCTCCTCCCGGCAAACACACGCCGCACCGGGTCCCACCCAAGAAACCAGCCGGCAAGTAGCAGGAGTTCCTAAGCTTTCAGGAAGGATGGCCGGTCCGGAAACGGGCCGGCCATTTTTTTTCCGCGCGCCGCGGATCCCCGGGATGCCTCGCACGATGCTGTAAATGGAAGTCCCAACCGAAACGGACAGGCGAGATATCGGCGCTATCTCCGCCTGTGATCAATCTTGTACTCGTCAACCTTGCGGCTCAGTGTGTTGCGATGAATGCCAAGCTGTTTGGCGGCGCGGGATTGGTTTCCGTTGAGCCGTTCAAGCACGTGTTTGATAAACTTCTTCTCAAATTCCGTCACTGCCTCTTCGAGCAGGATTCCGCGCTCCACCATCATTCCCACGAGCGATTCCAGTTGATCTTTCACGATTGCACGCTCCGCAGTGACAGGTCATGGGATTGGGCCTTGGCCAAGAAATCAACCACAGTCACGCGCTTGCGACTGCTGCGCCTCATGCATGGGGCGATGCTTTTTCAGTCGAGTGCGTGGCCGGTGATGCGCTGGTATGCTTCTCGGTATTTGTCGCGCGTTCCGGCCACAACCTCGGGCGGCAATGCCGGCGCGGGCGGCTGTTTATTCCATCCGATGCGCTCGAGATAGTCGCGGACAAACTGCTTGTCGAATGACGGCTGCGCTTTGCCCGGCGCGTATTGATCTCCTGGCCAGAAACGCGACGAATCGGGCGTGAGCGCTTCGTCAATCCAGATGAGCTTGTCGCCCATCGGTCCAAATTCGAATTTTGTATCGGCGATCATGATGCCTCGCGCCGCGGCATATTCGGCAGCCCGTTTGTAAATCGCAAGGCTCGTATCTCGCAATTTTTCGGCGAGCGGGCTGCCGATACGGGCAACAGTCTCGTCAAACGAAATGTTTTCGTCGTGGCCCGAGGTTGCCTTTGTCGATGGCGTGAAGATTGGTTCGGGCAGGCGATCCGACTCGCGTAAGCCCGCAGGCAGCGGAATTCCGCATACCGCGCCCGTCTTCTGATAATCCTTCCAACCGGAGCCGGAGAGATATCCTCGCACAACACATTCGATGGGAATTGGGTCCGTGCGCCGCACCAGCATCGCCCGGCCATCGAGCGCAGCGGCATAGGGTGCAAGCTCCCCTGAGAAGTCCTTCGCCAAGATCACATGGTGCGGAACAATGTCCGCGAGCTTTTCAAACCAGAAGAGCGAAAGCTGCGTGAGCACACGCCCTTTGTCCGGGATCGGCGTGGGGAGAACCACATCGAAGGCGGAGAGTCGGTCGGTGGCGACAATCAGTAACTCGTCGCCAACCTCATAGATGTCGCGCACCTTTCCGCGGCCGCGAAGCTTCAGTGTCGGAAAATCAGTTTGGGAAACGACGGGACTCATTTTTGGAGAAGCCACGGATATTCTTTCCTCGCTAAGAGGCGGGTATTCTAGCGCAGCAAGGCGTGTTGTCAATCGCTAAGACGTCGAGGTCCAAATTATTTTTACCGCATGCGCGACAGGAGCAGCACCGTTGTGAAAGTCGCAGCGTGAAGTATCACATGCAATGTGTTGGGGACGATCCCGTTTCGGGCCGGCAGAAACGAATGCGTGGAGGCGAATAGTGATTGATAGCGGGTTGCTCGCTGCGGCTCCGGCTGAATGAGATAGGGGATCCACCACGCGCGTAGTTCGCCAAGGAAGAGCAGGCCATAGCTGACCCAAAGCCACGTGTGCAACCAATGGGGATATGCGCGGCCATAATAGCGCAGGCTGAACGCCAAGCCGATTGCGAACGGGACCCCCGAAACCAGCGTCGTAACCATCAACTGCCAACCGGAGATGACGCGCCGCACGGCGGAGATATTGTTCAAACTTCCTAGCGGAATCCAATCGTGCAGAAAGAGAAATGCCACGTGAAAGGATTGGAGGGCCAGGAGGGCTAGTTCGAAACCGCGCGTCATTGTCCGGGCATTAAAATGAATTAGAGGTGGTCACGCGGCACTGGCCGTCTTTTGTTTACTTACTTCGGCTGCCTCTTCCCACTTGACGGAGACGAGTTTGGAGACGCCGGGCTCCTGCATAGTTACGCCGTAGAGAACGGAGCCCATTTCCATAGTTTTTCGGTTGTGCGTGACGACAATGAATTGCGTCTGGCCGCACATATCCGCCAGCATCTTGTTGAAGCGGCCGACGTTTGCCTCGTCAAGCGGCGCGTCCACTTCGTCGAGAATGCAGAAAGGGCTCGGCTGGTAACGGAATACGGCGATGAGCAGGGCCAGTGCCGTAAGCGCTTTCTCGCCGCCGGAGAGAAGCAAAATATTCTGCAAACGCTTGCCGGGCGGCTGCGCAACGATATCGATGCCCGCCTCGCCGGAACTGTCGGGTTCGCTCAAGCGCATCTCGCCATGTCCGCCGCCAAAGAGCGATTGGAAGGCGACGGCAAAGTGTGTGTTAATGAAGTTAAACGCTTCCTCGAATTTCTGCCGCGAGACTTGATCCAGTTCGTTGATGGTGAGCTGCGTATTTTCGATGGACTGCACCAGGTCGTCACGCTCGCGGCGCAAGAAGCTCTCGCGTTCCTCGCACTCTTTATATTCCTCGAGCGCCATCATGTTCACCGGGCCCATCGCCTCGACACGCGCCTTCATTTCGTTGTAACTGGTTTCGGCGGCGACCAATTCCTCGCCCACGAGCAGTTGCGCCTCTTGCGCCATCAGTTCTTCGGGTTGGGCGTTTAATTCGGCGACGCAGGTCTGTCGGAGATAATCGCGGTCGGCATCGTTGCGCGCCTTTTCGATTTGGCGTTGGCTGCGCTCAGCCCGCAATTCGTCGAGCGAAGCGCGCTTGCCGCGCAGAGATTCGTCCAACTGTCCGGCCCGCGAACGCGCTTCTTCCCATTCGGTCTCGAGCGCCGCCTTCTGAGTTTCCAGCCGCACCTTTTCTTTGCGCAGTTCTTCCGCCTGAATCGCAAGCTGCTCGCAGGAAGATTCAAGTTCCATTTTCTCTTGTGTGAGCACCGCATGCTGCTGTCGCAGCGAGCCCACGCGGTCTTCAGCCTGAGAAATTTCATCCGACAGTCGCTGCTCAATCGATTCGGCGCTAGCCAGGCGTTCCGACATCGTCGCAAGCTCCTCGCGGCGTTCCACCACGCGATCTTGAATCGCTTGGAAATTCTGGCGCAGGCGCGCCAGCGTCTCCGTGGCCTGAGTGGCCTCTGTCTCTGCGGCCGCGCGTGAACGTAGCGCTTCGGCATGCTGGCGGCGCGCTTGCTCCACTCGAGCACGAGCGGCTTCCGCCTCGGCGTGTAGCCAGGCGATTTCCTCGCGCTCCGTAGCGAGCTGCTGTTCCACGCGACGATGTTCCGTGCGCGCCTGGTCGCGGGTGTGCGTGGCGGCAACGAGCGATTTCTCCGCTTCCACGTGCTGAGCCATGGTCAGCGCGACATCGGCCTCGCCCGCGGCAATCTCCATGTCCAGGCGCGTAAGCTCTTGTTGTTGCTCTCGGGAGATGATCTCGAGCCGAGCGGCCTCCGACTCATGCTGGCGGAGTTCCCGCTTGAGTGCGAGCGGTCCGGCATCTCCCTGACGGCCGCCGGTGACCATACGTCCGTGGTAGCAAGTGCCTTCGGGCGTCAAATAGTAACTGTGCGGATTTTCGTGCGCCATATCCTCGGCAACCGCCTGTGACTCCACAACGTACGCCGTGCGCAATTTCGTCAGGAAATGCTTCGCCGCAGGACCCAGCGGATCGCGGAATTCCACAAGCCTATCGAGGCGCGCCAGCACACCCGCCGGCAGCGGAAGGGAACCGTCGGCCTCAGGTGTTTGAAGATTCAAGCTGCGCAGCGAATCAACGAAGAAAGTTGCGCGGCCGCCCATCTCATCCCGCAGTAGGCTGATTCCGGCGCGCGCGTGGTCAAATGATTCGACCACCACGTATTCAAGCTCTTCGCGCAGGAATTGTTCAATCGCTCCTTCATATTGTTCCTGGACCTCGGCGTAATCGGCCAGCAGGCCCACGGCACGGAAGCCATGCTTTTCGCCTTCGCCATTCGCATTGAAAAGCTTTTGCACTGCGTCCGCGGTGTAGGCGCGTTCGCTGAGAATCTGCTCGATAGCTGCATGCCGCGCGCGCTCGGCTGAAAGTGTTTCGCGAGAGAGTTTCAATTGCTGCGCGGTTTCATGTTGGGCGCCGCGGTGCTCAGCGAGCCGCGCCTGGGATGCCCGGACGGCGGCACCGAGTTCCTGTGCGCGCCGCTCGGCTTTCTCGTAAATTTCCTCCTCGGCTTTCACCCGACGAGTCAACCCTTCCCACTCAGCTCCTGTTGAGCGCGCCGCCTCGGCGCGTTGCGCTTCCGCGGCCGCGTGGCGCGCCGCTGCTTCCTCAGCTTGCAGCGACTCGGCCTGCACGCGAGCCGTTTCTTCCAACAGCTTGCCGGCCAGTTGCCTTAACTCCTCGATGCGGGCTTCCAATTTTTCGCGTTCAGCGACGCTCGAGTTTGCGCTTTCGGTGGTCTCGCGCAGGGCGGCTTCCACGGCAGCCGTTTGCCCGTGCAGTGCAGCCACGGATTCGCGCTGCGCAGTCATTCGCGCGCCGAGATCGGCAGCCATGCGTCCGGCCTGTTCGATTTCAACGGTCAGACGCCCAGCGCGGGAATCGAGCTGTGCTGCCTGTTCGCGGTTGAACGTGATGCGGTTCTCCGCGCGATCCAGATCGAGTGCGGTCTGGCCCAGCAGATTTTGCGTCTGGCGCAATTCAGCATCGAGTTCGTAGGTACGGCTGCTCAATCGCTCCTGCTCGGCTTCCAGTTCATGAACGGAGTGAGCCTCGCGCTCCTCGGCGGAATCCATCTCGCGCAACAATTTTTCGAGGCGCCCGGCCTCTATATCCAAATGTTCGGCCTTGCTCGCGAGAACGCTCCGAAGCAGTCCACGCATTTGTTCGCGCAGTTCTGCGTAGCGCCGCGCTTTCGAGGCCTGTCGTTTCAGCGAAGCGAGCTGCTTTTCGACTTCGACGAGAATGTCGTTGACGCGCGAGAGATTAATCTTCGATGCTTCGAGCTTGGCTTCTGCCAACCGCCGCTTGGTCTTGTACATCGTGATGCCCGCAGCTTCCTCGATGATTGCGCGGCGATCCATCGGCTTCGAATTTAGAATTTGGCCGATGCGTCCCTGTTCGATGATTGCGTAACTGTCCGGTCCCAGGCCCATGCCCATGAAAATTTCCTGGACGTCGCGCAGGCGCGCCACGCGGCCGTTAATCAGATACTCGCTCTGCCCGGAGCGGTATAGGCGGCGCCCTACGACAACTTCTCCCGGCTTCAGCGTGATGGCGGGCTTTTCTGCGGCCCGCTTGCGCCAGGGCTTCTTTTCGCCGGCGGTTTCAGCGCTGGCAGGTTCTTCAACGAGCGGGTCGATGGGAAGTCCATTCGAACTCGGAGCAGCCAATTGCCCGTCTTCATTCGCGACCACGAGCACTGGTTCGCCGGGGATTTCTTCGGGGGCGTCGAGCACCTTCGCCACCGCATCGGCAAGGTCAGGGTCCACCAGCGTCAGTGTGACCTCCGCCATGCCCAGCGGCGGACGCTTGGCTGTGCCATTGAAAATGCAGTCCGACATGCGCTCGGCGCGCAGCATTTTGTGGCTCTGCGCACCCAGTACCCAGGAAACGGCGTCCACGACGTTCGATTTCCCGCAGCCGTTGGGACCCACGATGCAGGTAATCCCGCTGCCGCTGAAGGTTATAGGCGTCTTTTCGAAGAACGACTTGAAGCCAAGCATCTCGACCTTACGGAGTTTTAGCACCCATGCCCTCGCAGAGTTCGCTCCTCAAGCCTCATCGGCAGGAGAAGCTTCAATTTAACTATTTGCAGGAGGATTTTCTAGACAAAAACGCGTGGAGGGTCGATGGTCAGTGGCCCTGCCGCCTGGCGCTATCGGATCGGCGGTACGGAAAGAAAAGTTAGCATGGTGGGAGATGCCTGTAAAGGACGATTCGAAGAATGTGCCATGTTTTTGACTGCTTGATTCCGTTCATTTTTCCTGAGGCAGGGGTTTCCGAAAGACCGCGAAATGGAGCCGCACACGCGTCCTGAAGCCAAGCCGCTCGTAGAGCGCAATTGCGCGCACGTTGTCCTCCCGGACGTGGAGGAAGGGCACTTCTCCTCGGCTGTGAATCCGCTTCATGAGCGTGGTCATGAGCCTGCCTGCATACCCACGGCCGAGATAATCCGGATGCGTGCACACAGCGCTAACTTCGGTGAAGCCCGGGACGTGGAGTCTCTCCCCCGCCATTGCCGCCAGGGCACCCGCCTGTTTGATGCCGAGGTAGGTTCCAAGCTCGCGCGTCCGCAAGCCAAATGGACCTGGTTTCGTGAGTTGCGCGAGCGCCAGCATCTCCGGGGCATCCTCGGCGACCAGCTCCACAATCTCGGTCGCGCTCGATCCTGGCGCCGATCCCGCCGGCAGTTTGCCGTTTTCGTGGATCATCTGGAGGAGCGGAGCGCCAGTGATCCTTGTCCAGCCAGCCGGCGGCTGCTGAGGCGAATCGAAGAACAATCCAGTTGCTGGCACGTCATCGAGAATCGCGGCGAGTGAATCGTATCCATCCTGCGTCGGCTCGGTGAAGCCGGCCAACGAGGTGACATCGTTCGGAAACCGGCGTGCCAGTTTTCCAGCCCTGGCAAAGTGTGCCTGAGAGGTCGTCAGAGCTTGCCAGATCGGATTGTCGAGCGGATGCATTTTTTATTCGATGCGGCCAACCATCCATCGGCTCCCTATTTTGCTTCGCTCCAAAGGTATAGCCGCGACGGCTCTCCGACTATCCGGTTCTTGCGCCCAATGGATTCGGAATCTCCCGCAAGACTGGCTAAAATGGCCCACCCCTCCGTGCTTTCAACCCGATGCTGATTGACTTGGAGCATGGCACAGCCTAGCATGGCGCGGACGGGAGGGACGTTTGGCGGCGGAAAGCGCGCGGGGAGCACGTCGAATCCTGCTTGCCGTGGCCGTCCTGGCCGCGGTTTTCCTGCTTTCGGTCTGGGGTTTGCGTCCTCCTTCGCCCAAACCGGCCAACGCGCCCGCAACAGAATTTTCCGCCGGTCGCGCCCGCGCGGTTCTCTATCGGTTGGTTGGCGATGGTGTTCCGCATCCCATCGGCAGCGCTGCGAACGACGCTCTACGCGCTCGCGTCGTCTCCGAATTGGAACAACTAGGCTACAAGCCGGAAGTCCAAACCGGCTTTGCCTGCGACGAATACGGATCCTGTGGCACAGCCAAGAATGTGGTCGCGCGCCTCGATGGCAGTGAATCCGGGGCTGCCGTCTTGCTTGCCGCGCATTATGATTCCGTTCCCGCCGGTCCTGGCGCATCCGACGACGGGGCTGGAATGGCGACCGTCCTCGAAATTGCGCGGGCGTTGAAATCCCTCCCACAGCCGCGCCATTCGATCATCCTGCTGATTGATGACGGCGAAGAGCCAGGACTTCTCGGTGCGCGCGTGTTCGTGGATCAGCACCGTTGGGCCAAAGATGTGCGCGCAGCAGTGAACGTGGACACGCGCGGCACCTCGGGACCAAGCCTGATGTTCGAAACTGGCGGCGCGAATGAATGGATCGTGCGTTTGTATGCAAAGCACGCCAGGCATCCTGCTACCAGCTCTCTCTTCTACACAGTCTATAAGCAGATTCCGAACGACACCGATTTCACCGTCTTCAAAGCCGCGGGCTATCAGGGAGCCAATTTCGCTTTCGTCGGGGATGTAGTTCAATACCACACGCCGCTCGACAATTTCGCGAACGGCAGCCCGGCAAGCCTGCAACACGACGGCGATAATGCGCTGCCGTTGCTTCTGGCGCTTGCGAATACGAATCTCTCGACCCCCCCACAAAAAGAGGCAGTCTTCTTCGATGTTTTCGAGCATGGGACCGTGTGGTGGCCGGCGTCTTGGACGCTGGCGATGTCGCTCGCCAGCGCGATCCTGCTGCTTCTTGAAATTGGTTGGCTGATCTATAAGAAGCGTCTCAACCCTCGGGCCTATCTTTGGGGATTGGTCGGCTGGCTGGCAATTGTAATCACTACAGCAGCAACCGGATGGTTTTTGCAGTTCGTGGTTCGCAAGACCGGCGCAACTCCCGTTCAATGGATCGCACATCCGTTGCCACTGCAAATCGCATTCTGGTCCGTTGGCCTCGCCGTAGTTTCGACCCTCGGACTCATATTGGGGCGTTGGGCCGGTTCCGTGGGATTGTGGGCAGGAGTGTGGACTTGGTGGGCGCTGTTGGCCGTTACCATTTCATGGCAAGTGCCCGGATTGAGTTACCTGTTTCTAGTTCCTACAATCGTTGTCGCGATTTCGAGCTGGCCATTCACTCTGCGTGCAGGTGGCTCGGATGGGAAGGCCGATTGGGCCATGATCGCACCGATGGCTATTGCCGCGATTCTGGGTTTTGCACCACTCTTGATGCTCTACGACGCACTCGGGAATCACAGTCTCGCCGAAATCGCTCTACTTTCGGGTTTTATCCTCTCGCCTCTTGCTCCGATCTGCGCGGAATCGCAGAGCGTCCGCGGCCTCGCGCGCATCGCGTTGCCCGGGGCGGCGGTAATGGCAACAATTCTCGCGGCCTTCACGTCGATCGTTGTCCCGGCCTATTCGGCAAAAGCGCCTGAGCGCGTGAATTTGGAATACTGGCAGGATGGCGATTCCGGAAAATCGCAATGGATGGTTCGCTCTGATTCCGGGCGCTTACAGGAACCGATCAGTGTAGTGACTAATTTTCGCCGCAAGGACAAGGGGCCGTTTCCGTGGAGCGGCAACCCCGTTTTCCTGGCGGACGCACCCAGTCTGGACAATTTGGCCGCGCCCACCTTTACGATTCTCGAATCGACGCCTGTCGCTGAAAAGCGCACTTATCGCGCTTTGCTGCGTTCAGAGCGAGGCGCGCCCGACGCCTCCGTATTTTTTCCGCCAGATTCAGGAATCGAATCTGTGCGCATCGAAGGCGAACCAGTGCAACTGGAGACAGACCGAGTGCGACAATATTTTAACGGGTGGAATTACTACGATTGCCCAACGATGCCTGCGAAGGGGGTCGAAATCAGATTCACACTTCCGGCCGGTAAACCGGTCGAGGTATATGCGCTCGACGAGACGTATGGGCTGCCGCTCGAGGGAATGTTCCTGCTCAAGGCGCGCCCGCTCACTGCAACTGCATCGCACGACGGTGATGTGACCATCGTCAGCCGGCGCGTCGAACTTCTGCCTTAAATTCTCCTCCTAGGCCTGGTATTTCGCCTCGGCTCAGCAGGTCTTACGGCGTCTGCGTCTTTACGACCATCCTGCCGAATTGGTCTTGCTCGGCGACAAGCACGGGCGGCTGTGTCGCGTTCTTCCTATGTTCGCGAGTCTGACGAGCGATTTCGCCAAGCCTGGGCGGAGCCGCATTCGCGGCAATCTGGCCGATCTCAATCGCTTGCTCGTACGTGGCAAACGTAGTCGGCTCGAACGGCCCGTCGTTTTTCGCAGCAGTCACCACGCTCGATCGCGGATCACTTCCACTATCGCAGCGCATGCTCGCGATCCTATAGGAAGTGATCCCGCTGACGCTGTTCATACCCCCACCCGAGTTGATGGATCCGCCTATTTGTGCGTGTGCGCTGGTTGCCATCAGCAGGCCTCCTGCAAGAATCAAAACCCTTTTCATTGGTGTCCTCCCATGCCCGATTCAAAAATTTAGTACAGCGAAGAGCCTGCGAAATCCGCCTACATACTAGCCGAACACACAAATTGAAAAATGGTACGGATGTACCGGGGGTACTATTGGCAGTACCAGGTTTCGGGGAAGGGAAGCCGACGAAGGGGTCAACACAAAAGATTGACCCACTCCGGCGAAAACGAGGAGCAGGTTTGTCTCATGAATGGCTTTCGGCAGGGCACGGCTTCAGCCGTGCCGAAAAAGTAGGATAAGACAGGGGTTTTAACCCCCGAGGTCAGTGGAATGGAACGCAGCGCTTCGTGAGACAGGTTTGTTTCAGACCGGCACACTAGTTCTGGGCGTCAAGAAATTGCCACTGCCCACCGGTGGACTTCAGTTGCAGCACCCTGCCGTCCTCAGAATGGAGGAAATAGGTCCCGTCCGGAATCATGTGGGCATTCGGGGACCGCACCGAGCATTTCGCCCAGCGGGTACGCGTGGTTGTGGTCGAACTCCGCCCGTGTTGGCGCACTTCCGTGGTGATCTTGATTACGTAATCCACCTGGTATTGAACTCCCGTCGGCTGGGTCGGAACTAGCCGCCCGCGGCTCTTCAGTTTCTCTGTTGCCATTTTTCACCTGTCCTTTTCGACTCGACGGCAAATTCAAATTATGCGTGAAACACTTCTCCCGGTAGCCGGACCATCCTCGTCGCGGGACGCATATTCACCACCACTGGCCGCTCCGTGCGGTTCGCTCCGGGCTCGGAATCCATCTGCATCCTCTCGATCCGGATGCCGAGTGTCCGCTCTAATTGCATCAATTCGCCCCGCTGATCCCGGGTGATAATTGTCGAGGCCACGCCGTGTCCACCTGCGCGGCCGGTTCGGCCAACGCGGTGGATGAAGTTCTCTGCAATTTCCGGCAAATCGTAGTTAATCACGTGGGCGATGTCCTCCACGTGAATCCCGCGAGAAGCCAGGTCCGTGGCCACGAGAATGCGGATTCGGCCCTGCTGGAATCCTGCCAGCGCTGCTATGCGCTGCGATTGCGACCGGCCACCATGAATCATGGCCGCGGAAAATCCTTCACGGATCAGGCTGGTAGCAAGACGCTCGGCGCCGCGCTTTGTACGCGTGAACACCAGGCACCGGCCCGTTTCCTTCGCCAGTAGCCGCTGAAGTGTGTCCTGCTTGCGATCGAATCCCACCTCGAATGCCTGAACACGCACATTCTCCGAAGGCTTCAGTGTGGATCCAAATGCGAGACGCACCGGATTGCGCATGTAGTCGTTCACCAGGTGCGCGACGGACGCCTCCAGGGTCGCAGAAAAGCACATCGTCTGCCGATCCTTTGGCAGCACCGCGGCGATCCTGCGAATTGCCGGAATAAACCCCATGTCCAGCATCCGGTCGGCTTCATCAAGCACAAGCACGCGAAGATCCTTGAAATTGACCACCTTGCGGTCGAGGAAATCCTCCAACCGTCCGGGGGTGGCCACAATCAGGCGCGCGCCTTTTCTCAGCGCGCTGATCTGGTTTCCTTCGGACAGCCCGCCGACAACCAGCGCTGCTGGTTGCAGCATTCGGCCTCGAATCGTGTTGTACACTTCCACCACTTGCATGGCGAGTTCGCGCGTCGGAACCAATACCAGAGCGCCAATTCCATGCGTTTTGCGCTGGAGAAATTGCTCCATGATGGGGATCAGGAACGCGAGCGTCTTGCCGGTTCCGGTCTGCGCGGTGGCCAGCACATCCTTGCCCTCGAGGGCCTGCGGGATGGCTGCTGCTTGCACGGGAGTGGGCGTCGAAAGACTGGCCGCTGCCAATCGCTCCTTGGTGTAAGCGGAAATCTGTAAATCTGAAAAATTCTGCATTATCTTCTTAACCTTTTTTTCTCTGGCGGATGCGTTCGCGGCGCGCACTTAAATTTCCGGGCGGGCACTGCAACTTGCGTTGCCAGGTTTCTTTTGAATTACGCTGAAGACCTACGGAGAGAACTGAGGGCGGATATACCTACGTCAAGTACTGACCAGAACAGCCGCACCACACAACCGCTGTATTAAGCGCAAAACCACTCTACCACATTTCCCCGCGGATTGCTTGCCCCAAATGAGCCCTCGTGTGCGAACTCGACAAGGGCTTGGCCCACCGCAGTTTGCCGCTTGCGAATGCGTCGGATAGAATGACCCCTTTGCATATACTACTGAAATGAACGAGATACGCCTGCACAACACGATGTCAAACCGGCTGGAGCCTCTCCACCCTCTCCACAAGGGCGAAGTGCGGATTTACACCTGCGGACCAACTGTGTACGACTTTGCCCATATCGGAAACTTCCGCACTTTCGTGTTTCAGGATGTGCTCCGCCGGTTTTTGCGCTCCCGTGGCCTGCGTGTGCTCCAGGTGATGAATCTGACGGACGTGGACGACCGCATCATTGCCAACGCAGCTGCGGCCGGGGTGAGCATTCGCGAGTACACCGAGAAGTACATTCAAGAATTTCTGGCGGACATGGATTCACTGCATCTCGAAATGCCCGAAGAAGTGGTTCGCGCGACCGATCACATCGAAGACATGGTCGCGCTGATCAAGCGCCTGCAAGCAAAGGGGCAGACCTATACGAGCGAAGGCTCGATTTATTACCGCATCGCGAACTTTCCGGCCTACGGAAAACTCTCAAAAATTGACGTCACCGGCATTAAATCCGGCGCACGCGTGGATTCCGACCGCTACGAAAAAGACGACGTCCGCGATTTCGCGCTCTGGAAAGCTCCCAAGCCGGGGGAACATTTCTGGCAGACAGAAATCGGACCGGGCCGTCCCGGCTGGCACATCGAATGTTCCGCCATGGCCATGAAATATTTGGGTGAGACTCTCGACATCCACACAGGCGGCGTGGACCTGACCTTCCCGCACCACGAAAATGAAATTGCGCAGAGCGAAGCGGCCACCGGGCATACATTTGTCCGCATGTGGCTGCATGCAGAACACCTGATTATCGAAGGCGAGAAGATGTCGAAATCGCTTGGCAACTTCTTCACCCTCCGCGATCTATTCGCGAAGGGGCATAAGCCTTCATCCATCCGCTATCTCCTGCTCTCCGTGCCCTATCGCCGCCAGCTTAATTTCACCGCTGACAGCTTGAAGCAGGCGGAAAGCTCCGTCGAGCGGCTGCGCAATTTCGTGGCACGGCTGAGAACGGAACAATTCCCCGCCGGTTCGAATGCGGCGACGGGGAAGCGCGCGGAAAAGGCCGAGAGTGATTTCGATGCGGGATTGGCCGACGATTTGAATACGGCCCTTGCGCTTGCCGCGGTTTTCGACCTCGTCCGCGACGCCAACACGGCCATGGATCGCGGTGAATTTCGCCAGCAGGACGCACCGCGCCTGATGGCCGCGATGGAAAAATTCGACGCAATCCTCGCGGTGCTCGCAGATGACGACACCGAAAAGCTGCAAAAACTCGGCATCGTCCGCGAGCAGCCGCGCATGACTGCGAACCAAGTTGAAGCGCTGATCGAAGAACGCAATGCCGCCAAGAAGCGGCGCGACTTCAAGCGCTCCGATCAGATTCGGCAGCAACTCGCGGATTCTGGTATCATAGTGGAGGACACGAAAGATGGCAGTGTCCGTTGGAAGTACAAATGAGCGTTTCCGCAAAAAATTCGCTTCTGTTGCATAGCCAGCCTTCTCACGAACGCCCGAATCTCTTCGGCGTTGACTAAGTAATTCTTCCTCCGATTGTTGTGCCCGGCCTGCCGCGGTGGGAACCGGTCCGTGCGCCGATCAAAAATCGAATTCATGGAGGAAGTGATGCAAGCGATCGACACAAAAGCAGAATCGAAGATTGATGGAAAGCTGCCGCATTTGGTCACGGCCCTGCCGGGACCGAAGGCCAAGCAGCTCGTGGATTTGGATCACAAGATTCTCTCGCCGTCTTACACGCGCGATTATCCGCTGGTGGCAAAGCGTGGCCGCGGGGCGATGATCGAGGATGTGGACGGCAATACGTTTCTAGATTTTGCGGCGGGGATCGCGGTGGTATCGACAGGGCACTGCCACCCCGAAGTCGTCGCGGCAATTCAGAAGCAAGCGGCCGAATTGATTCACATGTCGGGCACGGATTTCTACTATCCGAGCATGGTCGAATTGGCCGAAAAGCTGGCTTCGATCGCTCCCGGTGACGATCCAAAGCGCGTTTATTTTGGCAACTCCGGCACGGAAGCCGTGGAAGCAGCAATCAAGCTCGCGCGGTATCACACCAAGCGCGACAAACTCATCGCCTTCTACGGCTGCTTCCACGGGCGCACCATTGGCTCGCTTTCGCTGACGGCAAGCAAGGCTGTGCAGCGTAAACATTTTGGGCCGCTGCTCGCCGGCGTTTTCCATGCGCACTTTCCGGATACGTATCGCGGTGCCTTTGGTGTGCGTCCGGAGCAGGCTTCCGCCGATGCGCTCGCCTACATCGAAACTGTGCTCTTCAAGCGCATCGTGGACCCCGAAGATGTTGCTGGAATCATCATCGAGCCAATTCAGGGCGAGGGCGGCTACATGCCCGCGCCTGCGGAATTTCTGCAAGGGCTCCAAAAGCTTTGCCGTAAGCACGGCATCCTGTTCATTGCCGATGAAGTGCAGTCGGGAATGGGCCGCACCGGTAAATGGTGGGCCGTGGATCACTCGGAGATCGAGCCGGACATTATTTGCGTCGCCAAAGGAATCGCATCGGGCATG
Source organism: Candidatus Acidiferrales bacterium (assembly GCA_050746945.1). Classification (GTDB taxonomy): domain Bacteria; phylum Acidobacteriota; class Terriglobia; order Acidiferrales; family UBA7541; genus Palsa-295. The sequence goes on along the minus strand of JBOGMZ010000008.1, from coordinate 9,152 downwards.
CCGCTCAGCGCCATCATTACGAAAGCCGGTGTGATGGACTGGAAGCCGGGCGCGCATGCATCCACGTTTGGCGGCAATCCGGTTTCCATCGCGGCGTCGCTCGCAACGATTGGACTGCTCGAGCGGCAGTACATGGCCAACGCCGCGCGCGTCGGCGATCACATTTTCCGAAAGCTTTCGAATTGGCGCGAGCGCCACAAAATCGTCGGCGATGTTCGCGGCAAAGGACTGATGATTGGCATTGAAATTGTTCGCGATCAAAAGACGAAAGAAAAAGCAGCGGACTTGCGCAATCGGATCGTCGAGATGGCTTTCCACAAAGGATTGCTTATTCTCGGTGCAGGCGAAAACTCGTTGCGTCTGGCGCCGCCTCTGATGATTGACGAAGAGCAAGCGGACTTTGCCGTCCGCACGCTCGACTCCATCATCACCGAAGTCGAACGCGCGCTTTAAACTTGCGAGGGCGGATTCCGACGGATCGGGATTCGCCCCAGCAATTCGTTCATGTGAAAATTCATGCTCGCCAATTTAATGTTTTCGATCTTGAATTACGCGGCCAAGAAAGGTGTCCAAGAGGCTCGTCAGGCGTCGTCGTCGAAGCACGTGGCGCGTCAAACTGGCGTGAAAGGCGAGACGTACGCATATTGGTATCTGCGGCGCCAAGGTTATACGCCTGTCGCGCGCAATTATATGGTAGCCGGAATAAAAGGCGAGATTGATATTGTTGCTTACGACGGGCCAGTCTTGGTCTTCGTCGAAGTGAAGACGCGATCGGCAACAGGAGAATCGCAGGCGCGGCCGGAGGAAGCTGTGAACCACGACAAGCGGCGTAACCTTTCCCGTATGGCGCGGCAATTCTTGCGCTCGAGGCGGTTGGAGTCAGCAACGTGCCGATTTGACGTGTTGGCAATCGAGACGCGACCTGGCCAGAAGCCGACGGTGCGCTTGCACAAGGATGCGTTCGGGATGGGCGGAGATTGAAGTCGCGTGCGGCGGTGCACCCGCGGGGGCGGGAACTGCGGCTAGTGACGGCGTGGCATCATAGAATTGTGAGTCCTACCTCTCCATGTTTCGCGTAGTACAATCGTTGGGCTGAAATCATCCACCGGCGCGCGTATTGATGCCACGCGGCCGAGGAGGAAAGTTTGCCGGAGCTTCGCAAAGATCCAATTACGGGACGCTGGGTGATTATTTCCACGGACCGCGCCAAGCGGCCCATGGATTTTGTGCGTGAGAGCGTCACTATCAAAGGCACGGGAATGTGTCCGTTCTGCCCGGGCAACGAAGGGAAGACTCCGCCTGAGATTCTGGCGTACGGGCGCAACGGCAGCGGGAAAGACACTCCGGGCTGGTCGCTCCGGGTGGTGCCAAATAAATTTCCGGCGCTTGGGATCGAAGGAGGACTGGATCGCGAAGGCGAGGGCCTCTTCGATCGCATGAACGGAGTGGGCGCGCACGAAGTGATCGTCGAGACGCCCGACCATCAACTCACCATGGCGTCTATGAAGGAAAAGGCGGTTGAAGAAGTTCTGTGGGCCTATCGTGATCGGATGCTCGACCTGAAGAATGACCGCCGCTTCCGCTACATTTTGCTGTTCAAGAATCACGGCGAGCCGGCCGGAGCGTCGCTCGAGCACACTCATTCGCAATTGATCGCGTTGCCGATTGTTCCCAAGCGCGTGCGCGAAGAGGTGGACAATTCGAAGCGATACTACGACGAAAAAGAGCGCTGCATTTTTTGCGACATGATTCGCCAGGAAATTGAAACCGGGACGCGCATGATTCTTGAAAACGATCATTTCATCGCGCTGGCGCCTTACGCGCCGCGCTTTCCGTTTGAAGCCTGGATCCTGCCCCGGCAGCACAGCTCTGCGTTTGAAAACATGCCGACGCCCTATTACGGCAGCCTCGCGAAAGTGCTGCGCGAATTTCTTTCGCGCCTCGACAACGCGCTTTCGTTTCCTTCTTACAACTACGTGATTCACACCTCGCCCATCGGCGAGGAAATCAACGATCATTATCATTGGCACATCGAGATGATGCCTAAGCTGACGAAAGTGGCGGGATTTGAGTGGGGGACCGGCTTCTACATTAATCCCACGCCGCCGGAAGAAGCCGCCCGCTTCCTGCGCGACGCGAAATCGTAAACTCTTCTCACAAAAAAAAATGCGGCCAGGCCTCGCTCACGCGGGCCTGGCCGGTACTTTCTAGAGCCGCTTCAGTTTTCAGGTTGCGGGCTGCGAAGCGGTTTGAATCCCCGGTTTGGCACCAGGCGCGCGTGTGGGGGCGGGTGTTGCTGCCGACGTTGCGCCGTTATTTTGCTCGGAGCTTGTCTGGCCGGAGGGCGTGCTGTTCGGCCCCGGCTTCAGCGTAAACCGCACGCCGCGCTTCGCGTTTTCATCCACGGTGCGTTGCAGGTCCACGTCGTCCAGATCCACTGTGCTCTCGCCAGCATAGTTCACGATGTAGTGCAGCTTGCCGTCTGCAAGCCAGTAATCGCTTGCGGCAGACATTGTACCGTCCTTCAAATAGACGAGAACGGTCGGCGTGGACTGCGCGACATTAAGCGTCGGTGGATTCGTATTGGGTGAGCCTTCCGGATAGGCCTGATCCGTGCTCGCCCCGTTGTAAACTTGATTCGAGTCTGAATACGGAGCGGTGTCTGACGGCTGCGAGTAGTCCGCGTCGCCACCATATTCCGGCGGTACTGGCGCGGAAGGATAAATGTACCCGGGATAATATGGGTAGCCGTAATAGGGAGGAGTCCACCAAGTCCAACTCGGTCCCCACCACCATGGATCCCACCAGCCGCCCCAGCCCAATCCCCAACCCCATCCCCAACCTCCACCCCATCCAAATCCGAAGCCGCAACCGAAGCAACCACCGAAGAAGAAATCGTCGCGGTCGAAGTCCCGATCATGGAAATCAAATCCGCGACCGCGAAACCCACGGTCGCCGAATCCCCTGCCGCCGAAGGGATGACCGAACGTTCTGCCTTCGAATGGGGAATTACGGAATCCAGTATTTCCGATTCGTGCGCCGCCGAAGGCCGCGTTGTGCAATCCAGTATTGCCGGCTCGTGACCCGCTAAAGGCTGTTCCGTTGGACCGCGAGCTCGAAAGCATCGAGTTGTGGACTGCATTTCCGCCGAATCTCGCACTATTGAAGGACGAACGGGTTGTGCGGGAGCTGGCGATATTCGAAGCTGCTCGGTTAGCAGAAATCGCCGACGTGGGACCCCGCGACGAAGCGCTCATGCTGTGAGAGGCGCCTGCGTTCATGCCACGCGCGTTTGAATTCGCCGCTCGTCCCGCTCCGGCCGGACCACCGTGCGCCCAGGCCAAATTTGAATTTCCTGTGCTGCGTCCTGTTCCTGTTCTGGCAGCGCCTCCTGCGAAGGAGTGCCACTGGCCATCTGCTCTAGCAGCGGGTGCCGAAAATCCGCGGCCCGCCGATCTTCCCGGGCCGGAACTCCGACCCATATAGCCCGGGCGCGCGTTTGCACCGTAGCGCGCACCGCGCGAAGACCCCAGCGATCTTCCACCCATGCCGCTGGATCTTCCATACGGCGAACCGCCCCGATAGGCATAGGCGGAGGCGCCGCCCCGAGAACCGCCATTGAAGGAGCGCGCCGAAGGCGCGCCGTAATGGCCGCCACCACCTCCGGAAAAGTGTCCGCCGCCTCCCGAGAAGTGGCCTCCACCTCCCGAGAAGTGGCCTCCACCTCCCGAGAATCCGCCGCCGTGGAATCCACCGCCGCCCCCGCCACCATGAAAACCACCGCCTCCGCCACCACCTCCGCCACCACCTCCATGGCCTCCGCCACGTTGTGCGAAAGCAGGATTCGGCGCTAGAGCGAGTGCCACGATTGCAAGGAACGAAAAGAGGATCTTGCAGAAGGTGGATTTCTTCATATCTGTACCCTCCACCCAACGACAACGGGGAGCCGGGAAGGCATCCTCGCGGGTTCGTCAAGAACTATTGTCATCTTACTACTTAAGATTCCCGGCGCAAGTAGTTGGTTGCAGAGATTTGGCATCCTTAACCGGGATGACCTCGACATGGCGGACTGCTCCACAGGCAACTCAACCCGGGAGCAGCGGAATAGTTTCGGTCGCCGCAGGAGCGAGCGCCCCGAATTATTCGCTATTAGAACCAGCCACCACCGAATGTTTTCATGGAGTTGGGCCATTTTCTATTCGCGGGATTCGCTATTAGAAATCGTTTGAGACGCGCGCTTGCGAGGCGAACGGTTCCCTGGATCGCTTTTCGCGCCGCACTTCGGGCAGATTGAGATCTGGACATCACATTTTGTTTTTCGGGGCTTGATCCAACGACCAAATTCGTCAAACTGCGAGTGAATGCAGACGGCGCGGACGATGGCATCTGCCGTGGGCTGGACTCGATTTGCCTGTTCGATGATTCCCTCCAAAGCAGCCCGCATATGGTGGCGGCGCTCGATGTCGAGGCCAGTGGCGTAAGCATGGCGGTAGATGGCGGTGTGGTGGGGGAGGCGGTATTCCTCAACGATGGCGAGGGGGCTGCGCCAGTTCAGGAAATCGTCCTCGATGGCTTCGCGGTTGACATGATTACAAATGCTGCATTTTCTGTGGCGTGCCGGGCGAGATCGCGGCCCTTGGGTCGCCGGGAGTGGACGGCGTGGCTGGATCGCGGGCTATAGAGAGTAGCGGTGCTCATGTCGCGTCCTTAGGGGGAGAGAAAAGGCCCCCGACTGACGCTAACACAGGTGAGGGGCCAATTCTATTGTGGGAACTACGTAATTTTGGGGCTCGCGGGAATTGCGTCAGGGGGTCAGATTCCAATTAGCGCGCCTAACTGGGTTTAGCGGTTAGCTGATGACAAACCTTGTCATCGACAGCAAATACCTAGAACGAAGTTTCTGGACCACAAACACTTGTCCGGTAATCCAACTAATCGGGCGCTAGCCACAGGTTTGCGGCCTGACTGAGCGAAGGAACGTTAGGGGACGGGGACGTTGGCGGAGGATTGGTCTAGAATCTCGAGTCTAGCCAGTTCTTCACGCAGGCGCGCTGCTTGCTCGCGAGACTGTGATGCGTTGAGACGCGACTTTTCGCCGACGACCGTTCCTAACGCATCCATAGCCTTGGCGATGGCACCATCCTTCTGCTTGCCGTTGTTGCCCATATGTGCGAGCTCGTCGGCGGAATTGTCTTCTGCCAGGGCATCGGTCTGCAATCCTGTAATTTGGGCGCGGAGATCCCGCATTCGCGCGCGGCGCTGGACCATCTCGAGAACAGGATCGCTGACGGGCTGGTTGGCAAATTCCAAAGACCCTCCACCGCTTTCCTCCAGGTCCACTTCGAGAGCATGGAGATTGTTCTCACCGCGTATGTTGCCCTGGTCGGCAGACAGGCGGTACCAAGCCACGCGCCGATAGCCGTAGGCTAGTTTCTCCCCGCACCCCATCACGATCTGCTCATCGTAGGTGCGATCGGCCCGACTGCCGCGCGGTTTCTTCCGATAGTACAGACTCGACCGGCTGATGGTCAGGGTCGCCGCCACTAGCGTGGTCGTGTAGCCCTCGCTCACCATTTCTCGTGCCTGGGAGTGAACGGCATCGCAGCTCACTCCCCCACGACGTTTTTTAGGATTTCGATCTCCAGCGACTTCCGGCCGAGAGTCCGTTCCAGTTGCCGGATGCGATGGTCCTTCACGGTCTCCGCCGCGGCAGCGCTTCTCCCCCAAGTGCTGCCTTCGCTCCCTGTTCCGCTTCATCCTTCCAGCGATAGAACAGATTCGGAGTGATCCCCTGGCGCCGACACGTCTCCGAGACGTTCCCGCTCTTGATGCCTTCCTGCACAATCTGCCACTTCTCTTCAGGGGACCGATCTATGCGTGGTTTCCTGCCCATGTTGCCTCCTGTTTGGAGGCCCTGATTCTACCTAGATGAGGTATCCAGTTTTAGAGGGGAGCACTACAAAGGTGTCACCGTTTGTGTCACTTGCGGGAAGTACTATTGACGGCGCGTCGCATACGGTCGATCCTACCTTTTGCTCCAGTGGGCTGGAGCAAAAAACGAAACAGACGTTACAGCTGGTGCTATCACTGTGAGAAGAGCATGGCTTCTGGATGATCCATGATAAACATCCGGGAAGAAGCATTGCAGTGGATTCGGGTTGGGATCTTGGTGGCAATCTGGGTTGGGGTTCTGTACATTTCAAAAACAGGACTTGCAATAAGTTGGGATGCCGTAAAGCAACTCCCTGCCGTCGTTACGGTCTACGCAATTCTTTCCTACGTTTTTACTAAGTGGTTGTGGAGAGCGCCGTTTCTGCAAGGCTGGCTAGTCCCTTTCCCCGACCTGCATGGCACCTGGCAAGGCGAGATCAGGAGCACATGGCGGGACCCGAAAACACGTCAGGAACTTCCTCCCATTCCCGCTGTTCTGGTCGTCCAGCAAAGCTTCCTCTCCATCAATTGTGCGATGCACACGGAAGAATCCGACAGTTACAGTCGTGCGGCACAGTTTAGTCAAGATGATGATGGCACGTTGCGACTCAGCTTTAATTACACGAATCGACCCAAGGCGACAGTGCGCGACCGCATTGCGATTCACGACGGTGCGGCAACCTTGACGATAAGCGGACGCAAGCGAACGTTGGAAGGCGAGTATTGGACCAGCCGAAGGACCACCGGGGACATCTCACTCAAATTCCGATCAAGAGAAATCTCGGAAGACATTCCAGGGTGTTCCCCGGCTACTCCGTTTCGCAAGGCCTCCTGATCTTTGCTTTGTAACGACTATGTTTCCTGTACTCCGCAGCTCGTAATTCCACTTGCCGAAACGACAAGGCTTTCGTACAACCCCAGCTCTGGATAGGTGGTGATAATCTCTGTTCTCGACAGTTATCCAGAGAATCCCAACGGAGGCCGTCAGCTACTTGCTTTTTGATACTTGTCGGGCTGAAACTTGCCGCCGTCGACGTAATTCTTGTTGATCTCGATATACGCGTGCCACTTCTCCGGCAGATCATCCAGCGGGAAAATGGCAGTCACTGGGCAGACCGGCACACAAGCACCACAATCGATGCACTCAGTGGGATCGATATACAACTGAGGCACTTCGTCGAATGTTGGGCGGCCATCGGCGTAGGTTCGGCCCTTTGCCGGATGGATACAATCCACCGGGCACACGTCCACACAGGCGGTGTCCTTGGTTCCAATGCAAGGTTCAGCGATGATGTATGCCATCGTGCCCTTCTTCTTTCGTCCAGTATAACGCAGCTGTCGTTGTCAAAAAGTCGCAGCTTCCCGCGACGGAGCCAGCTTTACCACTTTCCACCACAGTTTCGGACTCCCGATATTCCTGCAAAATCTGCGGCCTCTGTCCGCTGAATCCGAGACTATTGTCAGGCACGTTTTCGATCTCGGTCTTCGCTCCCAATGGAACCGCAAGGCAGACGGCGGGCTAGGTCGGCTCAAATCGGATCTTACCGTCTGAGATGGCGACGACCTCGTACGTGTCAATTACCAAAATGCTGCCTGACGGGCGACGAATGGTCACGTCGTCTTTCCTGAAGTAAATTAACTGTCCTCGAAATCGCAACCTAGGTTTTCCCTCGCGTTCCACCGGCTCCCCGCCGACGAAGTCCATCGGCACAACATCAATGAGGCGGGGCCGTTTTATCTCTACCCTGAGACTTGTGAGATTCTTTCGCCAGCGGTCAAGTAGTGGCTTTGCGTCCATCCAACTGTGAACAATCCTTCTCCTCTGCTTCTGCTCTGCGCGCTTCATTGAACTTCCCCTGCGCAGGGATGCCAGTTCAGATCCCCAAAGTGTGCCTGACAGAACCAACCCCCGCACTGCCCACAATGCCGAGTCGCGGGAACGAGGCATGGCTCATCCCAGGGAGAAACGGCCTGGCAGACATGCGGTTCTTTTTCGAGTTCCTTTTCGCGCGTCGGCATGGTCTTTCCGGGTCAATGGCAACTTCCACGTGACGGTGGAACACACCAGCACGAGCGAGCGTCCTGCTCATTCATACAGCCGATCTGACGCCGTGCCTTTCGCAAGACGAAGGGCTCGCGCCACATTGGAGACTTCGAGCACTACGCTCACCTTCTTAGAATCTTTCTCGATCGTCTGATAGCCTGAGATGATGTTGATCTTTCGTGTCGCCAGTTTCCCCGCAAAGCGGCCGAGCGCTCCCGGTGCATTCGCCAGCTTTGCGTGCAGGACAATCTGTTCAGCATACAGAAGCCCAGCGTCGCCGAGAGCTTCCTTGGCCTTCTCGACATCATCCACGATGAGTTTTACATGGCCCTTCGTTCCGGACGTGGTGAGGAGAAATCCGAGGATATTCACGTCTGCATCGCCCATCACCTTTGCGATGTGCGCGAGGGTCCCCGGACGATTTTCGCAGCGTACCGTAAGTTGATTTGCTTTTGGCATGAGCCGGCCCCTCTTGACGATGGCCTGTACATTAGGCGACCTGTCGTTCCTTGCATTCTCGGCAACCGCGTGTCCAGGGGACCGCTTCGAGGCTTGCCTTTGAGATCGGCTGCTTGCAGACTTCGCACGCTCCGAATGTACCGTTTCTGATTCGACCCAGTGCTTCTTCGATCGCCCTTAAAAGGCGGCCGTCGGTTTGGTGTAGCCGAATCTGCAGCTCTGCCTCGGCGTCAGCACTCGCTTGATCCACTACGTCTCCCTCCAAGCCCCCTGCCCTAGGAATCACCGCACCTACGCTCGTCCCCTCCCTCTGCAATTCAGCGCACTTTTCGACCAGCAGCTTTTTATATTTCGGCAATTTCTTGGTGTGCATGTCCAACTTCCGGAGAGAGTGCGTCGTCCCTGGCAAGGGATTTTACACCCACAGGAACGGCATGTCTGCAACGGGAGCAAGAAATCCCGATCTACCGATGGCGCAAGGGCTGACAATCAGAGGTTCCCAAAGTCAGTTGGTAGCGGCAGCGGTTCGTTTTGCGAATCGCAATCCGCATCAGCTGTTTCGGCGCGCTCGGCTTACTGGTGATAATCCTTGTTCTCAACATCTCTAACGAAGGCGGCCCCGTCAAGAGTGTTTTGGTCTAGTTTTTGTTTCTTTCACTCACACCCCTACCTCTGCGCCGTCCCGCTGTTTGCTCCGGCGAGCGCTGCGCTGCTATCC
>JBOGMZ010000007.1:0-355197 GCA_050746945.1 Candidatus Acidiferrales bacterium | reverse complement strand
CCGCAAGAGTTCGCGCTCGTCAACTACGGCTTCGCGCTCGAAGTTCCTATCCTTGGAGAATGTGACTGCTGCTTGTGCGATAGTGACAGGCGACATGGACTCCACTTGGTGGGGTCTATGTCTTGCTGTGTCCACGACATGCTCCGGTTGGTTTCCGAATGCCTTTGCCATCTCCAGATGGCGCTCCTGCATCTCCTCCCGCGAAATATCGAGCTTCGCTTCGCGCGTTTTGTGCGCGGCGATTTGCGCGGCATCGGCTCCTCGCTGATTCTCTTTCGCCAAATGCTCTTCGATCTGCTGTCGGCGCGGACTCGATGCCGCAAGATATTCCTCGGTGTAGCCCGCGATGTCCGGCTGGCCGCTCTTTCCATGTTCGATTTCATAGCCCAATGCTTTGAGTCTCACTGCCAATTCCGAGCGGTACACCGCCGTCGCGTATTGCTGCGTCTTGTAGAGTTCCCGTGGCTGTAGTGCGTAGGTTTCTCCATCCACAGTTTCAGTGAGATTGAAGAAAACCACATGGGTGTGGAGTTGCGGGGCAGCGTAGCCGTCCACGGGTCGCGCGCTGTCATGTTCGAACTTCGCCGCTGCCCATTTGCCGGTCGTCTCTGCTGGAAGACTTCCGCTGATTCGGGCTTGAACGTATCGTTCAAGTTCATCGAGTGCAACGGCGACGCTTTCCTGATGTGCCTGACGCACCCGCTCATCGCCGCCTACCAGTGCCGTGAGCGATACGCTCTTCGGGGCGGAGAAGGTCGCGTCCCAACCCGCCCGGTGCTCCATCGCCTTGACCTTTTCGCCACGCTCATTGGTGTATTCCCGTGCTGCTCGATGCCGGACAAGCTGCGCGCCGGTTACCGGATGCTGTCCTTCGGAGAGTCGTTGGAAGTGTTCTTCGCTAACTTCGCCTTTAAGACCCCATTCGGCAGCGAGCTTGCCATGCCACTCGCCGCGAATCTGGTCACCTTGCGAATAGTAGTTCTCGCGGGCATTGGAGAATTCTTCCGCGTGGTATGCCTGCGCCTGACTCGCACTCAACGGATTCGAGATTGTCAGCATCGGTTTGCGCCTATTCGAAGAAATGCTCGTGTTGGGACGATGCAGCGCGGCCCAAGTGATGGTCGTTGGTCTTTGTGATTTCCTGCGGAGCGAGTTTCTGCTCATTGGCTTCGGTCGTTCCGGCTGCCGTTGGCTTTGGTGTTGTCTCGGATGATTCCTTCATGGGCCGTTCGATGTATTTTGGCTGCTTGGCGAGCAGTTCGATGAACGGGAAGTTCACCCGCACAACAAGATTTCCCTTTTTGAGATACCCATGGAGGTCAGCAAGGCCGGTGATCTCGGAGGCCATCACAAGCGGTTCTACCTGACGCTCCAAGTTGTAGGTCTTGCTATTCCGCTGCCGTCCAAGCTGCCCGCTCGAACGGCTTTCGCGCAGCCTTTCGATTTCGACTTCGCCGATGGTCTTTGAAATCCAGTCCGCCGCGCGCGGTTCGCTCGTGCGCAGGAAGATTTTCGTCGCCGGCTGCGACAGCATGGCTTCGGCTTCATGTCCGTAGCGCGTTTCAAGCTGGCTGCGGCCCTGAAAGCCAAGCACGACGGGACTGTTCGACTTGCGGTTCTCGGTAATGGCCGTATGTAGTTGCGGCAACCTTTGCAAGCTGGCAAGTTCATCCAAAACAAACCAGACTTTCTGGCCGTTGGCATGCCCTTGATTCATCGACCTCAGAACGAGCATATCGAGCCAAAGGCTCGTCAACGGGATGAGCCGTTTGCGCGTTTCCGGCGTGCTGGTCAGGAAGAGCCAACCCTTGCGAGCCTCAGACCACTTCGCCACGCTCCATCGCGCTGCCTCCTTCTCTGAGGGAAGCAGCTTCAACGTGTCAGCAATCATGTTGAGCGATGCCAGCACGCCGCTCCGCTGCGCCGGGGCCTGCCGGTCGATCATTGCCGCATACTCAGTGCCTCTCACGCGGCGGTCGATTTCTTCCTCGTGGCACATCCAACAGGCCAACTCCTGTGGAGAGGGCCGGAAGGTCAAAAGATGCGCGAAGATTTTCCTCGGGCCTTCGACAAAGAACGGATTTTCGTTGTGCCGGTCGGGGAAGAGCGATGCTGCAAGCGTCAGGGCCTCGGCGTCGTGCCGCAACTCCGCGCCGGGACTCCAGTACGGCATTCGGGTATCGAGAGGATTCAGGACCAAGTCGCCGCGTTCGGATGAGTAGAACTCCGGCGTGTAATCGAGCGCGGGATCGTAGACGATGGCTGTCTCACCGCGCTCTTCAATCTGCAACAGGATGCTGCGGATCAGGGTGCTCTTGCCAGTGCCGGTATCGCCCATAATGAGGATGTGGCTTGGCTCAATAGTGCGAGGAAGTTTCAATGTGGGCACTTTGCCGAGCATTCTTTGCATTAGCGTTTGGGTCTGTGGGAAGCCGATGCCATCGGAGCGATGCCTTCGATTGAATTCCTGCACGCTGACAAGCTCCGGCCCTTTGAGCCGCCGTCCCTCTTTTCGTGCGCGAGTGCGGGCCGCATCCTTCGGAACGGCGATAAGCAAGCCCACAATGAATACTCCCAAGCCGCCAAACAAGGCTGGTCTTAAGAATTCGAGGCAAGTCTGGTCGCGATAGATCCAATGGCCTAAGAACGCATAGAGCTCTGCGTTGTCGTATTGCCCCTGCTGCCATTCAAGCCGTCGGTCGCCCAACTTCACAGCCGCTTGGGTCAACGCAAATGTGTTCTCCCCTGCGGCCGTCTTGACCGGCATCACCTCTTCGTCGAGCGCCAATCGGATGCCTTTCCCGTCCACAACATTTAGCAGCGCATAGCGGCCAGTTTTGAAACCAATATCAGCACGCAATCCGCTGCGGATATACGTCGTCAAGTAGAACCTCTGCAAAGGCGTAAGAACATAGGCATAACGGTACGCACAGATCGCGGCCACACTAACCACTGCGAGAAGCAATGTTGCCATCGCCCATGCGGGCTTGGGATTGGGCCATTCGCCCGCATACTGATTCCGACCCCATTCGTGGCTCATTCCGCACCTGCCTCCAGGTGCTCCTGCGCCTTGCGGAATTTGCCTTCATCTGCGTGCTCAATGAGCCGTTGCATTTCATCCGCTGTCAGATGCTCTCCCTGAGCCAGTTTGTAGAAGGCATTGAGCAAGATGGTGCGCAGTGCAATTACCTCACCCAACAGAACCTCTTCAACGGGGACTGGTTTCGTTCCATTGGTGTGTTGCAGCAACACCTCGCGGCACCATTCGCCGAGCGTCACACCGCGTTCCTCGGCGGTTGCATTCAGCCGTTCATACTCGGCTTCGGTCATCTTGCACCCCACGGTGCGGCTTCGCAGTTGATCGGCTGTCATGACAAGCACCTCTCTGGAAGGATTTCTCTGAGATCGCTCACATCAAACGAGCGAGCAAACTAAAGAAGTTATCGAAGAGCGCCGAACGTTAACCGCGAGCGCCGCGATTTTGTTAAATCCCGCCACGAGAACACGTTAACCAAAAGCGCTGCGCGGCGCTTTGCAGCAACCACTTTGTGGGTGGTGTGTCCACAAAACTCCCGCTGCGAAGCAGCGCATCCTCACAACTCGCCGTATTCCAGCGCCAATTCGTCCCACGCCATGCGCACTTCCGGCATCTCCCAGGCGTGGCGAAACAACACCTGCACCGACTTCCACTCCTTCTCCGAGAAGCCGAACGTGATCCCGTTCGCGTGCGCGCGAAACCATACGTCGTCCTTCCCCTTGCCCTCGTCGGATGGGGCGACGTACCCGAAGAAGTGCTCACCGTTCCAGCGGCGGGAAGCACCTTCTAGCGTTAGTGTCCCAAGCATCGCGCGGAACTCCGTGATCTTGGGATAGCCGTTGATCGGGTACATGGGACCGCGAGGGCCGGCGAAGCTCAGAAGCACGGAGAAGTCGCCGCCCTCTCCACGGGCAAACGAGAGCGAGTATTCGCCTTCCTTAACCGACGGGATCGGAGGCTGATAGAAAGACTCCTTCGCAGTAGAAGGCAGGCGGAGCGGCTCTTGGTTCAAAAGGTAGTGGCCTCTTGCTGCCAGCCGCCAGAGAACCGGCCAAAAGGGGCGAAGCGCCCGGTCCAGAGCCTCGGCTCCTGAGAGCTTTTCTTCTTCGAGAATCACATGAAGATTCCGCGCCGCCAGCAACGGCTCCGACTTGGTTCCCGCGTCGCTCAAACGCTTGCGAGTTTCGAGCACCGTCCGGCGCACGATTTCGGGCGTCACCTGCTCTTCAGAGTCTTTCGCTTTGGCAGGCCGATATTCGGTGGGCAGGTTGCCAAGATAATAGTCGTCCAGTTTCGAAGTGCGTTCCTTCCGCAGTTCATACACGGCGAGGAATGCATCGAGGACCCCGGTCAGCGATTCGCGCGAAACGGGATTGGGAGTCCTGTCGGAAAAGGCCTCGAAACCCTGCTGCACAAAGTACGCGAGGACGGCCCATTCCGCCCGCGACAATACGTGTTGCGCTTCCCCCTTCCTACGAATCTGGAGAAGCGTTTCCGTGGGCTGGGCCAAGAGGTCCACAACTTCCAGACGGTCTTCACGGGCCGATTCTAGGAACTGCTTGGCGACATCGGAAGTCGTAACACTCTCTCCGGTCTTCGAGGACATCAGTTCCTTGGCGCGATCCAATCGCGAGCGCAAGGCGTCGCTGATGCGCACAGAGATGGTTTGCTGCTGCAAGGGCCTCTCTTCGTTTTCGGGTTTCTTGGGCATCCGTGAATACCTCCCATGGGTAGGTGGGATGCAACCCCGAGCTCATCGGTTGCATCTTTACTTTCTAGTTGCAAACGTACTATAATGTCCACAGAAAGTCAAGTTGAATACGAAAATAAGGGAGAACTCGGAAAAAGTCAATGAAACCCCGCACGGCCCAACTCGACGCGCGCAAGAACCCAGACTCGCCAAGAGTGCATGGCTTGCGCCTCACAGTAAGTTCGTTCCCCGTTGCATCCGGCAAGAATCAAGGTCGTATTGACGAGGCCATCTCATCCCCGTCCCACGAAATTCAAGCCTCCGAGCTTCCACTCGCAGAGAGTCAGAATGGAACCACAGGAGCAAGAGGACATGAGCAGAGCCAGTTGCTCACAGTGCGTGAAGTTGCCGATCTGCTCCACGTTCCGGTGTCCTGGGTGTATGAGCGCACAAGAAGACGTGGCAGCGAGCAACTTCCCCACGTAAAACTCGGGAAGTATCTGCGATTTGAAGAATCGACCGTAACGGAATTCATTCGGAGGCAGCGTTGTGCTTGATTCCAACGGACGGTCGGGTATCATCGGCGTAGCAGAGCCAAGACGGACATCGGGAGAAAGGGAAAAACCGATGTTTCGTCGCTGCTATCAGAACGGAAACTTAACCCTACGCGGCAAGCGCCATAAGGTATGGGTCGCGAGGTGGAGAGAAGAAGTGCTCGATGCAGACGGTACAACGCGGCGTGTCCGACGTTCCTTTGTTCTCGGCTCGCTTGCCGACATTCCGACTCGACGTCAAGCACGACACCTACTCGACGCCAAGCTGTGCGACCTGAATGCTGGACAGCGCAAGCCGCAATCAACAATGTCGTTTCGCCAGTTCGTAGCGGATGTGTGGAAGCCGAGTGTGCTTCCCACGCTCAAGTTCTCCACGCAAAGAAACTACCCCCATCTGATTAGCCGTCATCTTCTCGCGGTCTTCGGTGAGCTACCACTGTGCGAGATACAGCGCATAAGTGTTCAGCGATTCGTCACCGACAAGATCGCGCGTGAAGGCTTTTCTTGCCAGACTGCTACTCATCTCCGCAATTTGATGAGCGGCATTCTGCAGAGGGCGGTCGAATGGGGATACTTGCAGTTCAATCCTGCGCGCGGCATCAAATTACCTCCGATGCAACGGCGGCGGAAAACGGTGGTATTGACCCGCGAACAACTGGCAATGCTCTTGCGGTCTCTTCAGGGAGCGGTGAAAACGCTCGCAATCACTGCGGCCATGACGGGATTGCGAATCGGCGAAGTGCTCGCACTGCGCTGGAGGAACGTGGATTTCGATAAGAACGTTATTCGGGTCCGCGAGGCAGTGTACTTGGGGCACTTCTCAACTCCCAAAACGAAGAGCAGCATTCGAGATGTTCCACTCGGTCCCGCCCTTAGGCAAGCTCTCTTTGACGCGAGAAAGGGCGCGCCGGATGACACTCTTGTGTTTGCTACAAGAAGCGGGACAACGCTGGATGCAAAGAATATCCTTCGGCGCTGTATCAAGCCGACGTGTGCACGCCTGGGGCTGCCGACAATCACCTGGCACAGCTTCCGGCATACACACGCTACTTTGCTTAGCGATCTCGGCGAATCGTTGAAGACAGCTCAGGCGCAGTTGGGCCATTCGCGTCTGAGCACGACAGCGGAAATTTACACTCACGTAGTGCCGGCTTCGCAGCGAGCGGCGGTAGAGAAGCTGGAGAATGCCATTTGGACTCAAGTGGACCCAAATGGACCCAAGTTGGAGAAAGTAGTTGTGGAAGGGACTTCGCTAATCCAATGAAGGGCAAGCATTTGAAGTGGCGCGCCCGGGGAGACTCGAACTCCCGACCCTCTGCTTAGAAGGCAGACGCTCTTTCCAACTGAGCTACGGGCGCCCTGGTCCTAATTTCTCATATTACAAACTCATAAGCTACAACCTGTCCTGCGCAGCCATAACTCCTCTTCCCGATCGATAATTTCTGCCAAGCATTTGACTGATTCCTAGCTCTCGCGGTTCAGCACCATACTGATCCCCCAGTATCCGTTCTGTACTCTAAGGAAGCGGGAGTGCACGCTCTAACGGGGTGTCTGAGGTTTTTCAAAAGTGAAAGCCGGACTTGATTCGTTCAGTCCAAGACGTGACAAGCGAAGCTCGTTGCCCACGAGATCGTCTTTGTGGTTCTTCCTGAGCAGGTCTATCATCCCCACGAAAGACGTGTCGCTATGCTCCCTTGAGGGCGAACAAGATGACATCGCACAAACGGGAACCGTTCAGACTATTCGCACGCGGCGCCTCCTTGCGCCGAAGGGTTGCCTACAGCCTGGCCATTGTGAGATTGATACTGGCGCCGGTCATTTTCCTGGCCATCTATTACCTTTTCAGGATGGGGTGGATCGTGGACCGCATCGTTAGCGTCGACGCGCCAGCGGCAACACTCTCTCAACAGGCATCGATTGAAATGCTGGAGGCTCGGCGCGCCGAACGTAACTACCTATTGCTCCGCGATCCTTCCCACCTTCAAGGAAACCATGAGTCGGTGGCCAAGTTGCGCGAAACACTCAACCGGATTCAGAGTCTTGAGCCGGGGCAGCAATCCACTACTCAGAGAGCGTTGGATGCGCTCAATCTCTACCAACAACAATTCGGTGGAGCGGTTTCAGGCCTGGGGGCACCTGGAGAGGAACGCGGCGATCCCATTCAGGTGGTCGTGCGGGCTTATGAGACAGACTTGAACGACCTTCTCAGGCAGGCCAGGTTCAAAAGGCGCTCACAACTCGTCGACGAACTCCGCAGTCGCGTTGGTTCGTTTGACGCGCAGATATCGAAGACAGTTCAAGAGGGGGACCCTGCATTACGTCAGGTCACAGCGGATCTTCAAACGTCGAGCGAAAAGATCCTCCAATTGGCGTCCGAGCTGGAAGCGCACAATTGGAATCTTGTCCAAGATGACCATGAAGAGGCTCAACACCTGATCCATCAGGCTGAGTGGGCACTGGGTAGCGTGTCCGTTCTTACTTTCTTTGTAAGCATTTGGATCAGCTTCATCTTGCCGCGGCAGGTAGTGAAACCGCTGATGCGACTGAAGGAAGCGGTGGATCATGCGGCTGCGGGTAATTACGAGATCAATTTCGACATTCAAGGGGAAGGAGAAGTCGTCCAACTCGCGAACAGCTTTCGAAATTTGGTCGCGCACATTAGCCAGAGGACGTGAACGAGAACGTCTGACGTGGAACGAGTGAAGGGCGCTCGAAGCAACGACTAAACAGGAAGATCGTGCTCCTTCTGGCGCGCCGGTGAAGTGAAAGCTGGCGACTTCCGAACGGATTTCTTGCGAGATTTGTGGGACCAGCCTCGTTCAGCGGGCAGGCTGGAAGGGCGGTTGAGGTTTGGCGGGTTCAATCGGTGCGATGTGCTCTGAAAGGAGCGCCCGCGCATGACCTGGACCGATGATGAGCAGGCGGTCGTGCTTTTGCAAGGTCGTGTCTGGAGTAGGAAGTATTACCTCTCCAGCCCGCACGATCCCGATAATCTCGAGAGCGCCATCGCGGGCCGCCTGGTAGCAGGCCTGGATCGTTTTCCCCACCAGCGAGCTTTCGGGCCGCAAGACTCCCAAGTTCAGCTCCTTACGCCCTGGCATTTTTACGGGTATGCCTGAGTCCAAGAGAGCCACGAGATCCAGATGCCCGACCTTGGCTGCACGAGGGATTTTCTGTGTGCCAAGAAGTCGAAGCGCTAATTCGACGTTTTCGACAAAACGGCCCGGGGACTGAGTTCGTCCCAGAACTTGAGCCTCGTATAGGCTCCGATATTTCTGGTAAGCCGAGAGCCGGGTTTGGATCATGTAGCTAACGAGCACTGCGAATGCTGCGGCCGGGAGCAGTTGGTATCCCCCGATCATTTCGGTGACCATCACTAGAGAGGCAATAGGAACCCTGGCAGCGGCGCCAAAAACAGCCAGCATTCCAACCACAACAAATGCAGCCGCCGGCAGGTGGACCAGCGAGGCAAGAAATCCACCCAGCATCGCTCCAACAAAAAGCGTGGGAGCAAAAACTCCTCCGGATCCTCCGGATGACACGGTTAAGGCAAACGCAAGGATTTTCAGGAAAAGTAGAACGAACAACAGCTTGATGGCGATCTGTCCGTTGATCGCTTCCTGAATCCACCCATACCCTCCACCCAGGACCTGCGGAAATTTTAGTGCTAATAGGCCGACGCCCAAACCACCAATCGCAGGATTCAATGCAGGTGGAATCGGAAGCAGGCGAAACAGATCACGCATCCGGTAGAAAACTTCCGGAAGAACCGTCGCAATCAATCCGCCCGTCGCACCAAGAACACCGAACCAGGCATAACCTAGAACATGTAGCTGAGCCTGGTTGGGTGGAAAATAGAACAACGGCTTCCAACCTACGAAAAAGCCGTTCACTGCATAGGCCACCACGGAGGCCAGCATGGTATAGAGCAGCGCTCCGGACTCGAATTCCATAGTCCCATAGAGCACCTCGACGGCAAAGAACGCCGCACCAATCGGTGATCGGAAGATGGCAGACAGTCCTGCGGCCATGCCCATCAAAACAAGCAGACTCCTCTCTTCGTCCTTGCGATGGCCCAGAGTTGCATAAATTGAACCGACTCCTGCGCCGATCAAGGCCGTTGGGCCTTCTCGGCCAGCCGAGCCACCAGACCCGATGGTGATCGCTGACGCCAGCAATTTCAGCGGTGCCACCCGAGCCCGTATGAACCCACCTGCCCGATGAAAGGCCTTAACGACTGTATCGGTCCCGTGCCCTTCAGCTTCGGGCGCAAAGTTGTAAACGAGAAGGCCGGAGAGCAAACCGCCGACCGTTGTTGCCAAGGGGATCAGCCAAAGACCGTGCACGCCCACAGACTGCCGAAGCACGCCGCCTTCCTCGGGGAGTCCGGGAGGGTGATATCCCGCGAGCCAGATTAGGAAGATTCGCTCGCAAACTCGGAGGGCCAATGTGAAGAGCTGAGCAGCGAATGCACCCACAATTCCCAGAATTATTGCTTCACCGAGGAGTCTCGGTTCGCTTTCGCGTAGCAAGCAAACCTCCGGGGACGCCAGTCGGAGTCTAGCACGAAGGTCAGATTGTCAACGTAACGGCACTCGGTGAAGAGTACGCCTCCACTTCTTGCTGTACGACCGATGATTAGGGATGATTTCGATCTAAGACTGAACCTGCGCAAGCGGTTTCTTCAGAATGATTCCGAAGAGCCCTTTTTCGTTAAAGCGTCTTGGATCGGGGCGAACTGGCTCAGCCTCGCAAATCAGGGACTCATAACCGGAAAAGGTTTGAGTGAATGATCGAAAGCCCCAATTGGCGTCGACATCATCCACGATGATCGCGCCACCGGGTCTCAACGCAGACCAAGCTCGATCCATCTCGAAGCGTACGTTGCGCTCACTGTGCAGGCTGTCATGAATGAATAGGTCAATCTGGCCAAGCTGTGAAAGCAGGCTAGGAAGCCGACGTCTACTTGACCCTTTGAGGTAGGTCCATCGGTCTGGGAACCTCCCGCCGACTGCCATGCCCACTTGCTCTTGCCGATCCTTTTCGATGGGAGGAAGGTCGATGCTCGACAAATGTCCAGATCCGTTCTTCTCGAGGGCCTCCAGAACGAAGCGCGAGGTGACGCCGTGCGCAACGCCGGTCTCGACAACCTTGCTGGGCCCCAGATGCCGCGTGAGGCACCAAATCGCTCGCGCCAATCCGGCATCACCGTCGTTCCAAGACCCAAAGGCCATCGGACCGGGCCGAATCCCTTGTGCTTCCAGTTCCTTCATTACGGCTGGCCATAAGCGTTGGAACTCCGCGCTCACCTTGCATGGCCACGCCACGCACAGATACTCATGAAGAAGACGTTCCCAATTTTTGTCGACTTCGTAACGGCACTGAGGCCCGCGCTGCTCCCGCTGAGCTGTATATATGTCCTGGGCGTTCGTCAAAATCGCAACAGGATCGGCTGCCAAATCCGCCATGGCCATTGGATGCTTCAACAAATAGCGTACAGGTATTCCCAACATGACTTCCCCCAGGTTCGAGCAGCCTATCGGCGGAATCGAAAAGAGAGACTCATATTCGACAGCTTTTCCGGCGAACTCGCTAGCTTCCCACAGGAAGGCCCATTTTACGAACCGGGATGGAGAGGAGAATTAACGGGTTGTGGACGATTCGTTAAAACTCTGAGTCCCCCGTGTATACGCTCGGGAGCATACGCCAAAATGATATCGCAAGCTACCTAGCAGACCCGCCTCGCGCCTCGAGCCACAACTCCTCGAATGCGGAAGACCTGGTGAAAGGGCGATGGCCTTACCTGTGGCCAGTGGCTGGTTCACCCTTAGAATGTGGTTCTTGCGGTTAAAATTCTAGGCCGGTAATCTTTCTGTCGAATCTGGACCCTTCCGTTCGACTAACCGGTAGGAGGCACAACAATGCAATATCTGCTGCTCATTTACCACAACGAAGTGAAATCGGCCAAAGAGAACCCGGCTAACCAGGAAATCATGTACCAGGAGTATGGCCAGCTCATTCAGCAGCTTTCCGCTGCAGGCAAGTATGTGGGAGGCCACCAACTGAAGCCGACCGGTACTGCCACAACAGTGCGCATGCGGGACGGCAAGCGACTTGTCACGGACGGACCCTTTGCGGAAACGAAGGAGCAACTGGGAGGCTATTTCCTGGTGAACGCGAGCGACCTTGATGAGGCGATCGCTATTGCCGCAAAGATTCCCAGTGCGCGCGACGGCTCGATCGAGGTACGACCCGTGGTTGTCGGGCAGAACGCAAAGTCGGCGTAAGGGCGTATAAGGTTTGGTACTCCCCCCGTGCTCTCGGGAACCCGCCGGGCACGGGGTGATGCCGAACATTCTCCAACATGGATTTCGAAAAATTCCATCGGGAAGAATCGGGCCGAATCCTGTCAACACTCATTCGTCTGCTGGGTGATTTCGACCTGGCGGAGGAAATGTTGCAGGAGGCCTACCTCACCGCACTTCAAAAGTGGCACTCCGAGGGCACTCCAGCGAACCCTCGCGCATGGTTGATCAGCACGGCGCGCCACAAGGCGATCGACCGATTGAGGCGCGATCGCCGCTTCGTGGAGAAATCGGAGGAAATCTCGCGATCCACGGAGTCCGCTGTGCAGCCCGACAACTTGGAAGACAACCTGTTTCCGGATGACCGGCTACGCCTGATTTTCACCTGCTGCCATCCGGCACTGGACATCGACGCGCAAGTCGCGCTGACACTGAGGACGGTTTGTGGCATGACAACGGATGAAATTTCCAAGTCCTTCCTAGTTCCGGTGCCAACGATGGCGCAGCGCTTTGTCCGCGCGAAGCGCAAGATCCGCGATGCGGGGATTCCCTACCGTGAACCTTCACAAGAAGATCGACCTTCCCGCGTGGATGCGGTCCTGCTCGTTCTATATTTGATCTTCAACGAAGGCTACCTTTCCAGCGGCGGCGACGCACTGGTCCGGCGGGAACTCTGTGCGGAAGCCATTCGCCTCGGGCGCGTCTTGTCCGCGCTGCTGCCGCAGCGGGCGGAAGTGCAGGCACTGCTGGGACTGATGTTGCTCCAGGACTCCCGATCGGATGCGCGAATGAGTGCGGAGGGAGAACTCGTCTTACTTGAGGAGCAAGATCGAAATCTCTGGCGTTCGGAACAGATTCGCGAGGGCACGAAGATAACGGAGTCCGCTTTGCGAAGTGGCGCTGCGGGCATCTACGCTTATCAGGCGTCGATCGCGGCGTTGCATGCGAATGCCAGGACGGCAAGTGAAACTGACTGGCGGCAAATTGTTGGATTGTACGACGCCATGCTGTTCACCCATCCCTCCCCGGTCATCGAGGTGAACAGAGCAGTTGCCGTGGCGATGGCTCGCTCATTGGATGAAGGGCTTGCGCTGCTGGAAGACCTCGAAAGAAGAGACGAATTGAGAGAGTTTCATCTGCTTCCGGCTGCGAGGGCGGATCTACTGCGCCGGCTGGGAAGAATCGCGGAGGCCACGGACGCATATCGGCGGGCACTCTCACTTACGACGAATGACGTGGAGCGCCGCTATCTCCTCCGCAGGCTCGCACTTCTCACGTCTTGAGGCGAGGATGCATCGTTGTGTTCGTCGCGAAAAATCGGATTTTGCTTCTGGCCAGTCCTCTATCGCGGCGGCAGGCGAAATGTCATCTTCACATCTACATCAGATTCAATCGGCTGGCCGTTCAGCAAGGTGGGTTTATAGCGCCATTCGCGAACCGAGTTCACCGCCGCCTCGCCAAGTTGCGGCGGGCCACTCAAAATCTCCGCGCTCCGAACTTTCCCATCTCGTCCGACACTCGCGTGCACTAGAACCGTCCCCTCGATGCCTTGCCGCTCCGCATCTGGCGGATAGAACGGCTCGACGCGATAAAATAGCTGCCCAATCTGAATGTTTTGAGCTTGCTGAGCCGTCGGGGGCGCACGATCCGGAGCAACTTGAACCGAGCGCCGCGACGTGATTGCCACCGACGCGGATGCGCTGATGGGACTCTCCGACAACTGCAGGAGAAGCGCTGAATTTTCTCGTTGGGCGGCGCGCCCCGCGGGCGTTGGTGAAGTTGGCGTCACCGGAGTGCGATTGGCCGCGGGATTGGGCGAAGGCCCATTGGGATCTCGAGACTTCGTCGAAGGCGTAGCACTACTGATTTCTGGCGCACCTCCTGGAACGGAAGCAGGAGCAATCGGCTGCCGGGACCCATCGCTGGTGTCGAGAGCTTTGGCGGATTCTCTCTCTCCCGCGGACTTCCCTGCGATGAGCCGGAGCACTCCGTCCCACCCTCCTCCTCCGGTCGCCATGCCCGCGACAAATGAAATCACCGCGAACAAGCTGACCAACGCAGTGAGTGCCCACCATCGGCGCTCCGGCGCAGAATGATGGCCAGTAGTGCTGAAGATTTGGCCAGCCTGCGCATCTTTTGATTCCTCGGGAGCCTCCGCAGGCTGCTCCGGAAAAAGAGTCGCAGCGGGCGCTCTCGTTCTCTGCAAGGCTGCGGCAAAACTGCTGCCGGGAACCGGTGCCGTAACGTGCTTTTCTATGGCCGGGGCAGTTGCCGGCGGCTCGGGTGCCATCAGCGAGGTGAACGGCCGCCTTGCAGTGGCGTGAACATCGTCTCTGTGCGGAGGAGTTACCGGCTCGGCAGCCTCAGAGGAGAGCCAGCCATTAATTTGAGCCGCGGCTTCCTCCGACAAATCAACAAACCGCACGCCGGCTGCCTTCTTCGATTCTCCGGTCCATGCGATCTGCCCGGTCGCTTCGACGCGGATATTTGTCTGCGGGAGTTGGAACCGCATTTTGGGGAGGTGTTCTTCATGGATCACTTCCACAGCGGCAAACGCCAGACCGCCGGCGCTGATGTTTAGTACGATTCCGCCGTTGTTCTCGCCGAGCTCCACATAGGCGAGCGGCAGCGCCGGCCGCCGCGCGTGCATGCGGCGATCCGGGATAGCCAGAGTACTCTCCTGATTCCCCTGCGTTTCAGACATGCCTATCCCTGTTATCGGCTGGGTCTGCGCAATCGATTTTCGTTTCGCCGGATTATACGCCGTGGCTAAATTGCCAGCAAGAAATCCACCTGATTGAGGGTCGAAGGTAGTCGAAGAAAAAATCGATGGATTCGAGAAAATCACAGCTGTTGCTTGCGTCGGCCTATAATCCCTTCCAGGCTACAAACGCGGCCCCGAGTAGCGGGCAATTTTCATTGAGTACCACGTGAATAGGAATTTTTGTCAGAAAATCGCCGAGTTTCTCTTTATGGCTGACTGCCGCAACGAACCGCCCATTCTTCATCTTCGGCAAAATTTTTACCGCAATTCCTCCGGTGATGTAGATTCCGCCGCGTGCCACACTACGCAACGCAAGATTTCCGGCCTCCGCACCGTAGATTTCTACCCACAAGTCGAGCGTGGCAACGCACACAGGACATTCCCCTGAGAGGCCACTGCGCGCAATCTCCGGCGCGGGATCAATCTTATGATCGTCAAACCCCGGGTGGCGCACCGAGGGATCCAGAAATTCGTGCACTCTTTGGAATCCCCCGCCGGAGAGAATGGTTTCACTGCTTACATATTCGGCGTGCGTCCTCAAGTATTTCCAAAGGTCTGCCTGCTGGTCGGTGTTCGGCGCGAAATCTGCGTGACCGGCTTCCGTGGCCATCGGTACGTGCTGCTTGCCATCCCAGAAGAGCACGCCTTCGCCCAGCCCCGTTCCAGCTGCAATCACCGCGCGATTCGCTTCCAGAGTCTCGACACCCACGTGGAGCGTTTCCAAATCCCTTGCCTCCATCACTCCAACTCCGTACGCCGCGGCCTCCAAATCATTCAGTAACCGCACGCGATTCAATCCAAGCAGCCGAGCCATGAACGCGCCATCCACATCCCACGGTAGATTCGTCCCGTGAACTTTGTTGTCCACTACGGGTCCCGCGATTCCAAAGCACGCCGCCATCACCTTGCCGTGTGCCTCGCCCAAAAAATCCTGGACCATAGCATCTAGACCGGAACTCCGCTGCGTCGCATACCGTTTCGACGCCAGGCGCGCCAGTTTGCCTTGCCGCACTTCGAACAACCCGAGGTTCAATTTCGTTCCGCCCAGGTCGCCCGCCAGAATCATTTGCGCCTCCGCGTATTTCGCTGGATCCATCGCTACTTTTGCGCTGATTGCGGCGGCCCTAGAGTGACCGCCACTTGCGGCCATCAGACGCCGTCAAATCGTCCGCGGCCCGTGGGCCTTCGCTTCCTGCCGGATAGTTTGGAAACGGCGGCGCGGGAGCGCTGCGCCAGGCCTCCAAAATCGGATCCACCAATGCCCAGGCGGCCTCCACGCTGTCCGCGCGGTCGAAGAGTGTAGCATCGCCGCGGATGCAATCGTTGATCAGCGTGGCGTAGGCGTCGCGTGACCCTCCGCCGAATGTCTGCCGGTACTGAAAATCCATGGTCACCGGTCGAATTTGCATTTGTGATCCGGGCGATTTCGCGCCAAATGAAAGCGAAATCCCTTCGTCGGGCTGGATATTCAGGAGCAGAAGATTTGACTCCGCATTGGCGCCGCGAAACACCATGTGTGGCGCCTGCTTGAACCGAATGGCGACTTCTGTCGTCGCGCGTTTCAATCTTTTTCCCGTGCGCAAATAAAATGGAACGCCGCTCCAGCGCCAGTTGTCCACGTGGAGTT
Source organism: Candidatus Acidiferrales bacterium (assembly GCA_050746945.1). GTDB lineage: Bacteria > Acidobacteriota > Terriglobia > Acidiferrales > UBA7541 > Palsa-295. The sequence continues at coordinate 339,220 of JBOGMZ010000007.1, read as the reverse complement.
TCAGCGCCACATAGGTTTCTGTCGCGGAATCTGGTTTCACACCGGGCTCCTGGCGGTAGCCAGAAATCGCCTTGCCGTTCAAAGTGCCCGACCCATATTGCCCGCGGACCACCGCCTTCCAAATCATTTCCTCCGTGAACGGATGGATCGATTGCAGCACTTTTATTTTTTCGTTTCTCACGGAAGTCGCATCGAATGTTGCCGGCGCCTCCATCGCTACCAGCGAAGTCAGTTGCAGCACATGGCTCTGAATCATGTCGCGCAGCGCGCCCGTGGATTCATAGAACGCGGCTCGCCGCTCCACTCCCAATGATTCCGCGGCGGTAATCTGCACATGATCGACGTAATTCCGGTTCCACAGCGGCTCGAAAATGCCATTTCCGAAGCGTAGCACCAGCATGTTCTGCACGGTCTCTTTGCCGAGGTAATGATCGATGCGATAGACCTGCGACTCGTCGAACACACCCAAAACTTCATCGTTCAGCGCACGTGCCGACGCCTGGTCGTGCCCGAACGGCTTTTCGATGATCACGCGCGTCCAGGATTTTTCTGTCTTAGGATGTGCCAGCCCTGCTCTGCCAAGCTGCTCCACCACGCGCGGATAAACGTCTGGCGGGGTTGCCAGATAAAAGAGCCGGTTTCCGCCCAGCTGCCCTGCGCGATCGAGATCCTCCAGGCGCTGCGCCAGCCGGCGGTAGGCCTCCGGATCATCATAATTTCCGCTGGAATATTGCAAATGTTTCAGAAACTCCTGCTGTCGGCTGGATGAAGTTGCCCCTGAATTTTCTTTCGGCAAAAATTCGTTGGCGGTCCGGCGAAAATCGTCGTCGCTCATTTCTGTGCGCGCGAATCCAACCAGCTTGAATCTTGGTGCGAGGCAGGAATGCAGCGCCAGATCATAGAGTGCGGGCAGTAATTTTCGGCGCGCCAGATCGCCCGACGCGCCAAACATCACAATCGCGCAGGGCTCGTTGGGGATTTCGCAGTAATAGGCATCCGCTTGGGCGGCTTCCGCAACATCGGTTTCGCGGGCGTTCATCGCGGCTCTCCCGGAAATTTACGGCTTGCGAGCCTCGCGTGAAATTCTCGAACTGTAAAATTCTCGCGCGGCTCAACAAAGCCTATCATATTCTTATCGGATGCCCATCTGGTCCGGGCGGGTTCACGCCCGCCTTTGCTGGAATTTCCCCGTCTCTTGGCGTATCTTGGTTTGACAAGTGAATTCTTTCCGGAGGTTTGAATGGCCGACGAAAAATGTTCCGACGCGCCCGCGATTGCCGCGCAGTCCGCGCCGGCAGGACAAACCATGCGCATGGTGAAATGCGTGAAGTTCGGCCGCGAACTACCCGGCCTTGACCGCATTCCCTGGAAAGGTGAGATTGGCAAGCGCGTCTATGAAAATGTATCCAAAGACGCCTGGAAATTGTGGCTCGAGCACTCGAAAATGATCATGAACGAATTTCGGCTCAACCCGCTGGACCCCAGCTCGCAGAAAGTGATGGAAGAGCAAATGGAGGCGTTTTTCTTCGGCGAGGGCTCCAAACTCCCCGAAGGGTACGTACCTCCGCGCGCCAAGAGCTGATCCGCTAGCTGTCACTGTTGCCAATCAATCCTGAAATCCCAAACTTGAAATTGTGAGTCCTGCTCTTTAGGTACCAATGCGCTTGGTCACTGGGTGCTCCACCGGCAGACGCGGCGAAAACTTGAATCGCAGTGTCGAGTGAGCGGCGCGCAACGCTGCTTCCACCTCTCTTGGCGAGTTTGCACGCGCGAAAATAAATCCCAGGTAGCTTGAACCTTCGGGCCAAGCCGCCACGTAATCATGGAGCCGCGCCGTGATCCGTACTTCATTTATGCCGGCAATCTTCTCTGCAACCTCAATTCCATCGACTCCTTCGAAAATTCCACTCCGCGGCACGGGAATCATCATCACGCCGGAAGCGGATTCCTCTCTTTCCAAATCGCTTCCGCCCAGCCTGAGTGCGTGCCGCACCAACAGCTCCTCGAGCGAAATATGAGCAGCGCCAAATCGCAACGATCTCGAGCACAGCCCGCCAATCGGACGCGGCGCTGCCTCGAGCACCCATGGGCCATTCTCGTCCACGCGAAATTCAGCATGCAACGGGCCGGTCGTCAGCCCGAGCGCGTGTACCGTTCGCGCAGCGCAATCGATCAGCGCGTCCTGTCCCTCCTTCGGCAGCCGTGAGGGCGTCACGTAAATCGTCTCTTCGAAAAATGGTCCCTCGAGCGGGTCGGGCTTATCGAAAATTGCAAGCACGTGCAATCGTCCGTTGTCGAGCAATCCTTCAATGGCAACTTCCTTCCCGGAAATGTATTTCTCGACCAGCAGGTGATCCAGCATCGGCTCGCGCAGGACTTGAATTTCAGGCTGCGTCAGCAGCGCGCGAATCCGTTCGACAGCCTGCGCAAACTCTTCCGGATTATTTGCGCGCATCACGCCCTGGCTCGCGGCCAGCGTCAGCGGCTTCACCACGCAAGGAAAATTCACTCGTGGCAACACCGCCGACAGGTCCTGCCCGGTCGAGAACGCAAAAAACTCCGGGACCAGCACTCCGGCCGCTGCCAACACTTGTCGTTGCCTCAATTTGTTTCGGCAGGCTTCCACGGCTTCCCGCGAATTTCCTGGAATGCCGAAAGCCTGCGCGGCGTAAGCGGCCGTCGGAGTTGCACGATCACCAAGCGCAATGATTCCATCGGGCGGGCTCGCACGTAGTACTCGCAGAATTTCTTCCGCGGCTTCCCTTGGCCGCTCAAAATGAAGCGGCAGCGCGTCGTCGCCCCACGGGTTGTCGAGTTGGTGGCAGCGGTCCGTGCCAAACTGCACCCCGACGCCCAGTTTTTCCGCGGCTTCCGCGAATCCGCGCGTCTGGTAGCCTAGCTTGCTCGCCAGGATCAGCAGCTTTTTTTTGGAGGACATTTCAGTGGGCATGTGGTCCGGACTGGTGCAGCTTCACACAAACGTGTCAGCCTGCCGCAGCTTCTTCCTCGCTTCAACCATGGGGGCCAACTGGTCCCCGGTTGGCTCCGCTCAACAGTACCAGGGCTCGTTCAGATACGGGATCGCCGTCCGGGCCGCAAGAATCGGCTGCGCATTCCGCGCCGCGGGGCTTTCATCGACACTTCTCGCCGCCGCGTATGCAACCGCTTCGATACGCTCGAATATTCGCGGGCGCGTTTGCTTCAGTTTCTCGCCCGAGTGCACGATTCCCTGCAACAGCTCGCACAAATTGTCGACGCGTGGGTCGGCGTGCTTCCAGGGATAGACCAGCGCCGCGTCGTCAAACGGCGCCACCATCCCGCGAATGTCCGGCAGGCCAAGCAGCAACGATCCCGCCGGAATCAGCAGGCGAATCGCGAGTTGAATGGGCGCCACATTTTCGATCAGCTCGTGCTCCCGTAGCAGCTCCAATAAATCGCAGAAACTCTCGAGTGTTGTCCACGGCGTGAAAGGCACAAACGTCGGCTGGAGCGTCAGGCCGATCTCGCGAACTATGGCCACGGCCCGCAGAAAATCAGCGCGGGTGTGATGTTTATCAAGTTTTTCAAGCACCGCATTGTCCACCGATTCTACGGCGCTGGTCACAAACAGGCATCCAGTCTCACGGAGTTTCAGCAACTGATCCTGATGCTTCAGTAGATGCTCCACTTTGATGATCACGTCGTAGGTCAGCGACGGAAATTCCCGATGCAGGCACTCGACAAGCGGAATCGCATGCCCAATGCCATTGAAAAAATCGGGATCCCCAAAACTGATGTGTTGCGCCCCCGCCGCCACTTGCTGGCGAATATCTTCGAGCACGACTTCGCGATCCACAATCCGAAACGCGCCGTGATACACCGGCACAATCGGGCAGTGCCGGCAAAGATGCTTGCAACCGCGGCTCGCTTCCGTGTAACCCACTGGGCGCATCGCGCCATTTGGCATTATAAGGCGCGCATATTTTTCGAGCGGGAGGAGGCTTGTGCGATCTGGAACGTGAAATTCTTGCCGGGCGAGTGAAATCACTGGCTCGATTTGCTTTCGCCCGGCACTATTCGCGGCCAACCGCGCGGCGAGCGACGCCAGCCCTTGCTCGAATTCCCCGCCGAGAATAGTGTTCACGCCCAGTCGCCGCAGATATTCTTCGTTCACCGGCGCGTACAGCCCGTAAGAACAAAGATGGGCTCGCGGATTCAGCTCTCGAATCGCCGGCAGCAGCGCCACCGCCAACCGGGTCGCCGTGTGCATCGGCACATACAACGCAATCAAATCCGCCCCGCGCACCAAGTCATCGCGTAGCGGCTCGCGCGAAAGATCCATGCACGCAACCTGCGCGCCCTGCGCGCGCAGCCAAGCCGCCGGCGACGCCAGCCCAAACGGCTGCCGTCCCAGCTCATACGTCGATATCAAAACAATGTTCACGGATTGCACCACTCACGAATTATTGCATGTGCCCGGAAGAACCCGATAGCGTCAGTATTTCAAACTCCTGCCGACTTCCCCGTCTCCATCGAATTTCCAAGTGCGCTTAACGCTTGGGCGGGGCTCCCGCTCGACAAATCTGCGCCACCAACTCTTCTCTGCGGCGTGCGCTGGAGAGTGCGCTAGAATGTAAAGTGGCACAGAGAGGAGACACGATCCGCGCATGAGTCCCGCATCGAAAAATTCCTTTGGCACGCGCACGGCGCTGCGAGCCGGCAGCGATACCTTCGACATATACAGCGTCAAGGCGCTCGAACGCGCCAGCATCGGCAACGTTTCGCGCCTTCCTTTCTCGCTGAAAGTGCTGCTCGAAAATCTGCTCCGGCACGAGGATGAGCGATTTGTTTTCGCAGAGGACATCCACGCCCTCGCCGGATGGGACCCCACATCCGCCACCGGCGCAACTGAAAAAGAAATTTCCTTTATGCCTGCGCGCGTGCTACTCCAGGATTTCACAGGTGTGCCGGCGGTCGTCGATCTCGCAGCCATGCGCGATGCCATGCGCCATCTTGGCGGCGACCCGAAGAAAATCAATCCCCTGCTCCCCGCCGAATTAGTGATCGACCATTCCGTGCAAGTGGACAAATACGGGATCGCCAGTGCCTTCGCCTTCAACGCCGATCTTGAAATGCAGCGCAATATCGAGCGTTATGCTTTCCTGCGATGGGGACAAAAAGGATTTCAGAATTTCAAAGTTGTGCCGCCGGACACGGGCATTTGCCACCAGGTGAATCTTGAATATCTTGCGCGTGTCGTCTTCAGCGAAATTCGAGGTGGCACGTGGGTCGCGTTTCCAGACACGGTTGTAGGCACCGACTCGCACACGACCATGGTCAATGGCCTCGGAGTGTTCGGCTGGGGCGTCGGCGGAATCGAAGCGGAAGCGGCCATGCTTGGCCAGCCTCTCTCGATGCTCATCCCGGCAGTCGTCGGTTTCAAACTTCACGGCCGTCTACCCGAAGGCGCAACGGCCACGGACTTGGTGCTCACCATCACGGAAATCCTGCGCAAGAAAGGTGTGGTTGGAAAATTCGTCGAGTTCTACGGCACGGGCCTTTCGAGCCTCACGCTTCCTGACCGCGCCACCATTGCCAACATGGCGCCCGAATACGGCGCGACCATGGGATTTTTCCCCGTGGACGCTGAATCGCTGGCATATCTGCGCTTCACAGCCCGCGACGAAAACCGCGTGCGACTTGTCGAGGCTTACACCAAAGAACAAGGAATTTTCCGCACGGATCAAACGCTCGATCCTGTTTTTTCGGACAAGGTGGAACTCGACCTCTCGAAAGTGGTTCCCACCATGGCCGGGCCGAAGCGTCCGCAGGATAGTGTGCCACTGTCGCACGCGAAAACGTCTTTCGAGAAATCGTTGGGCGCTGTTCCCAAGCACGTCACCGTGCAAAACAACGGTGACAAGTTCGAATTGAGCGACGGCTCGGTGGTGATCGCCGCAATCACCAGTTGCACGAACACCTCGAACCCTTCGCTCATGCTCGGCGCGGGATTGCTGGCAAAGAAAGCGGTCGAGCGCGGACTGAGTTCGAAACCCTGGGTGAAAACGAGTTTTGCGCCCGGCTCGAAAGTCGTCACCGACTACCTCCAGAAAGCCGGCCTGTGGCCCTATCTCGAATCGCTGCGGTTCCATTTGGTCGGCTATGGCTGCACCACGTGTATTGGCAATAGCGGCCCTTTGCCCGATGCGATCGGGAAAGCGATCAAGGACAACAATCTCACCGCCGTGTCTGTGCTCAGTGGAAATCGCAATTTCGAGGGCCGCATCAATCCGCTCTGCCGCGCAAATTACCTGGCATCGCCGCCGTTGGTTGTGGCCTACGCGCTGGCAGGCCGGATGGATTTCGATATGGTCAACGAGTCGCTCGGCAGCGACAAGTCCGGAAAACCCGTTTATCTCCGGGACATCTGGCCGACGCCGCAGGAAGTGGAAACGGCGATGCGCGATTCCGTTTCGAGCGAAATGTTTCGCAAGGAGTACGCCGATGTCTTCACCGGCGACGAACACTGGCGCGCGCTCCCCATTCCCGAGGGCGATTTATACGCCTGGGACGCCAAGTCCACGTATATCAAGCATCCACCGTATTTCGAAGACATGCCGCTGAAGCCCGCTGCGCTGACCGATCTGCACGGCATGCGTGCGCTGGCCGTGCTCGGCGATAGCGTGACGACGGATCACATTTCTCCTGCCGGCTCGATTCCGGCCGACTCGCCCGCCGGAAAATATTTGATCGCTCATGGCGTCCAGCCGAAGGATTTCAATTCCTACGGCGCGCGCCGCGGCAACCACGAAGTAATGATGCGCGGAACATTTGCCAACATCCGCCTGCGCAATCTTCTCGCTCCCGGGACCGAGGGCGGCTGGACGATTCATCAGCCGAGCGGCCAGAAGATGTCCATCTATGATGCGGCAACGAAATACCGCCAGGAGCAGGTGCCCCTCATCGTGATCGCGGGAAGAGAATACGGCTCGGGCTCCTCACGTGATTGGGCCGCCAAGGGAACAATCTTGCTGGGCGTCCGCGCGGTGCTGGCTGAAAGTTTCGAAAGAATCCATCGCTCGAACCTGGTCGGCATGGGAGTGGTGCCACTCGAATTCCTGCCAGGCGAAACTCCAAAGACACTCGGGCTCAAGGGGCTGGAAATTTTTGACGTGGAAGGACTGGCTCATAATTTTGAGCCACGAAAGAAGATGAAAGTCCGCGCACGCGACGCCGCCGGCAAAGAAAAAACTTTCACGGCGATTGCGCGCGTGGATACCCCATTTGAAGTCGCGTACTACCAGAACGGCGGAATTTTGCAGTACGTTCTGCGGCAAATGCTCTAGGGCAGTTGTCCGATGTGATTTTCAACGCACTGCGGTCTGGGCCGCAATCTGCTCAGGCCTTGTGCCCGGTAAGATGCGGCGCTCCGCCAGTTCCCTTGAGCCGCAGGCGCAGCACCAGGGGCGCAAAGACCGCGTAGACCGCAAGAAACACAACAAAAAATCCCGCAAAGCCGAGCCATAGCTCCGCACCGTCGCGCCGCAACAACACGAGAACGGCGTCTCCCAGACCGAACGAAATCACGAAGAGGACAATCGCGCGGAGCGGCGTGGGGCACAAACTGGCATGGCAGTAAGGGCAGACAACGGACGAAAATCCCGCGGGAGTCCAGAGAGATTTTGCAGGTACTGCATGGTTGCATTGCGGGCAGGTCATGTGATTACACCTCCCGATCGCAGGTTGGCAGGCAGCAGATCCCGGCAATGGGCCCGGTGGCCTGCCTGACGGCGCCTAATCTACCACAATTTGCGAATTTGGTGACCCGAGGCAGCCATCTTCAAGGTTGTCGCATCTTAGGCCTAGTTTTAGAAGTAAATCTGAGGGATGATTCTTGGAATCGAGGCCGCGCGGATGCCTGTTTCCTTCAAGGCAACATCCACCATTTCGCTTCGCCAGCGGCCTTTCCCTAAAATGTAAGATTGTAGCCCTACAGACCAACTCGCGAAATCTCCAAGCGTTGAACGCGAGTTTTAGAGGAGCGCCATGAAAGTCGATCGCGTTGTTTTCTGTTCTGGCCTGACCCTGGCAGCAATCGCTCTGATTTTTTCCACCTGGACGTCAGCACAAACTGGCAATTCCCTGCGGCGGATCACGCAAGCTGTGGACGACGCTAAAACTGTTCGGCTCCAGGGCAATACGCATCCCCTGGCGCGCCTGCAATTCGATCAGGGCCCGGCCCCGGCAGATCTCCCGATGGACCGCATGATGCTCGTTCTCAAGCGCAGCCCGGAGCAGGAACCCGCTCTCCAAAAGCTGATGGCGGAGCAATTGGACAAGTCTTCGCCTAACTATCATCGCTGGTTGACGCCGGAGCAGTTCGGGCAGCAATTCGGCCCAGGCGATTCAGATATGCAGACGATTACCTCGTGGCTTGAATCACACGGATTTCAAATCGACTCGATTGCGAAGGGCCGCAACGTAATTGAATTTTCTGGCAACGCGGGTCAGGTGAAAGCAGCCCTGCACACTGAAATCCACAAATACGTTGTTAACGGTCAGGAGCATTGGGCTAACGCGGGTGATCCACAAATCCCCGCTGCCCTCGTGCCCGTCGTCGCGGGGGTGAACACACTCAACAATTTCGCGAGGAAGCCAATGGGGCGACGCCTCGGCCAGTATTCCCGCTCGAAAGCTACTGGTGAAGTGCGGCCGGTGAATCCGAATTTTACTTTTGATATTGGATCACCCTGTGGACTCAACAATACCTGCTTCGCCGTCGGGCCCGCCGACTTCGCGGCGATCTACCACGTGCAGCAGCTCTGGAGCAGCACACCAGCGCTTGATGGAACGGGGCAGACCATTGCGATTGTGAACGATAGCAATATCAATCTCACTGACGCTTCGAAGTTTCGCAGCCTGTTTGGCCTGCCTGTAAACAATCCCCACGTGATTCTCGCGAGTGGCGTAGATCCGGGCCTCAACGGCGATGAGATCGAAGCGGACATTGACACGCAGTGGGCGGGCGCCGTCGCCAAAGGCGCGACGATCGACCTCGTGATTGCTCCCAACACGAACGCCTCAGCGGGCGTGGACACCGCCGCCCAATACGTCGTTCAGCACAACCTCGCTCCCATCTTGAGCGAGAGTTTTGGAAATTGTGAGACCACCCTGGGGAACGCTACGAACCAATTCTTCAATGGTCTCTGGTCGCAGGCCGCGGCCGAGGGCATCACAGTTATAGTTTCGACCGGTGACAACGGCTCGGCAGGCTGCGAATTTCCAAATCCAAATTTGACGTCGCCGCAGCCGGCATCGACGGGCCTGGCAGTCAGCGGGATCGCGTCCACCCCTTTCAATACCGCCATTGGCGGGACGGACTTCAATCAACTCAACAATCAAAGTGCGTTCTGGAACACAGCCCCTTCGACAAGTCCGACGGGCCAAACCCAACTCACCGCCAAAGGGTATATTCCGGAAAACGTCTGGAACGATTCCTGCACGAACACCGCCTTTATCACCGCAGGTTTTGACTCCACCATTCTGGCAGCCTGCAACGACACTGGTGTTCGTCCTTCATTCATCGTGCCGGTCGGGGGCAGCGGAGGAATGAGCGGCATCTACTCCAAACCCTCCTGGCAAACTGCTCTCACCCCAGCGGATGGCAAGCGGGACCTGCCGGATGTTTCGTTGTTCGCGGGCGCCGGGCTTGTGGGAAGTTTTTATGTGGTTTGCCAACAGGATGCGGATACGAACAATGCCGCCTGTGATCTGAATTCCCCATTCCAGAACTTCTCAGCCGTGGGCGGAACGTCCGTCTCCACGCAGGCGTTTGCCGGTATCATGGCGATCGTCCTGCAAAAGAACAGCCCCAACGCCGGGCTCGGCTTGATCAATCCGACACTCTACACACTCGCTGGTGGACAGATACCAGCGAATTGCAATTCGACCAACCCTGCGGCTAACTGCATCTTCAATGACGTGACAATCGGGACGAACTCGGTCCCATGTTTGTTGTCGACCGCGTCCACCACCAAATGCGGCCAGGCGATCACTTCCCAGGTGATTAGACCGCCCACAACGAATAGTTTTAGAACGACGGCGGGATTGTTCGCTCTTGCCTGCGCCTTTTCCCTCGGCATCCTGCTGCTGATTTTCCGCAAAGAACGACGCAGCTGGAGCGTAGTATTCGCGTTGTTGACTTTCGCGTTTCTGTTGACATGCGCAGCGTGCGGCAGCGGTGGCGGCCCCAAGACAGGCGGCGGTCCGACGATCGGCTTCCTGCCCGGATTCAATGCTGGAGTCGGCTATGACAGGGCGACGGGCCTGGGCACCGTAAACGCGTTTAACCTGGTAAATAATTGGTAAGGATTAGCGGCATCTGTTAAGGGAGACGGCTGCACAACAATTGTGCAGCCGTCCTTTTTTTTGAGCAGTAATCGCCGAATGTGGAATCGCGCCTTCGAGACGTAGCAAAATTATCCGGCGGTCAGCCATACGGCCTCTAGTGTACCATCAACTGCACGCCCGGCGCTGCGTGCGAGAAGGTCCCCGACTGACCGTTGATCGTAATCGTATACGTGCCCGAAGGAGTACCTCCCCCTCCGTTATTTCCGCCGCCACCACCTCCGCCGCAAGCTGCCATCACACCGAGCACCGCAATCACCGCTGCGCACGTCAGACCAACCATCAGACGCCGTCGCGCCACAGGTAGCATCGCGAATGCAATGATAAACATCAGGAGCAGACCAGCCAAGATTGACTGGATGGCGCGAATCGCTACCGGCGTGGGACGATTCGCTGGGACGGATGGCACCCACCCGTGGCCGAGTGTATGCACCGTCACAGTGGAGTTAGCCCCGCCTTGCAACGGAGTGACAGGGTTTGAATCGAAGCTGCACGTAATCGTGGCGGTGGGTGGGCTCGAGGAACAGGTCAAGCTCACACCGGTTCCCGTATTTCCCGCCGGGGTCAGCGGAACAGTGTAATTGGCGAACCCGCCGGCCGTGACCGAGTTAGTGGGGGGGGTAGGACTCCCGAATTTGAAGTCAGCACCACCATAAATGCCAAAATTGATTGTGTTGGTCGACGTACTATTCGCGGTATCCGTTACTTTCACCGGAAACCCGCCGCCGGATGCGACCATTGCTGCGGTGACCGGTGCCCTGAGTGAAATCGGAATCGCAGTTACGTCCGTCGCCAGATTAGTCCCATTGAAATTGATCACCGACGTCGGTGTGAAACCATTGCCGTTAGCCGAGAGCAGGATTTGTGTGGTGATCGGTGGACTAGCTCCAGGGGAAATAGAGGTAAGGGCAAAGGTGGGCACGCCTGGGAGCAGTAGACTCCAAGCGCCGCGGCCGTGAGTTCCTGCAACAAGGGTGCGTGAGGAGGTCTGAAGCTTGAGAGACAGGACAACCACCTTCGGAAGACCGGGCGCCAGAGTGGTCCACGCCGTGCCGTTGTCCTGGGTCCCCAGCACCCCCACGTCAGTCGCGATGTACATGGTATTCCCTGTCGGGTCGTTCGGGTCGATTACAATGTCGTTGATGGGGATATCAGGTAGAGTGTTTCCATCTATATTTGCCCAGGTCACGCCCTTATTCGTCGTCTTAAATATGTGACCGCGGGAGTCACAAAACCCGCAAACCGAAAACCCGGAGAAAGTCGCCACCGCCGTTGAGGGATCAGTAGGACTGACGGCAATTGCGCTAACCGGACGAGTGGTCGTCGTAGCGGAGGTTCCAACCCTCGCAAAAGTCGCAGTCGCACCTTGTTGTGCATTTGTCGAAACCCAGATATTCGGGTCGCCAGTGCCTACATACACGGTGTTGGAATCAGCGGGGGCCACGGCGACGGCGTCGATGAACACAAAGCCGTTCGTAAGATCCGAAGTGATCGGCACCCATAAATCTCCATTGCTCTTTGACTGATAGAGGCGAAATGTTCCGACATAAAGAGTATTTGGTGATTTTGTGTCGATGATAAACGAAGGGATGAAAGGCCCCCCGTCCTGGACATTGATCCCGTTCTGAATCGTGAACCATTGGGTGGGATCGCCAATTGATCTATTTCTGTTGAAAATACTTGAACCAAGAAAGAAAGCACAGCCAGCATAAACCGTGCTGGGATTCAGCGGGTCAATGGCAGTATAGCCGCCATCGCCGCAGACTTCGACGTTAGACCAAATCAAGTTCCCCGTGAATTCATCTGTCCCATTATCCTGTGACCCTGCAAAGATGATTTGATCGCTGGAGGGGTGAATGGAGTTACCAGGGTAGAACTGGGTGAGAGTAAGCGTCCCATTCAGGTTTGTCCAGTGTTGTCCACCTGCGACGGTAGCGGGATTCACGACGTCGGTTGAACTCCAAGCACCTCCGTCGTTACCGGCATAGATCTTGGTGCCATCTGGTGTGAATTCAAGGGCGTGATGGTCCACATGGAGTTGGCGTCCGTTCCCATCGACCGAGACATCACCCCAAGTATTCCCCCCGTCAGTTGACCGGATGACAGTGGGGGCTAAAGCGTTCGAACCTCCGATCGCGCGGGCGCCACCTCCTGCGAAAATGACATTGCCGCCGCTCGCTGGAGCAACCGCCAAGGACATGTCATAGAAGCACTGGTGATTGCAAAAGGATGGAATGCCATTCAGTCTTGCCCAGGTTGTTCCGCCGTCGGTGCTCTTGAATACACCGAGAAGGTCGCTTGAAGTCGTGGAGGCGCTGGCGATAGCAGCGTAGAGCGCACGGGGACTCCCTGTTGGCGCAGCAACAAGGGTGATCCTGCCCATTGCGGTCGGGCCGCCCGTGGGAGTATTTAACCCCGGCAAATTCGTCCAGGTAGCCCCACCGTCGGTCGACAGGTACACACCATTCTGGAGATCTCCGAATGGGTTCCCGATTGCCGCATACGCCGTCGAAGGAGAGTTCGGATCAAACAGAACAGATGTTGCGGGCGACCTGATCGGCCCAACGATGCTCCAATTAACTCCGGAGTCAGTGGAAAGGTAAATCCCCGAAGACACCTGCGAGGGATCACCGAAGATATCAGTGGTCTCGACAGCCGCAACAATCGTGGATGGCTGATTGGGGTCGATAGCAAGCGAGCCGATGTAAGGGTCGCCGGCAAGATTGCTCTTGCCCACCCCGCTGATGAAGGTCTGATCTCGAGTCCATGTTGAGCCCCCGTCGATGGATTTCAGGACACCTGCCCCATAGTAATTGTCACCTGCAAAATTCTCTTCTCCGGTGCCAACATAGATGGCGGCTGCATGGATCGGGAAACCATTGCAGCCTGGGCCCAAGGCGATGGAGCCGGTCGCAAGCGAATCCTGCTGATCCGTCAGCGGAGTCCAGGTTTGGCCGCCGTCCGTCGTTTTCCAAACGCCGCCTTCGGCACCACCGAGATAGACGGTATTACCCGTTGTGTCGCACGCGTCCACGGCAAGAGCTGTGACACGGCCAGAAATTGCTCCGAAAAAGGTCAATTCGGCAATGGGTTGCGGGCCGATCGTTGTCCAATGCGTCTGGGACCCTTGAATCCCCGTCGAAAGTAGAGGAGCACGCCCGAATAGCGTTCCTTCCGCGCGAACCCGAGCGTCCATCATTTCCAGAGCTTTCAGGCGGACTCCGCCCGGTACGTGACCATTGGCGGAGGCTCGTGGACGGAAGAACCACTCCGCCCGTCTGCGAACTAAGTCTGGCGACTCATGTTCCCGCTCTGCAATTTGTTCCTTTGAGAGAGTTTGCCTGGCCACAAGGGGGCCAAGAGTGGCGCCCAGAAAGAGAAGGGAGAGGGAAATGAATATAAGCCGGCGATGATTTCGGCCCCATATCGTGAGGGTTTTCATTGCTGCATTCAGCTTGCCTGATGCCGCGCGAATGTTGTCCACAGGGATGCTCCTCTGCAGTTAGCCGTACAGCAAGAATTCACTATCCGTTCGCATTGGTGACGCTCTCGAGACGATGAGGGATCACGCACGTTAAATACTCAGCCTTGGGCTGCCGTCCTCAGGCAAGATGCATTTCGCATCCGCGCCACTTTTCGTGGCCCGAGGATTGAGCAGATTCGGACCATGAATGGTTTTACTTCTAACACAAGTATGAACGAATGTCACAGTTAGAGTAATTGACGGCTTGAGACCTAAGCAGCAGAATGCGCGCCGCAGCCCAGAGAAACATACTTGTTGACTTGTTACGTAGCTGATTGTAAACAGACCCTCACAGATCAGTGTTCAATTAAACAGGGTGCCCCTAATGATTCCCATCAACCCCATGCGGCAAGGCCGCAAGATTTCTCTCGTATCGATTCTCTTGTTCGGTTCAATCTTTCTCTCCTGTGGGATTGCTACGGCCCAGACCGTCCGTACGCGCTCGCTCATTACTCAGCCGGTTGACGAAGCGCAGCGAGTTATCCTCAAGGGCAATACCTATCCGCTTGCCCGGGCAGAGTTCGACCGCGGTGTCGCTCCGCTCAGTCTTCCCATGGAGCGTATGCTGCTCGTGCTGAAGCGTAGCCCGGGGCAGGAAGCCGCGCTGAGCGCGCTTCTCGACCAGCAGCAGCAGAAGGCCTCCCCAAATTTTCACAACTGGCTCACGCCGGAACAATTCGGCCAGCAGTTTGGGCTTTCCGACCAGGATATTCAAACTGTAACCTCCTGGCTTCAGTTGCATGGCTTTCAGGTGAACAAAGTCACCAAGGGCCGGACGGCAATTGAATTTTCCGGGACGGCCGAAAAAGTTCAGGAAGCATTTCACGCCACGATTCACAAGTACTCGGTGGATGGCGCAGACCATTGGGCCAACTCGGCCGACCCCCAGATTCCTACAGCGCTTGCGCCTGTCGTCGCTGGTATTGATACACTTCACAATTTTCCAAGACAACCGATGCACCGTGTGGTAGGGCGGTTCTCGAAGTCAAGATCCACAGGCGTGATTACACCGCTACAGTCACTGTTTACTTTTGGAGGAACGTGTAGCGCAACCGGAACCACGGAGTGCTTCGGGCTTGGACCGTACGATTTCGCTGCGATTTACGATGTCCTGCCCCTTTGGAACGCTTCCCCCGCCGCCATCGACGGCTCGGGCCAATCGATTGCGATCGTCGCCGAGAGTGACATCGATATTCAGGACATCCGTGGATTCCGAAACCTCTTTGGACTGCCGCCGAATGATCCGCAGATCATCCTCGACGGACCCGATCCTGGAATTGTGGACGGTGATGAATCGGAGTCCGATCTCGACGTCCAGTGGGCCGGCGGGGTAGCCAAGGACGCAACGATCAAGTTTGTGATTTCGGCTACCACGGATGCGACTCTTGGCGTTGATCTGTCCGCGCAATACATTGTTGACAACAATATCGCTCCCATCATGAGCGTGAGCTATGGCATCTGCGAACCGGCTCTGGGCACGTCCGGCAATCTGTTCTTCAATCAACTTTGGCAGCAGGCAGCGGCCCAAGGGATCACTGTGTTCGTTTCAACGGGGGACAGTGGGTCAGCCGTTTGTGATCGGGGCGGGCAACCGGCGCAATTTGGGTTGCAAGTTAGCGGGTTTTCTTCGACACCTTACAACGTCGGCGTCGGCGGAACCGATTTCAACGACGTGAACAACCAATCGAATTTCTGGAATTTGAACAACGACACCCATCTAGCCTCGGCAAAAGGATACATTCCCGAGCTTACCTGGAATGATTCATGCACAAATTCTCTCCTCACGCAGTTTGGGTTTAGCCCAACTGCCGAGATCAACTGCAACAACCCTCAGTTGGCGTTCATCGCGATTCCGAATGGCGGAAGTGGCGGGAAGAGCACATGCACTGTCAGCAATGGCCAGGACATTACGAGTTGTTCAGGCGGTTATGCGAAACCCCCATGGCAAGTTGGCCCAGGAGTGCCTGTCGATGGGAAGCGGGATCTTCCGGACGTCTCTCTGTACGCTGCAACGGGTCTTTTTTCCGCCAGCTTCTACATCGTGTGTGAAGCTGACCAAACGGGCGGAACTTATTGCGACCAGAATCCTCAGGCGCTTCAATTTCTGGGATTCGGTGGAACCTCTGCTTCCGCCCCGAGCTTTGCAGGAATTATGGCAATGGTGGATCAAAAGACGCAGTCGCGTCAGGGAAACGCGAACTATGTCCTGTATAACCTGGCGGCTCAACCGGGGGGAAGTTGTGCGTCGTCCGCTACTCCCCCGGCTGGATGCATCTTTCACGATGTGACATCGGGCACAATCGCCCAACCTTGCTTCAAAGGCAGCAAGGATTGCACCACGACTCGCGCCGCCGACGCCATCGGTGTGTTGAACGGCTACCCCGCAGGTCCAGGCTTCGATTTAGCCACGGGGCTGGGCTCTGTTGACGCTACAAACCTAGTGAACGCCTACAATTCTGCCGCCGGTGCATTTAAGGGCAGTACGATTACTCTCGGGTTGACGCCGACGCCCGTGAGTATTGTCCATGGCACACCGGTCAACGTCAGCATAACCGTTGCGGCGAAACCACCCGCCACGGGGACACCCACCGGGTTAGTCTCGTTGGTTACCGGGACGGGGCAAGGCTACGCGGATTTCACATTGGCCAATGGCTCGGTCGCCACAACCACGAGTCTCCTGCCCGGCGGTAATCAATTCATGGTCACCGCACACTATCCCGGCGATGGAACATTTGGTGCTAGTGATTCCGCTCCGGTGGCGGTGACCGTTATGCCTGAGGCCAGCACCACGACTGTAAGAGCTGTCACAGGCAATTTCTTCACCCTTCCCGTTCCCTTCACGTCGGGGCCCTACGGAACTCCGGTTTTTGTGGCCGCCGATGTGGTAGGCCAATCCGGGAACGGCATCGCCACAGGATCAGTCACATTTACCGATACGCTTGCAGGAGTTCCGTCCGGTGTTCCTGGCAACCCATTTGTTCTCAATGGCGGCGGCACCACTTTCACGCCGAATGGGATTCCCCCTTTTTCGCCGGGACAGCATTCAATTACAGCTGCCTACTCCGGGGACGCAAGCTTCAAACCCAGCAACAACAACGCGAGTCCGCTGTCATTTACGATCACGAAAGCAGCGACGGAGCTGCCTGCATTAACCGGTCCCGCTGTCGCAGGTGTAGGAACTCAGAACCCTATAAATGTAACGTTCTCTTCCCAAAGCTGCGGCAGCTTCCCCACTGGCACGATCACCCTGCTTGTAGGAGTAGTTGCGGTGGCAAATAACCTCCTTACGGTAAACGGCATCCTCCCCCCATGTCAGATATCCGGATTTACAGTTTTTGAGACAGCTCAGTTACCGCAAGGGGTAGATAGCGTTACCGCCATTTACAACGGGGACAGCAATTACGCCCCTTCTCCCGTTTCGCCCGCGATTACGATTGACGTGGTCATCCCCACCACTACCTCGCTTTCTGCATCCCCCTCCACGATCCAACAAGGCCAGCCTGTCACTCTTACAGCAACCGTTGTGTCAGGGATGAAAGGTGGACCTCCAGTTACCGGCACGGTGACATTCTTCGTGCCTGGCGCTTCACTCAACCCTGTACCCCTGTCAAACGGACAAGCACAAGTAACGACGACTACCTCTGTGCTTGGGACTCAAGGGATAAATGCGAATTATTCAGGCGACCCCAACTACCAGGTTTCTACTGGAAGTACAGTTTTGACGGTGACCCCCGGCCCAGACTTCAGCATCAGCGCAAACCCGCAGACGGTCACAGTTTCTAGCCCCGGGAAATCAGGCTCTACAGTGCTGACCTTCACAGCGATGAACGGATTCAATGGGAACTTCAATCTCTCGCCGTCTTCCTGTGCGGGCTTGCCGTCAGAGAGCAGCTGTAGCTTTTCGCCGTCTTCCCTCAGCTTAAACGCAGCAACAAGCACCGCAATGACGACACTCACCATTTCGACGCAGGCGCCATCGAATTTGACGCCTCAAACGATCAACTGGCCGCATGGTCTTGACCCGGCCATGATGTTGGTTGGCGTGATGCTCGGTCTGCTCTCCTTTCTGAGCGCTTCGAAACAAAGGAAGGAATTGCAGACTGTGGTTATCACCTTCCTCGCGATCGCAGCCCTGTTGACTTTTTCAGCTTGCGGCGGCGGTGGTGGCGGCGGTCCCCACAATCCCGGGACGCCCGTTGGCGTCGACTCACATGCTGTGGTCTCCATTACCGCTGGTGGCGTCACGCACTCGATTCAATTCGCTGTAAACGTGCAGTAGAGAACAGTCGCTCAGGCCGCATCGGCGGTGCCTTGTGCTGCAGCCTGGCGGCAAGGGTGTCCGCGCGATCTGAAACTCACCCCCAAAAGATTGACTCGCGCGCGTGCGCAGGCTATCGTTTTGCGCTGCGTCAGAGGAGCTGCACGTGCGCTGGTGGAAATGGACGACGATCGCGCTGGTTGTAATTCTGGTGCTCGGCTATGGCGCGCTGAGCTACATGATGGGCGGGCCGCGCGACGTTTACGGATTTTTGCGCTATGCGCTGCCGCACTGGCATCGCGGAGATTTGCGCGTCGGAAATGCTGCACCCAACGTCGAACTGGTGTCGCTCGATGGCCAGTCGAGATTTGCAATTCGCGACCGCATCGGACAGCGCCCCCTCGTCCTGATTTTTGGAAGTTACACCTGACCGCCATTTCGCCGCGAGGTAGGCTACCTCGTCAAACTCTACGAGGATTATAAAGACAGCGCGGACTTTCTTGCCGTGTACATCCGCGAGGCGCATCCGCTTGACGAATGGCAGATGAAATCAAATGTGGATGAGGGAGTTTGCTACCCGCAGCCGAAATCGCTGGCGCAACGCGTGGCCATCGCTAACGATTTTACGCAAAGATTTCATTTTCCGATTCCGCTCGGCGTGGATACGATGGCGAACACCGCAGACACTGCCTATTCCGGCTGGCCTGAACGCGTTTACATTCTCGACGAAACTGGAGAAATCGTCTATCGCGGCGGGCTAGGCCCGTTTCAATTTCATCCGGAAGAAGCGCGTGCCTGGCTGGAAAAGAGATTTCCGGGCGTGCGCACCGGTGATTGATCCGCCTGCATCGGACCCTGAATCGTAAAGAAAACTATTCCTGTCGAAGACCCAGGATTTCGGCCGTTCGCTACTTCTTTTTCTTGCCGCCGAGCAATCCACCGAGAACGCTGGTCGCCTGGCTGGCCGGCGAGCTTCCTGCTCCTCCCGCGAGGCCCCCCAACTGGCTCTTAACTATACCGCCAGCCATACCCGCAACGTCCGGCACGAAGGTCGGGTTCGAGGTGGTGCCCTGAATCATGAATGGGATGCCGCCACCCTGCGACCCGCCACCGGGTGATAGTTTCGTGAATTGGCTGACCGCACCCAGCGCGGCGCCTGCGCCGCCGGAAAGCTTGGCGATCATTTTGCAATTCAGTTGGCCACTGGGACTGACGTTTGCGTCGCCAGTAATGGTTCCAATTGACGGGGCGACGAGATCCAGGTTCTGCGCGTGTGTTCCTTCCGGATCCATGCGCAGGTTCAGGCTCAATTTTTGAATCTCGGTGTCCGATCCACCTCCGCCCAACCCCGCAAAGGATCCGAGCGCCCCCAATTTTGATTTCAGACTGAAGCCTGCCATTTTTGCGTTTGAGAGGTTTACCGGTCCCGTAATCAGCAACTTGTTCGCCGGCCCGCTGATGGACAAGTCGGCGTCGAGCGATCCGTCTTTGAGGCTCGCGCCGGAAGGCAGCGTGACTCCGACGGCGGGAAGGACGCCTTCCAGGTCAGATATGGGCATGGCTTGTCCCTTCAATTTCATCTGCATGGTGGCTGTCTCGCCGGCAGCGTTGAACGTGCCCGTAAGCCGAGCGAGAGCCTTTCCGATGTGCACGTCTCCTTGTTTGAGGTCTCCTGCCTGGCGCTTCAAGTCATATGCCGTGTCGTAGTCAACGTTTACAGGAACGGTGGAAGGTGCACCGTTGGCAACGAGTTTCAGCTTATTCGTCTTCACTGTGCCCTTCGAAGTCATCTGACGGCCGTCGGAATTCAGAGTGCCGCTGAAATCAACAAGCCCGCCCATCCCGGATGCCCCACTGAGGAAACCGGTAGAAGCTCCCAGGTCGAGATGTTCCACCTCGATCTTTGCGTTCAGCGGGGTCAAGGAAGCGTCTGCCTGGTCGATCGGCCCTGCCTTTCCCTCCACCTTCACGGCTCCGTTCGCCGGATCCTTGGCCGTAAGCTGAAACGGAAACTGCGTGGTAGTGGACAGGTCGCTGACCTCCAGGTTCACATCTTGATAGACGAGGGGCTTGGCATGGGAGCCGACGGTGGCTACCGTAATCTTGCCGTTCGAGATCGTCAGTTTTCCCACGGTCAGGTTGGCGTTGCTCGAAGACGCGTCATTTTTGGCCTTGGGCTTTGATGCGCTGCCGCCCAGGCTCGAGTAATTCCATACTCCCGCGGAATTTCGGAGCAAGGAAACTTCGGGACTGACGACGCCAAACGATCGAACTTCCAATTTCTTCGAGAAAATCAAAGGAATCAGATTGACGCCCACGGTGAGGCGTTTGGCCGTCAAGAACGATGAATGGCTAAAGGCTGGGTCGTCGGAAATCGCAATGTCATCAATTTCGACGCCGCCTGAAAGAATCGCCAGAGAGATGTTGCCGACGTCCACCTTGCGGCCGAGAGCTGTCCCGATATCCGACTGCAACGTGGGCTTGAACTGATTTACATCAATCAAGAAGGGCAGGGCCACAATCACGATCAGCAGCACAACGATGACTACGGCCGCGATAATCAGGGGTTTTCTTTTCATGGCGAGCCTCCGGGGAGAGCCACTTGAGCGGCCTAGGGCTCATCGCTCCCGTGGGGGCGCTATCATACTCTTGGCAAGTTGACGCAGGCAATCGTGAAGGCGGCCACGCGAGGGGTGTGCTGGCGCGACGGCGAGTACGTGATCCGCAATGGCACGCTTGCTCCTGTCGTGGAGTCGGGGCAAAAACAACACGTTGTAACTCCTGTTCGCTAGACGCTGCGAAAGAATTCATTAGGCTTGGTGGGCGATACATGTTAAGGTGGTATTGCGTTTGTTGCTCTTGTAACACCTTTAGATTCGATTGAAGGGGCTGCAAGTTCACACTTGCAGCCTCTTTTGCTTTACGGCTGGAGGCGGTCGAGAAGCACAAATAGCTTAAAAAACAAAGGAAGTACATCAGTGAGAGAACAAGGAACAGTGAAGTGGTTCAATGCCAGCAAGGGTTTTGGGTTCATCCAGCGCCAGTCCGGCGAGGACGTTTTCGTCCATTTCTCGGCCATTCAGGCTGAGGGCTACAAGTCGCTGAACGAAGGCCAGGCGGTTGAATTCGAAGTCACTAAGGGCCCCAAGGGCCTGCAGGCTGCGAACGTCACCAGCCTCTAGTCGGAATGGGCGGGCCGGCAAACGCCGACCCGCCCATTTTTTTTCGGTCGAGCCGCCTAATAAGAGCATGCCGGTGGCAGCAGTTGCAACCGTAGCAAGCATCTAATGAGCGAACCCCGCATCATCGTGCAGTTTGTCGGTTTTGAAGCCAAGAATCTTGTCCGAGAATACACCTTTACTGTCCGCGAACCTGCTACCGAACCGCGCGAATACACGGTTACGATTCCTAACGAAGCATTCGATACTCGCCGCGTTCGCTACCAGGACGCGCCGGATATTTGCAGCCACAAGCTCCATCGCGAGCTTGCCTCTGCTGAAAACCATCCTGTGAAAAGTCACTTTCGCTTGAGCGATACGGAGCTGGCCGACTACGCCACGACCCACGCGCACAAACCTCTTAAGTATCCATACGCCCCAAAGCCCGTCGAAGAAGACGCTTAGATTTCGCACCCCCGTCAGCAGCCGCCATCGTTTTCACAAGCATTCACTCGCGCTGATTCGATGTGGGGATTCCTGCTTCTTAGTCATGATATCTTTGCTCGCGGCAACCACTTGGAAATTACTTCGACAAGGTCAGGCGCTTGACTTTCGGATCTCCTGCTGGACAAACATACACACAGAGCGAAAGCGCTGGGCACGAAACCCGAAACGATGCAGGTGCATCCGCGCTCGCGCAAGCGGCCCACTTCTTCCGTGAACACCGCCTGAAGGTGTGTCTCATTTCGCTGATTGTTCTCACGCCCTGCCTGTGGCACCGCCGGATTGAGGCGGGCGATCTGGGAAGCCATCTTTACAATGCCTGGCTCGCACATTTGATCAAGCGCGGACAAGCCCCCGGCCTTGTGATTGCCCCCATGTGGACAAATGTGCTCTTCGACCACATGCTGAGCGGGCCAGCAGAAATTTTCAGCCTACACATTGCCGAAAAAATCGCTGTCTCGCTTGCGGTCCTGATTTTCTTCTGGGGCGCATTTGCACTGATCGGCGCTGCCACGCGCCGCGCTCCCTGGTTCCTCGTTCCGTTGATTGCAATGGTGACATATGGCTGGACGTTCGAGATGGGCTTCTTCAACTACTACATCGCAATCGGTCTGTCGTTCTTTAGTCTGGCGTTATTCTGGAGAGGAAATCGGCGCGAACGCCTGCTGGCTTTCGCGACGGCGCCCTTGATTGTACTTGCGCACCCTCTGGGTCTTGGTTGGTTGGTGACAGCAGCGCTTTATGTCGCACTAGCCGAAGCTGTCCCGCGCCGATGGCAACTGCTGTTGTTCCTGGCGGCAGCGGGGACAATTTATTTTCTTCATATCCACTTGGAGCGCCATTTCGTCGTCGAGGCATTAGCCGACCCCCTGTCGCATTTCACGGGTGCAGATCAATTTCTACTTTTCGACGCCCGGTACAAGATTGTCCAAATGGCAGTGCTCATTTTCATTCCGGCAACGATCCTGTGGGAGGTAATCCAACGGCGGCGTGAATCGGGATTTTGGTCGTCCTACGCTGTTCTGTTCCAGTTGTACGTCCTCGTCGAATTGGGTGTTGTACTGCTCCCGGACGGCATTCGTTTTCCAGGGGCTCCGGCCTCGCTGGCTCTGATCACCGAACGCCTGACGTCGATCTCTGCTGTTCTGTTGTGTTGCTTGATGGGCGTGATGTCGCCGCGTAAATGGCACCTGGCGGGATTGTCGGCGATCGCGGCGGTCTTTTTCTGGCTCCTGTATCAAGACACCGCTGTTCTGAATCACATGGAAGCGCAAGTGGAACGGCTGGTCGCAACCTTGCCTCCCAACCAGCGCGTGCTCGGAACGATTAAGCCCCAACTCGGGTCGCGGGTTTTGATTCAACACATGCTAGACCGGGCTTGCATCGGTCACTGCTTCAGCTACGGGAATTACGAGGCAACGACGGGGTTGTTCCACGTTCGTGCCCTGCCGGGAAATTCTTACAATATGACGGATGGCAATTCCACCTATTTAATGGAAGAGGGCAACTACGAAGTACAAGCAAAGGACCTGCCCGCCTACCAGATTTATCAATGCAATCTTGCGGGTACAAATCTTTGCATTCGTCCGCTCGAAGAAGGCGAAGACAACGATGAGCAAGGAGTCCATCCGCCGCAATAGGCGGACCGCAAAAGCGCGGGCGGATTTCCAGACGCCATATTCTTACAAACCAGTTTCCGGCGCTGGGGCTGGAAATCGGCGACGAGACAAAATGAAGGCCTAGGGGAGCAGGCCGAAAACAACAACCCCGGTGGGCGTCCCGACAAAAACTTTTCCATCAGCAATCATGGGCGTGATGAACTTATTGTCCGCGAAATTATCTCGCCCGTTTGCAGCCTGATCGCTGTCGTACAGCTCTGTTCCCAGATTGGTCGCATCGTAGGCGCGCAGCACGCCTCCGCCATTGTTCTGGACAGCCCAGACAATTCCGTTCGTGTTCCCGTTCGCCGAAATACTCGGGGTTGTACCGGGATAGCCGAACGAAGCAGAGCTCGTGGAAGAAGGTGAGGCCGAAAGCTTCGCATTTACGATTGCGAAGGCTTTCAGCGCCGCGCCGACACTGCCGTAATAAACCGCGTTGTTGAAATAGGCCGGCATCGCCCAGACACCTCCAGGCAACGCGCCGCCCAATTCCTGATAAATTGCGTTGTCGTTGATGGTATTAAATTTGCCCATCAGGTCGCGATTCACCACATACATGCGAGCATCTTTACCGGCACCGACTGCCAGGTGCCAGCTGTTCCCTCGAGTGTCTTTCAAGTCCGGCAAAACCATCGCGCCGCCGGAACCCAGGTCCGCGTCTGCACCGGACTCTGAAACTGTGTCATGCATGTTGAAATAATCGGCGACCGTCAAATTGTTACCGGCAGTTGAGAGCTTTATAAACGCGTTGCCGAAATCGCCCTTGTTCGGGAAGCCGTTGGCATCGAGAGTGGTGTCAAACGTTCCATTTCCAGCCAGGAAATAGATATTGTTCGAAGTGTCCGCTGCCAGTCCAGCGCCGGCCATCCAGATGGCCGCTTCGCTTCCGTTCGGCGTGATGTTAACCACGCTCACCTGTTGCAGTGTGGACTGGCTGTATCCCATCACCCAACCGGTATAAGGCCCGATGTCGCAGTGTGAGGCCCAGCCGGTGTAGATCACACCATTCATCAGCAGCAGGCCCACGCGTTCTTTGTATTGCTTCGGATCAAACGTCGTATGTCCGGCCAGATTGGGAAACGTTGCCTGAATTGTCGTCGGGCTGCCGGATTCTTCCGCGCCCGTGGTGATATCGAGCGCATGCAGGCGCTGGAAATAATTCGATCCATTCTTCGACATCGCCACTAAGTAAATCGTTCCATGCGCGCCGGCGTTCAGGTCGATCACCGGCGTTGACGTAATTCCGATTTCGGGCGACACCTGTCCGCACCCGCGCGTGTCGCTCGTTGTTTCATTGACGCCGAGCACCGAGACCTTCCAGAGCTGCGCGAACGTGTCGGCGTCAAACGCATACGCGGAGTCGTGCTCAGTGACGACGAACACAACGTTGTGCGGCGAACCGGCGACCATCAGGTTCGGCACGTAAAGAGGCTCCGCGTCGACGAGGCCGTCGACAGACAAGAAGCCAACTTTGCCGAAGCTCGTCGAATTCACGTTGCTGGGCGTCAGAATCGTTTCGTTCAGATTTTGGCCGGTGCGCTCGATGTCGTTGTGATAAGTCAACACCTTCACATTGCCTGGGGGTGGAGCAATCACTTTCAATGTGGCGGTAGAGCTTGTCTTGCTCCCCGCTGAGTTGCTCACCTTTACGAGGATTTGCGCGTTGTTATCCGTCAGAGCCGTTGCCGGAATGGTGTAGCTCGTCGAATTGCTGCCGACAGTTGCGCCATTTTTCTGCCACTGGTACGTGAGCGGCGCGGTCCCGGTAGCCGCCACGATGAATGTCGCAGGCTGGCCCAGCGTAACCGTCAGGCTCGCGGGCTGTGTGGTAATCGTCGGCGCCACGGGAGTTGAGGTCACGGTGAGGGTTGCAGGTGCGCTTGTCACACTGCCCGCCGAGTTGCTCACGGTCACGACAAACTTGGCGCCGCTATCCGCGGAGGTCGTCGCCGGGGTGGTGTAGCTGTTCGAGTTTGCCCCAACGTTATTGCCATTTTTCTGCCACTGGTATTTCAAGGGAGCAGTGCCGGTAGCCATCACCGTGAATGTCGCTGCCTGGCCCACCATGGCCGTTTGGCTCGTTGGCGGTGCCGTAATCGAGGGCGCGGTGGTTGTCCCCGGGTTTCCATTCGACGAACCCGTGCTGCCGCAGGCACTTAGGAGCATGCCGATGACTAAGACGAGTGTAGCGGCCCCGATAAGACTGGTTGCACGTTTCAAGGACACATCTCCTGAAAATCGAGAGCTGAGGATCTGAAACCGGTGAATACGGCTGGTCCAACTATTCTACACAGAACCTCGTAAAATCACAGCTGTTCGGTGGGTCAGTAAAGGGACACCGGCCTTGAACTGGCCAGTCTTCCTGTCGTCGGGCCCACTTCTTCTTCGATTGTGGGGACTCGGGGACTAAGCCGATTCGGCGGTAGTTATTTCGGTGTGAGGAGCACTGCCTGTCGCGATGCGCTGTCCGCGGCCAGATATCCACGACCCCAGGCGCCACGCCAGTAGCACGCCGACCATCGCGGCGTATTGCAGCGGCTTCCGGACATCCGATTTCACCAGCCAGTAATAGTGAATCACACCTGCGACAGCACTCAGATAGATTGCGCGATGGAGCATTTGCCAGCGCTTTCCGCCGAGCCGGCGAATCCAGCCAGCCGTAGAAGTGACGGCCAGAGGAATCATCAGAACGAAACCTGTGAAGCCCACAGTGATGAAGCGGCGTTTCTGGACGTCTTTCCACATCTCCGTCCAATCGAAGAATTTATCGAGGCCGATCCAGGTGGAGAAATGGAGAAAGGCGTAAAAAAAAGCGAAGAGCCCGAACATTCTCCGGAACCGAATCAATTGCGGCAGCCGCAGGATTTTTCGCAGCGGCGAGATAGAGAGCGTGATCACCAGAAATCGCAAGGTCCAATCGCCGGTGGTGTGCGTGATGAATTCGATTGGATTCGCCGTCAGATTTCCCTGCGCAGCGCGCAGTATCAGGATTCCGAGCGGCACAAGGCAAAGCAGAAAAACGCCGACCTTGGTCCATTTGCTGGTGAGGATGGAATTCAAGTGCTGGCTCCGATCAGTAGTACTTCTTCAGGTCCATCCCCTTGTAGAGACCGGCTACCTGGTCGCCGTAGCCATTAAACATTAGCGTGGGACGCCGCAGGAATTCTCCAAGGCGCCGTTCCTTTGCCTGGCTCCACCGCGGGTGATCCACATTAGGATTCACGTTTGAATAAAAGCCGTATTCATGTGCATTGGCAATATTCCACGTCGTTGGCGGCTGGTTCTGCACAAAACGGATTTTCACCAGCGACTTTGCGCTCTTGAACCCGTATTTCCACGGAATCACCATGCGCACCGGCGCGCCGTCCTGATTCGGCAGAGTCTCGCCGTACATTCCCACGCACAGCAGCGCAAGAGGATTCATCGCCTCGTCAATCCTCAGTCCCTCCAAATATGGCAATTGAATTCCGGCAGAAGTGCCGAGCGGCATTTGTTTCGGGTCATAATATGATTCGAAGGCTACAAACTGCGCCTTGGATGTCGGTTCTACCAATTTCGCAATCGTGCTGAAG
This sequence comes from Candidatus Acidiferrales bacterium, assembly GCA_050746945.1. Classification (GTDB taxonomy): domain Bacteria; phylum Acidobacteriota; class Terriglobia; order Acidiferrales; family UBA7541; genus Palsa-295. Next base: position 312,158 of record JBOGMZ010000007.1, on the reverse strand, counting down.
GAGTAGCCGATCCACGGGACAACAATCGACCAGCCTTCCACGCAGCGGTGCCGGTAAATGCGTTCCTCGAGGGGTGCTAGCTTCAAAATTTCATCCATGCTGAACTTGCGCGGTTTCTTTACTTCGCCTTCGACGGATATGCTCCACGGCGAGGTGACGAAATTCTTTGCATTTTCAGCGGGGTCACCTTTGTCGGTGCCGAATTCGTAGTAGTTGTTGTAGTGAGTCACATCATTAAATGACGTCTGCTTCTCATCAGTGCTGTATGGTCCTTTGATTACCCCTTTCAGCTTTACAGGGACTGAACCTGTGCCGGGACCGGAAATTAAGTATGAGAATTTTTTCCATCCGGCCACCGCGACGGTTGTTGCCAGCAGCCCCAGCAGAAAATTGCGGCGATTCGCGTACGCGCCCTTCGGCGTCACGTCTTTATAAGTCAGCTCCGGAGATCGCTTGGCGAACATATCCCTCCTTCCCCTTTGCGTTAGTCAATCCCAATACGCATAACGTTACACTGTTAGATGCTGGGAAGGGGCTTAGGAAACAGCCTGATTGTCGGGAGTGGCACCCAACTGGGCTGTACCTGCTGTGCAACTATCTTGCTTTCATCGCTATACAATAGAAGCCAGAATCGGTCTGCAACTTTCCCCTGCACTTAGTGTTTCACCCTTTGTACGGCCATTCTCCCAGCAGCACTGGCCGACACTTAATCTAGGTTCATTCAAGAGAGGACATCATGAAAACCACGAAACTTATTTTGAGTGCTGCGGCCTTGCTTGTACTTTCTGTACAAGCCGCATTCGCACAGTCTCAGTCGAGCAGCACCACTACTGCTGCCAATCCGGACTCGATCAAGGATCGCAAGGAAAATCAGCAGGACCGCATCGCGCAGGGCGTACAAGGCGGCCAGCTGACGGCGGGGGAAACCAAGCACCTTGAAACCAAGGAAGCTGGGTTGAACAAAGAAGAGCGCACCATGCGCTCGGAAGACAACGGCCACCTGACTGCTGCCGACCGCACCAAGCTCAATCGTCAGCAGAACCACTTGTCGAACAGAATTTACGACGACAAGCACAACGCTGACACAGCTCACTACGGAAACAATGAAGTCGGCCAGCGCCGTGAAAATCAGCAGGATCGCATCGCGCAAGGCGTCAAGAGCGGCCAGTTGACGCCGGGCGAAACCGCCAAGCTCGAAAATCAGCAACAGGGCATCAACAAGGAAGTGAGCGGCATGCGCCAGGCCAACGGCGGCAAATTGACGAAGACCGATAAGGCCGCCGTGAATCAGCAGCAGAATAGAGCGTCCAGGAAAATCTACAACAAGAAGCACAACGCCCAAAAGCAGTAATAAACTCACAAACGAGAAAAGCCCCGGCGCAAATGCCGGGGCTTTTTTCATTTACAGGATCCCGCTGCCTGGTTCGTCGGACCAATCACTGCGTTTATTTCCCTGAAGATGCGTAACCACGAGGGTGTTGCAGGCGCCACTCCCATGCGTTGCGGATAATTGTGGTTAGGTCGGATGACGCCGGAGCCCAACCTAGAACGGACTTAGCATGCGTCGGATCCGCGACCAATCGCGCTGGATCTCCCGGGCGTGGCGCTTCCTTGCGAATGGGAATCGGACGGCCCGTGACTTTCCGCGCCACTTCGATCACTTTGAGCACTGAGTAACCGTCACCTGTCCCCAGATTCATGCGATCAGACGCGCCGCCGCGGCGCAAATGTTCCAGCGCCCGGATGTGCGCATCGGCAAGGTCGGCCACGTGCACGTAATCGCGGATGGGCGTGCCATCGGGAGTGGGATAGTTGTCGCCAAACACGGAAAGTTCGCGCTTATCTCCCGCGGCAGTGGCGAGCACGTTCGGAATCAAGTGCGATTCAGGATCGTGGTGCTCCCCATGATGTTTGGTGGCCCCCGCAGCATTGAAATAGCGCAACGCCACGGATTTCATATCGTAGGCGGTGTCATAGGATTCAAGCAGTCGCTCAAGAAAGAACTTTGACCAGCCGTAGGGGTTCGCCGGCCATTGCCGGCTCTGCTCGGGAATCGGCACTCGTTCCGGATCCCCGTACACGGCTGCTGTCGAAGACAGAACCACGCGGCGCACGCCGGCGCGCTCCAGTGCTCCAAAAAACGCAACTCCCTGCTCCACATTATTCTCCAGATACATCGCGGGGTTCTGAACGGATTCACCGACAAACGTCAATGCCGCAAAGTGGATGCAGGACTCGATCTCATGTTCGCTGGCAATCCGCGCGACCAGCGCGCGATCCCCGGCCTTGCCACGATAGAGAGGAATATCTGCATCGAGCGCTTCGCGGTGGCCGCGCGCCAGATCATCCAGCACCACGACGGTTTCACCCTTCACGCGCAGCCGCTCGACAGTCACACTGCCGATGTAGCCCGCGCCGCCTGTCACCAGGATCGCCATGATGTGTTTTCGTCTTGTCCGGGATTTAGCGGGCGCGTGCTGCGCGTCCGTCTGGGTTCAGAGTTCCGTCCTGCTTCAGAAGTGCCACGAAAGCTGCCGCCGTGCGCGGCAGAGTTCGGTCGCGCCGGTAAATCAGCCCCAACTCGCGCCAGAGCTCCACATCCGAAATCGGAATCAGCTTCACGTCACCAGCCCTGGCCTCATCGCGCGCAAAGCTCTCGCTGATCAGCGAAACGCCCAGTCCTGCCGCTACAAAGCGCTTGATCATGCCTACGCTCGGAAGCTCCATCGGAATCCGCAGGCTCGAGCGGTACGGCCGGAAATGTTTGTCAAAGAGTTGCCGCGTGAATCCAGTCTTCGGAAAAATCAAAGGCTGTCCAGCAATCTCCTTGATGCGCACGCTTTTCTGCCGCGCCAGTGGATTTGACGGGTTGACCATCAGCACGATGCGGTCGCGAAAAATCGAGAAAGTCTTCAAGCTGGGGGCCTTCACGGGCAGCGTGACGATACCTACGTCCAGCGAGCCGTCCTCTATTTTTTCCACCACTTTGCGGCTGAAATTCCGGTAGATGCTGATTTGCACCAGCGGGTAGTGGCGGTGATATTCGGCGAACACGTGCGGGAGCACGTAGAGGCAAGTCGCTTCGTTGGCGCCAACGGTCAGCTTTCCGCGCGGAGCGGTGGCCTGGTCCGCCACGGCGCGAATAGATTCGTCTTTTAGGTTTAAGAGGCGGCCGGCGTATTCCAGCAGCGCCTCACCCGCGGAGGTCAATCGCACCGATTTGCCGACGCGATCGAATAATTTCCCGCCGTACTCCTGCTCGAGTTGCCGAATCTGCGCACTCACTGCAGGCTGCGAACGGAATAGCTTCTGGCCCGCGCGCGAAAAACTGCCCGATTTTGCAATCTCAAGGAAGGTTGTGAGGTGGTCGAAATCCATTGGGCCTCGCGCTGGATTATAGCAAAGGGGGGTTGATCACGCCTGTGAGCTCTGCCGCAGATTCGAAGACGCTGGAACAGAATATTTCAACGCGCGGGCACTTTCGCCGCACGCGATTCCGCTATGTGCGTTACGTTTGAAAAGCCCAGCGACACCGTCTCTCGCTTCTCCCAGCGCGCCAGGATGGGCGCCCAGGTCTGCGCCAGAGGGCATGGAACATGAACTGGTTCCACGCGGATCAAGGGCAGTGGAGCTGCCGCGCGAAGTAAACGCCGGGCGCGTGGACTATCGGTCAACCGGAGATGCTCCTTCAGCGCTCGCCTGAGCCACTCTTCTTCCTGCTGTTCGAGTTGACTGCACCGAACAAACTCATGATTGCAGCCTCCGTCCGAAAATGAATCCGGAACGGCATACGCGAGTCCGCCGGTCATCCCGGAGCCAAAGTTCATTCCGGCTTCGCCCAAAATAACCGCGATTCCAGCGGTCATGTATTCGCACCCGTGCTGCCCCACTCCTTCGACCACCGCCAGAGCTCCGCTATTGCGAACGGCAAATCGCTCGCCCGCGCGGCCAGCGATGTAAAGTTCGCCGCTTGTCGCTCCATAGAGAACGGTATTGCCAGCCAGCACGTCACCACGCTGCGAGGCTTCTGTTCCGGCGGTGATTGCGAGTGTGCCGCCACTCAGCCCTTTTGCCACGTAATCGTTCGCCTCGCCCACCAGGCGGAAGCGCACGCCGGAGACCAGAAATGCGCCGAAGCTTTGGCCGGCCGCGCCGCGGAATTCGCAGTCGAAAGTCCGGCCGTCCAGTCCCAGATATTCAGTTCGGCGCAGAATTTGTCCGCTTAAGTGGGCTCCGATGCTGCGATCCGAATTTGCGATTAAAAAGCGAAATGGTCTCGCCGGGGGCGACATCATCCGCTCGGCGGCTCGCGCCAGTTCCCGCTGCACGCCGAAATTTTCCGTGGGCAGTTCCGGCGTGTCCGCCGCTTTGACATGGATTGGTACGGGCGCGGGGTCGAGCATCTGACCCAGGTGGCGCGCGGCCTGTTCGTCGCGGGGACGAAGCCTCTCGATTCGCCCAACGATTTCCTCCAGTGAGGAAGCTCCCAGTGCGGCAAGGCGCTCGCGGACTTCTCTTGCAACACCGCAGAAATATGCCATCACCATTTCCGGATTCCCGGCGAACCGCGTCCGGAATTTTTCGTCCTGGGTGGCGATACCCGCGGGGCAGATGTTCAGGTGGCACTGCCGCGCCATCACGCAGCCGATGGCGAGCAGCGCGGCGGTGCCAAATCCGAATTCGTCAGCACCCAGCAATGCGGCGATGACGACATCACGCCCAATCTTGAACCCGCCGTCCACACGCAGTCGCACACGCCGGCGAAAGCCAGTCCGCAGCAGCGCAGAATGCGCTTCGCGCAGTCCGACTTCCCACGGCAATCCGGTATTTTTGATTGACGTGAGCGGTGATGCTCCCGTGCCACCGTCAAATCCAGAAATTGTGATGACATCTGCGCCTGCTTTTGCCACACCGGCAGCAATAATCCCCACTCCTGATCCGGCGACAAGTTTCACGCCAATTCGCGCGGCCGGATTCACCGCCCGCAAGTCGTAGATCAGCTGCGCCAGATCTTCGATGCTGTAAATATCGTGGTGAGGCGGCGGCGAAATCAGCGACATGCCTGGCACAGCGTGCCGCAAGCGCGCGATGTATGCGTTCACCTTCGCAGCGGGAAGCTGACCACCTTCGCCCGGCTTCGAACCTTGAGCCATTTTGATTTCAAGCTCATCGGCGCGCACCAGGTACTCGGTCGTGACGCCGAATCGGGCCGACGCCACTTGCTTCACGCGATTCGCTGCTTCCGGCTGGAAGCGATAGACGTCCGGATCTTCGCCGCCTTCGCCGGTATTGCTGCGCGCTCCCAGCCGATTCATGGCGATTGCAAGCGTGCGGTGCGCTTCCGGCCCCAACGCTCCAAGCGACATCGCCTGGGTGCTGAAGCGGCGCAGGATCGAATTCTCGTCCTCCACTTTGTCGAGCGCCACCGGTTTCCCCGGCAGGATCTCGAGCAGGTCGCGCAGCGCGACAGCTTCTCTGCCTTCCACCAACTCAGCGAACTCGCGATAGCCTTCGGCCGTTGGTGATTTGATGTACCGGTGCATGCGCCGCACAAGCTCCGGAGAATTCGAGTGTTGTTCTCCTTCTTTGCGAAAGCGATATAGACCCGCATCTTGCAGCGTTGCCGCGTCGTTTCCAAAAGCGCGGGTGTGACGTTCGAGCGCATCTGCCAACACGCTCTCGAGATTCTTGCCGCCAAGCACCGTAGCCGCATCTTCGAAGAATTGAGCGCAGACGTTCCGCTCCAACCCCACAATTTCAAACAACTGGCTGTTGCGGTAACTTGCCACGGTCGAAATTCCCATCCGGGCCAGCACCTTGCGCAATCCTGTCTCGACTCCCGCTCGATAGTTCGCAGCGCCACCGGGTTTCAAGCCCTCGCTCAATTCCATCGCGAGATAAGGAAAGACAGCGCTCGCGCCCAGTGCGACGAGCAGCGCGACGTGGTGCGTTTCCACCACCTGGCCGCTCTCCACCACAACGGGCACGTCGCAGCACCCGGCGCGGACCAGTTCCTTCCAAACAGTCGAGAGAGCAATCATCGCCGGCAATGCCGCGCGATCCGCTCGGGTATCACGGTCGGTGAGCAATACCAGCTTGGGCTTCCTGCTTGCGGATTCCTTCGTTGCCTCGCGCAACCGTTCGATCGCCGCAAGCGCTCCGCTGACGCCTTCCTCTGCATTCAATGTGAAATCCAGCCGCTCCACCGAGGGTTGAAGAAGTCGGACGAGTTCCTCCACTTGTTCCGCATCAAGCACCGGCGATTCAGCCTTGAGTTCAGGCCCCAGATGCACATCGAGCGACATCACGTGCGATTCACGCAGGGGATCAATCGGGGGATTCGTTACCTGCGCAAATCGTTGTTTGCAATAGTCCCAAAGCGGACGTCGCATCGCGGAAAGAAATGCCGGAGGTGCATCATCACCCATGCTCCAGGTGGCTTCTTTCCTTTCGAGCCCCAGCGGTTGAAAGAGGAGACGAAATTGATCATCAGTCCAGCCGAGCGCCGCCGCGACCCTTTTCGGCTCCGGCGAGGGGACGAAGGTCGGGATTGTCGTCGGTGCAAGCCGGACCGCCGGAACAAATTTGGCCCGCGTTTCCGGTGTCTGCGACACCAGCAGTTGGGCGACCTCGTTGCCCCGATAAATCAAGCCGGTTGCCGGTTCCGCCACCAGCATTTCGCCAGGCCCGAGCCGTTGCCGCTCGGCAATCTGCTGACCGCGTAAATCCGCCAGCCCAACCTCAGACCCTGCGATCAGCAAACCGTCAGTGGTCAGTATGTAACGCAGTGGGCGCAAGCCATTCCGGTCAAGTTTCGCCCCGACGAGACGCCCGTCGGTGAAAACCAGGGCGGCCGGCCCGTCCCACGGCTCTTGCTCATATGCCTCGCTTTCCAGGTACAAGCGCAATTGCGGGCTCATGCGCGGGTCTTTTTCCCAGGCGGGTGGAACCATGCGCAGCATTGCGCCGACGATTCCGTACCCCTGGTGCAGAAGGATTTCCAACGCGTTGTCGAAGCTGGCCGAATCACTCACAGCTTCCTCGAGCGCGCGGAAGTGACCCTTAGCGACCAGTTGCCGCCGCAGCGATTTTTCGCGGGCGCGCATCCACCGGCGGTTCGCGCCAATGGTATTAATTTCTCCATTGTGCGCAACCAATCGAAACGGTTGCGCCAGCGTCCACGTCGGCTGCGTGTTCGTTGAGTATCGCTGATGAAACACGGCAAACGGCACCTGGAATCCGGGAGCATCCACGTCGGGATAAAACACGCGCAGTTGCAGCGGAGCGAGCAGACCTTTGTAAACCACGGTCTCAGACGATAACGAGCAGAAGTATGTCCCCGCCACACCTTCCGCTTCTACTCTTTTGCGCAGCAAAAAGAGGAGCCGGTCGAAATCGCGCGCGTGGTCTTCCTGGGAGAAAAAACACTGTTGAATAGCCGGCAGGGACTCAGCCGCGCGAGGGCCGAGAATTTGCGGAACTGTGGGGACTTCACGCCAGCCCAAACAGCGCAAACCTGTCAGCTCAGCGAACACTTCGATGGCGGCGCGCGCCTCTGCCTCTCGCGCTCGCGGCAGAAAAACCATTCCCAGGCCGAAGACTTCGGGTAGCTCGACCCCCGCACGAAGCGCGCATTCACGAAAGTACTCCTTCGGAATCGGTGTTAGGAGTCCGGCGCCGTCCCCGCTCAAGCCATCCGCATCCACCCCGCCGCGGTGGGCCAGGCGCCCAAGCGCCGTCAGTGCGCGTTCGATCACGTCGCGCGAGCCCGTGCTGCCCAGTTGGGCCACGAATCCGACGCCGCACGCGTCGTGATCCAATCCGAATTCGGGTGCAGGATGCCTCATGTTACTTAGGTACCTCACTCCGCCCGGAAATGTACAATCGTGAAATTCGATACAAGTGATAGGTTTTTCGAACGAGAATGTTTCACAGGTCCGGCCAACTGCTGGGGTGTACCGTTGTTCCAAGAGAGGACCATCGGCCATAATTCGCCGACCCTGATTCGTGTTCTTAGAATGTAAGAATTCGTTCTCGGGTGAGATTCAGCTAGGGGTTGCGTGCTTGGTGGAAATTCGACCCCTAGATTTTCGGGAGGACAATTCCCTGCTGCGCCTGGTACTTCCCCTTCTTGTCCTTGTAGGAAACTTCGCACTGCTCGTCGGATTCGAAGAAGATTACCTGGCACAATCCTTCGTTCGCATAAATCCTCGCGGGGAGCGGCGTCGTGTTACTGATCTCGAGTGTCACGAATCCTTCCCATTCGGGCTCGAAGGGCGTCACGTTTACGATAATTCCGCACCGCGCGTACGTGGACTTGCCCACGCAAAGTGTCAGCACGTTGCGGGGAATCCGGAAATACTCCACGGAGCGTCCCAACGCGAATGAATTCGGCGGCACGATGCACACGTCGCCCCTATATTCCACAAACGATTTCGCGTCGAAATGCTTCGGGTCCACGATCGAGGAGTTCACGTTTGTAAAGATTCGAAATTCGTCCGCCACTCGCATGTCGTACCCGTAGGACGAGACACCGTAGCTGATGACGCCATCGCGCACCTGCCGGCCTTCGTACGGCTCGATCATTTTGTGCTCAAGCGACATTTTGCGGATCCACTTGTCAGACTTCACCGACATCCGTTCCTCCTCGTGACTCGAAAATCTAGGGGACGGCCGTGTGCGAGGGGCGCATCTTATTACACAGCGCGGTGCTTGACAACCTGCAAACCCCTGTCTAGCATAGGCTTCCGGTTGTGCCGGAGGAATGTGTGATAAAGCTCGACATCGTCAACGCCATCGTCCAGAAGACAAGCATCACCCGCACCAAAGCTGAGCAGGCAGTCGAAACCGTCTTCGAAGCCATGAAGAACGCCCTCGGCCGCGGCGAACGCATTGAACTCCGCCGCTTCGGCGTGTTCACCGTCAAGCCGCGCAAGACCGGGATCGGCCGCAACCCGCGCACGGGTCAGCAGGTCAGCATTCCGCCGGGCAAAGCCGTCCGATTCAAGCCCGGCAAAGAACTCCAGGCGCTCCCCGCAGGCAAGCCGTAGCCGATATCGTGGCGCGGCCTGCCCTTAAATTTGGGGTACCATTTTTTTGGCCCGCAGCATCCAATCTCCATGAGCGTTGACAATAATGGTGGCAATGGCCACACCCGGGTTCCAGTCGAAATCCTGGAAATGCATTTCCCTCCGCTTGCCGAGGTGCCGCCCCCACCGCCTCCCCGCCCACGCTCCATTTGGCCCGCTCTGATTCTTTTTATTCTTACGGTGATATCCACGCTGGCCGTTGGGTCGGAGTTTGCACGTTCGTACGCGCGCAACGAACCACCCTTCTTGGGTGAGGAAAGCCCGTTTGCAATGATGGTCTACCCACTCCAGCATCCCAGCCTCCTACTCCTCGGCATTCCATTTTCGTTTACGTTGCTCGGAATCCTGCTCGCGCATGAACTCGGGCATTATTTCGCATGCAAGCTCTATGGCATTGACGTCAGTTATCCCTACTTCATTCCAGCGCCCACGTTGTTTGGCACATTCGGCGCGTTCATTCGTATCCGATCGCCCATCACCACCCGCCGCGCGCTATTCGACGTCGGTCTCGCAGGTCCTGTGGTGGGATTTATCCTTGCTGTTCCGGCCATGGCCTACGCGATTGCGTCATCAAAAATAATTCCGGATGCGCAGGGGAGCGCGGCAATCGTGTTCGGCAATCCGCCGCTGATGAGAATTCTTATGTCGCTGTTTCATCCCGGCGTAGATCCAAATTCAATCTTGCTTCATCCGGTCGGCCGGGCCGCGTGGATGGGTGTATTCGCCACTGGACTCAATCTAATGCCGGTATGGCAGCTGGATGGCGGACACATTATTTACAGCCTCGCGAGCCACTCTCACCGGCGTATCTCCATCATTGCGTCACTCGCGCTGATCGCGCTCGGCACACAAGATCCGCTTTGGTATGGCTGGGGCGGTGTGCTGCTGATTCTTTCTTTACGATTCCGCCATCCGCCATTGCTCGACCGCTGGCAGCCGCTCACGCCATCCAGACGCGCGTGGGCCGTGGGAGCACTCGCGATCTTCCTTCTGTGTTTCACGCCCTGGCCCGCGACTACCCAGGAGCCGGAGCAGGAAGCCCCAATGTCGCCGCAGGGAGCTCATGCCAGGCTGGTGGGGTCGACATCAACGATGACGGCGCTATCGGGAATTTCCTTCGAAGCGCAGAAATCCAGACACCCGCTCAGGATCTGCGAGAGCGCCGCACGCTGCGGCGATTTCAACACGAATTGAAACCGGTATTCGCGGCGCAGCCGAGCGAGTGGAGCGGCGGCAGGGCCCAGGATTTTCATGCCGCGATTTTCAAACGGCGCAAAATAGCCCGCCAGCGCGCGCGACCAGCGAATCGCATTTTCGATCTTATGGTCGCGCACCAGAATATTCGCGAGCGCCGAGAATGGCGGGTAGTGCAGCATCCTCCGGAAATGCGCTTCCTTTTCATAGAAGGAAACGTAGTCTTGCCGAGCCGCGTGCTGGATAGCGTAATGCTCGGGATAGTACGATTCCACCAACACTTCCCCCGATAGCTCGCCGCGCCCCGCGCGTCCGGCCACCTGCGTGAGCAATTGAAATGTGCGTTCGGCCGCGCGGAAATCCGGCCGCCCGAGCGCGAGGTCCGCGGCCACCACGCCAACCAGCGTCACGCGCTGAAAATCGTGCCCTTTTGCCACCATCTGCGTGCCCACCAGCACGTCAATCTCACCTTTCGCGAACGCGCCCAACACCTGCTGAAATTCGCGCTTCGTCCGGACCGTATCGCGATCCAGGCGCGCGATTCGTCCCTTCGGGAATTGTTCCCGCAGATATTCTTCCACGCGCTCGGCGCCGTCGCCCACGAAATACATATATTCCCCACGGCACTTCGGGCATTGCTTCATGGGGCGAATCGAGTAGCCGCAGTAGTGACACTCGAGGCGTTGGCGGTTTTTGTGATAAGTCATCGCGATGCTGCAATTCTGGCATTGCACGAACGCCCCACATCCTCGACACAACAGTGACCACGAGTAGCCGCGCCGGTTGATCAGCACCATGGCCTGCGTGCCTTCTTCGAGGCACAACGCAATCGCGGCGCGCAACGATTCAGAAACTGCCGATGATTGGTGGTGCCGCCGGAATTCTTCACGCAAATCGACGACGCGGACTTCAGCGAGCGAGCGATTCTCGACGCGCGAAGTTAATTCCAACAGGCGGTATTTTCCCGTGCGAGCGTTATGGTAGGTCTCGAGCGAAGGCGTCGCGGAGCCAAGCAACGCCACGGCTCCTTCGAGTCGCGCCCGATAGACAGCCGTGTCGCGGCCGTTGTAGCGCGGTGTTTCCTCCTGCTTGTAGCTGTTCTCCTGCTCTTCATCTACGATGATGAGGCCGAGATCTTCGAGCGGCGCGAAAACCGCCGAGCGCGTTCCGACGACGATCTTTGCCTCGCCCCGCCGCACCCGCCACCATTCGCGCGCGCGCTCGATATCTGGGAGGCCGCTGTGTAAAATCGCAACGCCTTCGCCAAATCGCGCGCGCACCAGGCGGCCGACCCACAGCGTGAGCGCAATTTCCGGCACCAGCACGATCGCGGTCTTCCCCCGCGACAGCGCCGCTTCCATCGCGCCAAGATAAACCTCCGTTTTGCCGCTCCCAGTGACACCGTGGAGCAGCGCAGCCGCAAATTTTCCAGCCACCAGCAATCGCCAGATTTCTGCGAGCGCGTGCTTCTGCTCCCCGTTCAACACATTTGTTGGCGGCGTGAAATCCGTATCCCAGGCGTCTTCGTCCGGTGAAAGTGGCTCCTCCCAAGTCAACAGGCGCCCGCTCTTTTCAAGTCGCATTACAACAGCACGAGTAACCTTGGCCTTATCAAGAAGTATCGCGAGCGGCAATGGCCCGCGTTTAGCCGTGAGCACTTCGCGAATTGTTTCTTCTGCAGCGTTCCTGGGCGGATTTGTATTCGCAGGATTCCATGCCACGATTTTCTGAGTTCGCGCACGCCGCTTGCGCACCACCTCGCGCGCTCCCACGAGGCCTCGGCGGACGAGCTTCTCTGCCAGGGCCTCACCACCGGGACGGCGGCGAATTCGTGCAGATAGTTCCGGCTTATCCTGTGCATCCAGATGGCGCAGCAGCTCGAGTTCCGCAGTCTCTTCCAGCGTATTTTGTTCGTTCGCGGCAAGATCTTGCAAATAAGCGCGGCCCGCATCCGTGAGCCAATATTCGCGGTCGTGCCTCAGCTCCACTTCGGGTGGAAGCATGGCGCGAAATGTCTCTCCCACTGGCGCCAAGTAATACCGGCTGACCCAATGACCGAGCTCGATCAGCTTTTCCGGGAGTGCGGGCAGCGGATCCATCAACTCGACAACTTCTTTGATGCGGGAGATCTTTGGCGTACGTTCAGAAACAGCGAGACACACACCAACCATCGCGCGATTCCGGAACGGCACCACGACGCGGCGGCCCACAAGTTCGTCACCGTTCAGCGCGGCAGGCACGGCGTACGTAAACGTCGAGCGCAGCGGAACCGGAAGTGCGACTTCGCAGTATCGTTGGGTCATGGATTCGAAATGCGAGAGATTAGTGTATCAGTCCCGGCAATGCATTCTCATCTGGCGGTACTGTGGAAACTTTTCAGAGGCTGACGAGCACGATACCAGCAAAAATCAGGACGATGCCAATCCATTGGCTCCGCTCCAGGCGCTCGCGCAGGAAAATCCATGCCAGCACCACTGTGACGGCGCCATAGAGCGATGCCAGTACGCTCACGACGGAAACCTGGCCCGTGTGCAATCCCGCATTATTGAATAAAAATGCCGCCGTATCGAGAATTCCGACACCCAGGAGCAGCCCCCACACACTGCCTCGTGGCAAACTGATGGTCTGCCGCACCGGCCCGGCCGCCAGCGCAAGCACGGAAAAAGAAGTAAGCCGGATCACCCACACGGACACGGTGCTTCCGACTGCCGGCACCACATAGAAACCAAGAAACCAAAAAAGAAAGCCGAAACCCACCGCCGCAACGATGGCCCAGCCGACCCCCTTTGTCAGGTGCGCTCGCGTGTGTTCCCCAGTTTCCGCTGATTGCTTCACGGCGTCTGGAGCAAAGGAAGTGGACGCCAGGACCACGCCAAGCAGCGTCACAGCCAAGCCGAAGCCGCGCAGCGCGTGAATGCGTTCACCGCTGAATAACGCGAGAGCGACTGTCAGCGCGGGATAGCTTGACGACACGGGCGCAACGATGCTCATCACGCCGATTTGAAATGAATAGTAGAGCGCGAGCGACGCAGTCATGTTGATCACGCCGGCGAATGCAGATAGCGCCCAGGGTTGCCAGCCGGGGGCTGCGACCTGGGCGAGGCCGTGTGTCCATTTCAGGTAAACGGTGAGCGCGAGAAATCCGAAAAATTGCATGAAGAAAAGTGTGCGATAGGCACCTACGCGCCGCGATGCGAAACGCGCTATGAAATCCGACACGCCCCAACAGAGCGCACCCGCAAGTCCTAAAATAATTCCCAAGATTTTTCCTCGTGGATGAAGCGCTACTTCTTTTTCGGTTGAAGTCCGAGGACGGCCATCACCTTCTGCAGATCCTTCCAGACTTCACTTTTGGCGGGTGGATTGCGCAGCAGGTAGGCGGGATGGTAAGTCGCAATCAATTTTGCGCCGCGAAAATCAAACCATTCGCCGCGGAACTTTGAAATACCCTGCGTCGTTGCCAGCATTGTCTGCGCCGCACAAGCACCCAGGCAGCAAATCACTTTCGGCTGGATCACCGCGAGCTGACGCAAAAGAAATGGCGAGCACGTTGCAATCTCATCTTTTTCCGGCAGGCGGTTTTCCGGCGGCCGGCATTTCACCACATTGCAGATGTACACGTCCTGACGGCGCAGGCTCATAGCCTCGATCATCTGCGTGAGCAGTTTTCCTGCGCGACCGACGAAAGGCTCGCCCTGGATATCCTCGTCATGCCCTGGCCCTTCGCCGACGAACACCAACTCCGCCTTCGGATTGCCGACGCCGAACACAATTTTCGTGCGCCCCTTGTGCAGACGGCAGCGCGTGCAGTCGCCGATATCTTCGCGGATGCGCTCAAGCGTATCGCCTTCGACGCGCTCAACGATGTCAAATAAGGATGGTCCAGGCGCAGCGGCAATAAGTGGAATGGTAACGGCGGGCACAGCCGGCGGCGCAGGTCGTGCCAGTGCGGACTTGGGCCGTACGGCACGCATCTCAATCGATGGCACTGACTGTGCCGACGCGCATTCTTTGCTCATCTGTGTAGCGCGATCGCGAAAATAAGGCGCGACGCCAAGGTCTTCGCCGTATCTGAGCCAAGCTTCCACACGTGCACGCTTTACCGGATCCATGGAACCCCCGCAGGACAATCTACTTGGATTGTTTATGAATTTCCAGCGCACGATCGAGGATGTGGTTGGCCACCTCGAGCTTGTTCATTTTCGGCAGAGGAATTTCACGGCCATCACGAAGGAAAAGAGTGACGATGTTGGTGTCCGTGTCGAAGCCGGCGCCTTCTTGCGTCACGTCATTGGCGACAATCATATCCGCGCCCTTGCGCGCCAATTTTTGCCGCGCATTTTCGGCGACGCGATCCGTTTCCGCTGCAAAGCCAACGAGCACGCGCTGCCGGTTGCTTCGACCGGCGTCGCGCCCGAGCTCCGCGAGAATATCCGGAGTGGGCTCAAGCTCGAGCGTGAAGCTGGTCTCGCCGCGCTTGATTTTCTTTTCCTGCGCTGCAGCCGGGCGATAATCGGCAACAGCAGCGGCCATGATGACGATGTTGGCTTCGGCGGCGCGCTCAACGACAGCACGCCGCATCTCCTCCGTTGCTCGCACTGGAATCCAATCCACGCCTTCAGGAATTTTTCGGTCCGTTGGCCCGCTCACTAGGATCACGCGCGCGCCTCGGCGGTGCGCCGCTTCGGCCAGCGCATAGCCCATTTTTCCGGAGGAGCGGTTCGTGAGGAACCGGACCGGATCGATGTCCTCGCAGGTCGGCCCAGCGGTCACGAGCACGGTCTGGCCTTCCAGATCTCGCCTCAGCCCAAGCACTTCGCAAACCTTCTTCGCAATCGTTTCCGTCGCGGCCAGGCGTCCCGCGCCCGTCATTCCACACGCAAGGTAGCCCTCGTCGGGATCCACCACATGCACCCCACGCGCGCGCAGCGCCGCGATATTTTCCTGTGTCGCCGGATGCTCCCACATGTTGACGTTCATCGCCGGTGCGACAATCACAGGAGCTTTGGTTGCAAGATACAACGTGCCCAGGAAATCTTCCGCAATTCCGTGAGCAAATTTTCCGAGAATGTCAGCGGTGGCGGGCGCGATGAGCAAAAGATCAATCCGTTGGGCAACCGCGATATGTTCGATCGCGCTTTCAACGTTCGCGGGGCCCGCGCCGGTGTCGCGAAACATGTCGGTGATTACTTTCTCGCCGGTGATCGCGGCAAACGTGAGCGGCGCGATAAACTCCTGCGCCGCGCGCGTCATCACCACCTGCACATCCAGCTTTTCCTGCTGCAGGCGGCGCACGAGCTCCGCGGCCTTATAGGCCGCCACGCCTCCGGTCACACCGAGCGCGATTTTCATGGCGTTCGCGGCGCGCCGCTACTTCCGCCGCTTCCCATCCTTTTCTTCGGAGCCATCTACGGGCTCCATCAAGTCATATTCGAGCAGCCCCTGCTGCAATTCTTCTTCGGCAATGCGCGTCGTCTTGCGCATCCGCGAGTTGTCAACCATCGGCCGCCCGCCGATCATCAATTGGCGCGCACGTCGCGCGACCACTACGACGTAAGCAAACTGGCTTTCCGGTACGCTTCTCAAAACGGCCATGTGCAGATTAGCCTCCAAAAGACTTCAGAATTTCGCGAATCAGATCTTCGTTGCGCGCCACCTGGCAGCGCGAGCCCACCGCGATGGCCTGCGCTTCCTGTCCCGCACGCTCCAGATTATCGTTGATAATGGCAAAATCATAGCTGCTGTAGCTCAGCATTTCCTGCCGCGCACGCTCCAGCCGACGGACAATCTCTTCTTCTGAATCCTGGCCGCGGGCGCGAATACGCTTTTCCAGATCCGCGCGCGAAGGCGGCAGAACAAAAACAGCCATCGCGTCTGGTAATTTCCGCTTCACCTGCAACGCGCCCTGGACGTCGATCTCGAGCACCAGATCCTTTTTTTGAGCGCGCGCCAGGTCAATCCATTTCCGCGGCGTGCCATACCAGTGTTTTCCAAACACCTGCGCATATTCCAGGAAATCGCCGCGGGCCACCATCTGCTGGAATTCTTCCTCGGTGACGAAATTGTACCACTTGCCGTCGCTTTCCGTGTTACGCGGCGGGCGCGTGGTGCAGGAAACCGAGAGCATCGTCCCCGGCAACTCCAGAATTCTCTGAACGAGCGTGGATTTTCCCGAACCGGAAGGGCCGGAAACAATCAGCACCAGCGGGTCGGATTGGCTCATTCGATGTTTTGCACCTGCTCCCGCAATTTCTCGATTTCGGATTTCATTTCCAGAGCGAGGCGCGTGATTTCCAGGCCTTCAGCCTCGTTGCCGGGAGTTTTCGAGAGCAGCGTGTTCGTTTCACGCTGCATTTCCTGGAGCAAGAAATCGAGTTTCTTGCCGATATCGGATGCACCCGCGAGCAACGATTCGAATTGCTGCACGTGACTCCGCAATCGCGTCAATTCCTCGCTCACGTCGCTGCGTTCGGCCGCAATGGCGGCTTCCTGCGCCAGCCGCGTCGGATCGAGTTGCGCTTCGCCGAGCAAATCCTTCAACCGCAATTCCAAACGTCGCGCGAAGGCAGGTCGGGCACGTTCGGCGAGCGGCTCCACTTCCGCTGCGAGCTGCGTGATATTACGCAGGCGCGCGGTCATCTCCTCGCGCAAATGGTTCGCCTCATCCTCGCGCATGCGGTCAAGCTTGTCGAGCGTATCTACCAGGCAGCGCGCGACCGCAGATTCGAGCCGGGCGAGCTCTTCTTCAATCGAAGCGGCTGGCGGGCCGATCACGCCAGGAAGCCGGAGGATCGCGGCCATATCTGGCTGCGTTGCGATGCTGAATTCCTCCCGGAGTGAATTCACAGCCTGTAGATAAGCCGCGGCCACTTCGCGATTGATGCCGACGGCTGCGGGCCCTGCAAGATCATAGTGAAGCGTGACGTCGAGATGACCGCGGCGCACACGCTCGCGAACAATCTGGCGGATGCGAGGCTCGATTGGCTCGAAGCCTTCTGGTACGCGGAGATGGAGGTCGAGGAACCGGTGATTCACGCTGCGCACGGAGATACGCAGGCTCCATCCGTGTTCTGCGACCTGTGCGTGTGCGTAGCCGGTCATCGAGCGGAGAGCCTTTGTGCCAGACGCTCGCGGCTTTGACGGGTTCTCAGGGGCGAATTGGGAGCCGGTGCCGGTCATGTTCACATGGGGCCCGCGGCACGCGTCGCAGGCTCGACATCGCGAAACTGCATTTCATGAAGACGAGCGTAGAGGCCGCCACGGAGGAGAAGCTCCTCATGCGTGCCGCGCTCACGAATCGCCCCGCCATCGAGGACGCCGATTATATCGGCGCGTCGAATGGTGGAGAGCCGGTGCGCGATTACAAAAACAGTGCGGCCGGTCATCAAGTTGTTGAGCGCACTCTGCACCAGCATTTCGGATTCGGAGTCGAGCTCGGACGTGGCTTCATCAAGAATCAGAATCGGCGCATCCTTCAGCAGCGCGCGGGCGATCGCGAGCCGCTGACGCTGGCCGCCTGAAAGGCGCTGCCCGCGGTCGCCTATCAGTGTTTGATAGCCCTGCGGCATCTCCATGATGAAATCATGGGCGAGCGCTGCTTTGGCCGCTGCATGCACCTTCGCCTCGGGCAAATCGGGGCGGCCGTAGCAGAGATTATTCCAGATGGTGTCGTTGAAGAGGATGGTTTCCTGCGTGACCATGGCCATCTGTTCGCGCAAAGAGCGGAGTGTGACTTCGCGCACGTCGTAGCCATCAATCCGCACGGAACCTGAAGTCGGGGTGTAAAAGCGCGGCAGCAAATTCAGCAGAGTTGTTTTTCCGGCGCCGCTCGAGCCCACAATCGCAACCACAGCGCCGGCCCTAACTTTCAAATTAATGCCGCGAAGAATCAGCGCGTCGCCATTGTCTTCATAGGCGAAGCTTGCATCCTCGAATTCAATCGAATTCTCAAATCGCGGCAGAATCTTTGCGCCCGGCGCTTCCATCACTTCCGGTTGCAGATCCAAGTACGAGAAAACCTGCGTAGAGATGCCAACAGCCTGCTGAAACAGCTGATAAATGTTGCCCAGGCGCTTGACCGGCTCGTACGCTGTGAACAGGGCAACTACGAAGGCCGTAAACATTCCGGTGGTCATGAGCCCGGCGCGAATCTGGTCGCGCGCGAACAGAAGTATCATGCAGATGACGGCTGCGCCCAGCAAGCTCATCAACGGGGAAGTCACGGAATATGCTCGAATCCAGTGCATGTTTTCCCGCAGCAGATTTCGCGCCGCTTCACGGAACTTGCGGATCTCGAACCCCTCCATCCCGAAGGCTTTCACCACGCGATTGCCGCTGATCGTCTCCTGTAGAATCTGGCTTAAGTCGGCGAGCCGTGAACGGCTCTTCTCCGAAGATCCGCGAATGCGCCGGGCCAGCTTGCCTACCGGCCACACCACCAGAGGAATCAGGACAGCAGAACCGATCGTCATCTTCCAATTAATCACAAGCAGCACCAACGCGAAGACGATTAAGGTGAAAAGCTGCCGGAAGAAATCGGCCAGATAGTCAGAAAAAGCGGCCCGCATCTGCTCGATATCGCTGATCACGGCGGACATGACGCGTCCAATGGGATTGTGCTGAAAAAAACCCACCGGCTGTTGTACCACTCGGCTATAGACTTGGTTTCTGAGATCGGTGATGGACGAAAGCCCGGCGTGCTGGATCAAAGTGCTGCCAAAGTATTCGGCCAGACCCTTGATCAGGAAAAGCAACATGACCGCAATCGAAAAGACGGACCAGACGTGGTGAATGCGGCTGGGTACAAATGAATTGAGATAGATTGTGGGGCCACCGTACGGAATTTGAAACAGCGCGAGACGCTGATTCGTCGACTCCGGCTTAAGGACGATGTCCATGGCCGGGCGAATGGAGATGATGGCAAGCGCATTGGCAAGGGCCATGACGGCCAATAGGATCACTCCGGTAAAGAGCCGCAGGGAATAGGGCCAGACGTAGTGCAGCAAGCGCCTGATTTCGCCGGTGTGTTCCACGTGTGGAATCGGTTTCATGTATTCAAAATTGCCTAGCGCGAACTGGCAAAGCTAGTTTTGCACCTGAAAAAAGTCAAGTCGCCGACTTATCCAGATCACGATGCACAACCTTTGCTGCGTAACCCTTTTTCTGAACGGCGCGGCGGAGTACTTCGGCGAGCGCGACGGAACGGTGCCGGCCGCCGGTGCATCCAATCGCGACTGTGAGGTAGCTCTTCCCTTCCCGGATGTAATGCGGAATCAGGTACAACAGCAAACTCTCGATGCGCCGCAAAAATTCATTTGTCTGCGGAAAGGAACGAATGTAGCGCGCCACGCGCGAGTCCTTTCCACTGAACGGACGCAGCCGCGGCACAAAATGCGGATTCGGCAGAAAACGCACATCGAAGACGAGATCCGCGTCCGCAGGAATTCCGTAACGATATCCAAAGCTGACAACGGATACGAGCAGCGGCCTTCGTCCCGGATTCTGAAAGCGGTCAATAATAAACTGGCGCAGCTCGTGCACATTGAATTTCGTCGTATCAATGACGACGTCTGCCAGCCGGCGAATCGGAGCCATGCGGCGCCGCTCTTCGCGGATGCCCTCCGCGATCGACAATCCTTGTCCGAGCGGATGCGGCCGGCGCGTCTCACTGAATCGCCGCAGTAGAGCTTCGTCACTGGCTTCGATGAATACAAGCGTTGCGGGATGATCGCTTGCGAGCTCGCGATAAAAGATGGGAAGCTTCTCGATCTGCTCCCCCTCCCGCGCATCCACCAACAGTGCCGCGCGCTCAATTTCTCCGCGTCCTTCGTCATACAACTCACTGAAGACAGGTATCAGCGCGACGGGAAGATTATCCACGCAATAAAAACCGAGATCCTCGAATGTGTTCAGCACCGACCCTTTGCCAGAGCCGGATAGTCCAGTCAGGATCACAAGTTGGCGGGTATTTCGTCTCTTACTGTGGCTATTGCGGAGGCGGCGAATCCGGGCAGGGCGCTTCACGGCGGCCGGGCGGCTACGCCTTCACCCTGCGGCGGTGGGTGCTGGGGATGCGCAGGTCCTCGCGATATTTCGCGACCGTGCGGCGCGTGACGTGGATGCCCTCATCGCTCAACATTTTCGTGATCTGCTCGTCGGTGAGAGGGTGCGTGGCATCTTCATCTTCGATCATCTTCTTCACGCGGCGCTTCAGCGAGAGAAGCGACATCTCGCTTCCCTGCGGGCCGTTGACGGATTCGGAGAAAAAATAGCGCAGCTCGATCACGCCCTGCGGCGTGTGCACATATTTGTTCGCCACGGCGCGGCTCACCGTGGACGGATGCACGCCCACCTCTTCCGCCACTTCCTTGATCATCATGGGCTTCATGTGATCCGCGCCGTAATCCAGGAAATCGCCCTGGCGGCGCAAGATGGACTGGCAAACGCGGAGAATGGTGTGCTTGCGCTGCTCGATATTCTTCATCAACTGAATGGCTGCGGTGAAGCGCTCTTTCACGTAGTTGCGAACGTCGCGGTCCGCCGCATCGCGCACAAGCAGTCGCCGATAGGTTGCGTTCAAGCGCAGTTGCGGCAGGTCGTCGTCGTTCATGAAAACCTGCCATTCGCCATCCACTTTGCGGAATTGCACGTCCGGCTCGACAAGCCGCGGCTCCGTCTTGTTGTAGCGTAGGCCGGGCTTGGGGTCGAGCCGCTTGATTACATCCACGGCGCGTTTCACCAGCTCCACCGGACGATTCAGCGCCCGGGCCACTTCTTTGAGCTGATTATTTTGCAGCAGCTTCAAATGCTCCGCGATGATTTGCTGCGCCAGCGAATTCTGGGGATCGATCACCTTCAATTGCATCAGCAAGCATTCTTCCAGATTGCGCGCGGCCGTTCCTGGCGGATCAAATTCCTGGACCATGGCCAGCGCTTCTTCTACATCATCCATCGAATAATTGCCCGACGCGGCAATTTCATCGAGCGTCGCAGTCAGATAGCCATTCTCATCGAGATTGCCGATGATGGCTTCAGCAATTCTCAGGACCGTCTCGTTGCAGATGCTCACGCTCAACTGCCAGCTCAGATGGTCAGCCAGACTCTGCGGCGACGAGAGAAATTTGTCGAAGGAAGGCTTCTCAATGTCCTCGCGCTCGCTGCCGGCAGTGCGCTCAGCACCCGTATCGAGGTACTGCGTGAAGAACGACCCAAAATCGAATTCGTCAAAGGGATTCGCAGCCTCGGTCTCTGGGACTTTCTCGACCTCCTTCTTGAGGAATGCTTCGTCGGTGTAACTGTCGGGCGTGACGTTTTCTTCGGCGGCCTCTTCAAGCACGGGATTCGCCATGATCTCCTGATTGATCATTTCCCGCAGCTCCAGACGGTTCAGCGCCAGCACGCTGACCATCTGGACGAGCCCCGGCGTCAGAATCTGCTTCTGCGCCACGCGGAGGCTGAGTTTGGGCTGGAGCCAATTCATAATGTCTAGTTCAGTCTGAATCCTTCTCCCAAGTAAATGCGGCGCACCTCGGCGTTACTGGAAAGCTCAGCTGGCGAACCTGTAAACAATATTTTTCCGTCGCTGATGATGTAAGCGCGATTCGTCACCGCGAGAGTCTCTCGCACGTTGTGGTCAGTCATCAGCACACCGATCCCGGCTGCGCTCAATTCCGCGATGATCTTCTGGATGTCCACCACGGTCAGGGGATCAATCCCGGAAAACGGCTCATCGAGCAGCACGAACGAAGGCGAAAGCACCAGCGAACGGGCAATTTCAAGCCGCCGCCTCTCCCCGCCGGAGAGTACGTACGCCTGGCTGTGTCGCACCCCTTCGAGCCCCATCTGCGCCAATAGTTCCTCCACCCGATCGCGCCGCTGCTCAGGCGTAATCGGCAGCGTCTCCAAAACCGCGAGCAAATTCTCTTCTACCGTCAGTTTCCGAAAGACCGAAGGTTCTTGAGGTAGGTAGCTGATGCCGCTGCGGGCCCGCAAGTACATCGGGAGGTCAGTGATATCCTCGCCGTCCAGCAGGACACGCCCATAATCCGGACGCGTCAGCCCGACCAGGATATAGAACGTCGTAGTCTTTCCTGCGCCGTTCGGCCCCAGCAGTCCAACCACCTCGCCCTGCTGAATCTCCAGACTGATGCTATCTACAACTTTCCGCCCTCGGTACGACTTGCTCAGGTCGGCGGCTTGGAGTTTCAACATGCCAGTTCATTTCTCTACTCGGTGCTTGGTCAGCGTGCGCGAACCTTCTTGCGAATCAATTAAAATCGTATCATTCGCAACAAAGAAGGTCAACGAATGGCCCGTAGTTGTGTCGCTCGAAGCATCAGTTAGTGTCGGCTGACCACCTGAAAGCACGAATTTCCCGTCCGCGGCAAGGTACTCGGCCTGCTCCGCCATCCCTCGGCGGTCTCCCTGGCGGACCACAACTGCCCCCAGAGCCAGGGCCCGGTCGAGCTGTCTGGCCCCTCCGGTGATGCCCACACCCCCCTTGGGCGCTCCTCCGGGGGCTGTGGGGGCTCCTGGCGAGCCGCTGGAAGGGGTCAGGAATAGGTCCAGAGTCTTGGAGACGAGTTCGCCCTGCCGCGAGGACGCGCTGACACCCCCCTCCAGATGCGCTTTCCCCAAATCGCTCCAGTACGTCAGGGCTGGCGCGTGAAGCTCCCAAAGGACGGGGGCGGGGGGGCTCGCCGCTGGAGTCCTTGAGGAGGTCCAAGCTGGGGATGCAAGCGATTTCCCGGGCGCTGGACCGATCTGGCCGGGCGCCTGTGGGAAGACGGCGACCACGTGCCCGATTGCTTCCAGCTTCTTTTCATCTCGCCACACTTCGATTTGATCTGCATTCAGCAGTGACTGCTCCTGCCACAGCCGCGCATGGCCTGAATAGATGGCATGGCCGGTCTTGGTCGAGCCCGTCAGCAGATCCGCGGAAATATGGGCGGGGCCAGAGCCGAGGTTCACTGGCGTGCCACCGCGAGCCGAGGCGAGATACGTGGAAACCACCTGACCGGATGTCTTCACATCCCCAGTCTTCTGATTGATAGCCACACTGTTGGCCACCGTTGTGCGGCTTACCGCATCGGAAATCACAGGCGAGCCATCGAGGGTGATTGTGTCCGTGGCGCGAACCACCCGGGCATGTGCCGCCGTCGCATGGCGGTCGGCCTGCTGGAAATGGACGTTTCCATTCTCATCCATCGTGGCCCACTGCCCGGCCGCATCAAATGTCGCCGCCAGCTCATTCGAGGTGATCACTTGCGGCGGAGAGGCTCCGGTCTGTCGCCGCACGTCCGCGCCTGACCGTCCGAACAATTTCTCGAGCCGTCCGTCAATTCCAAATTGCGCGACGAATTTTTTCGCA
Organism: Candidatus Acidiferrales bacterium; assembly: GCA_050746945.1. Classification (GTDB taxonomy): domain Bacteria; phylum Acidobacteriota; class Terriglobia; order Acidiferrales; family UBA7541; genus Palsa-295. The sequence continues at coordinate 288,506 of JBOGMZ010000007.1, read as the reverse complement.
CGCAGCACAGTCGTATCCTCGCCGGTTTTCGTCTCAATGATTCCCGGCGCGAGTGTCTCCGCGCTTTCCACATGCTGCTGGGCAGAACGCTCGCCGTGGCTGAACCGGACAACCAGCGCGTCCGTTTTCAGTGAACGCGAATCAGCGCCTTGATGGGAATCGAATTCCACTCCCCCAGTCGCTGTCATTTCATTGATCAGGCCGCGCTCCGGCTGCATGGAAAATTCCGCGCGAGCCGTGACGAAATGATCTTCGCCCGTGGGCGATTCATGCGTCCCGTCTACATTTCCTTGCGCTACAACTCGGTCAACCCCACCCGCAGGAGTGAGGAAGCTTTCGATTTGATCCGCCGTCACCGCAATCTTCGCGCCTGCCTGTGTTGCATGGATCGCAGGGTGGCCCTGTGCCACGGCGCGCTGCGCATGAAATTGATCATCAAATTCGACGGAGACCTGATCTGCGGAAAGTTCGCGCCCGCCCTGCTGCACTCTTGCCGGACCATGCAGCACCATCAGGCGGTCGTTGCGGCTCAGTTCAACGCTGCTGCCTGTTGCTTTAATGGGCGCCTCGTTCTCATTCTGGCCAGTGGAAAACTCAAGCTCCACGGCGCGCTGCAGGCGAACCGTTGAGTCCTGCGTGCTGTAGACCACTCCCACGCCTCGGCCGTGCCCCTCTGGAAATTGAATTTCAACCGGCTCCGTCGTTGAGGCCTCGCCCGATTCGCGATTGAAATAGAGATTGCGCGTTCTGACTTCCAGGGTCTTGCCGCCGGGCTGGCCTGAGGATGAATTTGTTCCACGAATATCGATCTGCACGTCGCCCTCGCAGTGGATGGCGCCTGTTTTCGGCTCGTAGCTGCACTCGCGCGTGTGAATGTTGTCGTTCCGGTTCCCTTCGCGCCCATAAATCGTGATCCACACATCCTGAAGGACGCTGCGATCCTGATCCTTGAATTGTGTGGCGTGGGAGGCCCTGACGGTGAAGATGGTCTTGTCCTGCTCGACCTTCGAAAATTTGAATTCAGCCGACTGCTGTTGTACGGCCGCCGGCACCGGCTGAGGCGCGTTGCGGCGCGCCTGCGCGTCGTGAAATGCGTGGCGCACGTACACGCCGGCCACCACTAGCGCGATTACGCCCGCAGCTATCGCTGCCCAGCGCGCATAGCGCGCTGCTTCCCGGTTCTGCACAGCAAGCTCTCCTTCATTCAGTTAGAAGCCGAGTATAGGCGAGGGGTTACCACGGAACAACTGCGCGCAGAACTATGCTTCGCGGCGGGGCTTCTTCGAAGGCGCGGGCACGATGTCGGTGAGGACAAAGATTTCGTGTGTATCGCCAAGGTCGCGCGCCGAGGGCGTGACGATTGTCTTCGGGCCGATGTAAATCTTTTCGAGCCGTGACAGAGCATCGCGTACTTCATTCTCGCTGACGAATTCCACCACGACGATTTGTGGCGCGGGGCCCATTGGCTGCGTGACAGCGGAAACTGGCACGGGCCTTTCTTGCGGATTTGCGGTTTGAGCAAGGACTGTCGCTGCTGCTGGAATTGCGGCAGCCGCGGCCATTACTTGCGAGTTCGCCGCGGGAGCAGGTGCAGCAGCAGGCATGGCGGCCTGCCCGGCTGACGCCGCCTGAGCAGCCTCTCGATTCTGCGAGCCGCCGCGAGGAATACCGCGCGCCGTGAACACCTGTTCCACGATTCGCGCAATCATCTGGCGGTCCGGCGCGGCCGATTCGCCCTTGCTCTCCGCGAGAGCTGCGTTCACTGTCGCGGACGCTGCCGCGGCAACGCCGGCGGTAACTGGCGCAGCCTGCGGTCGCGGCGGGCTGGCAAGTGCCGGCGAGGCTTGCAGGCGCTGATCAGCGGGTATCGTGCGATGCTCGATGGCGCGCGACTCCCACGCCACGCGCTTGATATTCATCAAGTGATGCGGGCCGATATTGTCGGAGGTGATGTTTCCGCCAGGCGAACCGCATCCGAGCGTCATCGCCGGAAACAGATTCGTCGAATACCCGATCGAGCCATGCACTGCCGAAGTGTTCACCACCACGCGGAACGCAGGCATCGCCAAACCATACTGTTTTACGGCAGCTTCACTCTGCGAATGGATCGAGCAGGTGTGGCCCAGCCCGCCATGCCGCAGCAACTGCACGCATAGCTCGATTCCCGCCGCCAGATTCGGCGCCGAGTAATACGACAGGATGGGCGAAAGTTTTTCGCCCGAGAGCGGCACATCGCGCCCCACTCCTTCGAGCTTCGCAATCAGTAGGCGCGTCCCAGCCGGTACTTTGATGCCCGCCATCTCCGCAATCATGGTTGCCGGACGTCCCACTACTTGCGTATTTGGCACGTGCGCGCCGCCAAGAAAAACAATCGCACCAAGCCGCTGGATTTCATCATCGGTTAGAAAATAGGCGCCTTGCTCGCGGCATTCCTCGAGCACCTGTTCCCGTACCGATTCTTCCGCGACCATTGATTGCTCCGAAGAACAAATCGTCCCGTAATCGAAAGTCTTGCCGGCAAAAATATCCGCCACCGCTTTTCGCACATTCGCGGTCCGCTCAATCATCGCCGGCACATTGCCGGGGCCGACGCCGAATGCCGGCCGCCCCGAGCTGTAGGCCGCGCGCACAAGTCCCGTGCCGCCAGTCGCCAGAATCACGCCAGTCAACCGGTGACGCATCAGTTCCTGCGTTCCCTGCGTCGTTGGGTGTTCCAGGCAATTGATAAGGCCTTCGGGCGCGCCCATTTTCAGCGCCGTCCGCGTCAGCACGGCCACCGATTCGCAGATGCAACGCATCGCCGTTGGATGCGGGCTCAACACAACTGCGTTACGCGACTTCAGTGAAATCAGTGTCTTGTAAATCGTGGTTGAGGTCGGATTCGTCGAAGGAATTACCGCGGCGACCACGCCGACCGGCTCGGCAATCTCCAGAATACCCTTTTCTCGGTCCTCGCGGATGATGCCGACCGTTTTCATCCCGCGGATCGCGCGCGGCACATGCACGGATGCCAGCCGGTTCTTGATGATTTTGTCGGGGACGTTCCCGTAGCCGGTCTCTTCCACGGCCAGGCGCGCCAGTTGTTCGCCCGCTTCGGTAGCCGCAGCGGCGCAGGCCTCGACAACTGCGTCAACTTGTTCCTGGGAGAATGCGGCGAACTTCTTCTGGGCTTCACTCGCCCGCTCGACAGCTTGGCGGGCTTCCTGGATGGATATCAGGTCGCGATCGCGCAGGCTCAAAGCACCATACCTGATCGGGCTTCCTTGCTTTGCCCATCAGAAGCGCCGCTTCGAATTGCTCCGGGCTTTGGGAACGCCCGGCTACTTCCTGGGAGCCCGTGGCGCGCCGCCACCAGGCAAAATCTCTTCCACCAGTTCGTGCGGCCGTGGAATCACATGCACGGCAACGAGCTCACCTACGCGTCGCGCCGCAGCCGCGCCGGCGTCCGTCGCAGCTTTCACCGCGCCCACGTCGCCGCGCACCATCACGGTCACGTAGCCCGCGCCGATATATTCTTTGCCGATCAAGATCACATTGGCGGCCTTCACCATGGCATCGGCTGCTTCAATCGAGCCCACCAATCCTTTGGTCTCGATCATTCCTAACGCTTCATTGGCCATGCGTCCTCGCTCGCCTCTGCGATCCTGAATTGTGCTTGGAACAGAGAAACAGAAATCGTGCGCAGACTAACATGCCCATCGGAGTGACGCAAGCAGCGGCCTCTCTCCTGTGGAAATCTTACGCCGCGCGCTGGCGCACGCAGCGCCTCTCAACTAGGCGATCGCCCTCCGGGGAGGCCGGAAATTTCCACAAGGGTGACAAAGATAAAAGACACGTGCGTGAAGGACTCCTATAATCTACAACTCGAACAGAAAGGCTGCGATGAGCTTCGTGAATTCGGGCAAAACAGTTCTGCTGACTGGAGCAGGCGGCTGGATCGGCTCCGCACTGGCAAAAGCTCTCATCGCGGCCAATCCGCGGCTACTGATTCTGATCGATCACTCGGAGCAGAATCTTCATCAGATTCAATCTGAATTGGCCGCCATCCCAAATTGCGCTCCAACCGTCGCTATCCTCGGGGACATCTGCGACGGCCCTTTGCTCGCCGAGCTCTTCCAGACTCACGGCCCTCAGATTATTTATCACGCCGCCGCCTTCAAGCACGTTCCGCTAATGGAAGCAAATGCGATTGCTGCCGTCCGCAACAACGCAATCGGCACGGCACGATTGGCAGAGGTTGCCCACAGAAACGAAACAGAGAAGCTCATCCTGATCTCGACGGACAAAGCTGTGAACCCGTGCAGCGTGATGGGCGTGAGCAAACGCGTGGCGGAGCTTGCGCTTGGCCGCTGGGCTACCGGTCGCTGCGAAATGAAAGCCGTGCGCCTCGGAAACGTGCTCGCTTCGCATGGAAGCGTCGTCCCGCTTTTCCTGGAGCAAATTTCGCGCGGGGGCCCTGTGACCGTCACCCATCCGGACGTGAGCAGGTACTTCCTCACTCTCAATGAAGCTGTCGACCTGGTTCTTTCCGCGGCGGACATCGACAATGGAAATTGCATTTACATTCCCGAACTCGGTGAGCCAATCAAAATCCTAGATCTCGCTCGCCAGCTGATCCTGCACGCAGGCCGCGAGCCCGAAAAAGAAATTCCCATCGTCTTCGTTGGCCTTCGTCCCGGCGACAAGATGACGGAGGAGCTTGCGTTCGCTTCGGAAACAATTGGGCCGACTGTTGACGCGAGGCTCTTGCGAGTGCCCAACAACCGGGTCGTGCCCGAAGAATTCGATCCCGCGATCTCGGAACTCGAAGGAAACGTACGAAGACGCGACGTGGCAGCACTCACCCAAACGCTTCGATGCATGGTGCCCGAATACCAGCCCGGTGAGAGAATCTCCGGATTATTCAATCGCGCGACGGCGTGAAGCGATGAAACGCAAAGTCGCCGTTATCACCACATCTCGAGCGGATTATGGCCACCTCTACTGGCCCCTGCGCGACCTTTCGGCGCACGAGGAAGTGGACCTGCGAATCATCGCCCTTGGCTCTCACCTATCGCCCGAATTTGGCCACACTATTCAGGAAATTGAAAAGGACGGCTTCCCTATCGACGCTCGCGTGGAGTGTTTGCTGAGTTCCGACAGCGACGTGGGAATGGCCAAGACCATTGGCCTGGCCACCCTCAGCCTCAGCGATCTTCTCGGCCAGATGCGCCCTGACTTGCTTCTGCTTATTGCTGACCGTTACGAAATACTTGCCCCTGCTTCCGTGGCGCTTGCACTACGCATCCCCGTGGCGCACATCGAAGGCGGAGAAATCAGCGAGGGCGCAATTGACGACGCCGTCCGTAACGCCCTGACGATGATGAGTCACATTCATTTCACTTCCACGCAGGCTGCGCGCGATCGCGTAATTGCCATGGGGGAAGAAGACTGGCGCGTTCACCGCGCCGGCGCCCCCTCGCTCGACCACCTGCGCCGGCAAACTCTCTTCACACGCGAACACTTGGAAGCGCGCTGGGGAATCGACCTCTCACAGCCGACATTTCTCGTCGTCTATCATCCTGTGACGATTGCGCGCGACACCCTCGAGGAGGCCGACGCGCTGTTTGCCGCGCTGTCAAAATTGCCGGAGCAGCTCCTGTTCTGCTACCCAAATGCCGACGCCGGAAGCCGCGCCTTGATTGAACGCGCCAGAATATTTCTTGCCGGCCGCAAAGATGGCCATGTGTTTATCAATCTAGACGCGCTCACTTACTGGAGTTTGCTTGCGCAAGTAGAGTTGCTGCTCGGCAATTCGAGCAGCGGCATCATGGAGAGCGCCTCATTCGCTTTGCCGACCGTCAACATTGGCCTCCGCCAGCAGGGTCGCGAACGAGCGCGCAATGTCCTCGACGCGGCTGCTGATGTTGACTCCATCCTTAGGGCCGCACGTTTAGCGCGAAGCCCTGAACTTCGCCGCTCGCTGGCAGGCATGACCAATCCTTACGGCGACGGCTTTGCGTCCGAAACAATCGTCCGGGTGTTGACCACAGTTCCACTCACGCGCGAATTGCTGATGAAGCGTCATCCACTGCTTCCGATCCCAATCGAACGCGGTCGCAGCGCTCGTCAAGAATGAGAATTCCCCTAGCCGCTCCCGAGATCACGGAACACGATGTCGAGGCCGTCGCACGCGTGCTCCGCACCACACGCCTCAGCATGGGGCCAATGCTCGAAGAATTCGAGTATGCCCTCGCCAGCTCTGTGGGCGCCTCACACGCCGTCGCAGTCAGCTCCGGAACGAGCGCCCTTCACCTCTGCATTCGTGCTCTTGGAATTGGTGAAGGCGATGAAGTGATCGTGCCCTCTTTTGCCTTCATCGCTGTGGCAAACGCCGTGCGCTACGAACGAGCAACCCCTGTCTTCGTCGATGTCGATCCCCTTACGCTTAATCTCGATCCCCGCTGTATCGAAGCCGCGATCACTCCGCGCACGCGCGCGATCCTCCCCGTGCACACTTTCGGCTGCCCCGCCGAGCTCGCAGAAATTCTCCTGATTGCTCGCCGTCACCGCTTGCTGGTGATCGAAGACGCCTGCGAAGCCATCGGCGCGGAATACGACGGCCGGAGAGTCGGCCCGCTGGGTGACGTAGGCGTTCTTGCCTTTTACCCGAACAAGCAGATCACCACGGGAGAGGGCGGCGCCATCGTCACTCGCCGTCCGGAGATCGCTACTCTTGTCCGCAAGCTCCGCAACCAGGGGCGTAACAATTCAGGCGATTGGTTTGAGCACACGGAGCTTGGCTACAACTATCGCATCTCGGAAATTAATTGCGCGCTCGGCCTTGAACAATTGAAGCGAATCGACTCCATTCTCGAAAGGCGTGAAGCAATCGCGCGCCAGTACCAGCGCCGGCTGGAGAATAGCTCCGTGCTCCGACTTCCGCCGCTCGCGCTGCCCCGCCGCAAAATCAGTTGGTTCGTCTATGTCGTCCGATTGAGCGATCAATTCACTCAATCGCACCGCGATTGGATCAGGAAAGAAATGCTCGCGCGCGGCATTGGCTGCGGCCGATATTTCGCGCCCATTCATCAGCAGCCTATCTACAAAGACGCATCCTTCCAGCGAATATCACTGCCGGTGACGGAGTGGAATGCGGCGCGCACACTGGCGCTGCCGTTTTTTAATAGCATCGAGGAATCACAACTGGAAGAGGTTTGCTGCACTCTAGAAGAACTGATTGCCGAGGCCTCGCAACTAACGCCGGAGAATAAGCTCGCGACGGGCGCTTCCTGAATCCCGCAGAAAATAATCTAAGATGACGCCTGCGGAAGAACTCCGACGCTGGCCGCTGCCACGCTGTCTCGCGTGGAATTCTTCACCAGGTACATAGCTTCGTCGGCCAGATGCAGGAGTTCCGCTTTGGTGCGTGAATCCGAAGGATAGGAGGCCACGCCGACGCTCGCCGTGATATGCACGTTCAACCCGGGTTCTTTCAGCCACACGGCCTCGCGGATCAATTTGTGCAAGCGCCGCGCAACGCCCAGCGCATTCTCTTTCGACGTTTGCGGCAGCAAAACCACAAATTCATCTCCGCCATAACGGAATGCCAGGTCAATCAATCGGCATTTATCCTTGATTGCCTCGCCGATTTCCGCGAGCAGCTTTGACCCCATCAAATGTCCGTAGGTGTCGTTCACCTGCTTGAAATGGTCGAGGTCGATGAAGATCAGTGAAAACTCAAAGGCGTAGCGGTGGGAGCGGTAAATCTCCGTGTCCAGCATGAAATTCAGGTGGCGCGCATTGTACAGGCTGGTGCAATCGTCGGTGATAGTCAGCTCGTGAATTCGCTGAACGTGCCGCGCATTCTCGATCGCAATCGCCGCGTAATCGGCCAGCGCCTCCAGCAGCGCCAGATCGCGCGGACTGAATCCCTCCGGGCCGATGCAATTGATCAACTCAATCACGCCCAGACAATGGTCCCGGAACCGCACCGGAACGGCCACGATCGACCGCGTCTCCATTTTCGTGCGCGCGTCCACCTGCGCAAAAAATCTGGAATCCTTACTGGTGTCCGGCACCACCACCACTTCGCCCGTCTGCGCCACCCACCCGGCCAATCCCTGCCCAAGCTTGATGCGCACGTCCTTCAGTGCTTCGGCGCCCTTGCCCGTGGCGATTTGAAAGAAAAGCTCGCCCTTGTCGACATCCATCAGCAGCAGCGACCACGTGTCCGGGCGCAGCACCTCATTGATTTTCTCCATGATGGTGCGCAGCACCTGGTCCAATTGGAGAGAGGAAGTGAGGGCCTTGCCAAGTTCATGGAAAACCGTGACTTCGCTGGGTTCCACAGCTTCTACGGCAATGCGCGCAGTCCGGCGGCGTTCGACTCCGTCGAAGAGCTTCGTCTCGTTCGCTCTTCGCCCCGGTTCCGTCGGGACTCGTGGTTTCGGGTCTCGTCTTTCCTCTGGCAACATTTGCATTATAGTGAACCGTTTTCGCTTACCGCAATGGACTTCGCGGCGCAATTGCCGTAAGGCTTATCGGCAGGTTCGCCCGCCCGGTTTAGCCGCAGCGACCGTCATTGACACTGCCCGCACCGACGCCTATATTTTTTCGTGGTTGCGGAACCCTGCGGATGTCAACAGCACCTTTCGGCGAACATTTAAAACGCGAGCGGGAAATGCGCGGCGTCTCCCTGGAAGAAATCTCGGCCGCTACGCGCATCAGCACCCGTTTCCTCCAAGCCCTTGAAAACGACCAGTGGGACCAGCTTCCCGGCGGCGTCTTCAATCGTGGCTTCATTCGCTCCATCGCCCGCTTTCTCGGTCTCGACGAAGACAGCCTGGTGGCGGAATACTCGCTCGAAACGAGGAACCGTACGGAAGCTGGCGTGATTCCCGACCCTCCCATGGAAGTGCACCGTAACTGGGGTCCAGCCCTGGTGGCCCTCGCACTCCTCTGCGCTATTCTCGCGAGCGGATGGTTTGCGTACTCTCATTACGGTGCCCAGATCGCCGCGCGCCTGCACAGGAAGCACTCGGTTTCACCGGCTGCGCCGCCGTCTTCCGACTTGGCCGCGGCACGAACTCCTCCGGCCGTGTCAATCGCTACGGGCGATCCGACCTCGACTGCTGCTCCCCCCGCGAATGGCCCTCTGGAGCTAAAGGTCGAGGCTGGCAAGCCCGCCGATCTCAAAGTGGTTTCCGATGGAAGAACCGTTTACGATGGCCACGTGGAGCCCGGCAACGTCATGCGCTTCGACGCCAAGGACTCACTCGAGATCACCTGCAGCGAATCGAGCGCGCTTCTATTGGAACTGAATGGTCAGACTGTTGCGCCTCTCGGACTTCCCGGACAATCCGGAAACATCACGCTCACCCAAAAAGATTTGAAATCTGCCGCGGGAGGATCCCATTAGCGCGGAACTGCGCGAAGAAATCCGCTCCGGGCGCGCGCGGCCCGAACGCAAACTGGCCGTCTGCTCCGGCGCCGCTCCGCTCTCGCCCGAAGACCGCGCTGAGCTGCTCGCGATTCTCTCAACGGACTCGGACGATGCCGTTGCTCAGCGCGCTCAGAGCGTTTTGCTCACTCAACCCATCACCTCCTTTATAGCTGCACTCATGCGCGCGGACGCCGAGCCGCGGTTATTCGCGTATTGCGCCGATAACGTCGGTGAGAAATCCGGTATCGCGGATGCCCTGGCTCAAAACCGGTCATGCCCCACGGCCGCAGTTACGAGTGTGGCGCGCTATCTCACCGCCGCCGGAATTCAGGCACTCCTTGATGATCTCGAGCGGCTCACTTCCGATCCCCACCTAATCGCCGCTCTCGCTCAATCTCAGGGGGCTTCGGCTGAACAGCAGGAGTTGATTCGCGAAGTTCAGAAGAATGAAGCTGCGGACCTGAAAGAAATCGAGGAAGCAGCAGTCGAAGCGGAGCCGGACCCCATCAAACGCCAGACTCTGACGCAAAAGCTTACGCGCATGAACGTGGTCGAGCGGATTATTCTGGCGCTGAAGGGCGGTCGCGAAGAGCGCATGCTCCTTATCCGCGACCGGAACAAGATCGTACAGCGCAGCGTTCTTCAGTCGCCACGGCTGACGGAATCAGAAGTGGAATCCTTTGCTGCCATGGCCAACGTCACTTCCGACGTTCTCCGAATCATTTCCTTGAACCGCAAATTCATAAAGGCCTACGCAATCGTGCGCAACCTTGCTAAGAATCCCAAGACGCCACTGGATATTTCCTTGCACATCTTGCCGCGTCTAACCGCCACCGACTTGAGAGTTTTGACCACGAATAAGAACATCCCTGAAACGCTGCGCAACGCGGCCATCAAACTCCAACGTTCCCGCAAGATTCTCGGTTCCGGTGATTAATGCGGCGCGGGCGTCGCGAGCGATCTCTCGATCGTCTTCTTGTACTCCTGCGCTTTCGCGATAATTTCCTTTTCGTCCAGAGTCAGCATCCGGCGACCTTCCATCACCATTTTCCCGGCGATCATCGCGCTTGTCACATCCGACGCTTTCAGCGCATACACAATCTCCGAGTAAACGTTGTACATCGGAACGGCATGTGCGGCGCCGAGGTCCACCAGTATCAAATCTGCTTGCTTCCCCGCTTCGAGTGAACCAATTTGTTTTTCCATATGTAGCGCCCGTGCTCCCGTGATGGTCGCCATCTCCACCACCTGTTGCGCGGGCAAGGCTCGCGGATCGCGCCGTGCGCTCTTTTGTAGTTTCGCAGCCAGGTCCATTTCCTCGAACAGATCCAGATTGTTGTTGCTCGCGGCACCGTCCGTTGCCAGTCCAATCGCCTCGCCGGCCGCCAGCATTTCTACCACGGGCATCACTCCCGACGCCGTTTTCATGTTGCTTGATGGGTTGTGAATGCAGCCCACATTGAAATGCGTCAGAATTGAAATGTCGCCCGCATCCACCCAGATGCAGTGTGCCCCCACCACATCCGGCCCAAGGAGTCCCGCTCGTTCGAGATAGGCCACTGGCGTCAGCCCGTGTTTCGCGCGGCTTTGTTCGATCTCAAAAGGCGCCTCGGCAATGTGTATCAATATCGGCGCGCCATTTCGTCGCGCCAGCGCTGCGGAATCATGAAGCGTTTTCTCCGAACACGTATAAATCGAGTGAGGCGCCACCGCCGCCACAATCAGCGGATCGCCCTTCCAGTGATCGAGAAATTGCTGCGTATAGCTATAAGACTGTGCCAGTGTCTTATTGTCGGGCGCGGGAAAATCGATGATTGTTTCACCGAGCACGCCGCGCATTCCCGCTTCTTTGGTCACGCGCGCTACTGCATCCTCGAAGTAATACATGTCCGCATAGGTGGTAATCCCGCCTTGAAGCATTTCAAGGATTCCCAGCCGTGTCCCCCAGGCAACGAAGTCCTCGGTGACGTTACGCGCTTCCGCCGGAAAGATATATTTCCTCAGCCAATCGTCGAGCGAAAGATCGTCTGCAATTCCTCGAAATAGACTCATCGCTGCGTGCGCGTGCCCATTGATCAGCCCGGGCATGACGAGCGAACCCCGCGCATCGAGAATCTTCAGCGCCTCGTATTGCGACTCGATTTCCGCCTGCGTGCCCACCGCGACAATCGAATCCCCGCGCACCGCGACAGCGCCGTCCACAATCACGCGCCGCTGCGCATCCATCGTCACCACGGTCCCGCCTGTGACTAGCACGTCCACTTTTTCTTTTGCTGCCGCTGAGAGAACAAATAGTAGGGCGATGCAACTACCGGCAAACTGGCAGAGAGGTTTCATAGAAAGGAGGAATCGAAGGGCTGGGGCAATAGGTTACCCGACGTTGTCAGTTCAATTTTTCCTTTCAAGTTTGTGAGGATCACCGGAACATCACCGCAAAATTCCCAGATGATCTGACGGCAAGCGCCACAGGGAGGCGTGAGCGAGTCCGTATCGGCAGCCACCGCGATCGAATCAAATCCGCGCTCGCCTTCGGAGACGGCCTTGAAAATCGCCACGCGCTCCGCGCAGCAAGTCAGCCCGAGCGTGGCATTTTCCACATTGCAACCGGTAAAAATCCTCCCCGACTTCGCGCGCAACGCCGCGCCCACACGAAAATTCGAGAATGGCGCATGCGCGTTCTCCCGCGCTTGCTTCGCCGCAGAAATCAACGCGTCAAATTCGCTCATGCTGTCGAGTTTACTCCCTGATTCAAATCAGATGCGATTCGAGGAATCACAGCACGCAGCAGCGCAACAAACTGGGTCTTCACCCGCTCTCCGGTCTCCATCACTTCCGCGTGATTGATCACTTGATCCAGGATTCCCGCAGCCATATTTGTCACACAGGAAATTCCCAGCACTCGAATCCCCATGTGCCGAGCCACAATCACCTCCGGCACGGTGGACATGCCAACAAGATCGGCTCCAATCGCCCGCAAACACCGAATTTCGGCGGGCGTCTCGTAACTCGGTCCAGTAAGCGCTGCATAAACGCCCTCGTGAACTTCGATGCCCAGTCGCTTCGCCTCAGCGAGCGCGGACTGGCGGTAAGACTTCCAGTAAGCTTGGGTCATGTCTGGAAATCGCGGACCGAAACGCTCGTCGTTTGCTCCAATCAAGGGATTTGTTCCCTGTAGATTGATGTGATCTCTCAGGATCACCAGCGCACCCTGTTTGTATTCAAGATTAATCCCCCCCGCCGCGTTCGTCAGGATGGCCGCTGCAATTCCCAACCGGCCAAGCACGCGCATTGGAAACACGACTTGCTTTGCCGAATATCCCTCATAAAAATGCACGCGCCCCTGCATCGCCGCAACAGCTAAATTCCCCACGTTGCCGATCACCAGCCGCCCCGCATGGCCGATGGCAGTTGAGCGCGGGAATCCGGGGATTTTTTCGTACGGAATTCTTACCGCACCAGCAAGATCATCCGCGAATGCGCCGAGGCCCGAACCCAGCACAAGCGCCACCTGGGGCCGCAGCTTCGTCTTCGAAAGGATAAATTTCGCGGCGCGATCGGCGCGGGCAAATTCAGAATCATGCGCCGTGGCCTTTGGCCGGCCCGCATTCATCGCAGCATGACTCCGACAATCGACGCGGACATCAAGTTGGCCATCGTCCCGCACAACATGGCGCGAATCCCCAATTGTGCGAGATCCGACCTCTTGTTCGGCGCGAGCGCCCCAATTCCGCCAATCTGGATACCGATGGAGCTGAAATTCGCAAAGCCGCAGAGCGCGAAAGTGGCAATCGTGAACGATCGCGGATCGAGCGCCTCTTTCATCGGCCCCAGCCGCTGGAAAGCGATCAGCTCATTCGTCACCATGCGCAGGCCCAGCAGGTTCCCGATCACTGGGGCATCGTGCCAGGGTATGCCGATGAGCCAGGCGATGGGAGCGAAAAACCAGCCAAGAACCTGTTCCAGGCTGGTGGGAAATCTGGCGACTCCGTGTCGCGCCAGAAGATCGTGGGCCGCGCCGAACAGGCCGTCGACAAGATAAATCATGGCGATGAACGTGATGAGCATCGCTGCAACGTTGAGCGCCAGGCTGAGGCCGTCGGTGGTGCCGCGCGTAAGAGCAGCAAGCGCATTTTTGTCGCGCTCCATCTCGGCCATCTGGACTTTGCCTGAGGTCAGTGGCGATTCAGTTTCCGGCACAAGCATCTTCGAGAGCAGAATCGTGCCGGGGGCCGTCATGATCACCGCCGCAAGCACGTGCTTCGCTTCTACGCCGTACGCGATATACGCAGCCATCATTCCACCGGAAACGTGGGCCATGCCGCTGGTCATAATGGTCATCAACTCAGAACGCGTCACCTCCGGAAGAAAGGGCCGGATGGTGAGCGGCGCTTCGGTCTGACCCATGAAGATGCTGGCGGCGACGTTGAGCGATTCTGCGCCGCTCGCGCCCATCAATCGCGTCATCACGACGGCGGCCAGTTTGATGATGACCTGCATAATGCCGAGGTAATAGAGCAGCGCGAAAAATGCCGCGATGAAAATAATCGTCGGGAGCACCTGAAACGCGAAGTAGAAGCCGAGCGGCGAACCCTTCTTCCCCAGGTCGCCAAAAACAAACTCGGACCCATAGAATGCGAAATTCAGCAGCCATTTCACGCCGTCGCCGGCTTGCTGAAAAAGATACCGGCCCGTTTCCCAGCGCATCACGAGAAACGCGAATGCAATTTGCAGACCCAGGCCCCACGCAACCGTCTTCCCGCGAATCGCGCTGCGGTTGGTCGAAAAGAGATACGCAAGGCCCATCATCGTGAGCATGCCGAGAATCCCGATCAAGCGGTGCATTCGATGAAATCTCCTTCGCCCGGGATCCGGTCGATCGAACAGGATCTAGCGGATTTTTTCTGCGCTGATAATTTTTCTGACCAGCGGTGACGCAGGTGGCGCAGCCGGGCCGATCTCAAAACCTGCTTCAAGTATCGCAATAGAATTTTCAAGGCGCGCGTCCAGATTGTAGTGCACGGTGCAAAGCGTATCGCCCGTCTTCACCGCGTCTCCAATCTTTTTCTCGAGCACTAGACCGACGGCCGGATCCACCGCATCCTCTTTCTTCTCTCGGCCGCCGCCCAGCATCATGCTCGCGACGCCCACCTGTTCGCAGTGAATCCCGGTCACGAAACCCGCGCTCATCGCGTGAACCACCGCTTTGTGGCGCGCTTGCGGCAACAGGCTCGGATCATCCACCACCCTTGGATCGCCTTCCTGCAAACGCACAATCTCGCGGAATGTATCACGTGCGCGTCCGGAAGCAATCATTTCCGCCGCGAGCTTCTTCCCTTCCGCGACCGACTTGCTGCGATTGCCGAGTACAAACATCCACGCGGATAGTTCCAGGCACAGCTCGCGCAGATCTTCCGGCCCTTTGCCGTCCATGATCTCGATGCACTCTTCCACTTCCAGCGCGTTGCCGACTTTGCGGCCCAGCGGCTGCTCCATGTCCGTAATCAGTGCAACGACCTTCTTCCCCATGCGCGTGCCCGTTTCAACCATCAATTCGGCGAGATATTCCGCGTCGGCTTGCTTCTTCATAAACGCGCCGTCGCCCGTTTTTACGTCCAGAACCAGTGCGTCAATTCCCTCTGCCATTTTCTTGCTCATGATCGAAGCGCAAATCAAGTAGGGGCTTTCGACCGTCGAAGTCACATCGCGCAGCGCGTACAATCGCTTGTCGGCCGGCGCAATCTCTGGGGTTTGCCCGATGAGCCCGCAACGGCAAGCCTCGAGCACGCGGCGAAATTCTTTGAGCGAGAAGTTTACGTTGAATCCCGGAATAGATTCCAGTTTGTCGAGCGTCCCTCCCGTATGTCCAAGCCCGCGGCCGCTGATCATTGGCACATAAAGTCCGGCCGCTGCGACCACGGGAGCGATCACGAGCGAGGTCTTGTCGCCGACGCCGCCTGTCGAGTGCTTGTCCACTTTCGGGGCCGCGAGGTCCGAGAAATCGAGGACTACTCCGGAATGCAGCATCGCTTCCGTGAGAGCGGCCAGCTCGGCGCGCGTCATGCCGCGCCACACGACGGCCATCAGCCAAGCGGCAAGCTGGTAATCGGGAATGCGGTCGTGCGTGACGCCTTCGATGAGAAATTCAATTTCCGGACGGGAGAGTTCCGCCGCATCGCGTTTTTTGCGGATAATGTCAACAGCGCGCATGAAATTGGGCCGCCGAGCAAACTAGCACGCATGCATGGAACGAGGCAAGGACGGGGGAGCAAATACGCAACAGAGCAGGAGCAAAAGGACCGACACACTACTATTTCCGAGGCTTCGAGTCACTTTTGGCAACCGCCGTTTCCTTTTGTGGGGCCATTTGGGCGCGAGCGCTCTTCACGTAACCCAGAAACCTGTGTGCCAATACGCGGATTCGCGCGGCCTCGCGCAAGCGGATCGCATTCTTCGGGATCAATTCTGTGCCCACGCCGAGTGCCGTTGCCCCTGCGAGGATAAAATTTGCAGCCGTCACTTGATTCACGCCGCCGGCCGCGACCAGGAGCGCTTGCGGCAGCATTGCCTTCACTGCACGCACGTAACTCTCGCCGCCGACCTGCGCGCACGGAACCAACTTGACGAAGTCGGCACCCGCTTTCCACGCAGTGATCACCTCGGTCGGTGTCAAGGCACCCGGTAAGACTGCGGAACCTTCTTTGGCTGCCAGTTCGACAACGTTTAGGTCAAGCCCGTCACTGGTCAAAAAGTTGGCTCCTGCCTCCAAACATTGGCGCGCTGTCTCAACATCCAACACAGAACCGGCGCCAACAATCATGCCCGGCACGTGCTTGATGAGATAGGAAATCACATCGATGGCCCCAGGAACCGTCATCGTGATTTCGACAATAGGGATGCCGGCAGCAGACACCGCTTCGGCGGCAAATCGTGCATCCTCTGCCGAGGATGCACGTACGGCCGGGATGATCCCGATTTCAACGATGCGCGCGCAAACTTCCGCTTTGTTCAAAGCTATATTTCCTTGATCATGCCCACTCGCAGCGGGCCTGACGCGGATTCTATACGAATAAGCGGCACTCCAAAATTCAGACTTTTCTGTGAATTGGAGCGCATCAGATCACACCTCAAATGATTCTTCCGGCGCCGGGAGCCTGTCGCCATCTCGTGCAACCCAAACGTAAAGAGTGGGCAAAAGGAAGATGCTCATCAGGAGAGCGGCGAGCAGACCGCCCACAATGACAATCGCAAACGGCCTCTGGGAATCAGAACCGATTGCGTGAGACACGGCCGCAGGCAGCAAACCGAGGGTAGCGACCAACATTGTCATCATGATTGGACGGAGACGCAGGACAGCCCCTTCGATCGCGGAGTCTTCGATCGAATGGCCTCGTGCGCGAAGCTGGTTAATGTATTCGAGCATGATGACGCCAACTTGGACAGATACGCCAAACAGCGCCAAAAAGCCGACGCCGGACGAAACGCTAAAATGGGTCTCTGTGATCCAGAGAGCGAGCAGGCCGCCGATGGGAGCCATCGTAACGACAGCGAGAATCAAAAGAGCCCATTTCCAAGAGTGAAACATTGTGTAGAGAATAATGAAGATCGCAAGAATCGTGAGAGGCAGAACGAACAGCAGCCGTCGGGAAGACCTTTTCTGGCTCTCGTACTCGCCGGCCCAGTCAAGGTGATAGCCGGACGGAAGCTTCACCTGTTGATTCACCTTTGCAATTGCCTCCTCCACGGTGCTGCCAAGATCTCGTCCGCGCACGCTGTACTTGATAGCGACGTACCGGGAATTCCCCTCGCGGTAGATTTCTGATCCTCCGTCACGGACCTCGATCTTGCAGAGCTGCCCGAGGGAGACGCGTTCGCCGGAGGGGGTCAGCAAACGAATATTCTGGATAGCTTCCTTTGTATTTCTGTATGGTGAGGGATAGCGAACGACCAGATCGTAGCGCTGTTCACCCTGTAGCACCTGGCTCACAGCGTTTCCCCCGACGGCAGTCTGAATCGCATCCTGTATGTCGGCAACATTGATGCCGAACCGTGCTGCCTGGGCACGACTCACCACCAAATTCAAATTGGGCTGGCCGAGGACCCGAAACAATCCTAGATCCTCGATGCCGTGGACCTTGCCCATGATCGCGACGATTTGATCGCCTTTTTCTTCGAGGATTTTGAGGTCATCACCGAAGACCTTTACGGCGAGCTCACCCTTCACGCCGCTGACAGCTTCTTCCATGTTGTCTTCGATGGGCTGGGAGAAATTCCAGATCACGCCGGGAATTTTCGCCAACTCCCGGCTCATGGAAGCGATCAGTTCCTCTTTATCTTCGTGGAAAACTGGCCGCCACTCGCCCTTCGGCTTCAGGTCCACGAAGTACTCGGTGTTGAAGAATCCCGTTGTATCTGTACCGTCATCAGGCCGGCCGACCTGAGAGACAACCCGAGTAACCTCCGGAAAGGAAGCCAGGAGCACGCGCGCTTCGTTCATCACTCGTGTTCCCTCTGACGGCCCAGTGCTTGGCGCGAGTGTGCCTCGAGCCCAGATTGCGCCCTCGTCGAGGTGAGGCAAAAATTCAGATCCGATGACGCCGCTGAACCCAAGAAAAACAGAGATGCAAAGGGCGGCAATCCCGATGCCGAGAGTAATCCAGCGGTGCTCGATGGCCCAGCGCAGGCGCCTTCTATATTGGTCAATGAGGAACGCCATCACCGGGTTGTGCCATTCTCGGACTCCGTCGCGAAAGAAGATGCTGGCCAGAACAGAGGCGAAGAGAATGGAAAAGATCAGTGCACCCAGCAGCGCAAATGCTACAGTCCAAGCCATTGGCTTGAACAGCCGTCCCTCAACGCGCTGGAGAGTGAATATGGGCAAATAGGCGGTGATGATGATCGCAATGGCATAGAACACCGGCCGCTGGACCTCATGTGCCGCCTCCCGAATACAGTCCATCGTGGTCTTTGAATTTGATTCACGGTGGTGCAAGTGGCGCACGATGTTTTCCACCATGACAACGGCGCCATCCACGACCATGCCGAAGTCCAGCGCGCCGAGCGAGAGGAGGTTGGCGGGAATCTTGTTCAAATCGAGACAAATCGAAGCAAAGAGAAGAGAAAACGGAATTGTAAGCGCAACAATGAAAGCTCCGCGCGCGTTGCCGAGAAAAAGAAACAAAATGAACGTTACGAGGAGAATTCCCTCCGTCAAATTGTGCAGCACCGTGTGGGTGGTGAAGTGGACCAGGTCGCTGCGGTCGATATGCGGAACGACCTTTACACCGGGCGGCAGGATGCGCTCATTTAGCTCCTTTACTTTTTCATGGATCGCGACGAGCGCGGGATCTGATTCTGCGCCCTTGCGAAGAAGAACGATGCCCTCGACGACGTCGTCGTTATCGAGTATGTGTCCGTCGGCGCGATGGATGGCCTTTCCGAGTTGACCCAAACGGATTTTTGGCCCTTGGCTGACAGTGGCGATGTCTTTCACGCGGAGAGCAGTCCCTCGTTGGGTCTTGAGTACAGTCTGTTCGATGTCCTGAACGTTGTCAAAAAGTCCGACGGCGCGGACATTGATTTGTTGCTGGCCTGCCTCCAAAAAGCTGCCGCCCGCATTGACGTTATTGCTCGCCAACTGCTGCTCGACCTGGCCGATGCTAAGCCCGTAGGCCACGAGTTTGTCCGGGTCCACCAGCACCTGATACTCCCTGGTGACCCCTCCGAAGCTGGATACATCGACAACGTTTGGGACAGACTTGAATTGTTTTTCAAGTGTCCAATCCTCGATGGATTTCAACTCCATCAAATCGTATTTCGGATTTGTACTTTTCAAAGTGTAGAAGTAGATCTGCCCTACGGGACTCCAATCTGTCCCCATTTGTGGACTCAGACCTAGCGGCAGCGTCACTTGCGAAAACCTTTCGAGCACCTTTTGGCGATTCCAGTCGTTGTCTGATTCATCATCGAAGATCAGCATCAAGCTCGAAAGCCCAAAGAGCGAGACGGATCGAAGATGTGTCAGGTGCGGCAGCCCATTCATGGCGATCTCCAGGGGGATCGTCACTTGTTGCTCCACTTCTTCTGCTGCCCGGCCCGGCCACTGCGTGATCACTTGCACATAATTGTCGGCGACGTCGGGATAGGCTTCCACGGGAAGAGCGTGGAAGGATAATGCGCCCCATGCGAGTAGGACGATTCCGATCGCAAGGACGATGAACCGGTTGTTGAGCGCAAAATCAACCAAAGCGCGAATCATGGTTAAGTTCCCACTTGCTTCGACGCAAAGCACTTCATTGGTCTACGGTGTTCTGCAACTCGAGCGCATTCTTCACAATCTGTTGGCCGGGTCGAATGCCTGAAATAATTTCCTGCATGTTGTCGGGCAACATGACACCCGCGCGCACCTCTATCCGTCGAAACTTCTTTTCACCCGCGGGCGCGTACACCCAGTCGCGGTCATGCAAATGCAGAACTGCTGAGGCAGGCACCGCTGCATGCGGCTCCTTCTTAGAGCCATAAAATTTGGCGGTCGCAAACATTCCCACGCGCAACACGCCCGGATTTTGCACTTCGACGCGCACCTTCGCTGTACGAAGAGCCGGGTCAAGGATCGACCCTACGTTGTTTACCTTCCCTTTCAGCACCAAGTTCGGATATGCGTTCAAGTGGATGTCAGCAATGTCGCCCAGGTGAACCTGTGGCAGGTCGTTCTCATACACGTCACAGACCACCCACACGGTGGACAGATCGGAAATCGTGAACGGGTTCGGACCGGACAGACCTTGGACGCCCGCCGCGTTTGTTACTTGCTGATCGGTGATGACGCCTGATACGGGCGCGGTGATGTCAACGATCCCTGAAGGATGGTCCTTGTCCACGCCGAGAAGCTGCAACTGCTCGGTGGCGGTATCCAAAGCAACTTTGGCATCCTGCTCGGTGTCTTCGGCGGTCTCCAGCGCGCTCTTGGCAGTCGCTCCCCTCTCGTAGAGAATCTGCGTCCTTTCGAATTGCAAACGTGCCAAGCGCTCATCGTTTTCGGCCTTCAAATACACCTGGTAAGCCCCGGACACGTCGCTGCTCCGAACCCTGAGCAACAACTGGCCTTTCTTTACCACATCGCCGAGTCTAGCCTGGATTTCTACAACCCGCCCTGTTGCCAGAGAAATTACTGGCACAGTTTTGGCGATGTCAGGATTCACCGTGCCGGTCACGGACAACTCGGAGGCTGCGTCATGCTGGATCGCGGCTACTAGGGGAAAGCGCTCTGGATGGTCCACTTCGAAGAAGTTCGCATCCTGCTCGCGCTCCACCTGGGCCGGAGGCGGAGCCTCCGCCCCGAGGTCGGATTTGCTCCGGTTGCATCCGACGAGAGGCAAGCCCAAGGTTAGCCAAACAGTCGCTGCTAGTATCAAGCCACCAAACTTGTCTCTCATTGGACCATCTCCCTTCCGACGGCCGAGTTCAATTGCGCTGCGGCGGTCAAGTAGGAGCCAATCAAGTTCACGTAGTTGAGTTGCACCATGCGGTAGTCGCTCTCTGCGTTCAGAAAATCAAGCAAGGCCGCGCCTCCATGCTCATACGAAAACCTGACCGTCTCCCGCACACGCACCGCTTGCTCAAGATATTTCGCTTTATATGGTCGCAGCAGGATCAGATCGCTTTCCACCGTTGCGTGGGCAGAGTCCACGTCGCTGAACACCTGCGCCTGCGTCGCATCCAGCAACCTCTGGTTGCGGTCGATGTCTAGCTGCGTGCGTAGTTTTTCACCCTGGTTCCGGTCGAAAATGCGCAGCGGGATGCTGACACTGGCACCCAGCGTATTGATACCAAACGGGTTGTTGTTGGATGAGTTATGCGTATACCAGGCGCTGAAGGTTGGATCGGTCGAGCCATTCGCAACTGCGAGCTTGTGATCGGTTCTTGCCTTCACCACGGCCTGTGTTGCTGCCTTCAAATCTGGCCGGGTATCAAGCGCAACTTTTCGAAAATCATCTACCGGCGGAAGTGGCTCGCTGAAGTCGAAAGGTCCGGTTACGTCGAACTGATCGATCGGTGTACGCTCGTTCAAAAACATCAGAAGCAGGATCTTCGCCGTTTCCAAATTCTCTTCCGCCATCTGCACATCGGATTCGAACTGGGCGCGCTGCAGTTCCAGGCGGTCCAAATCAATCTGGGCAAGATCGCCTGCCTTGAAACGATCCCGGCTGATGGCGAGCACTTTGTCCCAATAAGCCAGGTTGTCCTGAACAACTTTCAGCGTCACTTTCGCTTGCAGCGCCCCCACAAAGGCGCTGCGCAGAGCGAAGAGAAGCGTCCTATTCAAGTCCGCTTGCCCCGAAATGGCGATGGCTGTGCCTTCTTGCGCGCTCTCCAGTCGCAGTTCGCGCTTGTGCTGCCGTTCGTGCAGGTAGCTAATGCCGGGATATTCAAACGTGCCCGCAAATGGGCGCCAGACACCCTTGTGCGGGGCGATTTGGGTCCCGTCAACCGAGAGTGAGAATTGAGGGTTTGGGCGCAGATACGCCGTGATCTCCTGGGCCCTCGATTCATCAATACCCAAATTGCCCGCAAGGAGCGTCGGATTATTCTGTTCAAAGCGTTGGTGCAGCTCTTCCCACGTTAGGGGGGCGCGAGTCTGCGCTTTTGCGCTCACGCCCATCAATAGAAAAAACAAGCAACTCCACCATCGCACTGTGTTCATTCCTTACTCCGTTTCCTGCCGCCAGGATCCATCGCCGTATTCTTCACATCCACCTTCATCTTGGCGATGTCGGGTTTAACGGCCCTGGTCACCGCCAACTCGGACGCTGCGTCATGCAGGTTCGCGGCTATCAGGGAAAAGCTCTCCGGACGGTCCACATGAATGACGTGCGCATCCTGCTCGCGCTCCACCGGGGCTGGCGGCGGGGCTTCCGCGGCCGGGTTTCCCTTGGTGCTGCCGCATCCTGCAACCAGGATAACGGCGGCCATTCCGAAAACAATGGCAACTGACCTCATGGAAATTACTCCATTGGGGCGCCGCGTCTCGCGACCAGCGCCCGGCTGCAAATGCGATTTATGATCCTCGAGTATCGAGGATGCACAGGATCGGAAAAAAACGGTTTTACAGATGAACTGATGCCCGCGAATTCGCTGGCAATCAATCACCCGATTCGTAGATCGCTAGATGAGCGGGAGAGTAGGCGGAGCCCGTGCGGATGCTGCATCGCACTGAATGAGTGACTTCCAGAATCTATTGAGGAGAACTACTCGTTCAATTTCGCGAAGTGATTCGACCGGATCACTCTGAAGCAGAGTCGCCGGAGCGATAGATTTGATGATATTTCCGGAGTGCTGCGAAGAGTGTGCGCAAATAGTGTGCCTGCGGCCCGTGAAGCAATCGTCCGCGAGCATCACGTCTGAATGAAGATCGTCGGTAAGCGAAACAGCAAAGAAAAGCAGGACAAGAGCGCAGGCAAGCGCGGTCCATTCGAGAAGAGGTCTACGGGATACTACGTGGCGTTGGCCGATCCAGCGCATGCGCCACAGCGTGATTGTGGCGACGGCGATCAGCAACCACAAAATATTGAGAAAGGATTCCATTCATTTTCACCGTGCTGAAAGCGCCGAACGCCCTCAGAAGGGCGCGCACCAGCACTCTTACTTGCGGCAACAATCTACTATGGGGTGAAACCCACCGCAATAGAATCTGGTAGGCCTCATCACGTTTGCAAACGATAATCCGCCGCTACAACCTAATCGCGCGCTCGGCAACGTCGGCAGCAACTTTCTGCATCTCGGCATGCACCCGACCGTTGGAAGCGAGTATCTCTGGATCGCCGGGACGATATGGCCGGCCTGCAAAATCACTGACTGTCCCGCCGGCTTCTTTCACCAAGAGCATGCCAGCGGCTGTGTCCCAGGATTTTAACCCAAACTCCCAAAACGCCTCAAAGCGGCCGCAGGCCACGGCGCACAGGTCGAGCGCCGCGGATCCGTCGCGTCGCACCCCGTGCGTGCGAAGCGTGTAGCCCCAGTAGTAATTGATGTTCTGGCTTTGGCGCACCTTGTCGACGGGAAACCCGGTGGCCAAGAGGCTTGTAGAAAGCTTTTCGATTGGCGAGACGTGGAGGCGCTTGTGGTCAAGGTATGCCCCTTCACCGCGAACGGCCGTGAATAATTCCCTGCTCACCGGGTTGTACACCACGCCGATCAACGGGTCGCCATCCTCAAGCAGGCCCAGCGAGACGGCGAAGCAGGGATAGCCGTGCGCAAAATTTGTAGTGCCGTCCAGCGGATCCACATGCCAGCAATAGCGCGCGCCCGCGGCGGCTCCTCGCCCGCCCTCCTCGGCGACAATTGCGTGTGCGGGGAAATGGTCGCGCAAGCGGCCCACAATCAGAGCTTCGGAGCGGCGATCGGATTCCGTAACGATGTCCACCTCGCCTTTGTAACTGATATTTTTCGGACGGTCGAATTCACTCAGTAGGAGGGCGCCGGCCTCTCGGGCGGCGTCTTTCGCGATTTCAAGAAATTGGTTCATCTATCGGGGCGCCGCGACGGTGAAATATTCCTTGCGGTACCGCACCAGGTCGCCGGATTTCACCCGCACGGCAACGTGGCGCGTGCTGCCGGGCGGCGGCGTCGGAGTTGGATAATAGCCCAACAAGTACTGCGTGCGAAGCTCGCGATCGATGCGGTCGAACATCCCGTCAAGCTGATTGATTTCGTCAAGAAAGAAAAGCGCGCCGCCGGTGCTGTCAGTGATGGTGATCAGCGCATGCTCGCCGGCCGTGTTTCGCCCGCTTTCGTTTTTCACCGGCCGGATCAAGATGGAATAAAGCAGCGCCTCAGAGGCGATCGCCGCCCGGCGCGCATCGTCGAATTTCGTAACGCTCGTGGTTTCTCCGCCGTCCGTGACGAGCACGATGGCGCGTCTTCGGCCCGGCGGCCGGCGCTTCAGTGCGTGCCCGCCGAGCAGGATAGCGTCGTAGATCGAAGTGCCCGCGCCAGGGCTGATTCGCCGTGCGGCGGCCTGCAATACCGAAACGTTGTCGGAAAATTCAGATAACTCCGTGACGGTTTCGGAAAATTCGAAAACAGCAAGTGTGTCACCGGGCCGCACAACCTGGCGGATAAAGTGCGCGGCCGCCTCGTTTTCGAACTTCAAGTCCTTAAACGTGCTCATGCTCGAGTCCACCATCAGCGCCAGATCAAGCGGCCGGTTCGTTTCGGCCTCAAATCGCTCGATTTTCTGCGGCACACCTTCTTCGGCGACCGTAAAAGCGTCAACGGTAAGGTCTGGGATCGGCTGGCCATGCGCGTCAATCACACTGGCGAGAATGTTGACGAGATTGGTCTCCACCCGTATCTGGCCGGATTTCTGCCGCTCCTGCGCGCGCAATGGCGCCGCGGGTGCGGCGCAAACGAGAATCGCAATGAACACCGCGGCAATTTTTCGGCGCCCCGCACCTTTACCTTTAGCGGGACCTGCAGGGATAGTTTTTGTCTTCTTCACTGGGAGTTAGATTCATCCGCGGGGGAAATGGCTTGCTGCGAGGGGATTTCGCCTTCGGCCCACACGGCGCCGCCAGCGAAATACTCTTTCTTCCAGATTGGCACGGCGCGCTTCAGAGTGTCGATCGCGTAGCGGCAGGCATCGAGTGCTGCGCCGCGATGGGGCGAACTGATGGCAATGAGCACGCTGGTCTCGCCAATCTCGAGTCTGCCAAGCCGGTGCACCATCGCCAGGCGATGAATCTTGAATTTCGCGCGAATTTGAGCGCCAATCTCGCGCATCTTTGAGTAGGCCATTGGCTCATACGCCTCATACTCCAGGTAGAGCGTGCGTTGCCCCTTGAAATTATTCCGCACGAATCCGTCGAACACCACCACCGCGCCATCGTCAGGAGCCTTCAGGCTTTCAACCAGCTCGCGCGGAACAATCGGGTCGCGGACAAGCAGAAAAATATCGTCGGCCACTGCGGCTTGCTGCCCTCCGCTGACCGGCGGCAGGAACGCCACTTCGTCGCCGCTCGTGAGCGGCGCGCGCCAGCCTGCATACTCTTGATTCACGGAAGCGGCGATGGACGGGCGGAATTCGGCGAGCTTCGGAAATCGGCGGCCGTAGCGCTCGAACAGATCTTCCACGCGAGCGCCTTCGGATAGTTCGGCGACTTCTTCTGAAACGCCGGTAATTTCCTTAAGCTGGCCGAAAAAGAGAACGCGAATGCGCATCTGCATCATTCTATCGCGGGCAGCGCGCGAACGAGAAGGAAAGAGCGCGACAGCAGCCGGCCTCTCTTGACCCGGCCTGCGAATCGCGCTCTGACTGAAATCTCAATTCCCGCACGTTCCGGAATCTTCGAAGACTCCGTTTACTTGCTCTTCGGTGGGATCGAAATCAACTCGACTTCGAAAATTAGCGTCGAGTTCGGGCCGATGTCTCCGCCCGCGCCGCGCGCGCCGTACGCGAGATCTGCAGGAACAAATAATTCCCACTTCGATCCCACGGGCATTAACTGGAGCGCCTCGGTCCACCCCTTGATCACGCCCGACACAGGAAATGTCGCCGGCTGGCCGCGCTTGTAGGAGCTGTCGAATTCCTTGCCGTTGATCAGCGTCCCCCGATAATTGCAGACCACTGAATCGCTGGTTGTCGGCTTTTCCCCCGTTCCCGCCTTCAGAATCTTGTATTGCAGGCCGCTGGGCAGAGTGACCACACCTTCCTTGGTTTTGTTCGCAGCCAAAAATGCCTCCCCTTCCTTTGCCATCTTTTCCTCCATTTTTTTGCGAAGCTCGCCCTGCAGCTCCGCAATCAGGGCGCGGGCTTCTTCTTCCGTCAGAAGTGTCTTGCCCCCGGCCAGCGCATCTTTCATCCCACGCATTAAAATATTGGGGTCCACTTCTACAGATTGTTTGTGCAGGCTCTCGCCGAAATTCATGCCGATGGCGTAGCTGGTTTTGTCTTTCTGCGTGGTGAGTGTCAGTGGCGCCTGGCTCTTCGCTGTGGGCGACTGTTTCCTCGCGACAGGCGTCTGACTCTTTGTTGCAGGCGCCGTGCCACTCTTATCCGCCGGTGCTTTTTGGGTTTTTGTCGCAGGAGTCTGCGCAGTATTCGCCGCCGGAGATTGTTGTGTGCTGCCTGGAGGCGTATCTTGCGCGCGCACGTTCCCGATCAAAATGATTCCTACCGCCACGACCTTTAGAGCAATGATGAACGGTTTTCGCATCCGCATATTGTCACATCGGAAGGTAAGTTCCGCAAACGGCTCCGTCTCTTTCTAGAAACGACCAGTCCACTACTGCCCGGCTATCCGCGCAATATTGTCGAGACTTGCAGCGGCCCGACGCACGGCGGCGGCCAGGGCTTCCGCTTCGTGGTGGAATGCGGCAGGGTCCTTGCGGTCGAGCGCCTCGTTTGGTCCGGGCATGATTTCGGCGGCATACCCCGCATAGCTTCCCGGAGCATACATGGTGTGTTTGTACCAGGGACGGCCGGTGAGGCCTTGAGGAGAGAGGAGTGATTGTTCGAAGCTCGCGAGGGCGTGGTTGAGTTCCGCTTCTTTCGCGGCGCTGACGGGCGACGCACCGAGTGTTTGTAGCGCTCCCATGGCGCGCGCCGCCGAGGCCGTCAATTCCTCGGACGCCTCTGACACAACCTTTGCGCTTGCGGCGTCGACACCCGATTGCGATGCACGGCCCGCTAACTCCCTCGCCGCGCGCGCAATTTCTGATGCGTAAGCGGAGTAGTCGTATGGGAGGACGTCGGCCTCATCGAGGCGCAGGGCGATCGTCCCGATAATGCGCGCGAGCGCCGCGTGATACTCAAAAGTGGGATCGCCAAAATGTTTCATCCAGTAGAAATCGTCGTAGAGCGCGTGATAGACGCCGTAATCTCCACCGAACCCAACATCCATCGCCGGAATTCCTGCGTGGTCAAGGAATGGGCAAAAATCTGAGCCGGCGCCGAGCGCGCTGAGAGGAGTTTCGCTCGCAGGTTCGGATTCCGCCTCAGACCTCGCGGTCCCGGACGCTTCGTCCTTTGGATGCCCCGCACGTTCGCGCCACACTTCATAAACACTTCGCTTGCCGCGTGGGTCTCGTACCTCTCGCGTGGCATCGCGGATGAGCTCCTTCAGTGAAGGTGTTGCGGAGCCGTTGAAATTGGGCCCAATCACTCCGACATCGGTATTGATATACGCCACCGCTTTTGCCTGCAGCTCCGCTCGATTTGCTTCCACCCATTCCGTCGAGCCGACGAGGCCCGGCTCCTCGCCGTCCCATTCGCACATCACGATTGTGCGGCGCGGCTTCCAGCCAGTGCGCACAAGATCGCCCAATGCGCGCGCCGTTTCGAGCATCACGGCCGTGCCGCTGCCGGGATCAGCAGCGCCAAAAACCCACGCGTCATGATGATTGCCCATCACCACCCATTGGCTGTCGTCCGCGCCACGAAGCCGTGCGATCACGTCGTACAGCGGGCGCTGCTGATAATCCATCACCAACTTGATGTGCGCGACGGCCTCGCCGGGACCGAGGTGATAGGTGAACGGCAGTCCACCCTGCCATCGCTTCGGCACGTGCGGGCCGCCAAGATGCTGCAGGATTACTCCCGCGTCCTGCGCATTAATTGGCATCGTTGGAATTTGCGGCATGTTCGCGGCATCCGCAGGAGCGAGGCGTTTGGCATCGGGTGTGGCTGCGACTCCCGGCGTGAGCGGATCGCCGGGATAAAGCTCTGTGTAAAGAATCGATCCGCGCTGGATGCCACTCATCGGACGCCACGGGCCGCGCGGAAAAGGATCGCCGGCTGCGTAGCCATCGTCCTGCGGGTCGGAATAAATGATCAAGGCAACAGCTTTGTGCTCTTGGGCCAGCTTGGCCTTGATCCCGCGATAGCTGCGGCCATAACGGGCCATGACGATTCTCCCTTCGACGCTCACGCCGCACGTTTCCAGCTCGCGATAATCTTCTTGCAAGCCATAATTCACGTAAACAACCGGCGCGGTTACATCCGCCGAGGGGGAAAACGCGTTGAAGGCTGCGACGGCGCGTTTGTCGAACGTATCCTTATCCATTTCATATGGCTGCTCGGGAGTTGCGAGCTGTTTGGTTTCAGGTGCAGTGAGCTCGAGCTTCACTTCGCGCGGCTGTGGAAGCCACGCACTGTAGCTGACGATTTCCGCGTCAAACCCAAAGCTGCGGTACTGGTCCCGCAGCCATTCGGCGACGCGGTGGCTGGCCTCGGTTCCTGCCATGTGCGGCTCGGCCGTGATGTGGCGCAAATTGCTTTCGGCGCGCGCCGCGTCGGGAATGCTGCGCAGTTCCTGCTCGAGCGCGCGCTCCGCTTCGACGCGTGCGGGAAGGAATCCGCGAATGGCACCACTCCCCCCTGCGCCACCGGGGATGGCAACAGAAAACATGCACGACCCCGCGAAAAGGATTGCTGCAATGACCCGGCGAAACAAATGATTCATTCAGACCTCGCAATGAGAACTGACATCGTAACTCAACCCAGTGATCTTGTGAAAACTGCCAAGGTGCAAGAAGTCAGCCATGATGGTGACCGCCCGTCATGCCTTGACGAGCACAGGACAGGGCCTTAGGGTAGGTACGCGCGAGACGCAAGCGCGAGATTGGCCCAAGCGCGGGAGGAAAGACGCATGAGAGTCCTAATTTCAGGGGCCACCGGATTGGTGGGCACGGCGCTTGTAACTGCGCTGCGTGCCGACGGCCACCAGGTGGGACAGCTCGTGCGGCCTGGCGGAACCGTGGGCGCCGGAGACGTTCGCTGGGATCCCACGAACGGGACGCTGGATCTGGCAGTCATGGAGGGTGCGGATGCAGTGATCTGCCTAAGCGGCGCGAATATAGGCGCGGGCCGGTGGACAGCGGAGCGAAAAAAAGTGCTGCGCGCCAGCCGGGTCGACTTGTCGCGTGTGCTCGTGGAGTCGCTCACGAAGCTCAAACAGAAGCCGCGCGTTTTTATTGCAGCGTCCGCGGTCGGGTACTACGGGAATCGGGGCGATGAGATCCTCACCGAATCGAGCGCCGCGGGGAATGATTTCATCGCGCAGCTCGCACGCGATTGGGAAGCGGAATCGATGCGCGCGGAATCGGCCGGCATTCGCACGGTGATTCTTCGCTTCGCCGTGATTCTCTCGACAAAGGGCGGCGCGCTCCCCCGCATGTTGCCACCGTTCAGGCTGGGTGCGGGCGGCCGCCTCGGCAGCGGGAAGCAGTGGATGTCGTGGGTGGCGCTGGAAGATGCGGTCGGAATTGTGCGCGCAGCAATCGCAGACGAGCGATTTCATGGGCCGGTAAATGTGGTAGCCCCCACGCCCGTTCAGAATGCGGAGTTCACACGCGTTCTTGCAGGGGTCTTGCATCGTCCGGCGATTTTTCCTGCTCCTGCCTTTATTCTTCGGATTGCATTGGGCGAGATGGCAGACAGTCTGTTGTTGGCGAGCCAGCGCGTGATTCCAGAGCAGGTGCGCGCGGCTGGCTACAAATTTCGATACGAAAATCTTGAATCCGCGCTGCGGGACATCATCGGCGGCAGAAGTTAGAGATCCAGACGCTCCAGCAGCGCCGTGAGATTCGACTCTTCCACGGTAAGTTCTGGTCGCGACCCTGCAAAATCTTCAATTTCATCCATGGCTTGAAATAGCCGCATTTTGGCTATCGCGTATTCCTCCGTCCCGGTAAGCGCACGCCCTGTCTGTCTGCTCCAGTGGGCAACGGCGTCGCGGCTCACAAAAATCCGCACTGGAAACATCGTCCTGCGATCCGCGGAGACGTAATACACATATTCGTTGCCGGAGGCAGAGTCGCGAGCGGCAGGATGGACGTCCTGGAATTGATACTGATACACGAAGCCCGTGGCGGCGGAATAGCTCTTGATGCGGCGAACTGTTTCCGGCTTCGACACAGCAGCATTATTCGTTCGCTTTTCGAAGGTGTCAACAGACAGCACGTATGCAATTGACGACAACGGGGAATCGAGCAGAGTCGAGCGGCCCTTCCCGAAATGGATGTGCCTTCGTACCACTCTGGCACAAGACTGGATACCTTTCCGAGGTCAATTTTCTGGGCGCGGCTTCCGCATGCGAGACATCGCATACAGGATGATCCGCGCATCTCCATGTGGCGTTGAAGTTTAACGCGTTTGCGTGCGCGATCGGCTCCGATCCAGCGCACGATTTATTTCTTCTCGATTACTGCTCCGCAATGGCACACATCGTGCGTTAGGCACCTGCGGACATGAAACCATTCGACTCATGCAGCCGTGCGCAGCTCCCGCCTCAAGGCATCGCGAACGCAATTTACCCTGGCGGAAGTTCTAGCCTCTCGTTTTTTCTTCTGGCAGTTATTTGTGCGAGTGCGTTGACTCTTCCCGGCTGCGGGTCCACCAGTTCATCCTCCGCTGGCTCCGGAGTGGTCGTTGTCACCGTACAGCCGGCCAGCGCAAATCTTTTTCTCGGGCAGACTCAACAATTTCAATCGGGCGTTTCAGGCTCGAGTAACACGAACGTTGGCTGGACCGTGAACAACGTGCCCGGAGGAAACGCAGCCGTGGGCACCATTACAGCGGCGGGGCTCTATATCGCGCCGGTAGACCTGCCCATGCCCGCAACCGTCACGGTGATCGCCGTGAGTAGAGCGGATCCCCAAGCGAGCGCGTCCGCATCCGTGAATTTGACCGACGACATTGTCGTGAGCGTGACTCCCAACTTGGTGAACATCGCCACCGGCGGCGCGCAGGTGTTTACCGCGACGGTCACCGGCACCGGTAATCCCGCGAAGACCGTGACATGGAGTGTGAACGGAATTGGCGGAGGAAATGCATCGCTGGGCACAATCGTGCCAAATGGCGCGACCACCGCTGTCTTCTCGGCACCGGCAACGCCGCCGTCTCCCCCAACCGTAACAGTGACGGCAACGAGCGTGGCCGACGCCTCAAAGGCCGGCAGCGCGAGCGCGACGATCAACTGCTCGAGCACCAACGCAATTACTCCGGGCGCAGCAAACGTGCCACTCGGGCAGACACAAAGTTTCATTGCATCCTTTTGCCTCGCGGCCGGTGCAGCGATCACATGGGACGTAAATGGAATCGTCGGCGGCAACGCGGTCCTCGGGACGATCGCAACCACGACCGCCGACACCGCGCTCTACACCGCCCCCGCTGATCTCCCCTCGCCCCCTGCAGTGACAATTCACGCGACGGGCAATCTCGTCTCGGGTGGAACTGCGACGGCAGCAGCCACTGTAACGATTACCAGCACTGTAAGCGTCGGCATCTCTCCTGCCTCCTCGACGCTCATCGTTGGTCAGCGCATGTCGTTCCTGCCCAATGTGACAAGCACTCCGGACACTGCGGTGACATGGACCGTGAACGGCGTGCCGAACGGAAACTCGGTCCTCGGCCAAATTTGCCAGAGCGGCTCGAACCCATGCGTCGCGCCGACAGGCCCTGCATCAGGCAATGTGGACTACCTCGCTCCTGCTTTGGTGCCCGCAGCGAATCCAGTGACGCTCACCGCTACCAGTCGCGCGGATGCCTCCAAGAGTGGGAACGCAATTGTCACCATCTCGGGCGCAGTGGGGCCCATCGTGGTTCTAGTCTCGCCGCCCTACGTGTTCGTGCCGCCTTCTGCGGGAACGCTGAGCACGCGCCAATTTTTCGCTACCGTGACAGGGACGTCGAATCAGGCCATTGCATGGAGTGTGCAAAGCGGTGTCGCGGGCCAGGGTTGCCAGGGCGCCGCGTGCGGATCTGTGGATGCGAACGGAATATACAGCGCGCCGACCGCCGCGCCGTCCCCGAATGCAATCTCGATCCTAGCTACGAGCAAAGCCGATTCCACAAAATCCGCGACAGGATCAATTGCGGTCACTTCCGGCCCGCTGATTGACGTGATTCTGCCATCAAGCGTGCTCGCCGGAACCGTAATCAGTTTTCCGCTGACGGTTCAGGGAATGAACTTTGTCGCGGGAAGTGGAAGTTCCGCATCGGTGATTCTCGTGGACGGAGTCGCCCGCGGCACATCATGTCCGGCAGCAACCAGCTGCTCGACTGCGCTGAATCCCGCGGACGTGCAGACCGCGGCAACGCTGACGGTACAGGTGCAAAATCCGGGAGCGCCCGGCGCGCTCTCGAACCCGGTCCCCTTCGTGATCGCTCCCTTCCTTGTGTCGGAAGACGCCATCGGGCTGAGCTCCACGCAGCCAACCGCAACCGGAAAAGACCTTGTCGTTGTGGACCCGACGACAGCAGCTGCGTCCGCAGCAATCAATGTGGACTTCATTGGCCTACTGACCGGTGGCAACAATTGCGGCGTGCAGGGCTCGCCGCTCACCATCATGCGTCCACCTTCCGGCATCTTAACGGTAAGCATCTGCGTGCACGGCACAGGCCTGGACCCCACCTTCACATACGTGTTCACCGGACCGGGCAGTGGAGACATCGGCATCACTGCGTCGGCAGTCACCGGATTATTTCCCAACACCATCGAGCTCGATCTGCAAATTGCAAGCACCACGCTCCCCGGCGTCCGCACGCTTTTTATCACCACCCTGAATCACGACCGCGCGGCCGCAACAGGAATGCTGGAGGTGAAATGAAGAAGAAAGGTCGAGGAATTCTCCTTTTCACAGCTTTTGCGGTGCTGTTCGTGTGTGTGGCGGCGCGTGCGACCACTTTGATGCAGATGTCCGTCGCAGAAATGACGCGCGCGGCAGACGTAGTCGTGCGTGCGCGCTGCCTGGCCAACGCCACTGGCTGGGATGCCGGCGAAATCTGGACGTTCACAAAATTTGAAACGGAAGATGTGTGGAAAGGCGCGCCACCTCGCGTGATCACCGTGCGGCTGCTCGGTGGTCGCACAGAAAATCTTACTTCCACAGTCGATGGAGTTCCTCGCTTTCAACCAGGCGAAGATGTCGTCCTCTTTCTCGAGCCGATCGCGCGCGGAGATTTCTCAATTGTCAGCTGGATGCAGGGAACCTTCCGCGTCCGGCGGGACCGCAACACTGGCGTGGAAAGCGTCACCCAGGACACCGCCACTTTCGCGACGTTTGATTCATCGACGCGGCGCTTTGAAGCCAGCGGAATTCGCGACATGAGGCTCGACGCATTACGCGGGCAGGTAGTAGCTGCCATGAATGACACTGACGCGAGGAATCCGTGAAACATTCAATCTCCATCATCGCAATTGCTCTATTGATTGCCGCCATACTCCCCGGCGGCTCCGCCCTTGGCTACGTGCCTGATACCACTGCTCCCCTTGGTGGCGGTTGCCCGCAGTTGGATCGCTGGAGCCTCTCGCTCGCATCTCCGCTGAATCGCCGATGGAGCACTTCGCTTTCCGCTGTGCACACGACCGTCCTCACTGTGAACGTTTCCGGAACCCCCGCGCAACTCAATGAAATCGAGCAGGTCATTACGGCTTCCTTCGGCGCGTGGGCGGGCGTAGCCGGAACTACTTTCAACTCGTCAGCGCATCCAGGATTTTTCGGCAGCCTCCTGCGCGCGTCCGATCCGAACTCGTGCTCGAATGATGCCGGGAGCAATGTAGATGGCCTGAACACGATTTGCTTCAACCAGGCCAGCACGGGTTTCGCCAATGGCGTGCTGGCGTTCACCCGCACGATCACGGCAAACGCTCCCGGTGTATCCGTGGGCACGAGTGGCCCCGCTGCCTTCGCCGGACAAATCCTGGATGCGGACACGCTTTTTGCGAATGACGGGCAAGCCACATTTGCCACGCCCGGCGCGCTTGCGACGGCGCAAGGAGCAGGTGCTTACGATCTGGAGTCACTACTCACGCATGAATTGGGGCATTGGTTTGGCTTGAGCCACTCGCCGGTGTGGCGTGCGATCATGTTTCCCTTCGCGCCGCCCCCGGGGAATTTTCTAGGCGACCGCCCCACCGCTCAAGTTGCCGACGGCCCGCTCGCGGACGACGACCGCACCGGAATTCGCGTGCTCTACGCCGACCCAACCGACACTGTCCACACCGGCACTATTCAGGGAAGAATTCTCCCGGCAAATCCGTTCTCTCTTGCCACGCTTCCTTCGCCCTCAACTGGCAGATCTGTTACGGGAATTTTTGGCGCGCACGTCGTGGCAGTTGACGCCGATACCGGAGCAGTGATCGCCGGAACGCTCGGTGGTTGGAGTTGCGATCCCGCAAATCCTCCGGCGCGATTCGACGGCACGTACGAAATCGATCGCCTGGCCGTCGCACACAATTACAAGATTTACGCCGAGCCGTTAATCGGGCTTGTCGCCCCCGCCGATTTTGGCACCCCGCTGTTGGAGTTGTGCGGCTCGGGCGCCACCACCGAGTGCACAACGCCGGCCGTGAATTTGAATTTCAGCGTGCGTACGCGCCCTGCCGGACCATGACCCGCCGAAAAGCTTGTAAAGCAAGAGTGTATTCCTCTGCTGAAAACAAAAGCGGCTCCCGGGGGAGTGGGAGCCGCTCTGGCGTTGCGGGGTGAATCTCTGACTGCTAGTTCGGCAATATGTACTCCGAGAAGCCGATAGTGTTGATGTCGCGGAACATCGGAGTTCGCGGCGGCAGCAGGTTCGGCGTCAGGAAGTCCGTATCGAAGTTGTAGCCGCGGCCTGGAGGGCTGTACACCGTTGTGCAGCACTTGTAAGTCCCCGAAGCCTGCCGGTTGTAATAAAGGCTGACGATGGACCCGCGGTAATTCAGCTGCGCGCCTCCCCAGTTTTCGATGTAGCGGAGGAAATTGTGCACGCCCCCGTCGGTCCCAAAGTCCTGACCCGTTCCTGCCGGCTGGGGAAACGAAATACCCTTGCCTGCGCCGATCGCCACACGGTACGCCGTTGCGACCACGCCACCAACGTTCACTTTGCGGCCACTGGGATCATAGGTGGAGATGAAGGAGTTCACGTCATTCCAACTATCGGAAAGGAACGTGAACGAATCGGAGACTACCGATGCTGCGCTATAGGGCGCCACGAATGCTCCGCCCGGCGCGTTGAAGTCGCCTTGAACGTAAAGCGGATTTTCCGTTGATACGGCCAAACCGCAGTTCACTCCACTCGGACAAACGCCAACGTTTATGGTCGAACCATTGACCAGTTTTAGCGCCCGGCGGAAGAAGAGTGGAGGATTCTCGCGTGCTTCGTTGCGATTGACCACATACCAGCCGGGCCAAACCTTGGGGTTTGTCCCGATATATCCAGGATTGGCGCACACCCAGTGTGCGCTCAACTGTGGGAGTTTGGGCCCCGGAGGACTATATGCCAACATGGCATTAAACAGCCCGTTGACGGCATACACGCCGTTGGGCGGGACAACTGTAGGATATGGGGCCGCCCCGGCCTGCGCGCCATAGGTTTGCTGAGTCGTGTCTGAAGGGGAGTCAAGCAGTTCACCCTGATCGATCGTTGTATCGGGGCATCCGTTCGCATTGCCGAGGTTCACGAAGTCGTTAAAGCCATATTCTCCCGTTTCATTCCCGGAAGGAGAAGCTGGTGGCCAGCCGCTCGCGAGCGGCGCCGGGACGTAGTTTCCTCGCCGATCGGAAAAATAGACTGTAAAGTTGTTCGGCGACACGTTGGGATCTCTTGTGTTCGGGCCGGTGACGCCGATAACGCCTCTGAACCAACGGGTCAGATTGTTCACGTCCAGCTCGACGTAATGCATCGCGCCGCCGAGCATGGGGGCCTGCTTGCAAGCACCGCCAGTCCCGTCCGGACAAACATCTCTATAAACTGCCTCGCGGGGATCAAAAAGAACGTTTGGCCAGTAATCAGTCGCAAGCGGCGGTACTACACCTGCCCCTACGCCACAACCTGCGCCCGTTGCCCGAGTGGAGGGGTTATCGCGGACGCGTTCCAAACGAATGACGGCGTTCGGATTAGGATCTGAACACGCTGAAGGCGCCACCTGTGCTGCCGGCAAACCCGGGAGTGTGGGCGGCGCCGTGCCGGCCACGGGGTACAGATTTCTTCCGGCGTATCCAAGCGCGAGAATTTCATTCGTGACGTCTACATAGGTTCCGCACGGAACTCCGTAAGCCGTCTGCGCTTCGATTTTTATGAAGCCGGTGATGAGCGGCGTACCGGCTGGCAACCAATAACCGTTCGCCGCGCTGTAAGTCGCACCACCGCCCGAGGCCGCAAGAGGAACTAGGGTGGTGCCCGCGGCTCCCGCATTCGCGACGATCGTGGAGTAGGGAGCAGCGGCCGGCCATCCCACAACTGCCTGTGCCATTTGGCTCAGATCCACAGGCGGTGCTGCAGTTACGCAAGGCAAGTTCGCAATGTCAGCGGAATTGTCCGAAATCATGATGCGCAGGCTCGCCTGAGAAAAGTAGCGTGTGCCCAGCTTGCCGGGAGCGGCGATGTTTTCGTTTTGCACGGGCCGGCGAATCAGATCAATCGGACTCCCACCCAATTGCGGGGTGGCGATTGCCAGGTTCAATGCACGGGCGCCAGTCCCGTTCACGCCCGTGTATAGATTCGGGACCCACGGCGTGATATCTCCGTCGCGGATGTAGCTCTTATAGGTACCGATTGAGAGGTTGGACCAGCCCGCGTTTGCGCCGGAACCCAAAGTACCGGTCAAACTACCTTCGCCCTTTGCCATGGCGCGCCACGAACCCGGAGCCGTAAGAACATTCACGACGCCGTTGTAATTGGTGTTCGTGTTCCAACCGTTCGAAAGGTTTGTACGGATCACTTCACCGACGGCCGTAACCTTGTCGCCCATCGTCAGCGTGCTGCCGTCGCCCTCCGCCAAAAACAGATTTCCATTTGTGTGCACGCGGCCACCAAAGTTGAAATTGGGACCGGCGAAGAAGCTCAGTTCTGTCTGAGAGAAGATGCCGAACTGGAAGATGGGAATACCCACGGTGTTCACTGTGCGGCGGAGCTTCACCTCAGAGCCAGTCGCCGATTGCGCGATTACTGTGAGCTGGTAAGGTGTCAGCAACCCCACCAATCCCTGGTAGGGCCCGGAGGTGATTGTATGGTTTGACGCGAGCGGGTTGCCGGCGCCGTCTTTCGGGTACGCGACCGCATATCCTGACCCCGGGCCACCTAAAGCCGGATCAATGTAGGAGACGCCCGGGATGACGGGATTCTGGGCGAGAACGGCCAGGGCGTCGACTTCTGCGCCGGTGGGAGCATAGTTCTGGCCGAACAAGTTGTTGATATCCGCCGTCAGCTTTTCCATCCCGGCTTCCGCGCCATAGAAGGCCTTCTGCCGCTGGTTCGTGAAGCCGCCCATAGACTGATCGGTCATCACCAGGTACGAAAAGCCTACGATGATGGAAGAGATCAACAGCATGACAAGCAATGCTGTGATCAGTGCCATTCCCTTTTCCCGATTCGCGCTCACAGTGGTTCTCCTTCGCATTGATAGAAAGCTAGTTATAGCGATTCTGGAACGACAACCCGCGCAGCCCGACCTGCGTCAATAAATTGGCGCGGAAATACTGTCTCGTGACGGAATATGGATTTTCCGAACGTGCCATCAGGTACAGATTGATCTTGCGAATCTGGTTGGGCGAGTCCGGCGCAATAATGTTCCTTGCGTTGTTCGGAGGTGCAGTAGCTACCGCGTTCATCACGTCATAGGAAACCTGTATTCCTTCAATCACTTGGCCGAGCACCTGTGGGGCATTGAAATTCACCCGGCGCATTAACTGCGGCCGGCCCGGAAAAGTCGTCGCATCGATGTAGTAGGTAACCATCCAGACGCGCGTCGCGCTCGTCGGCGGGAACACGCCTGGAGCCGTCTGCATCTGAGCGATGGTGCCGGAGGCAGCCGGCTGTGAGTTGAAGCCGAATGCATCACCCGCGGCAAACGACAGCGTGCTACCGCCCACAGCGGTTACCAACTGCACGATGTTGCCACCCTGGTTGTTCGAGAGCATGATCAAATCGCCAGGTACCACTGAAACGTTCCCCGCCACCAGTGTGGCGCAGTTTGCCGTTACCGTATCGAAGGTGATCGTGGCTCCGGTGGCCGCAAGCGTGCCATTGCACTTCGGACCCGCTGGGTTATTGATGGGCGGCATGTTCGACCACGGCAGAGTGTTGTCTGAATAGATCACCGTGACCATGTCTGTCAGCTGGCCAAGTGAAGTGGGACCCAGTTGGAACCCGGGCGTGACTGAAGTGATTGCCGGGGCGACTGGAAACGTGTACGCCTTCGTCGGAGGGCTGGGCCGGTTCATGGCCGGCGGAATCGGAGCGCCGCTCGGATTGTTCGCGGGATCGGTGTAGGGAACAGAAATGCCGCCGATGGGGATTCCTCCGCCTGCCTGGACCAGGTCGCGCACCATCAAATTCATTGACGCGCGCAGGTTGTCCTGCATGTCGGCCATGGCGGTGACGGCTTCATTCGCATGGATCGCGTCCGTCAGCATGCTCAGCGTCGCACCCATGATGAGGAGCATCACCGCCGTGGCGATCATCACTTCGATAAGGCTGAATCCTTTTTGTCGCTGCATCCTCGACTCCCTCGTCACGTCTCAGTACACCGCGGAAATAAAAGTGATCAACTGGTATTGGCGAACGAATCCGCCCGTCCGGTAATTCATCGTCACCGTGATTTGTCGCAGATTAGTATCGCCATTCACATTGGTGGTGATGGCGATCGTCCGCGTGAAAGGATTTAACGGAGCGCACGTATCATCCGCCGTCCCTAAGATTCCATCCGGACCGGGCGATACGACGCAGTCCACCGGCAGGGCATCGTCCGCTGTTCCGATAATTCCATCGGGACCGGGATCAAGAAGCTGCGACGCTGCTGGTGAAAAAATTCCGCCGTCGGCAACGTTCAAAATCTGCGGCCAGGTGAGTGCGCCGGAATCTCGCGCCGTAAAAATGCTCTCAACCGCTTCTGACGCCTTCTGCTGCGCGATGAAATCCATCTGCGACATGCTCATGTACGCCAGGCCCGCAGCGAGCACGCCCGCGAGGCTCAGGACGCCAACCGTCAGTACTACGATCGCCATGATGGTCTCGAGCAGCGAGAATCCGCGTTCCGATTTCTTCTCTGCGTTCGTTCGCATTTTCATGTCCTCGCTCACTGTACCCATGCGGCTGCGTTGTTGCGCCACATGCGAATCCGTCCCGTCGAACCAACCAGCGTCACTGCTCGTGCGGCCGATGGCTCGTTTAGCATCCCCAGGAACACTGTTCCGTTGATGAGGTTCCCTGCCGTATCCACGAACGTCCCGTCGCTCTGGAACATCATCGTCGGCGGCCCGCCCACGATTCCTCCGAACTCGATCGCGCCGGCGTTGCCGTAAGCATCAGGCGTGTCCCCTTTGCCGGCCGTCAGCCGGAAAGTCATCGGAGCCTGGATGAAAACCCCGCCGACCACCGCTGGGTTGATAAACAAACGATTCAAGACGACTTGGTTGGTGCCAACAAACTGCACCTGAATATCGCGTCGCGTTGATACGGCCATTTCGCGCGCCTGCCTCAATTGCGACGCGACTTCCACCATCGCTGCATCCGCTTGCCGCTGTTGAATCGTCGGATGCAACTGGACCATCGCCATCGCTGAAATGATCATCAGCAACACGCAGACGATCGCCAGTTCCCACATTGTGAAACCGCGCTGCTGGTTTCCCCCGCGCCGCGCGTTCTTCGAATTTGTGTCCCGCATTTTCACGCTCGCACCCTCAAATCGCCCATAGATGCCGGGGCGAAGGCTTGAAATTCGCAGTGGGTGGTGCAACTGACTGGCCAGGAGTTGCTGCCCGTAGCTACCTGAAAGTAGTTGAGTTAGGAGGCCAGACGGAACTTGTCCATTCGGGCCGAGTTTTGCATGGGGTGAAAAGGTTACAAATGCATGCGGGGAGTACCAGATGATTCAGGCCATCTAGACGGGAACCTGGCACATAGAAACCGATGAAAGCCGCGGTCCTGCTACCGCGTGAATTGCCGATTCTCTAGCGCATCTTGTGCGCGCGATTTTACTCGCGGCTGCGCAGCTTCGACAGCAGGCGCAATATTTCGAAATACAGCCAGATGAGCGTGACCATCAGGCCAAATGCCGCGTACCACTCCATATATTTCGGCGCGCTTGCACGCACCCCGCTCTCGATGAAATCAAAATCCAGCACCAAATTAAGCGAGGCAATGATGACCACGAAAACGCTGAAGCCGATTCCAATCGGCCCCGCGCCGTTGATCGTTGTGAAGTGCACGCCGAAAAACCCCAGGAGAATTTCCAGAACATACAGCAACGCGATCCCGCCGGTGGCCGCAACAACTCCCAGCTTGAATTTCTCAGTCACCGGAATCAATCCCGAGCGGTACGCGAGCAACAGCACCACCAGAGTGCCAAACGTCAGGCTCACCGCCTGAATCGCGATTCCGTGATACCTCATCTCGAGCATCGCCGAAATGCTGCCCAGCACTAGGCCTTCGAGCAGCGCATAAATCGGCGCGGTTACGGGCGCCCATGTTTTCTTGAAGACGGTAACGAACGCAAAAACGAGTCCGCCGATCAATCCGAGCCACATCAGGGGAATCACGGACGGGGACGAGTGCAGGAAGAGATTCCATGTCCATGCAGCGGTCCCGACCGCGCAGATCAGCAACACTCCTGTCTTGTTGACGGTTCCCTGCAGCGTCATGGCCTCGCCAAATGCAGCGTGCTCGCCCTGAAACACCTTGTCGTTGAGCGCCGGGTTCGAAGTTCTCATCAGTTGCGCCATTCCATTTCTCCTCTAAAAAACTGCTTCCGCGACCCCCGTTTGGAGTGTCGATTGAAAAAATTTCTGCGCTTTGTTTTCAATCACTTAACCTCAATTTCAATCGCCGCAGTGTCGATTGAAAGCCATCCAATTTTTGGGCTCGGCGCACTGCCAAAAAGATTCATATCTCGCGCCACATTTTCGAGCCACAGAATCATACAATCATCCTACTCACAGTTGCCGTCGAAGCGCAAGCGTGCCCGCCGGTGGATGTTGGGACAAAAAGATGCTCGCGGTGAGTTATTTGTTTTCTAAAATGAACCGGCAGTCTTCGTCTTCGAAATATCCGAGTTTTGCAGGTTTGCAGGAAACAAATGTGCCCATCTGGTTGCCGACTATTTCCTTTAACACATCATCGAGTTTCATCTTCCGGCCATCAATATCAGCACGTTCGGATATGACCCAGCAATCCTCGGGAGCCCCTTTAGCTCGGAGTAGTTTGGCGATGTCACCAGGGTTTTGGTGGTCAGGAGTAATTCTCTTCGCACAGAGTGGATCAAGATGCTTGAAGTGGGCAAGCTCCTTCAAGAAACCCCCTCGACGCCTTGGTGTTTTGATGAATTCGAGATACCGGGACTGGCGTTGGGGGAGGATAAAACCTCGGACGATGCCCTCCTCGTTCTCTATTTGTTCGTCAGTCATGGGCAAAACTTGGTAGCGCTAACGGGAATCGAACCCGTATTTCAGCCTTGAAAGGGCCGCGTGCTAACCGTTGCACCATAGCGCCACTATGAGGGGAATCGAAGCTAATTGGATTATCGAAGATACTGCGCAAATTGACAAGCACACATCCGTGGGGCGGAAAATGGAAATGGGAAAATAGAGAATGGCCAACGGCGACACAAAACCCGCCGAACGCCACGATGAGCTCGGTTCTCTATTTTCCCTTTTCCAATTTCAATTTTCCGATTTCAAGCTTCCATCACTGCCAGCCGTTGCGTTCGCGCAGGCTAGTGATATGCGCCACGTGATGTCGGCCGTGCCACCCGTAAATCGCCAGTGTCTGGTCGAGCGTCAGCGGGCCGAGTTCAGGATGCCGGAATTTGCGCGACCATTCCGCAGGAGCAAGTGAGCGCAATAGCAACACCCAGCGTTTGTGCAGATTTTCGAGCAACGCCAGCGAAGGCTCAATGGGCGCCTTCGAATCGGCAAGCTCGGCCCAGCGATCTTC
Source organism: Candidatus Acidiferrales bacterium (assembly GCA_050746945.1). GTDB lineage: Bacteria > Acidobacteriota > Terriglobia > Acidiferrales > UBA7541 > Palsa-295. The sequence continues at coordinate 246,171 of JBOGMZ010000007.1, read as the reverse complement.
CATGTATGGCTTGATGGTCGGCTCGTCTTCGGTGAGCGCGAGCTTGAAACGGATGAACGCGTTCATATGGCTGTCAGGAATGTGATGGGTCACCTGGCGGACAGTCCATCCACCGGGGCGGTAGGGCGTGTCGAGTTGCGCGGGACTGAGTCCGGCTACCGCGGCTGCAAGGCGCGCAGGCGCGGCTTCGATGGCTTCGATATGCGCACGGCGCTGGTCCGGCGTGAGAGTTTCCACCCGCTCGAATTTCCCGATTGGGTAACGCAGATCCGCTTCCATGGTGTTGCTCCTTTCCCACCCCCCCGGAGCAGTAGAGTGATTCGCTCCGCCGCTGGAACATTAATGTGATGCAGGGTTCCGGCGCAAGATGCGACCGATTGAGGGAACGCCGGAGCAAGAGCTGAACCTCAACACAGAGGGCACAGAGAGAACAATGGAGGCCACAGAGGAAAAGCCGACGAGGTGGCCTGCGTTACCTTCGGGGTAGAACCGCGTTAGGACTGGTGGTCTTGAAATTCGTCGTGCCAGGCCATCTGGATGGCTTCGAGCTTGCCTTCATTCGAGAGTTTGGGATCGCCGGTAAAGCCGGTGAGCTCGGTGATCCATTTGTGGAGGTCGGTGAAGCGGACAGTAAGCGGATCAATGTCCGGAAATTTTTCGGCGAGCTGGATACCGATTTCTTCGGAGTTATCCCAATCAAATGTGCCCGGCACGATTCCTTAAGCCTCCCAAGACCTGCAGTCTTCGCTTCGGTATTTCTCCGCGCCCTCTGCGGCTCTGCGGTGAATTCTTCTTGGTTTGTTTCGACGAAGGTCTCAGCAAATCCAGCAGCGTTCTAGTGTTCCGCTTCCTTGGCGTAATTCTTATTCCACTCGGGAATTTCGACCACAATGTCTTTCGTGCCGTCCGGAACGCACTGGCAGCCGAGGCGCGACTTCGGCGTGACGCCCGGCGCTTCATCGAGCTGGTCGAATTCCGCGTCCGTCGCCTCATTACATGACTCAAGCCCCTCGTGAACGATCACGTGGCACGTCGAACAGGCGCAAACGCCGCCGCAAGCGTGGTCAAGCCCCTTGTGGAACCCCTGCGAGATATCCAGGATGCTGCCGGGCAGGCCGTCGTGCCCATAGGGAACTTTCGACGGGTCCACTTCAATGGGCTGGCCGTCTTTGATGAACGTGATTTTGTATTTCTTTGTCGCGGGCGTGTATTTTGTTTCTTCGATGTACGGATTCTTGCCACCCATGTCCTGCTCCTTCCCCGCCGTTAAACCTCTTCGAGGCGCTTGCCCTCGAGCGCCGTTTGCAGGGCGCTGTTCATTAATATTTCCGCCAGCCGCGTGGTCGCCTGGTTCACTTCGTCAATTCGCTGGCGCACGAGCTTGTAATCCGAGCCCGCGACAGCGGATTTCAGCTGCGCTACCGATTCCGTGATGGCGCGGCGCTCTTCCTGCGAGAGCTCAGTCGCGACGATTTCCTTGGCGCACCGCTCGGCAAGCGATTTATCGGTGGCGTGCAGGATCGCGTCCGCTTCCGTACGCGCTTCGATCAATTGCCGCTCGGCAAAATCCTGCTCCGCAAACTCGATGGACTCTTCGAGCATGCGTTCCACTTCCTGGTCGTTCAGGCCGTAGCTCGGCTGCACTTCGATGACGTGCTGCTGCCCGGTTCGCAGGTCGCGCGCGGCCACTTGCAGGATGCCGTTCGCGTCGATCAGGAATTTCACTTCGATGCGTGCGAGTCCCGGTGGGCCGGGCGGAACCTTCAACTGAAACCGCGCAAGCGAGCGGCAATCCTTCGCCAGTTCGCGTTCGCCTTGCAGCACGTGAACATCAATGCCGGTTTGGTTTTCGACCCCGGTCGTGAACATTTCCTGCGCGCTCGCGGGAATTGTCGAATTCCGCGGAATAATTTTTGCGATCACACCGCCCATGGTTTCGATGCCAAGCGATAGCGGTGTCACGTCGAGCAGCAGCATGGTTTTTACGCCCGACTCAAGAATGTCCGCCTGCACCGCGGCGCCAAGCGCCACCACCTCATCCGGATCAAGCTCGCAATGCGGCGCGCGCTCGAAATAATCGCCGACCGTCTTGCGCACCAACGGAATGCGCGTGGAGCCGCCAACGAGTACAACCTCATCGATTTCCTTGGGCGCGAGTTTCGCGTCGGCGAGCGCCTGCTTCACCGGCGCCATTGTGCGCGCGATGATCGGTTGAATGAGCAAGTCAAATTCCGCCCGACTGATTTCCCGCGTGTACAGCCCCGCAGCGCCGAGCGGATATTGCATCTTGGTTTTTTCGACAGTCGAAATCTCATGCTTCGCGTGAATCAGCGCTTTGCGCAATTCTTGCGCTTCTTCGCCCCGGCGGTCGAGCTCTACGCCAAATCTCGCCTGAATCTCGCGCCGAGTGAGATCCATCATCGCGTTGTCAATATCATCGCCGCCGAGGTGCGTGTCGCCGTTGGTCGAAAGTACCTGATAAATCTCGCCTTCGTCGGTCGAAATCAGCTTCAGAACGGAAATGTCGAATGTGCCGCCGCCAAAATCATAAACAGCCACGTGACCGCGGTTCTGTTTGTGCAAGCCATAGGCCAGCGCCGCCGCAGTCGGCTCGTTCACGAGGCGCAGCACCTCGAGTCCCGCAATGCGGCCGGCATCTTTCGTGGCCTGGCGCTGGGCATCATTAAAGTAGGCGGGAACCGTGATTACGGCGCGCTCGACCGGCTCGTGAAAATAATTTTCCGCCCAGGATTTCAGCTCGCGCAGAATAAACGCGGAAATTTCCGGCGGCGTGAACAGCTTGTCGCCCAGGCGCACACGGATCACGTTGCGGCCGTCGGGATCAATGCGGAAAGGAAAAATCTTCAGCTCTTCCTGCACGTCCGCGACGCCGCGGCCCATCAATCGCTTGACGGAATAAATCGTCCGGCCGGGTTGCGTCAGCAGGCGTTCACGGGCCGGCTCGCCCACAAGTATTTTGCCGTCAGTCTCAACGCTCACCACTGAAGGGCACAGCGTCGAGCCTTGCGGCCCCGGAATACACTTCGGCGCGCCCGTCGCCGGATCGAGATACGCGATCAAGCTGAAAGTCGTCCCAAGATCAATGCCCACCACGCGTCCCATCTTTTTCTTAGACCTCTGCCAATTCTTTTTGCACCCCGGCAACAAGATTGCGAATGTAGCTACGGCGGTTCAGAATTTCATTCATCTGCGCGAGCAGCGCCTTGCGTCTTGATTCATCCGCGTGTGCGTCGAGCGCCGCGTCCCATTCTCGGCCAACAGCCGCGATCTCTGCGTCCGCGTCCGCGAGTTTCTGCTCAAAATTCTGCTGGGCCTCGGCAAGGCGGTCGCGTAAGCCGACGATGTCACCCCCTTCGGCCCGCGCTTCGCGCAATTCGTCGAGCGACTCATTCAGTTCGAAAACTTCTTCGAGCAATTCCGGGGGCGCCTGCTGCTTGGTGGTGCCTTCCTTGCGCAGCCCGAAATGCAGCAAAAGATATTCGATGCGCGCAATCGGGTCCCGCAGCGTGCGGTACGCGTCGTTCAGCTCCGACGAGCGCTCAAGGGAGAGATTCCGCTCAAATTCACTCGCGCGCACAAAATTATCCGGATGCAGCTTCCAGCTCAGCTTGTGAAACTGTGTCTCGAGCGTCGCCGCATCAATCGTCAGCTTCTGCGGCAGCCCGAAAAACGCGAAGAAGTCCACGCCCTCCGGCAGGGGCTGAATTTTTCCGCACCCCGGGCAGAAATGCGCGCCGGAAGCCGGCGCCTGGCAACTCCAGCACTTCGTTGCCGCGGCCGGGGTCGATGGATTGGTCCGAGTTTGCGTCACGCTCATCTGCTTACTTTTCCTCGATGGTGGCCCTGGTTCGAGACGGTCGTCCAGCAGGGCTGCGCCGTGCGCCACGGAATTTCTTTCTGGCGAGTTCGCAGGTTGAATGGCCGCCCGCGGAAAATCTCAGGCGGTGAAGGAGCTCCCGCAACCGCAACTCCGCGACGCCTGCGGATTCTGGAAAACGAAGCCCTGCTTCATGATGTCCTCGATGTAATCGAGGGTGGTGTTGTGGAGGTAGAGGTAGCTCTTGGGATCGACGAAAATGCGCGCGCCATTTTCTTCAAATACTTTGTCGCGGTTGCGCGCTTCGGTATCGAGCCGCATCGCGTACGTCAGCCCTGAACACCCGCCCCCCTGCACACCCACGCGCAGCCCACCGGATTCAGCGGGCACGCCGTCCTTCGCCAACAGCTCGCGGATCTTCGCCGCGGCTTTTTCTGTCACGCGAATCGTGTTCGTTTTGATCGTTGTCTCAACTTCTTGCATGGTTCGTCCTAAACCTCGCGCGTCATCCGCGTCCTAACCGTTGCGCCGGCGCTGAAAAATTAATTGTGCGCAGAAGCTGGCTCGGCCGATGCCGTTTCCGGCTCGCCCTGCTTCTTCTTCCAATCGGAGAGCGCGGCCTTGATGGCGTCTTCGGCCAGCACCGAGCAGTGAATCTTCACCGGCGGAAGCGAGAGCTCGCGCACGATGTCCGTATTCTTGATCGAGAGCGCTTCCTCGACGGTCTTGCCCTTCACCCACTCCGTCGCGAGCGAAGAACTGGCAATCGCCGAGCCGCAGCCAAAAGTCTTGAACTTGGCTTCTTCGATCACGCGCGTGTCGGGATTTACCTTCATCTGCAGCTTCATCACGTCGCCGCACTCCGGCGCGCCGACCAAGCCCGTGCCAACGTTCGGATCTTTCTTGTCGAGCGAGCCGACGTTGCGCGGATTGTTGTAGTGCTCAATCACTTTATCGCTGTAAGCCATTAGTTGATTCTCCTGTTCAAAGTTACCGTGCTATCCAATCCCTGCCCCGAAATCATTTCGTCCGACAGCGTGACGTTCGGAATTAAAGCCGAGCGCCCCGCGCGGACCTCATTGAGCGTGCGCTGCACCATTTCATCGCGCACATCCAGAAATTCCAGAAATTCGGCGAGCTCTTCGAGTGCGCGAAAGCGCCGCGAGTTGCAAGCGCTGTCATTCACCTTGGGTGCGAAGAACACATCGAACACAGGCGCACCCTCACTGAACGTCCGGTGCACCCCGATGGTCCCTTCGTAGTCCAAGTAGCTCACCTCGTCATTACTCCGCGGCGGCCTGCCACTTCATTTTGCTGACGTCCACGCCCTCCTTCGCCATTTCGTAAAGCGGCGAAAGTTCGCGCAAACGCGTGACGGTGTCCACCACGCGGTCCGCCACGTAATCCACTTCATCCTCGGTGTTGAAGCGGCCGATGCCGAAGCGAATCGAAGTGTGCGCCAAATCCTCGCCGACGCCGAGTGCCTTCAGCACATAGCTGGGTTCGAGCGTCGCCGACGTGCAGGCCGAACCGCTCGAAACCGCGATGTCGTTGATGCCCATCAGCAACGATTCGCCTTCCACGTAGGCAAAGCTGATGTTGATATTGTGCGGCAGGCGATGCTCCATCGAGCCGTTGATGAACGTCTCGTCGAGGCGCGACATGATCGATTTCGTCAATTTCTCGCGCAGCCGCTTCAGCTCCTTGCTCTCCTTCTCCATCTCGTTCTGGCAAATTTCGCATGCCTTGCCGAGCCCGACGATGCCGGGAACATTCAGCGTGCCGGATCGCATCCCGCGCTCGTGTCCGCCGCCGTCGATGATCGCGGCAAGCTGCACGCGCGGATTCTTACGGCGAACGTACAGCGCGCCCACGCCTTTCGGGCCGTAAATCTTGTGTGCCGAAATCGACATCAGGTCGATGCCGTCCTTCTGCACGTCCACGGGAATTTTGCCAACGGCTTGCACGCCGTCCACATGGAAGAAGATTCCCTTCTCTTTCGCAATCTTTCCAATCTCCGCGATCGGCTGAACCACGCCGATTTCATTGTTCGCGTACATGATCGAAATCAGAATCGTCTTGGGACTAATCGCGCGGCGCAGGTCGTCGAGATCGATGCGCCCGTCTTTTTCTACCGGCAGGTAGGTCACCTCGTAGCCATATTTCTCGAGGCGTTTACACGTGTCGAGTGTGGCCTTGTGCTCCGTCACCTGCGTGATGATGTGGTTGCCCTTCTCGCGGTACATTTCCGCCACGCCCTTGATGGCGAGGTTGGTGGATTCCGTCGCGCCGCTGGTGAACACAATTTCCTTCGGCGTGGCGTTTATCAAGCGGGCGATTTGTCCGCGCGCGTTTTCGACCGCTTCTTCGGCCAGCCAACCGAATTCATGGTTGCGGCTCGCCGCGTTGCCGAATTTTTCCCCGAAATAGGGCAGCATCGCGTCGACCACGCGCGGGTCCACCGGCGTCGTCGCGTGATTGTCCATATAAATTGGAAGCTTGATTGCCATTCTCTTTCTCCTCACCCTTTGTGTTTCAAAACTGCGCTTCAAACTCGCTTCTAAACTCTCAGCTCGACCATCTCGGACATGGGCGCTTCGTCCGTCATCTGCGAAATCGTCACTTTGGCAAGCACGTCCATGATGCTGTCGTTCACTCGCCGGAGCGGCTCCCGGATCGAGCACGTCTCATGCACGTCGCACTCCCCGTGCGAAGTGAAGCAGGACGTGATGAACAGCGGCCCGTCAATCGCGCGGATCACGTCGAGCGCCGAAATGCGCGAAGGATGCCGGGCCAGCGTGTAACCCCCGCTCGAACCATGGCGTGCAGCAACCAGTCCGCCCTTGGCCAACTTTTGCAGCACCTTGGCCATCAGCGGCGTCGAAACCTTGTACGCCTCGGCAATGTCGGCGGCGCTGTACGAACATTCTCCGTTGTGCATCGCCAAATGTTTCAGGGCGATCAACCCGTAGTCCGCCTTTTTCGAAAGCTTCATCATAGACTTATATGCGACTGATTCAGTCGCAGTTGAATTCTAGCTCTGTTCGCCACCCGATGTCAAGGCTTGCGTTCACTGCAACCCCAAAAGAAACAATATCTTAAACAACGACCATTTTAGTCGTCTTGGTCAATGCCCTCTCACCGAAGAGGTTGAATTTAGGGGCAGACGGTAACGCAAGGCCCCTGAATGGAATAGCGCCAGAACTGGCAGCCTTCCAAGGTGGGTACTCAGTTATCGTGCGCAGGTTTCCATTTGACTAGGAATTGGAGGACATCCTCCGGGCCAAGGCTCGCACTGGATTCAAATTCGCCTTGCTTCTGGCTGTAGACAAGTTTGCCGTCCGGGTCCAGCACGGCGAGGCTGGGGACTCCCTTTTCCAGTGGCACTTCATACTTCTTGGCGAGATCGAGATTCTTGTCTCCCTCGCCGATATTGACGTGCACGACATGATAATTGGCCACGACAATTGGTGCAATTTCCTTCGAATGGAATGACTCGTCCAAAACATGGCAATCGAAGCACCAGTTCCCGCCGAACACCAGAATCACGCGCTTGTGATCCTTTACAGCATCCGCCAGCGCCGCGTCTACCTCCTCATGAGCCTGTTCCGGCGGAGCATAGAGGTCGGTGTTTGGCTTTTTGGGCTCCGGCAGTCGGCTGGGCGGAGCGGTGACCATATCGCTCCGTTGAGTAGCGTATATTCGCCAATCGCTATCTTGCTGCACCCAGACCTGGACTGCAGAAACTATCCGTGATTCACCGGTGGGCTTCGATCCAATCACCATCTCCACGCGGAGAACCAAAACCTCCACACGGAGCTGCGGCTTTCGGATCTCCAGTATCTTCGGTTCGAGTTTGCTGAGCCCCTGCGCCGCCAGCGCAGACCAGAAAGTTGCCTCCTCCGCTGGATCTTGAGACTTCCCCTGCGGCGTTTGGGAGATGGCAGGTGGTGAGGTGGTGTACAGGCCCATCAACTCTGCTCTGTCACCTGCGAGCACGGCCGTCTTCCAACGGTCCAACGGCGCGAAGCTGGAGGATGGTGTCGGCGCGGGAAGTTTCTTCTCGCTGTCGGGCTCGCTCGCAGACTGCGCAAAAACAGGCGCTTGGATCAGAAGCGAAATTGCGATCGTGCAAGCCAGTCGCCCGAAATCCATCGGTCCTCCTCACAAGTATTATCCAGGGTAGCCGTAATTCTACCGCAGCTGACGATTTTATTATTCGGTAAATCATATGATCGCTGACAGCGGAAGCCCTTTCCGGGATTTCCTCAGATTCCGCCGTATAATTTTCGAATACAATGCTTTAGAATTACCCTCCGAATGGCATCCGACAGCGGCAAGTCCGTCATCGCCATCTATCCCGGCTCATTCGATCCAGTGACCAACGGTCACTTGGACTTGATCGAGCGCGGCGCGACCATCTTCGACAAACTAATCGTGGCCATCGCCCAGAACATGGAGAAGGATCCTCTCTTCGCCATCAAAGAGCGCGTGGGCATGCTCGAGTCCGTCACCTACAACTGGAAAAATGTCGAAGTCGACGTGTTCGACGGACTGCTGATGGATTACGCGCGTGAAAAGAACGCGCTGGTGGTCTTGCGCGGAATCCGCGCGGTCTCCGACTACGAGTACGAACTCCAGATGGCCATGATGAATCGCAAAATCGAGCCGCAAATCGAAACGGTCTTCATGATGCCCGCGATTCAGTACAGTTACCTCAGTTCGCGCCTGGTGAAAGAACTCGCCCGGCTGGGCGGCCCGGTGAAAGATCTGGTGCCGCCACTGGTGGAAGAAAGATTGCGCGCCAGAGTGAAATAGGGGGAATCGGATGGAAACAGCTGCGGAGAGAAAAATGGAAGACGTGATTCAGCTTTCCGACGCCGTGAATCGCATCGGCATTTCGCAAACACTCGTTGTGTTGCAGGAAGCCGAACGCTACAAGGCCCGTGGAATTGACGTCGCGGATTTCGGTCCTGGCGAGCCGGATTTTCCGACGCCGGACCACATCAAGCGCGCCGCCATCAAAGCGCTCGAAGAAAACCGAACCAAGTACACGCCGGCAGCGGGTATCGGCGCGCTGCGCCAAGCCGTGTGCGATTGGCATGCGGCGCAACTGGGCTCTTCTTTCCAGCCTGCCGAGTGCATCGTTTCCGCCGGCGCGAAGCACGCTATCTTTAATGCAATCTGCTCGCTCGTGAATTCGGGCGATCGAGTGGTGATCCCCGCTCCCTACTGGGTCAGCTATCCGGACATGGTGAAATATGCGGGCGGCGTCCCCGTGTTCCTGCAAACACAGGCGGACGACGGCTTCTGCCTGCGCGCTAACGAGCTCGAAAAAGTTCTCACGCCGCGCACGCGCATGGTGATCGCGGATTCGCCGAACAATCCCACCGGCGCGGTAATCCCGCCGGATGAATTCGCAAAAATTCTCGAAGTATGCAAGCGGCGCGGCGTCTGGTTGCTTTCCGATGAGTGCTACTCGCATTTCATTTACGGCGATGCGCGGCCATATTCCGTGGCGAGCCTTCCGAACTCGAAAGACCGGTTGATCATCGCCGGCTCGCTCTCAAAAACTTTTGCCATGACCGGCTGGCGCATGGGCTACGCGCTCGCGCCGCAGCCGCTGGTCGAAGCCATGACGAAGCTGCAGAGCCAGTCCACTTCGAACCCCACATCTATATCTCAGTATGCTGCGCTCGAAGCCCTCAAGGGCCCGATGGATTCCGTTGCGACCATGCTCGCGGAATATGCGCGGCGCCGTGAGCGCATTCTCGCCGGCGTGCGCGCCATTCCCGGCGTCACATGCACTTCGCCGCAGGGCGCGTTCTATATTTTCCCGAATATTTCCGCGCATCTGAATAGCACCATGCCCGACAGCACCGCTGTCGCCAGGCAACTTCTCGAGCGCGAGCATGTGGCCGTGGTCCCCGGCGACGCTTTCGGTGCGCCCGGACACCTCAGGCTTTCCTACGCGACCTCGATGGAACGAATCGAAGAAGGATTGCGGCGTCTCACGCACTTCTTCGGCCGAGCAACGTGATTCTTTGTCCAGCGCGCCTTGAACCCATTTTCAGCCCGCGCCCATGGGGCTCGCTTTCTCTCGCGCCATTTTTTACGAGTCAATCGAATCTCCCGGAGCCGCTCGGCGAGGCGTGGATGACCGGCAGCGATTGCCGCATCTGGAACGGTCCCTTCGAAGGAAAATTGCTGGGCCACGCCTGGCAGCAGATGCCGCCGGAATGGAGCGGCACGCGCGTGGGCCGCGACGCGCCCTTTCCCATCCTCGTGAAATTTATTTTCAGCGAGCAGAAGCTTTCCGTGCAGGTTCACCCGGACGATCAATACGCCGCGCAGCACGAGAAGGCCGCAGGCAGCCGCGGCAAAACAGAAATGTGGTACGCGCTGCGCGCGCGTCCTGGCGCGGAAGTGATGGTCGGGCTGCGTCCTGGCGTGACAAAACTAAAATTCCAGCGCGCAATCGCGGACGGCACTGCCGAAGACTCGCTTCTACATGTTCCATTGCAAACCGGCGAAGCCATCTTCGTCCCTGCGGGCACAGCGCACACGATTGGCCCGGGCCTGGTGCTCTGCGAAATCCAGGAACACTCCGACATTACTTACCGCGTTTATGATTACAATCGTCGCGACGCGAACGGCAAATCGCGTGAGTTGCACATTGAAAAGGCGCTCGACGTGATTCGGTTTGGCGAACAACGTGGCGGAAAAATCGATCCGGTGCGAATCGAACACGGCAGCAAGGCGGAAACATACTTCGCTGCCTGCCGCTACTTCGTGACCGTCAAATGGGAATTCTCGAAAACAATTGCGGCCGCCACTTCTCGAGAGCATTTCGATCTGCTGATTTTTCTCGACGGCAGCGGGAGCATCCGCTGGGGAGGACAGTCGGTGAATTATGCGCCGATGCAGACGTGGCTGCTGCCTGCCGCGCTCGGTGCATATGAACTCACGCCGGATTCAGCGACCTCCTTGCTCCGCTCGTACGTGCCTAGCGATCTCGACAAGTTTGCCCATGAGCTTGCCGGAGAGGGCGTGCCGCAAGCGGCGTTGGCGTGGCTGGTGCATCGATGACTGGAAAATCATTGCCTGTTTGCGCGGTGCTGCTGGCCGGAGGACGCGGCACGCGATTCTGGCCGCGCAGCCGCATGCGCACCCCGAAACAACTTCTAAACATTACCGGTAATAAAACTATGTTGCGCGAGACTGCGGATCGCCTTGTGCCGATCTTCGGCCACCGAAATTTTTGGGCGGTGACAAACGTCGAGCAAGTTGCCGCTGTCCGCCGCGAACTTCGAGGCGTGCCCGCATCTCACATTCTCGCCGAGCCAGTTGGTCGCAACACTGCCGCCGCAATTGGCCTCGCTGCAATTCATCTCGCGCGCGAGCATGGCGACGCGCTCATGGCTGTGCTTCCCGCCGACAGTTACGTTCGCGATACAGCGCGTTACCGCTCTCTCGTGCGCGCTGCTCTCGAACAAGCGCGTGGCGCGGGCAATCTCGTTGTCCTCGGCGTACAACCAACGCGCCCTGAGACCGGCTACGGCTACATCGAACGCGGCGCACTGTGCGCGCATCCTCGTGGCGTCACTGCTTATGAAGTGAAACGATTCACGGAGAAACCGAATTTGCCGCTCGCGCGCAAGTATGTCTCGTCTGGGAAATATCTTTGGAACGCCGGAATGTTCTTCTGGCGGGTCTCGGCGTTCCTTGAAAATCTACAACGCTTCCTTCCTGCCACTCACCACGCCCTTATCGAACTCAGCAGGGCCATCGGCACTCGGAAATATGAATCAGCACTTCGGCGGATTTATCTGCGCCTCGAAAATATTTCTGTGGATTTCGCGGTAATGGAGCCTGCCACTAGAATTTCCGGCCCTCGCCACGTTTCCGTGATCCCCGCGAAAGTCGGCTGGAGCGATATCGGCTCCTGGGCTGCCGTGTATGAATTGCTCGCCTCCAAGCCGGGCGAAAATGTTTCCGCGGGGCCATCTTTTATGCTCGATACCGAAGGAAATTATTTCTGGAGCCCCAAGAAATTCATAGCCGCCATCGGCGTCCGCGATCTCGTTCTTGTGGAAACTGACGACGCCATTCTCCTCTGCTCCCGCGAGCGCTCGCAAGGTGTAGGCAAAATCGTGAAATGGCTTGAGCAGAAGAGAATCCGCACGCTGATTTAGTGCACCTTTGCAGCCAGTAAGAATGCCGGGCTGAAGATCGGCGTTGGGACATCTTCGCAAGATGGCTACAACATTGCTTCCCGAAGGAAAATCCATCGCATATACTTCTGAGCCGTGAGCGAAATTAAATTCGGCACCGACGGGTGGCGCGGCGTGATCGCCGAGGATTTCACCTACGAAAACGTGCGCAAGGTGGCGCACGCGATCGCGCGCTACGTGGTGCGTTCAGAAAAGCCCGGCAGCGGTGTGGTCGTCGGCTACGACACGCGATTTGGCTCCGAGCGATTCGCGCGTGTCGCCGCGGAAGCTGTTTCGGCGAGTGGCACGCCGGTGTGGCTTGCTACCGACGCGTGCCCCACTCCAGCGGTTTCGCTGCTGGTGCGGCTGCACGGCGCGGCCGGTGGAATTCAAATCACCGCGAGCCACAATCCCTACCGCTGGAACGGTATGAAATTCAAAGCGAGCTACGGCAGCTCCGCGTCGCCCGCAATCGTCGCGCAGATTGAAGCGGAACTTGAAAAAGTGCTGCGCGATGGAATGCCGGCGCTGCCGCCACAGGAAAAACTGATTCACTCGCTCGATGTACGCACGCCGTATCTCGATACTCTCGCGGGACTGGTGGATTGGGACCGCTTGCGCGCGGCGAAAATGCGTTTTCTTGTCGATCCGATGCACGGCGCGGGGCGCGGACTTCTGCGTGATTTGATGCGCCGTCACGGCGTCGAGTGCGACGAAATCCGCGGCACGCGCGATCCGTTGTTCGGCGGCGTGAACCCGGAGCCGATCGAGCCGCACGTGGAAGCGCTGCGCCACGCTGTGCGGGCGAGAAAATACGATGCCGGATTTGCGATGGATGGCGATGCCGATCGCATCGGCGCGATGGATGGCGACGGCACGTTCATCACGCCGCATCAGATTTTTTCAATTTTGCTGTGGCATCTCGCCGGAACACGCAAGCTCACGGGCGACGTGGCCAAGACATTTTCGACGACGAAAATGATCGACAAAATCACGGCGAAATTCGGACGCAGAGTCTGGGAGACTCCCATCGGCTTCAAATACATCTGCGACCGCATGCTCGAAAGCGACATCCTGATCGGCGGCGAAGAAAGCGGCGGCATCGGAACAAAACTGCACCTGCCAGAGCGCGACGCAACCGTGAATGCGCTACTGCTCGCGGAAGTGATGGCCTGGCACGGCAAGCGGCTCGGCGAACTGGTGGCCATGCTGGAGCGAGAATTCGGTGAGCACCACTATGGCCGCGCGGACTTGTCTCTGAAGCCCGGCCAAAAAGAAAAAGCGCTGCATCATTTCGCGAATGGAAAATTCACGCGCCTGCTCGACTGGTCCATCACGCGCCGCGAGGATCTCGACGGCATCAAGTTATATCTGGGCGACATCGGTTGGGTTATGGCACGCGCGTCCGGCACCGAGCCAATGTTGCGAGTTTATTCCGAGACGACGCGCGCGGCGACTACCAAGCGCGTTCTCGACGAAGTCACCAAACTGGTTCGTGCACTTTAGCTCGCGAGAACGCACGCTGCGCCGCGAGTCCATATTGTCCTGCTTCTCCCTCAACTCTGAATCAGTTCGGTCATGCGAAAATTAGACCACACGTGCTAGAAATAATTCGAAATCACGTTGCAACGATTCAGTCGCCCGCAAGCGGGCGAGAAGGTGCAGACAATGAAGCGCCGACTCTACACTGTTGATGTTTTCACCTCGAAGCGGTTCACAGGGAATCCGCTCGCCGTGATCACCGATGGCGACGGCCTTTCCTCTGCGACGATGCAAGCCATTGCCCGCGAAATGAATCTCGCGGAAACAGTTTTCGTCCAGCGCCCGACCAACAATCGCGCGCTCGCGCGCTTGCGCATTTTCACGACTACGCGCGAGCTGCCCTTCGCCGGCCATCCCGTGGTGGGGACATGGTTTCTGCTCGCCGAATTGGGCGTTGTGCCGGCATCCGAAGGGCCCGTCCATGTGCTGCAGCAAACCGGCGCGGGAATTCTTCCCGTCGAGATTACGTTTCACGACGGACGACCGAAGCTCGTCACTATGACTCAGAAAGCGGCGCAGTTTTTGCAAAAACGAGTGGACAAGACTGCGCTGGCCGCGGCGCTCGGACTAAAACCCAACGACTTCGATTCCAAACTTCCAATCGAATTTGTTTCGACGGGACTTTGCAATCTGCTGGTTCCGATCGCGAAGCGCGCGGCGCTCGCGCGTATCGACATGAACATCCGAGCGCTCGCAGCCGTGGTGGCACCCACCGGCACGATGGCCTATTGCTTCGTGTTCGCTGGGCCAGGCCGGGCTTACTCGCGCGGCATGATACCGTGGGGAATTATCGAAGACCCGGCGACTGGATCTGCCGGCGGATCGTTCGGCGCCTATCTCGTGCAGCACGGCCGGCTGCGCGCGGGAGAGCCACTGCGCATCACGCAGGGCGTCGAGATGGGACGTCCCAGCGAAATCGAAGTCGTTGTCAACGCCGAGCGCGGGCGGCTGGTGCCGAAAGTGAGCGGCGCGGCCGTGCGCGTTTGCGAAGGTCACATCGAAGCATAGCGGGCACCGACTACGCTTCGAGATTTTTCCGGGCGGCGTCGAGAATTCCATTGAGGAATCCAGGAGCCTCGGCGGAGGAAAATTTTTTGGCCAGCTCGATCGCTTCGTCGATCACCACTTTTGCGGGCGCGGTGCCGGACCGCAATTCGTAAATTCCCAGGCGCAAAATATTCAGGTCCACAGCAGCGAGCCGCTCGATGCGCCAATTCTCAGATAATCTTTCCACCAGCTTGTCGTTCGATTCCGCCTGCGCGACGGCACCTTCGAAAAGTTGATTCGCGAATTTGCGCGTCGAATCGGCCGCGTGCGCCGCTTTCCAGAAATGCTTTTCGATCTGCGCGGGTTTCTGCCGCGCCATGTCCCATTCGAAAAGCATTTGCAGAGCAAACTCGCGTGACTTGCGGCGAAGCGTCATGCTAGCATCGCCGGCTCCGTCGTGAAGCCACGGTCGATTTCCCGGAAATCTTTCGCGAAAGATGCGCCATCTCGATTGCGCCCAGCGCAGATTCAAAACCCTTGTTGCCGGATTTGAGGCCGGCGCGATTGATGGCCTGCTCGAGAGTGTCGCAGGTGAGGACGCAGAAGGACATGGGCACGCCGCTATCGAGTTGTGCGAGTTGAATCCCGCGCGCGGTTTCGGACGCGACGTAGTCGTAATGCGAAGTCTCGCCACGCAGGACGCAGCCGATGCAGATGATGGAATCGAAGCGGCCGGTGGCCGCCAGTTTTTTCGCGGCAAGCGGAATTTCGAACGAGCCGGGAACATGCACGATTTCGATTTGTTTTCCGGCGGCCCCGGCGCGTCCGAGTGCGTCGAGCGCGCCGGCGAGAAGCCGGTCGGTGATAAAATTATTAAACTGGCTGACGACGATTCCGAAGTGCAGCCCGGCGGCGTTCAATTCGCCTCGCATGCCGGATGATTTGCTATTTCCCGCCATGGTCATTTTTCTGCAACCCTCTAGCGCCCCTGAAACTTTGCCGGCCGCTTCTCGAGAAACGCGCGCGTGCCTTCGTGCATATCGTCCGTGGCGCAGCACAAGCCAAAAAGCGCCGCCTCGAGAAACAATCCCTCTTCCTGCGGCATTTCTACGCCGCGCTCGACAGCTTCCATCGCGTATTTCACGGCCAGTGGCGCATTGGCGATGATTTTCTTCGCGATTGCCTCGGCCGTGGACAAGAGATCCGCGAGCTCAACCACACGATTCACCAGGCCGACGCGCACTGCTTCGTCCGCCGTAATCATTTCGCCGGTAAGAATCATCTCGTGCGCGACGCCTTTGCCGCAGAGACGCGGCAGCCGTTGCGTGCCGCCGTAGCCCGGGAGAATGCCGAGTTTCACTTCGGGCTGGCCGAGTTTGGCATTTTTGCTGGCGATGCGGATGGTGCAGGCAAGGGCCAATTCGCAGCCGCCGCCGAGCGCGAAGCCGTTGATTGCGGCGATCGTGGGCTTGCCCATGGTTTCCAGGCGATGCAGCGCGTCTTGACCAAAGCGCGCGAAGTCCGGGCCGTCCACAGGCGTGCGCCTGGCGAGTTCGTTGATGTCGGCGCCGGCAACAAATGCTTTTTCGCCTGCGCCGGTGAGAATCAGGACGCGGACCGAGTCGTCCTGCCGCGCTGCGTCAAGCCACTGGCCGAGTTCTTCGATGGTCTTGCGATTCAGCGCGTTCAACACATTTGGACGGTTGAACGTGATGCGCGCGATTTGATCTTTCACTTCGTACAGCAAATTTTCGTAAGCCATTTTTGATATTCTCTTTCCGGCGACCTTGATTGCCTCACAAGAATGCCGGGCTAAAGCCCGCCGCTACAAAACCAAGACAATGAGCCGGCGAGACGCCGGCGCTACAAAATCTCACGTTAGCTGCATGGCCTTCGGCCTTGCCGGATCGGCGTAATCATAAAAACCACGACCGGCTTTGCGCCCGTTCCATCCGGCGAGAACCATGCGCTTCAGCAACGGTGGCGACGCGAAGCGTTTCTCCTTGAACTCGTCGAACATGATGTTGGAAATGTAGTAGGTGGTGTCGAGGCCGACAAAATCAAGCAGCGAGAGCGGCCCCATGGGATGGCCGCAACCGAGCTTCATGGAGTTGTCGATGTCCTCGATCGATCCAACACCTTCTTCAAGAGCGCGTACGGCATCGAGCAGATATGGAACGAGAAGGCGATTGACGATGAATCCGGTGCGGTCGGATGTGCGTACAACTGTTTTGCCAAGTTTTCCGCCGAAGGCAGCGATTTCTTCGAATATTTTCGGGTCGGTGGCAATCGTGCGGATGACTTCAACCAGTTTCATCACCGGTACGGGGCTGAAGAAATGCATGCCGAGAAAGCGGTCAGGTCGCTGGGTGAAGGTGGCCATCTCGGTGATCGAAAGCGAGGAAGTGTTGCTCGCGAAAATGGTTTGCTTCGGGCAGATTTTATCGAGCGCGGTCCACAATTCGCGTTTGGCCGGCAGGAGTTCGACAATGGCTTCGATGACGAAGTCGCAACCTTTGAAGTCGTCGAGATTCGTGGTGCCGCGCAGGCGGCCGCGAACCTGGTCGTGATCCGCACTCGAAAGCGTTCCCTTCTCTACAAGCCGTCCGAGATTTTTCTCGATGGTTTGCATGCCCTTTTCGACCAACTGCGGAGAAACTTCGCGCACCGTGACTTGACAGCCCGCCTGGGCCGCCACCTGCGCAATGCCCGAGCCCATGAGGCCGCATCCAACCACTCCTACTCTCTCAATTGCCATGCAACCGCCTCCCGATGAGTGATTCCGGTATGACTGCGACGCCATGCACAATGGCGCCGTAGTAGGGTAAGGGAACCGAGGCGGAGAGGCAAGGACACTGCTGGCCACGGAGGCATAGAGAGACAGAGGAAATGGTGTGAATCCCCTAGTTCGGCTTGCAGAAATGCCGTTTTTGTTGCGATTAGGAATTTGCTTTCTCCTTTGCTTTCATGGATTTGATTGATTTTTTGAAATGGCGAATGTTGCGATTAGCCTTTTGTTCGCCTCTCGATCTTTTTGCGGTTCGTTCTCGCGTGCGAGCTGAGTTGGTTGACAGAACACTTTCGAGCGGAGGAATGGCGGGCGCGGGTCCTGTGAAGATAAAAGTGGTGCGCGGCGGCTCAAACCAGTTTCCTTGTTCGTCGAGGTGGGAGTAGATGCGGGCGGCGCGAATGATCACGTCGGCGTCCTTGAGGGGCAGATGTTCGGAGGCTTCCAAAATGCCCTCGAGGACGCGACCGACTTCCCTTCTTCGCCAAGCGTAGAGGCCGGTGGAATGCGCATGGCGATAGATGGAGGACCGGTCGGTGAGTTTGTATTCGCGCGCAATTAATTCGGGACTACGCCAGCGTATGAAATCGCCTTCAATGGCGTCGCGGTCCGGATGAGAGCAGACGGCACATCTGCGGGCGTGACGGGAGAAGTCGGGAGGTTGCGAGGGGTGAGGAGGGCGGGCCTTCGAAACCTGCCAAGCAGAATTTTCAGGATAAACGGAAGCAGAGGATTCGGAAGGAACGGCGGCGACAGTGGCAGCCGGACCGGCAGAGAGGTCGGGATCGAGTTGTTCGGTTGGCTGAGCGCTGTCAATGTCGGCCTGGGCGGCTGTTTGATCGCTGGGCTGGGTGGTCTCGCCGGCGGGTTGGGACGGTACGGCGTTTGGTTGGTCGCCGTGAAGCGATTTTTGGTGAGCCTCCCACTCATGTGCGTAGTACATCTTGCAATCGCCCGGGCTGAATCTGGTGGGCTTAATTATCTCGAAGGTGACTGGGAAAGACGGGATTCGACGTTGCATATTGCACATCCTCCTGTGATGTTTGGAGATAAGGTTCTCCGCCGAACCGCCTGAGCGGATTCGCACTCCGAATTTAATTTTTCAGGGGATGCGCTTCACGCGCTGGGTGGACTGCTTGATGCAAGTACTAATTCAATACGTAGCTTATCACGTCCATGGCCTGAGTTCAAGAGCAAAAGCGGGCTGCCAAGGGCGAGGGCTACTTTTTGAAAAGCTTGCGGCGGATGTCGGGCCAGAATTCCTTCAATTGGTTGGCGAGGACATCGATCGAAATCTGAGTCAGATAGTTGGTTCCATAATTTGCGAGAGTTCGTTCTTCCCTGGAGTGGTAGGTCAAAGAGATCGCGGCGGCAGTAGCATTCCCACCGAACTCGGAAAAGTTGAATTGACGGTGGTCAGAATCAGTGCGTGTGACAAAGAGACGCTTCAAAGCATAGCCGCTGCGGTGCCGGAAACCACCGGTCCCCAGACGAAAGTATCGCGGATCTTCGTGTAGAAGTGAGGGGAACACGCCCGTGGTCATGAAACTGCCAATCGTCGCGTCCCCGAAGGCAGCGGCATAACGTTTTCCGTAGCCTTCCCACCCCTGGTGCCAAGCGGCATCGTCGTTGCGCGCCTGGGCTATTCCAGCCAGGATGGCGGCGAGGCCGAACGCGTAGGGATCGAAAGCGTCGTCAGCTCCGAGCGCAAATTTCTCCTTCTTCGTGAGCGGAACGAATTTGACGGGCTTCTCGACGGTCGCATAGTTGGGAATGACCAGGAAGATGCGGCTGTTTTTCGGGTTGGCGTCATCTGGCTTCGCAGCGTCTGGTTTCTTTTGGGGGTCAGTGGGAGTCTGGGCCGCAGGGGGCTGGGCGGGAGCGGATGTCGCGGGAGGCTGCGACGGGGGCTGGGGATCCTGCGCGTGGACCGCGGGGGCGAGAGATGACAAGGATATGAGTGCAATCGCGCAGGAGACAAGTACAAGTTGCAATCTTCGGTCGGTCATAAGCTTTCCATAGTAGCGTGAATGGGTCATTTATTTTTGGAAACCCTCGAAGGCTGTAGACAAAGAGGGAAATGGCGATGCGGTGTCAGGCGACCGATTCGACGATCATGGCGATGCCCTGGCCGCCGCCGATGCAGGCGCTGGCGACGCCGTAGCGGGCGTTGCGGCGGCGGAGTTCGAGCAGAAGCGTGAGCACGAGACGCGTGCCGCTGGCTGCGAGCGGATGTCCGAGGGCGATGGCGCCGCCATTTACGTTGGTCCTTTCGCGATCGAGGCCGAGGGATTTTTCGACAGCAAGATATTGCGCGGCGAAAGCTTCGTTCACTTCGATCAAATCCAGTTGGTTGAGCTTGAGTCCCGCGAGCGCGAGCGCTTTTTGAATTGCGGGGACCGGGCCGATACCCATGATGCGAGGCGGAACTCCTGCCGTGGCCCAGGAAACGATGCGGCCGAGCGGCTTCAAGCCACGCTCTTTCGCGATTTTCGCGTGCGTGACGACGACCGCCGCTGCTCCGTCCACAATACCGCTGGCATTTCCCGCGGTGACGAGCCCGTCTTTGCGAAATGCGGGCTGGAGTGATTCGAGAATCTCCATAGTGGTGTCAGGGCGGCGGTGATCGTCTTCGCTGACCATCGTGGTCTTCTTCCCCTTTTTCACTTCCACAGGAACGATCTCTTCTTTCATGCGGCAGGCCTTGAACGCGGCCTCAGCGGCTTGCTGGCTGCGCATCGCGTATTCATCGGACGCGCGGCGCGTGATGCCCTGCTCGGCGGCGAGATTTTCCGCGGTCTCGGACATGCTGAAGCCGCAAAATGTGTCGTAGAGGCCGGACATCAGCGAATCTTCCAGCTTCCCTTCCCCCAGGTGGAAGCCAGTGCGCGCGCCGCGAATCACGTGCGGACACTGCGACATATTTTCCATGCCGCCGGCAAGCACCAAGGTCGCTTCGCCGAGCAGAATGCGTTGCGCCGCCTGGCTGATGGATTCAATTCCCGATCCGCACAGCCGGTTCACGGTCACGGCAGGGGTTTCGACAGGTAGCCCGGCTTTCAAGCCGACATGACGCGCGCCGTAGAGGGCATCGGCGCTGGTCTGCATCACGTTGCCGAAAACGACGTGATCAAATTCCGCTGCGTCCGCTCCCGAACGCTTGATCGCTTCGCGGCTTGCGGCCGCGCCGAGCTCGATTGCGCTGGTCTGGTCAAATGCGCCGGCGTAGCGGGCCATGGGCGTGCGTGCGCCGTGGAGAATTACAGCATCAGTGATGAACATGATTTTTCTTCCTCAGGGTGTTGCGAGTGATACCAGCGCGTTGCCGCCGCGCTGGCGTGCTTCATCGAGGCCGGCTTCGGCGCGGTTGATCCATTCCGTGACGCGGTCTTCCGTCTCGTCACCGGGCCGGGAAGAAGCTTCGGCCACGATGGCGCTTACAGTCAAGTCGTGCGCGCCCCAGGAGGGTTTGATGGTTGCCGCCACCTGGCGCAGTTTTTCGCCGAGCACTTGAGCATTATCGAGCGAAGTGTCCGGCAAGATGAAAGCGAGAGACCATGCCGTATATTTCACGGCCACATCAGTCTGCCGCACGCTGGAAGAAAGGCCGCGCGCGAGTTGTTCAATGTAATGATCCACGGCGGCGTCCCCATGCTGGCGCAGCAATTCGCCGCCGCGATCCACGTGCAGGATCAGGAGCGAGAGAGGGGTGCCCTGCGAGCGAGCGCGGTTGGACTCCCCGAGCAGACAATCCACGTAAGCGCCGCGGCTGAGCAGCCCGGTTTTTTCGTCGGCGACCGCAAGGGAGCGAACCAGGGAGCGCAGGCGCGTGTGGTTCACGGAAAGGACCAGTTGATCGCCCACGGCCTGCAGGAAAAAACTTTCGTTCGGCTTCCATTTTCTTTCGCGCGCGTCGCCCACCATGAGCGCGCCCGCGGACGCCTGGGTTTCCTTATCCGTGAGCACCACGCCCAGACCCGATTCCAGACCAAGTTCCCGCAGACCGGGCGCGCTGGCCGCCTGCAAATAAATTCCGCCCAGCGCATCGGGCGAGACTTTTGAAACGATGCCGACAATGCTTGAAATCCCCGCGTTGCCGATGGGCTGTGTTCCCGGCGCAGAGTATTCCGCGGACAATTGCGCCGCGTCTCCCGTACCGCCGATCGCAATGAGGCATCGTGTGACGCCGAGGTGCTTCCCGATCTCGGCGGCCGTGGTTGAGAGCACTTCGCGCGGCGTCGGCTGGCGATACATCAGCCGGTTGATTTCAGCGATAGCCGCGAGATCGCGATGAGTTTCCGCAGCGGTCGGCGCTGCCAGCACGTGAGCCGCCGGACTTTCGGGCGAGGCTAAGGCAGGCGAGGGAGGCGCCGGCGCAGTAGAGGGTGCAGACTTGGCAGGCGCTTTTGTTGGAGCGCCTTTGGGCCACCAGTTCGCGCGGTCGTAGAGCGCGCGCAGCCGCTCGTTCTTTTCTTCTTCACCGGGAAAAAGTTCGGCGATGCGCTGGAGCCGCTCGACTGCTTTCGATTGCAGCGAATACTGGAGAAAAATTTCAACCTGGACGACCAAATCTTCCAACGCCTGTTGCGCGCGCGCCTCCTCAGAAACGGGCCCGGCGCTGCCGGCCTGATCTGATCCGGCTCCGCTGAAACCGTCCGTGCGTGTGGAGACGGTGGCCGCCTTCGCGGCGCGCGAAAGAATGTTCTGAAGGAAGGCGGGGTCCACCTTGCCTTCGAGCTTCGCGATGCGCTCCTGATTGCGGTAATCGTAGGGATCAATGTCCACGAGGCGATCGAGCGTGTCGCAAGCTTCCTTCATGCGGCTGGCAGCCAGGTAGAGATCAAAGAGCTTCACCAGAGCGTCGAAATATTTCGTTTCGCGATTGAGCTCTTCGTACAGACGGGCGACCACTTCGGCCAGCGCCAGCGACCCGGGATTGCCCGCCGCCAAGCGGTCCACCTGCGAGCACAATTCCACTTCCCGCCGCGCCGCGCGCATCCAATCCTTCGTCTGGACCATCAGCGATGCGGCTTTCGCGTCCTGGCCGGCACGGATGTAAGCGCCTGCCAACTCAAAAAGTTTTCCAAAACTGTCGGGCTTCTGCTTGTAGAACGCTTCAAACACTTCTCGCGAGCGATCGAGCTGATTGGTGCGCAGCAGCGCTTCGCCGAAGAGAGCGAGGAACGTGGTGTCTTTGTCGCTTGGTGAAAAAGGTTCGAGCAGCTTTACGGCGCCGGCGGCATCACCCTTGCGCAGTCTTGTTTCCGCAAACAACAATGCGCAGCTGCGATCATCCGGGGAGAGGCGGTGGGCGCGTGCGAAATATTCCAGGGCTTGATCCAGCCCGCCGGTTGCCTGTGTCAATTGCCCGGCACGCAGATAGCTGCGCGTGGCCAAATCCGCATGGCCCAGGCGTTCCGCGAGCTCGGCCAGAGCCACATGCCGGGCCGGATTTTCAGGATCGAGGAGGGCAACACTTTCGTAGCAGGCCAGCGATTCCACTTCTCGCTGCTGCTGCTGGAATAAATCGGCAGCAATTCCATACTGTTCGATGGCTTCGCTGGCGCGGTTCTGTTTCTGCAGTAGCATGGCGTAACGCAGCAGCCGGTCCGGGGGCTGCGGAAAGGCGCGGAGAAATCGCGAAAAGATTGCGGAGGCTTTCGCGGCATCGCCGGCTTCCACGAGCCGTTCGAATTGCGCGCCGTAATACTGGGCCGCCAGGGCCGGCTCATTCAGGCGAGTGTAAATGTCCGCGAGCGCCTGCAATGCTTCCTGGTGCGAAGGCATCTCCTCGAGCACCGCCTGGTACTCGACGACTGCCTCGCGCAGTTTGTTTTTCTCAAGGGTGCGACGCGCCCGGTCGAGATGCTTGTTGATATCCGCAGCCATGTGAAATTGAGCGTCCTTCGACCACCGCGGGGGAACGCCTCGGGCGGCATGCACGGGCAGGCACCGCGAGCTCGCTGGGGAAGTCCGCCCGGTGACCCTCACCGCCAAACTCAAGTGCGCTGAATCGCGCGCGGCCTGAATCTACCACTATATAACGGAGGCGTTGCCGCCCTCAAAACGAAATCAGGGAAAGGTGCGAAGACATGGGTGTAATGGGGAGCGCGGGAGGAAAATGCCGCGGAAACACATACGAGGAGCGCTTGTGAGGCGGCCTCAGACTGCCCCGCCGGGGTTACGCACCTCACCAGGCAAGTGGCTGACTCTCTCGCGCATGGAGCGAAGCGAGAGGCCGCTGCGAATCAGCGCCACAAAGCCGAGCAGCGAAATTGGAATCGTGAGCGCCAGGAATGCAAAAATTGAAAATCCGGTGGCCGTGGATTTCTCGACCTGAAACACGGTCATCCCTACGACGCAGAAAAACTGGTAGGAACCGAAGTTTGCCGGCGCGTTCGGCAACGAGACGCCCAGATTGATCACCAGCAGCACCACCACTGCGGCGGGAAGCGACAGGTGCAAGTTATAGGCCTGCATCATGGCCCACAGTCCCACCACCTGGCTGAAGGGCATCAGAAGCGAGGCCAAGACGGCGGGATAAAAACTGGGCGCAGTGCCCATGGCATGCAAGCCCATCAGCGCCGCCATCACTTTTCCGGGCAGGCGCCGCGGGCGGCCTCCTGGCGCCAAATCTTTGCCTAATTTTATTTCCAAATAAAATATGAGCAAGACCACGATGGCCAGCAATAGCAGCGTGACAATCCCCAGCGTGTCCGCGATTTTTTTGAAACGCGGCGGCAGATCCACAACCAATGAAACGATGGCAAGGCCGGCGGCCGCAATCACCAGGTCAACGAGCCGCTCCACGCCGACCGAGCCGAGAACCCTGCCGATGGAAATCTCCTCGGAATTCGAGAGCAGATAACTGCGAAGCACTTCGCCCGGCCGCAGAGGAAAGACCATGTTGGCAAAAAGGCCGGCATAAACTGCGCGGATCGCGCGCCCCAGACGCACTCTCCCGAACGGACTCAGCAGCCATTTCCATCGCAGGGCTTGCACGCCATAGCTGAGCACATCGAAGCTGATGCCCAGCAGCACCCACTTGTAATTCACATTGGCGAGCTCGTGCAAAGCCTGCATGACATCGAAATCGCGGAATACCCACACCAGGCTGGCAATGGCGAGCCCATAGCCGATTATGCGAGGGACTCGCGACTTCTCAGGGGGAGCGGTCTGGAACAAAGTGTTCAACGGGAAGATTCCGGAGGGGGCGGCATTTTGGAGGCGGATGGTTCGGCGGTCTTTTGGTCTTGTTTCTTCAATAAACTGATTTTCCCCGAGGGCTCGAGGACCGCCGTCTCCACTTCGGCGAGATGGAAACAGCCCTGGGAGCGGAGGTTGGACATCAAATCTTCTTTGCTGAGGGTCTCCCGGCGCAAATTTGTCTCTACAATCCTTCCGTCGTGGACAAGGACCGTCGGCACGCCTTCGATGGCACGCTCGAGACGGGGGCTGTCGAAGGTGACGCGGCTAATCACCCAATTCACGGCCAGGATGCTACTCGCGCCGATGAGGCCTCCGACGACGGAGTTGTCGGGCCCGATCATCGCGTTTTGCAGGACATTGCTCAACATCAACAGTACGATCAGGTCGAAAGGCGTCATTTGTCCCACCTGCCGCTTCCCCAGCAGCCGGAACATGATGAGCATGAAGAAATAAACAATCAGCGCGCGAATAATCTTTTCAGCGACAGGAAGTTCCGGCAGCCACCAGTGCATTGTGACTCCTTTCTATGTGGCTCCCGGCTTGACCTGCCCGTTGCACCCGCCCCGGGCAGCACCGAGAGACGCCGAGCGAAGGATACCTCAAAACTCGGTACAGCCTACGACAACGACATGCCGGTGGCAATTCGCGTTTTGGGCATCTGTGTGATGCTTCGTGGGAGACCTGGTCCGGCACAGCGGGAGGCGGGCGGCTGATAGAAGGCGAATCGCGGTACTGGTATGATTGGTGACGCTCGGATGTTCCACAGGGCCGAAGAGGACGAAAATGACCGAACCAACCAAAGAAGAATTGATGGCTCGCATCGCCGAGCTTGAAAAACAGGCCGGCTCACGCAAAAGCGGCACGCTGGACTTCAGGGTTGGCGAAAAGGGCGGCGTCAGCGTTTACGGCCTGGGCCGCTTCCCCGTCACACTTTACTACGAGCAATGGATCAGGCTGCTCGACGCCGCAGATAAGCTCCGCACATTCCTCGAGGAAAATAAGCCTCGCCTGAAGCTGAAAACCAGAGAATAGAAATCGCCGTCCACGCCGGTGCTCGGGTCGCACTCTGCACTCCGCACCATTGATTGCGGCGTGAACTTTGGGTCTCGTTGACTTGCCGCTGATGCGCACCTAAGATGTGCGCGACATGGCGGACGCCCAACCTTTGATTGGCCGCACCATCTCCCACTACAAGATCTTCGAGAAGCTCGGCGGCGGAGGCATGGGTGTGGTTTACAAGGCCGAAGACACCAAGCTCCACCGCTTTGTCGCGTTGAAGTTTCTGCCGGAAGAGCTCGCCAAGGACCATCAAGCCCTCGAACGTTTTCAGCGTGAGGCGCAATCGGCTTCTGCCCTCAATCATCCGAACATCTGCACGATTTACGAGATTGACGAAGAAAACGGCCAGGCTTTCATCGTCATGGAGTTCATGGACGGCGTGACGCTGAAGCACCGCATCGGGAATAGACCGATGGAAACAGAAATTGTCTTAGACACTGCGATCCAGATCGCCGAGGGACTCGCCGCGGCCCACGAGGAAGGCATCGTTCACCGGGACATCAAGCCGGCCAACATATTCGTGACCAAACGCGGACACGTCAAGATCCTCGATTTCGGGCTGGCCAAGCTGGCACCGGCGCGTGGCGCTACGAGCGAATCGGCGGTGGCCACGGCGGATTCGGCGAAGCTTACACTTACGACTCCTGGTGCAACGGTTGGCACGGTGGCGTATATGTCGCCCGAGCAAGTGCGCGCGCAGGAGCTGGACGCGCGGACGGACCTGTTTTCATTCGGCGTGGTGCTCTACGAGATGGTGACCGGCACCATGCCCTTCCGCGGCGACACCTCGGGCGTGATCACGGACGGAATTCTGAATCGCGTACCAGTGCCGCCGGTACGATTGAATCCCGACGTGCCGGCGAAGCTCGAAGAACTCATCAACAAAGCGCTGGAAAAGGACCGCAAGCTGCGCTACCAGAGCGCCGCGGACATGCGCACGGACTTGCAGCGCATTCGACGGGATACGGAATCAGGCCGCTCAGCAGCCACGGGCGCGGACCAGGTGCGCCCTGCGGCTAAATTCTTCGCGCTGCCAAGTTGGGCGGCAATGACGAGCGCGGTGGTTGTGCTTCTCGGGCTGGCTCTGGGCGGCTGGCTGTACTTCTCCCGCAAAGTACACGCACTGAAGGCCACGGACACCGTGGTGCTCGCGGACTTCACCAACAAGACGGGTGACGCGGTCTTTGACGACACGCTGAAGCAGGCGCTTTCGGTGAGCCTGGCGCAGTCGCCGTTCCTCAATATTCTTTCCGACGCGAAGGTGCGCAGCACGCTGAAGCTGATGGGGCGCTCGCCGGGCGATGCGCTTCCGGCGGAGGTGGCCCGCGACCTCTGCCAGCGCACCGGCAGCGCAGCTGTTTTCGCAGGCTCGATTGCCAGTCTGGGCAGCCAGTACGTGCTGGGGCTGAACGCCATGAATTGCCGCACGGGAGAGATGCTGGCTCAGGAGCAGGTGCAGGCGGCGAGCAAGGAAGAGGTGCTGAAGGCGCTCGACCAGGCCTCGGCAAAACTGCGTGAGAAGGTGGGCGAATCGCTGGGCACAATCGAGAAATACGACACTCCACTCGAGCAGGCCACGACGGCTTCTCTCGATGCGCTGAAAGCCTACTCGCAAGGCAGGAAGATAGGTCTATCAGGGGACTACGCTGCTGCGATTCCCTACTACAAGCGCGCCATCGAACTCGATCCCAAGTTTGCGATGGCGTACCAGGGCCTCGGCATCCTGTATTCGAATCTGCTCGAATCTGGAGCCGCGAACGAAAACCTTGCCAAGGCATTTGAGCTACGTGAACGGGCCAGCGAGCGGGAGCGGCTGCAAATAGAAGCCGGCTACTATACTTTTGTCACCGGAGACATGGAGAAAGCACGAACGACCTATAAGCGATGGGCGCAAGCGTATCCTCAGGATAGCACTCCCTACGGCAATCTAGGATTCATCGAAATAACCACCGGGGATTACGACCAGGCGATTAAAGACACCCAGGAAGCGATGCGGCTGTTGTCCGATAACAGCACAGGATACGGAAATCTCGTTGGCCAATACGTGGCCGCGAATCGTCTCGACGAAGCGAAGTCTCTCTACAAGGAAGCAGTGGCGCGAAAGGCCGAAAACGCTGTCCTTCACGCAAACATGTATGGATTGGCTTTCCTCGAGGATGATCGAGCGGAGATGGAACGGCAGTTCGCCTGGAGCGCTGGAAAAGCCGGCGGGGAGGATTTGCTGCTGTCCGCCGAATCCGATACCGAGGCTTACTACGGGCGGAACGGCAAGGCTCTCGAACTTTCCCACCGTGCTTTCGATTCGGCCAAACGGAACGACCAGAAAGAATCGGCCGCGCTGTGGCACTTGGAAGCGGCCTTGCGCGAGGCGGAATTGGGAAATAGCGCGGAGGCCCGCCAGCAAGCCAAGGCCGCCCTGGCGCTGGCTTCCAATCATGATTCGCAGATTCTGGGCGCGCTGGCTTTGGCCCGCGCGGGCGATTCCGCCCAGGCGGCCAAGATGGCGGACGATCTGGCAAAACGGTATCCGGAGGACACGCTCGTAAATAGCTATTGGCTGCCCAGCATCCGGGCGACGATTGAATTCAGCCAGAACAATGCGGCCAAAGCGATTGAGATTCTTCAGGCCACCGTTCCCTACGAACTGGGCACTCCCACCCCTGCTCCGATTGTGGGCGGGATGCTGTATCCGATTTATGTGCGGGGCCAGGCGCATCTGAAATTACGGCAGGGAAAAGAGGCTGCCGCGGAGTTCCAGAAAATCCTCGATCACCGGACCATCGTACTGAATTTCATCACCGGCGCGCTCGCGCATCTGGGCCTCGCCCGTGCCTTCGCCCTCGAAGTGCAGACAGCCCAAGGCGCCGACGCACAAGCCGCTCGCGCCAAAGCCCGTGCCGCCTACAACGCTTTCTTCACACTGTGGAAGGACGCCGACCCCGACATTCCCATTCTCAAGGAAGCCAAAGCAGAATACGCCAAGCTGAAGTAGCAATGCTCATGCGCTCTGTTCAATGTGCGCTGGCGGTTCATTTGTTATTTTGCCCCTTCGTTGACTTGCGAGTGGCTGCGTCCTAAGATGTGCGCCACTCATGCCGGAACCTCAGTCTCCAATCGGCCGCACAATTTCTCACTACCGCGTGATCGAAAAACTCGGCGGCGGAGGCATGGGCGTTGTCTATAAGGCCGAAGACACCGAGCTCGGCCGCTTCGTTGCGCTAAAGTTTTTACCGGACGATGTAGCCAGCGACGCTCAGGCGCTCGAGCGATTTCGCCGTGAAGCCCGCGCTGCTTCCGCTTTGAACCATCCCAACATCTGTACGATATATGAGATCGGGCAGCAGGATGGGCACCCATTCATCGTCATGGAGTTTCTCGACGGCTCGACGTTGAAGCACATCATTACCGGCAAGCCGATGGAGATGGATCGCTTGCTGGAGATCGGGATCGAAGTGGCGGATGCTCTTGACGCGGCTCACACGGAGCGAATTGTCCACCGCGACATCAAGCCTGCGAACATTTTCGTCACCAAGCGCGGCCACGCAAAAATTCTTGATTTCGGTTTGGCGAAGGTTACGAGCTCGAGGAAGGTTGGGGTGGCTTCCGAGGGGTCGACAACTCAGGGAGTCACGGACGCTGATCTCACCAGCCCGGGGACCGCTCTTGGGACCGTCGCGTATATGTCGCCCGAACAGGTGCGTGCGAAGGAACTCGATGCGCGCACGGACATCTTTTCCTTCGGCGTCGTGCTGTACGAAATGGCCACGGGCACATTGCCATTCCGGGGCGAAAGCTCGGGCGTGGTTACCGAAGCAATTTTGAACCGCGCCCCCGTTGCGCCCGTCCGGCTGAATCCGGACCTCGCGCCCAAACTCGAGGAAATCATCAGCAAAGCACTGGAGAAAGATCGTGAACTGCGCTATCAGCACGCCTCCGAGTTGCGGGGCGATTTGAAGCGGCTGAAGCGTGACACGGACACGGGTCGCACCGCTGCTCCGGCCAGTGAAGAAATGCCGGCGATAGAGTCAGGGCCGGTGAGCGCGGCATCAACGCAAAAGTCCAGCGGGCGCCGCGCGGCGGCAGCTGCCGAGCCTGAACCAGCGGGGTCCCGCGCCAACATTCCGTGGAAAGTGATTGTGCCGGCGGGTGTCGTGCTTGTAGCGCTGATCGCCGGGGGCGTGTACTGGCGCTCGCGACAGTCGGCCAAACTTACCGGGAAGGACACCATCGTACTGTCCGACTTCACGAATACGACGGGCGACGCGGTATTTGACGGCACGCTCAGACAGGGTTTGTCGGTTCAACTGGAACAGTCGCCCTACCTGAGTTTGATTTCCGATGAGCGCACGCAGCAAACGCTCAAGATGATGGGGCAATCTCCCGATGCGAGGTTAACTCCGGAAATTTCCCGCGAAATCTGCCAGCGCACAGCAAGTGCCGCCATGCTGAATGGATCGATCGCCCAGATCGGAACGCAATACACCGTGATCCTGAAGGCGGTGAACTGCGCCAATGGCGAGTCGCTGGCGAGCACGGAAGCAGAGGCGGGGGATAAATCTCACGTCCTGGACGCTCTCAGCAAAGCGGCCTCGGAAATGCGCGGTAAGCTCGGCGAGTCGCACTCCAAGCTTGCGAAATTCGACACGCCGCTGTCACAAGCCACGACGCCCTCGCTCGAAGCCTTGCAGGCCTACAGCCTGGCTCGAAAGATGATGGGCGCGAATGACTTTCCCAGCACCCTCCCTGTTCTAAAACGCGCGATCACACTGGATCCAAATTTCGCTATGGCCTACGCCACGCTCGCAACGAGCTACGTAAATATTGGGGAACCTGGCTTGGCTTCAGAAAACGCAAAGAAGGCGTACGAGCTCAGAGACCGCGTCAGTGAACGGGAAAAATTCTATATCGACTCGCACTATTACAATATGGCGACCGGCGACATGGAAAAAGCCCGCCAAACTCTCGAGCTTTGGGTGCAAAGTTATCCGCGAGACGAAGCCGCAGTCACCAACTTGGGCGTGGTCTACGGCAATATTGGTGACCCAGAAAAAGCGCTCGCCAGCGCCCAAGCCGCGTTCCAGCTAAATCCCAGCGGCCTGAATTATTCCAACCTGGTCAGCTCGTTTACTTCACTGAACCGTTTCGAAGAAGCACGCGCACTGGCAGAGGAAGCTCAAACCAAGAAGCTTGACTCCGCTAACTTGCACTCAGCGCTTTATGCGCTCGCATTCTTGCGGAACGACCGGGCGGAGATGGCGAAGCAAGCTGCGTGGGCTGCAGGGAAACCGGGTGTGGAAGACGTCGCGCTCGCGGCTGAGGCGGACACGGCGGCAGATTCGGGGCAGGTTCGAAAAGCACTTGAATTGACGCGCCAGGCAGTTGCGTCGGCTGAACGCGCTGAAGAAAAAGAGACCGCCGCCAGTTATGAAGCGCAAGCGGGGCTGCGCCAAGCGCTTTTTGGATATTCGGCTACGGCTCAGGAACTGGCGGGCGCTGCACTCCGGCTTTCCAATGGCAGAGATGTCCAAATCCTGGCCGCGCTGGCGCTCGCGGTCGCCGGAGACGCGACCAAGGGGCAAGCGCTCGCTAGCGATTTCACCAAGCGATTCCCCGAGGATACCATCGTGCAGAGCATCTATCTTCCTACGCTCCGCGCGCAGCTTGCAGTCATCCACCGGGATGGCTCCAAGGCTATTGAATTGCTCCAAGCCTCGGCTCGCTACGATCTGGGGTCGGAGGGTTCTGTTATCTTGATTGCTCTGTACCCCGTCTGGGTTCGGGGACAAGCGTTCCTGGTTTCCGGCCAGGGCAACGAAGCGGCTCGAGAGTTTCAGAAGATTCTCGATCATCGAGGCATCCTGCAAAATGAACCCATCGGCGCTCTAGCACATCTGGGCCTGGGCCGGGCCTACGCCCTGCAAGGCGACGCCGCCAAAGCGCGTGTCGCCTACCAGGATTTTCTCGCGCTCTGGAAGGATGCCGACCCCGACATACCGGTATTGCAACAAGCCAAAGCGGAGTACGGCAAGTTGAAATAACCTCGCTCGCCCGCACGCGTGACAGGTTTCGAAGCACGGTTCGCGACGCACGCCTTTCTGGGCTGATCTCCAGGCAGCGATTCGCGGTCTTTCCCGCCGCCATCATCTGTGGCACACTCGATTGTTTAGTACTCGCGAGCCGCGCTTTCCGTGCAAGCTGCCGCGGCGCCGTACAACGCAAAAGAGAGCCATGGATCCGCAGTACATCCGAAATTTTTGCATCATCGCGCACATTGACCACGGGAAATCCACCCTGGCTGACCGCCTGCTCGAGCTTACCGGCGCGCTCAGCCAGCGCGAGATGACTGCGCAGGTGCTCGACTCGATGGACCTCGAGCGCGAGCGCGGCATCACCATCAAGGCCAAGAGCATCCGCCTGCATTACACCGCGCACGACGGCCACGAATACCGCATGAATTTGATCGACACTCCCGGCCACGTGGATTTTTCCTACGAAGTTTCGCGCGCGCTCTCCGCCTGCGAAGGCGCACTGCTGGTTGTGGACGCGAGCCAGGGAGTCGAAGCGCAAACCGTCGCCAACGCTTTTCTCGCGTCGCGCCACAATCTCACGATTCTTCCCGTGATCAACAAGATTGATTTGCCGGCCGCACGCCCCGACCACGCCAAAGAGCAAATCGAAAATGTGCTGGCGATTCCTGCGGAGGATGCGCTGCTGATCAGCGCGAAAAGTGGGAGCGGCGTCGCGGAAGTGTTGGAGGCCATCGTCAAGCACGTGCCGGCGCCGAAAGGCTCGGCGGATGCTCCGCTGCGGGCACTGATTTTTGATTCGTGGTTCGATTCCTATCGCGGCGCGGTAGTGCTGGTGCGAGTGATGGAGGGCCGCATCGCCCCGCACATGAAAATTCGCCTGTGCGCAAACAACGAAGTGTATGAGGTCGAAAATCTCGGCGTGCTCACGCCCAAGCCCATCGTGCTCGACGAACTCGCGGCTGGCGACGTTGGCTTCATCATTGCGAATATCAAGCGCGTGGCCGACGCGCGCGTGGGCGACACGGTCGTTGAAGCCGACCGGCCCGCCGCCCCGCTTCCCGGCTTCGAAGCCATCAAGCCGATGGTGTTCGCCGGGCTGTTCCCGGTGAACGCGAGCGATTACGAAATGCTGCGTGACGCGCTCGGGAAACTTCAGCTCAACGATGCGGCATTTTTTTACGAGCCGGAGAATTCCGTTGCACTCGGTTTCGGCTTCCGTTGTGGATTTCTGGGATTGCTGCACATGGAAATCGTGCAGGAGCGGCTCGAGCGCGAATTCAAGATCGATCTCATTACGACCGCGCCAAGCGTGCGGTACCGCGTGACGACGACGGCGGGCGAAGTGATGGAAGTGGACAACCCCACGAAATTTCCGCCGCCCGGCTCGATTCAGAAAATCGAAGAGCCGATACTGACGGCCATGATCATCACGTCGGAAGAATCGCTTGGCGGTGTCCTGAAATTGTGCGAAGAAAAACGCGGCGTGCAGAAAAAATTCGAGTATCTCTCGCCCACGCGCATCATGCTCACCTACGAAATGCCCCTGAATGAAATCGTCATGGATTTCTACGATCGCCTGAAAAGCGTTTCGCGCGGCTACGCTTCACTCGATTACCATCTTTCGGGCTATCGCGAATCCGACCTGGTGAAGCTTGATATTCTGGTGGCGGGCGAGCCGGTGGATGCGCTCACCATCATTTGCCATCGCGACCTGGCGTACGAGCGCGGCCGCGAGCTTGTCTCGCGCTTGCGCAAACTGATTCCGCGCCAAATGTTTGAGGTCCCGTTACAGGCGGCCATCGGCAGCCGCATTATCGCGCGGGAATCCATCAGCGCCATTCGCAAAAATGTGATTGCCAAATGCTACGGAGGCGATATTTCGCGCAAACGCAAACTCCTCGAAAAGCAGAAAGAGGGCAAGAAGCGCATGAAGCGCGTGGGCCGCGTGGACATTCCGCAGGAAGCATTCCTCGCCGTGCTGAAAGTTTCCGGCAGCAATGAGGATGAAGAATAAGGTCTGCTGATTGTAAGTCGGTCTCGCAGAGAAAGAGGACGATGATCGTTAATCGGTCTTCTTTTTGTTGCGGACGGTAGCGCCGAGTTCGCCGCGGGCAAGACGCACGGAAATATCATCCCCCAGCGCGACTTGATCCGGCGAGCGCAGTACCTTTCCTGAAGCATCGTACGCGATGGCATAGCCGCGCCCGAGAATGCGGAAAGGGCCACGTTCGTCGAGCCGCAAGCGCGCTTTCTCAAATCGATGACGTTTCATGATCAGCGCGCGATCGAGAGCCGCGCGAAGAGCCCCGCGCTGCTGTTCGATGCGGCGGCGAGCCACTTCGGCGCGGCCGCGCAAGTCGAACGACGCGACTTTCGAGCTCGCGCGCGTCAGCCGCTGCATGGTAGTCGCGAGCCGCAACCGCAGTCCCACGGCGAGAGAAGAGGATAGCTCGTCTACCTGCTGGCGGCGACGCCGGACCAGCACTTCAAGCTGGCGGAACCCGCGATGCGTTTCCAGATCGCGCACATGATGCCGCCACTGGGAAAGCCGGTAGCGCATTTGCTGCGCCAGATTCCGATAATGCTCGGCGATGTGGCGTTCGAATTCCTGACGCGAGCGAACCACGATTTCTGCGGCGGCCGAAGGCGTCGGGGCGCGCACGTCGGCCACAAAATCGGCAATCGTGAAATCCGTTTCGTGGCCGATGCCGGTGATTACGGGAATCTGCGATGCGGCAATCGCGCGCGCAACAATTTCTTCGTTGAACGCCCACAGGTCTTCGAGCGAGCCGCCACCGCGCCCGACAATCAAAACGTCCGCTGCTTTTGCGCGGTTGAAATATTGCACCGCTGTGACGATCTCTGCCGCTGCGCCTTCGCCCTGCACTTTGACGGGGAACAGCAGCAAATGCACATTCGGGAAGCGCCGCTTCAGCACGCGTAGTATGTCGCGAATCGCAGCACCGGTTGGCGACGTGACCACGCCGATGCGCCGCGGCAACACCGGCAATGGTTTTTTGCGTGATTCCTCGAACAATCCTTCTTCCGCCAAACGTTTTTTTAATTGCTCGAACGCGAGTTGCAGCGCGCCGAGGCCGACAGGCTCGATATTGGTGACGTAAATTTGATATTCCCCGCGCGGCTCGTAAACACCGAGTCCGCCGCGTACGGTGACATGCAATCCATCCTCCGGGCGGAACTTCAATCCGCGCACCTGATCGCGGAAACAAACACAACGAATCTGCGAGCGTGCGTCCTTCAGAGTGAAATAAAGATGGCCGGATTGTGCGGCGTGGCAGTTCGACACTTCGCCTTCGACCCACACATCCGGAAACGCGCCTTCGAGAATTTGTGCGATACGCTCCGTCAGCTCGCTGACTTTCCAGACGCGCCGCTCGGGCATCAAATTGAAGAGATTGGTTTGGCTCATCGAATTAGTGTGTGCGCGTCATCGGCGAAAATAATTGACGATCCAAAAAAGGAGCGTGAGCGCGAGACTTACAACCAGGCAGGTGACGATCGGAAAGTAAAACGAAGTGTTCCGCCCCTGATAGACGATGTCGCCGGGCAGCCGCCCCAGCCGGAAAGGAAGCTTTGCGCCGAACATGAGCAGCGCGCCCGCGCCGACCAGAACGCCGCCGAGAATCAGCAGCACTTTTCCGAGTTCACGCAGTGGGTCCATGCGAAATGCGATCGGCGCTCATATTACCCGAGTATGGGCACGAATTCCTGCGCTTGCGCCCTAAACGAGCTCTGAACCGGCGAAAAAATAGCCGATTTCAAAGGCGGCCGTCTGCGGCGCGTCCGAGCCGTGCGTGCAGTTATTTTGGATGCTCGTACCCAGCTCTTTTCGGATTGTGCCGGGCGCAGCTTTCGCGGGATCGGTGGCGCCCATGGTTTCGCGCCACTTCGTGATGGCGTTATCAGCCTCCAGAACCATGGTCACCACTTTGCCGGAGCTCATGAATTCCGTGAGGTCCTTGAAAAATGGGCGCTCGCGATGCACGGCGTAGAAACCTTCGGCTTCGGCCTTTGTGAGCCGCAAGGATTTGATGGCGACAACTTGAAATTTCGCCGCGTGGATGCGGCCGATGATTTCTCCCGTGAGGCCGCGTCCAACGGCGTCCGGCTTGATGATTGCGAGTGTTCTCTCGATTGCCATTCGATCTGCTCTCCCGAAATTAGAAAACGCCTGGCGCAAATTCTTGGCGCACTATTTTCTTTTCTTGCTCTTCGATTTCGATTTTGCGGCGGACTTTTTCTTCCCCGCAGGCTTCGATTTCGATTTGCCGAGCACGGCTGCGATTGTTTGGCCGATGTCGGCGGGACTTTGAACGGTGTGAATGCCCGCGGCCCGCATCGCGGCGTATTTATCGGCTGCAGTTCCCTGCCCGCCGCTAATGATTGCTCCGGCGTGGCCCATGCGGCGTCCCGGGGGAGCCGTTTGTCCAGCGATGAAGCCGACGACTGGCTTCTTCACATGCTTCTTGATGAACGCCGCGGCGGTTTCCTCAGCATTGCCTCCGATTTCACCGATCATCACAATTGCGCGCGTGCCTGGGTCCTCATTGAACATGCGCACGGCATCGAGAAAATTCGTGCCGATGATGGGATCGCCGCCGATGCCGATGCAGGTGGATTGGCCGATGCCGAGCTTGGTGAGTTGGTCCACGGCTTCGTACGTCAGCGTCCCGCTGCGGCTGACCACGCCGACATGTCCCTGCTTGTGAATCGGGCCGGGCATGATCCCCATCTTGCAAAGTCCTGGCGAAATAATTCCCGGGCAGTTCGGTCCGATAAGCCGCGTCTTCGAATCCTTCATTGCGGCGGCGACGCGCACCATGTCGAGCGTGGGAATTCCTTCGGTGATGCAGATGACGAGCGGGAGGCCCGCATCGGCGGCCTCAAGAATGGCGTCGGCGGCGAATGGCGGTGGAACGAAAATGATGGAGGCGTTCACCTTCGTCGCGCGGACGGCATCGGCCACGGTATTGAATACGGGCACGCCGAGATGCTCCGTGCCGCCCTTGCCGGGCGTCACTCCGGCGACAACTTGGGTACCGTACTCGAGCATCTGCTGGGCGTGGAAGCTGCCCTCCCGGCCGGTGAGGCCCTGCACGACGACTCGCGTGCTCTTGTCAATCAGTACGCTCATCGCGCACCGCCTGCGAGCTTCACCGCTTTTTCGGCGCCGTCTTTCATGCCTTCGGCGACGGTAAAATTGAGCCCGGAATTGCGCAAGATTTCTTTTCCCTGCTCCACGTTGGTGCCTTCCATGCGGACCACGACGGGCATTTTCAGTTTCAATTCTTTCGCAGCATTCACAACGCCGCTCGCGAGAACGTCGCAGCGCAAAATGCCGCCAAATATATTCACGAACACGGCGCGCACGCTGGGATCACTGAGCAGGATGCGAAATGCATTTTTTACCTGATCCTCGGATGCGCCGCCGCCGACGTCGAGGAAATTCGCAGGACTGCCGCCGCTGAGCTTGATGATGTCCATGGTGGCCATGGCCAGGCCCGCGCCGTTAACCATGCAGCCGACAGTGCCGTCGAGCTTGATGTAATTCAGCTTGTACTTCGAGGCTTCGACTTCGAGTGGAGTTTCTTCGTCGAGGTCTCGCAGTTCCTTGAATTCCGGATGGCGATAAAGCGCGTTGTCGTCGAAGTTCACTTTGGCGTCGAGCGCGACCAGGCGGCCATCCCCGGTGACAACGCAAGGATTAATTTCGAGCATGGAGGCATCGGTTTCCGTGAACGCACGGTAGAGCGACTGGAAGAATGGCACAGCCGCATTGACGATTTCAGGCGCCAGACCAAGCCCGAATGCGAGCTTGCGCGCCTGATACGGCAGAAAACCGGCGGCTGGCTGAATCGTTTCGCGCAGGATGGCTTCGGGACGGTCTTTCGCGACTTCCTCGATTTCCATTCCACCGGCAGCGCTGGCCATGAAAATTGGCGCGCCGGACGCGCGATCCACGAGCACGCCCAGGTAGAGTTCGCGCTTGATGTCGAGGCCTTCTTCGATCAGGAGGCGGTGCACGATGCGGCCTTCGGGGCCGGTTTGCGGCGTGACCAACTGCATGCCGAGAATCTGCTCGGCAAGTTTTGCGGCTTCGTCGGGCGATTTTGCCAGCTTAACGCCGCCAGCCTTGCCGCGGCCGCCGGCATGGATCTGCGCCTTCACGACGACTACCGGGGTTCCCAGACGCTGCGCCGCGGCGCGGGCTTCGTCTTTTTTGAAGACGACTTCGCCGCGCGGGACGGGCACGCCGAATTTGGCGAGAATTGCTTTGGCCTGATATTCGTGGATCTTCATTCCAACTCCATCGGCTTCCTGAAGCGCGCCTTGAATAGTGCTAGTATTTACGGACGTAAAAAGCGATTTAGTTTACTTGGAACTCGCGGGACGAGCAAGGAGCGGCGTGGCGTTGGAGATGAAGGCGGCGTGCGAAAAATGCGGGCGCGCTCTGGCCGCGGACGACGAAGCGCAGATTTGCACGTACGAGTGCACGTTTTGCACCGAATGCACCGCGGCAATGAAACAGATTTGCCCTAATTGCGGCGGCGAATTATTGCCCCGGCCACGGCGAGAAAATCCATGATGCAAGAAGCGCTCGAGAAAGTCGTCGCGGGAGAAGATCTGTCGCGGGCAGAAGCCGAAGCCGCAATGGAGCAGATTCTCTCTGGCCGTTCGAACGACGCGCAGATTGCCGGATTTTTGATAGCGCTGCGAATCAAGGGCGAAACGGTGGACGAGTTGGTGGGCTTTGCGGCCGTGATGCGGCGTCATGCGACACCGGTCTTCAGCACCCTGCGGCTGCCGCCGGGCGCAGCGCTGGTGGACACGGCGGGAACAGGCGGCGATGCGCGCGGCACATTTAATATTTCGACGGTTGCAGCGTTCGTGATCGCGGGCGCGGGCGTGCACGTGGCGAAGCACGGGAACCGCGCGTTCACATCGAGCTGTGGATCGGCGGACGTCCTCGAAGAACTGGGCGTGCGGATGGATTTACCGATGGAGCGAGTGGCGCGCGCGATTGAAGAAATTGGAATTGGATTTCTGTACGCGCCCGCGGCACACACAGCCATGCGCCATGCCATGACGGCCCGGCGCGAACTGAAAGTGCGCACGGTGTTCAATCTGCTCGGGCCGCTAACAAACCCCGCCGGGGCTTCGGCGCAGATTGTCGGCGTGTACGACGGGAGTTTCACAGAATTAATGGCGCGGGCGCTGGGAGAATTGGGAGTGCGGCGCGCGTTCGTGGTACACGGCGCGGATGGGTTGGATGAAATTTCGATTTCGGGCGAAACGTCCGTCGCCGAATTGCGCGATGGAACAGTGCAAAGCTACACTGTGGCTCCGGATGATTTCGGGCTGAGCCAGGCGCCGCTTGAAAGCATTCGCGGAGGAGATGCAAGGCACAACGCGCGGATCCTCAAGCACGTTCTCGGGGGCCACGACACGCCGCATGAACATGGCGCGCATCGCGACATTGTGCTGGCGAATTCTGCTGCAGCCCTCGTTGCAGCCGGGTGCGCGACGGATTTTCTCGAAGGAGTACGTCGGGCTGCGGAATCAATCGATTCTGGCGCGGCGCGGGCACGGCTGGACGCGCTGGTGGCGTTCACACAGGAAGCAACGCCTCGCGGCCAGACCGCGCCTTAAAGGGAGAGGAAATTTTCGAGGAGGCGGAAGCCGGAGCCAGTCAGGACCGATTCGGGGTGAAACTGGACGCCTTCGACGCGCAGTTTGCGGTGACGGAGGCCCATGATGGTGCCGTCGGTGGTCTCCGCGGAAATTTCAAGCGAGCGTGGCAGGGATTTTCGCTCGACGATCAAAGAATGATAGCGCGTGGCTTGGAAATCCTGTGGCAGGCCGCGAAAGATCGTTTTCCCATCGTGGTGAATCTCGCTGGTTTTTCCATGCATGATTTTCTGCGCGCGGATTACGCGCCCGCCAAATGCCGCGCCGATTGCCTGATGACCGAGGCAAACACCTAGAATTGGAATCTTCCCAGCGAATCGCTCGACGAGGGGAACGCTGATGCCCGCTTCCTGAGGAGTGCATGGGCCGGGCGAGATGACGATGCGCTCGGGCTCAAGCATTTCGATTTCATCCAGCGTGATTTGGTCGTTGCGGCGGATTTCGAGAATTTGTCCCATCTGGCCGAGGTACTGCGCCAGGTTGTAGGTGAAGGAGTCGTAGTTGTCGAGGAGCAGAATCATTTGCCCGCTTAGATTCTACACCGGAGCGTAACTGGCCGGCCTAAAGGCCGCCGCTACAAATTCAACAGCAACCCAAACAGCGCGACGCGCGGCGACGATCCGACTGGTTCGCCGCGAGGCAGGGCGCAGCAATGGTTCGACTGCGCTCACCACAAGGCAGCGCCCCTACGGCGCAATTCCTATTTCGCGCGCCTGCCGTTGCCGCCCTGATGCGCGATTTCGAGCGCCTTCATCAGTGCGCGCGCCTTGTTGACCGTTTCCTGATACTCGCGCTCGGGAACGGAATCCGCGACGACGCCGCCACCCGCTTGCATATACACGCGGCCATTTTTTGCGACCAGGGTACGAAGTGCGATGCAGGAATCGAGGTTGCCCGAGAAATCGAGATACATCACAGCGCCGGCATAAATTCCGCGGCGCGTCGGCTCAAGTTCGTCAATAATTTCCATCGCGCGGATTTTTGGCGCGCCGGAAACAGTGCCGGCAGGAAAGCAGGCCATCAGTGCATCGAAGCAATCCACGTCTGCACGCAGGCGGCCGCGCAAACTCGAGACGAGATGCATGACGTGCGAATAGCGCTCGACGAACATCAGCTTCTCCACTTGCACGGATCCGTATTCGCAGACGCGGCCAAGATCATTGCGGCCGAGGTCCACCAGCATGATGTGCTCGGCGCGTTCCTTGGGGTCGGCGAGCAGCTTCGACTCCAGCTCGCGATCTTCGATTTCGTTGCGACCGCGCGGAAGCGTTCCGGCAATGGGGCGGTAGAAAGCATCGCGACCCTGGACTTTCACAAGCATCTCGGGCGAGCTGCCGACGACGGATAGATCGTCGAGGTGGAGGAAATACATATAGGGTGAAGGATTCACCACGCGCAGGGCGCGATAAATCTCGAACGGGTCCGCTTTGGTTTCTGCCTCGAAGCGCTGGCTGGGAACGACCTGAAAGATATCACCTGCGCGGATGTAAGATTTCGCCTTGCGGACGGCGGCGAGATATTGCGGCCTGCTAAAATTTGAGCGGACATGCAGCGGGCCTGCGGGCCGTTGGCGTCCTTGCCGCGGCAGCGGACTTTCGAGCGCGCGCCGAGTACGGCGAATTTCGCGCACAGCGGTGTCGTATTTCGCGCGCAGGCTGCCCGGGCCTTCCGTAAATACATTGCGAATCACCCATACGCGGTGATGCACATGGTCAAAAGCGACGAGTCCGAGATAAAACATCATCAAGCAATCGTCCAGGCCGAGATCATCACGCCCCGTGGAAGGAATCCGCTCGATGAGGCGAACCGTGTCGTAGGCGAAATAGCCAATGGCGCCGCTGATGAGCGGCGGAAGACCGGGAACGCGAACAGGATGGTAGCGCGCGGTCAGACGGCGTAATTGTGTGATCGGATCTTCGTCGAATTGAACGCGGCGTCCGCCGCTTTCGAGAGTGCAACTGCGGCCGCGCGCGCGGAACACCTCCTGAGGGTTCGCGCCCGTAAACGTGTAGCGCGAAATATTCTCGCCGCCTTCAACGTTTTCGAGCAGAAATGAGTATTTCGCGTCGCGGGCCAGGCGGAGATGCGCCCCCACGGGCGTCAGCAAGTCAGCCGTAAAAGTCTCGTACACCGGGACGAGGTTGCCCTGGCGTGCGAGGCGGCAAAAAGATTTGAAGTCGGGCTGAATCATTTCGTGTTCGATTCTTTCGTCACCACTTCGATTTGGCTATCCGATCTTCGCAGGCGCCGCTGTAGTCAGGGCTTTCCTTGCAATGCGCGCAGGACTGCGCGGCGCATGGGCTCGACAGGAGCACGCTCACCGGTCCAGATCTCCCATTGCGCCGTGCCCTGGGCAATGAACATTTCCACACCGGACACGGTTTCGATGCCGCGACGCGCGGCGAGTTGCATGAGTTTCGTGCGCTGCGGCCGATAAACGGTGTCGAAGAGAAGACGGCAGTTCAATTCCTCCGCTTCGAGCGGCGAGCGGTTGATTTGAGGATGCATTCCGACCGGCGTCGCGTTCACGATGGCATCGAAAAATTCATGACGCAGGCGAGTCCGCGGGACGGCTTCACCGCCGACGGCCCGCGCGAAGGCCTTTGCCATTAATGGGCGGCGCGCATAAACACAGACGGAGGCTCCCGACTGAGCCAGCGCGAAGGCAACCGCGCGCGCAACTCCTCCAGCGCCGAGTATGAGGACGCGGCTGCCGCGGAGGGGCATGCGCTGCTCGAGTGCGCGCAGGACGCCGACATAATCCGTGTTGTAGCCGTAGAGCTTTCCCCCGCCGCGCACGACAACGGTGTTGACGGCACCGATCGAGGCA
Source organism: Candidatus Acidiferrales bacterium (assembly GCA_050746945.1). Classification (GTDB taxonomy): domain Bacteria; phylum Acidobacteriota; class Terriglobia; order Acidiferrales; family UBA7541; genus Palsa-295. The sequence goes on along the minus strand of JBOGMZ010000007.1, from coordinate 203,966 downwards.
GCCAGCGGATCGCAATCATCAAGATGGTGCAAGATTTCCTGTTTGTGGGGCAAAGTCACACTGAAACCAGCGATCCCCAGCGGCGCGATAGCGGCGAGAAAGTCGCGCAGATCGTGGACGAGAAACGGCACATAAACTGCGTCCATCTTACGCGCATGAAATCCGGCGTTGTGAAGCTGCGGCGAAAGTGAATGCGAGATGGGATCGCCAATCACGCCGTAAACCCGTGTGCGTCCGGTGATGTGCTCTGCGCGGTAGAGCGTCATCATTTCGGTGAGAGAAACCTGACCCGGCGCGGTGGCATTCTCGACTGGCGCGTACGTGAGCGCGCTCCCGTGGCGATGCGCGAGAATGCGGAGAGGCGCGGCGACCTCGCCCATCGGAATCGCGACTAGATTTCGCCGTGCACGCGTGAGACGCTGCAAACGAAGGCCATCGGCGAGCGAATCACATTGCGCGGCTAACTTGATCGCGTCCGGGCGGCTGCTCGATAGCCGCCGAAGGATTTTTATCGAACGCTTCGGCACGGCGTGGAAGAAGTGCGCCGAGACCATCTGGTGCCCCTCGCCGAGAAGGACGTCCAGCAACTCTCTCGGACACTTCGAGGAGGACTCGATCTCAAGGTCAAACCATTTGCAACCGGCTCGGAGCGCCTCCGCGAGATGAAGAAGCTGCTTGGCAATCGATCCCTGATAGTTCCCTCCGGCCTCGCGCCGGCGACAAGTGGCGAGCAGGGTGGCGCGGAGGCGTCCTGCCGCCAGTTTGCGGAGAAATCTTGCAATTTCACGGTCGTCAGCGAGCCAATCGAGGCGCAACTCGACAGTGCGTGTAAGTGATAGCGCCCTCGAAAGTTGCTGCCACATTGATGGGGCATCCTGAGCAGCCACGACGGCGCAAATTTTGTCCCTGCCGAGCATTCTTGCCTGAACCATTCCCACACACTTTAGTCGCCGAGCCTGGCCGCCCCGTCCCTCAAAACAGGGGGGTCTGGCTTCTACCATGCGGTACCCAATGTGTAAAGGGACGCAGACCTTTGTCTTGACGGGTTCCAGTACGCCTGTTACGTTCGGCTCATCGGGTAGCGCCTGCTCGAAGGCGCCTGGAATTCAAAGGAGCACGCATCATGCACGGGAAAATTGTCTTTGCTGGTCTGATTATAGCCCTTTCGGCCGCCAGCGTTTCGGCTCAGAACAAGGGGCAGACAACGACACAAGACGACATTTACTGCTCGGGAGTGGTGACGAGCGAGAGCATTCCGCGGGACACCTACGTGATCACGGGCGAAGATTCAGGCGTCAAGAACGCCTTCATGGAAGGCGATTACGTCTACGTGAACAAGGGCGCGAATCAGGGCGTGAAGGTGGGTGACCAATTTTCCGTGGTGCGGGAAATCAAAGATCCGATCGATGTCCAGTGGACAAAGTGGCAGTTCTCCATCTTGAAGAAGCTCGGGAAGGTATGGGCTGACACTGGCCGGCTGAGAGTGGTGGTGGCGCAGCCTGACGTATCGATCACGCAGGTGGAAAATTCCTGCGACTACTTGCAACGAGGAGATACCGTGTTGCCGTTTACGGAGCGCCCGGCGCCACCGCTGAAATCGGAGAGCAACTTTGACCGGTTCGCGCCGCCAAGCGGGAAGCCGACGGCGATGGTGATTTCGGGCCGGTATTGGGCCGAGCAGAGCGGAACGAACAGCACAATTTACGTGAATCTCGGCACGAATCAGGGCGTCAAGATTGGCGACTATTTCCGGATCTTCCGGTATCAGGGGACAGAGCACGAGATGGCCTATCAAACCAAGCGAGTCGCGTTTGAAATCGAGCCGCAATTCGGATTGGCCGGGTTCGGGAGCGTCCCAAGGAAATGGAATTGGAACAACGTGCCGAGGGAAGTTCTGGGAGAAGGCGTAGTGGTGCGCACCGCGCCAAATTCATCGTCCGTGTTGATTACCTTCAGCCTGCGTGAAGTGCTGGCAGGCGACTACGTGGAACTCGAGTAGCCCGGCTTTGCCGGCGCTCTTGCCGGCGGCCGAAAATCCGATTCGCAGAAAATTTCTGCTGTAAATGCTTCCACCCGGGTGTCCGGGTGTTTCCAAGCGTCCCGCTCCAAACCCGCCTTCGTGCAGGTTTCTTCGAGAAATCTTTCTGCCGACCAGCCAAACTCCGCGGCCACCTGCGGCAACAGCAATCCTCGTTGCCAGCCGCGGCTCATCAGCAAGCCATGTTTGCCTACTTCAATTTGATGCGACGGAATCACAAATAACGGGGACAAAACGGAGAGCTCGATTTCAAGCTCTGTGAGTTCCGAGGGACGGACGGGCTCGAACCGGGGATCCTCGAGAGCGGCTGACCTGGCGCAGTGGGCTATTACCGTTACGAGAGAATCGCCGCTCGCGACTTGGCCGATGCATCCCCGCAAACGCCCGCGAAGGCGCAAAGTGACAAAGGCGCCAGCGGGACGCTGCAACATTTCGCTCGCGGGCAAATTTTCCTGAACATCACGGCGCTCGACTGCCGCCACAAGTACGCGCCGGGATAATTCGAGGAGCAGCTGCCGATCGCGATCAACGAGTGGGGACATCCTGGGGCTTTTCTTCCGGCTTCACTACCAAACGCCCGCTTTGCCGCTGCTGCACTCGGGAATTGATCTGGCTCCAAAACATCTGGAAGTAATGTACCGCCGAGGCAACGGCACTGAGCACCACGAGCCACAGTAACGTGATTCCCAGCGGCTTGAGCGCGGGGTGCCTGGCGGTGAGGATTACGGCGCAGCCAGCGAGCACCTGCAGAATCATTTTAGTTTTCCCGAGAGCGGAAGCGGGAATCACCAATCCTTCGACGGAGGCGATTTCGCGCAGCCCGGTGACGATGAATTCACGACCAATGATGATCACCACCATCCACGCAGGCACCAGTCCCATCTGGGCCAGCGAAATAAATGCCGCGGAAATCAAGAGCTTGTCCGCGATGGGATCGAGCAGGATTCCGAGAGTCGTCACTTCGTGGCGCTTGCGCGCGATGTAGCCATCCATCACGTCCGTCGCAGCGGCCATCAACAAAATCAGTACTCCGAGGACCTCGAAATGTACCGGGAGCCCCCAGAAATCCCAGTTGGGTTGGCGAGTCAAAAGGACGACAACCAAGAGGGGGACAAAAAAGATACGCAGAGTCGTCAGGCTGTTCGGAAGATTCATGTCGTGACCGGAAACAACCCTTATTGGCCTTCAGCGCCGACGCTGACAAGCTCATTCACTATAGTCCTGCGTTGTAGGTGAGTCAACGGCAGGTAGTTTCGGACAGGGAAAGTGCGGCGAGATGACGAAACTCATGACAAGAAGCCGCAACGTCAACCCGCTTGCCTAGTAACTCTTAGCCCACAGAATGCTGCAAGACTGTGCAAATTCAAAACGGGAGGATTGGCAACGCGTTCTTTCTTGGTTGCGGGATCTGAATCGCTCTTTGCTTGTGTAACATACACATATAACGAGGCTTAGAGCGAATCGAAGCCGCCATCTGTCGAGAGAGATTTGGCCGGGCCGAACAATTCTCAACAGCCTGGATAAGACTTTTCCACAGCGTTTTCCACCGCTGATTGCCAGAATGGGCCATGTGAGCCACAGCTAACTTGATTGTCTTGCTCCAGATGTGCTCGGAGATGGGGGAGCTTAGCGAGTGTCTAGATCTTGCGGCGTCTTCTGCGCGGGCACGATAAACTCCCCCACCTGACGCGCCAGGGATTGGGGAAGTTCCGCGTCCAGAAGCAGGACTTCTCCGCGAACTTCGGAATGAAGGACGCGGCCACAGGCATAAACCAGCGAGAGATTGCGTCCATCGGAGAGGGGCATGTGCAATTGCACGTGAACCAGCGGGTCACCCGGCAGTGCCGCATCAATTTTCCCGAGCAAATCTTCGAGGCCCGCTCCTGTGGCCGCCGAGACGAACACCTTTTGCTCACGATTGCCGTTAGTCCGGAGCATCGCCGCCAGATCTGCTTCGGAAATTTGGTCGATTTTATTCAGGACATGCACCCGCGGGCGGTCCTGCACGCCGAGGTCGGCGAGCACTTTCAATACTTCTGCGTCCTGTTCGGCGTGATGTGGATTCGAAACGTCGGTAACATGAAGAATGAGTGAGGCCTCCTGCACTTCTTCCAGCGTGGCGCGGAAAGCAGCGATCAAATCCGGAGGAAGATCACGAAGGAATCCTACTGTATCGGAAAGCAGCGCGCGGCGGCGCGACGGCAGACGGACGGCGCGAATGGTGGGATCGAGCGTGGCGAACATCTGAGGCGAGGTGAGCACATCGGCGTGCGCGAGCGCGTTGAATAGCGTGGATTTCCCGGCGTTTGTGTAGCCGACGAGCGCGATCATGCCGAGGGGAACAGCTTGGCGGGCGCTCCGGCGCGTGGCCCGCTGGCGGCGAACCGTTTCGATGGCCTGCTGAATTTTTCGCACGCGGTCACGAATGCGCCGGCGGTCGGTCTCGAGTTTTTGTTCGCCGGGCCCTCGCGTCCCGATGCCGCCGCCCAGACGCGAGAGTTCCTCGCCTCTGCCAGTCAATCGCGGAAGCAGATAATTCAGTTGCGCAAGTTCAACCTGGAGTTGGCCTTCGCGAGAGCGCGCATGGCACGCGAAAATGTCGAGGATCAATTGCGTGCGGTCAATCACGCGGCAGCCCACTCCTTTTTCGAAATTGCGAAGTTGCCCGGGGGTCAAATCGTGATCCACGATCACGAGCGGCGCGCGCTGGATCTCGGCCTCGATGCGAATTTCCTCGAGTTTGCCCCGGCCGACGAGAGTGGCGGGATCAAGCGCCTCACGCACCTGGAGCAAGCTGCCAGCGATGGTTGCGCCGGCGCTCTGCGCGAGTTCCTGCAACTCTTCTAGGGAATCACGCCCTGTTGCAGTCGGATCACCCGGGCGGCCACGCGAAGATTTCTTCAGGCCCACGCCAATCAGCAAAACCCGTTCCCGATTGTCCAGGGGTTGCGCAGTTTTCATTCGAGTGCAGGATTGTGGGCCGGCAAGGGCCTGGAGGATTTCACGCTCATCTGAATCCGATTATACGCCGATTCATTCTCTCGTGTGAATTCAATGGAGCTGCTGGCGGAAGAGTAAAGCGGACCGATGAGAGGAGCGCAATTCCACCGGGACGGATTCAGCGCTCCTTGTTGGGTAGCCGCGCAGAAGCGGCAAGAACCAACTCGGAAAGAAATTCCCCTAAGCCACGGCCCGAGAGCCTGAATTCCGCGTCGCGCGTGGAACGATCGAGCCAGCCGAGATATACCAGCTGCGCGTGGTCGGCCCAAGATTCGGCTGCGCGCGGCGCGAAACCCACATCTTGGAGAACCTTGGCGATGAAATCTTTCTGGCCATTCTCAATAGCCGCCACTCGGACCGCCACGCGATCATCGCGGCGAGCCCACGCGCGCAATCCAACTTCGAAGCGGCACCGCTGGGGGGCGGAGCGATGCTCGACGAGCAAGGCCCATCTGGCGGCAGCGCTGCGCTCGCCCTCGTCTGCATCTTCAATCCAGTGCCTTTCTTGATCTTCCCAGGTGGCCAGCATGGAATTCAGAAGTTCATCACGATCGCGGAAATGCCAATAAAAGCTTCCCTTACTGACGCTTAGATCACGGGCAAGAACTTCAATACGGACTGCTTCGATGCCCTCTTTCGAGAGGCGAGCGCAAGCCGCTCGAACCCAGTCCTGAGGTTGAAGGGGTGCCGATTTTTGCGGGGCTGGGGCAGCGGATGCCATACGGGAGCGTATGCTCGCGAAAACAATATAGGAACAAGCCGCGAGGGTCAAGTCTTCAGCGCGTTTCGGATTGGAGAAATTCTGAGGCGAGGGCGAGTGCACTCGGTTCGTCACCGAATTCCGGAACCCAATGGACCCCGGGTTCTTTGCGGAACCATGTGATCTGCCTCTTGGCAAACCGGCGTGTGGCTTGCTGGATTTTCCGTTTGGCCTCTTCACTTCCAAACTCGCCGGATAGATGCGCGCGGAGTTCCGCATAGCCGATAAACTGAAAAGGTTTAGCATCCGGTGCGATGCCATGTGCAACAAGTTGGCGAACTTCATCCAGCCAACCGGCTGCGAGCATCGCATCGATGCGCGATTCGATGCGCGCGTAGAGCGCTGCCCGCGGCGGGATAAGGCCGATTTTTTTTACCTCGAATCCTTCGAGCGCAATGCGGCCCCCGCCGTGAATTTCACCGACCGGCTTCCCCGTCAGAACGCGCATTTCAATCGCGCGAATCACTTTCTGCGCATCGCGAGGGGCAATGCGCGCGGCCGCCGTGGGATCGAGCCGCGATAGAATACGATGGAGGTGTGCGGAGCCGTGCAGCTCTGCCTTGCGGCGGAGGCGTTCGCGCAATTCTTCAGAGCGGATGGGCGCGTCGGCAAGCCCCTCGAGGAGAGCGCGCAGATACAAACCTGTTCCAGCAGTCAGGATCGGAAGTTTGCCGCGGCTGCGAATTTTTCCCAGAACTGTCCGAGCGTGGCGACGATAATCGCCTGCGGTGAAAATTTCCTGAGGCTCGACGAGATCCACAAGATGATGAGGAATGCCCTGCCGTTCGGTGAAAGGCACTTTTGCGGTGCCAATATCGAAATGACGGTACACCTGCGTGGAATCGCAGACCACGATTTCGCCACCGAATTTCTGCGCAAGCCGGATGCCCAGCGCCGATTTGCCGGAAGCAGTGGGCCCGAGGACGACGACGAGCCGTGCGAGCGCCCTCATCCGGAGAATTCGCAATAGCGCAGCAACAACGCCAGCAGCGCGAGGGCGGCGAGAAGCAGCGCTCCGAAAATTTGCGTGCGGTTCAGCTTCACGGCGGGATCACTGCGCCATATCTGGAGGAATATTGTAGAAGAAAATGAAGCGCAACTGGATTTCCGGACCCTTGAATTGCGGCGGCAGCGGCTCGAACGGACTGGATGTGCGAATAGATGACATTGCGGCTTGGTCGAGCGGCTCCTTGCCAGACGTCCTTTCCAGGTTCGGGTCGGGTATGGGAACGTTCCCATCGCGCTTGATTCGGAATGTGATGATAACAACGCCTTTGTCACCCATTAGGGCTGATTCGGGCATTACGTAGTACCAGTTCCGTTTGACGGTGGCGAGCAGACGATTGATATAGCTGTCGAAATTCACGCCTTCCGTGGGTGTGAGGATGGAAACGCCGCCCTTCATGCCCTGCATGCCTTGCCCGCCGCCACCGCCACTCCCTCTTCCTGCGCCATCGGGAGAGCCGTAAACCACGCCGCCACCGCCACGCCGAATGGCGTCGGCCATTTGATCCTGGATGGCCTTTCCAGGAGACGCGTTCGGAAGACTCAGGTTGAGTTTCCCGGGAGTCGGATTCGGCGGTGGATTTGCGGGCAAGATGCGCGAAGGCGCGGGAGTCGGAGAAGGCCGAACGGGGATCGAATCAGCGGGGACGTGAGGCGTCGGTGCCGACGGCAATTCCGCAGTCGGGTGCGGCGGCGCGACTGGCGGGGCCTCCACGGGCGCGTGCTCTTCTGGCCGCGGCGGGGCCACCTTGTTCAAGACCTTCGGATTGATGCGCATCTTGGGGCCTGGAGGCGGCTCGAGCGACTTCGGAATTTCGTCGGGCGAAATATAAGTGACGCCCAATTGACGGCTGGCCAGTTCAACTTCTTCCCTTGTTGGAATATGCGTGGGGAAAAGCTTCGGGATCGAGATGAGGAAGATGATCAGGCCAATGTGGACGAATACGGAAGCCACGCGGGTGAATAAGTCAGCCTTCGCGTCTGTTTTTTCCCCAGGCTCAATCAGCAGGTTTGCGTCGCCAGTGGTGAAAATGTCCGGCTGGACAACTTCGCGGCGCGCCGCGGACGTGCTCGGGACGCGGTCCACAAACTTCTGGATTTCCTCAGGCTCCGCGGGCTCAACGTAGGCGGGCACCACCACGCGCGAGTCCAGAATTGCAATGGGCGCATATTCCGAGAGCGGTTGAAAGCTCTCAATCGGCTTTGCGGGCATGCTGCGCGGTACAAGAGTGCGATCTACCAGAACACCGAGCGGCAGATGCGAAGGAATGGTGGTCTTGCCGTCGAGCGGCGGCGCGTCCGACATGCCGGATGGGACGACGGTGCGGTCGTCCATATAGGTCTCGAAACGATGCCCATTTTTTCTGACCTCGTCCTTGGAGACGGGGCGGATATCCTTCGGCACTAATATGCGGGGAATCATCGAGAACCCTGGGGGGCGTATGCACCCAGTTGGACGCGGCTGGCATGTTCGAGGATGCCCGCCATCACGCGGTCGGCTAATGCAAGCGCCCGGCGGCCGGCGGCGCCGTCGACCGCAGGGGTCTGGCGCGTGCGTACGGAATCGAGGAATGCTCGCAATTCAGCATGGAGCGGTTCTTCGGATATCGTCGGCAGCTTTTCAAAATTGATTTCCGGCTGCGGCGCACCCGGCTGCACGCGGACGCGCAGGACGTCCTTCCGCGTGAAATCGAGCGAAATGTATTCATGCTCCTGAAAAAAACGCATCTTGCGGACGCGCTCGGTGGAGACGCGGCTGGCGGTGATGTTGGCCACTGTGCCAGTTCCGAATTCGATGCGCGCGTGCGCGATGTCCACCTTGTCGGTCATCACCGGAATGCCGACCGCTTTCAAATCCGCGACGGGAGAATGGACGAGCGAGAGCAGGATATCGAGATCGTGGATCATCACGTCGTAAACGACATCAATGTCCAGACTGCGGGGCGTGAAAATGCCCAGGCGGTGGACTTCAAAAAACATGGGGCGCAAGACAATTTTCTGGACCGCGGTGACGGCGGGATTGAAGCGTTCAACATGGCCGACCTGAAGAATCCGGCCCCCGCGCTTTGCGGCGGCAATCAAATCGTCCGCTTCCTTAAGCGAAGCGGCCATCGGCTTTTCAACCAGTACGTCGAAGCCCGCGTCGAGCAGCCGGCAACCAGTCTGTGCATGCTCTTTCGTCGGGACGGCGAGGCTGACAGCCTGCACATGCTCAGACGTCAGCGCGTCGAGCCCACCAAGAGCGCGCGTGCCGAATTCTGCCGCCACTCGCGCGGCGTGCACTGCGTCGGTGTCCACGACGCCTATGAGTTCAGCGCCTTCGAGTTCGCGCCACACGCGAACGTGGTTGCGGCCGAATTCGCCGACACCCACGACAGCGACACGGATGGGTTTGTCGCTCAAGATTTCCCTTTAGCTTCCGATTTCTGCTGCGCCGCTGAGCCTTCGGGTGCGAACGCCTGAATGGCGATCCCCGCTTCATCCGCGGCGCGAATCAAATCGTCGCGGTCGAAAAGCAGCGTGCGCTCGGCGTCGATGGCCAACGCTGTCGCGTGCGAGCGGCGCATTACTTCAATCGTCTTCATACCGACCACGGGCACGTCGAAGCGCATATCCTGCTTCGGCTTGCTCACCTTCACGACCACAAGCCGCTGACCGCCGGTGATGCGAGCGGCGCGCTCGATTGTTTCATCCGTGCCTTCCATGGCTTCGATGGCCACGCAGGCCAGCTCGCGGACGATCACGGTCTGGCCCAGGTCGAGCCCGGCAATACGCTGCGCAACGTCGCGGCCGTAAGCAAGGTCCGCGGCTTCCGATACATCCGGCGCGCGCCGCGTCAGAACGCCAGGCGCCGGCAGCAACGTGCCCAGAAATTTTGTCGAGTCCACCAGTTCGATGCCTTCGTCTTCGAGGACGCGCGCGACCGCACCGATCAACGCGTCAGTATTTTTCGCCGGCAGTGAAAACAAGAGTTTTGCGAGCCGCCAGTCGGGGCGAATGGCGCTGAAAATCTTGTTGTGTTTCACCTGTCCGGCCATCACCGCGCGTTTCACGCCCTCCTGGTGCAGCAGTTCAATCGTGCGGCTCAATTCGCCGAGGCTCACCCAGTGCAGCCGCTTGGCCACACGCTCGAGTGACGGCGAAGCTTCTTCGCGGATGGCAATCACGGCCATATCAATGCCGCGGCTGCGCGCGCCCTCCAGCACGAGAAAAGGAAAATCGCCGTTTCCGGCGATCAACCCCCAATGTGCAGTTGCGGTGTCAGGTGAGGCGGCCACGGTCATCACTATTTCGTCACGCCGCGCTCTGCCGATTCGATGAACCGGATTAGTGTTAAGACGTCTTCGGAGCCAGCGAGGGTTCCACGCATTTTTTCGATTGCCTGCGCGGTGTTCAGTTTTGAGCGGAGGAGCAGGCGATAAGCTTGTTCGATGGGCTGAATGCGCTCAGGGGAAAAGCCCTGGCGCTCGAGGCCAATGGAATTGACACCGTAGCAGCGGGTCTCGCGCGGCGCGACCACTTTTGAGAACGGAGGAACGTCCTGCGTGATCACGGAGTAGCCGGCGATATAGGCGTGCTTGCCGACGCGGCAGAACTGGTGCACGGCCGAGAAGGCGCCAAGGGTGGCGTAGTCCTCAAAGAGGACATGGCCCGCGAGAGTGGCCGCGTTCATGAACACGGTGTGATTGCCCACCTGGCAATCGTGGGCGATGTGCGCGTAAGTCATGATCAGGTTGTGGCTGCCCAGCCGTGTGACGCCGCCGCCCTTCACCGTGCCGCGATTCACGGTGCAGAATTCGTGAAACTTGTTCGCGTCGCCGATTACGAGTGAAACGCGCTCGCCTTTGTAGGTGAGGTCCTGCGGATCGCCGCCGATCGAGCAGAATGGACCGAGATGATTATCGCGTCCGAGGCGCGACGGGCCCTGCACCATCGCGTGCGGTTCGAGGATGCAGCCCTCACCGAGCTCGACTTCGTCGCCAACAACTGCATACGGCCCGACACTTATTCCTGGAGCCAGCCGCGCCGAGGGCGAAATGATGGCTCGGGAATCAATTCCGCTCATCGCGCCTTCTCAACCGTATCCGCCACCGCGCCACCCGCCGGCTCGCGGTCAACCACTTTGCACATCAGCGTGGCCTCGGCCGCCAATTCGCTGTTCACGGTGGCTTTGCCATCCATTTTGAAGAAATCGCCGCGCCAGCCGGTGACGAGAACGCTTAGCTTCAACTGGTCGCCGGGGACCACGGGACGGCGAAAACGCGCACCGTCAATGGCGACGAAATACAGAAGTTTTTTCTCGCGGTCCGGAAGCTCCGTGAGCAGCAGCAAACCACCTGTTTGCGCCAATGCTTCGATGATGAGCACGCCGGGCATAATGGGATTGCCAGGGAAATGCCCCTGGAAGTAGGGCTCATTCGCGGTGACATTCTTGATTCCCACGATGCTCTTGCGCGGTTCCATTTCTTCAATGCCGTCTACCAGAAGGAACGGATAGCGGTGCGGGAGGATCTTCTGGATCCCACTGATGTCGAGGATCATCGTGTGCCTCTGCGCTCGGATGTGTTGGTCGTTCGTGCCGCTTTCAGCGTGCTTGATAGTGTTCCACTTTTCACAACGCGCAATCGAATAATTCTATACGAAAGACCGGCAGGTGGGAATCCGTGGTGACCAAGGGATGACGTTGCCGGGTTGAAACGCGGCTGTTAGGATACCCGCGCGATGAAGGAACACTCACTGCCGATGCGGGAACTGCTACGCCACCTGCGCGGCCGCGAAGAACAAATGCTTCAGCTTCTGGGGAAGTTCGTGCGATGCGAATCGCCGAGCCACAAGAAGGCGGCCGTTGACCGGTTGGGCCGCATGGTCGCAACCGAGTGGCGGCGGCGCGGCGCGATAGTAAGTCTGCTGCGGCAGCGGCGGCGGGGCGATCACGTGCGGGCGGAGATATGGCTCGGCGGCGGCCGGCCCGCGGGGCAGATCATGGTTCTAGGACATCTCGACACCGTTTATCCGCTTGGATCGCTCGCGAAGACGCCGTTTCGCATGTCGGGCGGCCGTGCCTGGGGGCCGGGAACTTTTGACATGAAAGGCGGGCTGGTGCTGGCGCTTGCGGCGGTGGACGCTCTTCGCGCGGTGGGAATCAAGCCGCAGAAGCGGCTTGTGTTTCTTTGGACCACGGATGAAGAGATCGGGAGCGAGAGTTCGCGTGCTGCAATCGAGCGCGAGGCGCGGCGCAGCGATGCGGTGCTCGTGCTCGAGCCCGCGTTTGGGCGCGAAGGCCGGTTGAAGACGGCGCGCAAGGGTGTAGGCAGCGCGGAGATTGTTGTCGCCGGGCGGTCCGCGCACGCAGGAATCGATCCCAAGAAGGGCGTGAACGCAGTGCATGAGCTTACGCTGCAAATCGCGCGGCTAATGAAGATGAATGAGCCGCGTCGCGGCATCACAGTACAGGCAACAGTTGTGAAGGGTGGGACGGTCTCGAATGTGGTCCCAGCGGAAGCGCGAGCACAGGTGGACATACGATTCTGGCGAATGGCTGGTGCGCGAGCTATCGAGCGAAACCTTCGCAGCCTGAGGCCGATCCTGAAAGGCGCGCGAGTAAAAGCGACGATCTCGCCGATGCGGCCGCCGCTAGAACGGACCGCTGGTGTGCGCGACCTCTTTCGTCAGGCGCAGAATCTTGCTCGGAAAATGGGCGTTCGGCTTGGCCAGGCTGCCACGGGCGGCGGCTCCGATGGAAATTTTACGGCGGCGCTCGGCGTGCCGACACTCGACGGGCTTGGCGCAGTCGGTGAGGCCGCGCATAGCCCCGAGGAGCATGTCGTAATCCGCGCACTGCCGGAGCGCGCGGCACTTCTCGCGGGGTTATTGAGCAGACTGTAGATTCACCCGAGGATTCTGAAATGAGTCGTGAAGCACGATGGGTGCTGGGCGCTTTCGCACTGTTTTTCGCAGTTATTTTCCTCGTTGGCGCTTCACCCCCGAAACCAGCCCAGACGGCTGCATATGCCGGGGCCACATTTTGTGGATTGATCTTTGTGGCTTGCTTCTCAAGCCGCGCACGGCCTTTGGTAGTCCGAGCCATCGGCGCCATTGTTTTCTTTTCGTACTGGGCATTCTTGGCAAGTGTGGTCTCAGATCGTTTTGCATCCGCGGATCCGTCGACACGAAGCTTGGCTTGGATTGGTGCGCTCATAGGGCTGTACGTTTATGGGCTTCCTGGTCTGTATGTAGCCGCGAAAGGGCAGTATCCCAAGTGGGGCATTGGCGGGGACGCATTCCGCGGGAAGGAAACTTCGACTATCCAAGAAGACCCACCACGAAAAAGGTGACGCACTTCCTCACCCCGAATAATGATCATTTTCGAGATTCGGGAATCTTTAGGGCATTCCCGCAGAATGACCCCGCTCTCACGATCAGCGGACGTATTCTTTGCGCAGGTAGGCGATGGTCTGCTGATCGAGATCGGCGTAATCGGAGTGGAGAGTTTCGCGCAGGGCGGCCTCGGTGGAAGGGGCGGAGGAAATGCGGTCGAGCAAGCGGCTGATATCGCTCACTCCGCCAGCCTGAATGATAGATTCGACGGCTGCGAGCGCATAGGCATAGGCGAAAGCCGCCTGACCGCTGGAATCTCCCATCCACGGGCCCTCCAGCATTTGGAGCGTCGGACCCTGCCCCTGCCCGGCGGCCTCAACTAAGGCTGCGGCGTTTGACCCGCTGCGTCGGCCCTCCATCCATTGCGCGATACCTTCCTGCAACCATGTAGGCGCGTGGCCTAGCGATTTCTGGCCCACAAAACTGTGCGTCAGCTCGTGCTTCAGCACGCGCGCCAGATCCGCGCTCATGCCGGCCAGGCCTCGCACGGGAACGCGGATGCGTCCATCATTCAGCGCACCCACCCATCCCGGCGCGCGCGTGATATCCGCAAAGGCGTCCTCGGTGTAGAGAATCACGTAGATTTGTTCGCGCGGCGTGTAGTCGAGTTGCGATTCGAGATCGCGAAAATCGTCTTCGAGAACGTGGAGGATGGCGCGGGCGAGTTCCGGCGTGGCGGTGCCGTTGTACTTCAGGGTGAAGTGAAGCGTCTCGCCCTGGCGGTAACTTTCTTCTTCGGCCTTGTCGCGCGCGGCCTTTTCGAGCGCGCGTTCAACGTCAGGATCGCGGCGGATTTTTTCCGCGCGCGTCCATTCCGCGATCGCCTGGTCCATCTTGTTCGAGTCGCGATAGGCCCAGCCCATCAGCTTGGCCACGTCGGCGGAGTTCGGTTCGACGCGGCGAGCGCGCTCCAGGGGATCGAGCGCCGCCGTGGGCTGATTCGTGTTGAGATACAGGACCGCAAGGTTCAGCAGCAGCCCGGTATTCTTGGGTGCGAAAACGAGCGCCTGGCGATAATGATCGATGGCGGAGTTGGTATCGCCCTTCCCAGCGAGAAATTGAGCAGCCGCATAGTGCGCGGCAGCGACTTTTTCAACGGCAACTGCGGAGCCGGAGCGGGCATCCGATTCCAGGCGTGCGATATAGCCGAAATCAATCGAGTCACCGTGAACCGTCGAGCTGAGCACATCCTCATAGCCCGCCACCGGGTCGATATGCGGTGCGGTGATCGGGGCTTCGGTGGAGGCTCTTGCCGCAGAGGAATATGTGAAAGCATCGCGGTCAATGCGCGCCACGATGGATTTCGGAATCGACATCGTGCCGGCAGGAGTCTCGTAGCTGACGTGCTCGCCTTCTTCCTTGACGTTCGAAGCTACAATCCGCCGGCCATTCTTCAGGACAATAGTGTCCGCGGCTGCGGACGACACGGCGAGAAAACCAATGGCGGCAATGAGCGTTGCGCGATGCACACTACGATTCTATCAAGCGCGTTCAGCGAGGCTCGCCAGCTCCTTGCTGGCCAATGCCCTAAGTTGCTACAGTCGAAATTATGAGGGGTCTTGCGTCGGGCTTGCGAGGACGCGCGCTTCGGGCTTTGCGCTTTCCAGTGTGGGCAGCTTTAAGCGTCACTGCGGCTCTGGTCTGTCCGCATGTTCAGGCACCCCGGCAAGCGTTTCCTATAAAGACGAGTAGCTCCAGAGCGGCGGGCCCTGCCGCCACAGATCCGCGCGCGCTCTATCAGGCGCTCAATGCACTCCGGCCGGATAGCGCGCATGTTTATAGCGTCCAGGAACTGAATCTCCGGCGCGACATAATCAACATCAGGCTAGTGGACGGCAAGCTGGCATTCCTTCAGGCCCTCGATGGGCGCGTGACCGGCGCCGTATTTACTGGGCACGGGCACATTTTTGCGACGCCGCATGACCCCGGTGAGCGCCAATCGCTCGCACGATTCCTCGGCGTGCCGCTGGTCGATCAGACATTCACGCGCGCTTATTTCCGATTCACGGACGACACCGAGACTGAAATCAAACAGCAATTAGAATCAACCCGCGCAACCGCAGCGAGCGACCCGCCATTCACCGAGAGCTGGGAGCCCGTGGTCGCGGACCTGAATCCCTGGCACTCCCTCCGCATCATGTTTGATTTGTTGTCCACCAACCCGCAGCCATATTTTTACACGGGCATTGAGAGTGAAAATGTGGGTCCGTTCGATGTCCTGGTGGATAGCCGCCGCGACGAGCAAGTGCTGCTCGGCCAGCCGCACTTTATAAACGGGGCACGTTTTTATGACACCTGGGCATCTTTTCGCTCCCTGGACGCCCCGAAAACGCGGATTGAAGAATTCGCGCCGCTCGATTACCGCGTCGAAACAGCGATCGCTGACGATCTATCTCTCGAGGGCAAAACGACACTGCATATTCGAGACGTGCGCGCGGGAGAACAAATCGTTGCACTCGAGCTCTCGCGCAATCTGGCGGTGGAAGGAGTAAAGCTCGCGGACGGCCG
Organism: Candidatus Acidiferrales bacterium; assembly: GCA_050746945.1. Taxonomy (GTDB): domain Bacteria; phylum Acidobacteriota; class Terriglobia; order Acidiferrales; family UBA7541; genus Palsa-295. The sequence continues at coordinate 188,277 of JBOGMZ010000007.1, read as the reverse complement.
TCCGCTTGTTTATTTCCAGAACGAGGATATGAGCCGGCGCGACATCCTGCGTCAAGGAAACGATTCCCTGCTCGTGGTGCTCCCTACCGCCGCGACCTCCGGCGAAGAATTCCGGATGGAGGTGAAGTACCGAGGCAGCGTCATCAGCCAGGCCGGTAATGGCGTGGAATTCGTGGGGGAACACGGTACCTGGTATGCGCACATCGGTGGCGGCGATCATTTCGTGCCGTTCGACCTGTCGTTCCGGTGGCCGAAGCGGTTCAAATTGGTTGCGACCGGAACGAAAGTGGAGTCACAGGAGGAGGGAGATAGCAAGTCGGGGCGGTGGCGGTCTGATGTTCCATTTTCGGTGGCCGGATTTAATCTTGGCGAGTACAAAATGGAGACGGCTGGCGGTGACCGCCCGAAAATTCGGCTGTACGCAAACCAGCAACTCGAAGACGCCATCCTCCAGCTTCTCCGCCGGGGTGCTCCGACCAGCAACAGAGTTGTGCCGCCAGCGCTGCGATCACCCCGCGATCCCGGCAGATTTGCGCCGACGCCGGAGCCGCCGGTTCCCAATCCCGCCGCGGTCTTGAAGCGCTTGGGGACCCAGGTGGCTGATTCCATTCAATTTTTTGAAACACTCAATGGCCCCTTTCCTTTCGACCACCTGGATGTCTCACAAATCCCCGGAAGCTTCGGGCAGGGCTGGCCGGGACTGGTATATCTCTCGACGATCGTGTTCATGACGCCGGAAGCGCAAGAGCAGGCCGGCCTTGCGGAGCGAACGCAGGAGGAGGCTCGCGAGCTGATGCCGTTCCACGAAGTGGTGCATCAGTGGTGGGGCAACGTAGTGGGCGCGGCGATTTACCGGGATGCCTGGATTGAAGAGGGCCTGGCGAATTATCTTTCGCTCATGTATGCGGACTACAGAAAACCTGGCGAGCACAGGCTCACAGAGTGGTTGGAGCATTACCGTGCGGCGCTGGCAGCAGCGGTACCTGAGTCCACCCGGATTGTCGGAGACGCAGGGCCGCTGACGTTTGGTTACCGGCTCATCTCCTCCCGAGTGCCAACTGCCTACGAAACCATCACCTACGGCAAGGGCACCTGGGTTATCCACATGCTTCGAGAAATGCTGCGCACGCCCGGCGCCAGTGACCCCGATGAACACTTTCGCGAACTTTTGAAGTCGATCTTGACCGAGTATCGCTTCCGCACGTTATCCACGGAAGATTTCCGGCGCGCCTTGGAACGGCGCATGACTCCGGCCATGGATCTCGAGAGCACCCGTTCGATGGACTGGTTCTTTGCGGAATGGGTCCGCGGCACGGGAATTCCCCACTACACGGTGGATTTCCAGGCGAAGCCGCACGGGCGGGAATATCTTGTGACTGGAAACCTGCTGCAAACGGGCGTTGACGATATCTTTACGGGCGCAGTGCCTTTGTATGCCGGTAAGCCGGGGGGAAAACTGGAACGGCTGGGCGTCGTGGTGACCACGGGACCTGAGACTTCTTTCCGTTTCGTCGCACATAGTCGCCCGCCGCGGATTCTTGTTGATCCGTACCTGACGATTCTCTGCCGCACCGACAAATAATTCTATCCACACGCGTGGCTGTTCGCTCTCCGTCTTCCTTCCTGTGGCCAACCCCCAAATCGTCAGATTGAACTTGCGTCTGTGCACATCCCGCCTTATGCTGCTTCGTCTTATGCGAGCATCCGAGGGCGGTAAATGTAAATTCAAGCCTGCGGACCCAAATCACCGCTGCTGCTGCCTTGATTACCGAAGCAGACGGGAGCGCAAATCGCCAGTGCTTTGAGTTTTGTGGTTGCTGCAATTTAACACCTTTTGATGCCCCTTCTTGCTTTGCGCAGGCATCGATTGTCGGTGATGGGGTCAGTTCGTGGACTCTGAAAGCGCGCAAAACCCAAATGCAACCGGCCAGGGCAATCTTCTGCTCCAGCCGGGCCACACGCTTGGGACGGTAACGGATAAGATCAGCTCGATCGTGCTGAGCCGCGGCACGACCAAGGGCTGGCTCTTCGGTTTCGCCATCTCGTTTGGCCTCTTGATGCTCCTACTGTTGGCACTCTCCTACCTGGTGGTCATCGGCGTGGGCATTTGGGGAATCAATGTGCCCATTGCCTGGGGCTTCGCCATCGTCAATTTCGTTTGGTGGATTGGAATTGGCCACGCCGGCACGCTCATTTCCGCCATCCTCCTGTTGCTGCGGCAGAAATGGCGAACATCCATTAACCGGTTTGCTGAAGCGATGACCCTGTTCGCCGTGGCCTGCGCGGGCTTGTTTCCCCTGCTCCACATGGGACGACCGTGGCTCTTTTACTGGATGACCCCTTACCCGAACCCGATGTGGATGTGGCCGCAGTTTCGCAGCCCGCTGGTTTGGGACGTGTTCGCGGTGTCAACGTATGCAACCGTGTCGCTGATGTTCTGGTTTGTGGGACTGATACCGGACCTAGCCACGCTGCGCGATCGTGCGAGGAATCGCGCCGCCCAGGCCATCTACGGGATGCTGGCGATGGGCTGGCGCGGCTCAGCCGTTCATTGGCACCGTTATGAGACGGCCTCGTTGCTGCTGGCCGGACTCGCGACCCCGCTGGTAGTCTCTGTCCACACAGTGGTGAGCTTTGATTTTGCCGTGGCACAGGTTCCCGGCTGGCACACTACGATTTTCCCTCCTTACTTCGTTGCTGGCGCGATTTATTCCGGATTCGCGATGGTGATGACGCTGGCGATTCCGATTCGCAAGTTCTACCACCTCGAGGATTTCATCACTATGAGGCATCTGGAAAATATGGCCAAGGTGATGCTCGCGACGGGCCTGATCGTAGCCTACGGCTACATGATGGAAACTTTCATGGCCTTCTACAGCGGCAATCCGTTCGACAAATTCACAATTTTGAATCGGATGACGGGACCCTACGCATTTTTTTACTGGCTGTTGATCGCGTGCAACATTGTGATTCCGCAGTCGCTGTGGTCGTCGAAGGTGCGTTCCAGTGTGCCCATGCTGTTTGTGATTGCGCTGGTGGTCAACGTAGGAATGTGGCTGGAACGGTTCGTGATCGTGGTCATCAGCCTGCATCGCGACTTCCTGCCTTCTTCGTGGGGCATGTATTACCCGACGCGTTGGGACTGGGCCACGTTTGTCGGCACGATTGGATTGTTCCTGACGCTGCTGTTCCTCTTCCTCCGCTTCCTGCCAATGATTTCGATTTATGAAATGCGGACGCTGGTGGAAGAGACGGGCGAAGAGAGCCGAAACAAGTAGGGAGAGCACTCGAAGGGTTTCATGGGGCAGATATTTCATCACAGCACGAATCTGATCTCGCGGCTGAGCATTTACGGCGGTGTGTTCATTATTTCCCTGCTCGGTTACGCGCTGTATGAGGTTGGGATGTCGCCGTACTACACGAATGTGAATGTCGCGCGAGAGCAGCCGGTTCCGTTCAGCCACAAACATCATGTGGGCGAGTTGGGACTCGACTGCCGCTATTGCCACACTTCCGTCGAGAAATCCTCATTTGCGGGCGTCCCGCCGACGCAGACCTGCATGACGTGCCACTCACAGATCTGGACGAACGCGGCGATGCTAGAGCCCGTGCGCGCCAGCTACCGCGACGACAAATCCATTTCCTGGACGCGCGTGAACGCGCTGCCCGATTTCGTCTATTTCGATCACAGCATTCACATCAGCAAGGGCGTGGGATGCACCACCTGCCATGGAGCCGTCGCGGAGATGCCGCTCACCTGGCGCGCGCAGACGCTGTATATGTCGTGGTGCCTCGAATGCCACCGCGCGCCCGAAAAGTACGTGCGGCCGAGGTCCGAAGTGTTCAATCCGTTTTACAAGGCGCCGGCGAACCAGTTGGAGGTCGGACTGAAACTCGTGAAGGAATACAAGATTCAAAAGCTGACAAACTGTTCGACCTGTCACCGATGAGGGCGATGCCAAGAAAACTATGAGTTCCGACACCAACGCGAAGAAGCTGAATCCAATCGAACTCGAAGCCCTGCGCGCGAAGCTTGCCGATGGGAACGGCAAGCGCTTCTGGCAGAGCCTCGACCAATTGTCGGAGACCAAGGAATACCGCGAGTTTCTCGAGAATGAGTTCCCTGCCAACGCGGAAACGAAAGCCGAGGGGATCAACCGCCGGGAAATGCTGAAACTCGCGGCCGCTTCGGCAGCCCTGGCGGGTTTGAGCGCGTGCACCAAGCTGCCCACCGAGAAAATCGTTCCTTATGTGAGGCCGCCCGAGGAAATAATTCCTGGCAAACCACTCTTCTACGCTACGTCCATGCCGCTTGCGGGGGTCGCCGCCGGATTGCTGGTGGAAAGCCATATGGGGCGGCCGACGAAAGTTGAAGGCAATCCCGAGCATCCTGGAAGTCTCGGTGGGACGGATGTGTTCGCGCAGGCGGCGCCGCTCGGACTGTACGATCCCGACCGCTCTCAGACGGTGATGCTCGAGGGGCACATCAGCAGTTGGAACGCGTTCGTAACGGCTCTGGGAAACGCGCGGTCGCAAATCGCGCCAAAAGGCTCGGGGCTGCGGATTCTCACGGAGACGATCACGTCGCCGACGCTTGCGGCGCAAATTCGTGGTGTTCTCGCGCAATTCCCCGAGGCGAAGTGGCACCAGTACGAACCCTGCGGGCGCGACAACGAACGCGAAGGCGCGCGGCTGGCTTTCGGCAAGCCAGTGAACACGGTCTATCGTTTCGACAAAGCCGACGTCATCGTGTCCCTCGATTCCGATTTTCTTTCTTTCGGCCCGGGCCATGTACGGTATGCGCGTGATTTTTCTTCGCGGCGCGCAATGCAAGGTCCATCGTCGCAACTGAATCGGCTCTACGTCGTCGAGAGCATGCCTACTAGCACAGGCGCGGTGGCGGATCATCGCTGGCCCAGATCAGCCAGTTCCGTCCGGCCGATTGCGTACGGGCTCGCGTCCGCGGTCGGCGTGCCGGGGCTGAACGGCGATGTCATCAAGCATCCCGACTGGGCTGGCTGGCTGCCGATTATTGCTCGCGATCTCGAGAGGCACCGTGGATCCAGCCTTGTTGTCCCGGGTGAGCAGCAGCCGCCGGCGGTACACGCACTCGCGCACGCGATGAACGCGGCGCTCGGCAATGTCGGCAAGACCGTGTACTACACTGAGCCACTCGAAGCGAACCCGGTGAACGAACTCGAGTCGCTCCGCGAACTCGTCAACGATTTGAATGCTGGGAAAGTGGACGTGCTCGTCATTCTTGGCGGCAACCCGGTGTATGACGCGCCGGCGGATTTCGAATTTGGCCCAGCGCTGCTGAAGGCTAAGCTGCGTGTTCATTCCGGGCTGTACTACGACGAGACAGGCGAACTTTGCCACTGGCATGTAAACGCAGCGCATTTCTTGGAAGCCTGGGGGGATGCGCGCGCTTATGACGGCACGATTGGGATCATCCAGCCGTTGATCGCGCCGCTCTATGATGGGCACTCTGCGATCGAAATTGTTGCGGTGCTGGCAGGACAGGCCGGCAAGTCCGGGCATGATCTGGTACGCAATTATTGGAAAGCTCAGCGTCCGGAAAAGGACAATACTTTTGAGGCGTTCTGGGAAACTTCACTCCATGACGGCTTGATGGCGGGCACTGCCCTGCCGCCGATTTCTGTTTCCGTCCGGGCTGATCTCGCGAAGCAAGAGCGGCCGATCAGGACCACAGAAGATCCGCACCTGTTGGAAATCGTCTTCCGCCCCGATCCAGCAATTTTCGACGGCCGCTTCGCAAATAATGGCTGGCTGCAAGAACTCCCCAAACCGATTACCAAACTGACCTGGGACAATGCCGCGATGATGAGCGCGGCCACGGCACAAAAACTCGGCCTCGCGACCGGCGACTACGTGAAGCTTCAGTTGGCGGGCCGCGAAACGAAAGCGGGTGTCATGCTTGTGCCCGGCCACGCAAACGATTCCGTCACGCTGCACCTGGGCTATGGCCGCCGCCGCGCCGGAGGCCTTGGGACGGGTCCGGGCTTCAACGCAAACTTCATACGGACTTCTGCGACGCCCTGCATTGCCAACGGCCTGAGCGTGGAAAAAACCGGCGACAAATATTATTTCGCCGTCACGCAGCACCAGTACGCCATCGATGTTGAGGGGCATCCCGCGGAGAAGGAAAGTGTCGAGGCATTCCGCCGCGATTTGGTGCGCGTGGCCACGCTCGAAGAATTCCGCAAAGATCCCAATTTCGCGAAGATCCCCGAGGAGGAAGCAACCAAGGGGCTGTCGCTCTATCCCGGCTTCAAATACGAAGGATATGCATGGGGCATGTCCATCGATTTGAACCGCTGCGTCGGCTGCAACGCGTGCGTGGTTGCCTGCCAGTCGGAAAACAACATCGCGGTGGTGGGAAAAGATGAGGTGATGCGTGGACGCGCGATGCACTGGATTCGCGTGGACACGTACTTCCGCGGCCCGGTGGAAAATCCGGAGACGTATTACGAGCCGCTTCTTTGCATGCAGTGTGAAAACGCCCCATGCGAAGTGGTCTGTCCCGTGGGCGCGACGACGCACAGCCCCGAGGGTCTGAATGAAATGACTTACAACCGCTGCGTCGGCACACGGTATTGCTCAAACAATTGCCCCTACAAAGTCCGGCGATTTAATTTCCTGCTTTTCTCGGATTGGAAGACACCCAGTCTTTACGGCTTGCGGAATCCGAACGTGTCGGTGCGGAGCCGCGGCGTGATGGAAAAATGCACCTACTGTGTACAGCGCATCAATGCGGCGAAAATCCGGTCGGAGGAAGAAAACCGCATCGTGCGCGACGGGGAAATCGTCACCGCGTGCCAGAGCGCCTGCCCGGCGGAAGCGATCATCTTCGGCAACCTCAACGACCCGAATAGCCGAGTGGCCAAGCTGAAAGCGCAATCTCGCGACTACAGTCTGCTCGACGATTTGAACACGCGCCCTCGCACCACCTATCTCGCGCGCGTGCGGAATCCGAACCCGGAGATTCACGAGTAAAATCATGAAGCGCAAACCCATCTACGGATTGCTGGCAGAGTTCGAAACGCCCGAGCAATTGCTAGAGGCGGCGCGCCGAACGCACGCCGCCGGTTACAAGAGCATCGACGCTTTCACGCCACTCCCGATCGACGGCCTCTCCGAGGCCGTGGGTTACGAGCATACGATTCTTCCGGCGGTGGTTTTTGTGGGCGGGCTGCTCGGCTGCCTGACCGGATTTTTCATGCAGTATTACGCCAACGTAATCAGCTACCCGCTGAATATCGGCGGAAAGCCTTACAACAGCTGGCCGGCATTCATCCCGATCACATTCGAGTTGACGGTGCTGGGCGCGGCACTCTCGGCTGTTTTCGGCATGCTGGCAATGAATGGATTGCCCACGCCGTATCACCCGGTGTTCAACGTGGCGCGGTTCGCTCTTGCATCGAAGGATCGATTCTTCTTGTGCGTGAAGTCGCGAGACAAGAAATTCGATCTGGCGCAAACCAAAGCGTTTCTTGAGAGCTTGAATTCGCACGGAGTGTTCGAGATTGAAGCCTGACGCCAAATTCGGCGGCGCAAAGAAAGTCGCACGCACCTTCGCCGGTCTGACCGCCGTGGTGATGCTGGTCGCCGGTTGCCGGCTGGACATGCACGTTCAGCCGAAATATCTGCCTTACGAGCCGACCACCTTCTTCGGCGATGGACGCTCGGAGCGCCAGCCTGTCCCCGGAACAGTTGCACGCGGCCATCTGCGGCTGGATGAACTGCTCTACACAGGAAAAGAAAATGGCGCGATTGCAGACAAGTATCCTTTCCCAATCACGCGCGCCGATCTTGAGCGAGGACGCGAGCGCTTCAACATTTATTGCACGCCATGCCACGATTACACCGGAAGCGGCCACGGCATGATCGTGGAGCGCGGCTTTCCGCCGCCGCCCTCTTTCCATATCGACCGCCTGCGCGGCGCGCCCGCCGGGCATTTCTTCGACGTGATGACGAACGGTCTCGGCTCCATGTACAGCTACGCGTCGCGGGTTGAGCCGGAAGACCGCTGGCGGATCGCGGCGTATATCCGTGCGCTCCAGTTGAGCCAACACGCAACAGTCCAGGATGCTCCCAGAGAAGAGCGAAAGAAATTGACCGAAGAAAATCCAATGGCGGATGCGCGATGAACGGAACTGACGCAGTCCGCGCGCAACTCGACCGCGTGCAGCGCCTCGCGCTCAGTTCGGGCGCTGTCGGCCTCGTTCTATGCGCCCTGCTCGGGCTGCGGGACAGCACTCAGCTTTTCCGTTCGTATTTGTTCGCCTATGATTTCTGGCTTGCGATCCCGGTGGGCTGCATGGCCATACTGATGTTGCACCATCTTACCGGCGGCTGGTGGGGCTACCCGATCCGGCGGCTGCTCGAAGCCGGCACGCGCACGTTTGTCTGGATGGCAGCTCTTTTTGTGCCGGTGCTGCTTGGCATGTCTCGTCTTTACGCCTGGGCGCGCCCGGCAGACGTGGCGCTGGACCCGCTGCTGCAGTACAAGCGGCCGTACCTGAATCCGGCATTTTTCACTGTGCGCGTCGTGATTTACTTTGCCATCTGGATTGGCCTCGCATGGCTGCTGAATAAATGGTCGAGCGAGCAGGACCGCACCGCCGACCCGCGTCTGGCCACGCGCCTGGAAGGCATGAGCGGTCCCGGTTTAATTCTCTGGGGGATCGCGACGACCTATTCCTCAATCGACTGGGTGATGTCGCTCGAGGCACGCTGGTTTTCCACCATGTATGGAATGATCGTGATGGTGGTGGCCGCGCTCACGGCCATGTCGTTCGTCGTCTTCGTGCTGCGAAAGCTTTCGGTGTATGAGCCGATCGCAAGCGCCGTCACTCCGGCACAATTCAACGATCTGGGCAATCTGATGCTCGCGTTCGTGATGCTTTGGGCATATCTCTCGTTCTCGCAGTTTCTGATTATCTGGGCGGGAAACATCAAGGACGAAATCCCCTGGTACATCGCGCGTGCATTTGGCGGCTGGGGGGCCATCGCCGTAATACTCATCGTGCTTCATTTTGCGTTGCCGTTCCTGCTTCTCCTGCAACGAAACGTGAAGCGACGTCTGCACACGCTTTCTCTTGTCGCTGGGATGCTGATCGTCCTGAGTATCGTGGATGTGTTTTGGCTAGTGGCTCCAGCATACGAAACAACCGGGCCGCGGGTGCATCTGCTCGATATTTTTGCTGTGATAGGAATTGGCGGCGTTTGGATCGCCGCATTTTTCTCGCAACTGAAGAAGTGGCCGTTGCTTCCGGTGCACGACCCGCGGTTTGAAGGAGAGCTCCAGCATGAGCATGGAGACTAAACTTCGCGCTCCTCAACCGGTCGAGAGCGCAGGCTACGAGCACAGCGATGCGGATGTGCCCAGCCTCGTGAAGTTTGGGCTCACTCTGCTCGTGATCCTCGTCGTGGTGTCGCTCTCGATGTGGCGCATGTTTCTCTACTTCGCGAAATCTCAGCAGCTTGGGCCACCCGCGTCGCCGTTTGAGAACGCACGCGTGTTGCCGCCGCAGCCAAGGCTGCAGGTGCAACCTCAACTGGACCTGAGGATGTACTGCGAAGGTCAGCTTCAGCTGCTGAACACTTACGGGTGGGTGGATCCCCAAAATGATGTGGTGCGAATCCCCGTGGATCGGGCGATGGATTTGATCATCCAACGCGGCTTGCCTGCCAGGTCTGTGAACGGCGCACCATCGGGAGAGGCGGAGGCCACGGAAGCAGAGAAAATGCCGGCCGTATCAGAGGCGGGCGGCTTGCAAGGACCGTGTGGCTATCTGGTGGGGCCGCCAGCGCCGAAGGAAGAAAAGTAAGGGCTGCGTTTACGGCGCCGTGACTGCAAAGGATTCAGGAAAAGTGAGCTTGTGAATAGAAAATTTAATCCAGCGGCTGCCCTCGCGCTGAGCGGGCTAATTTCACTCGCGCTTCTGGCGTATCCGGGGGCCTGTGCGGCGCAGCTTACCGGGCCTGTCCAAAATATCGGTGTGCGGCCAGAGCTCTTGAAGCAAGTCGGGATTGACCAGAAGCTCAACGATTCGATCCCTCTGAAGCTGGCGTTCCGCGATGAAAAAGGAAATGCCGTAGAGCTCTCGCAATTTTTCGGGCATGGGCCTGTGGTCCTCTCGCTGGTCTATTACGATTGCCCGATGCTCTGCACGCAGGTGCTGAATGCGGTCGACCGCAGTTTCAGAGACGTTCCAATGGACATCGGCAAGGATTTCAACGTCGTTACCGTGAGCATTGATCCCAGCGAGACGCCAAAGCTCGCCGCTGCCAAGCACGATTTGTACACCGGAATTTACGGACGCCCCGGCGCCGCCGCGGGATGGCATTTTCTGACCGGCGAGCAACCGCAAATCAAGCAGCTCGCGGATGCGCTCGGCTTCCGCTACGCCTATGACCCGGATTCGAAGCAGTTCGCGCATGCAAGCGCCGTGATAGTGCTGACTCCCGAAGGAAAAATTTCGCGCTACTTCTACGGCATTCAATATCCCTCGCGGGATATGCGGCTGGGTCTGGTGGAGGCATCGGAAGGCAAAATCGGCTCGCCCGTGGATCAAGTGCTGTTGTTCTGCTACCACTACGACCCGACCACGGGGAAATATGGGCTGCTGATTTCGCGCGTCATCAAGGCGAGTGGACTTCTGACAGTGCTGGCGGTCGGAATCCTGGTTCTGGTGCTCTCGCGTCGCGAACATTACGAACTGCCGCAGCGGAAGGCTTAGCACGGCCGCTGCACAAGAGCGGTGTTCGGGAAAGGATCTTTGCGGAAGTGAAATGACTGGCTTCGTCCAATCCGGGCTCGATTTGTTAGCAGCGATTCAGGAGGGGATACCGATCCGGCCGCCCGCGGCCTCTTCGATCGCCCAAGGTGTCGACCGGCTGCATTTTTTCCTGACCGGCCTCACGTTGTTTTTCACCGCGCTGGTCTTCAGCATTATTTTCTATTTCATGGTGAAGTACCGCCGGCGTTCGGAAGACGAGCGGCCACCGGAGACCGTGGAAAGTCTCGGGCTCGAGCTGACCTGGACACTAGTCCCGACTCTGCTCACCGTGATCATCTTTGTATGGTCCTCGAGCCTGTACTTCCGCAATTCGCGTCCACCCTCTGCCGCCACGGAAATATTCGTGGTAGGCAAACAATGGATGTGGCACCTGCAACATCCGGAAGGCCCCCGCGAGATCAACGAGCTGCATGTTCCCGTGGACGTTCCTGTGAAGCTGACGATGACATCCGAGGATGTAATTCACGACTTCTACGTCCCCGCGTTTCGCGTCAAGAAGGACGTCATTCCCGGGCGCTATACCTCTCTGTGGTTTCAGGCCACAAAAGTCGGCACCTATCACCTCTTCTGTGCCCAGTACTGCGGCACGGATCATGCGGAAATGATCGGCTGGGTCTATGTGATGACTCCAGCGGATTATGCGGCCTGGCTTTCCGGTGGCGCAAGAAACGAAACCATGGCGCAGGCAGGCGAGCGCATCTTCAACCGGCTTGGCTGCGTGACCTGCCATTTGTCGGACGGGACGGGCCGCGGCCCCGCACTCGTGGGACTGTATGGCAAACAGGAAAAATTGCGCAGCGGCGAAATGCGGCTTGTGGACGAGGCGCTCATCCGCCAGGCCATCGTAAACCCGAACTCGGTCATCCTGCGGAACTACCCGCCGATCATGCCCACCTTCCAGGGCCAGATCAACGAGGAGCAGGTGCTGCAATTGATCGCGTACGTGAAATCACTCGGATCGGAAGAAAGGAAGTCGAACGCGAAATGAGTACTGCGGTTACAGACGTTCATCCTCCGGCTCCGCCGGAATCATCGCGGGTTCATTATCTGAACGCGAATTATGGGATCAAGTCGTGGCTCCTGACCACCGATCACAAGCGCATCGCGCTCCTGTACCTCGGCTCCATCACGCTGATGTTTTTTGTGGGCGGGTCGTTCGCCGTCCTCATGCGCCTGCACCTCATTGAGCCGCAGGGAGCGCTTGTCGAGCCTGATACGTACAACAAGCTTTTCACCTTGCACGGCGTCATCATGATTTTTTTCTTCCTAGTTCCTTCCATTCCTGCCACGCTCGGAAACTTCCTGGTCCCGATGATGATTGGCGCGCGCGACCTCGCCTTTCCGCGACTGAATCTGATTAGCTGGTACATTTACGTCGTCGGCGCAATCTTCACGCTGTATGCGACCATCACCGGCGGCCTGGATACCGGCTGGACATTTTATACGCCCTACAGCAGCAGCTTTTCTCACACGCAAGTAGTGCCCGTGGCGGTGGGTGTGTTCATCACGGGTTTTTCATCCATCCTCACGGGCTTGAATTTCGTCGTCACCATCCACAAGATGCGCGCGCCGGGCCTCACGTGGTTCCGTCTGCCGCTGTTCATCTGGGCGATGTACGCCACCAGCATCATTTTCATTCTTGGCACGCCCGTAATCGCGATCACTCTTTTTCTGCTGGGCCTCGAGCGGCTGCTGCACATTGGAATATTCGATCCCGCCATCGGCGGGGACCCCATCCTGTTCCAGCATTTGTTCTGGTTTTATTCGCACCCGGCTGTGTACATCATGATTTTGCCGGGCATGGGCGTGATGAGTGAGCTGATCACCTGCTTTTCGCGCAAGAAAATATTCGGCTACAGCTTCGTGGCATTTTCGAGCATGGCCATCGCGGTGATCAGCTTTCTGGTGTGGGGCCATCACATGTTCGTCAGTGGCCAATCCATCTACGCCGGATTGATTTTCTCCGTGCTCAGCTTTTTGGTGGCAATTCCTTCGGCCATCAAAGTGTTTAACTGGACGGCGACGCTCTATAAAGGCTCGATCTCCTATCAGGCGCCGATGCTTTATGCACTGGGCTTCATCGGCCTTTTCACCATGGGCGGCCTCACGGGATTGTTTCTGGCCTCGCTGGCGACGGACGTTCACCTGAATGGCACGTACTTCATCGTCGCGCATTTCCACTACATCATGGTCGGCGGCGCTGTGATGGCCTATCTCGGCGGAATCCATTTCTGGTGGCCGAAGATCACGGGGCGAATGTATTCAGATGGCTGGGCACGATTTGCCGCGCTGGTGATATTCGTCGGCTTCAACCTTACCTTTTTCCCACAGTTCATGCTGGGCTACCTGGGAATGCCCCGGCGCTACGCCGTGTATCCACCGGAATTTCAAGTGCTCAACGTGATGTCCTCCGCCGGCGCTTCCATTCTGGGAGTCGGTTACCTGATTCCGCTCATTTATCTGGTGTACTCGATGCGATACGGCCCAGTGGCCGGACCAAATCCCTGGGGCGCAAAGGGGCTTGAGTGGGAGACGCCTTCACCGCCGCCGACGGAAAATTTTGAAGAGATTCCTGTGGTCACCGAAGAGGCATACGACTACGCGAATCCGCACTCGGGGGCGCGCCGTGGCTGACGCAACTGTTCACAACGCGCATCCTCCCGGATTTGCACATCAGTTCGAGGACATGGAGCAGCAGCGCGAGGCCGGCAACCTCGGCATGTGGGTCTTCCTGGTCACCGAAATCATGTTCTTCGGCGGGATGTTCGCGTGCTATGCGGTTTATCGCGCGCTCCACTTGCAAGCGTTTGAAACCGGCAGCCGTCTGCTGGATGTCCGGTTTGGCGCGACCAACACAGCCGTGCTGATCGCCAGCAGCTTGACCATGGCTCTCGCCATCCACTCGGCGCAGACGGGAAAGCGCAAATCCGTGGTGATGTTCTACCTCGCCCTGACCATGATTCTTGGCGCGGCTTTCCTGGGAATCAAGTTTACGTTCGAATGGCATCACGATTGGATGGAAGGCCTGGTCCCTGGTTTGAATTGGACCTACGCGGGACCATATGCGCCGGGAGTCGAAATGTTTTTCTGTTTCTATTTTTTCATGACCGGGCTGCATGCGCTGCACATGATCATCGGAATCGGGATTCTCACCGTGCTCACCGGCATGGCTTCGCGCGGCCGCTTCAGCGATCAATACTACACGCCGCTCGAAGTCACCGGTCTTTACTGGCACTTCGTGGATATCGTCTGGATTTTCCTTTTTCCGCTGCTCTATCTGATTGGCGGGCGCTATTTGATGGCGGGAGGACACTGATGTCCGGACACGTAGTTCCGCTGCGAGTTTACATCAGCGTTTTTCTGGCGCTGCTTGTCCTGACGGGGCTCACCACCTGGGTGGCCTATTTCGACCTCGGCCCAATGAATACGGTTTTGGCGCTGGCCATCGCCGTCGCGAAAATGCTTCTGGTGATTCTATTTTTCATGCACGTGAAGTACAGCTCCGGATTGACGCGACTTATTATCCTGGCGGGCTTCTTCTGGTTTGCGATCCTGGTTGGGCTTACGCTTTCCGACGAACTCACGCGCGGCTGGACTCCATCGTCCGGCGCCTGGAGCGCGCTCCTTCCGCTGCTTCGCATCTTCTGGTAACCATCACCGCTAGAGTCAGCTCTCACATTTTTCCGGCGTGCGTCAGTTTGTACCCGTGCGCCGAGCTGCAAGTGCTAGCGGGGCATGGAGCGGAAGGCGAGAACGGCGTTTAGGCCGCCGAACGCGAAGGAATTTGAGAGCGCGGCCCCCACCCGGATCGTGCGAGCCTGGTTCGGAATGTAATCGAGATCGCATTCCGGATCGCGCTCGTTGTAATTGGCTGTTGGTGGCAGGACGCCGTGATGCAGCGCCAGAACCGTAGCCACGGCTTCCAGTGCGCCGGCCGCTCCCAGCGCATGGCCGTGCATGGATTTTGTCGAACTCACCGCCAGTTGATCCGCGTGCGCGCCGAACACGGCGCGAATGGCGCGCGTTTCCACGGGGTCGTTGCCGGGCGTTCCGGTCCCGTGCGCATTGATGTAACCAATTTCCTCCGGAGCCATCGCGGCATCGCGCAGGGCTCCGCGCATGGCGCGCGACGGTCCTTCCACGGTTGGTTGCGTCAGGTGATGTGCGTCCGACGTCATGGCGAAGCCGCAAATTTCGGCATAGATCTTCGCGCCGCGCGCCTTGGCGGCTTCCATCGGCTCGAGAATTAGTATCGCCCCACCTTCGCCAAGAATCATTCCGCGGCGGTCTTTGCTGAACGGGCGGCAGGTGTCCGGCGCGATCACGCGCATCGCTTCCCAGGCCTTCAGGAATCCAAATGCAAAGTTCGCCTCGCTGCCTCCAGTTACGGCAAGGTTCACCTCGCCGCTCCGCACCATGCGAAAGGCCTGCCCGATCGCGTGATTCGCAGACGAGCAGGCAGTCGTCACCGTGTACGTCGGCCCGCTGAACCCGATGTCCATGGCGATGTGGCTCGAGCCCGCGTTCGACATCGTTCTCGGAATCGTTAGCGGGTGGACGCGGCCGCGATTTTTCAAATATAGGTCCTGATAGCCTTCCTCAATCGCCAACTGCCCTCCGACGGAGGAGCCACAAATCACCGCCGATTGCTCGCGCAACGCAGGCGTCAGCTCGATGCCCGAGTCGCCTATCGCTTCGCGCGCCGCGACAACCGCAAACTGCGCGAACCGGTCGATCTGCGCGTCTTTTCCGCCCAGGAAATGCACCAGGGGATCGTATCCGCGCACTTCGGCGCCGTTCCGAAAACGGAATGTGGAACAATCCACGGATTCGATCGGCCCAATCGCGCAGCGGCCCGCCCGCAATGATTCCCAGTTTTCCGTGGTGTTGTGACCTAGTGGAGAGATGATTCCCAGGCCGGTGACGGCAACTCTGCGTGGTGCCATCCGCTAATCCGCCGGCGTGCCGGAACCTACCGAGGTATCGGGTGCCGTCGCGGGGATCAACTTTCTGACGCCTTCGACAATATCGTTGACGGTGCGGATCGATCGGACGTCGTCATCCGGAATGGAAATGTGGAATGCGTTCTCGAGTTCGAAGAGCAGCGTAAACACGTCAAGGGAATCGATGCCCAATTCCTGCAGATTAGTCTCCGGCGTGATGTTGTCCGCGGGAATTCGTTTCACCGATGCCAGCGTTGCAATCACTCTTGCTGCCACGGCATCAGCCATCAAGCTGCCCCCGTCGAAACTTTATTGGTCCTGCAAGTGAACCCGCCCGCAGAGGTCCACGCGGGTCCCTGCGTGTGTGAATACGCCAGCCAAAAACTAGCCCAAGCCGGGCAGAAAATCAAATCCTAACCGCAGCAAATTGTTCCAGCTTGGCTGTCGTCCTGCTGCGCAAAGCAACCCCACGACGCGAAGCATCTTATCAGCG
The DNA here is from genome assembly GCA_050746945.1 of Candidatus Acidiferrales bacterium. Taxonomy (GTDB): domain Bacteria; phylum Acidobacteriota; class Terriglobia; order Acidiferrales; family UBA7541; genus Palsa-295. The sequence goes on along the minus strand of JBOGMZ010000007.1, from coordinate 172,015 downwards.
GCTGGCCGGTGGCGTTGCCGGAGCCTGAGAAGGAGTTGACGGTTCGAGCACTTTCAGGGCGGCAGGCGGCAGCTTTTCGGAATGACTGAGAAATGTCACCACGGTCCAAATCTGCTGCTCACTTAGCGTATTTCCCCAGCCAGGCATGCCGGTCCAGCGAATTCCATGGCGCACCACGTAGAAATTCTGGTTGTCGGGCATGTCGGGTGCGTTCTTAAAAAATTGCGGCACCGTCGGATAGAAGGAATGTCCGAACTGGCTGTTGGGATTCGATGGGAGGCCGTGGCACCCGGCGCAGTTGTTCATATATATATTCGCTCCTACCACCAGGTTTTCATCGGTCGCCTGGATTGGATTTTTGGTCTCTGGCGAATGGCGATCGATCGAGGCATCCACCACAGTCATGGCGATTTTCCGCTCCAGCGTGGAGACCGGCTGGTCCGCTTCCATATCCACGCGCCCCTGCTTGATTAACCAGAACCCGCCGACGATGCTGACAATGATCGTGAACAGGATCCCCAAAATGAAACCCTTCATCAAGTCCCTCCGCAGACGCCCCAGGCTCCCGAGGCCGTTTCCATGCCTATCTCGCTTCTGCGAGCCGATTGTACTTCTTCAGTGTCTCTCGTAGTAGGTCGTGCGGCAAGGCCTTCACGGTGCGGTTATCCGGCCCGCTCATCGTCTTCGCCGCAATTAATGCGTTGACGATGGCCTCCTCAGTCGCCTGTACGGTCGCTTCAAACAGTTCATCCATCTGCGCATTCGGTAGCATCTCTGCATTCGCCCGCTTTTGCGCCATTCCTGCCCCGGCATTGGCGGTTGAGAATGCGATGAAGATATCGCCCGAGCCGTTGCCGGAGATGCTGCCCATGCGCCCGAGCGCCAGCGTCACCCGCCGCGCCACGCGCTTCAACTGGTGTGGGAGCAGCGGCGCGTCCGTAGCCACCACAACAATGATGGATCCCGTCTCCGAGTCCCATATATTCTGCCCTGGTATTTCCTTGCCCACTGGAACGCCCGCGATTCGCAGGTACCGGTGCAGGCTGGTGTTGCACTGCACCAGCACGCCGACTGTGTAGCCGCCAAATTTCTCGGCCAGCTTGCGCGACGACGTGCCCGTGCCGCCCTTGAACTCGAAGCAAATCATCCCCGTGCCGCCGCCGACGTTTCCTTCGGCAATGGAACCGCCGTGAGCGTCCTCGATCGCCGCCAGGGCGTCTTCTGGTTTCACGTGGAAGCCGTTGATGTCGTTCAGGTAGCCATCCCAGGTTTCCGTGACCACCGGCAGCGACCACCAGTCATCGAGCGACTCAGGCGCCGCGTGTTTGAACTGCCACCCGATGACCGTATCGCGCACCACGCCCACGCTGTGCGTATTTGTGATCATCAACGGAGCGTAGAGGAAGCCCGATTCCTCCAGCCATGCCGCGCCGGTCATCTCTCCGTTTCCGTTCTCCGCGAATGATCCGGCGAATACGGGAGCGATCGATTTCTTGCCGCGCGGAAAAATTGCCGTCACCCCCGTGCGCACCGGGCCCACGCCAACTTGCAACTTCCCCTCGCCTGAAATCAGCGTGCGATAACCCACCTCCACTCCCTTCACGTCCGTGATCGCATTCAGCGGCCCGGGGGTCCCGTCAAATGGCACGCCGAGATCGCGCGCCCGCGGCGATGTCTGCGCGGGGCAAGGCAGCGCCGCCGCGAAAATCGCGCCTGCAAGTAATAGGGAGTAGCTCTTCATCGCTTCGGAGTCTCCCGTCTTGACTCCAGCTGACGTTTGGTCTGGCGCAGCAGCGTTGAATTTTTTGCCAGCTCGTCTTGCAGGATTTTCGCCTGCTCGGCAGCGCGCTTCCAATCGCCCGCCTCAGCGGCCTCGGCCAACCCCGGCACTTCGAGATGCGCGTACGTGGACCGAGTGCCATAAATCGTATGCTTGAACCACGACCGGCCAGGAATCCCCTCCGGATTGCACCAATTGCGCTCGACTTGCATCAGGTCTTGATTCGCACGTGCGGTCGTCGCTGCGTCGAGGAGCCCATTTGCAATCGCGAGTGAGACGCTATGGTTCCACTCATATCCGGCAGCCTGAAAATCGGCGACATTTTGCAGCAGCGGCACGAGCGTCATATGCGCGCTCAAGTTCGTGGCCGCGTCTAAATCCGCGATGAATTTGCGAATATTCGTGCCGTAGGATTCGAAATCGTACGGGAGAATTTCCGCATTCGCCAATCGCATCGCCATCACGCCCCAAAGTTGCGACATCAGCGCGTGGTAGTGATAACCAGGGTCCCCGAAGTGATTCATCCAGTAGAAATCATCATACGCGGAATGGTACACACCGTAGGGCCCGGAAAACGTCAGTTCAATCGTGGGGATGCCCAGGTAATTCAGAAAAACGGTATGGTCTGAGCCGCTGCCAATCCGCGTATCTGCGAGTTCCGAGTCAGGCACAGGCTGCGCCGCGTGCAATTCCGCCTGGCGCGACGCTTTCCAATCATCGTAGAGAGTCTTGCCAGTGGGTGCAGTCAGCGTGCGGCTCACCTCCACCAGCAGCGGCGCGAGCGAACCTACCGCATCGCCTTGGAAATTTTTCCCGGCAGTGGCCTCGTCCACGTTCAAGTACGCCACCGTTTTCTGTTTCAATTCATCCGCGTACTGCTCGCCCCATTCCGTCGAACCAGTCAGCGCGTACTCTTCGCCATCCCAACTGCAAAAAACGAGTGTGCGTTTCGGGCGAATTCCCGCGTGAAGCAACTGACCGAAATTGCGCGTCATCTCGAGCATCGCAGCCGTCCCGCTCGATGGGTCCACGCCTCCGAACACCCACGCGTCTCGATGGTTGCCCAGGATCACCCACTCGTCGGGGAATTCCGCGCCACGGATGCGCGCTTCCGGCACGTAGTAGGGTTGAACGCGCGTGTCCATATCCACCTTCAGACGCACCCGTACACGCTTCCCGCCCAGCCGGTAATGCAGCGGCAGTCCCCCCTGCCAGGTATCTGGGGCACTCGGGCCACCCATATTTTCGAGCAGCGGCTTTGCGTCGCGCCAGGAGAGCGGCACGGCCATAATTTTCGGCAGTGAGATGGCTTGCTCCGGCGGAATTCGTTTCGCACCCGGGACGGAAGCCCACCCGGGTGTCAGCGGATCGCCCGGCTCGAGGAAATCGTACGTAATAGCCCCGCGCTGGATGTGGCTCTCCGGGCCCCATGGACCTGTCGGATACACGGGCCCCTGCTTGTAGCCATCTTCAGCAGGATCGGAATAAATCAAAATGGCGGCAGCTCCAAGACGTTCTGCCGTCAGGGCTTTGAATCCGCGATAGCTGTACGGATTCGAATAGCGCACAAGCACGATCTTGCCGCGAACATCGATTCCCCGCTTCTTCAGATACTCGTAATCCTCGGGGTTGCCGCTGTGCGCATACACAACCGGCGCAGTCACCTCACCCGAAGCGGAGTAGCCGAGATACGCGCCGGAAATATTCGGATTTTTCGTGTCGGGATCACTTTCATAGGCATCTTCCCGGAGGCTCGCGCGAAAGTACGAGGGCTTCACCATCTCGAGCGAAACTTCGCGCGGAGAGGAGTTCAGCACATCGTATTCATGGATGGTGACGTCTTCGAGCCCCTGCTTCCGCCATTGCTCGGCAACCCATTGCGCCAGGTCGTTGTTGCGCGTGGATCCGGCCGGGTGCGGCTCGGCAGTGAGGTAGCGGTGGAATTTCGTGATGTCTTCCGTGGAAACCAGCGCACGATAGCGCGCCTCGAGTGCGCTTTCCTGCTCCGCTGCGTGCGCAGAGTAGCCGGACATCCGTGTGGAATCCTGCGCGCTCGCCAGAGCCGCGGCGCAACACACGGACACAGTGAAGCCACGCACAAGGCCGCGAGCACTCCGATCACGCCCGCGCAGAGGAGCCTCCTGTACCCGCGAGGTGCGACTTTTCAAGGTCTGCGATCGCATGGTCGAGCCCGGCGGCAATCATTTCAGTCATTTTCGTCGTGATGGTGAAGGGCGGAGCCAGCAGGATGTGATCACCGCGCGCCCCGTCGGCGCAACCTTGGATCGGGTAGGTAATCAGCCCCGCCTCGAACGCATCCGCCTGAATCCGCGAGGCGATTTGCGCGTCGGGCGGAAATGGCTCGCGCGTCTTCGCGTTGTGTACCAACTCGATGCCGAAAAGCAGACCCATGCCACGAATGTCGCCCACAACGGAATATTTCAGCAGAGGCTCGAGCGCGGTGCGCAATTGTTGTCCCGCGGGCTCGACGCGCTCAAACAATTTCTCGCGCTCGATGTAGTCGAGCACGGCGTTCCCGGCCGCAGCGGCTACGGGATGAGCATTGTAAGTAAAACCATGCAGGAACGTGCCGGTGCCCCGCGAAATCGCCTGTACCACTTGTCCCGCGACGATCACAGCTCCCAGCGGCGCGTAGCCGCTCGCGATTCCTTTCCCCACCAGGATCATGTCCGGCGTCACGCCCCAATGCTCCACCGCAAAAGGCTTACCGGTACGGCCCATCCCGCTCATCACCTCATCCGCAATGAGTAGAATTCCGTGGCGGCGGCAAATATCGGCGATTCGCTGGACGTATCCCTCCGGAGGCGCCACGGCTCCCAGGGTTGCTCCCACAACAGGCTCGAAAATGAAGGCTGCGACCTCTTCCGATCCCTCGCGCTCGAGCAGTCGCTCAAGCTCATCAGCGCAGTCCACGTTGCAGGATGGATACTGGAGCCCGAGCGGGCAGCGATAGCAGAAGCACGGGTGGATGTGCCCCCATTCGGAGAGCATCGGCGCAAATGGTTCGCGTCGCCGCGTATTTCCTGAAACTGAGAGAGCTCCAAGCGTGGTTCCGTGATAACTCTGCCGGCGCGAAACGACGCGACATCGCTTTTTGTCGCCGCGCTCAAGCCAATATTGCCGCGCAAGCTTCAGCGCCGTCTCGGTGGCCTCGGACCCGCCGGACGTGAAATATACTCGCCCGCCTGTGCGCATGCCGCGCGGGGCCAGTGCCAGAATTCGCTCCGCGAGTTGATCCGTTACAGCGGTATGGAATTGTGAGGAGTGCACATACGCGAGTTGAGCGGCTTGCTCTGCCATGGCTCGCGCAATTTCTTCGACGCCGTGGCCAATCGTCACTACGGCCGCGCCTCCCGACGCATCCAGATAGCGCCGGCCCTCCGAAGTGAAAACAAAGCATCCCTCGCCGCGTACCGCGCGCGGATACGGCTTCAAGAAACTTCGAGGAAAAACAGCTTCGTCGGTCATGAATTTATTCGGGTTCTGCTGAATGGCCTGATCGCGCGCGCACTCTCGGACATCCGCGCAAGAGCTTACGCATGAAGTCGGGGGATTCAAACAGAAATTCTCATTCGCCCATCGAGCGCTCATCGCCACTTCAATTTCTTGATGTCAATCGAAGGCGGCGGAGTCTTCATCTTCAAATCCTCCAGCGTCTCGACGAGGATGTGAGAGACCGCCAGATTGCGGAACCATTTCTTGTTCGAAGGGATGATAAACCAGGGCGCGTGCCGCTTGCTGCATCGGCTCAAGGCCGTCTCATAAGCCTTCGTGTAGTCATCCCAATACTTTCGTTCGTTGAAATCTGCCTCGGAAAGCTTCCATTGTTTCTTTGGATCGTCGAGCCGCTCAAAAAATCTCTTTTTCTGCTCATCCTTGCTGATATGCAGGAAGAATTTCAGTATCAGCACATTATTCTCCGCGAGGATTTGCTCAAATTCGTTGATCTGGTCGTAGCGCGCTGACCAGATCTCCTTCGGCACGAGATTGTGGACGCGCACCACCAGCACGCCTTCGTAGTGCGAGCGGTTGAATACTCCGAAATCACCCACCTTAGGAACGGCCGCGTGGATGCGCCACAAAAAATCGTGCGCCATCTCTTCCGCGGAAGGCGTTTTGAATGAAGTCACGCGGCAGCCTTGCGGATTCACGCCGGACATGACGTGCCGGATCGTGCCGTCCTTGCCGGCCGCGTCCAGCCCTTGAAGGACTAGCAGCAACGCGCGCTTCCCCTCGGCGTACATCAAATATTGAAGCCCGTCGAGTTTGCCGATGGCGCTCTCGAGGCTTTTCTCCATCTTGCCGTCCTTGTGCCAGCCAAGCGTGTCGTTCGCATCCCAATCCGACAAATCCACTTTCTTGCCCGGCTTAACCATCAGCTTCTTACTGAAATTCGTTCCCATCGGACCGCCTTTACCCGCCTGAATACCCGGCCTGGGCGCCTGAGCGGGAAGAATATCGCTTTCGGGGAAGATCGCATACCTCGCGATATGGCACCTATAGCTGAGGGATGATCCGGAAGACGCGTAACACTTTTTTCATCATGCATTCACAGTTCAGAAGTATGATATGCGTTTGCATCCGAGTGCATTCCGCATGGCTACTGTGCTGCCCAACATTCCTGCCACTGAAGACACGGGTCCGGAGAAGTTGCCCGCACCGAAGCGCCAATATCCCGGCGCGCTTGTGGTCGTCGAGGGTATCGATGGTTCGGGAAAGAGCACGCAGCTCTACCTGCTGAAGCGCTGGCTCGAAATCGGGGGCTACCGCATCCACTTTACGGAATGGAATTCCTCGCCGTTGGTGAAATCCGCCACGCGACGCGGGAAGCAGCGGCGCCTGCTTACTCCAGCCACATTTTCCCTACTGCATGCTGCGGATTTCGCTGATCGCTGCGAGCGGCAGATCCTGCCGTTGCTGCACGGCGGCTATCTGGTCCTGGCCGACCGCTATATTTACACTGCCTTCGCGCGCGACGCCGCGCGTGGCTGCTCCCCACACTGGTTGCGAAACCTTTACAGTTTTGCGCCCATCCCCGACATCACATTTTATTTTCGTGCGCCGCTAGACGTGGCCGTCAATCGCATTGTCGCCGGCAGGCCCAAACTGAAATACTACGAGGCCGGCATGGACCTGGGAATCTCGCTCGATCGCGCCGAGAGTTTCCGCATTTTCCAGGAACGAATTTTGGGCAATTACGATCAAATGATTGAAACGGATCATTTCATCCTGATGGACGGAACCGTTCGCGTGAACAAGCTTCAGAAGTTGATGCGCCAGATCGTCGGCGAGCGGATTGATCTCGGCCAGTTTGCGCCGAAAAAGACTGCAAAGAAGAAATGACACACGCGAATAAAACCAACACGGCAAGCCTTTCGCCCAATGGCCGCCCCGCGAGGAAGGGCTCGAAATTGGCGCGACCAGAACCTCCTTCACGTTTTTACGGGACGCCTCTGCCCGGCGTAAAGCTGGAAGAGCTTAGCGGGACTTTGTTTGTCCTCGAGGGCACCGACGGTTCCGGCCGGTCCACGCAAATCTCCCTGCTCACGGAATGGCTCGAAGCCCAGGGCTTTGCCGTGCAGACGATGGGCCTGCGCCGCTCGTTCCTGGTGGGCGAAGACATTGACGCATTGATGGCGGAAAACGCCGTCACGCGGACGACGCTTTCGCTGATGTACAGTACAGATTTGTTCGACCAAGTCGAGCGGCGGATTCTGCCTGCCCTGCGGTCCGGATTGATTGTGCTCGCAGACCGCTACATCTTCACGCTCATCGCGCGTTCCGCCGTGCGTGGAATCAGCCGCGACTATCTTCATGGAATTTATGAGATGGCTTTGCGGCCGGATCTTACGTTCTGGTTGAATGTGCGGCCGGAAATCGCGTTTGACCGCGAGTTCAAAAAAGCTCACACCATCAGCTACTGGGAATCCGGGCGCGATATGTCGCTCTCGAACGATCTTTTTCAGTCGTTCATCCGTTATCAATCATTGATCAAGCGCGAGTTCGAATATCTTTCGAAAAGGCACGGCTTCATCGAGTTGGACGGCGAAGGTAGCGTCTCCGAGGTGAACCGGGTGCTCCGCAAGCGGATCGCGTCGCATCTCGGAATCCGGAGCACGCACTACCAGCCTTCGCACGCCCTGTCGCACCTCTGGCGCTAAGAGTGGCCGCTCCCGTCCAACTGGCAGCGATTGACGCTGGCTCGAACGCGATTCGCCTGGCGATCGCGCGCGCCACGTCTCCCCACGAAGTTCAAATACTGGATAGCGAACGTGCTGCCGTGCGCCTCGGCCACAACGCTTTCACCCGCCGCTTGCTCGACGAAAAAACAATCGCCCGCGCGGCTCGCGCATTTCGCGATTTTCGTGATCGCATGGACCGCCACCATGTAACCGCCTATCGCGCCGTCGCGACGGCCGCCGCCCGCGAAGCGCGCAATTACCGGCGCTTGATGGAGCGGATCGAGCGCAAGACCGGGATCGAGCTCGAAGTCATCAGCAGCGAGGAAGAGGCCAGGCTGGTTTGCTCTGCGGTGCAGTGCGCGCTGGGTGAGAGTCTTCAGCCCCGGATGATTTTCGATCTCGGCGGCGGCAGCCTGGAACTGAATTTTTTCCAGCGCGGTGTGCTGGAAAACCGCATTGCCCTGCCGCTCGGAACAATCCGCCTGATGGAAACTTATTCCATCGAAGGCGCGATTGACGAGGATAATGCCAGCCGCCTGCGTCATCACATTCTCTCGCTTCTGCGCAGCGCCCTGCCCTCGCCGCCAAAGCTTTCGCGCTCGATTGCCGTGGCTTGCGGCGGCAACGCCGAGGCTCTCGTTCGCCTCGCCTCCGGCCCGATGGTCGAACGAACGCCTACAATCAATGTCCGCTTGCTGCGCGATCAGACCTGGCGCCTCCTCGGCCTCGACGTTCCCGGCCGCATGAGAGTTTTCCGCGTGAGAAAAGATCGCGCCGAAGTGATGGGAATCGCGGCCATCATCATCACCACGCTCGCGAAGTGGCTGGACGTGCGCACCATGCTCGTCCCCGGCGTCGGCGTCCGCGAAGGCATCCTGCTCGACCTTCTCTCGCAGCAATATTCCGCCGGCCATTCGTCGGAGGAAGAAAAGGGCCGCGCAGCGGAATTGCTCGCGGGCGTCCGCTGGTTCGCGCGCCGGCTCGACTACGATCCACAGCACGCCGAGCAGGTGGCGCGCCTGGCGCTCTCGCTCTTCGACCAATTGCGCCCGCTCCACGAGATGGGATCGGAACTGCGCCTCGTGCTTGAAATCGGCGCCCTGCTACACGACATCGGGCACTTTGTGCATCGCAAATCGCATCACCGCCACGGTGAATACCTGATTCGCAACGGCGAAATTCCCGGCCTGCGCGGCTGGCGGCGCGATATGTCTGCCGCGCTCGTCCGCTACCACAATTGCAAATCCGATCCGCAGATCGAGCACGCATCTTACGCCGCGCTCGACGGCCCCCGACGCCGCCAGGCTCGCCTGCTTTCATCGCTGCTGCGCATCGCCGAAAAGCTCGAGTCCGAGCACGCCCAGCGCGTTGCAGGAGTAGATGTGCAAATCGCAGGCCACAAGGCCATCTTCATCGTTCGTGCCGCCGATGGGATTCGCCTGGACCTCGCGGGGCTCGAGCGCAAGGCCAAGCTGTTCGAGCAGGAATTCCACTTGAAAACTGAATTTCGCCGCGCTCAGCGGAAAGAGAAGGTCGCGTAAGCCATGATTCTCTATCTCGTGCGTCACGGCATCGCCGTTGATCCCACCGACCCCAAATCGCCGCCCGAATCCGAACGACCGCTCACGGCAAAGGGCGTGCAGAAAACGCGCGCCGCGGCGCTCGGCCTCCGCGCCATGCGCGTCAAGCCCGACGTGCTCATCACCAGCCCCTATGTACGCGCAGCGCAGACCGCCGAAATTTTTGCCGAAGCTTTGGAATTCGCGCCGGAAAAAATCCGCGCCAGCGACGCGCTCAAGCCCGGTGGAAATCCCACGGAAGCGTTAAAGGAAATCGCGCGGCTGCGCGCCAAAGAAGTGATGTGCTTCGGGCACGCTCCGCATCTCGACCAGATGATTTATCAGATGGTTGGCGCTCGCGGCGTTTTCACTTCGCTCAAGAAGGCCGGGGTGGCCTGCTTCGAGCACGCAGCTTCGCATGGGAAATGGGAGCTTCAGTGGGTGGCAACGCCGAAGATGCTCCGCCAGCTCTCGTCTTAGGAGTCACTTCGCGAGCCCGCCGTAGGAGGGCTTCGTCAACTGGCGGAATAACTCTTCTGGACATCAATAAGAGAGACGGCTTGGATTCTATTTCCTCCCTGAAGGCCGCCGCGCCAGGCAAGCCAAAGAAACTCCTTGTCGTTGGTTTTCGCGCGGAATTCCTCGAGCCTCATCTTCCGCTCGCTCTCGATTTTCTCGAGCCACGCGGCCACCGCCGCGGGGTCGCGCTCGGCACATCGCCGGCGGATTTCCGTGCGCAGCACATCCAGGTCGTGGACGTCGCCCAGCAAATCCTGCATGTGGCTCAAATCCTGGCCCCATGCTTCATATCGCGCCGGCAGAAAATTCTCGACGATGTAGCGGAACCGCTTCAGCCCAATCCTCAACCGGTGCCAGGCGATTCGGCTCCTGCTTTTTCGCGCGCGCCTATGAAGTTCCACAGCTTCATTCAGGCTGCTTAGCGCCAGCCGCTGAAAAACCACGCTTTCGACCGGGAAAAAGTGCGCCATCTCTGCCGAGTGCTTCGACGATTTCCGCCACTCCTTCCGCTCAAATTTGCCCAAGGCCCGCGCGGCTTCATCTCGTTGCCGGCGCTCTTCGGCGCTTAGCGCCCGCAGCATGTAGCGGCGAATTGGATTGTCCGGCGCCCCCAGCTTCCTCACCCATTCCTTCTCCACTTGCGTGTCCCGCAGAAGTCCCAGCTTGTTAAATAAGCCCCGGCTCGCCCTCTTCAGCTTCCGCCAGCCCGGCCCGGGATTCACTTCGCTCAACGCATCCGCCATCGTCCGGCAGCGGCGCAGCGCCACGCGCAGGTCGTGGACGGCATCGGCATCCCAGCCGTGCCGCGCTTCATCCGCCTTCTCCAGGACGCGCTCCATCCAGGCTTCCAGGCCAATGCGTTTACCCGTACCACTATTAGAAATAGGAATTGAGTGTGCCATGGAATCTCCAACCTGTCGGAGAACAGGGAGGGAGGCGGTATGTTACACCTGTGTGAATGAAATTTCCATCCGGCCCTTCGAATGCAGGCTAGCGAGGTGGTGGATGGTATTGAAGGCCCCAACCCGGTTGCTCCCGGGGTGCCCCAGGGGAAGAAGTTCCCATACCCCAAAACCCATTGATCTTGCTGATTTGGGCAGCCGCCATGTTCTTCGGGCTTTTCCGCAAGCGCGCAAAGTGGTATTTACGATCTTGCCCAGCCCTCAATCCGCTCGAGGAGGAAGAGCTAATGAAGATCTTCATCGCAGCGGCCGCTCTAAGTTTTGCCCTACTCTCAGCCAATACGCAAATTCCAGACGCACCAACGGGCTTTGACAATAAATCCAACGGCATGGTCGATGATGCAACGCACCAGGCCGACCAGGTGAAATTCGACGAGACCGAGCAGCTAAGCGACGGCCTTGGGCCGCTGTACAACGCGCAGTCCTGCCGCGAATGCCACCAGAATCCAGTGTCCGGCGCCGCTTCTCAGGTTACTGAATTGCGCGTCGGCCATCAGGGGCCGGGCGGACACTTCCAAACTCCAAGGATCCCCATCGCGCACGGAGCCGAGGTGATCGCCGGCCGTTCACTGGTCAATGACCGTGCCATCTGCCCCAACGCCGCTTTCCCCGACAAGGAAATTCAGGAACGCGTTCCAGAGACCGAAACGATCCGTACGTTTCGTCTCTCGCTGAACCTTTTGGGAGATGGGTTCGTCGAGGCCGTTGCCGATCAAACTCAGGTTGATCTTGCCAGACAACAGTGCAAGTCCACTCATGAAAAAATCTGCGGCCAAATCCTCTATGTTCCCATCGTGGAGGCGCCTGGACAGATGGGTGTAGGCCGCTTCGGCTGGAAAGATCAGCACGCCAGCCTGTTGTCCTTCGCCGGAGACGCGTACCTCAATGAAATGGGGATCACAAGCCGGCTCCAACCGAATGAGGTAACCAGTCTCTGCAACACCGTCTCCGAGCCCAATGATACGCCTGGGCCGGACGGGCTTTCCGACATTGACCATTTCGCCCGCTTCATTCGCGCCACCAAGGCGCCTGCGCGCGATGCTCAGCTCGCTGGAAGCCCGGCTGCCATGAAGGGCCTCACCCTTTTCGAAAAGACCGGTTGTGCCACCTGCCATGTCGAAACGCTGACAACCGCTCCCGCTGGAACAAAAATCAATGGCGGCACGTTTACAGTTCCTGCTGCGCTCGGCTCGGTCACCTTTCATCCGTACGGAGATTTCCTGATGCACGACGTGGGCACCGGAGATGGGATCTTGCAGGCCACGCCCGAGCACTACGGACGCAAGGTTTTCGACCAGATGTCCGACTATATGTCGAAACAAGACTTCGAGAGCAGCCGCAACAAGATTCGCACGGCCCCCTTGTGGGGAGTCCGCTTGCGTCCGCGCTTGATGCATGACGGCGCTTCTTTGACGCTGCTCGACGCCATCACCCGGCATAGCGGCGAGGCTACTCATGTCATCAAGAAATTTGAAAAACTGAAACGGCCCGAGCAGGACGACATTATCGAGTTCCTGAAGTCTCTGTAAACTTCCAGGGCTTCTGCGCCGCTAACTTATGACTGTTTGATGGCAGGCGAGGAGGCGCCTGGGCGAGGAAATTCTTCGCGCGCGGCCAGTTTTCACCCCGCTTTCATCCACCTTTAACAACCCCAGCGTATCCAACTCATGCAGGCGATTGACTCCGCAGGTTTCCCGCCCGCCGCGGTGCGCGGCGGAGAGTCCCCGGCGATGCGATGCGGAGCCGGCGCCGAGAAATCCTCTTGAGGAGAAAACATGATACGGAAGAATCTTCGTTGGCTCGTGGCCGGTGTGATGGCTTGCAACATCGCCATGATGACCCCGGGCAGCGCATTCGCAGGAAATGGCGGCAACAACAAGCATGATGACGACGATTCCCATTCCAACACTCCCATCAAGCACGTGGTCGTCATCTTCCAGGAAAACGTTTCCTTTGACCATTATTTCGCGACATATCCGAACGCAAAGCCCAACCTCGACGGCTCAACCTATTTCCTTCAGGCGAAGTCCGACACGCCGACTGTGAATGGTTTGACGCAAGGCCTCCACGATCAAAACCCCAATTCCTTTGCGCCCTTCCGTCTGGACCGCAGCCAGAATCACACCTGCGACATGAACCACGATTACGGTCCGGAGCAGCAGGCCTTTGATAATGGGCTCATGGACAAGTTCCCCGAATTCGCCTCGCCTGCCGGCGGATGCACGACATTCCCGAATCTGGCCGCGCTTGGCACCGGCGTGGTGATGGGCTACTACGACGGAAACACCGTCACGGCCCTCTGGAACTACGCTCAGTATTTCGCCATGAGCGACAACTCCTACGGAACCACCTTCGGGCCTTCCACGCCGGGCGCCCTAAACCTGGTTTCGGGGCAGACGAACGGCGTTGACCCGGCCGCCAATATTGGGACGGGCGCCGATGTGATTGCGAACAGCGTGGTGGGTGATCCCGATCCCTTTTACGATGATTGCAGCGGCTCTGAACAGGTCGGAATGGTAAACACAAACAAGAATGTGGGTGACCTCCTCACCGCTAAGGGTATTTCGTGGGGATGGTTCCAGGGTGGCTTCAAGCCAACTGGTATAGACCCGAAGACGGGAAACGCTATCTGCAACGCTGCTACGAGCCGGCTTGACGGCACGGTTGTTCATGCTTATAGCCCCCACCACGAACCGTTCCAGTATTACAAGTCAACTTCGAACCCGCACCATTTGCCGGCGACTTCCGGGGCCATGATCGGCTACACCGATCAGGCAAATCATCAATACGACCTAAGCGATTTCTGGAATGCGGCGTTTTCCGGTAATCTGCCCGCGGTCAGCTTCTTGAAAGCCAACCGAGCGCAAGACGGCCACGCCAACAACTCCACGCCGCTCGACGAGCAAGTGTTCATCGTGGACACTCTGAACAAACTGCAGTCGCTCCAGGAATGGAAGGACATTGCAGTGATCATCTCCTGGGATGACTCGGATGGATGGTACGACCACCAGATGAGTCCGATCGTCAACCAGTCGGCGACTTCGGAAGACGCGCTCACCGGCCCAGGTGCCTGCGGCACGGGTGCGAAGGCGCTCGGCGGATTCCAGGGACGCTGCGGCTACGGTCCGAGACTGCCTTTGAATGTGGTCTCGCCGTGGGCAAAGAAAAATTTCGTTGACGGCACCGTCACGGACCAAAGCTCGATTCTTCGCTTCATCGAAGACAATTGGGATCTTGGCCGGATTGGGGGCGGCTCGTTTGATGCGATCGCCGGGCCGCTCGACAACATGTTCGATTTCAACCACCGCCGGCACGACAAACTTTTTCTCGATACTTTGACCGGCCAGGTCGTCGCGGTCGAGTCGGAGTAAACGAGGAATTAATCTCCGCAGTTCCTCTCACCAGTGAACGCCCTCTGGCTCGGGCCGATTCCATCGGCCCGGGCCAGCCCCGTTTTTTGGCGCGCGCGTTGCGTTTTTTGGCGGTACCCTTGACACTCTGTTCGCCAAGAGTTATCCGGTTTCGGGAGCGCCGCACTTGCCAAAGAAGTCCCGCAGCGTTGATCTCACGCAAGTCCATGAATGGGACGATGGAAAGCTGCGCCGCAAGGACGATTATCTCGCAGGCGAAGAACCGCTCGAAATCCGTATCGGTGATCACCCGCTCAGCGTCACCATGCGCACTCCCGGGCACGACCTGGAGCTTGCCGCCGGGTTTCTGTTCACGGAAGGGCTCGTGCAGCGCCGCGAGCAAATCGTCAGACTCGAAAGTGCTGCCGCAGATGGCGCTCAAAACCGCGGCAATGTCGTAGTAGCGGAGCTTTCCCGGGATGCCGCACCGGATTTCGATAAAATGAGGCGGCACTTCTTCGCTGCTTCAAGCTGCGGCATCTGCGGAAAAGCCTCGATTGATTCGGTGCGCTCGCGCTTGCTGCGAGCTCCGAATCCGGATTTTCGCCTCGCGCCCGAGCTGCTTTTGCGATTGCCGGATGCTCTGCGGTCGTCACAAGACGTCTTCGAGCGCACTGGCGGTCTTCATGCGGCGGCGCTTTTCGACTCCGGCGGCAAACTGCTGGTGCTCCGAGAGGACATCGGCCGCCATAACGCCGTGGATAAAGTGATCGGGTGGGCTCTGCGTGAGGGCCGTATGCCGCTGGCGCAGTCGGTGCTGCTGGTCAGCGGGCGCGGCGGGTTCGAAATCGTGCAGAAAGCGATCGTCGCGGGTGTGCCAGTCGTCGCGTCGGTCTCCGCCCCTTCCAGCCTGGCCGTGCAGCTTGCGAGAGAATTGCGGCTGACTTTAATTGGGTTTCTGCGCGGACGTCGATTCGTAATCTACGCTGGAGAGGACCGCCTGAGCAAGGCGTGATGCCCACCATTCAAGATTTACTGGTGGCCCCGCGAGAGTTTTCTGGATTGGAATTGGCTCGGCCGTCGCGAATCATGTCCCGAAACTTGCTGAACAGATCCTGATCCCACCAGCCGAGCTTCGCTTCCTCATCCATGAGTTTCAGCGCTTCTTCCGAGGGCACGGCTGTGCGGTACGGGCGATTCGAGGTGAGCGCATCGTAAACGTCGGCGAGTTGAAGAATGCGCGCGGTGAGGGGAATTTCTTCACCACGCAGTGCGTCCGGATATCCCGAGCCATCGCGCTTCTCGTGATGATGTCGAATGATCGGAAGCACGGGCCGGAAAGATTTGAGGGGCGCACAAATGCGCTCGCCGACGACGGAATGCTTCCGCATCACGGCCATTTCTTCCGGCGTCAGCGGCCCCGGTTTGAGCAAAATCGAATCCGGCACGACCACCTTTCCGATGTCGTGCACGATTCCAGCCCAGCGAAGCGCTTTGATATATTCCTCTGGAATTTCAAGCCGCGCGCCCAGACGGGCCGACATATCGGCAAGCCGCTCGCAGTGGCCCCGCGTGTACGGGTCGCGCGCTTCAATGCTCTGCGCCAGAGTGAACACCACAGCCTCTGCATTTTCGAGTTCGTCCGTATAGAGCTTCAGACGGAGCAGCGAACGTGTGCGGGCGAGCAGTTCGTTGAAGTCGATCGGCTTGCTCAGAAAATCGTCCGCGCCCGCATTGATCCCTTCGATGCGATCCTCAGTTGCCGAGAGACCGGTGATCAGAACCACGGGCGTGAGTCTTGTTTCGGGTGTAGCTTTGATGCGCCGGCAAACCTCAAATCCATTCATGCCTGGCATCAGGATGTCGAGCAGGATCAGGTCAGGAAGAAATGTGGAGCACGCGGCCAGGGCGGCCGGCCCGTCGCTTGCGTCGCGGACGTCGTAGCCCTCGCGCCGCAGCAATGTTTCTAGTGCGGTTCGCGCTGCGGACTCGTCGTCGACAATAAGAATTTTCCCGATCATTCCGTCGGCTCAACCACCTCAAAATTTTCAGCAGGGAGGAAGCCACACAACGCGGGCAGCCCACTACCGGCTCCATAAGGCGGCTGGGAGTGCCCAATGGACTTCGTTCCGTGACAAAATAACTGTATCCTGTCCCGTATTTTCGAACAACCCCGATTCGTGGTAAAGCGCGAGGCACCCAATGAAAAGAACTCTTCCCCCGGAATCGCTGCGGGAGATTACAACGCGGCTGGAGCCGGCGCACGCGGCCTTTCAGAAGCGCTATCCGGGCTCCTCTGGCGCGCGCCAGCCGGTCCATGTAGTTTACGGAGGCGCGCATTTATTTCATGCGGATACTACGCGGCGCCTCGGCGAGCTTGCCCTGCGTTCCCTCGACGACTATGCGCCGGATTTCGTCACTTTCGCGCGAGCGATCGCCCTGCCGGGGGCGGATCGCCTCGCGGATTCGCCTGAAGCTGCCGCCGCAATCGCCAAGTGGGTGGAAACAGAACCGGAAAAGTCCAGGAAGGAAAACCGGCCGGCGTGGTTTGCGCATACTCTCTACCGGCGCGTGCGCGAAAAACTCAAACGCGAGCCCGTAGAAGATTTTCGCATCGACTTCGAGGATGGTTACGGGAACCGTCCGGACGACGAAGAGGACGGCCACGCCGCGGCTGCTGCGGCAGAAGTCGCTTCGGGTGCAAACGCGGGGCAATTATCGCCATTCATTGGCATTCGCATTAAGCCCTTCACAGAAGAGCTGCGCGCGCGCAGCATCCGCACGATGGACATCTTCCTCACGGAATTGGCGGAGAAAATGCGCGGCGAGCTGCCCAAAGGATTCTTCATCACGCTTCCAAAGATCACCCTGCCGGACGAGGTCGCGGCGTTCGCGGACGTCTGCTCGCGCCTCGAACCGATGCTCGATCTCGAGCCGGGCGCGCTTCGTTGCGAATTGATGATCGAAACGACGCAATCCATCTTCAACGAGCGTGGCGAGGCGAATTTATTGCCGCTGGTAACGGCTGCGCGCGGACGTTGCGTTGCCGCACATTTTGGCACCTACGACTACACGGCAGGCCGCATCATCACCGCCGCTTATCAAACGCATACGCACCTCGCGTGCGATTTTGCGCGCGAGGTAATGCAGGTGGCCCTTGCCGGCACAGGAGTCTGGCTCTCCGATGGCGCTACCAACATTCTGCCTGTTCCACCGCATCGCGCAGCACCGGATGGAGCCGCCCTCACTGCCAGACAGGTTGCCGAAAATCGTGCTGCCGTTCATTCCGCCTGGAAATTACACTTCGATCACATTCTTCATTCGCTTGCCAACGGATTTTACGAAGGCTGGGATCTGCACCCGGCGCAGCTACCCACGCGTTACGCCGCGGTGTATTATTTTTTCCTTGAGGGGCTCGACGCTGCATCCGAACGGTTGCGCAATTTCATCAACAAAGCGGCGCAGGCCACGCTCGTCGGCGAAGTGTTCGATGACGCAGCCACAGGGCAAGGGCTGTTGATTTATTTTCTGCGGGCAATCAATTGCGGCGCGATCACGGCGGACGAGGCGCAATCGCTCAGCGGCCTGACGCTCCCTGAGCTCCGCTCCGCCTCATTCGTCAAAATTCTTGATGGCCGCAAAGCAAAATCCAACTCTTGATCATTCCCTGCGCAGCGTCGCTTCGATCAAGCCGTGCGGTTCATCGGTGGGCAAAAATACTTCCGCGGGATTGTCCATTCCGAAGGGCGAGAGGTCCACAAGGTTGAAGTGCTTATTCGGCAGAGAAAGATGAATTTCTTGGACGCGATCGAAATTGTTTAGGACTGCCTCGCCCATCGCGTGAAGAGTGTGCTGCAGCGAATGGCTGTCGTGTTCGGCGAACGTTTCGAGCAGCATTTGCCGAACGCCATGCCACAGGGGGTTGAATTCCGCTTCGCTTCCTTCGTAAAGCCATTGCGCGCGAATAGTGGTGGAAAGGATGCGGTTGTGGTCCTCTTTTAAGGTCGTGTAGGGATCGCGCAGAAATCCATCGAACGCTGATTTCGTCGTCTTGAGCACGGTCAGGTCTTCGATGCCGGCGCGGATCACCGTGCCCTCGCGCGTGCCGGTCAAGGCTGCTGTGCGCTTCTCTGCTCCTGGGCGCGTGAAGGTGAATGCATGCGGCTTGCCTCCATGCGGTAGCCGCGCCCAGAGATTCTCCACCGCTTCAATCGTCACGCGTGAAACCTGCGGGTTGTACGTCAGGAAATGCTCAATCAGGTGCTGGCAAAAATCCTCCACTGCCTCCACAGGGTATTGCCGCGCAAGCGCATACACCGTGTTCTTCATCGTGTCCGTGGGCAGGATTTTGCGGTTGTCACCTTTCGTATGCGCAGTTTCGAAATCCCCTTCAAACCGGATCCCGACCGTCAGCTCCTTGATATCGTGGCGGCCTTCCTGCCTGACCACGCGCAGCAATCGGACGCGTGATTTTCCGTAATTGTTTTCGCCGAGCTTGATGGTCATGCGTCAGCTCCCGCGGTACGTGGAATAACCGTAGGGGCTCAGCAGCAGGGGAACGTGGTAATTCTGCTTCGCGTCCCGCACTTGAAATACGATGCTCACTTGCGGATAGAACCCCTCGATTTTTCGCGGATGAAAATACTGGTGCGTCTCGAACGTAAGTCGGTAGATGCCTTCGACCAGCGAGCCCGGAGCCAGCAGATGTCGCAGTCGCCCATCGCCGTCCGTTGCGCCCCGGCTGAGCTCTTTCCAGCCGCCTCCTGTTTTTTCAATTTCGAGCGTGACCGAAATGCCCGCAGCGGGGCGGCCAATCGAAATATCCAGAACGTGTGTGGTGATCTCGCTCATGATTCGAGGAGTTTCTCCAGGCGCAGCCGCGTGATTTTGCGCTGCTCTTCCGCGGCGTTGCGCAATTCCGTTTCAGAATCGTTTGTCAGGCGTTGGTGCAAATGTTTCAAAATCTCCTCGCTCGTTTTTCCGGTCGCGCAAATCAAGAAGACATGCCCGAACTTCGCATGGTACGCCTGATTGGCCTCTTTCAAGCCCGCGAGTGTATCTGCGGACGACTTCTGCGCAGCGGATTGTTCCCCGGCAGACCATTGCCGCGCGGTTGTCGATTGTTTAGCCTTCGCGCGCTTCGTGCCGATTGCGGGATGATGCCCAAACGCTTCCAGCCAGTCCTTTGGATCGAGTGCACCCCACGCCTTTTCGGTTACTACGATCAGGTGCGCGGCGCTAGTGAATGGGCGATGGGCAATCACTTGGTCCACCCATTTCTTTGACCCGCAGCAATCAACGAGCGATTTTCGCGCTTGTGCAACTGCTAGCTGATTGAATCGTTCGATTCCATTCCGGTTTTCGCGCGCGGGTTCCGCGCGCCCGAATAAACGCAAGCGGCTGACACCGCCGTCCGGATAAATCTTGAACCGCACGTGAGTCGAGGCCGCCTTGTCGTCCGGCTGCGGTCGAAAAATATGACGGTGATTGGCTTTGAGCTTTTTCTCCGGCAAGACCAGTCTCCATGCCGCAGAACCCAGCGCCACATCCCCCGCCGCGGCCCCTTCTACGTAACATGCTCCCAACGCGCAACGATCAGGATAATTTCCTTTGAAGTGCGCAGTATCCACCTCGATGCGCTTAATCACGCCGGGGATCCCGAGCTTCAGGATCACCCAATCGTGTCCCGGGCCGCGCCGGCGCCGAGTCTCCCAACCGTCGCTCATGTCTTTTCCACGGCCTGGCATCAGCAGGTTCAGTGGCGCGCTGAAGAATTCGTCGCTCGATGCAACAACCCGGCCGCCGTTTTCGATTGCGACGAGATCCAGCTCTCCTCGCGATATGCGCGTTGGATCTGAAACCACCTCACCGTAAACGCGCAGGCGAGCAACGCCGCCGTCGGGATAAATTTTCAATCGCAAGTGAGTGAGTCGGCCCGTATGTTCGATCGAAAATAAATTCTGCGTGTCACCCTGAAGCGCCATTTGCGGCGCGAGTTCAATCCATTGTGTCGCGGCAGAATCGAGCCGCTTCTTCTCATTTTTGTGTGAAGTGGATGGACCCAAATCACAGGCTTCGAGCGAAAAATGCGAAGGGAAATTGCCCTTGAAATGACTCGTGTCCACCACCACGCCCCGGACGATTCCTGCCAGGCCCAAACGGATCACGCACCAATCGTGCCCGGGCGTCCGGCGGCGGCGCGTCTCCCAACCGTCCATCCATTTTCCGTGTGGTGTGTACTTCCCTTCGATGAAAATAGGCTTGGACTCCTTCAGCAGATTTTCTTTGGAAGCAAAGAATTCGTCGTTGGCTTCGAGCACCTTGCCGCCGAGCCGCTCCGAAGCGAGGTCCACCAGTTTCGTGAAATCCTTCATGCACCGCCTCGATGAAGAATGCGCCCAATCGGGCCGGGAGAAAATTCCCCGCGGTCATAAATCTTCCGCCCGCGAAGAAAGGTAGTCTCCACCACGCCCGCGAGCTCGCGCCCAGCATAAGGCGTCACTTTGTGGCGATGGTGAAGTTGCGCCGGCTCGACCGTAAACTTCGCTCCAGGATTCCAGATGGCCAGATCAGCATCGAAACCCACGGCGATCGTTCCCTTCCGTTTCTCGAGTCCTGCCAATTTCGCGGGACCTTTGCAGAGCCATTCCGCCAGCCGAGGCACAGCATATCCGCGCGAGGCTGCCTGCGTCCACACTGCGGGCAAGCTGAGCTGCAGGGATGCAATGCCACCCCATGCGTGCAGGAAATCGCCTTCCACTGCGAGTTTCATCGACGGAGGGCAAGGTGAATGGTCGGTTGCGATCATATCAATCGTTCCATCGCCGAGCGCAGCCCAGAGCTTTTCCCGATTTTCGCGCTCGCGAATCGGAGGCGCGCATTTACATTCTGTCGCGCCGTCGCCGATTTCTTCTGCGTCAAAGGTCAGATAGTGCGGGCACGTTTCTACGCTGACCGCAAGACCGTTTGCCTTCGCCTGCCTCAACTGCTGAATTGCGTCCGAGGATGACAAGTGCACGATGTGAGTGCGAACCCCGAATTCGCCACAGGTTCGAATCAGGAGCGCAATCGCTTCGTTCTCTGCTTCGTGCGGGCGAGATGCCAGCCACGTCGCGTAGGCTCTCGGGCTCGCTTTCGCTAGATTTTTCATGGCCGCCGCAATCGGCCCGGGCAATTCAGCGTGCGCCAGTAGCGGCGCGCCCAGCGCAGCTAATTGCGGCGCAGCCGCGCGAAGATCGGCTTCGCCCACATGCGCAAATTCCTCGACGCCGCTCGGAACGAGAAAGCATTTGAATCCAAATACGCCGGCTTCCCACAACGGCCGGAGTTCGGCATTATTTCCGGGGACAACACCTCCCCAAAATCCCACGTCCACCCAGAGCTTTCCCGCCGCGGCTGCGATTTTCTCTCGATATGCGCCGGCGCTTGTAGTCGCGGGAATGCTGTTCAGCGGCATTTCGATCAACGTCGTGACGCCGCCCGCGGCAGCCGCGCGCGTCGCTGTTGAAAAACCCTCCCACTCCGTGCGGCCCGGTTCGTTGATGTGTACATGCGTGTCCACAAGCCCGGGCATCACGACTGACTCACCAGCCTCATGCAGCGAAGCGCCCGTCGGAACATCGTCGAAGGCGGAGATTGCTGAAATCAAGCCGCCACGAATTTGAATCGCCGCGGCGCGTTCGCCTTCAGGCGTGACCACTCGTTTGCCACGCACGACCAGGTCCGGCGGCTTCGCGAGAATTGCTGACGGGTTTTCAGTGGTTGGCATCGCTGGTCAATTCGCCAGAATATCTAAAAACTCCGCGAGCAGATTCTGCGCGACTCGCAGGCGATACCGCGCCGTCGAGCGCATGTCATCAATCGGTGCGATTTCTCGTGCGAGGACTGCCTGTGCCGCCTGCAGGATTGTGCGCGACGACAGTTCACCGCGCAGCAATTGTTCCGTTTCTAAGGCGCGGACCACAGTTGGCGCGACGCTTCCCAGAGCGATGCGCGCGTCTGCAATTCGGCCATTTTCAACACGCGCTGCCCCCGCGAAGCACACTTTCGAAATTGCCTGCCCCCGCCGAGTTCCCACTTTTCGATAGTGCTGTTTCCAGGCAGCCATCGTGCGCGGGAGACGGATTCGCCGGATTAATTCGTCTGGGCGGATCTTCATTTGCTTATAGCCGGTGTGAAAATCACGATACGGCAGCCAGCGCGTGCCGCGGGCGGAGACGAGTTCGATTTCCGCATCGTAAACGATCAGCGCCGGCGGCGAATCGGCTGCGGGCGAGGCGTTGGCAATATTTCCACCGAGCGTCCCACGGTTCTGCGTCGCGACGCCGCCGGTTTCGCCCGCGGCGCGTGAGAGGAGTGAAAATTCGCGCGCCAGCGTTTCATGGCGCTGCACTTCTGTGTAGGTGGTGAGCGCGCCGATCAGCACGTGGTCTGCCGCCATTTCGATTCCGCGCAGTTCCGGCAATTCCCAAATGCTCAGGAATCGGCGGTGCGGCAACTTGCCCGCTTCGAGCAAGACCATCAAGTCCGTCCCGCCGGCGAATGGCTTCCAAGCCCCAGGCTCGCGGGCCATTTGGTCGAGCGCAGAAGCCAAATCGCGCGGAGCCTCCATGTGATACGACGGAAGGTATGACCTCACGCACCCTGCTCCTTTTTCTGGCAGGCAGCAACGACCGATTCGAAAATCTTCGTGTAGCCGGTGCACCGGCAAAGATTTCCGGCAAGGCCTTCGCGAATTTGAGCGTCGTCCGGATGCGCGTGCCGCTCGAGCAAATTTACAACCGCTAGAATCATCCCGGGCGTGCAGATGCCGCACTGCGCGCCGCCATGTGCGATGAAAGCTTGCTGCACCGCATGCAAACACTCGCCGTCCGCAACTCCCTCGATGGTGCGGATTTTTGCACCCTCTGCTTGCAGCGCAGGAACGAGGCAGCTGTTCACCAGCACGCCATCGATTTCTACTGAGCAAGCGCCGCACTCCCCTTCGCCGCACCCCTCTTTTGTGCCGGTCAGCCCTTCTTGCTCTCGCAGCACGTCGAGCAGGCGCGCCATCGGGTACGCATCGAGCGTTGCCGGCAGCCCATTTACGTGGCATTTCACGCGAATCTTCCGCGCGGTGTCAGGCATGCACAGTCTCCAGCATTTCCATCAGTGCCTCGGGTGTCACAGGAATCCGAGTGATGTCTGCGCCCGTGGCGTGCGCGATCGCGTTCGCAATCGCGGGCGCTGTGCCATCGAGCGGCAACTCACCAATTCCTTTTGCTCCACCCGGCCCGCCCGCGTAGGGAATTTCTTCGAAATAAACGCGAATCGGCGGAATGTCCATGGAGGTGGGCATCACGTAGTTCGTCATTTGCCCGTTGACCATGCGCCCTTCCTGCCACACCACATTCTCGTACAGCGCGAAGCCGATTCCCTGCGCCACGCCCCCTTCAATCTGCCCGGCGGCGAGCACCGGATTAATCACCTTGCCCACTTCCTGCACGGCGACAAAATCCTGCACGTGAACTTCGGCGGTGCGCATGTCCACAGAAACTTCGGCCACATAGACCGCCCACGCATATGCGCCATAGGCGTCGCCCTGATAGTGCTCGTCATCCCAGTGGAGGTCGCGCGGGTGTTCGTACTTGGCGAGAGACTGAAGCGGCCCGCTGCGCGCGATATATTCACGGCAGGCCGCGGCAAAATTCTCCGCGCTATATCCGGGCTCGAGAGCGCCGCTGTCAAAGAGCTTTCGCTGAATTTCGCGCACGGCGGATTCAACCAATTTTCCGACGATCATCGAAGTTCGCGAAGCAACCGTGGGCCCGCTATTTGGAACGCAGGCCGTATCGGGCTGCACGATTTCAATCTGGTCGGTGCCGAGGCGGAGCGCTTCCGCTGCAATCTGCGAGAAAATTGTGTTCGTGCCCTGGCCCATCTCTGTGCTTGCGGCCATCACGCGCACGCGGCCGTCGTTCGTCGCCTCCGCGGCGACCTCGGACGCAAGATATTCCTCGCCCGAGCCCGTGAACCCTGCGCCATGCAAAAATGTGGCGAACCCGATTCCCCGCTGGATCGCGCCATTGCCGTTCTCCGCATCAAACTGCTTGCGCTTGGAGTGATAGCCGCTCAATTCAAAAGCGCGGTCCATCAGCTGGCCCATGTTCACTTTTTCGCGGACCACCTGGCTGACTGCGAGTGTTTGCCCTTCCTGAATAAAATTCCGGCGGCGCAGTTCGTCGGGTGCGATGCCGATCAGTTTCGCCACGCGATCCAAATGGCGCTCGAGCGCGAAGACGCTTTGCGGCGCGCCAAATCCCCGAAAGGCCCCGTGCGGTGGAGCATTCGTTGCCACAGCACGGCTGAGAATCCGCACGTTGGCGCAGTTGTAAGGCCCTGCTGCGTGAATCGTGCCGCGCGACAAAACCACCGGCGACAGCGTTTCGTACGCGCCCCCATCAATCGTGAAATCAATCTCCATGGCCAGCAACTTGCCGTCGCGCGTGAGGGCGGTGCGATGCCGCGTTCGCGATGGATGGCGTTTTGTGGTTGCGGTCATATCTTCGGCGCGGTCGTAGATTATTTTCACCGGCTGTCCCGACTTCCATGCCAGCAGCGCGGCATGGGCCGCAATCATCGAAGGATATTCCTCCTTCCCACCAAAGCCGCCGCCCGTTTCCGCCTGCACAACGCGGATGCGGTCTTTGGGCAATCCAAATACCTGCGCGAGCGCCTTCTGAACATAGTACGGACATTGCAGTGAACCCCAGACCGTGATGCCTTCATTCGGGCCTACGCGCGCAATCATCCCCTGCGGCTCGATATAAAGCTGCTCCTGCGAGCCAGTTTCGTACGTTCCTTCGACCACAAAATCTGCGCGGGCCCACGCGTTGTCCGCGTTTCCCTTCTCCACGCGAAACGACTTGAAGATATTGTCGTCTCCCCAGATCGCCTGTTTGCGCGCGAGTGAGTCCTCCATCGTAAAAATGGCGGGAAGAGGCTCGATCTCGATGCGGACGGCGCGGCGCGCTGCCTCGAGTAAATATTTGTCGCGATGCGCGAGCAGCACAACCGGCTCTTCTGGATGGTTAACTAATTCAGCGGCGAGGCAGGGCTGGTCTTCAATCAGCAGCGCGATGCAATTTTTTCCGGGGATGTCTTTCGCAGTGACAATCGTGAATTCACTCCACGGAATGTTGCCCTCGAAATGGATACCGCCGATGCGCCCGCGCGTGGCCGGACTGCGCACCGTCACGCCATGGAGCATCCCGGGCAGACCGAGATCGTCCACATAGCGGGCGCGGCCGGTAACTTTTTCTCGGCCTTCTTTTCGGGGCACGGATTTTCCGATGATGCGCGTGTCCACCGGCAGCAGCCTCAGTATTTGATCTTGTCCTGCTTCTTTTCCCACACGCGAAAAATTTCTAGCGCTTCTTCCCGCATCATGGGGAGCATCGGAATCCTGCGCTGCGCGTGCGGTCGCGCGATTTCCTGGTAGATCAACGAATCGTCGAAGCCGGCCTTCGTGGCGTCCGCGGCAGTACAGGCGAAGTAGACGCGCGCGGGGCGTGCCCAATAGATGGCGCCGAGGCACATGGGGCACGGCTCGCAGGTGGTATAGATTTCGCAGCCGGTCAACTCGAAATGCCCCAGCTTTTTGCAGGCTTCACGAACCGCGACAACTTCGGCGTGCGCCGTCGGATCGTTTGTTGAAGTGACGCGGTTCGTTCCCTCGGCGATGATTTTTCCATCCTTCGCGATCACAGCAGCGAACGGGCCGCCAACTCTGGAATCGATGTTCTCGAGGGAGAGTTGAATTGCGCGAGCCATGAACGGGTTAGGCATATCGAATGAATCGCCATGCGCGCCACGCAAAACCGGTTCGCGAGGGCTCAAGAGCGATCGCGACCGATTGTAGCGCAGCCGGCAAGAATCGGCCCGCGAATGTCCCGGAGAGTTCAATGGGGATAACGCGCGAGCGCACAGCCTACTCCACAGCAAGCCGTGCCTTCGCGGCCGGAAATTCCATGGCGGAGAAGGACCGTTCTTTGCGGCGCCAGAAACAAAGCAGCGCACTCCCGATCAAGATCAGCGCAACGCTGAGGCCAGTCCACAATCCCGGTGCACCCCACCCGAGCCGGAAACAGAGATAGTCTCCGAGAGGCAGACCGATCGCCCAGTAGAAAAATAAATGGCAAATCATGGCCGTGCGCGTGTCGCCCGCGCCGCGCAACGCACCAGTCGCCACGGTTTGCATTCCGTCGAAGAGTTGAAAGAAGGCAGCGACGAACAGGAGCGATCCGGCCGCGTGAATCACCACGGGGTCGGGCGTGTAAACCCGCACAATATATTGCGGCACGACCAGAAACAGAACTCCCATGCAGGTCATGAAGCCCGTGCCAAGCGCCATGGCTGTCCATCCGGCTCGGCTGGCCGCATGCGCGTCTCCTCGCCCGAGCGCTTGCCCCACGCGCACGGCCGCTGCGGAGGCAATGCCGAGTGGCACCATGTAAGTGAGGCTCACAGTATTGAGAGCGATTTGATGGCTTGCGAGCGCGACAGCGCCCAATTTGGCAATCAGTGTTGTGGCCACGGCGAACACGCCGACCTCCATGCCAAATTGAACTGCGGCGGGAAAACCAAGCTGCACCAGCCGCCACATGCGGAAAAAAGTCGGCAGGCGCCGAGTCTGGCGCAGGCCAGTTTTGTAGAGATGGTCGTAATAAACGGCATAAACCAGCAGCACGGCCATCATGTAGAGTCGCGCGATGCAAGTAGACCAGCCGGAGCCAACCGTTCCGATGGCTGGCAACCCTAGGTGGCCGTAGATCAACGCCCAGTTCCCCACCAGGTTGACGAGATTCGCGGAGATAAGTGCAAACATCACCGGCTTCGCGAGATTCATCCCCTGCAAGTAGCGACGAAACACAAAATAGAGCAGGAGTGGCAGCGTCCCCCAATTGAGTGCACGCAAATACGGAATCGCTTGGCCCAGGACCGCCGCTTCGATGTTCACGGAACGCAGGATTGGTTCGACCAGGCGGATGAGCCCCATCAGCACCGGCGCCAGCGCCAGACTCAGGTAAACGCCATTCACGAGCGAGCGGTGGCAATCTTCCACGTCTCCTGCCCCGTAGGAGTGCGAAACCAACGTGTCCAAGCCCAGCATCAGGCCCGTGCCGAAGATCGCGACGGCCATATAGATGATACTTCCCAGGCTGACGGCACCGATGGCCTCGGCGCTATGGACCTGCCGGCCTACCATCATGGTGTCCACAATTCCCATGGTCATCCAGCCGAGCTCTGCGAGAACCAGGGGAATCGCCAGGCGCACCATGGGGCGCACTTCTTCGGCAATATAATGGGAGAAGAGCCGCTTCAGCATGAAACCGAAATCCTCGCAAAGTCACGACGGCGCTGGACAGGCACAAATTGGATGGTTCCAACGCAACTCGGATGCTTGCAAGTTTATCGGGAATTGGTGTCGATACAAACTGCTAAAGCAAGTTCGCGCGCAGATTTTCGGGATATAGAAAATCGCTGCGGGGAGCTGCGGACCGAACTTGCGTCCTGAAATCCGGTGGTACGGACCTGGCGCGGTGACAGGATTCTTCGGCTAAACCATCCAGCCCTTACTTTGATACTCCATGTACTCCGCCGTCTGCTGCGCCACCGCGCGCCCGTAATAGCGATCAACCACTCGAAGAGCCATGTCGACGCCGGACGTCAACCCGCCCGCAGTATCAATCTTGCCGCTCTCGACGAATCGTAGCCCGCTCTTCACGTCAACGTCCGGATATTTCTGCTTAAGGGTCTTCTGGAATAGATGATGCGTGGTCGCGGGCCTGCCGGAAAGCAACCCGGCCGCGGCGAGTTGGAATGCGCCGGTGCAGACCGAAGTGACGAGATCCGTTTCCGGACTGTCGGCAACTCTCTTCAACCATGCGTGCAGCGCCGGCGACCCTTGCTGGGCGGGCACCACAACGATCTTGGGGGCAGGGGCAGTCGCGAACGTGTAGTCCGGCAGAATCTTCAGCCCGCCGCTGCCGGTGACAGAGTCTTTCGTCGCGGCAACGGTGTAGAGATCGAACGGGTTGCGACCATATTCTCCGCGATCCGATTTGGTGGGATTCAGCGCAACATCCTGAAAAACTTCCCAGGGGCCGCTGAAATCAATCACCTGCACTCCCTCCGAAATCGCGAAGGCCACCGGAATTTGGCCAGTTGCCGGTGGTGTCAGTTTCACGGCCGTTGAAGTGGAATCGCTCGCGCGCATGCGCTCTGAAATATGGCCCTCCAGCCAAAGGCCCGCGCCTGTAATGCCGATGCCTGCAGCGGAACCCATCAAAAATTCGCGACGATTCATGCCCGGATCCTTTCCTGCCTTAAATGCTCGAATCAACCGTTGGCATTGCTCGCTGCTTACTCCGTCCGGAGCGCTTCGATTGGATCAATTGCAGCGGCGCGCCGCGCCGGCAGGTAGCTGGCCACAATCGCGGCGGAGACCAGCACCACCGCGACACCCAGGAATGTGGCCGGGTCCGTCGGGGTCACCTCAAACAAAAGCGATTTCGCCAGCCCCGTCACCGCCAACGCTCCTGCAAGCCCGATCCCAACTCCGAGAGCGGCCAACAGCAAGCCCTGGCCGAGGACCATGCTGAGAATTTTTGCAGGCTGGGCGCCCAGCGCGATGCGAATGCCGATCTCGCGAACGCGTTGGCTCACAGACAGCGCCATAATTCCCCCGATGCCGGCCGCGGCAATCAACAGCGCCAGCCCGCCGAAAATTCCCAACAGGGTGGCCGTAACGCGCGGTGACGTGGTGGATTCGGAGCGTGCCTGTTCGAGAGTCACCACATGCGTCACGGCGATCTGGGGGTCCACTTCGTGCACGGCGCGAGTGATTGCGTCTCCCATGGCCCGGGGATCGGCAATGGTGCGCACCGACAGCGTGGCAGGCGCAGGGCCTTGCGTGTGCGGCAAATAAATCTCGGGGAGCGCCGGGCGGTCCAGGCCAAATTCCCGCACGTCTCCGACAATTCCCACAATGATTTGCCACGTCTTGCCGTCGTCGAACGACACGCGCTTCTCCAGTGCGTCGTCGCTTGGCCAGAATCGGCGCTTCATGGATTCATTGACCATCGCTACTTGCTGCCCGGCCCCCCCATCGGTTTCGGCAAATTCACGCCCCGCTTTCAGCGGAATTCCGAGCGTGTGGAAGTAGGCTGGCGAGATGATCGAGAAGCTGCTCACGGGCGGCGCTTCTCCCAGCGCGAGATCACGCCCTTCGATCCTGAAAGTCCCGGAGTATTGATTTGGCCCGGCCGCAATCGCTTCCGGCTCGAGTGGATAGCTCGAAGAAATTGCAGCCGTCACCACGCCCGGCTCAGCCTGTACGCGGTCGAGGACTTTCTTGATGGCGATGTTCAGTTGCTCGGGTTTTGCGTACTTGCTGAAGCTGAATGTGGTCCGCATGGCCAAAACACGTTGCGTGACAAAGCCCGGATCCACGCGCAGCATTTTGATCAGGCTGCGCAACATCAATCCCGCCCCAATCAGAAGCATGTAGGAAAATGCAACCTGCGAGACGATCAGCGCGCTGCGCATCCTGTTCTTGTGCACGCCGGCACCGGAACCGGTACTGCCTTCCTTCAAGCTGGCAGACAGGTCCGCGCGCGCAAATGCCGCCGAAATTGTCCCGAAAACCAGGCTGGTTCCCAGCGCGGCAAGCAAGGTGAATCCGAGAACGCCGAAATCGATGTTGATTTCATGCGCGCGTGGGGTAAGGCGCGCGGCAAACTCCGTCAGCAAATGAAGACTGCTGTAAGCGAGGAGGAGTCCGAG
This sequence comes from Candidatus Acidiferrales bacterium, assembly GCA_050746945.1. Lineage (GTDB taxonomy): Bacteria > Acidobacteriota > Terriglobia > Acidiferrales > UBA7541 > Palsa-295. The sequence continues at coordinate 141,817 of JBOGMZ010000007.1, read as the reverse complement.
TCCGCCTCCCACCAGTGCGATCAGGAAACTTTCCGTGAGCAGTTGGCGCATCAACCGGCTGCGACCCGCTCCCAGTGCCGTGCGCAGCGCGAGTTCGCGTTCGCGCCGTGACATGCGCGCCAGCGTCAAATTCGCTACATTGGCGCAGGCGATGAGCAACACAAATGCCGCTGCGCCCAGCAAAACGAACAATGTTGTCCGCGCTCCGTGCGTCAACTCATCCTGGAGAGGATTCGTGGTTGCCGCGTAACCCATGCTGTCGGGATACGACTTTGGATACTCGGATTTCAGGCGGCCCGCGATGGTTGCGAAGTCTGCGCGCGCCTGCGCCACAGTGACTCCCGGCTTCAAACGCCCGAACGCATTCATCAGGCGCGCATCACGGTTGTCGATAAATTGCTTCGCCGAGCGGAACGGGCACGCGGAGGTCGGCATGAAAACGTCGCTCTCTGCCGGATACTGCGGGACGGGAGGCAGGACACCCACAACTGTGTGCACCCGGTCATTCAGCTCAAAGGTCTTGCCCACGATGCCGGGGTCAGCGCCAAATTTATTTTTCCAATATTCGTAACTCAGGATGAGCACTGCAGGCGCGCCAAGCTTGTCGTCATCCGCTAGGAATGTCCGCCCAAGCAATGGCTGCACTTTGAACAAATCGAAATAATTCGCGGACACCACCGCCGCACGGATGCGATCCGGATCGCCATGTCCGTAAAGGATGAACGACATGTTGTGATATTCCACCAGCCCGGAAAGCGTTTGATTCTGATCGCGGTAGTCCTCCACTTCATGAACCGAGAAATTTATGTTGTCGATGCCTTCTTTTTGCGCCTGCTGCCGAATGAAAACCAGTTGATCTCCCTGCGGGTACGGCAGCGGCCGCAACAGCACGGAATGGACCACGCTGAAGATGGCCGTGTTCGCGCCGATTCCGAGGCCCAGCGTGAGGATGGCGATTGCGGTGAAGCCTGTGTTCTTGCGCATCATGCGCAGGCCATAGGCCAGGTCTTGCTTCAAGATTTCCCAGTGCTCGCTCGGCGCGGTCCGGAATATTCCCGCAATCGTCTCGCCCCACAGCCTCAGAATGTCCATCGCGCCACCTCGCTCCTTGATTTCGCGCTCTTGCTCGTGAAACACGCCTTCCATCTCATGTCCGTAATTTGCGCGGAAATCAAAAGGCAGGAGGCGAAGCAGCGCGCGAAATATTTTCCGCGACCGTGGCAGTGTGCCGGAATTCATCTGCGCATCTCCTGGTCAGGCCAATTCGGGTTTCTTAAACAGATTCTTGTTCCGCGCCATCTCCAGCAATTCTTCCAGGCGCTTCGCCTCGGTCACGGCCACTTGCCGACCCACGTCCGTCAGCCGGTAATACCGCCGCCGCTCGTCGTCCAGTCTCGCAGCCGGTCGTTTGTTCAATTCCACAATCCAGCCCTCTCCGTTCAGCCTCTTAATGATTCCGTAGAGCGTTCCCGCGCTCAGCCGCACTTTGCCATCCGTGCGACGCTCCACTTCCTTCAGGATCGCGTAACCGTGCTTTTCGCCGTCCGCGAGCGCCAGCAGGACGTGAAACATCGCCGGGGTGAGTGGAAGCTGCTCTTCCTTTTCTGCAACCACGCGGGGACGGCTCATTGGTTGGTATCCTTGAACTGCGAAAGGTGACTACATCGTCAGACGATATAGTGCGTCGCAGGTTAACTTCCACTGGGAGGTGGCCGTAAGCACCAGTTATTACATCTATTTAGGGGTGGCAGCACGGCGGGGAGCATCCGTCAGCTGTGCGCTTTTGGGACAAGCCTGTTGCGCGGTCGGACAGCACAACTAACAATTCACCACTCGACTAGACCAACTGGTCGATCTTTGCGGCGAGGATGAAGTCGCTTTCGGTGAGCCCGTTGATTTTGTGCGTCCAGGTGGTGATTTCCGCTTTGCCCCAGGCCAGAAAAATGTCAGGGTGGTGTCCCTGCGTTTCGGCGATCTCTCCCACTTTATTCACAAATTCGAGCGCCTGACGGAAATCCGGAAAACTAAATGTCCGCGTGATGTGGTGCGCGTCCACTACCTTCCAGTGTGGCAGTTGCTGCGCGAGCCGCTTCAATTCTTCGCCTGCAAGCGGCGGAACGCCTCCGCGGCACGGGACACACGTTTTGTCGGCAAGCGTGGTCATGGAATTTTGCCTCCTGGATTCGACCTGCAGATGGAATTGTACCGGAGGTAGGTCCTAGCGGGATAGCGCAAAGGGACCATTGGGAATTTCGCTTCCACGCGAGAAGCGGTCCTCAGCGCTTGCCGGATGCGGCGGCGCGCCCGTCAATGTACTCGCGCATGTAGCCGGCAAACACCTTCTCGAGCTTCTTCGTGATCGGCCCCGGAGCGGCGGCGATCGTGTGTCCGTTGATTTCGCTCACGCCAAGCATGCAGCGGTTGGTCGATGAAATGAAAATTTCATCGGCTGCATAGAGATCCTCAGGACGAAGAGTGCCTTCTACCACCGGCACGCCGGCCGCCGCGCCGATTTCGAGCAGCACTCCGCGCGTGACCCCCTCCAGGCATCCCGACGAAAGCGGCGGCGTGGTCACGCTGCCTCCACGAACGCAGAAGATGTTCGCGGCCGTGCATTCGGCCAATTCGCCCCGCTCGTTGAGAAGCGCCACTTCGTCGAACCCTGCTGCCTGCGCCTCATGCAGGCTCCAGACATTGTTCAGCCACGAGGTGACTTTCACTCCTGCGAGTGGAGAAGCCGCATGACGCCCGTGCTCCTGCAAACCGAGCCGCGCCGGTTCGCGATAGGAGGGCAAGCCCGCGGAATACAGCAGCAAATCCACCTGCGGGAATTTTTCGTCGCTGCGCCAGAATCCCACCTGATTGTAGATGGCGTAGATTCTCGCGCAGCCCTCGATCACATTGTTCGCCTGCAGCACTTCATTTAACTGCGCGCGCACTTTTTCCTGATCGAATGGGAAGGGACAACGGGTCCGTTCGGCATCGCGCACCAGGCGCTTCCAATGCCGCTCATAGGCGAATGGAACCCCTTCCACAACGCGGATCGTCGTGAATAGCCCCCAGCCGTTCAGCAAGCCCGCCTGGCCGGGTGAGAGGCGGACCTGCTCGACGGGCAGTAAACGGTCGTTATGATGGACAAATCGATGGATCATGCAATTCCCCTCAACGAAATGAATTCCATTCTATCGCAGAAATCCATTGGTGAAGTGCAGCTCGATGAAATGAATCGGTGGAAATGCTACGCAGCCAATATCCGGTCGGCGGGCACTTCTACTTCGCTGATGCCCCGAAACGAAAAAAGCAGCTTCACCAGATACCGGGGAGGGTCTTGCGAGGTTTGTCGGATGATTGTGCCGAGAGCTGCCTGAACCGCCGCATGAAACATCACGTCCTTCACCTGCATGCCTGCCAGATTTAGACGCACATTTTGTCCCGGCTGAAACACAGGCAGCCCTCTCGGCGACACTCACAATTGCTGATTCAACTCAAAAGAAGCCGCGCTGCTTTTAGAAGTGGCAGGTTTTCGCGCCGCGCTTTTCCAGATACTGCTGGTGATAATCCTCGGCACGGTAAAAATCCGTCGCCGCTTCTATCTGCGTAACGATCGGCCGCTTGAACACGTTCATCTTTTCGAGCACGGCTTTCGATCCGCGCGCGGAAGCTTCTTGCGTGGCCTCATGAAAATAAATCGCAGAGCGGTATTGCGTGCCGACGTCCGGCCCCTGCCGGTTCAACGTGGTCGGATCGTGGCTCTGCCAGAAAACAGAGAGAAGTTGCTCGTAGCTGACCTGCGAGGGATCAAACTCCACTTCCACCGCCTCCGCGTGGCCCGTTCGCCCGCCGCATACATCCTGATACGTTGGGTTTTTCAGCGTGCCACCGGTGTAACCAACCGTCGTCGAAGTCACACCCTTGAACTGGCGAAACGCTTCCTCAACGCCCCAGAAGCATCCCGCCGCAAATGTTGCCTTAGCCATAAATAATAATTTCTCCTGTTGCCGGTGTATTCATCTCAGATTTCTTCGCGCCGTCCGAGTCCGGAACTGCATGAGACCAAAGCTCGATAGTATATACTTCTGCGCGGAAAGCGAAGGATATGAACACTTCCATTAGATACCGCAAACTCGCATTAGTTTCAGCCGCCTCAGTTCTGGTGTTATCTGGCGCGCGCCAAGTCCTTTCTCAGCAATCATCCCCGGCACCATTCGCAGAAATGCGCTGGCGCCTGATTGGACCATTCCGTGGAGGCCGCGCGCTGGCCGCCAGCGGCGTTCCCGGCAAGCCGAACGAATACTATTTCGGCGCTGTGGGCGGCGGCGTCTGGAAGACGGTGAACGCAGGCCAAACCTGGCAGCCCATTTTCGACGGCCAGTCCATCGCCTCGATTGGCGCGCTGGCGATTGCGCCATCGCAACCTCAAACGATTTACGTAGGCTCAGGCGAAGCGGACATGCGCTCGGACATCTCCTTCGGCGACGGCGTGTACAAATCAACGGACGGCGGCGCGACCTGGCGAAACATTGGCTTGCGCGATTCGCAACAAATCGGCGCCATCCTCGTCCATCCGCACAACCCCAATATAGTTCTGGTAGCTGCTCTTGGTCACGCATTCGGGCCAAACGCGGAACGCGGCGTGTATCGCTCGACGGACGGCGGCGCAACATGGGAAAAAGTTCTCGGCAAGGACGACAACACCGGCGCCATTGATCTTTGTTTTGAACCCGGCAATCCGCAGTTCGTTTACGCCTCTCTGTGGCAGACGCGCCGCCCTCCCTGGAGTGTCTATGCGCCGACGAACGGTCCGGGCAGCGGGCTTTATAAATCCTTCGACGGTGGAATCACCTGGCGGCAAATCACCGGACATGGATTTCCTGATGAGCGTGTGGGCCGTATCGGAATCGCCATCGCTCCCGGAGAAAACGGAAGGCGCGTTTATGCGCTGGTGGACGCGAGCGCGGGCGGCGTTTACCGCTCGGATGACGCGGGAAGAACATGGCGCCGCGTTTCCTCCGATCACCGCATCTGGATGCGCGGCTGGTATTTCGGCGGCATCACCGCAGACCCCCGCGATCCAAACACCGTTTACGTCGCGAACACTTCCCTCTACCGCTCGACCGACGGCGGCGAACATTTCGATGCCATCAAGGGCGCGCCTGGCGGCGATGATTATCATCTTTTGTGGATCGCGCCGGATGATCCTCAACGCATGATTCTCGTCTCCGACCAGGGCACGGTCATCAGTGTCGATCGCGGCAAGTCATGGAGCAGTTGGTTCAACCAGCCGACGGCCCAGTTCTATCACGTGACCACCGACAATCGCGTCCCCTACATAGTCTATGGCTCACAGCAAGATAGTGGCACCGCCGGCGTTTTCAGCCGCAGCGACTTTGGCCAGATCACTTTTCGCGATTGGTCGCCAATCGGCGGCGAAGAAAGCGGTTACATCGCGCTAAGCCCTGCCGATCCGTCCCTCGTTTATGGCGGCGGGCCGTTCGGAATGGTGTTCCGTTTCAATTGGGCCACGGGCCAGAGCTTCGACATCGCTCCCGAGCCGAGAGTTTCCGCCGGTAATCGTCTGCGATACACGTGGACTTCCCCGCTGGTGTTCTCGCCACAGGATCCGTCCGAACTTTATTTCGGCGCGCAATACGTGTTGCGCACGAAAGATCGCGGCCAGCATTGGGAAACAATCAGTCCCGATTTGACGCTCGCAACTCGGCCAGGAAATTCCCCGGATGCGCAGGATGAACATCGCGGAGTGGTGTACACCATTGCCCCATCGCCGATTTGGGCCGGCGAGATCTGGGCAGGCACGGACAACGGCTTCATTCGCCTCACCACCGATGACGCGAAATCCTGGGATGATGTCACGCCAGCGGGCCTTCCCGCCTGGAGCATGCTCAGCTTGATCGAGGCTTCGCATTTCGATGCTGCTACGGCGTACGCGGCAGTGGACCGCCACCAGGTGGACGATTTTCATCCCTACATCTACCGTACGCACGACGCAGGCAAGACGTGGCGGAACGTCGTCGTCGGGATTCCCGAAGCCGCTTACGTTCACGTGGTGCGCGAAGATCTCGAGCGCCGAGGATTGCTCTACGCTGGAACGGAACTTGGCGTCTTTTTTTCGTTCGATGATGGCGAGCACTGGCAACCGCTGCAAATGAATCTTCCGGTCACGTCCATTCGCGACATCGCCCTGCATGGCGACGATCTGGTTGTCGGAACCCACGGACGCTCGTTCTGGATTCTCGACGATATCGAGCCCCTGCGCGAATGGGCCGAGCACATTGATATGCGCAACGCCTATCTCTACCATCCCGCACGTGCACTGCGCATCCGCAACAGCGAAAATCATGATTCCCCTCTGCCGATCGAAACTCCTGTTGGAGAAAATCCTCCGGCGGGCGCCATCATTGATTACTACCTGAAGAAATCCGATGCAGGAGAGGTTGCTCTCGAAATCCGCGACAAAGACGGACGTCTAGTGCGCCGCATTTCCAGCGCCGACAAACCGCTTACGCTCACCGAGCCGCGCGAATTTCCGGACTACTGGCTGCATGTGCCAAAAATCCTTTCGAGCGCGCAGGGAATGCATCGCTACGTCTGGGATTTGCACTACACCCAGCCTCCCGCGCTCCGTTACGAGTACTCGTCCGCCGCTCCCATCTCCACGGGCACGTATCCAGTTCCGCAGGGCCCACTGGTGCTGCCGGGAGAGTATGAAGTTCGCCTCATTGCCGGGAACGAAACTCTTACGCAGAAGCTGACCGTCGAACAGGATCCGCGCGCGCATGCCTCGCCCGAAGATCTCGCGAAGCAGCTTGAGCTCGAGCAGCGCATCGATGCGGCGCTGGCGAAAAATACGAGCGCGTACCGCGAAATCGCAGATCTCCGTGCAAAATTGATGGAGTTGGATGCTCGCCTCTTCGGAAATCCCAAAGCGAAGGAGATTCGGGTCGCGGTCGATGCCCTCGACCACAGCGCGGGTAAGATCGCAGGGCGGGAAGCCGAATATCCGCTGTTGCCGACGGGACTCATCGAACTCGACCGAACTCTTTCCTCACTCGCAGCTACCGCAGGCGCAGCGGACAGTGCGCCCACAGCGCAATCATCTGCGGCGCTGGATGCGGCTCAGAGGCGCTTGTCGGAGTTGCTTGCGACATGGGAGACGCTCAAGAAAGTGGATCTCCCGGCTCTCAATGTCCTGTTGGGGGAAGCGAAGCTTGCGCCGATTGTTCTCGCGAGCTCAGGCAAGCCGTCCAGCGAATAACGCGCTTTCATTTCCGCTGGTGGTCGAACGGGATCGTTCGAAAATCTGCTCAAGAATTTCGGGAATCTCAAACACGGCTCGATTCTTGAGCCCTGCGGCATTGGCGCGAAAGCGCGCGAGAGTGGTTGGTTGAATCAGCCGGGCTACTACTGCTTCGATTTCCTTGAAATTGCGGAGCACTTCTCCCACTTGATTTTCTAGAATCCAATCCGCGTTGTAACGCTCTTGCGGAAGCGTCCACGCGTTGCGCTCCACGATCACAGGCAGATGCATCGCCAGCGCTTCGCTTACGCTTCCCGGCCCGGGCTTGCCGATAAAAAAATCCGCGAGCTGCATGTAGTAATTCACTTTTGTCGTGAAGCCCTCCACAAAACGCGGCAGTCGGGAATTCTGCGAGCGCAAAGCGGCGGCGAGCTTTTCATTTCGCCCGCAAATAAAAATCAATTGAAGCTCCAGCGGAGAGCGGTCCAGGCGCTCGGCAATTTCCAGCATGGCCTGCGAACCATGCCCGCCGAAAAGTACGAGCCCGGTCGGCAAATCGGGCCGGAGTCCCAGTCGTTCGCGCTCGCTAATTCGATTTTCGACCGGTGCTTCGTAAAAACGCGGATGAAGAATCATTCCCGACGTGCGGAATATGCGATCGTCGGCGTGTCCCAAAGCGCGTGCCTGCGCGACGGCGCGCTCCGAGCCGCAAATGAAATATTGGGATTGCCCCGGCTCGATCCAGAAATGTAGTGGGTAATCCGCCAGGTCCGTAAGTACGGTTACGAATGGGCGTCCTGGATAGGCGCGAGAAAAACTCTCGTACAGCGCGCGATTGAAATGCGGCACAAATGAGATCGCCATATCCGGCTGTGTTTCTCTCCAATGCTTTTCCAGCAAGCGGACCGTAGGACCGTGGTAAATGCGGATCGCGAGCTGCAGTACCTTCATCAACTGCGTGCTGCCTAACGTCCATCCCGAGCGCAACATCCAGTTATAGGCGTCCTGAATCCGGATGCCGCCGTACTTTCTCAATATGTCGATCTCGTCGAGGAGTTCCTGCAGATTGGTGAGGCAGACTTCCCAAGGACGCTGCTGCGCCCGTATGGACATCTCAAGTGCAGTGGCTGCAGCCCGGTGGCCGCCGCCCGCGTCAAAAAACGCACACTCGAGTTTCTGCATGCGCGGCAAAGTCTGACCGACAAATTGCCATCCAATGCTACAGGAATGTTAAAACTGCGTTTCGCGTGTCTAAAGAATTAAGTGGCTGTATTTTCAGAACTTTAGCATGGGTGTCATGCGCTTGTAATGAGCGGCGCTCAGAATTGGAATCGTGAAATGCGACATGCATGTTCACTCATACTTCTCAGGACCCTGCACGACCCCCTTTGTCGGTAATTTTTGCCGCGAAAGCTATAGCAATCCCGAAGAAGTTTACGACCTGCTCGAACGCCGCGGCATGAGCCTCTTTACTCTAACGGACCACGATTCGATCGAAGGCTCGGAAAAATTGCGGCGGCACGCGAATTTTTTCCTGAGTGAAGAGCTGACCTGCCGGATGCCGAGCGGAACGGAAGTCCACATCGGCGTGTACGACATCACCGAGCGCCAACACATCCAGTTGCAACAGCGGCGAAATAATTTGGTGGGGCTGTTGATGTATCTCACCGAACGAAGATTGCTCTTCAGCATCAACCATGTGTTCTCAAGTCTCACGGGGCCGCGCGATCGCGAAGACTTCCTTTGGTTCCAGGATTATTTCCCGGCAATGGAAACGCGCAACAGCCACATGCTCGAGAGGGCCAATGCGAATGCCGCAAAGCTGGCGAAACGATGGCAAAAAATTGAAATCGGCGGCAGCGATGCGCATGCATTGCCGTCCGCGGGGACGGCTTACACCGAAGTCTCCCACGCGCGGGATAAGGAAGAGTTCTTCGCGGGATTGCGCAACGGGATGGGCCGCGTATCCGGCGAATCCGGATCCTTCCGCAAATTGACTCGCGACGTGTTCATCGTCGCCTACGAAATGATGCGCGAAAAGGCCTGGACCACGCTCCTTTCTCCGCTCGGAGTGTTGATTCCGGCATTCACATATCTGAATTATTACGAGGATGAACAATTCTGTCGCCGCTGGGGAACAGAACTCCTCGGCCAGCCCGAAACTTGCAAGCGTCCCCGCTGGATTTCCGCGCCACAATCCGCGGTGGAGGAATGGGTATGACAGTCGCGAGAGCTGTGTGGAACCAGATTCAATCGAACGATCACCGGCTGATGCGCCGCGTGCACCGATGGCGCGCGCCGCGATGGTTCCGCATATTAATGATTTTGATGACGCGCCTGGGCGACGGCTGGCTGTGGTACTCACTCGGATTGATTCTTGTGCTGTACGGCGGAGAGCATCGTCTGGCGGCGCTTGGCGCTGGAATTTCGTCCGCGGCTGCAGGCATTTTTCTCTTCCGTGTGCTCAAGCGCGCGAGCCGGCGCAAGAGGCCCTGCGAAATCGAGCCTCATTGCTGGGCTGTGATCCTTCCTCCTGACAAATATTCTTTTCCCTCGGGACATTCCATCACGGCATTTGCAGTTGCATTTTCGGTGGGGCTCTTTTATCCGGAGTTGCGGGCGCCGTTGCTGGCCGTCGCGGTGCTGATCGCTTCCTCACGAATTATTTTGGGAATGCACTTTCTAAGCGACGTGTTGGCGGGCTCGGTGATCGGCATCGGGCTCGGCTGCCTGGGCTTCCACATCTTCTCGCTGTTTTGAGATTTCACTTAAATTAAATTGTGCGGTTGCCGACCGATTGTGGGGGAGCGTCTGCCGTGGCGGGCGCGGAAATATTCCTTTTGCCTAGAATATCAACCACGGCTCGATAGAGGCGCGCGCGAATTTCTGCGCGTTCGCTGGCTCGCGTGAGGTAACGCACCAGCACATTCACGCCAGCAGCCGTGGGCCGGACGGTCATCGAAGGAGCAGCACTGAAGGAACGCTTCGCGTAGGAGGGCGTCACTCGTTCCCATTCTTTTTCTGCCAGCGCCGCATTGGCAGCGGTGTCCTCCGCGGCAATTTTCTGGATTGCTTCGGCGATGGGATACGGGTCCTCCGGCGGCAAAACCAGAACTTCCAGTTCGTCCCACAGCCACTGGCCGGAGGTTGAGAAATTGAAGTAATGGCCTTCGATTGCGAAGCTATTTACAAATGTTACTTTCCGGCCGGTGGGATGAGCGGCATCCGTCCAGTTGCCGGTCTCGAGCAACACAGTGTGAAGCGGGCCGACTTCAACGACTTCCCCGCCCACACCGTTGATTTCCACCCAATCGCCCGCGCGGATTCCGTCTTTGCCCATCAGCACGAACCATCCCAGGAATCCGACAATGAAATCTTTTAGGGCAACCGTGAGTCCTGCGCCGGCAAGGGCCGCAACCGTCGCGAAGTTGCTGGGTACTCCAAAAATCACTAAAAGGATAAGGACGATCCCGAACGCCTGAACGCCTAGAAGAATCGCGGCACGCAGGGTGTGCAACTGGCGGCGTTCGGGCGTGATGTCGGCGAAGAATTTCTGAATGAGGAAATTGGCCATGAAGACGAGGAGGGCAATCAGGAAAATCCAGAATGCAGATCGAAAGAGCGCGTGCAGAAATACATGCTCACGTGTGGTTACGAGAGCGAGCCAACTGCCGTAGGTAGCGGAAAGATAGTGCTCGGATTCGATTCGCTGGTCCAATTCGCCTAAAATCTTTTGATGTTGGGAAAGCTCCTTCACAAAAACAAGCACGGTAGGAGGCGCGGCTTCGGCGGGCTGTGCCTCCGGTTGTGATTGTGATTGAGGCTGTGTCTGTGGCTGAGGCTGTGGTTGCGAGCCCGCGGAAACTGCCCGTGTGGAGACACTGATCTTCTTGTGAATAATTCTTTTTTGCGATTTTTCCAGGCTCACCTGCTTCTTGAGAGATTCGTGAGCGACGGCGAGCACGGCCAGGCGGTCGAGCGCATTCTGGCGCGCCTCCTGGAGCAGAATTGCCTTTGTGCGGAGAGACCACCAGGCACGGAATTCGGACAGCAAGTTTGCTGATGCGGTTCCCTCTGGTGAGGGCGGGCGCGCGGACAAAGCGGAAGCAGTTCCACCATGCTGGCTGGAGGCTTCGTGGCGATCGAGTTGCTGCTGAATCGTGGCTCGCTTATCGCCGCCCGCGCGAATCAAATCCAGGTGGATGTCGTCGGCTTCATCTTTGTCGAGCTCGAGCTGAGCTTGCGCGATTTCGAGTTGCTGCTGGAGGTCGTCCTTCGCGCTGGCACGGGCATGCGCAAGCTTTGCGGTCAATTCAGCGACGTGATCCTCCTCTGCCCCCACATCCGCGCGAGCCTGTTTCAAATGCTCGGAAAGCTCGCGAGTTTCCGGGGTCAGCGGCGCAGGGTTTTCCTGGGCGTCTCGCAAGGCAGTCTCGAACGCGTAGTCCACAGACTTATCGGCCAGGCGAAGCGCCTCCTGCGCGTACTCTTGCTCCTCGGAAGTGACGGCCAGCGGCAGAAGTTGTTGCGCGGTTTCAAGCGAGCGCGTATCCACGACATCGGCAGATTTATTTGCTTGCTCGCGATTCGCCTTTAATTGCGCAGGAGAACTGGCCCACTGGTGCGTGGAAACGATTGCGGCAAGCGCCGCGAGCAGCAGCACGAGCAAGACTGTCAGAATCGCTTTTTGAGATGCCTTCATAGATTTCGTCCGAAGACGGATTGTAATATGGGGCCCCCGAGACTGCGCGGGAAATCGTTGCGTCCTTGATTGATGGGAGAGACTCGGATCATAAATCCAGAGGCGGGGCTTTTTTGCCGGTGATGAGGCGCGCGGAACGGTCGTAGGTGATGTAAAGCCAGGCCCACTGAAGTAGGATCAGCAGGCGATTCTGAAATTGAACGATGTAGAGGAGGTGGACGAAAAGCCAGATCATCCATGCGGGCAAGCCCGACAGGCGCAACCAATTCAAATCGGCAACGGCTTTAGCGCGGCCGATAGTGGCCAGATTCCCTTTGTCCAAATAGTGGAACGGGTTATTTTTTTCTCCGCGAAGCCGGCGCAAGATGGTCTTCCCCACATAATGACCTTCCTGAATCGCCGGCTGCGCGACTCCGGGCAGGGGCTTGCCGGTCTGATGGCTGAAGCTCGAAAGGTCCCCGATGACAAAAATTTCCGGGTGTCCGGCAATTGTGAGATCCGGCTCGACGATGACGCGGCCGGCTCTATCGAGTTGTGCGCCCGCTTCAGCAGCGAGCACGCGGCCGAGCGGCGAAGCGAGAACGCCGGCGGCCCAGAGAACTGTGCGCGTGGCAATTTTTTCGGTGCGGTCCCCTTCGCGAACGGTGACCGAGTCCTTCGAGATATCCACGACCATCGTGCCGGTGCGGACGGTGACGCCGAGGCGGGTGAGCATCCTTCTCGCAGCTTCAGATAATTCTTCAGGATAGGTTTGAAGAACGCGGGCCATGCCTTCAACGAGAATAATGCGTGCCTCCGACGGATTAATATTCCTGAAATCGTGACGCAGCGTGTCGTTGGCTATTTCACCGAGGGTTCCGGCCAGCTCGGCTCCGGTGGGTCCTGCGCCGACGATGACGAATGTCATCCAAGCCTTCAATTTTTCGGGATCGGTCTCGCGCTCGGCGGCTTCAAACGCAAGAAGAATGCGGCTGCGCATGTCGGTGGCGTCTTCGATCGTTTTCAAACCAGGTGCAAACTGCTCCCACTCGTCATGGCCGAAATATTGGTGACTCGCGCCGGTAGCAACGATCAGAGTGTCGTAATCAACTGCTCCGTCGCTCAAGATGACGCGCCGGTTGGGCGCGTCGATGTGAATGGCCTCGGCAAGCAGCACTTTCGTGTTTTTTTGATCCTTCAGGATGTGGCGCAGCGGTGAGGAAATGTTGGCGGGCGAAAGGGCGCCGGTGGCTACCTGGTAGAGCAGCGGCTGGAACAAATGGTAATTGCAGCGGTCAAGCAGCGTCACTTCGACGGGGGCATGTTTGAGTCGAAGAGCGACGCTCAGGCCGCCGAAGCCGCCGCCGATGACCACTACGCAGTGCTGGTTCGTCATTCCTGACCTTCCGTGTTGCTGCTAGATGCTCGTGCATCGGCCGCTGAGCGGCCGAAAATCCGGGGCTCGCTGCTGTGTCGATTAGTTGCGATTAGAATTGACCGCCATCCTTTGTTTTCAATGAGTTACATAGATTTCTATTCGACATCACTTTCGATTAGAAACAGGCAGCAATCGGCCATTTTGGGCACCGAATTTCGGCGAATGCAGCCCTGCGATCGAGCAAGGGGGGGATCCCCGCTCCCCGGGTACCCGAGCATGCCCTGCGCTGCGCGAGATGGCCTGCACCGCGGATTCAGGCTAGCGCGAAGGCGGGAAAAAGGAAAGGGATCCGCGCGGTGGAGAAATTGGATTTCCGCCAGATCTAAGGTGGAGGGTGCTGAGCGGGGCGAGAGATTGACAGGCGAAGTGGGACACACTAGGATTTCGCGCATCCGGAAAAGCGAGGGCCTAACATGCGAGAGTTTCCGATTGTCGATCTTTCCTCGATTCCAGGAGTGTCCGCCGCGAGTGCGCCGGGGCCGCAAGCTTCCCTGAGTGAAAGGCAAGAGCTGGCACGGCGAGTGGATGAAATTTGCAGGCAAACGGGATTTTTAGCGGTGATGGGACACGGCGTGCCCGAGGAAATTATTTCCGGAGCCTGGAATGCGGCGCGCGCTTTTTTCGACCTGTCCATGGAGAAAAAACTAGAAGCAAAGATGCCGTATGTGGGCTATCCGTACGGATGTTCGCCGCTACAAGCGGAAGCGCTCGCGAAATCGCTGGGCGAGGAGACGCCGCCGGATTTGAAAGAGAGCTTCAGCATCGGGCCACTGCAACACGCGCCGCACAGCGGAAATGAACCGGACGCGGCTTTTCGATTCGCGGAAAATGTGTGGCCGAAAGAACCGGCAAATTTTCGGGAGGCCTGGTCCGGCTATTATCGAGCGATGGGCGAACTCGCAGCGCGGATCATGCGGGTGTTTGCGCTGGCATTGGAATTGCGGGAGGGATATTTCGACGGCGTGATAGATGATCCGATTAGCGCGATGCGCGCTTTGAATTATCCGCACCAATCGGTGGCGCCAAAGCCGGGCCAGTTGCGCGCGGGAGCGCACAGTGATTACGGCAGTCTGACAATTCTGCTGGCGGAGGCTGCGCCGGGGGGGCTGGAAATCTTCACGCCCGAGGGAAAATGGCAGGCGGTGCCGGTGGTGCCGGGAGCGTTTGTGGTGAACATCGGCGATTTGATGGCGCGATGGACGAACGATCGCTGGGTTTCGACGTTGCATCGTGTGGTGAACCCACTGCCCGATCCGCGCGGATCGACTCGGCGGCAATCGATTGCGTTTTTTCACCAGCCGAATTGGGAGGCGGAGATTTCCTGCATTCCCACATGTCTCGCGCCCGGCGAGAAGGCGAAATATCCAACGGTTGGGTCAGGCGCGCACTTGATGGAAAAATTCCACAGCACGCTGAAGTTGGGAGCGGCAGCGAAGGGATAAGCCTAACGCTAGGATCGCACTGGTGACACGCAGGCCACGGCGATTTGAGCGGCGACGCGGGCGTTGTTGATGAGCAGGGCGATATTTGTGGCGAGCGTTTGGCCGCCGCTTGCTTTTGCAAGGTGCTCGAGCAAGTAGGGTGTTACGGCTTTGCCCTGAATTCCGGCGGCGCCCGCGGAGCTGAGGGCGGCTTCGATGAGAGATTCCACCTGCTGCCGCGGCAGCGCGCTTGCGGCCGGCGGCGGATTGCAGAAAACAATTCCTGAATTCATGCCCAGCGCCCATTGCAGAGCGATGATGCGCGCGGCTTCCTGCGGCGTATCCACGCGCGAGTCGAGTGCCAGCCCGCTTTCCTGCACATAGAACGCCGGAAACTGGCTGGTGCCATAGCCCACGACCGGCACACCCAACGTTTCCAGAGCCTCGAGCGTGCGCGGTAAATCCAGAATCACTTTTGCTCCGGAGCAAACGACGGCGACGGGTGTGCGCGCAAGTTCGGAGAGGTCCGCCGAGATGTCGAGAGTTTTCTGCGCGCCGCGATGGACGCCACCAATGCCGCCGGTGGCGAAAACCCGGATACCGGCTTGCGCGGCAATAATCATGGTGGCGGCGACGGTGGTGGCGCCGGGCTTCCGGGCATTCAGGACTGTGGCGAGATCGCGACGGCTGACTTTTGCGACGTGCTCCGCGCTTGCGAGCAATTCGATTTCCGCGCGAGTGAGTCCGACAATGAGGCGCCCATCGAGAAGGCCGATTGTGGCGGGCACGGCGCCTTCGGCGCGCACGGCTGCTTCCGTTTCTCGGGCGGTTTCAAGATTGTGGGGGCGCGGGAGGCCGTGCGATATGACAGTGGATTCGAGCGCGACGACGGGACGCGAGGCAGCGAGCGCTTTGGCGACTTCCGGGCGGACATCAAGATATGGATTCATGGGTTGATCCTGAAGATGACGCGGATTTGATGCGCTCGATGAGGCGTTCGGGCCTCAGATTCTCGGCGATTGATTTTTCAGTTTCGACAGTGAGGCTGGCGGCGGCCAGCCCGAAAAGCGCGGGCTCGTGGTTACCTCCGGCGAGCATGCCGTAAGCATATCCGGCGACGAGGGCGTCTCCGGCGCCGGTGACATCGACGACCTTTTTCGCGGGGATCACCGGCAGAAATTTTCCGCCTTGGCCAGCATCGAGATAGATTCCTTCGCCGCCGAGAGTGACCACGACGGTGCCAACACCCTGGGCGCGAATTTCGAGCGCTGCTTTTGCGACATCGGCAAGCGTGTTTACGGGGAGGCCGCTCAAGACGGCGGCTTCCTTGCGATTCGGAAATAGAACGTCCACCGTGGCGAGGCTCGAACGAATTCTTTCGGACTTGACGATGGAGATTGGATCGGCGAGGACTTTTGCATGGCCCCTATTAGTTTTCAGGAGGCGTTCGATTGTGCGTGCAGGCAAATTCGTATCAACAATCCAGAGCGGATACTGCGCGAGCGCAGGAGAAATTCGGTCTGCCCAGGCCGGGTTGAGTTCCTCGAAAATATCCATGTCGGCGAGCCCGATGAATAGTTCGCCGTCAGGCTCGAGAACGGCGGTGTAGCTGGCGGTGGGATGAATGTGCGAGTGAAGAATTGCGGAGTAATTCACGCCGGAATTCTCCAGCTCGCGAAGGGCGGTCGAGCCGGAATCGTCCGCGCCGAGGATGGAAAACAGGGAGACGCGGCAGCCAAGGCGCGCGAGATTGCGAGCGATGTTGGAGGCTACGCCGCCAGTGCTGGTTGAGACCGAAACCGGATTGGAGGTGCCGGGGCGGGCGCCGCCTTCGACGCGGGCTTTGCGGTCGAGGACGAGGCCGCCGATGCAGGCGATTGAAGGAGCGGTTGCGTTCATTTTGAATTCATGAATCCGCGGGACGGCAATGAATGCGGAGTGTATTGCACATCCGCGGAGCGCTGCCATCATACCAATCAATGGCGGATAGGCGAGTTTGAGAATGGGGGCAAGCGCAAGACTGAGATTTTCACGCCCCGCGCGTAGAATGAGCCGGAGCTATGCTGGTGAAGCGATGATCCTGAAACGTGTCGCGTTGGTCGCGCTGGCGCTGTTAGCGGCGGCGTACGTTTGCGATTATTTGTGGGTGCGCTACAAGGTGGCGAACCCGAAAGCGGGCGATCCGTTTGGCAGCGTCACGTTTTACGATTCGACCACGATGAAGAACGGAAAAGTGGAAGTGTTCTACGACCAGCCGCAAACACAGGCATGCGTGCGCGCGATTTTTCCGCATTACGGCGACCAGCCCTGCTGGTATGCGGGCCGAAAGACTGTGAAATCAATCGATTAGTGTGGGCTTAACTTCCCCACCGACCTCCCAGTTCCCTTACGAAATCTTTATGTCTTGCTTACATCTTCCTGATGCGCCGGCCATAGGATGAGTGGAAGTTGTGGTGTCGAGGCAGCGGTGCCGGGGTTTGCGCCAATGCATCGGGAGAATCTCGTTGCTACCTTTCATTCTTTTATCTGGTGGATTGACGTGCGGATTTTTTTGCTTTCCTTTTCGCGCAGTTTTACCGGACGTGGAACGATTTGATCTCCAGGGTCGCCCACAGGATCAGAATTTATCGAGGAGAAAATTCCCATGCTGAAGTTTGTATCGCAATACAAGTGGCGGTTGGCTCTGGGCGCGCTCGCGCTGGCGATTGCGCAGAAGCCTTGTTTCGCGCAGAACAGCGGCAATGCTTCGGGTCAGAAAGCGAATGAAGCTGAGCAGCCGATCCCTCCGGCGATCGCGCGCGAGCTGGATGCGATGAGGAAGCGGATCGATCAGCTCGAGGCGGAACTGGCGGAGAAGAAGGCGCAGGAACTACCGGCGGTTGTCAACGCGGCGTTCCCTGCGCGGGCGGCCGCACCGGCGCATGAGGCAGCGCCCCCCGCGGGCATAGAGCCGCCGAAGGCTGCGGCTGTCGAAAAGAAGCCGCCGAAGGCGGAGCCATTTGCGTTTGCAGATTTCACCTGGCTGAACGGGAACAGTCGAGAGAAGAATCCGCCAGTGGACACGAAACTCTTCACTCCCGAAGTCAGAGTGGACGTTGACTATATATATGACTTCCACAATCCGAAGGACGACACGATCAGCGGATCCAGCGAGGTATTTCGTTCGAGCGAAGTGCAATTGACGCAGTTGGGCGTCGGCGGCGACTTCCATTTTGATAATGTGCGCGGACGGTTGATGACGCAATTCGGTATGTATTCCCAGACGACGCCGCGCAATGACGCGAGCCCGTCGCGCGGCCAATGGAATCTCGCAGATAGCTACCGCTACATTTCCGAAGCGTACGGCGGGTATCACTTCAACGTGCTGCACGGGATCAATGTGGACGCGGGAATTTTCATGTCGTACGTGGGCTTGTTCAGCTACTACCAATACGACAATTGGGCGTATCAACCGTCGTTCGTGTCGTCGAATACGCCGTGGTTCTTCAATGGGGTTCGCGTGCAGATTTTCCCGACCGAACATTTGAAGATTGAGCCGTGGTTCGTAAACGGGTGGCAATCGTATGGGAGGTTCAACGGGAGGCCGGGCGTGGGAGGTCAGATTTTGTGGCGGCCGAACGGGTGGCTTTCAATTCTCGGGAATGAATATGCCGTGGGCCAGGACACTCTGAATACGCCCGGCCGCACGCGCTACCACACGGACAATAGCATCGAGATGAAATACTACGACCGTCCGGAACGCACGCTCGACAAGCTGGCGTTTTCCCTGACCGGAGATATGGGTTGCGAAAGCGGCGGAGGAGTGAGCTGTTTCGGAACGCGGAATGGCCATCCGAAGCAGAGCTTTCTGGGGTTCATGGTTTACAACCGCTTCTGGTTTCACCGGGATTTATTCGGAGTGACGCTGGGCGGCGGGAAGATCAACAATCCGGGACGGTATCTGGTGCTGCTGCCGCCGATCAATGGGGCAACAGCGTCAAGCGGAACACCCTACTTCACCGAGAATCCAGGCGACCCGTACAAGGCGTGGGACGCTTCGGCGACACTCGACTACATGCCGAGCCAGTACATTACGTTCCGGTGGGAGGCGAATTACCGGGCGGCGAATGTCCCGTACTTCTCGGGGCGCGGCGGCGTTACGCCGCCTGGCGGAAATAATGGGAGCCCGGGCTCATTTGCGTGTCTGAGCGGAAGCGTTGCACCGGCCGGCGGGTGCGACCCCGCGGTAGGAACGTGGTCCCCCGACCTCCGCAAGAACGAGACGAGGCTGAACTTGGCGATCCTGGTGAAGTTCTGAGCAGCCGCGATCTCGACGCACAGAGGAGCAACTGAAACGCGAGACATCGTCTTCATGGCGTGCACGGTGGGATTTTTTGTGGTGGCGGTGGTGTACGTCTGGGCTTGTGAGCGCTTGAAATAGGGAGTGAGAGCGATGCTGGGAAACATCCTGCTGCTGGGAATTTCGGCGGCCCTGCTGGTGTACCTGCTGGCGGCACTGCTGTGGCCGGAAAAGTTCTGACGAGGACTTGCGAATGACTGCGAATGGGTGGTTTCAAATCGGGCTTTTCCTGCTGGTAATCCTGGTAATTACGAAACCGCTGGGCGTGTTCATGGCGCGTGTGTTCAGCGGAGAACGGACATTTCTCGACCCGGTGATGCGGCCGATCGAGCGGTTATTGTATCGATTGACGGGCGTGGATGCAGAGTACGAGATGCGCTGGACGGAATACGCGATTGCGATGCTGCTGTTCAGCGCGGTTTCGATGCTGGTGCTCTATTTGCTCCAGCGCATGCAGATGTGGCTGCCAGGGAATCCGCAGCACCTGGCAAATGTTCCACCGGATCTGGCGTTCAATACGGCTGCGTCGTTTGCGACAAATACGAATTGGCAAGCATACACGCCGGAATCGACCATGAGCTACCTGACGCAGATGGCGGGGCTGGCGTACCACAATTTTATGTCCGCCGCGGTGGGAGTGGCGATGGCGATCGCGGTGATTCGAGGGATCGCGCGACGTGAGTCAGAGACCATCGGGAATTTCTGGGTAGACATGACGCGCTGCACGCTATGGGTGCTGCTGCCGGTGTGCCTGGTGGTCTCACTGGTATTTGTTTCACAGGGTGTGGTGCAGAACCTCAAGCCCTACGACACCGCGCACCTTGTGGATCTGCAGACCGTGCGGCAAATGGGCGCTGAGGGAAAGGCGACGGCACGAGTAGTGAGTGAGCAGACCATCGCGCAGGGGCCTGTGGCGTCGCAGGAGGCGATCAAAATATTCGGCACGAATGGTGGGGGATTTTTCAATTCGAACAGCTCGCATCCGTTCGAGAATCCGACGCCGTTCACAAATTTCCTGCAAGTGGTGCTGATTTTCGCGATTCCCTCGGGACTGACCTACACGCTGGGCCGGATGACCGGCTCGCAGCGGCACGGCTGGGCAGTATGGGCTGCGATGGCAGTGCTGTTTGCAGCGGGAGTCGCATGCGCCTACGCGGCCGAAGCGCGGGGCAACGTGCTGTTGCACGACGTTGATCAAAGGGCGAGCGCGACGCAAGCGGGCGGCAACATGGAAGGCAAGGAAGTAAGATTTGGAATCGCAGATTCCGTGTTGTACGCCACGGTGACGACGGACGCGAGCTGCGGCGCGGTGAACTCCATGCACGATTCCTACACTCCACTCGGCGGCATGGTTCCGATGGTCAACATGATGCTTGGTGAAGTGGTGTTCGGCGGCGTGGGTGCGGGACTCTATGGGATCGTCGTGTTCGTGATTCTTTCCGTGTTTATCGCGGGATTGATGGTGGGGAGGACACCCGAATATCTAGGAAAGAAAATTGAGGCGTACGACGTGAAGATGGCCGTGCTCACGGTGCTGATCTTTTCGCTGGTGATTCTGGTTTTCACGGCAATTGGCGTCGCGACTCCGGCCGGTAAGGCAGGGATATCCAATCCCGGCCCGCACGGACTCTCTCAAATTCTGTATGCCTATACCCAAGGCGCGGCGAACAACGGGTCGGCGTTTGCGGGCGGGAATTGGAACTCGGCCTGGTACAACACCAGCATCGGGATCGACATGCTGCTGGGGAGATTTTTTATGGTGATCCCGGTGCTGGCGATTGCCGGGAATCTGGCACGCAAGAAGGTGGTGCCTGAATCCGCCGGAACATTCCCGGTTACAACTCCGCTTTTCACCGTGCTTCTGGTCTCCGTGATCTTGATCGTGGGAGCACTGACGTTTTTTCCGGCCGTCAGCCTGGGGCCGATTCTCGAACACTTGCTGATGCACGCCGGAAAAGTTTTCTGAGGCGCGCGGCGATGAGCTCACAAATGGCTATGACTCCAGAGTTGACGCAGACGCCGGTGGAAGAGGAACGGAATCCTCGACGACGGAAGAAATCGCTTTGGACGGCTGGAATTGTGAGCCGGGCGGTGTGGGATTCCGTGCTGAAGCTGAACCCACGGACGCTGATGAAGAACCCCGTGATGTTCGTGGTGGAAGTGGGCGCGGTGATCACAACGGTGGATCTGGCCCGCACCATTGCGAGCCATTTGCCGGGTGTGGGCTTTGCGCTGCAGATCACACTGTGGCTGTGGTTCACAGTGCTATTCGCGAATTTTGCTGAAGCGATGGCCGAAGGGCGCGGCAAGGCGCAGGCAGAAACGCTGCGGAAGGCACGCGCGGAAACCATGGCGAATCGGATGAGGGCGGATGGGACAACCGAGGCGGTTGCGGGATCGAAGTTGCGCGCAGGAGATCTGGTGGTCGTCCGGGCGGGAGATTTCATTCCCGGGGACGGCGAAGTAGTGGTCGGGGTTGCGTCGGTGGACGAGTCGGCGATTACAGGCGAATCGGCGCCAGTGATTCGCGAATCGGGAGGCGACCGGTCGGCGGTGACCGGCGGGACACGCGTGCTCTCCGATGAAATCACCGTCAGGATTACATCGAATCCGGGCGAAACATTTCTCGACCGAATGATCAAGCTGGTGGAGGGCGCCGAGCGCCAGAAAACGCCGAACGAGATCGCACTGAACATTCTGTTGGCGGGGCTGACAATTATTTTTCTTCTGGCGGTGGTGACGCTGCAACCGATGGCCATTTACTCGGGTGCGCCGCAGTCTGTGTTTGTGCTCATTTCGCTGCTGGTGTGCCTGATTCCGACGACGATTGGCGGACTGCTTTCGGCCATCGGGATTGCGGGGATGGACCGCGTAGTGCAGCGCAACGTCCTGGCGATGTCGGGCCGCGCTGTGGAAGCGGCAGGCGATGTGGATACGCTGCTACTCGACAAAACGGGAACAATCACGCTGGGAAATCGGCGCGCCACAGATTTGATTCCCGCGCCGGGAGTGAAAGAAGACGAGCTTGCAGATGCGGCGCAACTTGCGTCGCTGGCGGATGAGACTCCCGAGGGACGCTCGATTGTGGTGCTGGCGAAAGAGAAATACGGACTGCGCGGGCGCGAGCTTTCGGCATATGCAGCCACGTTTATTCCCTTTTCGGCGCAAACGAGAATGTCGGGGGTGGACCTGGATGGACGTGAAATCCGGAAAGGGGCGCCGGATGCAATCGTTCAATATTGCATGCAGAGAGGTAATCGCGTGCCGCCAGAAGTGGACGAAGTGGTGAAGGCAATATCCAATTCCGGCGGGACGCCACTGCTGGTGGCGGAAGATTATCGCGTGCTGGGCACTATTTATTTGAAGGACATTTTGAAAGGCGGGATGCGCGAGCGGTTTGACCAGATGCGCGCGATGGGAATTCGCACGGTGATGATTACCGGCGATAACCCGCTTACCGCAGCGGCGATTGCGCGTGAAGCGGGCGTGGACGATTTTCTGGCGCAGGCAAAGCCGGAAGATAAGCTGGCGCTGATCCGGCGCGAGCAGGCCAAGGGCAAATTGGTGGCAATGACCGGCGATGGTACGAATGACGCGCCGGCGCTGGCACAGGCAGATGTGGGCCTGGCGATGAACGCTGGCACGCAGGCTGCAAAAGAAGCCGGCAATATGGTGGACCTGGATTCAAACCCCACGAAACTAATCGAGGTGGTGGAAATCGGAAAGCAACTGCTGATCACGCGCGGAGCGCTGACGACCTTTTCGGTGGCGAACGATGTGGCAAAGTATTTTGCGATTATCCCGGCGATGTTTGCGGGCGCGTTTCCACAGCTAAATGTGTTGAACGTGATGGGACTGAAGACGCCAGAGTCGGCGGTTCTCTCCGCTGTGATTTTCAACGCGCTGATAATAATTGTGCTGGTGCCGCTGGCGCTGCGCGGCGTCAGGTATCGTCCACTGGGCGCAGAGGCGTTGCTGCGCCGCAACCTGCTGATTTACGGGTTTGGCGGGATCATTGCCCCATTTCTGGGAATTAAATTGATTGACATGATCATCACGCATATCGGTTTGGCTTGAGGACTCTATGAAGCGAAATTTTCTGATTTCGATTTGGATGACACTGGCGACGACGCTGCTGCTAGGAATTGTGTACCCCCTAACGGTAACGGTGTTGGCGCAGTGGTTGTTTCCGTGGCAGGCGAATGGAGAGCTAATTCAATCTGGTGGAAAGATCGTCGGCTCAAGCCTGATCGGGCAGCCGTTCACGGCGCCTGGATATTTTCGTTCGCGGCCCTCGGCAGCGGGCGCGGCAGGATACGACGCTTCGAGTTCCTCTGGCTCAAACCTGGGCCCAACAAACAAAGTGCTGCTCGACCGTGTGGCCGCGACCGTGCAATCTCTGCAAGCGGAGAATCCCGGGGAACAGATCCCGGTGGATCTGGCTACGGCATCGGGGTCGGGGCTTGACCCGCAGATCTCGCCGGCCGCAGCCGAATTTCAAGTTCCGCGCGTGGCGCGCGAACGCGGAATGCCGGAAGCCGAGGTGCGGCTCCAGGTGAAAAAGCACGCGCAAGGCCGGCAACTTGGGTTTCTCGGCGAGCCGCGCGTGAATGTACTCGAACTCAATCTCGAGCTGGATGCGAATCATCCATTGCACTGAGTGCGAATGAATTATTTTGAGGAACGCGATGGGCGGGCTTTTCTTGCACGGGGCTCGAACCGGTAGCCAATCCAAGGTTCGGTGTGGATGTAGCGCGGGTTGCGCGGATCGGGCTCGATTTTCTTTCGTACCTGATTAATGAACACGCGCAGATACTCGGTTTCTTCTCCGTAATCAGGGCCCCAGACAGCTTGGAGCAGGCGCCTGTGGCCGAGTGCCTTTCCCTCATTTGCGACGAGATGACGAAGCAATTCAAATTCTTTGGGCGTCAGGCGGACGTGCCTTCCTTCGACCGTCACGGTGCGCTTGGCGAAATCAATTTTCAAGTCGTCACAGACGTATGCGGGAGTGGCTTCCTCCGAAGCTCCGCGGCGGAGAGCCGCACGAATACGCGCAAGGAGTTCTTGAGCGCCGAAGGGCTTAACAACGTAATCGTCGGCGCCGGCGTCAAGCGCCTGAACCTTGTCGCGTTCGGAGTTGCGGACCGTGAGCATGATGATGGGCACGTCGCTCGATTGGCGGATTTCGCGGCAAACGTCGAGGCCGGACATTCCGGGCATGTTCACATCTAGAAGAATCAAGCCCGGGTGATCGCTCCGGAGCTTTTCGAGGGCCTCTTCGCCGCTCTTGGCCTCGAGGACTGCGTAACCCTGCGAGGTGAGCGTGGTGCGCATCACGCGACGGATCTGCGGCTCGTCGTCAACAATTAGAACGGTCGTGGAGTTCATGCGTTTCCTGCGCGCGAATGATCTACGGGCAGCGTGAATGAGAAAACGGAGCCGTGGCCGCGCTGGCTGGTAAGGCTCATCGAGCCGCCGTGCGCTTGGACGATGGCCTTGGCGATGGGCAGGCCCATGCCGGTTCCTTGGATTTGATATCGCTGGTCCTTGCCGCGATAAAATTTTTCGAAGATGAGGCTCTGCTCAGGGTCACCAATACCATTGCCACGGTCGGCAACGCTGGTCACAAGAAAATCTCCGCTGAGTTCGGCGGAAATGGTGATGGGCTGGTCGAGCGGCGAATATTGATTGGCGTTTTCGAGCAAGTGAATGAGAACTTCGGGAGCTCGTTCCAGGTCCACGCGGACGCGAGGCAGCCCCTCAGGGATCTGCACGCGCACGGCGCGGCTTGCGAGTGCTGATTTCATCAAGTTCAGGGCGGCTGTGACGACGTCGCCGATGGGATGAGGCGCCAAGTGAAGCTCCACTTCGCCCGCATCTAATTGAGCCATTTCAGCGGCTTCGCCGACGAGGCGGTTCAGGCGATCGCTTTCTTCGTTGATGATAGTGAGGAGTTCGCGTTTCTGATCGGCGCTCAGGCTCGAGTTGGAAAGCAGATTTGTGACGGAAGCTTTGATGGAAGTAAGCGGTGTGCGCAGCGCATGCGTAACGGAATCGAGAAGCGCCGTGCGCAGCCGCTCGCCTTCGCGAGCTGCTTCCGTCTGGCCAAGTTGCTCAACGGCACGAGCGCGTTCCATGGCGACGGCGATCAGGGTGCCGATGGCTTCGAGAGTCTGGCGAGAGAGGATGGTGCCGGAAATTCCCAAGCTGCCAATCGGACGCACACCCATGCGCACGGGAACAAAACAAAGGCTGTTCGCGACGTCAACGACGGGTTCTTCGCGCGCGACAACCGCTTTGAGGCTATCCAAATCGAGGTGCGGAATGACCGGGCCAGAGCGGTAAATCTTCTGCTTGTCGGAAAGGAGCAGTGCGGCGGCACCCACTTCGAAGGTATCCACAATTTGCACGGGAATTCGATTGAGCAAATGGATGACGTTGCCCGATTCGAGCAAGCCCTGACTGAAAGCGTAAAGCCTTTCGATTTCACGGCGTCGCGCCGAGGCTTGTTGGGCTTGCTGCCGGGCGCGTGTGGATAGGTGGCTGGCGGTGACGGAAACGACAAGGAAAGCAAATAGGGCGACCCAATTCTGCGGGTCGGCAATTGTGAACCGGCCAATGGGAGGCAGGTAGTAATAATTGAAAGCGCAAACGGCTGCGATCGACATGGCGACGGACACGGCCATTCCGTAAATCGTAGAAACAACCAATATGGCGAGAAGAAATGTGAGAGCGACGGTGGTGGCGTTGACGGAGAGCGCTTCGCGATAAAATGCAGTGATACCCGCGACGAGCGCGAACGCAATGGCGTATTGCAGGATGCGGTTAATCCATGGTTCGCGCACGGCGCCATTCTATCGTAGCTTTTCAAGTGCCCGTAAAAGAGAATAAGCCCATGCTGAAGACGCCCGACCAATGGCTCGCCGAAACGAAGCCGGCGGAAAAAACGAAAGGCACGCTGAAGCTATTTCTGGGCTACGCGCCCGGGGTGGGAAAAACCTACAGCATGCTGAGCGAAGCGATTCGCCGGCACGGTCGCGGCGAGGATGTGGCCGCGGGAGTGGTGGAAACTCACGGGCGGAAAGGTATCGCTGAACTCGCCTCGCAACTCGAGACGGTGCCGAGACGCAAGATCGATTACAAGGGCGCAGTTTTCGAGGAAATGGACATTGATAGAATCCTGCAGCGGCGCCCGCAGGTGGTGCTGGTGGACGAATTGGCGCACACAAACATTCCTGGCAGCCGGCATCGCAAGCGATATGAAGACGTCCTTGAACTTCTGGAAGCAAAGATTGACGTGTTATCGACGGTGAACATCCAGCATATCGAGAGCATCGCGCCGACGGTTCGCGCGATCACAGGTGTAGCGGTGCGCGAGACGGTGCCGGACTGGGTGCTGCAGATGGCGGATGAAACGGTGATGGTGGACTTGACGCCGGAAGCGCTCCAAAACCGCTTGAAGCGCGGCGATGTGTATGGCCGCGAGAAAGTGGAGCAGTCGCTGAAGAATTTTTTCCGGCGCGGGAACCTGATTGCTTTGCGCGAGTTGGCCCTACGGCAAGTGGCGGAGCAGGTGGACCGGAGCCTGGAATCCTACATGGATGAAAAGGACATCCGGGGAACGTGGCCGGTGAAGGAGCGCATCGTGGTTTGCATCAGCGCGAACCCCAAGGCGCAGTATCTAGTGGCGCGGGCGGCGCGCATGGCGCGGCGGATGGATGCGGATCTCTACGCGGTTCATGTGGACTTGAATTCACGCAGTGATGAGCCGCAAGAAAAAGCGCTGGCGGCGAATTTGCAGTTTGCCGAGAGCGTAGGCGCGAAAACCGTCCGGTTAAAAGGTGAAAGTGTGGCCGACGCGACGGCGCGATTCGTGCGCGAAAAACACGTGACGCAGGTCATCTTCGGCAGGACCGCTGTTGAAGGCTGGCGAAAAATGCTTTACTTGAACGCCATCAACCGATTTTTGCGCGACGCCCCGGCGGTGGATGTTCACATCGTGACGCAAGAGCCGGATTGACTTAGCTGGCGGTGGGGGAGTGGCTCAAGCATCGTCGGGAGGCACATCGAACTTCACAAGTTCGCTCTTGAAACCCTTCGTTCTTACTGCACCGTAAGCGATTCCCACAACCATCCAGACTCCGCCAAGAAGCATCGCGTTTTGTCCAAGTCCCCGCCAGATGAGCAGGCAGACGAAAAAACCCAGGACAGGAAAGACCAAATTTTGCCAGAGTTTCTTTTCTGCGCGGAGGAAATAACGGACGAAAGCTGCGGCGTTGACTCCCATGAATGCGATCAGGGCGCCGAAATTAAGCAATTCCGCGCCACGCTCGTAGCTGATGAAGAAAGCACCAATCACGGCGATGGCGCCGACGAAAAGTACGTTATTGCGCGGGATGTGGTTCTTGGGGTCCAGCATGCCGAAGAATTTCTTGGGAATGCCGTCGCTTCGCCCCATGCCGTAGAGCAAGCGTGCGGCTCCGAGCTGCGCGCCCATGCCTGAGCCGATATTGGCGATCAGGATGGTGAAGTTGAGCAGATGAAATAAAAAAAAACCTCCGGCCTGTTGCGCGACCAGGGGAAACGCGGATTCGACTTTGTCCGGCGGAAATGGTTTCGGACCCCAGACCAGTTGGGCGGCGTAGACCTCGAGCGAGGAGAGAATGCCGGTGATCAGGCAAACGAGCACCGTCGCGAGCATGATGTTCCGCCGGGGATTCTCGACTTCCTCGGAAAAAGTGGAAATGGCATCGAAGCCGATGTAGGTGAGGACTGCAATCGATGTGCCGTGAAGGATGGAGCGGAAGTCGAAAGATTGAGGGTTGTAAAACGGCTGGGCAAAGAAACCGGCACCGTACGCGTGCAGACCCCAGACGAAGCGGACTACGAACGCGAAGAAGATGACGACGACGATTGTCATGCCCGCGGCCAAAACATCATTGATGCGCGCTGACGTTTTGATGCCGCGAAGATTCAGTACCGTGAAGACGACGGCAAATCCGATGGCAAGCGCCCCGTAGGGCACGCCGGGCAATATGTTTTGCGTGAGCTTGCTGCAAATCACGGTGCAGATGAGCGGGTTGAGGATGTAATCCATCACCATGGCCCAGCCGGTGATGTAGCCGAGCGCGGGATGAATTTCCTGGCCGACGTAGGTATAGGCGGAGCCGGCACTGGGATACGCGCGCGCCATTTTTCCATAGCTGATGGCCGTGAACAGCATGGCCACCATGGCGATGAGGATTGTGGTGACGACGTGGCCGCGGGCGTCGTTGTTGATCACGCCAAAAATTCCCATTGGGGCGATGGGCTGGATGATCACGATGCCAATAATGATCAGATCCCACAGGCCCAGCACCCGGCACAGTCGTACGGGCTCGCTGGCCATCAGTTGGCTCCGCCGTGGGATTGGGCTGCGGGAGACACCGCTACAGGAATTGCGACTGTAGCCGGCTCAATATTCCAGCCGGAGACCGCCAATTCGGGGCTGCCGTTCAGAGCTTCCCGCGACAAAAACCCCGCGGAAATTTCGCGCGACTCGCCCGGCATGAGTTCGAAGTAGTTGTCATCCCAGAGCACGGGAAGAATTTCATCCATCTCCCCTTTATTGCGGATTCCGAGATGGACTTGAAATGCGAGATGGTCGCTGGGATTGCGGACGGTGACGTGGACCAGCGGGCCTTGATCACCCGGTACGGCGCCGGCTGTGGCTTCGATGCGAATGCGCGAGAGCTGATTAAGTTCGGCGAGGTCGTCGTAGGGTGAAGCAGGCGTATAGATGGAAGTTGAGTAAGTGGGGTCTGGCGGGAGAGGGTCGTCGAAGTACACGGTCTTCTTCCACTGAATTTCTGCCGGGCAGCTCGAGAGCCAGTAAAAATTCGAGCTGAGCAATTTCCCCATGGAATCCTGCAGGTCCAACTTCAAGAAATACACTTGCGCAATTTGGCCGGCTGGCAGGGGGGGAATTGTCAGAGCGCGCCGCACTCCGTCGGCGTCGATGTCCAGCGAGACTTGCTGCGAGAATTTCTTCTGCAAATCGAAATCGTATAAATCCACTGCGAGTGTCAGTCCAGAGAACCTCTCGTAAAGATTGTTGACCACAACGACGCTGCGATCGTCGTAGGAATATTGAACGTGCAGAGGCTCGCAGGCCTTCTTCGAGCCAAAGTAGCCGCCGGCCGGCTGCAAATAATAATCGTAGAGATGCCAGTAGAGAGAAGGCCAGGCATTGTTGAGCATCCATTGGATGACGCCCGTGGATTTGTATTTGTTGCGGGCATACGCTTCAAACATGGCGCGCTCGGCGTCGTAGGCCATGGCCTGTGATTTGACAAGGTAGTCATCGAGTCCCGCGGGCGCACCGAACATGGAATTCATCGCGCGGTTGAAGCGATCCATATTTGAAAAGCTTTCGGAAGCCGCGTGATAACTCCAGAATTTGTCGATTGGCCACAGATGATCCTCGGGAAGCATTTTCCTGAGGCTACCGATGGGGGGAATCGCGGGGCCGGAGCTCGTCTCCGTGTTGAGGCCCCAAGCGCCGCCATAGCGGCCTGGATCGTTCAGCCAATAGGAGGGCGGCACGTAGTCATACGGCCCGGTCATCTTCATGCCCGGGGCTCCTGTGACAGTGGTTGGGTATCCCGCAGCGGAAGAGACGATGGGATTCGGCCAATCTATTTCTTTCAAGACTTCCAGGTAGGCTTTCTCGACAGCGGCGGGAGGCGGTTGATCACTCCCGTTGAGCCAGACCAATACGCTGGGATGGCTGCGCATGCGCAAGGCCTGCGAACGAAGCGATTCAGAAGCGATTTCAAGATCGCCCGGCTTCCATTTGGGCCAAAGTTGCCAGTAGGTGCAGCAAGTCCAGCTGGGCATCACTAGAATTCCGCGCTCGTCGGCGAGATTGAAAAACTCGTCGGTCTCCATCTCGCCCTCGAGACGAATGGTGTTGAGGTTCATGTCGCGGACGTAGCGAAGCTGTGCGTCCAGCCGTTCAGGGGAACGGCGCAACAGCATGTCTTGCGCCCAACCACCGCCTCGGATCAGGATCTTCCTGCCGTTGACGCGGAATTGCCGCGCGCCATGCTCATTCAGCTCAGAGGTAATTTCGCGGATGCCGAAGTGCGTTGTTTGTGCGTCGACGCTTGCGTTGCCCATCATAAATCGTAGCGAGAGACTGTGCAGATTCTGCGGGCCCAGTGGCGCCGGCCACCACAACTTGGGATTCTTAATCTGTAATTGCGAGAATTGATCCGGAGTGAAACGGATTGTTCGCTTCTCTCCAGGCCCGAGCGTGACCACCTGATTGATGTTCACGTCGTCGAAGGTAGAGTCAAGAAGACCTGTGACCGGCGCGTCTGAAATATTGTGCAGTTCAGCGATCACGGTGAGATCGGCGCGGTCGAGCGAAGCATCGGGAAAATGAGTAACAACTTCGGGATGGCGAATCGTGACTGGCCCGTTCGCCCGCAGGAACACATCACTCCACAGGCCCATGTTCTTATCCGGAGGAGCAGGATTCCAGTCTTGCCAGTTCACACCGAGATCGGTTTCGGTCTGAGCAAACGTCTCGACGGCTAGAATATTTGGAGCGTGCGTGACCAGGAATCGGGTGACGTCAAACTCGTAAGTTCTAAAGGTTCCCGCCACATCTTTTGCGCCGGCGAGCTTGCGGCCGTTGACCCAGATGTTCGCACGATAATTGATGCCGCTGAAATTGAGCATCACGTGGCGGCGCTGGAAATTTTCGGGCACGCGGAATTCGGTGCGGTACCACCAGGAGCAGCGAAACGGACTGTCCTTGGGCATAGGGAGCTCAGCAAAATTCCTGCCGATTGGATAAGTTGTGCCCGGAATCGAGCGGAGGTTCATGCCAAAAAACGGGTCGGGGTAAGTCTTGTCAGCGACCAGTGCAGCAACCACGGTTGATGGCACGGACGCCTTGTGCCACTTTGCGGTACGAAAACCCGGAACGGATATCTTCGCACCGCTGGCATGTACGATGCAGGAGGACTGAAGCGCCCAACCGTCGCGGAGAGGAATTGTGGAATTTTCTTCTCCCGCGGAGTTACCAGCTAGTTGGGTCGGAAAAAGCGCCAGAATTAAGAAAACACAAATGAAGGGGCCGGGCGCAGCCAGACGGGCGCGGAAACGTCGGTTCACTTTGATTGCCCGCCTCCCGGGTTCTAGAAGATCAGTTTCAATGCAAATTGTATCTCACGTGGGTCGCGCGCGCCTGTCACCTGGCCAAAACCGCCTGATGACCCGGAAGTCAATCCTGCACCCTGCGTCTGGAAGGTGGTATTGACACCGTTGAATTGGGTGTGGTTCCAGGCGTTGAAGAATTCTGCGCGGAACTCGAGCGTGGCATGCTCATCGGCGAGCGAGCCTGCACGACTGCCAAACCATGGAATCGTGAAATCCTTGAAAATGGAGAGATCCCAATTGTTGATGCCAGGGCCGCGGACGACGTTTCGGATAGCATTCCCGAAAGTACCGAGAGCTGGTTGGACGAACGCGTTTACATTGAAATATTCCCCGATTGTCCGCCTGCCGCGCGAAAAATTTGGGTTTGCAACCTGATCGGGGCGCTGGCATTCATAAACGCCTTGGCCGTCGCCGGTCCCCGCGATGTCGCTATCGAGGCAGATGTTTTGCGGCAGTCCGGACCGAAACGTGGTGATCCCGACAATTTGCCAGCCCCCGAAGGCATTTTTCCGGAAAGCGCTGCTGGAGCGCTCGAAGAACGGAAGCTGCCAGATGAAGTTCATCACGAATGATTGTGTCTGATCCTGGTTCGTGAGCCCGCGCTCGGCTTTCGAATTGAAAGCGTTCTGGATGGGCCCGGTGCTGAATTCCGTATCCTGGTTGATGGTATCGGAAAGATTCTTGCTGAAGGTGTAGGCGGCCTGGAACTGTACGCCGTGAGTGATGCGTTGGTTGAAGAATACTTGCAGGCTGTTGTAAGACGAACTGCCGGCGCGCTCGTTCAGGTTTATGAAGCTGTCGCCGATGAAGGGCCGGACAGTGTCTGGGTTGGGAACGCATGGTTGTGGTGCGATGCTCTGGCAGATTTGCATCGGAGTTAGATTTGGATTTAGTGGTTGAGCCTGCTCAAAGTTCGCCACGCCCAACCGTTGTGCGTCGGGCACCTGGTTGATATTCCGGTTGCGTCCGATGTGAATCTGGTGGCTGCCGACATAGCCCACATCGAGGGTCGTATTCTTGGCAATCAAGTACTCGGTGGTGAGGTTGTACTGGTAGCTGGTGGGAGTCTTGTAGTTTTGGGCTTGTGCGCGGATGCCAACAGTGGGCTGCGGCAGGCCGGGATCAAACGGCGCAAGTTGGCCGTAAGTAACGTTGCTGAGCGTTGCGATGGTGTCAAATTTCCCCTGCTGTCCGAGCGAGCTCGTCTGCGAGACGGCGTCGCGTCCCTCAAATATTCCGAAGCCCGCGCGCACAACCGCCCAGTTCCGCGCCTGGTAGGCCACCCCCACGCGCGGCTCCCAATCGTTGTAGTAATTGTTGAGCGTCGAGCGGTTGATTCCGGGCATGGTCGGATCCACCAGGCCGTCGTTCAAAATACAATTTGACGGCGGAGTGGGATCAATCAAGTTGGTGGCAATGAAGTTATTCACGCACGACTGCGGCTGCGGCACGAAGGTGCCGGCACGAAAATTGGCGACGTTGTTTGCCGAGGAATACACCTGCGAGAGAATTTGATAGCGGAGCCCCAGGCTCAGGGTCAGGCTCGGGAAAAGCTTCCAAGTGTCCTGGAAATAGACGGCATAATCGTGCGCGCGATCAGGGACGTAGTTCTGAGTCTGTTCTTCGCTGTAGGTCTGAATATTTCCCAGCAGAAAATCGCTCATGGAACCGAACGTCAAAGTGCCCGCCGTGAAATTGCCTGCTCCGTTGGCGGGCTCGTGTTTGCGGTTGAAGCGGAAAAACGCGCCGAACTTC
This sequence comes from Candidatus Acidiferrales bacterium, assembly GCA_050746945.1. Classification (GTDB taxonomy): domain Bacteria; phylum Acidobacteriota; class Terriglobia; order Acidiferrales; family UBA7541; genus Palsa-295. The sequence goes on along the minus strand of JBOGMZ010000007.1, from coordinate 108,718 downwards.
ATATTGTGTTTCCCGAAGGTATAGGACAGATCATCTTTGTATTGAAAATTGTCTGTGCGATTCGAAAAAGGCGCCGTGTTCTGCACCAGGGTACTGGTGCCTGAGTTCTGCCCGTTGTCCAGGAATACGTCAACGGGGTTAAGCGACGGAAAGGATCCACTCGTCTGCGGAAAGAGTTCCGTGTATGTGAAGCCCTGCCGCCCCGAAATCGCGGGGTCGGAGCTGGCCGAAGTTGCGTAGCGCAAATTGTTGTTCGAGTAGCCAAACTGAAAATCATTTACCAGGCGGGGGCTGATGATGCTGGTGAATTTTGCGACGACGTTGGTGCCGGTCCAGTGCCAATCCTGGCTGACGTTCGGAAAAGGATCGCCCAGGCCGAATAGCTGGTCGTTGATATTGGTGAGCCGGTCGTTCAATCCCGCGTAGCGCATCATCAGGATGTGCTTTGTGCCGAAATAGTGGTCCCAGCGGACGAGTGGTTGGCGATCGAATGTGCCCTGCGGGGCGCTGGCGATAAAATTAAATCCGTTGGAAATCGCGGTGTTCGGCAGCAGCATGCGGTCCATGAATGCGATGGAGTTGGGATCAATCGAGGGCGAAGCGGTGGTCGGCGTCGCACCCGGCAAGTCCAACTCGCCCATTAGCGGCGCTTCCATCGGGTCCGCGGGATATGGTGTGCACGCGACTGGCGGCATTTGAGCCATGGCTGCGGCGCAAGTTGGATCAAGGACGCCGTTGCGCTGGCGCTGCGACGGCACAATTCCTGTCAGTATGTTGCCCACGATGTCCCGATGCCATTCGAAGGCAACGAAAAAGAAATCGGACTTCCGCTCCTTGTTGTACTTTCCCGGAATCCAGACTGGCCCGCCCAGTGTGAAACCGAAATCATTCTGCCGGAGTTTGCTCTTCGGCTGGCTGCTGCTGTTCAGGAAGAAATTGTTGGCGTCAAGGATATCGTTGCGCAGGAATTCATAAGCGCTTCCGTGAAAGGATTGCCCCCCGGACTTGGTAATGACATTCACCACGCCGCCCGTCGCGCCGCCGAATTCGGCGCTGTAGTTGTTTCGAAGAACTTTGAATTCTTCGATGGCATCCACCGAAGGAGTCACCAAGAGGTTGCCGTTCGCGCCGCTGTCCAGGTTGTACTCGCCATCGATCAAGTAAAGATTCGAATTCGAAAGGTTGCCGTCAACCGACACGGAGGTATCGCTGAATAGCCCGGTTCCGTTGCCGACTTTGTTGTTGTCCGGCGCGATACCCGGGACTAGGTCCACAAGTTGATTGAAGTCGCGGCCATTCAGCGGCAGGGCCAGCATCTGCTGCGTACCCACAAGATTTGATACCTCCGCCGTTTCCGTCTGCATTTGCGACGCCTGCGCGGTCACGGTCACCTTTTCAGCCACCGTTCCAACCTGAAGTTTGATGGCGAAGTTCAGCTTGTCGTCCACATGAAGTTGGATGGAATTGAGTTGATATTTCTCAAATCCGGACTTTTCAACGGTTAGCTGATATCCGCCGAGAGGCAGGCTGGTGAAGAAGAAGACGCCGGCCTGCGTTGTGGTGGTCGTTCGCGTTGAGCCAGTACGGACCGAGGCGACACTGACGGTGGCATCCGGGACGACGCCGCCTGAGGAGTCAGAGACCGTGCCGGAAATCGTTCCGGTGATTTCCTGGGCGTGCGAGGAGACGCCCAGCGAAACAAACAAGCCCGCAATTAGGATCCAAGCCGTTGGTCGCATTGATTTCCCCCGGAAAGTGACCTTGGAATTTATCAGAGCCAAAGTGGAAAGAATTGCGAAAGACTTGCGGACATGACTGAAAGCTCCACGGGCATTTGCAAGTCCATTCAACATTTGCACCAAACCCTGCGAGAGGAACTCAGCCCCCCGTGCCCCCGCATGCGCAGGCCTGATTTTCCTTATTTATTAAAGTTTATTAAACGAGACTATCCGGCAGAGGAGTTCATCGTGTCAAGAAAAAAGATGGCGGACAGCGGGCAGAGTACTAGGAGCGGGCGCGTGTCGACTCCCGCACAACCAGTTCGGGAGCCAGCTTGCGATGAAACGCGTTGAACTCGCGCTCTTCGATGGCGGCGTTCATGCCTTCCATGACGATTCCCACAGCGCTGTTTCCCAACGCTTCCATCGGTTGGCGGACGGTAGTCAACGAAGGGGCTGACAAGCCGGCAGGGATTACATCATCAAAACCGATGACCGAGCAATCCTCCGGGACTTTGAAGCCTCCCTTGACAAGACCGCGGATGGCGCCGAAGGCGGTCATGTCGTCAAATGCCATCAATGCCGTGAAGCGTTTTTTGTGCTTCAGCAATTCCTCGGTTAATTTGAAGCCGCCGGCGAAGCCGGAGTTGGGGTCGAGCGAGTCCGGTAAATCCACAACGAGGGAGGGATCGATCTCGAGGCCAACTGAGCGGGCAAACCCGCGGACGCCGCGCCAGCGAGGGATACTGTCACCCAGCATCTTCGGGCCGCGGACGAAAGCGATCTTGCGATGCCCGAGCGAGTAGAGATGTTCGAGCGCCAGATGGGCGCCGACTTCGTTGTCCACCATGACGGAACTGATGGAGCCGGTGCGCAGTTCCCTGCCGATGAGCACGGACGGAATGTTGCGCTTCTCGAGGTCCGCCAGAAGATTAATGTCTACAAAAAGCCAGTTGGCGACGATGACCAGGCCCTCGACCGGGCGGGCCAGAAGCATTTCGAGATAGCGTTCGAAGCGCCCGCGCTGATTGTGGGCATCCGTGAAAATGGGAAGGAACGAGGCCTGGTAGAGGGAGTTTTCAATTCCTCGCAGGATCAAAGTGCAATATGGGTCGGTGATGTCGAACACCATGACGCCGACCGTGCGGTTGCGCTTGGCACTCTGAAAGCGGGAGACCAGCTTGGGGCGGTAGCCAAGTTTTTTTGCGGCGCGTTCGATGCGGTCTTTCGTGGAATGGGGAATGTAGCGAGCCAGCGGGGCGTTGTTGAGTACAATTGAAACGGTAGCAGTGGACACGCCACTTTCACGCGCTACATCGCGAAGCGTGACGGCTGAATTTCTCGGCTTCCGGCGGCTCACCACTTTCCTCCGCTTCATGACCGCGTGTGATTTTCGGTTGCGGCGTGCGGTCTTCTTTATCATAAGCAGTGACAGCGAGCCAGTGGAACGCGCATTTGAGCAGGCTGGGATAATCCGCGTCAGGCTAGAAATTTATCACTCGCATCGCCAAACCGGCGAGCGCTCCTCCGATCAGCGGCCCAACGATTGCGACTCCGGCATAACTCCAATCTGATCCGCCCTTGCCGGGAATCGGAAGGACAGCATGCGCGATGCGGGGGCCGAGATCACGCGCAGGATTGATGGCATAGCCTGTGGGGCCGCCGAGCGAAAGTCCAATCCCCCAAACCAGGCTCCCGACCAAATAGGGGCCGAGGCCGGACGCAATTCCATTTCCTGCAACGGCTGTGGAAAAGATTGCCCCAACCACGAAGACGAGAACAAACGTGGCAATGACTTCGCTGACGAGGTTGCTGGCGTAATTGCGGATTGCCGGGGTCGAACAGAAGGACGCGAGTTTCAAATGTGCGTCGGAAGTTTCGCGCCAATGCGGAAGGTAATGAATCCACATGATCACCGCGCCAACAAATGCGCCAAGCATTTGCGCTGCGACATAGGGTAGAAACTTGGTGAAATCCCCCGTGCGCACAGCAAAGCCTACAGTGACGGCGGGGTTGAGATGCGCGTCGGAACTGCCGCAGGCGATGGCCGTGATGACGCCGCACATGACGGCAAAAGCCCACCCTGCCGTGATCACCATCCATCCGGAGTTCTCTGCCTTGGATTTTTTCAGCAGAACGGCAGCAACCACGCCATCGCCGAGCAAAATCAGGATTAGCGTGCCTAGAAATTCCCCCAAGAATGGTGAGATCATCTCCGAAAATCTCCTCGCAGCACTGCGGCCGGATGAGTGTATTACGGAACGGACTCGAATTACCGAAAGGAAATTTGAGAGGAACCGCTATACGCGAGGGATTTGCGAAACATTCCAGCCGCCGCCGATCGCTTTTATCAAGAGGACGCTCGAGGTCATCCGGCGGGTGAGGATGTTGACGGCAGTGACTTCGTCAGCGAGAGCAGCACTCTGGGCTGTCGTCACTTCGAGATAGCTGGTGACGCCGCCCTTATAGCGATTGATGGAAAGGGCTAGGGAATGCTCCGCGGCCGCGACGGCCGCGTTTTCCGTCTTTGCTTCGTCCTCCAAAATGCGCAGCGCGGCGAGACTATCTTCCACTTCCTGAAATGCAGTGAGGACCGTTTCCCGGTAACTCGAGACGAATTGTTCATGGGCAGCAATCGCTTGATCGGAGACTCCCCGGCGGCGGCCGGCATCAAAAATCGTTTCCGCAGCGGCGCCTCCAAAGGACCAAAGTCCGCTAGGGCCCTGGATTAATGTGGTGATAATGGCGCTCTCAAACCCACCTGAAGCGGAAAAGGTGAGGAGCGGAAAATACGCGGCTCTGGCGACGCCAATCTGCGCATTCGCTTCCTGCACACGGCGCTCTGCTGCCGCAATGTCGGGGCGGCGCTCGAGCAGATCGGACGGAAGCAAGGGAGGAATCGAGGGAGGTGGAGTGGTGAGCGGCATGGCCGGCAAGCTGAACGCGGATGCGGGCTTGCCAATCAGGACTGCTATGGCGTGCTCGAAAGCAGATCGTTGGACTTCGACGTCCGTCGCCAACGCACGCGTGGTTTCCAGGGTCGTCTGCGCCTGCGCTACTTCGACGGCCGAGGCGAGCCCGCCATGGTAACGGTTCTGCGTAAGCTCCAGCGCTTTCTCGTACGAAACCACAGTGGAGCTGAGGAGAGACTTTTGCGCATCCAGGCCGCGCAGTCCAAAATAATCAAACGCGAGCTCCGCATGGAGACTTAATTCCACGTTGGCAAGATCCGCGGCGCTCGCTTGGGCTTCGGAGCGGCTGGCCTCGACCGTGCGTCGGACGCGTCCCCACACGTCAGCCTCGTAGGAGGCGTCAACTGGAATCGCATAGTCGGAATAGTCCGTTGAGGTCGTGGCCCTAAACAGCGGCCGATTTTGCGATTGATGGAAACGTGTCGCGGAAGCGCCTCCCATTACAGTCGGAAAATAGTGGGAGCGGGAAATCTTGAGAGCCGCGCGCGCCTGAAGGAATTGGGCCTGTGCGATTTTCAGATTCTGGTTCGAAACGTTAATCTGGTCTTCGAGGGCGTTGAGCTGCGGGTCCTGATAAATCTCCCACCAATTTCCTTTCGAAGTCGCGTCGCTGGGCTGCGCAGGCTTCCAATTGGGCGCTTCTTTGAAGTCTGCGGGAACGTCCGCCGTCGGACGCACATATTTGGGGCCGACAGTGCAACCAGAAATGACAAGGACTGCGAGACCGCTCAGAAGCGCCAAAGATCCCGAGCCCACAGTTTTCGTGCACGATTCCGGACAGGAGGCCCGACTCACTTCGGATCAGCTCCCTTCGCCGCGCCCGCAACCCGCACGGTTTCGCCAGCGACGAGCGAATCAGGGGGGCTGGTGATGATGCTTTCCTGACCTGTGAGTCCGGCGACTACCTCAACCTCATTGCCGAAGTCACGACCAATGGTGATGGGAAGGAGTGCCGCGTGATTGCCATCGGCAACGACGGCCACGCGCAGGCCTTCCGACCTGAAAATCAATGCGTTCACGGGCAGTATGTAGGACGGAATATCCGAAGGGAGCTTCAGATGAACTTCGGCGTACGCACCGGGAAGAAGCTCGCCGGTGGGATTATCCACATCCACTTCGGTAAGCAGAGTGCGCGAGGCAGTGGAAATAGATTCAGCATTGCGGACGAGCTTGCCTTTGAATTTGCGCCCAGGAAATTCCGCGAGCGTCAGATCCGCGGGCAAGCCGGGTTTGGCCGCCTGAGAATATTGTTGCGGCACGCTGACGTAAACGCGCAGGGTCCGCGTCGCAGCGATCTGGAACAAAGCCTTGGCGGCGCCGCCACTCGAACCGGAATCGATCAACTGGCCGATGTCCGTATTGCGCGCGGTGATCACGCCGTCGAACGGGGCATAAATTCGTTTGAAGGATTCGAGCTGCTCGAGATACTTCACCTGATATTCCGCGGAGGCCACCATCGCGCCCTTAGCCTGAAAATCGCCGACGGCGTTGTCCACGTCCTGCCTGGCAACCGAGTCCGTGTTCTTCAAATCCTGATAGCGGTCGGCGGTGATTTGGGAGAGACGGTAATTGGCCTGCGCGGTATTCAAATTCGCTCGGGCCTGCTGGAGCTGCTGATCCACTTCGGGAGTGTCGATCTCCGCGAGCAGTTGGCCGGATTTTACATGGCCGCCGATATCCACATACCATTTCTTCAAGTAGCCGTTGGTGCGCGCGTAGATGGGCGCGTCCGTGAAAGCCTGGATATTTCCGGGAAGCACAAGTTCCTGGTGAGGTGCGCCCTGCTTGAGATGCATCACCGATACAGTGGGGATGGCCAGCTCGCGAGTTTCGCTTTTCAGCGCGGCCTTGGCTTTCAAGCGAGGCACGATTCCGGCGACCACGATGGCCGCTACAATCAGCAGGGCCACGATGGCAATCAAGATGCCGCGGCCGGAATGCGGGCCGTCCGCCGGCGAATGCTGCCCACCGCGCGGCGCTCCGATCTCAGAATACTCAGTCATTGATTCCTCTTCCCTTTTGATTCTGTGACGTCATCACGGGCTCGCAAATTTCAATTGCTCCCATCCGCTAAATTCGAGGACGTCTTCTCGCGACGGGAATGCACGATGCTGAAAAATACAGGAACAAAGAACAGTGTTGCCACCGTAGCGAACATCAAGCCACCGATCACAGCTCGCCCAAGGGGTGCATTCTGCTCGCCACCTTCGCCGAGCCCTAGCGACATGGGAAGCATACCGATAATCATTGCCAGCGCCGTCATGATTACAGGCCGGAAGCGCGTGAAGCCCGAATTGAGCGCCGCATCCGCCGGCTCCTCGCCTTCGTCCAGCCGTTCTTTAGCGAAGCTGACCACAAGGATGCTGTTGGCGGTGGCCACGCCCATGCACATGATCGCACCTGTCAGCGCCGGGACGCTGACCGTGGTACCGGTAACAAATAAGAACCAGACGATGCCGGCGAGCGCGGCAGGCAGGGCCATCAGGATAATGAAGGGGTCCAGCCAGGATTGAAAGTTTATAACGATGAGCAAGTACACGAGAACGATCGAAAACGCGAGGCCCCACAGAAGACCTGAAAAAGAGGTGCGCATGGTTTCAATCTGGCCGCGGACGATGATTTGCGAACCGCGCGGCAGGTCTTTCTTGCTTCGCTCGATAATCGGCGCTATTTCCCGGGCAACACCGCCAAGGTCGCGGCCCTGTACGGCGCCAAAGATGTCGATTACAGGCTGCACGTTGTAGTGCGAAACGACTCCCATCTCCGCACCGCGGCTGAAGGACGCCAGACTGGCAAGAATTTCCGGCGGGGCGGCGGCATTCGCGCCGGTGACCGGAATATTCTCGAGGCCCTGGAGCGTGTCCACTCTGTATTGCGGAGTCTGCGTGGCAATGTTGTAGCTAACGCCTGTCTTCGGGTCGAGCCAGAATGTCGGCGCAGTCTGAAAACTTCCACTGAGAGAGATCAGCAGATTCTGGGCCACGTCGCGCTGCGTGTAGCCAATTTCCTGCGCCTTGGTACGGTCCACGTCAATGTGCAGCTTCGGCTGGTTGAACGGCTGCTGAATCCTGAGGTCGGAAGTCCCGGGAACGAATTTCAACTTATCCATCAAGTTGCTTGCAAACTCGCGGTTCGCGATCAAATTTCTCCCAACGATCTGGATGTCGATGGGGGCCGGCAAGCCGAAATTCAGGATCTGCGTCACGATGTCAGCCGACAGGAAATAAAAAGACACACCCGGAAATTCTTGCGCAAGTATTAGCCGGAGATCGTGCACATATCGAGCAGTGGGGCGATGTCCCTTCGACAACTCTACGAGTGTATCTGCGTCTCCCGGACCAATCGGGGCCGACGTGCTGTAGGAAAGATTAAAGCCGCTGTAGGGTAGCCCGATATTGTCAATCACACTGACAATCTCGGACGGGGGAATCTGCTTGCGGATAACAGAGTCCACCCGGTCACAGAGGGCAGCCGTTTCCTCGATGCGCGTTCCTGTGGGGGCGCGCATGTGGAGTTTAAACTCGCCGCCGTCAACACTGGGAAAGAAATCCTGCCCCACAAAAGGGAGCAGCGCAAACGAGAGCACACAAGCGGACAGGAAACAGATGGCGAATACGATACGGTGGTGGATGCAGCGCTCAAGAAGCCGATGGTACTTGCCGCGGAAGTTCTCAAATCCGTGCTCAAATTTTGACTGCATTCGGACAAACCAGTTGCCGGTCCTCGCGGCGGCGAGACGAGCTTCCTCGGTTTGCGCGACCAGCAGGTACTTCGCCATAGTGGGGACTAGCGTTCGCGAAAGCAGATAAGAAGCCAGCATCGCGAAACTGACCGCTTCCGCGAGCGGCACGAAAAGATATTGCGCAACACCCGTGAGGAAAAACATGGGCACAAACACGATGCAAATCGAAAGCGTTGAGACAAATGCGGGCACCGCAATTTGCTGAGCACCATCCAGGATGGCCTGGACGATTTCCTTGCCCTGGTCGAGGTTACGGTTCACGTTCTCGATTTCGACAGTCGCGTCGTCCACCAGAATGCCGACAGCGAGCGCCAGGCCACCAAGCGTCATAATATTGATGGTTTGCCCGAGTGCGCTCAGCACGATCAGGGAAGTGAGAATCGACAGCGGGATCGAGACGGCGATGATCAATGTGCTGCGCCAGCTCCCCAGGAACACCAGGATCATGAAGCCCGTAAGGCAGGCGGCGATAATGCCCTCGCGAATCACGCCGTTGATCGAGGCCTTCACGAAAATAGATTGGTCCGAAAGCGGCTTGACTTCCAAAGCCGGCGGAAGCCCCGCAAGAATTTGTGGCAGCAAAGTCTTGATGCCGGCAATAATGTCGAGCGTCGAGGCGTTGCCATTCTTCTGAATGGACATCAGAGCCGATCGCTTGCCATCCACTCGAACAATATTCGTTTGCGGAGGGAAACCGTCGCGAACGTTGGCCACATCGCGAACGTAAATCGTAGAACCCCCAATGGCTCTAACGGGCAGGTCGTTGAGTTCAGCGACGGTCTGCGGCGAACCGTTCATGTCCACCTGGTACTCGAACGGCCCAATCTTCGCCGTGCCCGCAGGGAGAATCAGGTTTTGAACACTGATGGCGTTGACCACATCGAGCGGCGAGAGCCCTTTCGATTGCAGGGCGGCCGTATCCAGGTCCACTTGGATCTGGCGTTGCTTGCCGCCGTACGGATATGGAATCGCGACACCGGGAACGGTGACCAGCCCGGTGCGCAAAAAATTGATGCTGATGTCACCGAGCTGCTGCTCGGACAATCCCTGGCCTGATAGGGCCAGCTGCAGGATGGGGACGGTGGATGCGTTGAAGGTAATGATAAATGGGGGCGTCGATCCCGGAGGCAATCCGCGTACGATGGGCTGGGAAATCGCGGTGACCTGCGCAATTGCATTCGCCACCTGCACGCCTTGATGAAAAAATACTTTTACGACAGAGATCCCGCTCAACGATTGGGATTCGATGTGATCAATGTCGTTGACGGTGGTTGTGAGCGCCCGTTCGAAGTTGAAGACGATGCGGTTGGACATTTCCTCCGGGGAAAGGCCGGTGTAATTCCAAATGACGCTGACGACCGGGATATCAATATTCGGGAAAATATCCGTGGGAGTGCGCAGGATTGAAACCGGACCAAGTATGATCAGCAAAATGGCGGCCACCACAAACGTGTAAGGCCGGCGCAGCGCTAATCTGACTATCCACATCGTGGGCTCCCAGAACCTTCCGGTATAGACGCACCATGTGTTGCAAGGGGAGTGTCAGGTGGACACCGGTAAAGCCATCATCTCACGCAGTGATTTAATTCCCACGCGGAGGCGACTAGCTGTAATAGATGTGGAGCAGCGCGAACTGGTTACAGCCGTTCGGGCCCACCGTCTCCCCCATCGCACTTGCGCCTCAACGGCGAGTTCCATTTGTTCTCAGGCGTCGGCGCTCTTGCCAAATCGCGAGATCTCTTTGACGGCGCGGTAGGCTTGGTCAATGGCTGCATTTGTGTAGGCAAAAGCGTCGGCATCGGCATTGGCAATTGAGATGCGACCAAAGGGCTGGCGTCCAATCGCGCAGGGGCGTTGATCGTCGGGCCAATCGGGATCGTAGAGCGAGTTGTACTCATATGCGTAGCCGTGCGGCCAGCGATTCACGGTGATGGCCAGGATATCGCGGGCGGGATCAAACCCGCCGGGAGAAAGCATTCGGCCGAGCTGCTCGCGGATTTTGCGCTCAAACACCTTGAAGGGCGTGCCGTAGAGTTCAATGCGCCCGGCGGTCTGCTGTTCACGAGCGGTGCGGCCCGGGCCAACAGGCATGCGTTCCAGATGGAGGAGACAGGCTTCGTCAGGCTTGGCCGGGAACCGGTAGCTCCCCATGCTGACCGGGTAGTCCAATTCCACTAGCGAGAAATAACTGCCCGGGCAGCTCACCACGCAGACGCCTTGGTTCTTGAGTGCCTGCCAGTTGTTAATCAGCACGTTGGTGTAGACGATCGGAACTTTCACGCCATACGCGAGCCCTTCCTTCTGTTTCTGCGGCATCTCCGGGCAAAGATATGGAATCATCATGTTCCAACAGGCGAGTATGCAGGCGGCTCCGCGAACGGAGCGCGCTTCCCCGCCCCGTACATAGGTGACTTCGACTTCCTTCGCCGCTGCTGGATCGCCCACATTTCGCGCTCGCACCACGGTGCTATTGAGCCGGACGCGCACGGCTGACGCGGGCTCGTCGAGCAGCACATAATTCATTCTTGCGGTAACCACGTCTTCCATGGAGTTCCCCGAAGTCGAACCAGGGATGAGCGCGCGGATGAGCAGTCGCGCTATGGAAGCGCCGCCATCCGGAAAATGATAGATGTAAGGCGCCTTCTCATCTTGTCTGGTGATTTCCACACCGAGTCCCGGCCCGGGCGGGCCCGAAAGATCCATGCCCTGAAACCCGGGATAGTCGATAGTGTCCAGATCTGCGCCGCCAATGGCGAGAAAAGCCAAATCGCCTGCAGGAACGGCGTCAATGCCAACTCCATAAAGTCCGCAGGTGGCCTTCCGAAAAAAGGCGACGACGTCTGGATGCACCTTTGCATATTTGAGGAGAAAATCCTCGTAACTCGTCTTCGCAAGGAGGGCCTTCTTCTCCGAAGGAGAGAGGCCGGGCAAGTAGTCAATTTTTTCTGAGTAGAGCCGGACGACATCCTTTTGAACTTGAGGCGAGAGAGGAGTCTTGGCCAAGAACTCCGGCCAAGGCAGCCGTCCATATCCGGCAACGAGCCTATCTTCTCCAAATGTTTCTTTGTCAAAAAAGATTCCCAGGGAAAGCCTGTGGGACTTGTCGAAAGTCTGGTCGAAATACTTATCGAACTTCTGGACATCCACACCCAACTCTTGCAGCAGTCCAATGGATTCCTTGCTGTAGAGCGCAGGCGAATCGATGGACTGCACCCCGCCATACCCGAGAATCGTACGATCGCCTGCACGAAACTCATTGCGCTTCGCATGTCCGCCAAAATCATCGTGATTTTCGAGGATGAGGATCCTGGCGTCCGGCCCGGCGATTTTCCTGAAGAAATATGCGGCTGAAAGGCCGCTGATTCCGCCGCCCACGACAATCAAGTCGTAAGTTTCATTAGCCGGGGTCGCGCTGGTCCATTGTTTTCCGTCGCGAAGTTGGTGGGCAACTTCGAAAGAGCCGGCGTGACTTCCGCGCATTCCGGTAAAGGAAGGAGGGTAGTAATCAGGCGCTTTTTCAGGGGCAAAGGCGGACTGCGGCAGGCCGAATGCTTCGAGCCATTTCAACTGATGAGAAACCAGTGAACTACCGATGGCTACGCTGAATCCATCGAGAAAATCTCTGCGGCTGATCTCCCAGTCCATTCCGAGCCGTCGATCCACCTTTCCATCCTTCACGTTCTCCCCCGATAGATTGTCCACCAGGAATACGGCGCATCGCTTCCAATTTCCTGGCTTTAGATTCTACGGGGGAGAGCATACCGCAGCCAATCGAGCGGCGTGGAGACAAATTCGGCTGCGTCAGAAACCAACGGGAAAGAAATGACAGCGCGATGCTAGAGGCCGAGAAAGTTTGTATGCAACTTGGTGTAGCCATGATCGGCCGCCCAAAGATTCAGCGGGATGGTCGCCAATTCGTCCACCACCGGAACGGCATGACCATCTTTCGTGAGGTCCACTGTCTTGATGTAGCTGTGGCAGGTGTCGCAGGCTTCCACGCGGACGTGGGCCAGCTCCTTTGCGGAATAGACGGCAAGTTTGTGCGCATCTTCCTCGCCGCACGCGGGACACACCATCCGGCGAAAGTCCCACTCGTGGGAGCAGAGGGCACAAACCAGCGAGCGTTTGCCGCCGTCACCTTCGGGGCGCAAGACGCCGACTTGGGGCATGCTCGAGCAAAGTGGGCAATGTGAAGGTGTGGAATGCAGGGCAGGGTGCAATGAGTAATCGGCAAGATACTCCGCATAGGGTTGCAGAAAAATCCAGGAGAGCAACGCCTGGGCAGGGTCCAGATTGGGCGGCGCTTCGGGAGCAGCGTTCCAAAACTCAACCAGAAGCCCCTGCCAGACATTTGCGCCGCCGGTGCGGCATTCGATGGCCGATTTGGCCAGTGGAATAGGCGCGCTTTTTTCAATCACTGAGAGGAACGGTCCAAAGCGCGGCAGGAGGACAAACAGGTCCAGCTCCTGTCGCAACGCGCCGGGAAGGCGCTGCTCTTTCGCTGTGCCACACTTGGATTCGAGTTCCGTGTATAGCGATTGCTGGAATTGGGCGACGTGCTCGTAAAAGCGGAGCCCTTCAACAGCAGACGGATGCGCGGAGGCCAAATCTCGAGCGCGGGCGATTCGGACACTCCACTTGCCGTTGGTCATTTCCTCGGCGCATTGCTGCGCGTGATCTGATCATACCAGATGCCGTGATACCGCTTGGCCCACCCGGCCGACACGTCTCCGCGGATCACGGAACCGAACGCGCCCCGCTCCATCAATGTGCCCATATAGACGTGAATGATAAACAGCCCGATGGTGATCAGCGCCGCTGCCGGATGGATGATCACGGCAAGATAGCGCAGGAAGCGAAGATTCCAGGGAATCCAGTTGGGAAACCATAAAACGAGCCCGCTGAGGAACAGCAAAATGCCGCACCAGAAAAATCCCCAGAACAGCAGTTTCTGGCCACCATTGAACCGATCCGCCGTCGGCACCTGTTCGTCCTCATTTCGAATATAGTGGCCGATCGAATCCCACCATTTCTTATCCACACTCGACTCATGCATCTGCACGGCCCACATCCGGTACATCATCAGAACGGCCACCACGAAGATGACCCCGATCCACGGATGCAATTCCCGCGAGATCGTCCCGCCGCCAAATAGCACCGCGAGCCAAAATAGCCACGGGGACCAAAATGCGAGCCCGGTCAGCAGCAAGTACAGATAAGACAGACCCGCCATCCAGTGAATGAATCGCTCGTGAAAGGTGTAGCGAAGCACTCGGCCCTTCGGAAGAATGTATGCGTCGCTCATGGCCTTGCTCCCGGTCCGGGCTCCTGGCCCGGTTTCGGCGTCGGCGTAAGCCTCTCGTCGTCGCCTTCGACCACTTTCGGACCGAACTTCAAATAGTGGATGGCCACACCCAGCACGCCGCCAATCATTGCGATGTTTCCCAGCCATTTCAGCGGATGCTTCCAGAGTTGCACCGACCAGGGAACATGAGGGTCGGCAGGCAGGCCGCCATACCGCTCTGGATTTTTCGCGTCGTGGAGAACATAAATGACATGCGTCCCGCCCACGCCGGAAGGATCGTAAACGCCCGCATCCTGGAAACCCGAAATATCGCGTAGCTGCTTGGCGCGCTTCTCGGCGAGGAATTTCATGTCATCCTTCGTGCCAAAATGCAGGCACCCGGTCGGACAGGACTTGATGCAGGCCGGTTCAAGCCCGGCGCTCACTCGGTCAACACAGAGCGTGCACTTGAAAACCTTACGAGCTTCCGGGCTGAACTTTGGAATGTTGAACGGGCAGCCCGTCATGCAATAGCCGCAACCGATGCAGTGCTCCTGCTGAAAGTCGACGATTCCGTTGACGTATTGCACAATCGCGCCATCCGCCGGGCATGCCTCCAAGCATCCGGGCTCCTCGCAATGCATGCACTGGTCTTTCCGCATCAGGAGCATCATTCCGCGATCTTTATCTTCGTACTCGTTAAAGCGAATCAGATTCCAATAGTTCCATGCCGTGTTGGGCATGGTCTGGTAGGAGTTGTCAAAAACAGTTTCGCTGAAGGAGTATCCGTTCCACTCCAGGCAAGCCACCTCGCAAGCCTTGCAGCCGATGCAGGTGGTAGTGTCAATCAATTTGCAGACTTCGAACTCGCGTTTGAGGCCTGTTCCCGGAACGGAGCCGGCATGCCCCGAAATCGCGCGGACTTCTAGGTTCACTTGGCTCATGCCTTTTCCACCTTTACGAGGAAGCCCTTAGATTCAGGGGTGTAGGCGTTCGGGTCAACCACGCTGGGCGTCAGTAGATTCGCAGGTGTGCGAGCGTCCAGTCCTTCATCCTCTTTAATTCCCCGGAAACCCTGGTGAATCGGTATGCCGATCTGATAGACCTTCTTGCCATCGATCTGCATCGGCTTGATACGGCGCGTCACGAATGCTTTCGCGATGTACGTGCCGCGTATGCTGCTCACCTTGATCTTTTCTGCTCCGCGAATGCCCAAATCGTCGGCCAACTCCACGGGAATTTCAATGAACGGTTCGGGAATCAACTGCACGTTCATGGGGTTGTTCTTCGTCCAGTAATGGTATTGCTCGGTCAAGCGGTACGTGGTGCAAACGACGGTGTATTCACTGCCGGTAGCGGCGTACTTGTCGGCCGCGGTGGTCAGTTTCTTCACCACTGGATTCGTTGATTGCGCGGGGTGCAGCGGATTCTTGATCGGGCTCTCGATCGGCTCGTAGTGCTCCGGGAACGGCCCGTCAGTCACCGCTCCGATTGGCACGAACAACCGTCCCACACCCTCTGGGTTCATGATGAAAGGTCCCATGTGATCTTTGGGGTGCGAGTCAGGCTTGAAATCGGGCACATCGTTGCCCACCCACTTCTGGGCGCCTTCGTTCCACCAAACCTGCTTGCGCGAAGGATCCCACGGCTTCCCGTCGAGATCGCACGATGCACGGTTGTACAGTACCCGGCGATTCATCGGCCAAGACCAGCCCCAGTTCGGGTAAATCCCGAGGCCTGAGGGGTCATCCGTTCCCCGGCGCTGAAGCAGCGCACCGGCTTCAGTCCATGACCCGCAGTAGAGCCAGTTGCCCGATGACGTAGTTCCGTCGTCCTTCAACCAAGAAAAGCCGGGTAGCTGCTGGCCGGTCTTCAGCTCTTGCTTGGTCTTAGGATCTTCCAGATCGGCGAGCGCTTTGCCGTTGATCTCCTTGGCAACCTCGGCAAGCGACGGATGCTGCGGATCGGTGTAGCCCCACGTCGCATGCAGAACGGGATCGGGGAATTTCCCGCCTTCCTTCTGATATAGCGCGCGCACCTTCAGGAAAATCTGCGCCAGGATGTCCTGGTCGAGCCGGGCGTCGCCGGGAGGAGGAAGGGCCGCATTCTTCCACTGAAGCCAGCGGGCCGAATTGACCATCGTTCCGTCCTTCTCCGCGAATCCAGCGCAAGGCAGACGGTACACCGTGGTCTTGATACTCTTCATTTCTTCGGTCTTGATCCCCGGCGCCCTCCAGAACTCACTCGTCTCGTCTGGATAAATCTCGCCCACCACTAGCCAATCAGCCTTTTTCAGCGCATCAATGTTCTTCTGCGTGTCCGGGCCGATCATCACCCCGTTCATTCCAAATGCGAACAACCCTTTCACATCGCCGCGATACATGTGATCCCAGATCTGCGTCCAGGAATAGTTGCGGTCGATCTTCGGCAGAAAGTGATACGCGAACTCGTTTTGCTTGGTCGCCGCGTCTCCATAAAAAGACTTCAGGAGTGACACGGCGAATTTCGGCGTATTCGACCAATAGTTGAACGAATCCCAGACTCCCGGCTTTGACGGGGTGGGTGTGGTTCGCTTCAGGTAGGCTGCCAAATCCGTGTCGTTAGGATTGGGCATTTTCAGATAGCCAGGCAGGATGTCGAAGATGCCCGCCATATCCGTCGCGCCCTGAATGTTCGAATGCCCGCGCAACGCATTCACGCCGCCACCCGCTCGGCCAACGTTTCCCAGCAGCAATTGAATCATTGCCGCCGTGCGAATAATCTGCGTGCCGAACGTGTGCTGGGTCCACCCTACCGCGTAGATGATGGTCGCGACCTTCTTCGTGTCGCCGTTTTTGCGGATGGAAGTAAAAAGATCGTACGCTTTCAGCAGCTGCTCCTTCGGAATGCCAGTGATTCTTTCCACGGTTTCGGGCGTGTACCGAGAGTATTGCCGCTTCAACAGTTGGAAAACGCACCGAGGATGTTCGAGCGACAGGTCGTAGGCGGTGTTCGCCGGCAGCAGGATGGGTGCGGGCGGTGCGCCTGGCTTGGCAGGCGCCGAAGCGTGCTGTGCCACAGCCTTCGGAGCAGGTGGGTCGGCCGATGCCCCTTTCCCCGACGTCGCCCCTCCCTCCTGGTAGTTCCAGGTGGACTTGTCGTAAACCTTTTTCTCGGAATCGAACCCGGAATATAGCCCGTCTTCCGGAAGCTTGAACCCCTCCTTCACAATGAAGGCGGCGTTCGTATAGTTGACGAGGTATTCCTTCAGGTAGCGGTTGTTTTCGATGGCGTAGTGAATCAATCCACCGAGGAAGGCAATGTCTGCGCCCGCGCGAATCTGGCAGAACAGGTCGGCGGTGGATGCCGTGCGCGTGAAGCGCGGATCCACCACGATCATTTTGGCATTGCGGTTGCGCTTTGCTTCTATGGCCCACTTAAATCCGCATGGATGATTCTCGGCAGGATTCCCGCCCATGATCAACATCATGTCGGTGTTCTTGATGTCGATCCAGCCATTCGTCATTGCCCCGCGTCCGAACGTTGGTCCCAAACTTGAGACCGTGGGGCCGTGTCAAACTCTAGCCTGGTTTTCCAGGTAGCAGACCCCCAGGCTGCGCATACTCTTCACGGCGAGATAGTTGAATTCGTTTGTGTCGGTGCAGCCGCCGGTGAAAGCGATGCCTTCGCAGCGGTTCACCGTCTTGCCGTTCGCGTCTTTTTCCACAAAGGTCGCATCGCGGGTCTTCTTCGTCCATCCCGCAATTTCATCGAGTGCCTGGTCCCACGATATGTCTTCCCAATCCGTCCCCCCTGGACGCCGCACTTGCGGCTTGAGCAGCCGCCGGTCGTTCATGATGTCCTGTTCCAGTGAAGCACCCTTCGGGCAAAGAGTGCCGCGATTAATGGGATGGTCTGGGTCGCCCTCGACGTGAATCACCTGCGCCGTCACGTTCTTGGCCTTGTCGCCCAGCGTATAAATGATTACGCCGCAGCTTACCGCGCAGTAGGGACAGGTGGAACGTGTCTCCGTCGCGCGCGCAATCTTCAGTTCACGGAGCGCCGCGTACGCGGGAGCTACATCGAAGCCGAATACGGTGGCCGCTGCTCCGCCGAGCGTAGCGACCTTTAAAAAGTCTCGACGACTTGTCTCCATCAGATGACCCTCCGGTGTTCAGACTCCGATCGGATGACGTTTCCTGCTTACGTATTTATTGAGACCGAGCAAAGACGTTTTGCCGCACAGCGAAACATCAGAAAAATCATGAGTTAGGAACGGACGAGAATCTAGAAATGCGTGTGATGTGGAATTGCATGACTCAATCAGGTCAGGGATAAATGCGAAGCGGCTACGCGCAGACCAGAGCGCATATCTTCCTACGGGATGGAAGCGGTTGACGTCGAAAACCCATGGCATAGCTGGGCTCCGGAGCCACGGACGCATTACAGGTGCAGATTATCTTTATGGGGGATGCGGATGTCAAATGCTTTTGTTTCAAGAAATGGGTGGATCAGATGGTCCCACGCGCAGGACACTCTTTGTGGCTAATGTTCAAATTCCTGATTGATCGGCCAGCCGCACTCTGCCGTTGAATGTTGCTTAGCCGGGCGGAAGACGGCCGCACGGGAAGGGGGAACTTCCGCGCAACCGCCTTCGCACCGACCTCGAACAACTCGGGCAGATGATTGGTTCCAAACTCCTAACGCTTGAGACCCGTCCTCACAACGACCTCAAAAATATGATGAGCTGGCGTTGTTGCTGTGGCGTCAAGAAACGGAATTGCTGTGACGTCTCAGACGCTTCACCTCGGTGGCGAGCAATCGCGTCTTCAAACGTCAGCGACAGGCCGTCGTGCATTTTTTCCGGACGTATGCGCGTGCCCCACAGCGGCACAGTCCTCATCTTTTGAGCAGTTTCCTGCCCGCCAGTCTGCACGATGCCATCGCCTGTGCCTATGTCATGGAGCAGAAAGTCGCCGTAGGGATGGAACGCCTTGTTCCCAATGGCATCCGGCAACGTGTATGAACTTCCGTTGATCGTCGTTCCTGGAGGCGCAGTGGTAAGCGTCGCGACGTGACAGGTAGCGCATCCAATCTTGTTGAATATGAACGCGCCAACGATTGCGTCCGGCGATCCAGCGAGGGCCGCATCGCGCGGCGGCGCTTTCGTTGCCCGCATAAAGGTGGCGAAATTGTCGATGTCGCCATTCTGATCATTGGGCTCGGCAATGCCTGAGGGATTGCACAGTGTCGTAGCCTCCGAGGAGAACAGGCGGTTAGTGATGCCCATCTCGTTCACGTAAGCGTCACCTGAAAATGAAAGTAGGCTGGCGTGCTGGTCCTTCCATCCGAATCTCCCAACGGCCAGCGTACCGCCTTCGAGCACTGGCACCTCAACCCACTCGCCGTGGATTCTTCCATTTGTCGCCTGCGCCTGTTTTGCTGCGATGTTCTTCAACTCGTCATCAGGAACGGCTTCGACGAAGCCGTCGCCGAGGATACTCACGGACATGCGCTTGGCGCGAATGTTCTCGCGCTCAGGAACATAGCCCTGCGCGTCGGCGCAAATAGCTCTCTGATTGATGAGCGACCTGGGGCCAAGAGTCGATCCATCGCGCATCGTAAGCGTAGCGCCTACGAAGTTGCCCTTCGCGTCCTGGTGGCCGGCCCGCAGTTCCGATACCTGGCTTGGCCCGCCGGTAACAACGTTCTGATGGCATTCCCGGCAGGACTGAGCGTTGTAGACCGGGCCGAGCCCGTCGGGTGACGGTTGTTCAACTTCCATGAACACGTCTTCGGCAGTCGAGAATGTAGTCGCATCGATTGCGCCATTCGTTTGGTTGTCGAACCCGGTTGGAGCTTCCGTAAGCTGCTGTTGTTGTGTGGCAGCCGCTGCCAAAACAAAGGGAAGCACGAAAAGCAGCATGACCGTGAATCGCCTCATTGGTTGCCAATCTCCTTGAGAGCCAGGGCTAGCGGCCGGCTGGGTGTCGGTCGCCGCTGTGCAAGACCTGCAAGCAGGCCCTGCATCAACGGCTATGACGCGGCCGAAATTGGATAGAATCTACGGCGTCGCGCCAAGACTTACTACTGTGCTGAGGACCCAAAATGGAACAGGCGAACAAACTGTTCTCGGGCGGTGCTGCTATTCGCCGCAATTTCGCTGCCGTCTACTTCGTCGCAGCGACAATGGCTTCAAGAATTGCAAGAATACATTGACCCTCGGATCGTACTTCGTCTTGACAATCATTCTTCGGCGGGCTATATGACCGCCCCAGAGTGTCTGTTCGGGGGAGAATTTTTCTAAGAATTTCGCCGCATGTCGGGGTACGCCGCGGCGGCTGCACTTGGGGCATTTGTTGCAGCCCTTTAGTTAACCAATCACAGCGCGGGGTGGCCGAACACATAAGAGGAATGCCTGATGGGATGACATGGCGATTTTTTGGCTTCGGTAAGGTTTTTTCGTGGATGGCAATCCTGATTATCAAGGAGGGGGCATATGGTTGTGAAAATTAGTCGACGTGAAGTACTCATGGCGGGTATCGGGGCAGGCGCGTTAGCCCTGGGAACTCCGCCGATTCTTACCTACGGCCGGGGCGAGCAGCCAATCAAGATCGGCGATATCGATCCCCTGACCGGCAATTATGCGGCGGAAGGAGAAAGTCAGAGTCGCGGGGCTAAGATGGCGGTCGCCGAAGTCAATGCCAGAGGCGGCGTGCTGGGCCGCGAGCTCGAGCTCGTTATCGAAGACAACGCCAGTAACGCAGGCCTCTCAGCACAGAAGGCCCACAAGCTGATTGACCAGGACAAAGTGGCGATGCTCCTGGGGACAGTTTCGTCCGCAGCGTCGCTCTCGGTCAGTCAGGTAGCGCACCAGGCGGGCATGATCTATATGGTGACGGGCGGGCATACCGACCCGATCACCGGATCGCAGTGCCACTGGAGCACGTTCCGCATCTGCACCACTACCTACATGCTGGCTGCGGGGCTTGCCGGCACGCTGTTCAAGAAATTTGGCGGGAAGTGGTATTTCCTCACCCCGGACTACGCCTTCGGCCATACTCTGCAAGAGTCCTACCAGGCGATTCTCAAAAGGCTCGGTGGCACCGACCTCGGCTTCTCGCTGTCGCCGTTGGGCACATCGGACTTCTCTTCCTACCTCATCAAGGCGGCCTCGACGAATCCGGACGTGCTCATCAACCTCACCGATGGCCAGGATCGGATCAACTCGCTGAAGCAGGCCGCCCAGTTCGGGCTTTTCAAGAAGTTTGCCATCGGCGGAGGCTTGGGCGAACTCGAAGTTCTGCAGGCCCTGCCCCCCGAGGCGCGAACGGGCTGGGCGACGCTTGAATGGTGGTGGGATCAGCCGAAGACACCCCACGTAAAAGAGTGGGTGGCAGCGTACCGCAGGGCCTATACTGACGGCTCTTACCCGAGCGCCCGAACTTGGTTCGGCTACGCCGGACTCCATGCGCTTGCCCTCGGTGTCGCTCGTGCCAAGTCACTCGAGCCGGTTAAGGTGGCGCGCGCGCTGGAGGGCATGGAACTGCCGGCCGAAGTCAAGCTGCAGCCAAATCGTGTCTATTTCCGGGCCGCCGATCATCAACTGATGTCGAGCGAATTCCCTGGCGAGGCCATCCCCAATGGGACGTACCCGGACCTCTTCAAGGTTTCGCAAATCATAGCCGGAGACGACGTGGCGCTCCCCACCTCGAATACTGGTTGCAAGCTCGACTACCCGGGATAACCGATCGAAACTTGACGTAAACAAATAAGGGCGCGGACCGCGGCGCGAGCGCGCTCTCCTGAGGAGATAAGAACCGTATGGAATTGCTGTTTTTCAATGCATTCAACGGCCTCCTACAAGGGGTCTTCTACGCGCTCATGGCCCTCGGTCTCGCTTTGATCCTGAGCCTCAACTCGGTGATCAACATGGCGCACGGAGGCTTTCTTGTCATCGGCGGCTATCTGGCCTTCACCCTTACCCCCTACCTCGGCTTCTGGGGAGCCCTAGTGGTCGGCCCGCTTCTCGCCGGCGTCATTGGCCTAGCCGTGGAACAAGTTCTGATCCGGAAGCTTTACAATCGCGCCGACCCACTCTATAGCCTCCTGCTTACTTTCGGATTAGCGCTCATTATTCAAGATCTTACGCGCACGATTTGGGGTTCGCAGGGCCTGCCGTCTGCCGTCCCGGCGGCCTTGGACCGACCACTGAGCTCGACCCTGTTTTTCATTACTGGCTACCGCATGGTCATCCTCGCGATCACCGCTGCCGTAACCTTAGGGTTATACCTGGTCCTCCGGTATACCTTGGTCGGCATTCGAATTCGCGCGGGAACGCGGGATCTCGAAACCGTGGCGACGCTGGGCGTGAACATCTATAAGCTTCGGGCCTTGAACTTCGGAATCGGTTGCTTCTTCGCGGGTCTTGCTGGCGTGCTGGCGTCCGGAATCATGGGCCTTACTCCACCGATGGGCGACAGCCTGCTGATGCCCACTTTCGTCGCCGTCATCGTGGGCGGCGTGGGCAGCTTAGGGGGAGCGGTTCTCGGAGGATTACTCATTGGCGTTGCCGCAGGCATCACCACAGCCTACTACCCGGCAGCCAGTGAAGCAGTGATCTACTTCATCATGCTCGTTGTCCTGGTGATCAGGCCTCGTGGGCTCATGGGCCAAGAGAGCGTGTTCGAATGAATCTTCGGCCCGCCGGAAGTCAGCGGCGCTACGGCATTCTCATCCTGCTAGGAGCGGCGCTCGTCACCGTGCCGTGGTGGCTGCCCCGCGTCGGTGGTTATTCCGCGCTCGGTTCCAAAATCCTGATCTATGGGCTGGCGACCATGGGTCTAAATATCGTGTTCGGCTTTACCGGGGGCCTTTCCTTTGGCCAGGCCGCTTACTTCGGGATCGGGGCCTACGGCGCCAGCATGACCCTCAAATACATCACGCCAAGCACACCCCTGGCGATCATCATCGGCACACTTGTCGGAGGAATCGCCGCAACCCTTTTAGGGCCGCTCCTCATGCGCCGTCGTGGCATCTATTTCGCAATGATCACGATTGCCATCGGCCAACTCTTCTATTTCGTCGCTGTGCGCTGGAACAATGTCACCGGAGGCGAAGACGGGCTCGCTGGATTTGAGCGTCAGCCCATCCATTTCGGCCACTTCACCTTGGCCCTCGATCAGACTCGCTTCTATTACCTGGTGCTGTTTTGCTTCACGATCAGTGTGCTCTTCATGCGTGTCCTGCTCCGGTCGCCCCTCGGCCACACATGGGTGGCCATCCGCGAGAACCGGCGGCGAATGGAATTTCTAGGTGTGCGGACGGATCTCTATGTGTGGGCCTCCTTCGCCGTTGCCGGCTTTATCACCGCACTCGCCGGAACGCTGAACGCCCTGCTTTTCAACTTCACCTCACCCCAGGATTTGCATTGGATCCTCTCCGGTGATTTCGTGATGATGATCGTTCTCGGCGGGATGCGAAACTTCTGGGGACCGCTCCTCGGTACCGCAATCTTTGTCTTCGCGCAGGACTATCTCTCGAGCGTTACGGGTAATTGGATGACCTTTATCGGCCTGATCTTCGTCGGGATCGTACTGCTCTTCCCCAAAGGCCTTCTCGGCATGGTCGACCGCGGCGCGAGGGCATCTTGAACAACAGCGGCCCAGAACGCAGCGGTTTCCCCACCGCGGGCCCGGGCGGCCCCGCTCCGAGCGCCGCATCTGCAGATGCAGGCGGGAGTGCGGAGTTGCTGCGTCTCGAACGTGTCTGCCGCCATTTCGGTGCACTCCGCGCGGTCGATGAGGTGTCGTTTCAGATGCCGCAAGGGGAGCTGCGCGCAGTCATCGGGCAGAACGGCGCCGGCAAGACGACGTTCTTCAACCTCATCAGCGGGTTTCTCCCCTGCACCGCCGGCGAGATTTGGTTCCACGGAGAGAACATAAGCCGCCGAACGGTCGTAGGGCGCGTCGCTCGCGGTATCGTGCGGACCTTCCAAATCACTGAAGTGTTCCCTGACTTGACCGTGTTCGAAAGCATCCGGGTCGCTGTCGAAGCCGCCACCGGCGTCAATCGTCGTCCTTGGCTGCCTCGAAGCGCCCGTCAAGCTCTCGATCAACGAGTTGCAGAAGTGATGGAGGCAGTAGACCTGACGAGCAAGGCGTACCGCCTCGTGGGTGAACTCGCGCACGGAGACCAGCGCGCGGTCGAAGTCGCCATGGCCCTGTGCATGAAGCCGCGGCTCCTCCTGCTCGACGAGCCCACTGCGGGGATGAGCGACGCGGAAACGGAACTCATGGTGGGCTTGGTCCGCCGCCTCCACAAAGAACACGGCTTGAGCATCCTCTTCATCGAACACGATATGGATATCGTCTTCGGGATTGCCGACCGCATAACGGTGCTCGACCAGGGCCGGAAGATTGCCGAAGGGCCTCCCGAAGAAATCTCGGCCAATGAGCGGGTTCGCGCTGCCTATCTGGGAGAAGCCGGATGACCGTCGCTCTCAAGGCCCGGGACATTCACACCTACTACGGCAAAAGCCATATTCTGCATGGCGTTTCTTTGGAGGTGAACGAAGGCGAGATCGTCACCGTGCTTGGGCGGAACGGTGCCGGCAAAACGACATTAATGCGTAGCCTGATTGGACTCACACCTCCGCGGTCCGGCACCATCGAAATCTTCGGGCATGAAGCCTCGCACTGGCCCGCGCACCGCATCGCGCAACTTGGCGTCGGGTACGTCCCCGAGGGGCGCAAAATTTTCGGCAGTCTCACGGTTCTCGAGAACCTCAGAGTCCCTCAAGCCCGGCCCGGCCCATGGACTCTCGATCGGGTCCTCACGCTCTTCCCGCGACTGGCCGAACGACGCTCGCAGCTTGCCGGGCAATTATCCGGTGGCGAACAGGAAATGCTGGCCATTGCCCGTCCACTTCTCCTGAACCCGCGCCTCATGTTGCTGGACGAACCTTCCCAGGGCCTGGCGCCGCTCATCGTCCGCGAAGTAATCCAGGTAGTCTGCCGCATGCGCGAAGAAGGCCTCTCAGTCCTGCTCGTCGAGCAGAACGCTCCCCTCTCACTCTCGGTCGCCGACCGCGCCTATGTGCTCGATGACGGCAGAGTGGTGTATGCCGGCCAGGCTGCCGAGCTCGCGCGAGACACGGAATTAGTCCATCACCTGGCAGGGGCCGCGAGCAAAGCGAAGCACCGCGGCGGCGCCCCACTCATCGGGCCGGCCTGAAGTCATCCCCCAAGACGAGCAGATTACCTGCGAGCCCGCTTGCGTCCTGAGGATTGCGCAACGTTATTTCTTGTTCTGATCCGTCCAATAAACTACTTTTTTGGTGAAGATTGATTTTGGGATCATGCAGTGGACGCCCTTGCGGATGTCCACCACCTGCGAGACGCGGCAATCCGCGGCCATGGAGGCGAGCGCGTACGCTTCGTCGCGATTCATGGGCACCATCGATTGCGTAGCGAGAAAATTGATCGTTTCGCGGACGGCGATTTTCATCGCTTCGTTCAGGTCTTCGTCAAACCCCATGAAAATCCAGTCGGTCTTGGTTTCTGCGCGGGGCCAGTCGATCTTCAGGTCTTTGCGCACGATTGGCTCGATGTCGATTTCCTTGTATGCGCATTCAAGCGCCGTCAAGTCCACTTCGCCGTTTCCCTGGCGGCAGTGCGCATCGCCAATCCAGATCAGGCCGCCCTTGAGAAATATGGGAACGTATAGCGTGGACCCTTCCTGGAGTTCGTTCACATCCATATTCGATCCATTCTTCCATGGGCGCAGGGAGCTGGTTCGGCCTTTGGCATCGTGAATCGGAGGACCGGCTTTTTCTTTCGGCTCGTTGGGATCCACGCCGACGGCGACAATTCCCGGAAACGGTTTCAAATCGAGAACGATCCCGGGCTTGAATTCTGTCTGGCGCGTTTTCCAATCCAGCTTGAAGTAATGGACGTAGCCTTCGGGAAACTCCGCCGCGAGCAAACCGACGGTCGGAAAATCCTTTCCGGGCAAATGAAAATTGAAGCCCTCGTCCTTCGGGACGATTTTCTTGATCCGAATTTCCATCGTGTCGCCGGGTTCGGCGCCGTTCACGTAAATTGGGCCGGTGAGCGAGTGCGGGCCGCCGCCGTCATTCGCGCGGCGCAGCTTCACGATTTCGTCCATTTCAACGCCCGGTTTGATTTGACCGAGCGAATGCATCAGCGTTTCCACGGCGACCGTATCGCCGGAATTCACTGTGAGTCGAGGCTTTTCGTTCGGATCAAACCAGCCCCATTGAACATTTTCGGGGGTCGCCGGAAGCACATAATGCTTTCCCTCAGGCACTTTCAGATGTGCTTTACGCACATCTGCATTTTGCTGAGCGAAAACGGAAATTCCAGCGCCCAAGACCAGACTGGAAATGGTAAGAATCGCGAGTGGAGACTTCATCAAGAACCTCCTCAGCGGAAATCGTGACTGCTGTTGGCGGGAATATAGCACTGGAAAACCCAATCGGTGGCTATGAATTACGAATGGGGCAGATAACCAGCAAGATGGGGGAACAGAAAGGGCTGGCCCGCGGCGGAGCGGGACAGCCCTTCGGTGGCCATGGGACTAACGGTCGACGAGAGCGGAGATCATTGCGCCAGCCTGCGGAGTACCAAGTCCCGTGACATAGTCGTAGCCGGGCGTGGCGCTGCACCACGCGCCACAAGAACCGTTTGTGCCCTGCGTCACGGGATTGAAGTCGGATGAAAGATTCTGCTGGGCGATGGTGTAAAGGGAGCTGTTCGTGCTCGAAAGATGGCTCTTGCGAACGGCGGTTCGCATCGAGTTCGCAATGGCAATCAGGGCGGCCCATTGCGGCGTTCCCGCGCTGGTCCCACCCACTTGAAACCATCCGGACGACCCACCAAATCCGAAGGAATCGTACACCGAGTAACCTGTACCGGGATTCGCGTTATACGAGACGTCCGGAGCGCCCCGCAATCCCCGGGGGTCGGCGTTCATGCCGAACAGGGCTTGGTAAAGGGGCTCGTGCTCGTAGACGCTCAGGCCCCCGCCGCTTCCGCTCCATGCTGTTTCGTTCAGATAGTTTCCATTGACGTCCAGATAGAGGGAAGTCCCGCCCACGCCGACAACGAACGGAGACGCGGCCGGATAGACGACGCCCGTGCCGGTGTCACCGGATGCGGCGAGAAATGTCACGCCTGTCGTAACGAAATGATTGTCGAGGCGCAACTCGCTGGAGAATTCACCCGCTGTCCAGCTCATGGAAACCACTGACGCGCCGTTGTTCACGGCACTGTCCACGGCCGCCAGTAGATCGGCAAGACTGTTGGTCGGTGCTTCAACGAGTACAATCTTGGCCTGTGGCGCGATCGCGTGCGCCCACTCGACGTCCAGCGCGATTTCAATTCCCCAGTTGGCGTTTGCCGCCGGCTTGCGGCCTTTGCCATACACTTTGCGGAAGCAGCCGTTATTGGTGGTGCAAGCAGGCAATCCGAATTGACGGTTAAACACACCCAAATCGGATTCAATATTCGGGTCGTCATAGGCGTCCACAATGCCAATCACCTGGCCGGCTCCCTGATTGCTAACCTGATCGAAGCCGTAAGCATGGCGAACCTGCGAAGGACTGTAAGCGGTGGATGGCGGCCCCGCGGACCTGCCGGCCTTATCCACGTGGATCACATAGTGAGGGCGCATGAAACTGATAGGCTCCCCGTTTTCTTCACTCGTTTGCAGCTTCAATGAAAGCGGTGCTTGAGCGAAGAGAGGGTGGCAACTGAAAAGCCCCAGCGCCAGAATTGCGGTCATCCGTACGAACTTCTTAATCCCCTCAGATTGCATTTTGAATTCCCCTGCGTGACGGATTAGCAACGAACACAGGGTACCGGTCCGTGCGGACTACCGGCGATAGACCCGGAGATTCTATTTATTGGTACGAAAGTCTAATTCACGGCCTGTTCCACGGTGGTGCAAGACACTCAAAGCGCTGTGGACAGGCCCTGAAACGCAGGTGGGTTACACGTGGATTGGGGAAGTCGCAGGGGGCCCACACGCCGAACGCACGAACAGGCGTAGGGAAACTCCACTGCTTCGTGCTTGTGGAAGGGGGGCGCGGCGGGGCCTAAGTAGCTAGGGCTTCGACGGGCTCTCGGAAAGTTCTTGGTAGATGAAATAAGTGGCAACCCCCAACGCGGCAACAGCCGTCAGCTTCAAAATAAAGTGGGGATTAACGGCCGGCTTCACACCTGTGCCGTAGGGACCCTGAGCTGCCGCTGCATTCGGCGGCGGTGCGGGGTCCAAATCCGCGGTCACCCGGAAGGACTTTCCTTCGGGAATGGTGTGGAGTACCCCGTTGTTATCAACGATTAGATCGCCGCGATAGGCCGATACGATCATTTCCCTGGGTCCGGTCAGTGTGACTTGCCCATATGCCGGCCCAGCAGCGGGACGCACGATACCCAGCGGAGTCTCGAGTTCAAAAGGCTCGGTGGCAGAAGTAGAGAATCCTACCGTTCCGCGATTTATTACGGCGTGAAAGGCGCTGGTATTTTCCGCCAGCGTAGCAGCGCTCGACGAGAGCAAATACAGCTGGCCCGAGCCAACTTTCAACCTCATCGTGCCGCCGGTGGACGTGGCGATCGAATCGCCGGGATACACCGTGGCGCCCACGGTCGCTTTGGCGCCGCCGAGTTGGGCCTCATCCGCCTGAACAACCATTCCGAGCGGCCTTTCGTTTGCGGCCAAAAGAGGCAGGTTCATCAATCCGCCAACGAGAAATGCAACGAGGCAGGAACGAGCGATAATGCGCACGGCTTCCTCCGAGAGGGCTGCACCCACAAATTAGTCGCACTCGCAGCCGATGTCAATAGCTGAGGCGCGCGAACGCCGGGTGTTAAGCGGACAGGATGCTGATGCGCAGAGTGGAAGTGCCGATCCGAAACTCGGATTTATTTTCGAGGCATGCAGAAAGGATTCGCTTCTGTTCCAGATAGGTCCCATTCGTCGAGCGAAGATCGCGCAGGAGCACAGCGTCTGTCTTAACCTCGATAGCGCAATGCATGCGCGATACCTGCGGATCGTCAATTTCGAAATCTGCACCGCCGCCCAGCCGCCCGATGGTGAGGAGCGGTTGCGTCATCTGGCGTTCCATCCCCAGTGAGGATCCAGCCACCACGGCGATGGTCATCACTTTGTCCGCGGGAAGGTCGAGGATCGCGGTCTTCACCGCCTGCGGGTCGCTCAGTCTGGCGACGCCCGCCGGGCCCTCCGGTTGGGCAAGTGGCTCGGCTATGAATGTTGAAGCGTCCGCATCCGGCTTGGCCACATCGTAGAGCGAACTCCGGCCGCACATCCAGCAGCGGATCTGCAAGAACTTACGCCCCGTGGTCTGCGCGTCCTCCACATCGATCTGAGCTTCACAATGTGCGCATCGAAGTCGCATATATTTTCAACTCTAACATTCCCGTGGGGGCAGGCCCTTGAACCCACTTGCCCCGTGTTTCGGAGATGTCACTCCTCCGCTTCAGAAGGGGGCGCGCGTACACCTCCGCCTCACGTGGATTCTATTGCGCCCGCGGCCCCGCGGGCAAGTGCTCCTCAAGGTATCGAATCAGCAGGCTGCGCAGATGGAAAGAGGTCCCCGGGCCCTCATTGATCGCGTGGGTGCGGCTGGGATATTCCATGAAGTCGAATGGCTTCCCAAGCTCTATCAGCCGATTGATCAGCAATTCCGACCCCTGAAAATGCACGTTGTCGTCTCCTGTGCCGTGCACCAGCAAAAGTTTGCCTCGAAGCCCCTCTGCAAAATTAATCGGAGACCCGGCGCGGTAGCCCTCGACGTTTTGTTGCGGCAGACCCATGTACCTTTCCTGATAAATCGTGTCGTACAGTCTCTGGTCCGGCACGGGCGCGACTGAAATTCCCACCTTATACAGGTCGGGTGAGCGAAACATCAAGTTGAGCGTGTTGGAGCCGCCACCACTCCATCCCCAAACCGCGACTCTGTCGGCGTCAATATAGGACCGGATGCGCTCGAGCGCCTCGAGCGCGGCTGCCTGCTCTTTCGATGAAAGCACGCCCACGGTTCCGTAAATCACTTTCCGCCATGCGCGCCCTTTCGGAGCAGGCGTGCCGCGGTTGTCCGCGCTGGCGACGATGTAGCCTTCAGTGGCAACGAGATGATGGTAGAGCCCGTGTATCTCGTCCCATTCATCGCGCACCGTTGTGCTTGCCGGTTCGCCGTACACGTAAATCAAAAGCGGATATTTCTTTAGCGGATCAAAATCCGGCGGCTTCAGCATCCAACCGTCGAGCACGACTCCATCCCCGATATCGACGTGAAAGAATTCCACGGGGCGCTTCAGAATCGGCGCGGCATTTGCAAGCAGCGCAGCATTGTCCTCCAGCACTCGAACCTTCCGGTGCGTGGCAAGCTCCACCAAATCCGTCACAGGCGGAGTATCAAATGTTGAACGCGTATGAAACGCCCATTGCCCGTCGGGCGAAATATCGTATGAATTTGTGCCTGTTGAATCCGCAGGCGTCACTCGCTCGGCATTGCTGCCGTCGAGTCTCACCCGATAGAGGTAGCGCTGCGTGGCGTTATCCGGCGAGGCAATGTAATAGAGCCAGCCCGCCTTCTCGTCAACGCCCGCCAGACTTACGACGTCGAATGAACCATGCGTCAGCAGCCTCTCTCTCTTTGCATCGCGAGAGATTGAATAGGCGTGCCTCCAACCGTCCTTCTCACTCAGCCACACGAATTCTTTTCCGCCATCCATCCAGGGAATCTCGTGCATCACGTCCACCCACGCGGAATCGTGATCCTCGTTGATCGTCCGGACCGCGCCGGTTTCTGCATCGGCAAGCAAGACATCATCGGTGTTTTGGAGGCGGTTCAGGTGCTGGAGCACAAGGTCGCTGGAATCGCCGCCCCAATCCATGCGCGCGATGTAGTTGTCGCGCGGGTCGCCGGGCACCTGCATCCAGCGTGTCTCGCCGCCGCTGCTCACCACGCCCACTCGCGCGGCCGGATTTGTGGTCCCTGTTTCCGGATACCGGATGTCAAAAATTGCAGGATAAACTCCGACGCGTGGATAAGGAATGCTTGTGACCACCTGATGGACAACACCTAAATTGTAAATGAGACGAAAATCTTCCACGCCGCGAGTGTCGAATTGCCAGTAGGCAATCTTGGTGCCGTCCGGGCTCCAGCGAAATCCGTCGCGGACCCCAAACTCCTCTTCATAAACCCAATCGGACGTCCCGTTGATGGTCGTCTCCGAACCGTCGGACGTGAGTGGAGTGATCTTGCCGCTTCGCAATTCTTCCACATAGATGTTGTTTGCGCGCACGTAGGCGATTCGCGAGCCGTCCGGTGAAAATTTCGCAAACATCAGCGTGGAAGCGGCCGCATCGCCACCGAGTTTGCGCAATGCGTGCGTCTCGCGGTCGAGCACCCAATAATCCCCCCGGGTGTTTTGCCGCCAAACCTGGCGCGAATTCGTGAAAATCAGCAATCGCTTCCTATCGGCTGACCAGGCGTAGTTTTCAATGTGGAGCGCCGGTTTTTCTCCAGGCGGAATCAATTCAGCCGCGGAAACCATGATCTCCCGTTTCCCCGTGGCCGTGTCATATCGCACGATATCCAGCGCGCCTTTCTGCGCCGCGGAAGGTTCCACAGTGGTGTAGGCCTCGCCACCGCTCAGCCACCGCGCGGGGCCGAACACCTTCACCTGATATTCGTCCGTCGCATAGATCCTGTGCAGCAGGGCGCGTACGTCCGGTTTTTGCTGTGCCTGTGCGAGCGCGCCAGGTGCGTGGAAAAACATGAGGAGAATCGCGAAGAAGATTCTGGTAATGACCCTGCCCACAAAGAACGAGCCCACCGAGGGAGTGCTACGTATCATGATCCTTTTCATTCGACAGTTCTCCAGACGTTGAGTGATGACCAGGCTCGGAAGCCGCGAGATCGTAGCGCCACGCTTAGTGCACGGCAAGAACTGGCTTGCCAAGTACATCCATCCTCGGATTGATTCCGAGGCCTGGCTGGCTCGAAGCAGACATCCGGCCGTTTTTCCTTTGCGGAGCGCCCTCCGCATTACTCACGGTCACGTAGCTATTGAAATCCGTGGCTGAAAACAAAAATTCCGGCTGGGTGCTGTGCGCCAGGTGCGCGATTGCCGCGGTCGCGATATCCCCTCCCCAGGTGTCTTCAATTGTGAGGGCGATCCCCAGCGAGACACAGAGGTCACGAATTTGACAGGCCTTCGTCAGCCCGCCGACCTTTGAAATCTTCAGATTGATGACGTCCATGGCGCGGTCCGTGTAACCCTGGATGACCATGGCGACGTCGTCAATCACCTCGTCCAAAATGAATGGCCGGTTGGTGTGCTCGCGAACCACCAGGCATTCTTCATAACTCTTGCAGGGTTGTTCCAGATAGACATCCACATCGCGAACCGCGTGCGCTACGCGCATCGCCTGATGCTGCGTCCACCCGGTATTGGCATCCGCAATCAGCACGTCGCCCGGCAGCAATTTCCTCGCCACCGCGTTGATCCGTGCAATATCCACATCCGGCTCGCCGCCTACTTTCAATTGGAACTTTGTATAGCCCTCGCCACGGTATTTTGAAACCATCGCAGCCATTGCGTCAGGCGCGTCCTGCGAAATGGCGCGATAGAGCGCGAAATCATCTCCGAATCGTCCGCCCATCAGCGTCGACACCGACTGACCGCTGGCTTTCCCCAAAATATCCCAGCAGGCCATATCAATTGCGGACTTCACGTAAGGGTGCCCGCGCATCGCCTGGTCCATGCGCCGGTTCAAGGCACCCAGCTCCATGGGATTCAGTCCCATCAATTTCGGAGCCAGCTCTGCAATACCGGTGCGCGCGCCCGCCGCGTACGCCGGCAAGTAGGCCGCACCGAGCGGGCAAACCTCTCCAAAGCCGACAACGCCTTGGTCCGTCTCGATGGCGACAACTGTTGAGTCGAACACATTCACTACATTGCCGCCCGACCATTTATACGCGCCTTCGTGCAGCGGCAACTCGACGCGATACGCCTTGAGTTCAGTAATTCGCATGGCTGATTGAACGCCCGTTTCGCGCGCTTCCGGCGGGCAGTATATACCAGGTTTCCGGCATCAACAGCGGAGGGAGACGCGCGGCTAATTCATCTGAAAATGCAGGAAGAGCGTAATGTAGCGGCGGACGTTGCTGGCGATCAAGAAATTTTCGTCGGCGGCCCAGGCGACTACCGGCTTCTTTTTCCGCAGCCCCTCAGGCGCCGTTAGGCCGAATCCTTGCGATGCTGCAAATGAAGCAAAGTCTTTGCTTCTTGATTTCCAATTTTCACAAAGTAAGAAGTCATCACAAACTCACACAGCTTTTTTGCTTTCAGCGGAGCTCTCTCTCGAGCCGTGTGAGAAACCGCAGAACTTCGGCTGGATTTTGAAGCCGGAATCGCGCGTGCGTATCTGCCCGCCGGCCCACGTGGATGGTGATTTGATTCGGCATGGCTGCAAATGCGGACTCGTCGGTAACATCATCGCCAGCGTATATGGCAAGTGCGCGCGCCGGCAGCGCGCCAACCAATTTCCGAACTCTGGCCCCCTTACCGGCAACATCCCGCGCTTGAATTTCCCACACTTTTTTCCCGTTCATGACTGAGAGGGTTCGTCTAAGTGGCGCGAGAATTCGCAACAGCGCGGCGTGCGCGTCGCGTACGATTGCAGGCCTCGCCCCCCGGTAATGTACGGCTAGACTAACAAGTTTGTCTTCGACCCAGATTCTTGGCAGGACTTCCAATTGCGTTCGCACATCCCGCCTTGCATGTGCAAGCGCACGACGGGTAGCGCTGCCTAGAGCCGTCTTCTTACCTTTCATTTCTGCACCATGCGAACCGAACACGTGCACGCCTTCTACCTCCAACATTGTGTGAAGGTCCCGAAGGCTCCGGCCGCTCACAATTGCCACATGGACATTTTGTTGCCGCGCCAGGCGTTGGAGTACGCCCTTGACACTTCGCGGCACTCGAACATCACTCGGGCGCCGGCGCAGGCCTACCAGCGTGCCGTCAAAGTCCAGGAGGACCGCCAGTTGCCCAGCGGCCCGAATCCGTGCACGGACCTCCGGCCAACAACTAAACAAGGGCCGAGGTTCCTGTCGCGATCGAGATCCGGTGGCGCTTCGCGTCTTTTCTCCATCCACGCGCGACAGCCGATTCCCCACACTTTTGTGCCGGTTCACCCGCGAGATGCTGGCTCGAACGCGATTCTTTTTGTTCCGGGCGGTGGATCGCCGCTTGCGATTCTTCACGAGAGACGACTCGCAGTCGTCTCCACATCTTCGATCCGGATTTCCGAGAGTTCGGCGATCACGTTTCCTGCCCAGCGATACACATTGTTTTCTCTCACTTTACGGCGCATGCGTTGCATCCGGGCCTTGCGCTCTTCGGGATCCATCTCCAAAGCGAGTCGGATCGCGGCGCCGAGTTGGTCGGTGTCATACGGGTTCACGATGATGGCATCGCGCAATTCCCGGGCGGCCCCGGTGAATTGGCTCAAGATCAAAGCCCCTTCCTCGTCGTCGCGAGATGCCACGAATTCTTTGGCCACCAGATTCATTCCATCGTGAAGCGAGGTTACCATGCAAAAATCGGCCGCGCGGTAGTACGGCTGAATTTCAAGATGGCTGTGATGGCGGGCGAGAAATGCAATCGGCTTCCAGTTGGCCGTCTGGAAGCGGGCGTTCACTCGAGCTGCCTCTGACTCCACTTCCGCGAGAAAATCGTGATAGCGCTGAATGTGAGTGCGGCTGGGCGCACCGATTTCCACAAATGTTAATTTCCCCACGTAGCTGGGCCACTTTTCCAAAAAGCGCTCAATCCCTCGGAAACGTTCGACGAGCCCTTTCGTGTAGTCAATTCGGTCCACGCCTATTCCGAGAAAATTTGCTTCGATGCCAAGATTCTTCAACAGTTCGGCGCGTAATTCATAGGGTGATTGGGCCGGGGCTGATTCCAGTTGAGAATCGCGCATGTCCACGCTGATCGGGAACGGGCGCACGAGCGTCAAATGTCCATTGCGCTTCACGGCGAAGCGCTCCCATTCGATCCGTGATTCGAGCGCCTGGTCAACCGTTTCGAGAAAATAATTGCAGTGCGCCTGCGTATGGAAACTGACCAGATCCGCACCCAACAGTCCGTCCAGCAACTCCCGCTGCCAAGGACAGATTCCGAATGCTTGCGGGTTGGGCCAGGGGATGTGCCAGAAAATCGCGACGCGCGCATCGGGGCGCTCCATCTTGATTATTCTCGGGAGCAGCGCAAAGTGATAATCCTGGACGAACACGAGCGGATGATTCGCCCCGGCCATCTCCTGAAGCAGAGCGTCTGCAAACTTGCGGTTCGCATCCTGATAACTTTGCCAGTCCGACGCGCGAAAAATCGGACGTGCATGAGCGATATGGCACAACGGCCAGAGCCCCTCGTTCGAAAATCCGTAGTAGTAACCTTCCTCTTCTTCCTTCGTGAGAAAAACTCGTCGTAGCGTGTATTCAGGCTTTTCCGGAGGAACGCGAAGCCGATCGTGTTCATCAACCGTTTCGCGATCGGCGTCGCCCGCGCCCGAGGCAATCCAGAAGCCATCACAGGCGCGGAGGATCGGCTCGAGTGCCGTCACCAGACCGCTTGCCGGAACAATGGCCTCGATGCCCTTGGCCCGGTGCACGTGCATGTAGGGTTCGCGATTCGAAATTACGAACAGCGGTCCCATACCGGTTTTGCTTTGAATGTTTACCCGCAGCCGCTCAGCGGTCCAAAGTGACGCGCCTGTCTCGCGCAGACGCGCTTCTTCCTCCGCCGTGGCCCTTGCTTCCGCCAGGCTCCGCGTCAAATTCACGAC
The DNA here is from genome assembly GCA_050746945.1 of Candidatus Acidiferrales bacterium. GTDB lineage: Bacteria > Acidobacteriota > Terriglobia > Acidiferrales > UBA7541 > Palsa-295. The sequence goes on along the minus strand of JBOGMZ010000007.1, from coordinate 73,117 downwards.
CTCCTGCGAGAAGGGCGCGAGGAAATCCTCATTCGGAATATTGGGACGAGGCGTGATTCGGCCCCCGCGCAGCTCTTTCATCCATTGAGCGGTCCTTGAGATCGGCAGAATAATTGTCCAACGGATGATCAGAACAGTGATCAGCACGATCAATAGAACCTGCGCGATCACGTGCCACAGTGTTTCTCGCCAGATCCGCGCGCTCTGCGCCTCGATGTAACTGGCATCGTGAAAAATTGCCAGCACACCCGCAAAGGCCAAGTGATTGTGCAACGGTAAGTAATAGATATTCATCGGCCGGCCGCCGAGTTTCAGGAACTCACTAAAGCCGTCTTCATTGGCCTCAACACGAGCCAGCGGCACAGGCGGGGGATTGAGCCGGGCCACTAGATTCGAACTTTCAGCGAGCACTTCACCGTGCGCATCGTAAACCATCACACCGGCCAGCCTCTCTCTGTTGCCAAACCGCTCTACCACATGGCGGAGATGCTCGTGTGATCCTTTATCGAGCGCGGGCTCGACAATTTCTTGCAAGCTCTCGCCGAGGATCTCAGCCCGCCGGTCCAGATCGGTTCGAAGCCCACGCTTCTCGGAACGCACTTCATTCCGGGCCACCAGGAAGGTGACTAGAGTGACACCCAGGACGAGCAGTAGGATTAACCGTAGGCTGAGTCTCACGGCAATTCCTCATTTAGATTTTAGGTTTTATATCAAGGACATGCAACCGGGAGAGGCGGGCCGAAGGGGGCGGCCTTATCTCCCCCGGCTGCATTTGGCAAGCTTAGGCGTTTGCCGCTTCGATGGATTGAACGCGGATGGTATTGTTGGAGGCGTCCAAGACGCCGGTCACTTTCACTCGTTTGCCTGCAAACTTGCCGGCGGATTCCTGGTCATCAAGCCCGTAAGAAGATTTGCTGCTCTCTTCTCTCAGGATAAATAGTTCGCCGCTCTTCGCGATTGTGCCCGTGAAGGTTTTCACCTCCGGCTGCGCCGGGGTTTGTTCCTGCGTCGCGAAATCTTGTGAGTGAGATACGGCGGCCTGCGCCGCTTTCGGACTCGCGCCAAAAATTACGGCACCCGAAGCCAGCGTCAATGTAGCCACACTTAGAACGATTCTCTTCATGAATCACCTCAGATTAGGAATGTGGCTGGATGGACTGCCGTCTTGCAATAGGCGTGCCAAATGCCGAGGCTTTTAATTCCTTTCGACTTGGCGGTTTAACGCTCGCACTCGATTTCGAGCAGGAACAAAACTCGAAGACACTGCAATTTCTGCGTGGGTGTCGATGGACCCCCTCGATTTGGGCTATTCGGGTCCTTGGTTATTATTCGGTGCGTAGTGCCCGAATGGGATCGAGTGTTGCTGCGCGGCGAGCAGGGATCACCGCTGCAGGAAATGCGGCGGCTGCCAGTGCCGTGGCGGTCGGCAGCAGGATGCGCAGATCGTAGGGCTGTACGCCGAACAATTGTGCGGCCATCGCCCGGCCCGCAGCTATGGTCACGGGAATTCCGATTGCCAGCGCGATTCCCATTTGCAAGAGCGCTCCCCGCAATACCAGCTTCAAAATGCTAATCCGTCCCGCGCCCAGCGCCATGCGAATTCCGATTTCGTTCGTGCGGCGCTCGACGGAATAGGCGGTGACGCCATAGAGGCCCACGGACGCGAGAATCAGTGCGACCAATCCGAACAACGAAGTGAGTTTCGCAATCATGATCTGCTGCGAAAAGTTATTTTCCACCTGGTCTCCGAAGCTCTTGAAGTCGATGATTGCGAGATCCTGGTTGACACCGGACAGTTCGTGGCGCACCTGCGCTTCGAGGCCGGGCACTTTGCCGAGCGTGCGCAACACCACGGCATTCAGGTCATGCGAGCGATCTTCGAAGGCGATGAAACGCGGATCCTCAAACACGACCGACTGCGTGGATGGCAGGAAGAACATCGGCGGGATCTTGTGCGTTGCCTCGCGATATTGCGTGTCTTCCGTTACGCCCACGATTTCGAAGACTCCGGCGTACTTCATGTCGATATAACCGAAATGCTTTCCGATCGAGTTCTCGTCCTTGAAAAACTTCCTGGCGAATGTTTGGTTCACCACGGCCACGCGCTGCGACGTGGGCGAGTCCTGCTCGTTGATGGACCGGCCTTGAATGATTTTCGTGCCCATTGTCTCGAAGTAACCGGCGCTGACTCGCAGCCAGGAGGCGTTGTTCTCGTTGGAATCCGGAGGGGGCGGAGCCTGTCCTTCGATGTATACGGTTTCACCCCAGTTGTCGCCCTCCATCGGAGTGTACAGAGAAAAACTGACCTGGCTGATCCCCGGAATCGCCGCGAGCGAATCGTGAAGCTGGCGGAAGAGAGCCTGCATCTGCGCGGGCTTGTAGCCGGCCATTTGCGGTTCGATGTGCAGGATGTACCGGTTGGGAGTCTCGAATCCGAAATTCTGGCCCTGCATGTTGCGCAGGCTTTGCGTCAGCAACCCCGCCGCGGAAAGCAGCACCAGCGAAAGCGCCGCCTGCGCCACCACCAAGGATTTTTGCGTCCGCCCGCCGCCACGCCCTGTGGAACGGCCCGCGCCCCGGAGCGCATCGGCAGGAGCGGCATGGGCGGCGATCCACGCCGGAGCCACGCCGAACAATATTCCTGTGACCAGTGATACCGCAAACGTGAAAGCGAGAACGGGTAGGGACGGTGAGGCGTGGATCGCGACGTATGTGTCTTGAAACGGGAGGTGCATAATCAATCGCGTTCCTCCGAATGCGAGGGCCACGCCCGCCACTCCCCCGAATAGCGCTAGTACCACACTCTCGGTAAACACCTGCCGGATCTGGTGCCAGTGAGGCGCGCCCAGCGCTGCCCGGATCGAAGTCTGAAGTTTGCGCGTGGTGGCGCGAACAAGCATTAGATTTGCCACGTTCGCGCAGGCGATGGTCAGGACCAGCCCCGAAATCCACATTAGCAGGTGCAGGCTGGAGAGGTATTCGTCGCGCAGCATCTGCACCCCGGCGCCCCCCGGTGCTAGACGAAGCGTCTGTTTGGCCACTGCGTCGCGCTCTCCGGGCTGGAGCTGCGCGATGGGGCTTAGCAGCCATTGCTGTAACTCTACTTGCATGTGCGCGCCAATTTGTTTTGGGTCCGCGCCCGGCGCGATGCGCCCGATTATGTCCAGCCAATCCAGCTGCGGAAAATTGATTGCCGCGCTCGCGCCTTCAATCAACGGCTCGTCCGCGAGGGGAATCCAGAACGCCGCGGGATTCGTCAGACGATCCCCGAAAAAGGCGGGCGGCGCGATTCCCACGATGGTGAATGGCTGGCTGTTTAGCGTGAATGCACCTCCGACCACTGACGGGTCGCCGCCGAATTTTTGCCGCCAGGCGCGATAGCTGATCACCGCAACGGGGGCTGCACCCTTGCGATCGTCGTCCGGCACCAGCACGCGTCCGGCGTAGGGGCCGATGCCAAACATGGCGAAGTAATTTCCCGAGACGTACTCGCTCTTCATCGTTTGAGCAGGCTCGCTGCTCGCTGCGCGACGCACGCCGACAAGCCCCCCTCCCGCTTGAAAGGCGGCTAGCTCGACGAACCCGGGCGTGTTATCGCGAAACATTTTGTATTTGTCGTAAGAGAAGAGCGACCAATTGTCCTGGAGACCTCCGTTCATGCAGCAAATCTCGACGTCACCCGCGCGATAGAGCTCGCTCGGCTTCGCGACGGGCAACGAATTCAACAGGACGGCGTGGACGAGTGTGAAAATGGCGGTGGTCGCGCCAATGCCGAGCGCCAGGGTCAATGCGGCGGTGATGGTGAAAACGGGGGCCTGGGCGAATTGGCGTAGCGCGTAGCGGATCTCTTTCATGGACCGTGGCTCCTCGCTTTGTTGCGTGCTAATGTTCCATACGAAGGTGCCGCCCGGTTTGTTCAGACATTTTGCAGCTGGCAGGTTAGCCGGGGAAGACAGGGGCTATCGCAGGTGTTGCTCGAGCGGCTACAAATGGTGGGCCTGGGGAGAGTCGAACTCCCGACAAACGGTTTAGGAAACCGCTGCTCTATCCATCTGAGCTACAGGCCCACGCGGAAACCGCCGCCAGCGATAGATTAGCATAGGCAACACACCGCGTTCCTCTCAGGGACTCTCGCCTCGATGTGGCATAATAATCAGTGCCGAACGGGGCGGCGCTGATTTCAGATTTGAGACGAGACAGTCTCTCCTCAGACAAATCGTGACGTCGAAAAAGAAAATTCGCAAGAAGCTGCACGCAGTGCACCGCAAGCTGCGGGAACTCCGCATGATCGCGCGCGGGCTCGTCTCCACGCGCCACCCTTTGCTCGTCCACATCATTCCCACGCGGCGCTGCAATCTCGCCTGCACCTATTGCAACGAATACGACGACTTCTCGAAGCCCGTCCCCACGGATGAAATGTTCCGCCGCATTGACCGCCTCGGCGCCATGGGTACCGGAATCATCACCATCAGCGGCGGCGAGCCACTGCTGCATCCGGAGCTCGACGCGATCATTCAGCGAATTCGTTCGAACGGCATCATCGCGGGAATGATCACCAATGGTTACCTGCTGACCGCCGCACGAATCGACGCATTGAATCGCGCGGGCCTCGAATACCTGCAAATCAGCATTGATAATGCGGTACCGGACGAAGTGTCGAAGAAGAGCCTGAAAGTCCTCGATCAGAAGCTTCAACTCCTCGCCGAGCACGCTGAATTTCATGTGAACATCAACTCCGTCCTCGGCAGCGGCATTCACAACCCGGAAGACGCCCTGAAGGTCGCGCACCGAGCTGTCGAACTCGGCTTCACCTCGACCGTCGGCATTCTCCACGACGGCAACGGCCAACTCCAGCCGCTCGGTTCGCGGGAGCAGGAAATCTTTGAAGAGATCATGTCGCTCGGAAAACAATCCTTCTCCCGAGTGAACAGCTTTCAGCACAATATCGCCCGCGGCCAGGAAAACGATTGGCGCTGCCGCGCCGGTTCGCGCTACCTCTATATCTGCGAGGACGGCCTGGTGCATTATTGTTCGCAGCAGCGCGGCTATCCCGGCGTTCCACTCGCTGAGTACACCGACGAGCAACGTCATCGCGAGTTTTTGACAAAAAAGGCTTGCGCGCCTCGTTGCACTGTTTCCTGCGTTCACCAGATTGCCGTCGTTGACGCCTGGCGCGCGCCGCAGACGATTGAACCAGACTCTCCGCTTCCGACCACCTCCTTGGTTCAACTCACCGGCTCCACCACACGCAATTAGCCTTTCTCCATTCGAGCACATGGTTGACCCCCTGAGACTCTTTCCTTTCGCAGAATGTATCCTTCAGTCGAAATTCTCGTGCTACTTACTTGAACAATCCTGATTCACACCATCAAAGATTCTTATTGCAAAGGGATTTGGGTTGGATTAGAAGTCCCTCATTAGCCGACGGGGGCTCCTAGGGGACGGAGCGAGACCTCTTTGCCTCTCACGCTTCGGGGGATCAACGGCCGCGGGGCCGCTAGAAAAGCCATCCAAACAAATCCGGGGGAGGGTGCGTCCATGCGCCTGCGAAATATGCTGTTTTTTGTGCTTATGGGAATGATTTTGGCGCTGTCGCTCGCCAGCCAGTCGGGAGCACAAACGAATACCGTCAATTTGTCCGGGACGGTACTCGATCCACAGAATCTCGCTGTGAAGGGCGCAAAAGTCACGCTTCAGAATTTGGCGAATGGAGCCGAACGCACGGCCGCGAGCGATTCAAACGGCCGTTATGAAATTGTCGGCCTTCCTCCCGGCGTCTATTCCGTAACCGTGGAAGCCCAGGGCTTCGCTACTCTGAAGAACCCGTCCCTTACGCTTACCCTCGGCACGTCCCCCGTGTATGACCCGCAGTTGCAATTGAAGACGACCACGGAAACCGTCAGCGTCACTGCTGCTGCTGATTTGGTGGAAACGACGAAGACGGACGTCTCGACGACGATCACCCAAACTCAAATTGACAACCTTCCCATCAACGGCCGCAATTACATCAACTTCACTTTGCTCAACTCCCAGGCGGCGCGTGACGACACCCCTTCCATCGGTGCTGCACCCACTAGCGGCTTGAATTTTGGTGGCCAGCGCGCCCGTTCAAATGAAGTTTCGGTGGACGGCGCGGACGCCGTGGACAATTCCGTGAATGGCGTGCGCGCGACCGTTTCGCAAGAAGCCGTTCAGGAATTCCAGGTCATCACCAGCAATTATATGCCGGAATATGGCCGAGCTATGGGCGGCGTCGTCAACATCGTCACAAAATCTGGCGCGAATGAGGTGCACGGCGATATTTTCGGGTATCTGCGGCAGAGCGCCATTCAGGCACGTAATCCATTTTCGGTCACCGCTGCCTGTAATCCCGCTACTTTCACTTGCGGCACCACCCCCGTAAAGCAGTCTTTCACTCGCTTGCAGGCCGGCGCCACGATTGGCGGTCCAATCAAGAAGGACAAGACTTTTTATTTCTTCAGCTATGAGACCACTCGCCGCCAGGAAACGGGGTTCACCAACATCGGCGCAAATAACTTCGGATTTGTCACTGTTCCGGGGGCAAGTGTTTGCTTGCCGACTCCTCAACTCTTTACTCCGGCACAGGCTGACCCGGTATCGGGATACCCCGGATTGATCGCAGGTGCGGGCGGGTGCGCCAGCCCCTTTGCCGCCCCATTGATTCAGGCCGCCGCGCTAACCGGCGGATCATCCGCCGTCGCTCTGTTTGGAAATACAGGAGTTCTTCCCGGCCCCGCCAACGCATTTCCCGAAAATGGCGTCCCTCTGCCATCTACTTATCAGGGGCTTGCCTCCGTCATTGGCAACTATCCGACGTCCCAGGAAGGCAGCATCTATTCCCTCAGGCTCGACCACATCTGGAATCAGAGGAACAGCACATTTCTCCGCGGCATGATTTCTCCCTTCACGACGACGGGGATTCAGGTCAATGCGCAGAATCAGACTTTCGGTCAGAATGCTGGGAATCGCACCTCCACCGAGCAGACCCGCGATTGGGCCGTCATCGCCCAGCACACCACTGCGATTCGCGACAATCTCTTCAATGAATTCCGATTCCAGGTTGCCCGCCGCGGCTTGCACTATGGATTCTCGAGCCTGTTTGGTGGCGATTTCCCCGCAGACAACGTCGCCGGCGCCGCCTTCCTTGGTCGCGAGCCTTTCTCCACAGAAGACCGCACCGAGCGCCGCTTCCAATGGACCGACAACATCACCTGGACAAAAGGACGGCATACGCTGAAGTTCGGCGTGGACACGAACCTCATTCAATTGCGCTCGGGAGCCAGCCAGGTGTTCACGTTGAATTATGGTGGCGTCTTCGATTTCGGCTCTCTGTCGGCAGATTCCCTGTCCCCTTCATTCGCAGGCCTCCCCGGATTCAGTGCCGTGCAAGCGTACGGCCTGGGCATTCCCACCGTTTACTTTCAAGGTGTCGGCCAATCTCGCCGGCTCTTCGACAACAAGACCGTGGGAGTTTTCGCGCAGGACAGTTGGAAGATCAATAACCGACTCACCGTGAATTATGGCGCTCGGTATGACATCGAATTCTTGCCGGTTTTCGCTCCCGGGACTGCCGTCAACGCCGCGGCGGAGAAGCAGTTCGGCGTGGTGGAAGGCATTCCGCGCGATTCAAACAATATTGCTCCCCGAATCGGCGTCGCCTGGGACCCCTGGGGCAACGGCAAGACCGTCATCCGTGCCGGCTACGGGTTCTTCTATGACCACCCCGCACTCGCGCTCGCATTCCTCTCGACTGCGGAAGATGGCTCGCTCTCCGCGCTCCTCGAAGCGGCCGGCGGAGCGCCATCGAATGCAAACCTGAACAATGTTGGCAATGTCGCCGCCCTGAATGCGTCCTCGATCTTCCAGGGGATTCTCAGCTCTGCGGCAATGCCCCCCAACCCGGCGCCGGGGATTACGAGCTGTTCCAATGCCGCGCCGACAATGTGCTATGGAGCCGCGGGGGCTGGATTTGGGGGAGGCCCGCAGATTTTCGGCTCAACATTTTCCAATTCACTTTTCAATCAACAGCGGTTCCTAAGCGTCGCCGGCTATTCGCCATCCGGTCACGGCTATCCCTTGCCGCTCTTGCCTTTCACGATTCCGGTCACGAAGAATTTCCAATACGCGCTTGCCCAACAAGCAAACCTCACCATCGAGCGCGAAATCACAAAGGATTGGAAAATCAGCGTGGGATACAACTATACCCATGGCACTCACCTGGACCACACCGTCAACATCAACGTCACAAATCCCGCTCTGCTCGTGGCCAACGACAGCAACGCAGTTCAGGCCGGGCTCGTCACCATCGGTTCCAACCCGCTGGGCATCTCCGTCCCGGGAACTGCTGGGTGCAACATGACACCGGGAGGCGGCAGCATCTTTGTTTCGGCTCCGGGGGCTTTTGGCACTGGCTTTGCCAGCAACAATTGCTCCGGCGCCCCGGTAAGCAACGGCAGTGCCACATTCCTGCCCGGCGGCAGCATCGTCACACCCGCGATATTCAATTTCTTCCGGCGCTCTGGCCCGAATCCGTCTTTTTCCGGCCTGTTCCCGGGTGGCTACGCCCAACTAGTGGGACTCGCGGGGACATTGGGGTTGCCTACGGGCTTCCCGGGCGTTCAGGTCCCGTGGAGCGATGTGGACCCGCAGTCGTCGAACGGAAACTCGATCTATCACGCTTTCACACTGACCGTCACAAAACGTTTCTCCCACGGTTTCCAGTTGCTTTCGAGCTGGACCTACTCACACTCGATTGACGACTCGACGGATCTCTCTACCCTCATCGCTCCGCAGGACAACCGGTTCCCCAACCTCGACCGCAGCAATTCGGACTTTGACCAGCGCCACCGCTGGATCACCAGCGCCGTTTTCCAGAGCCAGTTCCACCAAAGCGACCCCGGCTTCTGGCACAAGTTTCTTGCAAATTTCACGGTGGCGCCCATCATCGAAGTTTCCTCGGGCCGTCCCTACAACCTTCTCATCGGCTACGATTCCAATCTCGATTTCGGCTCTTCCACTGGCCGGCCCTCCTTCTTGAAAACTTCCACGCCGCCACCGGGTTCTACCACCTCTTCCTCGATCCCCGGATTCGCGTTCACCAATCCAAACGCATGCGTGGACAACAGTGGCAAACCTTTTTCGTTCCCGGCCACCCTTCCTTTCTGGGGCTGCACGGGAAACCTCGGCCGAAACGCTTTTACGCGCCCCAACTTCTTCCAAATCGACTTGCGGGTCTCGCGCAAGATTCCAATCACGGAACGCTGGAGTGCTGAAATTATCGCTGACGGTTTCAACATGCTGAATCGCTTCAACGCCAGCGACGTCAACCCCGTGTGCGACCCGACGGCGTCATTCCCGAGCGCGGGCGTATCCAGTTGCGCGGGCGGCCAGCGTACCGCCGCATACGATCCCCGCACATTCCAGTTTGCGATGAAAATCAACTGGTAGGACGTGATCGAAAATTCGGCAGGGAGTTTTGGCCCGCCCCAGGCGGACACGGACTCCCTGTTTGATTCTTCGCACCGCTCAAGACGGCGTGAAGCGACTTCCCCCCGCGCGCCGTTCGCGCTACAGTGTCTTGAAGACTCCAGTAAAGTAAAATATCGAAAGTGGCGAGGCATAGATGAGTCCCGTTGTATGGCTAGCGGCCGGCGTGATTGCAATCGGAATTGTGGCAGCCATCGTGTGGTCCGCCGCCCGCCGCGCGGATGCTCAACTCTCGAATGTCCGCCAGGAAATGCAGGCTTCGCTCGCGACGCAGGGCCAGACTGTCACCGCGCAGATCAATCACCTGATGCAATCCGTCACGCAACAGCTTGGGCAGGTCCGGCAGGAGTTGCAGTCAGGCGTTGCCTCGTCAGGAAAGCTCGCCAGCGACGCGCAAATTGCTATGAGTCAACAGCTCCAGGCCTCCAGCGAAGCGATTCGCAAGATCACTGTCCAGCTCGCGGAGGTGCAGCAATCAGGGCGCGATCTTTCGCAGGCTTCCCAGACGCTGCAGACCGTTCTCGGAGGAGCCAAGACGCGTGGTTTGCTGGGCGAAGTAGCGCTCGAACGTCTTCTCGCAGACGCGCTGCCGCAAAATGCCTACGAAATGCAATTTCGATTTGTCTCTACGGGAGCCATCGTGGACGCAGTTGTCCGCTCGAACGACCGCCTCCTGCCGATTGACTCCAAGTTTCCGCTCGATGCTTACCGGAAGCTCGTGGACTCCCCCGAGGATGCGCGCCGGGAATTTGGGCAGGCGGTCCGCAAGCACGCCGACTCCATCGCCGAAAAATATATTCTCCCCGACGAGCAGACATACGATTTCGCGCTCATGTTCATCCCGTCTGAAGGCGTTTACTACGAGCTGCTGATGACCGAGGATCAGAAATACGGCAAGCTGGATGAGTATTGCCGCACGAAACGCGTCTTCCCCGTCTCGCCGAACACATTCTATGCCTGCCTCAGCGCGGTCGCGATCAGCCTGCAGGGACAGAAAATTGAGGAAAACGCCCGGCACATGCTGGCCCATATCGCAGGATTGGAAAAGCAATTCGATTCCTTCGCGGAAGTTTACGACAAGCTTGGCACCCACTTGCGCCACGCGCAGATGAGCTACGAGGATGCCGACAGCCGCCTTGCTCGGGCGAGGAATTCCCTCGAGCAAATGGCGCAGGGTGCCCTTCCAGAACCCTCGCAAAAAGCTCTCAAAATCTCCTCGGGCGAATGATCCACATTTTGCTGTGCAGGGAATCTCAGTCTGATTGCGGTGTCCTGATTGAAGATCCGGCTATAGCGCCGCGTCGGCGGATTCGAGGAGTGTGCGAAAGTCGCCTGCGATCGTTGTCGAGAGGATGCGCTCTACCTCACGTTGAACCTTCTGGGCGTCGCGGGGATGCAGTGCCAACCGGCCGGCCAATCCCCCCAAGCGGTGTTGCAGCTCTTTCGGCGCGGGAACCTCAGCCGCGCGCAGATATCTCTCCGCGATCGCGGGATCTGATGCCGGCACAAGCCGCGCGTGAAACGAATAAGCGCCGGACCGAATCGCCCGCACATCGATCGCGGTGAAATTTCGTGCGCCTCCGCTCGTCCGCAGCTTTTGCACGTCCCCTCGCAGGAATTCAAGAACCCCTGGCGTCTGATTTTCTGCCACGATCCACAGCGGCTGGTCGCTGCCGTCCGCGCGCACCACGAGCTTGCTCTTTTTCTCCGGCATCAGCGCGGGCTGTGGTGATTCGAACTCGAGCGAGACCACGGTGGTCGTCGCCGTCCAATGCGCTTCCCCGGTCTGCACGGAGATTGTCGCCGTGCCGGGCGCCACTTTCGGACCGGGCAGCACAATCAAACATTCCGGCGAAGCCGCCAGAATCAGTGCCCGCTCTTCGTTGATCTTTACCTTGTTCGCGTCCGCCTCGCCCCGGAATCCCCTGCCGCAGATTGAAAATGAGTCTTTCACCGAAATCAACGGCGCAACGCGGATGGTCTGCGAGTCCGCGGCGGGATCCACCGGGTCCACCAGCGCGGCGGCAGCCCTGCCAGACGATTTGGCAATGAAAAAACTGCCCTCAGAAGGCGCTGTAAAGGCAGCGCGGCCGGTCGTGTCCGTCGTCACTTTCTGATCCTTCGCGATCTCGACAACGACGCCGGATGCCAGCTTCCCATCGGCCCCGAAAACCGCGAGCGTGGCAGCTCTGCCGGCAGTCACCTGCGTCGGAAGCACAATCGTCACGGACCACGTGGCATTCGCAGCGGACTGCGCGTGCGATGGACAAGTCGCCGGAATTGCGAAGACGACCAGGCAAGTCAAACGGAAAAATAAATTGTAAGGTGTCTTGAAGCGGAGAGAGCGAACCGCAGGGAGCGCCCGGCGGCAATCAGGCTTGATTCTCAAGAGCGGCGCCCGCTCCCTTCATACACACGCGCCTCGCGAAACAACCGGAACAGCTCCGGATCAATTTCATTCGCCCGCACGCATTCCTCCAGGATCTCGAGAGCACGGTCAACAGGCACAGCCCGCTTGTAGGGTCGGTCGGCGGCAGTCAAGGCGTCAAAGATATCGCAGATGGTCATCATTTTGGTCTGCAGTGGAATCTCATCACCATGCAGTTTGTAGGGATATCCGGTGCCGTTCAGTTTCTCGTGGTGCGCTCGCGCGATGTCCGGAATTTTCTGAAGATTTTTCGTCCAGGGAATTTGCGTCAAAAAATTAAACGTGTGAACCACATGTGACTCAATCTGCAGGCGCTCCGATGCATCCAGGCTTCCCTTGGGGATCGAAAGCAATCGAAATTCGTCGACGTTCAAATAAGGGTGCTCGACTCCTCGTGGGTCCGCAAAAAATTGCGCCGCAATCTCACCCAGTTTTTTCGACTGGGCTTCTTCGAGCAACGTCGGCTCGTTGGCCTGCAGCACGAACCGTAGGTACTCCTCGATCTGTTTCAACCGCTGGTCGAAATCTTCACTGAGCCGCGAGATTTGAGCCACCGCATCCCCTCGGTCGCGCTCCAGAAACACCTGCAGCTTTCGCCGCACGTTACTTGCCTCGATCTCTTTGCGGATGTAATCAAACCGCTGGCGGACTACATCAAGCTGCATCGGGTACAGCTTCTTCGCCTTGACGAGAACTTCTTCCCGCACGCCAACCTTGCCGAAGTCGTGCAACAACGCGGCGTACCGAATCTCTTTCATTTGCTCACGGCCAAATTTCGCTGTCGCGTACGGGCCGCTCGCAGTCGCGTCCACCACCTGCGCCAATGCTTCCGTGTACGTCGCCACGCGCAACGAATGGCCGGACGTGGTTGGATCGCGCTGCTCAATCGCCGTTACCGCCGCGCTCACGAACCCTTCGAAAAGTGTTTCAATTTCCTGGTACAGTTTGCGATTTTCATAGGCTACCGCCGCCTGCGAGGCCAGCGAGAGGGCCAGTCGCACTGCGCGCTCGCTGAAAGGCTGTACTTTGTTGGCGAAATCTTCCGGTCCTTCCAGCCTCGCCTCCGGCGAGATCTTGCAATTGATCAACTGGAGCACGCCGAGGGCTTCGCCTTTCGCATTACGCATCGGGAGCGACAAGAGCGAGCGGGTCCGGTAGCCGGATTCGCGATCATAGCGATCGTTGAACCGGAACGGCCGGCCGCGTGGAATCTTGTAAGCGTCCGAAAAATTCAGGACTTCGCCCCGCAGCGCCGTGTAACCCGCCATCGAATCTTCCGCCAATGGCATCACGAATTCTTGAAAAGGAAAATCGAGGCTGTCATTTTGCGTCAGCATGAAACGCAGATGCCGCCGCCCGTCCGCCACCTCCTCCACCAGATACAGCGATCCGGCATCCGCGCCCGTAATCTCGCGAGTCTTGGAAAGAATCAGAGTCAGTAGCAGGCTGATGTCGCGCTGGGAAGAAAGCGCCATGCCGATTTGATTTAATTCTTCGCGTTCTCTTTCGGCGATCTGGAGAGCCTCGCGCGCTTCGCGCGCTCGTTCCATCAGCTCGATATTCTGGAATGCTGTCTCCACGATTCGCTCGACAACTCCGCGCGAAGCATCCGCAGGCAGGTATGCGTAAATGGAAGGCCTCTGTCTCCTCCCGCGCGCCGGTTTGCCACCTCGGGATTTTGATTTTGCAGGTGAAGTTACACCAATAATGCGGAAACCATCACTCGCCCGTCGGTACGCAGCGGGGATTTCAGGATTTCCCGATTTCACATCGGCCAGCCAAACCACGGGCGCACCATTAGGCTCCGGCGGGGACGCGCCCATCCGTTCGGCTTTTCTTCCAAGCGGAACCGCACGAAGCGCGTAGCTCCGGCGCAATTGGGCCACAATTTTTTCCGCCGCCGACCCCTCGACATACCAGATTTGTTTTTTTCCAGACATGCGATCTCCGACAGCGAGGGCGTGCGCCACAGTATAGCGGAAGCAGCACGCGGAGCACAGCCGCATGCCCGCTCGCCGCAGCCCCTTCCGGACTCAGCTCCATTTCAATGCCTTGAATCGGAAGCAGCCGTTTGTTAGCCTTGCGCGGACTTTGAAATTGCTCCTCCGCGAGCCGCTGCATCTCACGGCGCCTATGGCCAACCGCATCGGCAAGAAAATCACTGCGATCATCCGGGAATGGTGGCGGCATAAAGCCTCGTTCGCCATCAGTCTCGTTATCACTTTTGCTTCTCTCGCCATCTATCTCACCACCTTTTTCGGCGAAAAACCCACGCCGCTCTTTGATTTCGTCACGCGCCTCGAACTCGATAGCCTCGACACGCGCTTCCAGCTTCGCGGCCGCATTGACCCCGATCCGCGCATCGTGATCGTGGACATTGACCAGCACTCCCAGGAAGTGCTGGGCCACTGGCCCTTTCCCCGGTTTTATTTCGCGCAGCTTCTCGATACGCTCCGCGAAAATGGCGCTCGCGTCGTCGCATTCGACATCACTTTCAGCAAACCGGACGAAACTGCGAAACCTCTCGAAAGTCTTTCCAGCGAACTCGCCGAACTCCAAAAGAAAGGCGCGCCCATTAGCCCCGCAATCCGCGCCGCGATCGAACGCAAAAAGCTGGAATACGATTACGACAAGCAATTCGCCGAAGCCATCCAGCGGTTCGGCGGCGTTGTCCTCGGCAATTACTTTCTGTATACGCAAACGGACCTGCGCGGTGTATCGGACGCGGCGCTCAAGCATTACGCCGATCTCATCTCCTTCTTCCCTTTATCAGAGGTGCGCAACGAAGACGGCAAGGGCACCCTCGTCGATTTGATAGATAAATATGAATCTCTGGAGTTTGTTCCGAAAGGCGCTGAAGCCAACAGCGATGAATTGACCGCAGCCGTTTCCTCCGAAAAGGGTGGTACCGGCTTCTTCAATGTCGAAATTGATGCTGATGGTGTTGTGCGGCAAGTGTGGCTTGCGCTCCCTTATGGGCGCGAGCCAAACCGGGCTGACTGGAATATCTACCCATCTGTGGATGTGGAAGCCCTACGCATTTTTCTCGGTGTAAAGAATGAAGATACCTTCCTCAATTATCGCAAGCGCGTTGTCGACAGCATCGAGTTCGGTAATAAACTCATCGTTTACCCCGACTATGTCAGCCGCATCAAGGTGAATTTTCATGGCCCCGCGAGAACCTATCCCTACATTTCTTTCGCCGATGCCGTGCAGCACAAATTTGCCCCCAGCGCTTTCAAGGACAAAATCGTGCTCGTCGGTGCTTCCGCCACGGGCATCGGCGATCTGCGCACCACGCCTTTCGGCGGCCTCGATTTCCCCGGTGTCGAAATCCACGCAAACTTGATCGACAATATTCTCAACCACAGCTTTATTACGCAGAATGCCCCGCAGACGCTTACGGATCTGGGCTTCATTCTTTTGTTTGGCATCCCGCTGGGTATTTGGCTGGCCGTGGTGCAACCGCGCTGGCTGATTTTCGGTTTCCTGCTTCTCATTCCGTTCGTGGCAATCATTTACTGGGCTTTCTTATACGGCTGGTGGCTCAATTTCATAATGCCTGCACTCTTCACGCTCGTTCCCAACGTCAGCCTCGTCGCGCTCTATCGTGTCCTCATCGAAGAGCAGGAAAAGCGAAAAGTGCGCGGCGCGTTTCAGCAGTATGTCAGCCCGGAAGTCATTCGCCGCTTGCTCTCGGATCCCGAGCGCGTCAAACCGCGCAAAACGGCCGTCACCGTGCTGTTCAGCGACATCCGTGGGTTCACTTCGATTTCTGAAAAACTCGACGCGCAGGAACTCGCCGATTTGCTCAATGGATATTTGACCGAGATGACGCGCATTATTTTTCGCAACCAGGGCACGCTGGACAAATACATTGGTGACGCAGTGATGGCCATCTGGGGCGCTCCGTTCGACGAACCCGGCCACCCCGTGCGCTGCTGCCATGCGGCCATCGACATGCTCGCACGGCTCGAAGTTTTGCAGCAGGCGTGGCGCGAGCGCGGCCAGCCTGTCCTCGAAATCGGCATCGGCGTCAACACCGGTATCGCATCCGTTGGAAATATGGGTTCGGCTCTGCGCTACGGGTACACGGCCATGGGCGACTCGGTGAATCTCGCGTCGCGCCTCGAAGGCCTCAACAAGGAATATGGAACGCGCATCATCATCAGCGAGTCCACTCGCGCCGCACTCGACAACGGTGCATTTCTCGTTCGGGAACTTGACTTGATCCGCGTGAAGGGCAAGGTCCAGCCGGTGACGATTTACGAGCTCATGCGCGCGGAGCCTGACGGCGACAAGAGAAAAGAATTGGTCGAACTTGCCGAGCTCTTCGCTCGCGGACACCAGGCCTATAAGCAGCGCTATTGGGGAACCGCAAAGAAAATCTTCGAAGATATGCTTGGACGCTGGCCGAATGACGGTCCCTCGCGCGTGTTCCTCGCCCGCTGCGAAGAATATCTCGTCGAAGAACCCGCCGCCGACTGGGACGGCGTGTACATCATGAAGCACAAATAGTTGCAGCCTGATTCGTGCGCTTCATTCGTCCAGGCGGACAACGAATGTGGTCATCTGCTCATCCGCGTGCAAGCGCTCCGCCAATTGCCGCGCGGCATCTTCGCTTGCCAAGCGCCCCACCCGCACGCGAAAAAACATTCCATTGGGCAAATCGTATTTCGCCACGCTCACCGCCGAATAGCGGGCGCCAAGCTGCAGTTTCAGGCGTTCCGCATTTTCCTGCAGCAGGAATGCACCCACCTGCACGCCAAAAAAGCCAACCGTCGGATTCGGGCCTGAAATAACTTCGAGGCGCACGGGAGCGGTTCCAGTTCCTACCATATCGATTGCTTGCGCGGCGGACAGCGAGAGATCAATCACGCGATTCGCAACGAATGGCCCACGGTCATTGATGCGCACTTCCGTCTGTTTTCCATTTCGTAAATTCGTTACGCGCACGATTGCATTGAACGGCAGCGTGCGGTGCGCCGCGGTGAATTCGCGCATCTCGTAAATCTCGCCGTTCGATGTGCGCCGACCTTGGAATGGTACGCCGTACCACGATGCCACACCCTCTTCTACATATTCGCCCGAGACGGCCGGCTGCCGTTCGCTCGCCGGCGGTGGCCCGGAGGGTTGCGAAGCCCTCGGCGCTGATGGACCGGGTTGCGGCGCGGGAATGGACGCTGGCGGCCGCGTGGTGTTCGTGCGATGAGCGCAGCCAGAAACCGCAAACACCAGGAGCGCCAGTGCGGTAGTGAATCGGAGAAATGCGAATCGCCCGCGGCGTCGACCACGCTCAAAAAGTTTTGGAGGTTTCCCCGGCAGATGGATGGGTCTCACGCAGTATCCCGATTCACTTGTTTTGACCCATTTTCGGTATTATAGGAACGCATTCAAATTCTCGCAAGGAAGCCTATTGGCCCTTTCGCCGCGTTTGCGCTGGAGACTAGATCGATTCCGGGAAAAGTTGGGAAAACTTTTTGGCGGCAGCAAAGAGCCGCCGCGCCCGCAACTCTGTCCCGCATGCGGCACGCTCGTAGGAGCAGGTGCCACTCGATGCCACCAGTGTGGCGCGAGCCTTACGTTCTCCATCGCCGCTGCCAGCCGTTCGCTGGAGCGCTGGTTGCCCGCCACATCGCCTGCAACGTATGGAATTCTCGCGTTCAGTTGCCTGTTGTACGGCGTAAGCTTGCTGGCGACGATGCGCGAAACAGGGTTGCAACCACCCCCGAGTGGCGGATTGTTCGCCCTGCTCGGCATCGGCGGCATCAACGCAGACGTCCTGCAGCGCTTGGGCGCTTCGCTGCCACTCCCGTACAACTTGGCGCAACCGTGGCGATTCGTGATGGCTGTATTTCTCCACGGCAGCCTGATGCACATTATCTTCAACATGTGGGTGCTGATGGATATCGGCCCGCAAATCGAAGAGTTGTACGGTTCGGCACGATTTCTTTTCATGTACGTGGTGACCGGCATCGGCGGCTACGTCTTTAGCAGTCTGCGCGGACATTTCAGTGTTGGTGGGTCAGGCGCCTTGTTGGGTTTGATTGGCGTGATGCTTGCAATCACCACGGGCCGGCGAAGCGCGTCCATGCAAATGCTCCGCAGCCAGATTATCCGCTGGCTGATTTACATCGCCGTGTGGGGATACTTTTTCCCCGGCATTGATAACTACGCTCACTTCGGTGGCCTCGTAAGCGGATTTATTTTGGGCAAGATCATGATGGATCGCCAGCCGGTGTCACCGGAAGAGCGCAAGCGCGCGCAATTGCTTGGGTGGGCGGCGGCGCTGGTCGTAATTTTGAGCATTGCGATGGTAGCTCGCGGACTTTTCCTGCCGGGCTAGGACTCAGCGGATTGGCGGCACTATCCGCCGGCGTGCAGACGGCGCGACACGACGATGCTGTAGTTAAATCCAGAAATAATCACAAACGCCGCGACGAAATAGCTGCAAACGTGGCGTGCGATCAATAGCGTCGGATCGGGCCAAACTTCCAGAAGTAAAACCATCACGATTAGAAGTATCTCGAAGAATGTTGTGGCTTTCCCGTACAGGCTCGGGGGAAACGGCCGGTAGCCGACCGTAATCAAGATCACTGCCGCCGCCACCAGCAACAGTACGTCGCGTCCCAATACCAGAATCACCAGCCACCATTTGATCTTCCCGTGCAGCGCCAGAACCACATAGGAAGAGGACATCAACAGTTTATCCGCGATGGGATCGAGGTACGCTCCGAGGGGCGTCCTCTGATGCAGGCCACGTGCCAGCAATCCGTCGAGCGCATCGGTTAAGCCTGCAACAATCAGAATGGCGAGAGCCAGGCCATAGCGCTCATAGTTGATTGAAAGAATAAAAAATGGAAGGAAGGCGAGGCGCAGGAATGTGAGTTGGTTTGGTACCGTTAGTATTCGGCTGCGCATGGAGCGTTCCGTGTGGTGGCGCGCGAATCCCGCTCAGGCAAATTGCGCGAGGTACTCCCCGAGCGAGCGGCCTACTTTTCTCTCAAACATTTCAGCGAGAGATGGGATGGACCCACGTGCTTCGTCGAGCGCGATGCGCTCAATGCGCAGCATGGGAAAGAATAATGTTGGCAGTCCCATGCGGTCGCCATCCGGATGCACCACCTGCCGCACAAAATCGTCGAACGAACTCAGGTCAATCCCGCGCACGGTGATGCCCGCGTTCGAAACGTCGAGCAATTCGCCCCACAGTTTTTCCTTGGGACTGTGCAGACTGACCACTACGATCGAATGCGGCTCCATCGCCTCTCCTTGGAGACCCTGTAAAAACGATGTTATCCCAGGTGGCCGCTTTCAAGCAGGCGCGAGGGACCGAAGAGTTATCTTTTTCGGGCCGAACACCTAGGTAGTCATCGTTTTCAAATCGGCCGCGAGCCGCAACTTTGGCTCCGTCGCCTTCTGCACATCTTCCGGCGTAATGCCGGGAGCAACCTCGCGCAATACCAGCCCGTCGCTCGTAACTTCGATCACGGCAAGCTCCGTGACGATCAAGTCCACCACGCCGACGCCCGTGAGCGGCAGGCTGCACTGCTTCACAATTTTGGCCTCGCCATCTTTTGTGGCGTGCTCCATGGCGATGATCACGCGCTTCGCTCCGGCCACCAGATCCATGGCCCCACCCATGCCTTTCAGCATTTTCCCGGGGATGGCCCAATTCGCGAGATTGCCCTTTTCATCCACCTGAAGCGCGCCCAGCACAGTCAGATTCACGTGTCCGCCGCGAATCATGGCAAAGGATTCCGCGCTTGAAAAATAGGAGCAGCCCGGAATTTCGGTGATCGTTTCTTTCCCGGCATTGATCAGATCCCCGTCCTCTTCGCCTTCAAACGGATACGCGCCCACGCCGAGCATGCCGTTTTCCGATTGCAGAACCACTTCCACGCCGGGCGGCAAATAATTCGGGATCAATGTTGGGAGACCGATGCCGAGATTTACGTAAAAGCCGTCGCGCAATTCCCGCGCCACGCGGCGGGCGATGATTTCACGTCTGTCAACTTCTGGCGGCATGGTCTGCTCCTAACGCTTCCGCACCGTTCGGCGCTCGATGCGTTTCTCGTAATTGGTGCCTTGAAAGATTGCATCCACATAAATTCCCGGAGTGTGGATGCAATCCGGGTTGAGCTCGCCGAGCTCGACGATTTCCTCCGCTTCGGCAATCACGTAATCCGCAGCCGTGGCCATCACCGCGTTGTAATTTCGGGCTGTCTTGCGATAGATCAAATTTCCCCAGCGGTCGCCTTTCCAGGCTTTGATGAATGCAAATTCTCCGCGCAGCGCGGGGACAAGAACGTGCGGGCGGCCGTTGAAATCGCGGATTTCCTTACCTTCGGCGGCCATGGTGCCGTAGCCGGTGGGCGTGTAGAACGCGGGAATACCGGCACCAGCGGCGCGGATGCGCTCGGCCAGCGTGCCCTGGGGATTCAATTCAACTTCGATTTCCTTTTTGAGGGCGAGCTGTTCGAACGTTTTATTCTCGCCCACGTAACTGGCGATCATTTTTTTCACTTGTTTGCTTTGCAAGAGCACGCCGATCCCGAAATCGTCAATGCCGGCATTGTTCGATACCAGCGTCAAATTCTTCGCGCCTTTCCGGCGCAAAGCGGCGATCAGGTTCTCCGGAATGCCGCAAAGACCGAAGCCGCCAAGCAAAATTGTGGCGCCATCCTGAATTGCGGCAATCGCGGCGTCTGCGTTGGCTACACGCTTGTCCATCTAACTCATCTCTCCCATTTCAGGGCGCAAAATGCGACGTGAGTCTACTGCAACTCCAGAACAATTTCGCGGAAGCTTTCTCATTTCTCAGCGGCTCCCGGGTTTGGATTGCGGCGGCTGACGCCCTCGCGCGCCGCCCGTTTCAAAATGCCAATCCGTTCGGCGACTGCGGCTGGCGCGGCATCCGCGGTCGGGGACTTCTCGATTTCAGCCATCAGCGCCGAGCCAACCACGGCCGCGTCCGCGATGCCACCGAGGACGGTTACATGCGTGGGAAGTGAGATCCCGAAGCCCACAGCAATCGGCAAACTCGTGAAGCCGCGCGCGCGCCGAACCAGAGCCGGCAGTTCTTCCGGCAGAGCTTCGCGCTCACCGGTCACTCCGGTTCGAGAAATCAGATACAGGAAGCCCGACGTCGCTTCGGCAATTTGTTTCAGCCGCGCGTCCGTCGAGGTAGGCGCGCCGAGGAAAATCGTATCGAGATTTCGGGCGTGCAGGATGCGGCGATAGTCGGAAGATTCCTCGAGGGTCAAATCCGTGGCGAGGACTCCGTCGGCGCCCGCCGATGCGGCGGCATCTGCGAATTTCTCGAGACCCATTTGCAAAATCGGATTGAAGTAGCTGAACAGAATAAGTGGAACTTCCGTGTGAACGCGAAGCCGGCGCACGAGACCGATCACGCCTGCAAGTGTTGTCCCGGCGCGAAGCGCTCGCTCGCTTGCGCGCTGGATTGTCGGGCCGTCCGCAACCGGGTCGCTGAATGGCACGCCCAGCTCTATGACGTCCGCGCCGGCTGCAGCAGCCGCCAGAATAATTTTCTCGCTGACATCCAGCGACGGATCGCCCGCCGTAATGTAAGCGACGACGCCAAGCTCGCCGGCTTCAGAAAGTTCCCGGAAACGGCGTGCGATTCTTCCAGCAGGCCTCTGCCCGGGAGAATGTGCAGTGGCTGGTTTTGAAATCGCAGGCTCAGACATAACGGGAAAGAGTTTCCATGTCCTTATCGCCCCGGCCGGAAAGATTGAGGATCACGATTTCGTCTTTCTTCATTTTCGGCGCGCGGTTGATCAATTCGGCGATCGCGTGTGCCGACTCAAGCGCGGGGATGATGCCCTCAATGTGGGCGAGCGTTTTCGCGGCCTGAATGGCTTCTTCATCGCTCACGGCGGTGTATTCCGCCCGGTGCTGCTCAGCGAGCCAGGCATGCTCGGGACCCACGGCAGGATAGTCGAGGCCGGCGGAAATCGAATGAGTTGTTGAGATTTGCCCGTCGGCAGTTTGCAGCAAATAGGTGTACGTGCCTTGGAGCACGCCGGGGCGCGCACCAGTGAATCCGCGGGCAGCGGCAAGGCGCGCGGCATGTTCGCCCAATGATTTACCGCGACCGCCTGCTTCGACGCCGAGCATTTTTGCGGCCGCGTCACCCAGAAAAGCGTGGAACAGGCCGATGGCGTTCGAGCCGCCGCCGACGCACGCGAACAAATGATGGGGCAAGCGACCCTCCACTTTCAAAATTTGCGCACGGGCTTCCTCGCCGATCACCTTGTGAAAATCGCGAACGATTTGCGGATAGGGATGCGCGCCAAGGACGGAGCCAAGAAGATAGTGGGTGGTGCGAACGTTTGTGACCCAGTCGCGCATCGCTTCGTTGATGGCATCTTTCAACGTGCGGCTGCCGGAATCCACGCCGACGACTTCGGCGCCAAGAAGGCGCATGCGAAAAACATTGAGCCGCTGGCGCTCCATGTCTTCCGTGCCCATGTACACGGTGCAGGCGAGTCCGAGTCGCGCTGCAACCGTTGCCGTGGCGACGCCATGCTGGCCCGCGCCGGTTTCGGCGACGACGCGGCGTTTGCCCATGCGCGCGACCAGCAAACCCTGGCCGAGACAATTATTGATTTTGTGCGCGCCAGTGTGCAGAAGGTCTTCACGCTTCAGATAAATGCGCGGGCCGCCGAGATGTTCCGTGAGACGCGAAGCGAATTGCAGGGGCGTCGGACGCCCCGCAAAATTGCGGAGCAGCGAATCGAGTTCCGCGCGAAATTTCGGATCGGCTTGAGCCGCAGCGTACGCCCGCTCGAGTTCTTCGAGCGGGGCTATGAGAGTTTCCGGAACATAACGCCCGCCGTAAGGACCGAAGCGTCCCCGTGAATCGGGAATAGTTTGTGCGATTGAGCTCATCGTGATTTCCGCCGCGAATGTTTTACTGCGTCGAGCATCGCAATGACGCGCACCGGATCCTTTTTGCCAGGCCGCGCTTCCACTCCGCTGCAGACATCAACGGCGTACGGGTTTGCTGCGCGAATCGCTGCGGCGACGTTTTGCGGCGTCAGGCCACCGGCAAGAAAAATTCTGCCGCTGCGTTTCGCGCGGCGAGCGATGCCCCAGTTAAATGTTTTGCCCGTTCCGCCATACCGTTGCGGCTGGAAACCATCCAGGAGGAATGCTGAGGCGCGCTTGAATCGCGTGAGCTGCCCCGGCCGAAAAGATTTTTGCACGCGCAGCGCTTTGATCACGGGAACCGATCGCTTGAGCCGCGAAACCGTTTCTGGCGATTCGTCGCCGTGAAGCTGCAAGTAATCGAGTCCAACGGCGCGCGCGATTTCGAGCATTTTCTCTTCGGTCTCGTTGACGAAGACTCCGACGACTTCGACGCTTTCCGGAAGACGCCGGACGATCCGGCGCGCTTTTGCGGGGGCGATATAGCGCGGGCTGGGCGGGTAAAAATTAAAGCCGAGAAAATCCGCTCCGGCGGCGACGGCGCGGCGCGCGTCGGTCCAATTCGTGATGCCGCAAATCTTGACTTTGACCATATCTACCTGAGCCGCGGAGGCCCTCAAACTAGTTTCGATTAGAAACCACTCCGTCCCTTTGTTTTCAATAAGTTACAGAGAATTCTATTCGACATCACTTTCGATTAGAAACACACTGCAGCCAGACTGAAACGGGCGATTCGCAAGTCACCGGCAGCCCCTTGAGGGTCCTCATCGGACCCGCCCAGGCACAAGTTACCTGGGCGCAAAACATGGTGCGGTGGGCCGATTTCGAGCGACAAACCCACCATAACCATATTAGGTACGGCGCCAGAAATGCGCAAGCCTGCGCCGCGGTGGAGTGCAGGGCGCGCGGCGACAAATTGGAGCCATCACGCCTTTCCGGCCGGGCCGATCAGAGCGCGCATGGTCGCCGCGGGATCTGGGTCGGTCATCAGATGCTCGCCGATGAGGAAAGCATCGAACCCGGCGCGGCGGAGGAGGACGAGATCGTCGTGGTTGCGCAAGCCGGATTCGCTCACTGCGATACAGTCCTTGGGAATCGCTTCGATGAGTGAGAGCGAAGTTTCAATATGCACCTGAAAATCGCAGAGGTCACGATTGTTGACGCCGATGATGCGCGCACCGGCAGCGAGCACGCGCTCAAGTTCCTCGCGCGTGTGGATCTCGACGAGCGGCTCCATTTTCAGGGAGCGGCCGAGTTCGAGAAGTTGAGCGAGCGTCGCGTCCGACAAAATCGCCGCGATCAAGAGAAATGTGTCGGCCCCGGCAGCGCGCGTCTCCCAAACCTGCCAGGGATCCACGATGAAGTCTTTGCGCAAGATGGGAATCTTGGTCACGCGGCTGGCTTCTTTCAGATCGGCGAGCGAGCCGGAGAAAAAATCTTCCTCGGTGAGGACAGAAAGCGCAGCCGCGCCGCCTTGCTCAAGGCTAGCGGCTAAAACGGCGGGTGCGTACTCGACACGGATGAGGCCTCGCGAGGGAGATGCCTTTTTCAGCTCGGCGATGACGTTGATGGCGTCGCGTGAAAGCGCACCGGCGAAATCCCGCGGCGGCGGGACTTTCTTCTCCACGGCAATTTTAAGGGCAACATCGGGAAGCACACGCTTGCGGTGCGCGACTGATTCGCGGCGAGCTTCGACAATTCTCTCCAGAATATTTTTCGAGCGTGAGCTACTTTCCATTAGTAGGAACGAAGCCGAAGCCCCAATGCGGTCCGGGGAAAATCGCTGGAGACATGCTAGCCGCGTGGGAGAGCGGATGTCAATTTTGGAGTTACGGGGCAAGAAGGGGCTGCGAGAAGCGGATAGGGATACCAAAATTCGAGCCGCCGAAACCTTTGAGCACGGCAACGGTAACGCCAATCACTTTGCCCTGCTGGTTAAAAAGCGGGCCGCCGGAGCCGCCGGAAGTGGTCTGCGCATCAAAGACGATTTTGTCAGCGAGCACGTCACCAATGTGGCCCTGGGTGATGAGCGGCCGTATCAAATTGCGGCGCGCGAGGTCTTCCAGCACCTCCGAAACATTGCTGCCCGCGCGGGTGAGAATTTTTTCGGCTGTATCTTCATCGGTGCGAGCGAGGATGGCAGCAAGTCCCGTGGCGTAACCCATCACGACAATGGGCTCGCCCGTGGCCGCCGCTGCTTTGCCTGCATCGAGCGAGAGCACGGCGCGCTTGAGTCCCTGCATGTCCACGCGCATGCTGGCCAAATCGGTTTCCTTGGAGATGTCCTGAATCTCGGCGTGAAAAGCCCGGGGATCGCCTGGAAAGTAAGCGCGGATGGTGGAAATTTCTGGCTGGAAGCCCTGGCTGGTTATATCTTTGAGCTCGTCGTTCTTCCACCAGGGCTCGGCGACGTGGCGGTTGGTGACGACGCGGCCATTCGGTCCGGCAAGGAATCCGGTGCCGAAGATGTCGAATTTCACTTCCGGGCCCGTACCTTCGAGCGTGAGGATGGGATTGCCGTCGCTGTCCTGAATCGGCTCGCCCTTGTTGTTGATGCCGCCATAGCGGAGTCGCTTGCCGCTCGAATGGCGGAACGCGACGGCAACATGCAGCAAGCAGACACTCTGCACGTCAACGGGAATCATGCTCTGGGCCGAAGCGCCCTCCCTCTCGATACGCTTGAGCCGGGCGTTCGTAGCTTCGAGTTGTTTCTCGAGAGCTGTGACCTCGTCGGAATTTGCGGCGGAAATTTTCGATTTCAAATCGTCCGCCTGTCTCTTGAGGTCGTCTTTGGTGACCAGCACATTGGGGGCCGCTTGCTGTTCGCTGCGCAGTTTACGGGCTTCTGCGATCAAATCTTGCTGACGCATCAGCCCGCCTTCGAGACGGGAGATGACCGCGTTGGCGTTCAGGATTCCCTTCTGCGCGCTGCGGGCAAAAAGGAAATAGATGCCGCCCATGATTGCGGCCAGGGCGAAAACGGCGGCGAATCCGATTTTCAGGCGGCGGTCGAGAGTGAATGCGTCGCTGGTCATTTTTTCGGTGACGGCGAGGGCTTCGAAGGCGGTGTGCGCGATCTGCTGGCCTTCGTCGGCGATGCGCATTTTGTCTCGGAGGAGTTGTTCGGCGCGGCGGACGCGTAACTGGACGCGCACGCGTGCGACAAACTCGTGCGCGTCTAAGGGGCGCGAGACGGCATCGTCCGCGCCAAGGTCAAGGCCAGCGGCACGCGCTTCAGCGCCCGAACCGACAACCAGGATGATGCGCAGACCTTCCGTGGCGGCTGCGCCACGCACCGTAGCCACGAATTCGCGCGCATTCGGGTCGCGCAGGCTTGCATCGAGGATCAGTACCTCCGCACCCGTTTGGTGGACGGCGTCGAGGCCTTCACGAGTGGTCGCGTAAGCGGCCACTGCGTAGCCGGCCGATTGCAGAGCGGCTTGCAGATTTTCGCGGCTGGCCGCGTCGGATTCGAGAAGGACAATTTTCTCGCGCAAGTTGTTCATGGACCGGGAAGCTCCGAATAATCTGAGGCGTCTATCCTAGTGGAAAATTGGCTGGGCGCAAAGTCCACCGCCAGCGGATTAGATGACCCACGGGGACGGGCGGTTTCGTGGTAGCTTCCGAACGCGATGAATATCTTGACGTCACTCGAACAATTGAATGAGGAGATTGTTCATTGCCGGAAGTGTCCGCGGCTGGTGCGCTACCGCGAGAAAATCGCGCTTGAAAAGCGAGCGGCGTTTCGCGACTGGGAATACTGGGGCAGGCCGGTGCCGGGATTTGGCGACGCGCGCGCGAAACTGCTAATATTGGGATTGGCGCCGGCGGCGCATGGCGCGAACCGGACGGGGCGCATGTTTACGGGAGACCGCTCGGGAGATTTTCTGTACAAGGCGCTGTATCGCGCGGGTTTTGCGAATCAACCGACATCCGCGCGCCGAGATGATGGACTCAGGTTGAAGGGCGCGTATATCGCGGCGACAGCGCGGTGCGCGCCACCTGCAAATAAGCCGCTCCCTTCGGAACTTGCGAATTGCCGGCCCTATTTCGAGAGTGAGCTCGAGTTGCTGCGTCCACACGCGATCCTGGCGCTGGGAGGCATTGCCATGCGCGCGTACCTCGGACTGCTGAAAGAGCGCGGCGCGATTAGGAGCCTCGCGGAATTTCCGTTTCGCCATGGCGCGAGCTACAAGTTTGCGAGCGATTTGCCGCGGCTGTTTGTCTCCTATCATCCGAGCCAGCAGAACACATTCACGGGGAAGCTGACGGAAGCGATGATGGTGCGCGTGCTGCGGGATATCCGGAGATTCTTGGACTCCGGATAGTCTGCGATCGAAAATTCAGTGCGCGCGGGGCATCAGAATCAGGTAGGCAAAAAATGAAACGCCGAAGCCGACGAACCATGCGTATTGATAGAGGCTGTGGAGCGCACGGACTTCAAGCCCGATGAGC
Source organism: Candidatus Acidiferrales bacterium (assembly GCA_050746945.1). Lineage (GTDB taxonomy): Bacteria > Acidobacteriota > Terriglobia > Acidiferrales > UBA7541 > Palsa-295. The sequence goes on along the minus strand of JBOGMZ010000007.1, from coordinate 45,774 downwards.
GCGACTAGAATTCCGGCGGCGAGCGCCAAGATGGCGCGCCAGTTGAAGCCGCCGGAGAATTCGTAAGCGCCGCCGCGCTCAAAGAGATCATCGGTGAGGATCACTCTCTTCCTGATCACGTAATAATCCGCAATCATCACGCCCGCAATCGGCCCGAGAAAACTGGAGTAACCGACAAGCCAGCCCATCACGTAGCTGCCGTGGCTCGAGAGCCAGCGCCACGGCTGCATCAGGAGTCCGATGAAGCAGGTGATCAAGCCACCTACCTTGAAACTGATGCGTCGCGGGTAGAGATTTGAGAAGTCGTTGGCGGGCGAGACGACGTTGGCGGCCACGTTGACGTTGAGCGTGGCGAGCAGCAACGCCACCATCGCGATCACTACCGCGATGGGATTTCCGAGGCGGCTCAAGACGATTACGGGATCCCAGATGGCTTCGCCGAAAACGATTACGGTTGCGGATGTGACCGCGATCCCGATGAAGGAATAAAACGTCATCGTGGTCGGCAGGCCCAATGCCTGGCCGAGCATTTGCTCGCGCTGGCCTTTTGCGTACCGGGTGAAGTCGGGGATGTTCAGCGCAACCGTGGCCCAGAAAGCGACTACACCAGTGAGCGAAGGGACGAAGAAGGCGAAGAATTCGTCAAACGTGCGGAATTTCGAAGGCGCCGATAACATGGGCCCGAAACCGCCGGCTTTTGTGTAGGCCCACCACAACATCGCAATTCCGAGAAGCAGGAGCGCCGGAGCCGTGATGCCCTGGAGAAATCTGATGGTGCTGATGCCGCGGAGAATGACGGCGAGATTGAGCAGCCAGAAAAGAAAGAAGCAGAGCCAGGGATGATTCCACGCCGGAATGATTGCGGCGAGCAGCGTGTTGATGGCTTCGCCGCCGATCCAGGTCTGGATGCCGAACCACCCGCAGGCAACGAGCGCGCGGAGGACGGCGGGAACGTTGGCGCCGAGAACACCAAACGAAGAACGCGCGAAAACCGGGAACGGGATGCCATATGCGGCGCCGGCGTGGGCGTTGAGCAACATGGGAATCAGCACGATGATATTGCCGAGAAAAACGGTGAAGAGCGCCTGCTTCCAATTCATTCCGCCGGCGATCATGGCGCTGGCCATCAGGTACGTGGGGATGTTGACGCTCATGGCGATCCAAAGCGCCGCGTAGTTGTAGGTTCCCCAGGTGCGGCGGTCGGGCGGGATCGGCGCGAGGTCTGCGTTCCAGAGCCAGCTTGAGGAGGCGCGCGACGGCGTTTCCGTGCGTGAATTTCCCCCGCGATCTTCAGTCATCGTATGGCCGCTTTCATTGGCGAACCCACCTGATTGATTACAACCGCTCAGAATTGCGCCGCTTATACCCCGCGCAGTGCGCAAGAGCAACTGGATTCTCGCCCTCCCGTGCGTATGCGTTTGACAGGGCGCGACGGCACTTGCTAGCCTTCGCGGGACGCGACGCTCTTCGGCGCGTTCACTCTCGATGAATGCTCAAGCCAATCGGTCCCCCGGCGTCGAGCCTGTAATCGAGTTCCGCCACGTCAGCTTCCACCTGAATGGAAACCAGGAACTTCTCAGCGATGTCAACCTAGCCGTGCAGCGCGGGGAAACACTCGTGTTGCTGGGCCGCAGCGGTGCGGGTAAGACGACAGCGCTCAAGCTGATCAACCGCCTTCTCGAACCGAGCCACGGAGAGGTGCTGGTGGAGGGCCGCTCGACAATCGCCTGGGACGCCATCGCGCTGCGGCGACACATCGGCTACGTGATTCAAGAAACCGGACTGTTTCCGCATTACACCGTGGAACAAAATATTTCACTGGTTCCGCGACTCGAACGCTGGCCGGAAGATCGCATTGCCGCGCGTGTAAAAGAACTGCTGGAAATGGTCGGGCTCGAGCCGGGGAAATTTGCGAAGCGCTACCCGCATGAACTTTCGGGGGGGCAGCGACAGCGAGTGGGAGTGGTGCGGGCGCTGGCGGCGGATCCGCCAATACTGCTGATGGACGAGCCGTTCGGGGCGCTGGATCCACTGACACGCGGTGATGTGAGACGGGAATTTCATGCGCTCGAGCGGCGATTGAAGAAAACAGTAGTCATCGTGACGCATGACGTGGGCGAGTCGCTGGCGCTCGGAACACGAATTGGACTGGTAGAGGCGGGAAAGCTCGCGGGTATCTATGCGCCGAAGGAATTTCTCGCGTCAAAAGAGCCGGTGGCGGCCGCGTACGTGGCGCATCTGCGCATGGGTGAGGAAGTCGAGGAGGGCGAATGAGCCTGCTTGAATTCTTTTTGCGCCACGAGCGTGAAATTCTGCAAGCGACGCTGGAACATGTGTGGCTGGTCGGCGTGACGATGGTGCTGTCGGTGGCCATCGGCGTTCCACTCGGCATACTCGTGACGCGCCGCCCCTGGCTATCGAAACCGATTCTCGGCGGCGCCAATATTGCCGAGACAATTCCGAGCCTGGCGCTTTTTGGTTTTCTGCTGCCGGTTCCCTGGCTGGGCGGGCGCGCTGACCGGCTGGCCATCGCGGCGCTCACTTTGTATGCGCTGCTACCCATCATTCGCAATACATCCGCAGGCATCGCGGGAGTGGATGCGGCCGTGCGCGAAGCGGCGCGAGGGATGGGGATGACCGAGCGGCAAATTTTGTTTCAAGTGGAGTTGCCGCTCTCATTCTCGACCGTGCTCGCGGGCGTGCGGGTTGCGACCGTGCTGACGATTGGAATCGCCACGATTGCCGCAGCGGTGGGCGCGGGCGGTCTGGGCGAGTTCATTTTTCGCGGACTGGCGATGGTGAATAACCAACTGATTCTGGCGGGCGCCATTCCGGCGGCCCTGCTCGCACTGGGGGCAGACTTTCTCTTGAGCATTCTCGAGCGGCGGCTGCGGCCCGCGCGATGAACATCGCGAACCAGTCGCGCCACGCTCGCTGGCCGCTTTCTGCAATGAGGGTGATTTGCTGCGTGATGCTGCTTGTGTCTTGCGGCAGAGACCGGCGAAACACGATCGTAATCGGGTCGAAGAACTTTTCTGAACAAGCTCTGCTGGGGGAAATTCTGGCGCAGCATCTGGAAGCGCGGACGCACCTGACCGTCACGCGCCGGTTTTATCTGGCGGGGTCTTACATCTGCCAGCAGGCGCTCCTTGCGGGACGCATCGATGCTTACGTGGAATATACGGGCACGGCGCTGACGGCCATTCTGCACAATCCCATCGGGAGCGATTCTGCGGCGGTGCTGGGCCGCGTGCGAGCGGAGTACAAGCAGCGATTCGGCCTGGAGGTGATGCAGCCACTCGGTTTCAATAATACTTTTGCGATCGTTGTGCGCGGCGAAGATGCACGCAGCCTCCATGTGAAAAAACTTTCGGAAGCAGCTCGCTTCACGCCGCAATGGCGCGCCGGATTCGGTTACGAATTCATGGAACGCCCTGATGGCTACGCGGGTCTGGTGCACACCTATGGACTTAAGTTTGACTCGCCGCCGCGAATTCTGGATCTGGGGCTGCTCTATCGTGCTCTTCTCGAAAAGCAAGTGGACCTGGTTGCGGGAAATTCCACCGACGGGCTGCTGGCGGCGCGGGATCTGATGATCCTCGAAGACGACAAGCGCTATTTCCCGCCGTATGAGGCGGTGCCGATTGTGCGGCAGGACACGCTCAAGCTCCATCCGGAAGTGAGCGCGGCGATCGCCGAACTCGCCGGGAAAATTTCAGATGCGGAAATGCAGAAATTGAATTACGCGGTGGACGGGGAGCACCGGGACACCAGCGAAGTGGCGCGTGAATTCCTTCACTCGAAAGCGCTCGATTGAATTGCAGCACCGGCGCGAGACGGCGCCGCGTCAGTCGGAGGTTGAGATTTTTGTGGGCGTACCCGCGGGGACGGGATCGTCCCGGAACGAAAATTCATTTTTCAGACCGTCCAATGGCTTTCCATCGAGTTCGGCGTAGGGATAGACAAAATAATTCAGAAGATCGCCCTTCTGCCCGGGCTTCAAGCGGATGTCGCGCCCGAGCGTGAACATGATGCGGTTTTCGTCGAGCGTCCCGAAATAGTAATCCCTTTTGTCCTTGTTCTTCCACGCTTCGGATGCATCGACAGGAATCCAACCGATGCCCTGAACATAAAATTCCGCCCAGCAGTGATAACCGGAGATCGGGCCATCATGTTCGCCCGCGGGGATGGAGAAGCCAATTTCAAAGCGGGCAGGAATACCGGCGGCACGCGCCATGCCGATAAAGAGGGAGTGAAAATCGGTGCAATTGCCATGTTTATTGTCGCAGGCCCATATGGCATCGCCGTGGCCCCAGCCAGTCCCGTCGTGGTCGTAATGCATCGTCGCGATCACGTAATTGTAAAGACGGCGCGCCTTTTCTACCGGCTCGGCGGCCCCTCGCGTCTGCTCCTCGGAAATTTGCGCGATTTCCCCATTGATCGGGACAAGCTTATCGGGCATCAGAAAGCGAGCCGGGGAAATAAGCGGGCGCGCCGGCGGATCGTCGGACGAGTTGAGCGGAACCTGATGTTCCAGCCGCTGCGCGTGAAAGGTCAAACGGATATCGAACGGCCCTTTGACATCATCCGGCTCAACCACAAAATAGCCATACCGGTCGTTGTACTCCTTCTCATGTTCAATTTTGAAGCGGACGGGGCTTTCGATTTTGATATCCGAAACTTTCTGAGAGCTATCCTCATAGGGCAGTGGGAGCCAGATTCGAAGTTGATGACTTCCGGCGGGGATCGCAGGGACGTGAGAAATGTAGGCGAACGTGAAACTTCGCGAGGAAACCGCTTGCGCAACCGGTGTAGAAGTATTTGCGGAAAATCGTGCGTAAGAAATCAGAGCTACGCTGAAAATTACCGCTAAAATACCTGCGATTCGCTTCATTGGAGGTTCTCCTTTCACGTTGGGCCCATCGCCTGGCTGAAGTCGGAATTCTCCCACTCTTAAGGGGGAATTCCAAGCGCCGAGACGTGACGCGAATCAAGGTGGAATATTTCACCAAATAAGGGTTGGCTGAACGGCGAATCAGGACTTGGCGGTCAGCAGTTTTTGGAGTTCTTCGGCGACTTCACCCCTGCTGATGACTCCCCTCCGAAAAAGAACACGCACGATCGCCTCGAGGGCGTCTGCCGTGGATGGTTGTCCCGCCACCGCGGAGGGCGGAGCACCTGCAGGAGCCTGGTGTGCACGCTCAGGTTCCAGTTCGAGTTCCATCACGGATTCAACAACGTCTGCGGCGGGAGGGAGGGGCTTTTTTCCCACCTGTCGCGCAGGCGCGTCAGGCGGTGCGCTTTTTCGGAGCTTTTCGAAATCTTCGGGCGTCAGTCCAGTGAACTCAACCCCCATCCCCATGCCCATTTGCGAGGTGCGTACTTTGCCATGCACGTGCAGCGTCGTATTGCTGGGATTCATCGACAAATCGATGAGTATGCCCACGGGAAGAGGCGAGAGCATTTCCAGGTAGCAGCCGCCGAGCGAGATGTCCGTGACAACCGCCGGCGAACTCATGTCCGTGCCCTCGATTGACGCGAGCGCCTCGAACCGGCAGGGGTGCCGCGAAAATGCCCGGCGTTCCTCCATGGCCGGTGGCCCTCCTTTCGTTGGAGGCGCTGCCGCAGACTCGGCCGTGGGAATCGGTGCTTGAGACGGATCGTACCCGTCCTCTGTCCATTTCGGCAGTTTCACTTCCCAAATGTAATTCCCGGGTTCCAGGCATCGCAACCCCACCATATTTGCGCGCGGAGATCCTTCCTCTCCCACCCACTGGATTCGGTACCGTGCCTTTCGTCCGTGATATTCCACTTCGATTTTCGTTCCAGGCACACCTAGACCGTTCAGGCCTGTCAGCGAAGCACCGGAACCACTGATGTCGTGTACCTGCGCGGTTACAGCGAAAGGATTACCATCGGGATCCGTTCCCCGGACGAGGACCGGCATGTGCGCGGCTACCCGCACTTCGGTGCGGCGTCCCATCAGACGAACCTCCGGAAACGCGCGCCTAGATGAATGCAAAACGCCTGACTCCGAGAGGTGGAACCAGCGTATTGCTAGATTAGTGCACGGTCAAGTGGTCACGAGGTTTGATTTCAAAGGAGTAACGTAAATGAGAGCGCGTCGGTTCCGGATGGCGCTGCGGGTCTGATGCGGCTACTCGGCTTCCTGGAGTGTCTTGAAATGGGCCTCGAGGGCCGCGCAGTACTGGTGTTGGGCTTCGAGTTCTGCTTGGAGCTTTTTCACCAGCAACTCCAGGCGGCGGATCTCGTTGCGCAGCTTCTGAACTTCAACAGGGAGCGGCGCTGAAGCACGCTGTGCCGGAACGGATGAAGGCGCAGCATGCGCGGTTGGGCGAGGCGGTGAGGCCACCGCGACCGACTCATGGCGCGACGGAGCGGAGGGAGGAGCGGCCGGAGCAAACAGATTCGTCAATGGATTTGAGGCTGGGCTTGATTGCGCGGGGAACGCCGCACGCCAAGACTCGCCCGCAGCTTCGCCAGTGGTCGCAGCAGGCGCTTTCGGAGCAAGAAGATTCTTCACGCGAATAATCAAATCCTGCGGTTGAAATGGCTTGCGGATCAATTCGTCCGCTTTCACCGCCATTGCTTTTTCAGCGACGGTGCGATTCACGACGCCGGACATCAGAATCACGGGCGTTTTTCCAAGCTGTTCGTGTTGCTTGATGAACTCGCAGACTTCGTAGCCGTCTTTGTCCGGCATGATTACGTCGGTGATCACGGCATCCGGTGCGGTTTCGCCAAACTGAGCGAGCGCCGAAGCGGCGTCGGGACACGTGATGACGTGCATGTTCTCCTTGCGGAAAGCAATCTTGATGACTTCGCGCATCGTCGCGCTATCGTCAATGAAATAGATCGTCGGAGTCCGAGCAGCCGTGAGGGACTGCGTATCGTTCATGACGACTCCTCCACTTTGTCGCGTTCGCCTTCGTCGAATTCGCGCATGGCATCGAGCAGCAGGTCAGTGGCTGACCGCAATACGGTTCGCTGCGTCGCCGTTGCGCCGTACACAAATTTGTAAACGCCCTTGCCGGCTCCCTGGCAGCTCTTGACGATTTGCGTCACTGCTTCGTCGCCGAACAGCACTCCGCACTCCGCATGCAAAATTTCGCCGCCCTCGAAGAAAATAATTCCGTCGGTGTCCCCAGCGTTCACGTGCAAGGCGCCCGACTGGCGAGCCTGCCCGAGCATCTGAATCACGCCGGGAAGATCGAGATGCGAAAGGCTGCCGCTGAGCGCCGTGTCGGTGGGAATCAGCATTTGCGTGGGCTGAAAACCCTCCTGGCGGCTCACCAGAAAATTCCGGACGTGCGCGGCGATGTCCGAGGGTTGGCGGCGCCGGTCCACATAGTCGTCGCATCCGGCCCGGTACGCTTCCAGCAGCGCTTGATCGCCCCCGCCGCCAACGGCAATCAACGGAAGGTTTGCCGTTTTGGGATCGGCGCGCAAGATGGGCGCAATTTCGAGCGCTCCCATCTCGCGAAGATTTGTGGCGCAGAGAACGGCTGCAGGCGCGCTCCACTCGAGCATGGTGAGCGCATAAGCAGCCTGCGTGCTGGGCACCACTTCGAATCCTTGCTGCTGCAGTGCTTCACTGAGACGCTTGGTGAAATAGACATTGCTGTCGATCAGCAGGATGCGGGGAAGATTGGCCGGCGCGGTCATATCTTGGCCTCGGAATGCGGAGCATCACGCTCGCCGGGAGACTGGTGCGTCACCAGCGCCTCAAGATTCAACAGTTCGACCGACTCATCGCCAATCTCGAGCGTTCCGGAAATATAGCCGGGCCGCCCATCGGCCGGCGGCTTGATTTCCGCCGTTGCCAGTTCACATTCGCCGTTCAGAGGAATGGCGCTCGCCTCGCTTGATTTCCCGAATTTCCGTTGCGCGATTAGATAAAAGCGGTGAGTTGGAGATTCCGTGCCCAGAAGGGTTGGCGCAACCTCATAAACCGGCACAATCTGGCCGCGCCTCACGATTACTCCGGCCACCAGCGGCGAGGTGTGTGGAAACGTGTGCAGCCGGACCGGCGGCGCCAGCTCAGTCACAATGTTTGATGGCAAAGCAAAGCGGCGTTCGCCCACCTGGAGCAGGACAAACGAGCTGCGGTCCGGGTTTTCGGCCACGGTCATGCCTGGATAGCTCCCTGCGTCTCCTGCTGCGACTCGGCAGTTTTTGCGAAACGGTCGAGCGCCAAAAATTCCTCGCGCGTCAGGAAACCGGTCGGCTCAATCACTGGGATCACGTGATCATCCACATAGGCCAAGCCCCGGTACCATCGGCGCTCCTCACCGATGAAAGCTCGCGGCAGCTCGTGCACCGCGTTGAGTTCCGCCATGCGCTCGATCTTGTCCACCAGCACGGCGACACGCAGTTGGCGCAGGATTAGCACCAGAGTGGGCCGCGTAACCGGCAAATTGAAATGTGCGCAGGCGTTCACCACGTAATATTTCCTGTGCGCGCGTTCAACGGTGTGACGCACTTTTGCAAACAGCGGCTGCTCAAGTTCGTTGGCCGCGCCCGCCAGGCTGTCGGTGCTGCGAATCTCCTGCACGGAGTCCGCGGAGATGGCAAAGGTCTGATGAGCCACGGAAAACAAGATCACCGCTTCCGACTGGCGCGCGCGCCGGGTCTTCCCCGTATCCTGGCTTGCAATTCTCATCGCACACTCACCGGGGCAAGCTTCAGCATCTTCGTGACGCGCTTTTCAATCGCCGCGCTGATTTCGTCCAGACCCAGAACTTCGTTTACGGTACCGGTCTTGATAGCTTCGGCGGGCATGCCAAAAATTGTGGAACTCGCCTCGTCCTGCGCGATCACGTAACCACCTGCCGCCTTCACGGCTTTCACACCCTTGGCGGCGTCTGAACCCATGCCTGTCAGGACCACAGCGATGGCCAGTGTGCGCGCGTAGGATCCGATCGATTCGAATGCGACGTCGGCGCAAGGACGATAGCCATCGATTCGCGGACCGGGGTCGAGCGCGATTTTGCCGGTGGAAGACAGCCGGAGATGATGCGAACCCGGGCACATATAAATGATTCCCGGTTGTGGCGCTTCATTCGATTCTGCTTCTTTCACAGGTAGCGACGAAATCTCCGCGAGTTGAACGGCGAATTGCTTCGTGAATGCGGGCGGCATGTGCAGCACTAAAAATATCGCCGCCGGAAATTCCTTCGGTAATCCCGCAGCGACGCGCATCACGGCTGCGGGTCCGCCGGTGGAAGCAGCCACCACTATCATCGGAAATTTTCCGCCATTCTGCGTGGCAAACTCCGAAGCAGTTGCAGGGGTTGCCAGGGCTGGGACGGGAGCATGCGGAGCCGGCAATTTCGAGCGTGTCGCGGTGCGAATCACACGCACTTTCGCAGCCATCTTCAGTTTTCGCGTCAACTCCTCGCGCGTGTTTTTCATGTCCAAATCGATGCCGCTTGAGGGCTTCGGAACAAAATCAATCGCGCCCAGCTCGAGCGCGCGCAGTGTGCTGGTCGCGCCTTCGCGTGATTCGGAGCTGACAATCACGATGGGCCGCGGATTCTGCGACATGATCAACTCGGTGGCCTGCAGGCCATTGATGTGCGGCATATTGATGTCCATGGTGATGACATCGGGACGCAGCGATTCCGCCAGCGCCACGGCATCGCGCCCGTCGCGCGCCTGCCCCGCCACTTCCATTTGCGGATCCGCGTTGATGATCTCCTGCAGCACCTTGCACATGAAGGCGGAGTCATCCACCACAAGCACGCGTATCTTTTTTTCCGGGCCTTTGGTCATCTCAATCCCGCCGTACTGGCACTCCGACTGCCGGGCGTCCTTTCGTCATTTCTAATCCGATCAAGCTTTCGACCGTCGCGATCAATTGATCCTCCTGCACCGGCTTGGTCATGAAGCCGGAAGCGCCTTCCTTCATAGCGCGCTCGCGATGCTTTGCTCCGGCGCGTGAAGTGACCACGAGGACGGGAATTCGCTTTGTGGCCGGCATCTGCCTCAGGTGCGCCATCAGTTCGTAACCGTTCATGCGAGGCATCTCGAGGTCGGTGATCACAAGATGGCAACCTACCTGAGCGACAATCTCCGAGGCTTCGAGTCCGTCGGAGGCGAGTTTGACCCGGTAGCCCGCCTTCTCGAGCATGCGGCCAACGAATTTGCGGATGCTGATTGAATCGTCGGCGACCACGACGACGCGGTCGTTTTCTACCGGATCCACGGCTTGGGCTGGAATGCTTCCCGCCGCGACTGCCTCCGCGCCCGGCGCGAATACGCGCGCGGCAGGAGACGACGCGGGCAGGGCGTGGCGGTCCGCCGTGTCTGTCGAAACCAGACGATTCAAATCAATCAGAAGGATTAGGCTGCCGTCGGGCGCGATGGTGGTGCCGGGGAAAAGTTTCACGCGCCGCATGTAGTCGCCCAGATTCTTGATGACGATTTCGTCCTTGCCGAGAACTTCTTCGACGACGACGCCCACATGCTTGCCTGCAACTTTCACGATGACCATGTGAAAGTAGCCGTTCAAGGGCTCGAGCGCGGGCAATGCGAGCTGAAGATCCAGGCGAACAACTTCCGTTACGACGTCACGCACACGGGTGAGCAACTTGCCGCCCACGTCCTCTATGTCTTCGGGTCGCAACCGGCGAATTTCTTCGACGACGGCGAGGGGCAAAGCAAACACGGAGGTGCCGCAGCGAACGAACAGAGCCTGCGAAATGATGAGCGTCAGCGGGACTTTGACCGTGAAGCACGCGCCGCGGCCCAGTTCGGAGCGAACTTCGATTTCGCCATTCAACGCGTGCACATTCGCGCGCACCACGTCGAGACCAACGCCCCGGCCGGCGAGTTCGGTCATCGAAGATGCGGTGGAAAATCCGGGCCGGAACAGATACTCGCGCAGCTCGCGCTCGGAGAGTTCCGCCGCGGCCACTGGAGACATCGCGCCCGATTCGATGACGCTCTGGCGCACCCTTTCGTAATCGATTCCGCGGCCGTCGTCTTCCACTTCGATGAAGATGTGGTTGCCGCGGTGATATGCGCGCACAGTGATGTAACCCTTTTCGTGCTTCCCAGCTTCACGGCGCACGCCCGCATCTTCGATCCCATGTGCCACGGCGTTGCGGACGAGATGAATCAGCGGATCAGAAATGTGCTGGATGATGTTGTTGTCGAGTTCCGTCTCGGCGCCTTCGAGTGAAAGCTCGACTGGTTTTCCCGTGGCCTTGGCCGCGTCGCGAACCGTGCGCGATAGGCGCGTATACAGATTGCCAATGGGCACCATGCGGGCGGCGGTGATTTCGTCCTGAAGGTGGTGCGCAAGTTTCGTGAATTCGTCGATGTCCGAATCCACGCGCCCCATGAAGCCTTCGAGTTGCGTGAGCACTTCGGTGACGTCAGCGGAAATTTCCGTCAGCGAGCGCGACAGGATATTGAAATCGTCGTAGCGGTCCATCTCGAGCTCGCTGAACTCGAGTAAATCGTTCGACGTGATAGATGGCATCGCCGTGAAATTACTGCGGAAAGTGTCCATCTGCGGCGGCTGGCTGCCGGGTACCAGCGTTGTGTTCAACCGGCTAAATTCATGCTTGTCCTGAAATTCAGAAACTTTTCCCGAGAGCCGCCCCTTCGAAAAATTCAGCACGTCAACAAGTTTGGCCAGCTCAGAAAGGCGTCCAAGCATTCTGGTGCGGTTGATCACCAGCTCGCCGACCGCGTTCATCATGCGGTCGAGCCGGTCGAGCGAGATGCGCACCGATTTTGCCTGCGGCAGCGCCTGAGCAGGACGAGGCGCAGCCACGGCCGGTACCAGCTCCTGCACAGCTCCGTCTGCCAGACCTGAGTTGATAGCTTCGACAACCGCATCGGCCGCCTCCTCGGGTGCCAGTTCCGCAATCCGCGCGAGCAGAGGATCCACGGCAGCGGCCATTTCCGCGTTGCTCGACCATTGCCGGTGTAAAAACTTTTTCAGGACGTCCACCGCCTCCAGGCACATGTCCACAATTTCTGTGCTGGGCTGCAGGGCGCCATCGCGCAGCTGCCCGATCAAATCTTCTACGCGGTGCGCGACTGCGGAAAGTCTGTGCAAGCCGACCTGCGCGGCGGACCCTTTCACCGTATGCATCGAGCGGAACAACCGGTTGATTTCTTCCGGATTTGAATTTGCTTCCAGCGCCAGCAGGCACTCCGTCACCGCTTGCAGGTGCTCCTCAGCCTCAGGAATGAAGAATTCAAGGACTTCGTCGGGAACTTCTCCGTCCTCTGGCAAGTGTTCCGCAAACGAGGCGGTGGGAAACACACTCGGGATTGGCTCGCCTGCACCCACCTGACTCGAATACAGTTCATCGGCTGGTTCTGCTGAAGGCGCGGCCGGAAACGCGAACGCGTAGCGTTGTTTGAAGGCGGCGATGTCCCCCGCGGTCTCGGATCCACCGGACGCGATTTGCAGCAGATCGAATTCGAGGACGGAAATCGCGTCTGAAATGAACTCTGTCAGCGGGCCGTGCATGTCAGAGGTAAGCGACGCGTTCATGGCGTAATGAAAGACATGCGCCATTTTTGCAGCTACCTCGGAGAATTGCGGGAAGCCATAACTCGCGGAAGTTCCCGCGAGCGTGTGCGATGCGATGTAAAGCTTTTCGAGATCTTCAGGCCGGGTCTGCGGCTCCTGCAAGAGTCCGGAGTATTCCCGTAGATATTGGAGGTGCTCGGATGCCTCCTGGAGGAACAGTTCGACCGATTCCTGGTTCGGCCCGTTCACAGAGCTCCCTCCACGAGCGCGGGTGCGCGACGTGCTTCAGCCGCAACCGGCTTGCGATAAATCCGGCAATCGCCCAGAACAATCGATTCAAATTTCATCGGCACGTTCGAAAGCGTCTCCGAGTGGCCCAACAGAAAATATCCGCCGGGCTCGAGCGCGTCATAAAAACGGCGCAGAATCGCGATCCGCCGGTCTTCCGAAAAATACATCAGCACGTTCATGCAAAAAATGCAGTCGAGCTTGCCGACGTACACCGATTCGACCAGATTCATCTGCGCGAACGAGATCATCCGCCGGATTCGCGGCCTCACCTGGAATCCGTGCTTGGTGGCCGTGAAATATGTTTCCACCTGCCCGAGTGAAACGTCCTGCAAGCTGCGCTTCGAGTACACGCCGCGTTCGGCATGGCGCAACGCGCGGCGGCTGATATCCGTCGCCAGAATTTCGAGTTCCCAGGCTTCCGCAAATTTCAGCGACTCGCAGAGCGTCACCGCGATCGAATAGGGTTCCTCACCGGTCGAGCAGCCCGCACTCCAAATCCGCAGGGTTCGCGGGGTTTCCCAGAATTTCCGCTCCTGCATTTCCGGCAGGATTCTCTTCTCGAGCGCCTCATAGACCGCCGGATAGCGGAAGAATGAGGTCTCCTGCGTCAGCAGCCGTTCGAGCAGTGCTTCGTACTCGATGCTTGAGCCGCGGATCTCGCGGAGTAAATCCGTCCCGTTCGCGAGTCCTTTCTCTTCCAAATGCTCGCGCACGCGCGTGGAAAAAAAACGCTGTCGCGAAGCGTCGAAGAGGATCGCGGAACGCTGTTCGATCAACACGCTGATCTCATCGAGTTCATTCTCAGTGAGCTTCGCGGTCATGGCTGGATGCGATTTCATGTTCGGCACACGCGAGCGGCCGGCCAGCTTGCGCCGGCGGCAAACGCCAGCCTGCCTTTACCGGTTCGCTCCCACCGGAGCTGTCGGCCGGTGCTCTTCCGCCGCTTCCGTAGCCCGCGACGATTGCGAAGACCGGAACTGCGCCAGCGCTTCGTTCAATTGTTCGGAGAGCTTCACCATGTTGCCGACCGTCGAAGCCGTTTGCCGCGCGCCCTGCGTGGTCTGCCGCGTGATGCCGGAGATGATCTGCATCGCGTTGGCCACGCCTTCCGTGCCGCGCACCTGTTGCTTCGAGGCCAGCGAAATTTCCTGCACCAACTCGGCCGACTGGCGAACGACACTTGAAATTGCCTCGAGCGCTTTACCGGCCTGGTCGGCGAGGCCCGCGCCGACTTCCACTTCGCGCGTGCCTTCTTCCATCACCACCACCGCTTCGTTCGTCTCCGCCTGAATGGCCTTGATGAGTGCCGCGATATCTTTTGTCGCGCTGCGGGAGTGCTCGGCCAGCTTGCGAACTTCGTCGGCGACGACTGCGAAACCGCGACCAGCCTCGCCAGCACGAGCCGCTTCGATCGCGGCGTTGAGCGCGAGCAAATTGGTTTGCTCGGTGATGTCGTTGATCACGTTGATGATTTCGGAAATTTCGAGAGAGCGATCACCGAGCGATTTGATTTTCTTTGCCGTGGCCTGCACCGATGCACGGATGCGTTGCATTCCTTCCAGCGTATCGCGCACCGCGCGGTTCCCCTGCTCGGCGGCATCGAGCGCGCGACGGGCCGCTTCGGCGCTGGCTTCGGCGTTGTTCGAAACCTGTTTCATCGAAACGGTCAGCTCTTCGACGGCCGAAGATGTGTTCGTGATTTCCTGGTCCTGTTGCGTCGCGCCGGCGGTCATGTCGTCCGCCGCTTCGAGAATCTGGTTGGCGCTCGCGCTGACGTCAATGGCAGCTTTGCGGACGCGCTCGAGCACTTTCGTGAAGTTGTCGAGCATGAAGTTGACGGAGTCAACTACGTTGCCGAGGGCGTCGTTGGTGACTTTGCCGCGAATGGTCAAGTCGCCGCGCGCAACTTCTTTGATCGTGTTGAGGAGGTCGGTGATGCTGCGCTGGAGGGAGTCCTGCGCCTGCTGGCTCGTGACTGCGTGAGCCACCTTCGCGGCGCTGCGATTGAAATTCTCGGCGATGAATTCGAACTCGTCGCCAGTTTCGACCTCCGCGCGCGCACGGGCGTCGCCGGCCACCAACCGCTCCGAAAATTTCACCAGCTCGTCCACCGGCTTGAGCACGCGCTTGCTGAGCACGTACACGATGGAGATGGCGGCGATCAGCGCGAGCGTGGCAGCGCCGAACAATGCGCCACTCGCGCCACCCGGCACCGCCAACGCTTCAGCGCCCGGCTGTGCGACCGAGTGCACGCCGGCGTAATAGGCAATGCCCAACACGCCGAACAGTGCCACGCCGATCCAGAGGACCAGCATCCAGACTGTGGAACTCAAACGAGCTTTCATGACTTCCTCCCAAGAACTTTTCCGCGCACCCGCACAGGCCTAAGAATCTTTTGCATCCGCCCAAAAAATTATCTGGTCCTACTCTTAAATCACCGGCATGGGAAACACGTCGGCCAGACGCCGCAGGTCCACCACCAGCGCCAACCGGTCGTCGTGCCGCAACATTCCACGGCAATGCGGCACATCTGCCGGAGCCTGATCGAGCAGGGCGTCCTCCGTAGTGGAGTAGGTGCCAATTACTTCGTCCGCCGCAATACCCAGGCGCAAATCGTCGCGCTGCGCGCCGCCTTCTATCGCAGCCACCACCACATGCTTCGGGAGCAGGCCCGGCCGCCGTCCTTCCGTGAAGGCGATGTCGACCAGCGGCACAATCGTGCCGCGAAGATTGAACACGCCCATCAGGAACGCCGGCGCGAGCGGAACGCGCGTCACGATCGGCCAGTCCACCACTTCCTCGACCTCGAGCACAGAGAGGCAGAATCGTTCACGGCCGGAACGAAAAACGCAAAATTGCCGCTCAGGCAGCCGCTCCTCAAAAAGCGTTTCACTCTCGAGGAACTCGCCGCCCTCCAGATCAACCGGCCGAGCCGTGCTGTCTCGCTCGCTTGCCATTAAGTCAGCCGTTTCACCGCATCCAGCAACTCTTCCGGCGTGAACGGCTTCGCGACGTATCCGTTTGCCCCCTGCTGCTCACCCCAATAGCGATCGCTCGGAGCGCTACGCGAGGTCACCAGAATTACCGGAATCTTCGAGTACAGCTCCTGGCTCTTCAACTCACGGCAGGCCCGGAAGCCGTTGCGCTGCGGCATCACCACGTCCAGCAGAATCAGGTTGGGCCGCTCCTCTTCGATCGTTTCCTCAATTTTCGTTGGGTCCGAGATACCCACCGAATGAAAGCCGCCTTGCTGCAAAAAACTCTGGATGAGCCGGACTTCGGCCTGCGAATCGTCCACGACCAACACTTTCTTCACCACTGCCACACCTCCACACAAATACCCGCAAAGACATTTGCAACTGCGCAGCCACCCGTGGCTCCGGTTTCGCGTATTGCGACTACTTTGCAAATCCCTTTTGTTTGCATCTCTTACGAGCCGCGCGTGCCCCGCCTATGGCTCTGCGACTAGGCGCTGGGACACCGCCTCCGTCTCAGCCTGAGACTCTTTCTCAATCGCCCGCATCTCTGCCGCGAGCGATGAGAATCGCTGCATCAACTCGTGCAACCGCAGTGTCATGGTATGAATTGTCCGGATTTGGTCGCGGCACTCGGGAGAGATTAGCCCCGGTTCGAGCAGTAGCAGGTCGGCGTTGCCCAGCACGGAAGTCAGCGCGTTGTTGACGCTGGGGCGCATATCGAGCATGTAGCGGCCGAGAGTTGCGTAGCGCTGGGACTCAAGCGCGAGACGTTCAGCGCGCTGGGCGCGGCTTACGGCTTCCACGCGGCGCAGCGCTTCATTTGAAACGAGGATTAGCGTCCCCGTCCATCCGTCCTGCCGCGGGACCACGAGCAAATGCGGGTGTTCCGCCTGCAATGCGGAAACGTCACGGGAATCGTCGGTCACATAGACCGCAGCCGTATTGCGCGATCCAGCGAGGGAAGCAAGAATGGCAGAAGATTTTCCTTCGCGGACGAGCCCGACAATGACCAGCTCATAGTTCAATGCGCTCGCCGCATGCCAGACATCGCTCGTGGCCAGCGTGATTTCCGGAACATGACGCTCAGCCTGCCAGCGGGCTGCGACCGAGCGCGCGAATTCCGTGTCGTCCGAAACGATCAGGACGCTGACTTGATTGAGAGGATGCCCACTCATTTCCCTGCCTCAGGGTTGGAGCTTTTCCGCTTCCTCGATGAAGGAAAGCAGCCGCTTCGTGCTGATCCCAAGATTCACAGCGGCTTCCGTATTCTTTGCGCGTTTGGCCTGCTCCACGCGGCCCTGGAAATAGGACACTTCGCTGCGCGCATGCACGAGCGCCGAAGCCAGCGCACTCTCATCGCCCGAGCGCTTCCGCTGATCGCCGGCAACCGCGAGGAGGGCGCGCGCAACAACGGCGCGACGCAGATCTTCCGCTTCCTGCCCGCCTTCGGCGACGAATGCCGCCACTTCCCAGGACGACAGCAGGACCTTCGTGTCTCCCAAAACCACGGTGGACATCGACCGCCCCCGAGACGGCGGCGCTGCGATCAGTTGCTCCCAGATTGCTTCGAGACATTTTTCGGTCTCTGCGGCGGAGGTGGGCTTTGCCGGCGAGTCAACCGTCGGCTTGGAAGGCTTGTTCGCTGACGGGGATCCGGCCGGGGCCTTGGTCGATGAAACGTTCGAATCTGTGTGTGGTTCGCTCTTCTTCGGAGTGGCTGGCGTAACTTGCACAGCAGCCGCGGGAGGTGGAACTTGTGCAGCCGGCTCCTGTTTCGACTCCGCCGCGCGCGGTTCGGGCCGGCGGCGTTGTGTGGAACTCACAGCGGAGAGCGTCTCCGGACGCGCGTGACCGAGCGCTTCTTCCAGATCGGCGCGGAGCGCCAGAAGCTGCTCAAACGCGTGGCTCACCGAGCTTTCCGTGTAATCTTTGTGAAACGGTTGCCGCCAGTTTTCGCACCAGGTGCGGAGCTGCGTGGTCGTTTCGGCCGCAGAAAATCCCGCGCGCCGGCAATCCACGGATTTCACGCCACTGGCATCGAGCGCGTCCACAGCCTGCTGCACAGCGGTCCAATCCGCGTGCAACATGCGGATAAACGCGCGCCGCAGAGAGAAATTGAAACGGCAGAAAGCCACCAAAGCGGCCGGATCGTAGAACATGGCCCCGGCAGATTCTTTCACCAGGCGGCCTTGCTCAAGCAGGCCGTGCTCCATCATGTCGCGCAGGCTGTGGCAATGGTCGAGCGTCTCGAGAATTTTTTCGAGCGGCTCGCACCACTCGAGGGGAGTGGCGTCGGCTTCCGTCAACACGGGTTGCAGGACGTGCGCGACGTCTTCGAGCTTGATCGCTTCCCGATAAAGCTCCACCGGCGCGCAGAGCGCGAAATACTGCACCAGCAGTAAATCGATCTTGTCGCGATCCACCGTAGTCTTGTCCGGCTTCTTCAATTGTCGCTGGATAAACGCGCGAAGCGCTTCTTCGCTTGAATTCAAAATTTCGGAGGGAAGCTGGCGAATCTGGAAGGCGCGGACTTTTTCATCAATCGTGTCCAGCCATTTCAGATCGCGGTCGAAGATATCGCGCGTCGGTCGCTGCGCCGGCAATTCGCCCATCGGATACAGAGCCGGTGCCAGATTGAATTGCGCCGCCAGCGCCGCGTAGAGCGGGTAGGCCTTGCGCGCTTCCGTCCAGCGCGCCGCGAACTCCGTGCCACCGGTCTCGCCGGGCTTTTGCCCGCGCGTGGATGGCTTGATCGTCGTAACAGGTGTTTTTGGTGTCATGGCTTGATGATCCAGTTGCCGACTTCGGCGAGGAATCGCGCTGCAACGGCTTTGCGGCCTTCGTGATAACGCACGGCGACCACGGTGGCGCGTGCGTCCAAAGTACCGTCGGAATTCAGCAACCGCACATGGTCCTCAAATTCCAGCGGCAGTGTGGAAGCGAACAAAACTTCGTGAGCGGTGCCAAATTCAATCACGGTCTGCTCCTGCAATCGGCGCCGCCCGGCGCCAAGTGTGGTTACGCGGACGGGAATTCGCACCGGCGTAGCGCTGGGAAATAACTGGGCCAGCTTGACGACGCACGTCTGCTCCGCTGACCCCGACGCAATCCCCGCTTCACGTGGCACGATCTTTCCGATCCTCTTGCCGTCTTCGGCCTACGGCGAGCACGCCTGCCTCACAGAAGAGCGAGCCCAATCGGGGACACAAAGACATCGGCAGATTCCTACGGCGGGAGGAGATTGCACGACCGCGGCCAAAGATTGGAGCGGCTTGCTATTCGTAAGCTGTTTGCTTGCAGGGGCTTGCAGAAGGAACGCCCGGGGACAATTCTCGCACGCGTCTCAGACTGACACTCGCACGTCTCACCTGGCAGTCGGCCATTCGCGGGCTCTGGCGAGGTGAGACGTCAGACTCTCGCGTCTCAGCTTGAGCGCGACACTGTCTCGACCAATTGTTTTTCTGAAGGCCGCAGTGGGATTTGGTACTGCTTCAACTTCCTGTAAAGTGTTGCGCGGCTGATTCCCAGCATCCTGCCGGCCAGCGCCTTGTCTCCACCGGCTTGCTCAAAGACGCGCAAAATGGTCATGCGCTCGAGGTCCGCTAGCGCCGTAGTGGAAAGCGCCGCCGCGTCCACGCTGCTCATTTCCGCGCTATCCGCACCGCCAATCGCCGTCGGCAGGTCCGCCACGTCAATCACGCGGCGATCTCCCAGCGCCAGGGCGCGCGCGATGCAATTTTCCAGCTCGCGGACGTTTCCCGGCCAATCATATTGCAGAAAGCTCTTCATCGCCGCCGGCGTCACTTGCACATTTTCTCCGGGGGCGTAGCGATCGAGAAAACAGTGCACAAGTTGTGGAATGTCCGAGCGGCGTTCGCGCAAACTGGGGAGCCGCACGGTTACAACGTCCAGCCGGAAATAAAGATCCTTGCGGAATGTGCCCGCGCGGTAGGCAGCTTCCAGGTCGCGATTCGTTGCAGCGATTACGCGCACATCCACCGGATTTTTTTCGTTACTTCCCACAGGCCGGACTTCTTTTTCTTGGAGCACGCGCAAGAGTTTCGCTTGCAGTTCCAGAGGCAATTCGCCGATCTCGTCGAGGAAGATCGTTCCGCCGTTCGCCGCGTGGAATAGACCCGGCTTGGATTTCAGCGCACCCGTGAACGCGCCTTTCTCGTGGCCAAAAAGTTCGCTCTCCATCAGCGTGGGCACAAGGGAGCCGCAGTCCACCGCCACAAATGGCATCTGGGCAAGCGGGCCGCGGAAATGAATGGCGCGGGCAACGAGTTCTTTTCCTGTGCCGCTCTCGCCCGTCACCAGCACCGGCGTGCGCGTATCCTTCAGTCGCGAGACCATGCGCATCACGTCTTGAATCTTTGCGGAAGTACCGGTGATTCCGTCGAGTTGAGTTTCCGTGTTCACGCGCTCGCGCAAGAAATGATTCTCGGTCACCAGACGAACTTTCTCCGCCATCCGTTGCAGCAGTTGCCGCAATTTCTCCACGCGGAACGGCTTTTCGATGTAGTCGTAGGCACCCTGGCGCATGGCTTCCACTGCCGTTTCGATGGAACCGTGCCCGGTCATGATGGCGACTTCCGTGCGGGGCAATTGCTCTTTGATTTTTCGAAGCAGATCCGTGCCGGAGATGCTGGGCAGCTTCAGATCCGTTACGACCATATCGGGCGGATTCGTTTCGAGCGATTCCAGCGCTGTCTCTGCCGTCTCCGCCTCCGCACAAAGGAATCCCAGCCCCTGTCCGACGGTCATACAAAGCCGCCGAATACTCTGCTCGTCATCTACTATCAGGAAGCGCAACCGCTGTTGGTCCGTCATGGTTTTCCGATCGTTTTCTCCACCGCAGCCATCAGCTGATGGATGCGGAAGGGTTTCTCAACACAAGGTGTGGAAGTCTGAGCCAGCAGTGCCGCCGTCTCTTCACTCGCGGTGTCACCGGTGATAAAAACAATTTTTGCCGCGAGTTCGGGCCGGTGCCGCCGCAACCAGTCCTGGACATCCGCGCCGGAAATTCCTCCCGGCGTCCGAAAATCAGAAATCACACCTTTGAAATCTCCTGTCGCGAGCATCTGCAATCCATCAGCGGCTGAATTAGAAGGCACGATTTCATAGCCGCGCCGTTCGAGAGCGATGCGCAGGAAAGCGGCGACGGAGGGCTCATCCTCTATCAAAAGGATTCGCGTTCGCGCCGACGTCGCAGGCACCGGGGAAGCGGTCATTGCAGCGCCTCGGAGGCCAGCAACTCGGCGCCCTTCGCCGCCACGGGCAATCGCACGACAAATGTGCAGCCCACGCCATCCTCATTATTTCGCGCCATGATTTCGCCGCGATGCGCCCGCACGATCCCATAGCAAATGCTCAATCCCAGGCCGGTTCCCTTGCCCACCTCTTTCGTGGTGAAAAAAGGATCGAAGATGCGGTCGGGATGCGAAATTCCCGGCCCGTTGTCGCGGAAGATTATTTCGAGGTGGCCATTCTGATGAGATGTTGCGATATCGATTTTTCCGCGGCGCCGGGTATCCTGTACGGCGTCATAGGAGTTGTTCAAAATATTGAGGAATACCTGCTGGAGTTGGTGTGGATCGCCCACCACAACCGGTAGATCGTCTCCATATCGCTCCACCAGCTCGACACCATGATTCGAGAAATCATACGCGCGCAGCTTCAGCGTCTGCCGTAAAACAGTGTTCACTTGCACCGGCTCGCGCTGTGCCGGCATCTGCCGCGCAAAACTCAGCAGGTTCTGGACGATTACGCGTGTCCGCTGGGCCTCTTGCAGAATTACTTGCAGGTCGTCCTTTGCCGCCGCCGAAATATCCGGGCTTTCGAGCAGCAGGTCCGTGAATCCCACAATCGCCGCCAGCGGATTGTTCACCTCGTGCGCCACACCGGAGACCAACTGTCCTAGCGCCGCCATTTTTTCGGTGTGCATCAATTTCGCCTGCAGGTCGGCAGCGTCCGTCACGTCCGTCATAACCACGACGATGCTATTGATCTCTCCCTGCTCATCGCGCATCGGGCTCAGACTGATCGAAAATTGCCCGGCCGATCCGTCTCCACGAATGATTGGAATTTCGACGTTGTCCAGCGCCGCTCCGTGCAGGGTTCGTTCGAGCGCTTCCGCAAGGAGCGGCCTTCGCGCCGACGGAACCATTTCAACCAGCGAATGACCGAGCAAATCGTCCTCACCATAGCCGCTTTCAAAGCATCGCCGGTTCGCGTAGCTGATCAGACCCGCCGTATCGAGCACCAGGATCATGCTCTGGGTGTTGTTCAAGATGTTGTTGTTGAAATCGCGCTCGCGCCGGTACCGCCGCTCCGCCTCTCGGCGGTCGGTGATGTCTTTCAACACGTGAATGGTGCGCAGATCGTCCTGATGTCCGCTGGTGATGCGCGACGCAGACACCAGATAGGAACGCTCACCTGCCTGAAAAATGAATTCTTCTCGGGGCGCTTTGGGGTTCCGGCAGAACGGGCATCGATTCGGTTGTGCGGGCGCCCCCAACAATTCCATTTTGCCAATATCCAGTCCCACGGCTGCCATCGGGCGCATCTTCAACAAATCGGCCAGCGCCTGATTCAGCCGCAGCACTCGATTGTTCACATCGTGCACCACGATGAAATCGGAGATCGCGTCGAAATCTTCCACCCACTGTTTGCGCGACTTTTCGATGCGCGAAAAAAGCTGCACATTCTCAAGCGCCACCGATGCGTGGCCTACCAGCGCTTCCAACAATTGATGTTCCGTATCTGAAAGATCGTGCGCCAAATCCACCAGGCACAATACTCCGAGCAATTCGCCTTCGCTCCCGGTCAGTCTCGCCAAGCGCAACTCGTACCATCCGAGAGCTTCGCCAAGCTCGCGGCCCAGCAACGTCGCGGCAGATCCACCCCGCATGCCCACTGAAGGCACGGTGGCCTGCTCGGCCAGCGCGGCAGCCACGCGATGCTGTGTGATGGCGTCCCACCGGTGGGCTGGGCCACTCAGCCCGGCGATCGCCCACTCTGCTCCTTGAGCAAGGACTAGTACGGTCGCTCGCGCGCCCAGCATCTCGGACGCGCGGGCCGTCAATCGCCGCGCAAATTCAGTTGTTCCGAGCGACGGGTTCAATTCCAAGGTTGTGGCGGAGAATTGGGCCAACAGGCTCTCAACGGAGCCATCGAGACGAGAGGGCATCTCCCGAGTTTTTTTCAATGCACGCATGGAGGCTTGGGGGCTTGCGCGCGTTGCGCCTTTGCTTCTAAGACGTTACGGTCTCATCTCAATTTGAGTCAAGCGAACTGGTCCGGTGTGTTGTTGAAAGGGGCAATCGCTGCTCCGTCGCAAGGTGAGACTGGGCACCCCCGTCGAACAAGCGTTTGAGACAATTGCATCACTCGAAGAGCTTGATTCGACTTTCAAGCCCTGCTTCTAACAGTAAGTACATAAATAGCTTATAAGATTTCTTGTCACATTCCGCCTTGCGCGAAAGATGCCTGTCCCCCTGGCATCGCCCTTGCATTTTCACCGGCTGGATATCCCTCCTGGGGAGGAGCAGGCCTGCATGCATCGGAAATGGGGGATCGCGGTTCTCGGACTTGGGCTGGCGTTGGGAGGCGCGTTTGGTTCGCCGCTGAAATCTGCGGCGCAGGATGCGACTTCGGATTCCGGAAAACGTAAGGTCAAAACCAAGGTCTTGCCGGATTATCCGCCGCTGGCCAGGCAGATGAGAGTTACGGGCAGGGTCAAGATCGAAACGACGATCGCCGCCGATGGCCATGTCTCGAACACAAAAGTAGTCGGGGGCAGCCCGCTGCTGGTAAACGCCGCAATGGACGCCATCAAGAAGTGGCGATTCGAACCCGCGGCGAAGGAATCAGTGGAAACAATTGAATTCGATTTCACCGGACAGAATTAGCGCTCCTCGCTGCATGGGGGAGGAGTTTCATCCGGTCAGGGAGTGGAGGCGTTGCACATGACGATTAGCAAGAAGTTGTACCTGGGGTTTGGCGCCATCCTGGCCATCATGCTGTTCCTGTTAATAGTCAACATCTTCACCGTCGCGCGCGAATACAACGCGCGCTCCGCTTCCGCCGCCACTCTGGCTGACGTGCAGACGATCGAGAGCGTCCGTTACCAGATGATGGAAAATCGTCTTTACCTGGGGAATTACCTCCTCAGCGGCGATTTGCGCGATGAAGACAAGACCAACAAGGGCGTGGCAGATCTCCTCCTACTTGCCAAGGAGGGCAGCAATAAGGCGAACGATGCTTATCTCCGGACGGCATTCGCCCAGGTGGAAGAAAACGAACGAAACTGGTCGGAGAATTTTGCCAAGCAGATGATCGCCAAGCGCCATCAGGTGGACGCCGGCGACGCGACCGTCTCCGATATGCAGATCTACTATCTCCAGCATGATCCTGCCTCATGGACCAACAAGTCCGCGGGCGTGCTGGACGAAGCCAACCGCGCCATTCGCAAGACACTTGATGAATCCAATGCCAAGGCTGCGTCTGCAACGTCCTGGAGCACTGGCTTCACCACCATTGGAACTTTGCTGGCTGTGATCCTGGGCGCGTTTATCGCATTCCGTACCGCGAAAACCATCAAGGATCCCGTCTATCACCTGATCGAGGTGGCACACAGAATCAGCGAGACGGGCGATCTGGATCAGACCATCGATATCCATCGTGACGATGAGGTGGGCGTCCTCGCGGACAATTTCAACAAGATGATTGTCCACTTAAAGGAGATGGCCACCGTCTCGGCTTCCATCGCCGAAGGACAATTGTCCGTCACCATCCAACCACGGTCGCAGCAGGACACCATGGCCAAGGCGTTTGCCCGCATGACGCAAGGCTTGCGAGATTTGGTCCGCCAAGTGCGCGACAGCGCCTCGCAGGTCGCGAGCGGCGCGGGGCAAATGGCCAGCGCCTCCGACGAGTCAGCAAAAGTCAGCGTGCAAGCCGCATCCGCTATTGATGAAGTCACCAGCACCATGCACGAAATGAGCATTAATGTGCAGAATGTGGTGAAGAACACGCAGGTGCAGGCCTCGAGTGTCGCAGAAACCTCCGCATCGATCGATCAGATGGTCACTTCGATTCAGCGCGTGGCTGATACTGCCAAACTGCTGGTCGACATTTCACACCGCTCGCGTGAGGAAGTCCAAACCGGCATGGTCACCATGGACAAGGCCACGGAGGGCTTGAATCGTACGAGCCACGCCATTCAATCGTCCGCAGAAATTATCGACGTGCTCGGCCGCCGTGCAGACGATATCGGCAAGATCATCGAAGTGATCGACGATCTCGCCGAGCAAACAAACCTGCTGGCGCTGAACGCGGCGATTGAAGCGGCCCGCGCGGGCGAACACGGTCTCGGGTTTGCCGTCGTCGCCGAGGAAGTCCGCAAGCTGGCGGAAAAATCCACACAGTCCACCAAGGAAATCTCCGAGCTCATCCAGGGAATTCAGAAGGAAGCGCGCGAAGCCGTGGAAAATATGGAAAAGAGCACCACCATGGTTCAGGAAGGCTTGACGCTCAACAAGGATCTCAGCCTCGCGCTCGAGAAAATCTCTGACGTTGTTTCGGAAGTGTACAAGTTTTCGCAGGAAATCGGCGGGGCCACCATGGAGCAATCCAGCGGCTCGTCGCAAATCGCCAAGGCCACGAACCGCCTCACGGAAATTACGCAGGAAATTAACTCTTCCGTGGAAGAACAGGCCTCCGGCGCTCAGGCGGTCGTCCGCGCCATGGAAAAGATGCGGGAACTGGTGCAACAGTCCACATCCAGTTCCACGCAGTTGGCCGCAACGGCGGAGCAGATGTCGAAGCTTTCCCGCGGCTTGCTCGACTCGATGGACCGATTTGCACTGGATGAGGTCCATGGCGAGGGGCGTCATTTTCCGGTCCGGCGGCCCGCATCCGCTGCGGACCGCCATGAGGCGCGCGAATACGCGGAAGTGGTTCGCTCCTGAGAGCGGAAACGAAACTCATGGATAAAGATCTCCAGCTGGTTGGCTTTCGTATCGGGCGCGAAACTTTCGGCCTGCCGATCTCGCTTGTCCGCGAGATTGTCCGCGTTCCTGAAATCACATCTGTCCCGAATGCGCCGGACTATATTGAGGGAGTCATCAACCTCCGCGGCCGGATCATCCCGGTCGTGGATTTGCGGAAGCGGTTCGGTGAGAAAATCACCGCGCCGAACAAGAAAAATCGCATCGTGGTGGTGGAATTGGAAACCCGCCGTATCGGCTTGATAGTCAACTCCGCCTCCGAGGTGCTCAAAATCGCGCCTTCAGAAATTGAATCTCCGCACGAAGTCTTCCAGGAAGGCGAGTTAAATTACATCACCGGCGTTGGAAAACTGAAGGGCCGACTCGTGATCCTGCTCGACCTGAACAAGATTCTGCAACGTGGGGAGCTGCGCCGTCTGGACGAATTTTCCGAATCCGCCGCCGTCCCTGCCGGCAGCGCCGCAAGAGATTTCTAAGCCGAGCCTGGAAGTGACGAGGTCGAGGGACGAATGTCCACACTGACGACACAGGTTGAGCTGACAGACCCCGAATTGAAGCTCTTGCAGACGCTGGTTTACCAGGAATGCGGGATGTTTTTCGATGAGCGCCGCACTCATTTCCTTCGCGACCGCCTCCAGCGCCGTCTGAAAGCCTGCCAGATGGATTCTTTTTACAGTTACTACCGGCTGCTCACCAGCCGCGAGGGCAAACAAGAACTCACCGCGCTGCTCGAGAATCTCACCGTCAACGAAACCAGCTTTTTCCGCATCCGTCCGCAGCTCGACCTGTTTCAGAAATTCGTCCTGGAAGAAATCTTGAAGCGCCAACAGGAGCGGCGGGATTGGACTCTGCGCATCTGGAGCGCCGGCTGCTCCACCGGCCCGGAACCCTACACCATTGCGATCCTCGTCTGCGATGCGCTGGCTTACTACTACTTGCGCAACCCGCTGCCTTTCGAAATGCCGACGCCCAAGCCGTTGATTCCGCCGCCGTGGAAGGTGGAGATCATCGCTTCGGACATTAACTATTCCGCGCTGCTCACTGCGCAGCAAGGGACCTACACCGAATCACAGATGGAGCCGGTGGATTACACCTGTCGTCTGCGCTATTTCGACAAGGTCGGAGATAGGTACACGGTGAAGGCCGCCCTGAAGAGCCTCGTCCAGTTCGACTTTCACAACCTGAAAACCGAATACCTGCCGCAGCGCAACGACGTGATTTTCTGCCGCAATGTGATGATTTATTTCGACGAAGCGGAACAGAAACGTCTGATCGAAAAGTTCCACCGCTGCCTGAATTCCGAAGGCTATCTCTTCGTCGGCCACGCCGAGAGTCTGTTCGGCCTCACCACCAAGTTTCACATGATTCACCAGAACAACGCGACCGTTTATCAACGCGTCGAGGCGGCC
Source organism: Candidatus Acidiferrales bacterium (assembly GCA_050746945.1). GTDB lineage: Bacteria > Acidobacteriota > Terriglobia > Acidiferrales > UBA7541 > Palsa-295. The sequence goes on along the minus strand of JBOGMZ010000007.1, from coordinate 18,566 downwards.
CAGTGACATTCTTTCCCGACGAGCGCGCCTCGGAACTCCGCGATCTCTTTTTTGAGAGCGCGCAGGAGATTCTCCAGGCCATGAACGAGGCCGGGCTCGCGCTCGAGACTCGGGCGGGCGATGCGGAAAGCCTTCGCCGCGTCCGCCGCGCTGTGCACACGCTCAAGGGTGATTCGGCCGCCTGCGGCTATCGTGCGCTGAGCGAACTCGCCCACGAACTCGAAGATGTGTTGACTCCGGAACTGGCCAAGGAAAATGCCGGCCTCATCCCCGAAGTCGTTCTCACTGCCGCCGACACATTTCATGAAATGCTGGCAGCCTACCGCAACGATTTGCAGCCACCTGATGGCGGCGCCCTGCGTGACCATATCCAGCGTTTGCTTCACAAGCCGGCTGCGCAAGCGCAGAAATCTGTCCGTGCAGCAAAATTCGAATGGACGGAGTACGAACGCTTGATGATCGCCGAGGCTTTCCGCCGCGGAGAATCCGTCCACCAGATCGCGCTCCAACTCGACCCCGAAGCGCTCTTGCCCGCTGCTGCGTATGAGCTCGTTCGCAAAGCGCTCGAAAGCGCCGGGAAAATTCTCGCTATTCATCCGGAAAACGGCGCCCCGCTCGAACAGGCGGGAATGATTGAAGCCGCTCTCTCGAGCGCGAAATCAGCGGATTGGATTCGCAAGCGCTGCCAGGTGCCGTCTGTCGTCACCAAAATCACTGTCGAAAAAGCGCCGGAACAGCAACCGGTGCCGCCTCGCGACCTGCTCGATATTCTCCTTGAATCGGAGGCAGCTGCCGTTTCCGCCGGAATCGCCGCGGGACCGCCGGAGTCTGCCGGAAGCCACGCTGACGATGCACATGGGTCTGGTCTGCCCGCGGGTCTGGCGCAAGCGGCGGAAAATTCCCTGCGCGTTGACGCCGCGCGTATCGATACGGTGATGAACCTCGTCGGCGAGCTGATCATCGGGAAGTCCATGCTGCAGCGGACGATCGTTGAATTCGAGCAGCGCTTCGCACGCGATCCGCTGCGCGGGAAATTTTCCGATGCGCTCGCGTTTCAATCGCGCGTCCTGGGCGAGCTCCAAAAATCCGTCATGAAAATACGCATGGTGCCCGTCGAGCAGCTTTTCCGCCGGTTCCCACGCCTGGTGCGCGACGTCGGCAAGCAACTCAACAAGGATGTTGCCCTCGACATCGCCGGCCAGAATACCGATCTGGATAAAAGCATTCTCGACGCTCTTGCAGAGCCGCTTGCTCATATCGTCCGCAACGCCGCCGGCCACGGAATCGAACCGGCCGCCGAGCGCGAAGCGGCGGGCAAGCCTGCGCGCGGCACGATCCGCCTGAATGCCTTCCACGAAGGGGATCAGGTGGTGATTGAAATCTCGGACGACGGCCGTGGCCTTGATCGCGGAAAGATTCTTCAACGCGCAATTGAGCGCGGGACACTTACTGCAGAAGAAGCCTCACACGTCGGTGATCCTGAGGTGCTCCGCTTGATTTTCACGCCGGGATTCAGCACCGCCGATCAGGTCACCGAAATCTCCGGCCGCGGAGTCGGGCTCGACGTGGTGCAAAACGCACTTGACACCTTAAAAGGCTCAGTGGAGCTCCAGAGCGAGCCCGGCAAAGGGACAAAGTTCCGCCTGCTCGTCCCGCTCACGCTCGCGAGCATCCAGGCGCTGCTTTTCCGCGTGGGCGGCCGCTTGTACGCCGTGCCACTCGCTTCCGTTGTCGAAATCACGCGCGTCACTGAAGAAGAAGTTCACCACATGGATGATCACGAAATCTTCCAGCTGCGCGAGCAGGTGCTCACTCTTGTCCGGCTCAATCGCCTGGTCAATCACTCGCCGGCCGAAAAAACGGGGCGCACCTTTGTGATCGTGATTGGCACGGGCACCCGCCGCTTCGGACTTGCGGTTGACAGCCTGATGGGCGAGCAAGAGTTGGTCATCAAGGCGCTCGAAGATCACCTGGTCACTTCTCCCCTGGTTAGCGGCGCTTCGATTCTCGGCGACGGGACAGTTGTCTTGATTTTGAACGTTTCCGCAGTGATCTCACATCTTTCCAGAATCCCGGCGGTGGGAGCCACGGCATGAGCGATAAACTTCGCGTTCTCGTCGTGGACGATTCCGCGCTCATGCGGAAACTGATTCCTCAGGCTTTGCTGCACGATCCAACGATTGAAGTGGTCGGCACGGCCATGGACGGCTCGATCGGCCTGAAAAAAATCGAAGAGCTTCGGCCGCACGTCGTTACGCTCGATCTCGACATGCCGCGCATGGACGGAATCGAGATGTTGCGTCAGATCACGCGCAAACATCACGTCCCCGTAATCGTTGTCAGCGCGCAAACCACGCAGAGCGCCGCTCTTACGTTGAAGGCGCTCGCGTTCGGCGCGTTTGATTTTGTCACCAAGCCGCCCGACGCCGCCTCCGGCCGCATCGAGCAGATCGCGGCGGAGCTCGCAATCAAGATCAAGGCCGCCGCCGCTTCGGGCGCGCCGAAAATGATCATCACCGTGCCCGCGTCGAGGCGTAAAGAGCCGCGCCGCGCAACGATGCCCCACTGGCCTTCGCGCATAGTCGCCATCGGTGTTTCCACTGGTGGGCCGAACGCTTTGCAATATCTATTCTCCCAACTGCCGGAAGATTTTCCTGGCTGCATTCTGGTGGTGCAGCACATGCCGGAAGGCTTTACCGAAATGTTCGCGCGCCGTCTCCATGAATCCACGCCGATTGAAGTAAAGGAAGCACAATCCGGCGATTTGCTCCTCGCCGGGCGCGCCCTGATCTGCCCCGGGAACCGGCATATGAAGGTGCGGCGGATGGCGCATGGCGATATCGCTGTGCTGGTGGATCAGCCGCGCGTGAACGGGCATCGCCCCTCGGTGGACGTCTTATTTAATTCGGTCGCGCAGGAATTCGGCGCCAACTCCGTGGCCGTCTTGATGACTGGTATGGGTGAAGACGGTGCGGCGGGCCTCGGTGCGATCCAGGCTGCCGGCGGCATCACGATCGCCCAGAGTCTGGATACCTGCGTGGTGGACAGTATGCCCCGCGCTGCCATCAATCGCGGATTCGCTTCGCGCGTCGTCTCGCTTTCGAACTTGGCAAGTATTCTGCAATCGAAGTGCATGCCGGAGCGGCCATCGGCCGACCCGGCTGCGGATGCGTCGCCCGCGGACGCTACCACCGAACAAGGGGTTTCTCGAAGGAGATAGTTATGAAACAGTTTGAAGCATTGACACGAAAAAATGACCATCAAGCCGTCCGCTACCTCGTCGTGGACGATTCAGTCTTCGCGCGCAAGAGTCTTGCGAAAATGATCGAATCGTTTGGCGGCCAGGTGGTGGGCGAAGCCGGCGATGGGTGCACGGCCATCACGGAGTATGCCCGCACCAAACCTGACATTGTCCTGATGGATATCACCATGCCGCAGATGGAAGGCATTGAAGCGGTGGAGCGCATCGTCCAGGAGCATCCCGAGGCGCGCATCGTGATGGTTTCCTCCGTCGGCTATCAGGACAATATTCTCGCCGCCCTGCAGAAGGGCGCGCGTCATTTCGTTCAGAAGCCCGTGAAACCCGACGCGCTGTACGAAATCATTCGCTACGTGCTCAATGACGACGGCGTCACCGCACCGGTCGGCGCCGGAGGGGAGAAGTCGCGATGAGGATGGATCTGATTCAGCCGTTCATCGGGTCGCTCGACGCCGTCCTTGCGGAGATGATGAAGGCGCCTGCGCGCATCGTCGATCTCACCATGGAAGAAGTGGGTTATCGCAAGAAAGGTCTGGCCGCCACGGTTGTATTTCGCGGCGAGGTGGAAGGCCGGGTAATCCTGGACATGGATCCGGAAGCAGCAGTACAGGTTGCCAAGTTCCTGATGGGCGGCGAGGAAGTCGACGCGACCGAAGGCATCATCCCGGAAACGGTGTGCGAACTTGCAAACATGGTGATTGGGAATGCCGTCACGCAACTCAACGATCGCGGCTTTCAGTTCAAGGTTTTTCCGCCAGCGGTACTGACGGAGGAACAATGCGAGGCCGCAGGCCACGATTCCGAAGCCACGATTCTGTGCTTTGAAACTTCCGGGGGAAACGTCCACCTCAACATCTCGATGCATTATCACGCCCGCCGCAGCCGCGAGCGCACTCCTGTTAGTGTGAGCTGACCATCTGCAGACAGTCGTTGACCCGAATTAGACTGCACCTTGCCCGGCGAAATAGCCTTCACCTCCACTCATTAGACGTATCCCTGCGCGTCAGGCCACGTCGCTAATTTGGCAAGTCCTCACCAGATGGGGCCCGATGGCGACAGCAGTACCAAGGATGGGCTGTGGGGTTTAGTCAGTAAAGTCCGGAGATTCGTCCAGCGGAATGAACCAAGTTGAAGTATTCTTTCTGACGTTTATCAAGACATCTGGGTGAATAATCGAGATGAAAGCAATTCTCATTATTACGATTGTACATGCGGTGCTCAGCTGGGTTTATTCAAGATCGAATAAGACCGAAGTAAGCACAGTGGACGGAGTCACGGTATTCCCTGTGACAGGGACTACACGCTGGCTGCTTATGTTTTCGGTTCTGATGTTTATTTCTATGATGGTGGGGGGATTTTTGATACGGAGCTGGCCAATCGCTGCGTTTGGGGTTGCATTTGCTTTGTTTGGGATCTTGTCATGGCCACATGCGATCGTTGCGGATCAAGACGGACTGAAGAGCGCTCGATTATTGCGTCACAATCTATTCATTCCATGGCATTCCATGAAATCTGTTAGTTACAACACTGTGAATCACAACACGACTGTTGCAGGCGCTGACGGCTCAAAGATTTGCCACACAGGCTTCCATGCCGCTCCTGAAACCTTGCATAGCTTGATTACGCACCACACGAACGTCAAGGTCCAGCACACAGAACCGGGTTGGTTTGGTCAAAGGAATATAAATTGATTCGAAGAACCAATCGGCGGAATGTTTGAACCTGCTGCGATACCTCAGCGTGTCTTAAAACATTACAGCCAACATTTTCACCACTGCGATCAATGCGCCCGCGGCCCCACCTTGCTGTATTCCGTCCCGTGCCGAAATAATCCTGCCTTAGGCATTTCCTCAGAATAAATTACCCGCGCAGGGAGAAAAATATTGGCTGCGTCGGGTGAGTAGGGTACCGCCACCTGGATTTTGCTCTGCGACTCGTAGCGCCGCTTGCTGCGAAAACACATCCCGATCGCCGAAATATCCTCGCACACGGCCAGTTCATCGTCTGCACCGGCTTGCCGGACGCAGGCCGTCAGCCGCGTTTTCAGGCGGATCCGGGTCCGCCCTCTTTTATCGCCGCCCTCCGGCAATTCGTCATTCCCGTCGATGCCCCGGCGTCCACGCGCCCTGGCTGCCAATTTCTTTTCGTCCTCGTGCGGCGCCTGCGTCCAGATGCTGGGCACGCCACAAGTCTTGCAGTGCCGCGCGATGCCTCGATTCGTTTCAAATCCGCGCAGATCCAGCTCGTTCAGGTAGACCACTTCACGCGACCGGCAGTAGCTGCACTCCAGCAGCATCCGCGCAACTGCTTCTTCCGATTCGGCAATTGGCGGAAATTCAATTCCCCAAAGGTCATTGCTCGGGTCCAGAAGCTCCACTCCATATAGGAAGCCGTCCTTCTCCCGGCCAAACTGGCCGACCACTCGTGCATCGCTCTCGCGGTGGGATTCGTGCGCTGCTTGCCGTCGCAAATGGACCTGCTCCTCAGCCTTCAGCTCTCGATCGAGCACGATTACAGCGCCTCCCCGGTTGATAAGCAGCGTTCGCGCGGACCCATTGAATTCCTTGCCGAAGCTGTCTTTGCCGGAGACTTCCAGCAGCAGCGTCAGCGAGACGCGATCAGAACGACGCATGGCCGGTGATGCCATTCGCACCCTCCTAGGATGGGCCCAATTCCCCGTCCGCCAAGATATCACACCATCCCGTCTTGGTGGCGTTGGCGAAGGAATCGGCGCTTTAATGCTGCACTGGTCGAACGGACGGTCGGTTTATCCAAATGAAAATAAATGGGTTAATTGGGCATTGCTGCACATTTTCATTCGCGCTATACTGTATGAGCTTTGGTGGGACGCTAAAGCGTGCGTTCCAAATTCGCGGTCTGGGGGCATATTCCATGGAATGGGTCACACCGCAGCACGAAGAGATTGAATTGAACTGCGAAGTCAGCTCCTACGCGAACGCCGAGCTCTAGCCTGTAAATGCGTATCAAAGTCCTCGGCTCAGCCGCCGGGGGCGGATTCCCCCAGTGGAATTGCAGGTGTTCGAACTGCGACCGCTTGCGCAGTGGTTCGTTGAAAGGCCGTGCCCGCACCCAGGCCCAAGTCGCAATTTCCCCTTCCGGATCGACTTGGTTGCTGTTGAACGCCTCACCCGATCTGCGGCAACAGCTTTGTGAAGATCCCGAATTCGCTCCCCGCGGGGAGAAGCGCAGCACTCCGGTTGCTGCTGTGATTCTCACGGGCGCAGATGTCGACTGCGTGCTTGGCCTGTTGCATCTGCGCGAATTCCAGCCGCTGTGCATCTATTCCACCTTTTCGGTTCGGCGTGCGCTGACCGAGGAGAACACTCTGTTTCGAACGCTCGAGCGATCGAATCCCCCGGTCCGTTGGGAGGTCCTTCATCTCGATCGGGTCACACCTGTCCTTCAGGAAACGCCCTCGCAAGAGAATATCAGCCTTTTCTGTAAAGCGGTGCCGCTTGGCGGGAGTTTTCCGGATTATGTGAGCGACCAGTTGCGGAGGAAATTGCGGGAAGCAGAAGCTGTGATCGGACTCGAACTCGTTCAAGGCGATAAGAGATTTTTCTACGCCCCCACTTTGCCGGGCGGAGGAGCGGACTGGAAGCGCTGCGTAACGGAAAGCAATCTGGCGCTCCTCGACGGGACGTTTTGGTCCGACGACGAGTTACTCAAACTCCACGGCGGTGCCAAGACAGCCAGAACGATGGGTCACTTGCCTCTCTCTGGCGTTGACGGACTTCTCGAACAATTTCAGCCCAATGGACGCGTCCGCCGGGTTTTGATCCATATGAACAATACCAATCCTTCCTTGGATGAAGAGAGCCCGGAGCACCGCGCCGTTCGCGAAGCCGGTTGGGAACTCGCTCAGGATGGAATGGAGTTCCAATTATGAGCGATCTCCTTGGCACGGCAGTTCTGCCGGAAGCTGAATTCATCGCGCGATTCCACACCATCGGCGAAGAACGCTATCACCACAAGCACCCGTTTCATCAACTCATGCACGAAGGAAAGCTCACGCGCGGGCAGCTTCAGGCCTGGGCGTTGAACCGCTACGCCTACCAGAGCCGCATCCCGATCAAGGACGCCTTGATTCTCGCGCGCGGCGACGACCCGGATTTTCGCCGCGCCTGGCGCAAGAGAATAATTGACCATGACGGCGACGGCATTCAGCCCGGCGGTATCGAAAAATGGCTGCGACTCGTCGAGGGAACCGGACTCTCGCGGGAACTGGCGATTTGCGGCGAAGGAATATTGCCCGCGACGCGCTATGCCGTCGAGGCCTATGTCGAACTCGTGCGCTCGCGTACACTGCTTGAAGCCGTCGCTTCTTCGCTTACCGAACTTTTCTCGCGCACGTTGATCACGCTGCGAATGGATCGCCTCCGCGAACATTATCCGTGGCTCTCGAACAGCCTGGATTATTTCCAGGGACGCATCAAGCAGGCGCCAGCGGATGCCGACTTCGCGCTTTCCTGGGTCGTGAAGCATGCACGGACTCGCGAGCAGCAAGAGCTGGCTCTGGCCGCGCTCTCCGCCAAATGCGATATTCTTTGGGCCATGCTCGATGCCCTTTATTTCGCCTACGTCAAGCCGGCCTGGCCTCCACCGGGGGCATTCCAACCCGCGAAGGAATCCAGTTGACCCCCGAGCCCACTAGCCGTCCGCGTCTTGCGCCCGGATGCCGGCTGAATGAGAAAACACAGCAGCCCCGCATGCTGCTCATGCCTGAACGCGCCTTGCGGCTCAACGGACCCAGCCTGGAAATTGTGGAGCGCTGCGACGGCCAGCGTACTGTTCAGCAGATCGTCGGAGATTTGCAAAAGATTTACGCGAAAGCGGCGCCGCAAAAAGTGGAGCAGGATATTCTTGGTTATCTGGCGATGCTGCAGGAGGAGCGCGCGCTGGATTTCGAATGAGTTTGCGCCGAAGAAACCATCCCTGATGGAGAGCCCTTCTTCAAATCCGCTGGCCCTCATCGCCGAACTTACCCATCGGTGCCCGCTCCACTGTGTCTATTGCTCGAATCCGCTCGAGCTGTCGCGACGAGACAACGAACTTTCGAAAGAGGAATGGGAGCGCGTTCTGCGCGAGGCGGGTGAGCTGGGCGTGCTCCAAGTGGACTTCACCGGCGGCGAGCCGCTGGCGCGTCCGGACCTTGTGCCACTCATCCGCGCCGCGCGTGCTGCCGGCCTCTACGCCAGCCTGATCACTTCCGGTCTCCCGCTGGATGAGAAACATCTCGAAGAACTTGTCCGCGCAGGGCTCGACCATCTCCAGCTCAGCTTTCAGGGCGCTCACGAAGAAAGCGCCAACGAGTTTGCAGGCACGAAAGCGCACGCCCAGAAATTCCGCGTGGCCGGGTGGGTGAAGCGCCATCGCATTGCACTCACTCTCAATTTCGTGATTCACCGCCAGAACCTCGAACAGCTCGAGGAGATGCTGGAGCTTACCGAGCAAATTGGTCCTGCACGCGTCGAATTCGCCCACGTGCAGTATTACGGCTGGGCATTTGCGAACCGCGATCGGCTTCTCCCCACGCGTGGACAGCTCGACCGCTCGCTTGAAATATTGAAGAAGGCCGAAGCGGACTTGCGAGGACGTATCCGCGTTGAATATGTTGTCTCTGACTATTACGCAAAGTACCCAAAAGCGTGTATGGGCGGATGGGGACGCAAGGTGTTGCTCATCACGCCTGATGGCGAAGTCCTCCCGTGCCACGCCGCGAAGGTCATTCCCGGAATGTCGTTTGAGAATGTTCAGGAGAAATCGCTGCAGCAGATCTGGGAGGCATCAAGCTCGTTTCGAAAATTTCGCGGTGAGGACTGGATGCCCGAGCCCTGCCGAAGCTGCGATCGCCGCGCGCAAGATTTCGGCGGCTGTCGTTGCCAGGCATTCCTCCTGGCGGGTGATGCGGCAGCCACGGACCCGGTCTGTTCGCTATCTCCACGCCATCACGAAGTGGACGCGATTCTTAGCCAGGTAAACTCAGCGCCGGCAGGCGCGACCTCAAAAAAAGCTGAGTGGCTCTACCGCATAAATCCTTAGATTCCCTGCGCCTGTTCGCACGTCTAAGAGCCAGGTGAAATTGGTCTTAGCTGTGAATTTCAAACGATCGGGAGGAAATCGAATGTCGCGCTCCTTTCACTTTTTTTTGCCCGCCGCCCTCTCCTTGATGTCCATATTGTTGACTGGTGTCCCGCCATCCCAAGCAAGGGAGGAAAATGGGAAAACATTTGAAGCGCCAGGGGCGACGATCTATTACGAGGTTATGGGTTCGGGGACTGGCGCGCCGCTGATCCTGGTGAATGGCGGACCGGGGTTCGACCACACCTATCTTCACTTGTCGCCCGCGTGGGACGCGCTGGCAAAAAATCGCCCCGTGGTGATGTACGACCAGCGCGGGACCGGCCGCTCCATCGGAGATCACAAAAATCAAACTTACACACTGAAGGATCAAATTGACGACCTCGAAGCACTACGCACGCATTTGGGCGCCGGGCAAATCGATTTGCTGGGGCATTCCTGGGGTGGGTATCTCGTGATGGCCTATGCGGCCTCGCATCCCGACCGGATCGCGCATCTGTTCATCGTTGATTCCGCTGCTCCGCAATGGAAAGACATTATTTTCCTGTTCAAAGAGGTTTTTCCGGAGACCACCGAGCGGCGAGACGCCTTCAGCTTCGCAGAAGAAATGGGCGACCCAAAGGCGACTGATGCGGAGCTGCACGAATATTTGACGATGCTCTTTTACTCACCTGAGAAGCGGGACGGTTTCGTCGCCGCGCTGCCCACATCCGTTTACAAACGAAGCGTGAACCAGGCGGTGAACTCGGACCTCGGCCGATTCGACTTGAACCCGGAAATCCGAAAATTCAAATTTCCAGTCATGGTAATCACCGGGCGGTTCGATATGAATGTGGCCCCGATCGTGGCTTACCGGATTCATCAGGGGATACCCGGCTCGAAGTTTCGTGCGTTTGAACGTAGCGGCCACTTGCCGTTCTATGAGGAGCCGGACGCATTCGTTCAGACCATGGAAGATTTTCTTGCGGGCAGGTGAACCTGCGGCAATACACGCGATTGACTGGAAGAATTTTCTGCCGGGTTTTAGTGCGCGGCCGTCAGAGGTGGCGGAGGATACTCAGGCAACTTGGAGTTCTTGGCGTCGGTGCGCTTCACCTCCAATTCATCAAACAAAATTGATGGTGTGATCACGGTCGCAGGAATCAGATTCTCCCGGTTGCTCACCAGGGGATCATTCCCCACAGCCACCAGATCATTGCGCAGCGTGCGCGTATCAAGCTCGTTGAACACCGCACCGCGCACCAGTTCCTGGTGCCCGTCCTTTTCGTAAACACGGTACAGGAGGCGCGGATTGTAGCCAGAGAGCGTATCGACAAAGTAGCCGTACGGCTTCCCTTCCTGCCTACAAATCTCGATCAACTTCTTCTTCATTTCCTCGGGCGACAGAGCCTGCTTCGATTGCACCAGCAGCACCCCGAGGCTCGGCACCGGCGGCTGGCCCGGACCTGCGCGTCCGTGGCCATTGGAAGCGGGAAAATCGCGGATCGGCTCGCGCCCGAGCAGATAGTTCACCAGTTCACCGTTTTGAATCACAGGCACCGTGGTCGCGCGCACGCCTTCGTCATCAATCTCGTAACTCCCAATCAAAGTTTTCCCGTTGAATGTTTTCATCGTCGGATCATCAATCACCGAGAGAAATGTGGGCAGCACGCGGCTCTTGTAGCTCGACGCAAAATCTCCCTCGGTGCGCGCAGATTCGCCCGGCTTTGGCCGCCGCCCCACCACGTTGCCGCCGATCATTCCCGCAAAAATGTCGCTGGCCGCATCGGACGAAAAGAGCACCGGGCCGCGATACTCCTCTTCCACTTCCGGAGCTTCGCGCAGTTGCTTCAACGTCGCAAGCATGGCGACCGTGTCCGCTTGAAATTTTTCAGGCGTGGGCAGTTCACTCAAAGTTCCTGCGGAATAATAAGGCGACCGGTCGATGCGCATGCCGTCTGCCGCCTGCGTCGTTCCCGACATGACCGCCATGAAGATCGTGTGGCCCTGGCGCGTAACGGTCCCTTCCGAATTCACGAAATACTCATTTTGCGCGCGGAATCGAACGGTGGCCGTCAGCGATTGGATCTTAGGGTCGGTGGTGAAAAGCGCCGTGGATTTTTGGAGCACCTCATTCCAAGGTTTGGGATCGAATTCCAGTTTCGCCAGAGGTCCGATGGATTCGAGCGGAGGGGCGTGGGCAAAATCCTCAAACGGCTGGTCGGCGGTGAATCGGCTGAGCACCGCTTTCTTGCTCGCCAGCGCTTCGCTCGCCTGCTTGTAAGCCTGGTCGGTCGCGAGCCACAACTGGCGCCGCAGCGCGATCGAGTCGTTGTCGAGTGGGGCCAGTTCCACGGTGCCCATCCCGGCTCCGTAGTAGCTGTCCTGCTTGTAATCTCCGACGCGCACCACCACGCGCACGGACCGAGCGTGCGAGCGCTGCAATTGCCGCAGAGCTCCGAACGCCGCTTCAGCTTCGTAATAGTCCAGGTCGGTCAGACGGTACTCGATGTAGTAGGGCGGCGGCACATTCTCCATCTTGAGCTGTGCCTTTGACCGCGCCAATTCTTCGCGCATTGCTCGCAGCAGCGGGTCGGAGATGGTGGACGCCGCCTTCGTGTCCTTCTGCTGCGCCGCCGCGGGCAGCAGGGCGCCAGGGAGGATCGCCATCGTCGCCAGGCTCAGCAAAGCAAGCGCAAGCAATTTCGAGCGCGTCGAGCTCTTCTTCATCGTGCTCATGGCTTGGCTCCCGAGGTCGATGCGCTCCCCTCAACGTCCGGCGGCGGCAGCAGTGGTGGCCGCTCCGTTCCCTTTCGGCGCTTCTGCACTTCGATTTCGGAGAACAGCATTGCCGGCGCGACGGCAGACACAGGTACCTGGCCCGATTCCGCGCCGCACACCCCGTTGAACACCTGCAACTTGTCGCCCGTCACCATAATATTGTTCAGCGAGAGCAACGGTGTCCCCACGATGTCCACGCCACGAACTAATTCATCGGGCCGCCCATCGGGATACACGCGCCAGACCATCACGGGAATCACTTGAAACGCCTGCGGCATCGAGCGCCCGGTGATGGTGAACCCGCCCTGGATGTCTTCGAAATACAAGCCGTATGGCTTGTTCGCCTTCTTAATTTGCTCAATGAATTTCGCGCGCAGATCGGCTTCCGGCACCGTGTTTGTGGACGTCACGATCAAATTACCCTGCCGCCCCGTCGGCATCAGTCCCGGCTGGCGCCGTCCGTGTCCGTTCGAGTGGTCGAAATTCTTGATGGGCATGCGCGACATCAGGAAATTCTTCAAGATTCCGTTCTCGACCGCGACCACCCTCTGTGCCGGCACACCCTCGTCATCAAAATCGTAATAACCTGCCAGGCGCTCGCCGTTTAATTCTTTCATCGTCGGATCATCCGCAACGGACAGAAACGCCGGTAGCACCTGCTGGTTCACTTTTTTCGTGAACGTCTGGCCTTCCTGTTCGTCACGTTGCCGGTGTCCTTCCAGTCGATGCCCAAGCACTTCATGGAAGAAAACAGCTGCAGCCCGGCCGGACAGCAGCGCAGGCCCAGCGTAGGGCTCAGCCGCTGGAGCAGCGCGCAATGCTTTCAAGTCCGCTGCGATTTTGTCCACCTTCGCGGTGAGCACTGCATCCGAAGGCAACCCAGCCGTCGATGGCGCCTGAAATGATTCGACGCGCAGCAGCTCCATGCCATCATCGGCGCGCGTCTCCGCCTGAATAATCAAGCGACTGTCCGCCGCGGGCCGGACGAGGGCGGTATTTTCGCTCGACGTCAGATACGAGCGCGTGTCCACCACCTGCAAAATCACACCGGAGGAATACACTTCGGGATACTTCAGAAATTCCGCGGAGACGCGCCGCACGCGCCCCTCCCACGCTTTCTGGTCGAGCGGCGCACGCACGCCCGCTTCCAAGGCATGAGTATGGGGCGCCTCCTGTGAGAAATCCGGCGATTTATCCTCTTCCTCGGATTGCACCGCGGTGTTCGTCTTCACTCTCAGGAAGGCGGCGGAAGCCTGTTCGTACTCGCGGTCGGTCAACTGCCAGAGAACACGCGCCGTCGCGTCCGCATCGTCATTCAGCGGCAGCGCTCCGGAAAGAATTCCGGTCGGCCGGCTGTGGCCATGGGTGTTGTCGAGCGCCGGCGACCCGACGCGCATGATCACGTCTGCCTGCCGCCGCTGGAAGCCGCTCGACATGACGAGACTGCCGTTCGCGCCATAAATCACGAAACCGTCAATGTCCGTCGCGGTGTAGCTTAGGTAGTAGGGCGCAGGATTCGATTTTGCGAGCGCCGTTGTGGCGCGGGCGAGTTCGTGCTGCATCGTCTCGAGCAGCACGTCCGTGCGCGCGCGTGACGACACGGCGCCCCAAGGAGCACAAACGGAAATTACCAGGAGACAAACGGCAGGCCGAAAGAAGGTTCGATTCATTCGATTGTTTTCGCTTTTTGGTCCGTAACAATCTAGCATACTCCTCGAGTCGCACGCGATAACAGACAGGCGCGCCGTTGTCCCGCTGTTCACCGTCAGTCTTCCCTTTTGCTCCGCAAGGCTTTATATTTTCCGCATGGCCGACCACTATCTTCTGAAGACCGAACCCAGTGAATATTCTTTTGCCGATCTTGAGCGCGACAAAGTCACGCTCTGGGACGGCGTCACCAGCCCTGCGGGAGTGAAGCACCTGCGCGAGATGAAAGTCGGGGCGAAACTGATCATCTACGAAACTGGCAACCTTAGGACCACCGTCGGCACAGCCACGACAATCTCTGTGGACGCCTCCGACCCGAAAAAGCCGCTGGTCACAATTCGCGCGGGAAGCCTTCTCGCTCGTCAGACCACGCTGGCCGAAATCAAGGCCAACAAGCTCTTCGCCGGCTCCCCGCTCGTCCGCGAGGGGCGCCTGTCTGTTGTCCCGCTCACACCCGCGCAATACGCGGCCTTGATGCGGAGCTGATCACAAAGAGATTTCTCGGAGCGAGAATTCACTGACGGAAGAAAGAAGGATGTGGCGCCAATCCTTGTACCCTTTTGCACCCGGCAAGAAGCGCCTCGGCGTATAGCGCTCCCTCTGGAGTATCATTGTGTTTGAAATACACAAATACGTCGCCCCGTCGCACAAGGCTTCTAATCCTCCGCGTCAGCTCCTTGCGAATTCTGGCCGGATAGGCATCATTGCGCAGCCGCAAATAAGAGAAATCGGCTGTGTGCACGTGTGGCGTCTCTATCTTCTCGCTTTCGGCCAAGCAGAGCGCCACATTCGCTCTGTGCAAGAGGGCGTATACCTCATCGGTGAACCATGAAGTGTTCCGAAACTCAAATGCGGCGCGCGTTTCTCGCGGCAATCCCGCCAGAAAATCTTTCAGCAAGGTCAAATCACACTTCAAGAATGGCGGCAACTGAAACAGGATTGGCCCGAGCTTCTTCGCCTTCAAGAGTGGCTCCAGAGAGGAAATGAATCTACCTGTCAACCTTCTCGCACCACGGAGACGCTTCATGTGAGTGATTATCTGGTGTGCTTTAACTGCGAATTTGAACTCCGTTGGTGTCGCGGCAACCCAATCCTGCAGCAGCGTTTTAGTGGGAAAGTGCTGAAACGTGTAGTTCACTTCCACCGTGTTCAAGCGACCGGAGTAATATTCCAGGAATTTGGTGGAGGCGAGTTTCGCGGGATAGAAGCCCGGCTTCCAGGAAGAATACGCCCAGCCCGAAGTTCCTGCGTAAATGGTTGCCATCAGGCAAAGATTCTAACCAATAATTATGAGCCATCCCTCCGGGACTTTCCATGGAGGACGCAAAGTTGGTAGCGATACCGGGACTCGAACCCGGATTTGAGCCTTGAGAGGGCTCCGTCCTAACCTTTAGACGATATCGCCAAAAAGAGGGGCAACGAAGGGCAATTTTCGCACGCTTGAATACCGTGCGCAATAGCCCGCAGCGGATGCAAACTGCCAAGAACCGCTTGGATTTCGTTCCGCTCTCATGGCACGATGATTTGACGATGCCACTGAATCAACCATTCTCAGCCCGGCGCGGAGGCTGATGGGTAGCGAGACGAATGGTCCGAACCCAGCTTCGCCTCGCTCGTTCGCGCATTTTATGCTGCGCGAAATATACGAACAGCCTGCCGCCATCCGCAAAACAATCGAGCACAACGTCGCGCGCGACGCCATCTTTGGCTCGTCGCTCCAGCCGATAGAAAGCGCCCTCCTCGCGTTCAAGAAAATCATCATTGCCGCCAGCGGCTCCAGCCGCCACGCGGGACTTGCAGGCGAAATAATGTTGGAGGACCTGGCGGGAATCGCTGTGGACGTGGAGTACTCGAGCGAGTATTGCTACCGCTCGACGCACGCGGGCACGGACCCGATCGTCGTGGTGATCACGCAGTCCGGTGAAACGGCCGACACGATTGCCGCGCAACGCGAGGCGCTGAAACGCGGCGCAAAAACCGTGGCCATCTCGAATGTGGCGGACGCAACTATCACGCGCGAAGCCAGTGCTGCGCTACTCACCTTTGCGGGCCTTGAGAAAGCGGTGCCCGCAACGAAGAGCTTTACCGCGCAGTTGACGTTGCTCTACCTCTTCGCGCTGTTCATTGCACGCAAGCGCGGCCGCATGACTCCTGAAGCCCTGCGCAAACATCTGAATGCGCTGGGAGATGTTCCAACGAATATGGAGGCGAACCTCTCCCAATGGGACGCGCGCGCCGCTGAATCCGCGCAGCAGTTCCGGCACGCGAAGGCATTCCTCTTTCTCGGCCGCGGCGTGCACTACGCCATCGCACGCGAGGGCGCACTGAAACTGAAAGAAATTTCCTACGTGCAGGCGGAAGGCCTGCCCGCGGGCGAATTGCGTCACGGCCCGAACGCGCTGGTGGACGAGAAACTACCTGTTGTCGTGATCGCGACGCGCGATTCCGCCGATCCGGATTCCCTGCTGCGCTACGAAAAAACCCTGTCGATCCTAGAATATGTGAAAGGCCGCGGTGGAAAGGCTATCGCCATCGCCACGGAAGATGATCCCGAAATCACCCGCGTCGCGGACGAAGTGATATTCGTCCCGGAAGCCCCGGAGCTTTTGCTGCCGATTCTTGAAGTTGTGCCACTTCAGCTTTTCGCCTACCACTTCGCCGTGCTGAATGGCTGCGACGTGGACCATCCGCGCAATCTCGTGAAGGCCGTAGTCACTGAATAATTTTTGCGCCGCACGGATCTCACTATCCCGCGGATTTAGCATTGCCGCCGCGCCGGAGCTGTGCAATAACTTCCGCCACATGCAATATTCTGCAACGCAATGCATCCCGCGCCCATGAAACTCACGCTGCTGGACTGGGCCGCAATCCTCGGCTACCTGTTTATTACTCTCCTGATGGGTCTTTACTTCCGCCGCCGCTCCTCCAAGAGCACCGAAGATTATTTTGTTTCAGGGCGCAGCGTCTCCTGGTGGCTTGCGGGCACTTCGATGGTTGCGACCACGTTCGCCGCCGACACGCCGCTCGTTGTCGCCGGCCTGGTCTACACGCAAGGGATCTCCGGAAACTGGATCTGGTGGTCGGGATTGCTCTCGGGAATGATGACGGTGTTTCTGTTCGCGCGGCTGTGGCGCCGCTCCGAATTGATGACCGACGTTCAATTCGCGGAGTTGCGCTACAGCGGCAAGCCTGCGGCATTCCTGCGTGGCTTTCGCGCTGTGTATCTCGGACTGCTGATGAATTGTTTCATTCTCGGCTGGGTGACGAAGGCAATGACCAGCATTGTCGCCACCACCATGGGCCCGACGATAGCGGGATGGCCCTTGCTGACCGACTTCACGGAGCGGCTGAATTATTTGTTCGGCTCAACCTTCGCAGGCACCGATGGTCAAGCGCTCGCCGTTTGCATTTTCTTCCTGATTCCGTTTACTGGAATCTACGCGGCACTCGGCGGGCTCTGGGGGGTACTCTGGACCGACCTGTTCCAATTCATTCTGAAAATGAGCATCGTGATCGCCGTCGCGTATTACGCAGTCGCTGCCGCCGGCGGTACGGGCGCGATGCTCGCAAAAATTCAGGCGATGCGCGTGGCCAGCGGGGCGTCTGACCCGCTCACGTTCCTGCCGGATTTAAAACGCGGCTTCACCAGCGAAGCGCTCCGGACATTGCCCGTGATCACGTTCGTTGTTTATCTCGGAGTCCAATGGTGGGCATTTTGGTATCCCGGATCGGAACCCGGCGGCGGTGGATACGTGGCGCAGCGAATCTTCAGCGCGCGAAACGAACGCGAGGGTTTGTTTTCCGTGCTGTGGTTCAACATTGCCAATTACGCGCTGCGCCCGTGGCCATGGATTCTGACGGCGCTCGCCGCCATTGTGCTCTATCCCAGACTTGAGCATCCGGAAACGGGCTACATGCTGATCGTCAACGAGCATGTGCCGCACGCGTTGCGCGGCATCGTTCTCGCGGGCTTCCTCGCGGCGTTTATGTCCACGATCGCGACACAATTGAACTGGGGCACGTCGTACCTGGTGGAAGATTTCTACCGGCGATTCGTGAAGCGCGACGCTTCGGAGCGTCACTACGTGGTGGTTTCGCAGGTCGTCACGCTGCTGCTTGTGGCCGCGACCGGCTACGTTTCGGCACAACTCAGCTCCATACGCTCCGGCTGGCAGGTGGTGCTGCAAATCGGCGCGGGCACCGGCAGCGTTTACATGCTGCGGTGGTTCTGGTGGCGCATCAACGCGTGGAGCGAGATTTCTGCGATGGCCACATCGCTTGCGGTGTCCGCTGCATTCGAGTGGAAAGGTCTTTGGCTTTTCCTAGTGGGACGCCCCGCAGCTTTTTCCGGGTCCGCCACGGTTGTGTTTGCGAAGACAGCTTTGGTAACCACACTGGTGACAACTTGTGCTTGGGTCGCAGTGACACTGCTCACGAAGCCGGAATCCGAGCGCGTCCTGCTGTCGTTCTACCGCAAAGTTCGCCCACAAATCTCTGGCTGGCGGCCCATCGCAGCGCTGGCTCCTGATGTCGCCGAGACTCGAGGCATGGGCCGCAATCTATGGCGGTGGATTCTTGGCTGCGGGATGGTTTACAGCGCGCTGTTTGGCGTTGGCAAATTACTCTTGCAGCAGCGAGTAGCAGGGACCGCCTTGCTGCTGATGGCGGCGGTATGCGCGTGGCAGATGCAGCGTGAACTGAGCTTCGAGAAGTCAGAAGGCTAAGGGTTGAGGGGGGA
>JBOGMZ010000006.1:0-99684 GCA_050746945.1 Candidatus Acidiferrales bacterium | reverse complement strand
CCCCCCCCCCCCCCCCAGAAATTTTCTGTAGAAATGGCCGCGACAACGCCCTTAGCCGCTTGCCGATTGGATTGCAAAACAACAATCATGCGGCATCGCGCAGCAATTTGCAATGCTTCCGACGAATGAACGGGAAGCAATGGATGAGGGCGGCGGTTCTCGCGCCGGCACAAGAAGCTGCGAGGATTGCCGAATCTCCGCCCTCATCAATTCACAGGCAACTGGACTATAATGCCGCCCAAATGCTCCCGACATCCTAAGGAGGGTAGGCCATGGCGACAATTACAACGAAAGACGGAACAGAGATTTACTACAAGGACTGGGGCAAGGGGCAGCCTGTGGTGTTCAGCCACGGTTGGCCGCTGAGCGCGGACGCCTTCGAAGACCAGATGGTGTTCCTCGCCGACCGCGGATACCGCTGCATCGCTCATGACCGCCGCGGCCATGGCCGTTCGAGCCAGCCCTGGAATGGCAACGACATGGACACCTACGCTGACGACCTCGCGGAGCTTGTCGGAGCGCTCGACCTAAAGGACGCGATCCACGTCGGTCACTCCACGGGTGGAGGCGAAGTGGCGCGTTATATCGGCCGCCATGGCACGAAGCGTGTTTCGAAAGCCGTGTTGATCAGCGCTATTCCCCCGCTGATGTTGAAGACACCTGCAAATCCCGGCGGGTTGCCGATGGAAGCGTTCGACAAGCTACGGGCCGGCGTGCAAGCCGACCGCTCGCAATTTTTTGAGGATCTGAGCATGCCGTTCTACGGCTATAACAGGCCGGGCGCGAAGGTCTCGCAAGGAATTCGCGACTCGTTCTGGCTGCAAGGAATGATGGCCGGCTATCCGGCCGCGTATGACTGCATTAGAGTCTTCTCCGAAACGGACCACACGGAAGATTTGAAAAAGTTCGACGTCCCGACGCTAATCCTGCACGGAGATGACGACCAGATCGTGCCCATCGGCGCAGCGGCGCTTCTTTCCTCCAAGATCGTTAAAGGGGCCATCTTGAAGGTCTATCCTGGAGCGCCACACGGGATGCCCGCAACGCTCAAGGATAAAGTGAACGCAGATTTGCTGGCATTCTTTCAGGGCGCCAGCCGGGCAACGGCTTAGAATTGCGGCTGGCCAGATAGGGCGAATGGAAACGCCGGCAGGCGATTCCGAGAAATTGGAAATCGATCATGATTTCTGCGGATGAGCTTGCTGGCGTGAGATCAGAGGCTAACGGTGCGAAGGGGCGGGGAGACCTGGCGGTGAACGGCCGGAGTTGCTAGCGCTTGGTTTCTCCATGCGCCCGCCGGGCAACCGAGGCAACCGCGCCGGAAACGCAAAGAAAACCAAGAACTGCCAGCACTCCAATCATTACATACGCAACCATTGGTGCCTCTCAAGTCCCTCAGTCACCCTATCTGATGCATGGCGAATGCCAATTGGCTCGCCCGTGCAATCCCATCATTAGAAAGAACTAAGCTGCCGGCCAGACAGAACGCCGGGAGGATTCTTGGACACACTGTCGCCCAGGAGCTACAGCCGAGTGGATGATTCTTGCAGGTTGGCGATGAAGTGTCGGGCCGGCGTTCAGGGCCAGGCGCCGAAACCTGCCCCCATGAGGGCACGGCCCCGCGACCCCAATCGGGTCGCCAGAGGCGCGCATGCCTTGCCCCCACCGGAGCGCAACATCCGTGTACGCCGTGGCTGCAGGGAACGCAAGATCCGCGGATGCTGTACGCCTACCGACACGGTCAGTCGATTCGGAGCATCACTCGATCTCAAATTCGCACAGCCAAGAGTCACTGTGTCACCCACCCGTTCCCGCCAAATTTTACTAGAGCTTTTGGACGTGGATCGAGCCGTCTCCGGAACTGATTGCTACGACCCCGCCGCCGCCGTTTAATTTTCCGTGAATCGAATTGCGGCTGAGGGAGCCGGAAACGCTGATGGGAATGTCGAGAGTGATGTGCCCGTCGCCCGTGTGAGCTTCAAGATCGGCGCCGAGGTCGGATGGCAGCGAGAGGTTGATGTGTCCGTCGCCAGAATGCAGGCGCCAACCGTTCGCCACTTTCGAGCCGTTCATGACGCGCGCTTCGATATTGCCATCGCCGGTCCTCAGGTTGAGGGTGTCGAAGCGACCGTCAACGGTGATGTGGCCGTCGCCGGTGTCAACCATCAGTGCGCCATCAACGCCGGAGGCGGTGATATGCCCGTCACCCGAATGCATGCTGACATCGCCCTTCAATCCGGTGGCATTCACCTGGCCGTCGCCAGTATCGATGTGGATCTTTCCGGCTACGGACTGCGCCGAGACGTTTCCATCGCCTGTGTGCACGTCCAAATCCAGGTCGCGAGGGACTCGCAATTCGACACGGACCGAATGGTGGCGGCCGCCCCAGAATGACCAATTGAAATGCGGAAGCTTCACATTGAGCGTAACGCGATCGCCGTCCTGGGATTCCTCGATGCGGACATCGTCGGCGCCGATTTTGTATCCCTCGGTGGTCACACGCGCGTCAATTCGCTTTTGATCTGCGGCGGTGATGCTTACATCGCCGTCATCGGTGCCCACGCGCAGGTTGGCGCGAGCATTGATGGTGTAGGTTTTGGACCAATCATCCGCGCGCGCCGGCGCCGCCGTCGATCCCGCGGCGAACAGCGCTCCTGCTACAAAGAATCCCGTCAGTAGTCCGCGTGTCATGTGGTTCGCTCCCGCCGGCAATTCGATCTGTGGCTGTGGCCGGCGCTGCTGGAAATTGTGCGCGCTGCGATTTCGCGATCCGCTGCGCCCTTCAAAGACAGATACGCGAGCGGAGTGAGAAAAGTTCCGTACACATCAGCTCGGTCCAAGCGATTCCAGCCCGGAGAACCGCGAGTCTAGGCTGATTTTCGTTTTGCGGCTTTTGGCTTTGCCGCATGCGGCTTCGGCCTGAGAGCAGCCAGAAAATGTTCGAGCGGCAGCGTGTTGATCACCTCACCCTTTTCAATCCAGCCGCGTCGCGCGGTCTCAACACCGTATTTCATGTACAGCAAATTGGCAGTGGTGTGGGAGTCGGTGGAGATGACGATTTTCACCCCGCGCTCCTTGGCCATGCGCAAATGAACGTCTTTCAAATCCAGGCGGTCGGGGTAGGCGTTGCACTCCATGGCGACGCCGTGTTTCTTTGCAGCATCCAGGATTTTCTCCATGTCGTAATGAAATGGCTCACGCCGCAGGACCAGGCGTCCCGTCGGATGCGCGATGATTTGCGTGTAGGGATTCTCGATGGCGGCAAGCAAACGATCGGTCATTTCCGCACTTTCAAGATTCATGTAGGAATGGACGGAGGCGACTACCACATCGAGTTGCGCGAGCACCTCATCATCCAGATCGAGCGAGCCATTCTTTAGAATATCCACTTCGATGCCGGCGAGCAGGCGGATGCCGGGGACGCGCGACTGCGCTTCGTGGATTTTTTTGATTTGGGCGTGCGTGCGCTTCTCGTCCATTCCGTTGGCAACGGTGACGGCTTTCGAGTGGTCCGTGAGCGCGATGTACTCGTAGCCGAGCTTCTTTGCGGCCACGCCCATTTCTTCGATGGTATTCCTCCCGTCGGAGGCGGTCGTGTGCATTTGGAGGTCGCCGCGAATGTCTTCGAGCCTCACGAGTTTCGGGATCGTGCCTTTTTCGGCGGCTTCGATTTCTCCCGTCATCTCGCGCAATTCAGGTTCAATATATTCAAGCTTGAGCTTGGAGTAGATTTCTTCCTCGGTCTTGCGCGCCACCACCTTGCCGCCTTTGAGTGTCGTGAGGGCGTACTCGTTGAGTGTCCAACCCATTTCATTCGCGCGGCCGCGGAGGGCGACGTTGTGCTCTTTCGAGCCCGTGAAATAGAGCAGGGCGGCACCGAAGCTGTCTTTGTCGAGCAGGCGGACGTCCACCTGCAATCCACTGTCGAGCAGAACGCTCACTTTGTTTTCACCGTGCGCAAGCGTTTGCTGGATTCCGGGGAATTTCAGGATGTGGGCGGCGACTGCGTCCACGTCTTTTTGCTTATCGTGACCTGGACGCATGGTGACGAGTAAATCGAGATCGCCGACGGTTTCTTTTCCGCGGCGGAGCGAGCCTGCGGGCGTCACCGATTCGACGGGCTTGCCTGCCTCGGCGATATAGGCGGACAGCTTCTGTGCTGCCTCATCGGCCACGTTGATCAGGAAACGGCCGGAGGAGCGCTTGAACAGGTCCGTGGCCTTCAGAATGTTTTGCTCGCTTTTTTCACCGAAGCCCTCGAGCTCGCGTAATTTGCCTTCGCGCGCCAGCTTTTCGACGCCCTCGACGGTGGCTACTTTAAATTTCCTCCACAAGAGCGCGACTTTCTTGGGGCCAAGGGATTGGAGTTGAAGCAGGTCGAGGATGGTGCCAGGATATTTCTTCAGCAGCTTTTGGCGCAGGCTGTAATCACGGGTTTTTAGGATTTCATGGATATGCTCGGCCATGCCGTCGCCGACGCCGGGCAACGCTTTTAATTTCTTGTCGTCCTGGGCGAGGACTTCGATGCGTTCCGGCAGGCTTTCGAGCAGCTCGGCCACCCTCTCGTAGCTGCGGTAGCGACCGATGATGGCCCCGTCAATTTCGAGCAAGTGCGCCGTCTCGCGCAGAATCTTGGCCACTTCCTTGTTTTCCATGGGTTCCCTCGTGCCCGCCAGGGCGAATCGAGCACGATTATAATCGGACACGCTTTCGGATGTCCAAGTATGCGGGCAAGAAATGGGGGCCGATTTTTAGAGGCGAAGTGACGGCCTAGGCGATCGACCACCCGACAATCGTCAGCGTGATCAATAGGAGCAAGATGCCGAGGCTAATCAGGCTCAGGACTTTCCCATGACCCAGCAGGGAATCGCGCGTTTCGGCGTTGATGCAGAGCAAAGTGACGACGAAAACAACTACGGCCCACGCAAGGGAAGCGGCCAAGCCAGGATATTTTGAGATGGCCGCGAGGAAATTTTTGGGCGGCTGATCGGTCGGAAGCCACGAGGGAATGATGGGCGCGACTCCGGCCATCAGTGCGAGGGTCAGAAGCTTGCGAGTGACCCAGCCCTTCACCTTGGGGCGGGAATTTCGCCACACGAAGAGGTCCCAAGCCAGCAAACCCACGGCCAGGGGAACCCACCCGTACAGCGCGGTCTTCTGGTCGAGCCAGGCCCAGGCGCGAAACAGCGTCCGCGCATGTTGGCCAGTAACCCGGCTGGGCAGCAGAAACAGCGCCACCAACCGATTGGCAGTCAGTGCCACCATCAGCGTCGCCAGACTGGTCAACTGCAGCCAGTGACGCGTGGAGGCCGCCCCGCAGCGCGTACACATGGACTGGCGGGGCAGAAAGTTCAACCCGCAACGTTCGCAGAACAATTGTGTCTCCCGAAGACGTGCGATTCGAACCTGCTTTGCAATAGGCTACGCCGGATGGGCGGCAAAAAACTACTGTACTGAAGGTCAGGGGAAATGAAGAAAACGGACAGGCGAGATTGCGCGACCCG
This sequence comes from Candidatus Acidiferrales bacterium, assembly GCA_050746945.1. Taxonomy (GTDB): domain Bacteria; phylum Acidobacteriota; class Terriglobia; order Acidiferrales; family UBA7541; genus Palsa-295. The sequence continues at coordinate 94,180 of JBOGMZ010000006.1, read as the reverse complement.
GCGGAGGCTAACTCCAAGGCACGCTTGTGCTTCGGGGTTTTATGGTTGCTGGTGAGGGCACGGCCCCGTGACCCCATTCGTGGCGCAAAATTCGGCCATGCCGCGCCTCTACCGTTGACGGGCCACGAACCGGGCGTAGTACAAGATTCCGGCGACCGATTTCGCGTCGCAAATTCTCCCACTCTTGATCCAGCGTATGGCTGTGGCGAGAGGGATTAGGAGGGCGGTGATTTTCTCGTCGTCCTCGGGGCGCGGCTTGCCCTTGACCAGATCGTGGGCTAGATAAATCACCATGCGCTCGGTCAGCAGGCCCGGAGAAGGGAATATCTCGAGCATTTTCGTCAAACGGCGAGCGGTGTAGCCGGCTTCTTCCTGTAATTCGCGGCGCGCGCCTTCAGCGAAGCTTTCGTCTTTCTCTTTGTGGCCCGCCACGAGCTCCCAAAGATATTTTCCCGTGACATAACGGAATTGCCGGATCACCAGAATGCGCCCGTCGGCAAAGACGGGCAGCACGACTACAGAGCCTGGATGAATTACGAGCTCGCGAACTGCTTTGATTCTCCCGGGCTCGATAACATGGTCGCGCCTCACCCCAAAAACGCGCCCGCGAAAGAGGACCTTGCTGCTCAGGACTTTCGCCTTTGCATTTTTCTTCGCCACGCGTGTTCCCTCGTGTTTGTCGCGGGCAATTCTATCGCAACCGGCGTATTTGTTTGTGTCTAACAGTGGTTGCGCCCGCTTTTGCTATACTTTCGGTCGAACGGAACCATGCCCATCAACACAGTAATCGTAGATGACGAACGGCCCGCCCGGGACGAGCTTGCCTTCCTGCTGAAAGGTTTTCCCGAAGTGAACATCATTGCCCAGGGCAAGAATGGCCTGGAGGCCATCGCGCTGATTAAGGAGCACGCGCCCGACCTGGTTTTTCTCGATGTGCAGATGCCCGGGCTTGACGGCTTTGGCGTGATCAAAAAGCTCGTGGAGCGGAAACTGCGGATGCCTCAAATCGTCTTCGCAACCGCCTATGACAACTACGCGATACAGGCATTCGAAGTGAATGCGGTGGACTATGTTTTGAAGCCATTTGACAAGGCGCGCATCGGTAAAGCCATCCAGCGCGCGAAGAAAATGGTCGATGCACACACCTCGCCGGTCGAGCGGCTGGAATCTCTCGTTGGACAGCTTGCGATGCCGGCAGCAAAATCCGCGCAGCCAGTGAAACTGTTGATCAAATCGCAATCTCGCATGTTCCTGGTGGACGCGGAGGACATGATCTACGCTTCGATTCAGGATGGAGCGATTACGATCTTCGCGCGCGAGGCGGAAGGCGTTTCCAACTACCGGACGATTGAAGAGCTGGCCGCGGGCCTCGACGCAGAGACTTTCTGGCGGGCACACCGCTCCTACCTTGTGAACATCAATCACATCAAGGAAGTTGTGCCGTGGTTTAAATCCAGTTACATGCTGAAGATGAATGATAAACGAGCGAGCGAGATTCCGGTGTCTCGCGCACAGACTCGCCGTCTCCGCGAATTGCTGAAGCTGTAGCCGCGTCATTCGTTTTCTGGCCCGAGCGGAGAATTCTTCGAACAGGGAACTTACTTGGACTGCGCGGGTTCTAATCCACAGTCGGGTTTGGCGACTCAAAATGCGCCTGCGATCAATCTTCACACTCGCCTTCCTGCTCCTAGTCACCGTCAGCTGCTCTAGAGAGGAACCGGCCCATCTCGTAACTGATTCCTCTACTGTCCAAAATAGTTACCGGGAGAAATGCAACGATCTGATTAGGTATCTTGGCGACATTCGCGAACAAGTTCGGCAAAACAATGGCGTCAAGGCGCACGCACTGCTGAGATCGCTGGTCATTCCCAAAGCCCCGTCGTGGTTCATTAGAACTTTTGGGCCGACTTTGGGTCCTCAGTTGAATCTCGAATATGAGGCCCAGATGGGATGGCGGTTTGGGAGACTCGAAGACGTAATCTGGTCAGCAGCGCACTGTGACAAGTGCCGGTTGAGCTGTGAGGTCAGTGGTAGGGCAGGAGCCGCGCCGTTCTTTCGCAACGTCGAAAACGTGTTCCGGTATGCCCAAGTGCCGATGCAAGTCTATTTCGTCTCCTTGAGTCCCGAAGAGGCAGATTGGGTGCGGGTAGTAGGTCACTTCGTTTACATCGACGGAGGGTTTCGATACCTCGGCTATCTGGAAGTTTCACCACATTGGAGTTCCTTTTTGACGATATTCGGAAGGCGATTTACTTCTGATAACCCTAACAGATGAAGCCAAATATGGATGGTAGTTTTTCGACGTGAGGAACGGTCCTCAAGTAGCTGCTTCCGTGTTAACATCGCAATTCGATTTCCCACGATGGATTTCTCTCTCACCAGCGACCAACTGCTCATCCGCGATACCGTCCGCCAATTCATGGAGACGGAAATGCGCCCGATCATCCGCGAATACGAGGCGGAGAAGCGATTTCCGGCGGCGCAAATCAAGAAATTGGGCGAGCTTGGCTGCTGCGGCATGCTGATCCCGGACGAGTGGGGCGGCGCCGGAACGGGCACAATCAGCTACGCGCTGATGATTGAAGAAGTGGCGCGCGTGGAAGCATCTACGGCAGTTGTCTTGAGTGTGACGAACTCAGTTGCCGCGGTCCCGCTCTTGAAGCACGGCACCGAAGCGCAAAAGAAAAAATATCTTCGCCGTTTGGCGAGCGGGGAAATGCTCGGAGCTTTCTGCCTGACGGAACCGGGGGCCGGCTCGGACGCTGCCAATATACAGGCGCGCGCGGTCCGCAGCGGTGACCATTACCTCCTGAACGGCACCAAAATCTGGGTCACGAATGGCGACGTTGCCGGTGTCAGCGTGGCGTTTGCGAAGACCGATCCGAATGCCGGGGCGCGAGGCGTTACTGCGTTTCTCGTTGAACCGTCGTTCCCCGGCTTTCGCGTTAGCCGGCACGAAGATAAGATGGGATTGCGGCTTTCGCACTCCGTCGAAATTGTTTTCGAAGATTGCCGCGTTCCCGTGGAAAATCGGCTGGGCGAAGAAGGGCAGGGGCTGAAAATCGCGCTGGAAGCGCTTGACGGTGGCCGCGTCGGCATCGCTGCTCAGTCGGTGGGGCTTGCACAAGGCGCGCTCGAAGCGGCCACACGCTACGCCAAGCAGCGCCGCACATTCGGAAAACCGATCGCGGAATACCAGGCGATCCAGTGGATGCTCGCCGACATGGAGACTGAAATAGAGGCCGCGCGTGCGCTTACGCACTATGCAGCGTGGGTTCGCGATTCCGGCAAGCGGCGCCTGGGTCCTCATTCCGCGCGCGCAAAGCTCTACGCGAGCGAAATGGCCAATCGCGTGGCGTATAAGGCTGTGCAGGTCCACGGTAGTCTGGGCTATTCGCGCGAAAGCGATGTCGAACGGTATTACCGCGACGCCCGCGTGCTCACGATTTACGAAGGCACCAGCGAAATGCAGCGCATGGTAATCGCGCGGGATTTGCTCCGCGGCGCAGGAGGCCACTAGGTTGGCAAAGCGCAAACGAGTATTGAGCGGCATGCGGCCCACCGGCCGCCTTCACCTCGGCCACTACTTCGGTGCGCTCTCGAACTGGCTGAAGTTGCAGGAAGAATACGACTGCTTCTTCTTCGTCGCCGACTGGCACGCGCTGACGACGCATTACGAAGACACGTCATCGATCGCCGAAAGTACGCTCCAGGTGGCGACCGACTGGCTCGCGGTCGGCCTGGATCCCGCAAAATCGACGCTCTTTGTGCAGTCGAATATTCTCGAACACGCTGAGCTGCATGTGCTGCTCTCGATGATCACGCCGCTTTCGTGGCTCGAGCGGGTTCCCACGTACAAGGAGCAAATCGCGAACTTGGGGGACCGCGACCTGGGCACCTACGGTTTCCTGGGATATCCACTCCTCCAATCTGCCGACATTGTGATGTACGGCGACCCGCGACAGGACCTGGTGGTTCCGGTGGGGGAAGATCAAGCGCCTCACGTTGAATTGACCCGCGAAATTGTTCGCCGGTTTGACACTCACTACGGATTTGAGGTGAAAGACGCTTTGCTGGAGGCGTCGAACGAGCCTGTGCTGGCTCGAGCGATCGAAACTGCGGGGGTAACCTTGCCAGCCGTGAAGGAGCCCTTGCGCGGGCGGGATAGAAACGCAGCGCTGGTCGCCGCCTTCAGGAAGCGCGCACTGGAAATCGGCGTTGAGAATTTCTTCGAGAAAGTGGGGAAGGACAAGAAATTCTTCCGCGTGGAGCAAGTCCTGCGCGAGCCCGCTTATCTGCCCACAGAAACGCCACGCCTGCCGGGACTCGACGGGCGCCGGATGGCGAAGAGTTACGGCAATGCCATTTGGCTCTCTGATCCGCCTGATGAGATCCGAGCGAAAGTTCGCAACATGATGACCGATCCGCAGCGCGTTCACCGGACAGATCCCGGCCGCCCGGAAGTCTGCCCGGTGTTTGCCTACCATAAATTATTCTCATTGCCTGCGACGATTACTAAAGTGGACCAGGACTGCCGCACCGCGAACATCGGTTGCGTGGATTGCAAGAAGCTGATGGCCGAAAACCTGGCCACCTGGATCGAGCCTGTTCAGGCACGGCGCAAAGAATTTGAGGCCCATCCGCAGCAGGTTTGGGATATCCTCGATGCCGGTTCGAAGAAAGCGCACGCGGCCGCGAAGAAAACTATGAAGCGGGTGCGCAATGCGATTTTCAAATGGGATGAGGCGCGCAAGCCGGCGAGAAAATCCACCGGGCGCGCCGGGAAAGTGGGGGCAGGAAACTAAGGATGGCGTCACCCTATCGAATTAATTTACCGGTGTATGAAGGCCCGCTCGATCTCCTGCTCGATCTGATTCGCAAACAGGAGATGGACATCCACAACATTCCCATCGCCAAAATCACCGAACAATATCTGGATTACCTGCATCGTCTGGAAAAGCTGGACATCGATGTTTCGGCCGATTTCATCTATATGGCCGCAACGCTGATTCACATCAAGTCGAAGTTGCTGCTGCCCGCCGACCCGCTCGCAGGCCCTGAAGGCGCGGAGGACCCGCGCGGTGAACTGGTCCATCGCCTGCTGGAACACGAAAAATTCAAAAATGCCGCGCAGTTGCTTTACCAGAAACAGCAAGTGGAAGGGCACGTCTGGTCGCATCCGGATAAATCGCTGTATGGAGGCGAGGAAACAGAAGGCGAGCTGATTGTTTCGCTGGTGGATTTGGTTAAAGTGTTTTCACAGGTGCTCGAGCGGCGGAAGGAAATTCCGAAATTCGCGCTGCGGCACGATACGGTCACGATTGCGCAGATGATGGACCACCTGCGGCAGCGCTTGATTGGCAGCGAGGATCCGGTTTCATTGGTCGAATTCTTCGACACGTGCGAGACCCGCAATGCCATGATTGTCGCTCTGCTGGCGGTGCTGGAAATGGTCCGTATGCAGGCGGTGCTGCTGGTGCAATCAGAGTTGTTTTCAGACATCCGGCTGCGCAAACACAAAATGTTTGACGCCGTCTTCGCCGGCCCCGATGCCATGTCACAAATTGAGGAGCAATATCTCTGACGATGACTCCACAAGAACTCCAAGCGTCACTCGAAGCAATTATTTACGCCGCCGACGAGCCCGCGACCCTCGACCAGATCGCTCGCGCGCTGGGCGTTGAAAAGCCAGAGGCGCGCGCCGCGCTCGACCTGCTGGTTGCCGCGTATCAGACGGATGACCGCGGTATCGAAGTGCGCAAGGTGGCGCACGGCTGGAAGTTCTATACCAAGGCTCAGCATCACGACGTGGTGCGCAAATTCATTAAGAGCCTGCAACCGCCGCTGCGTCTGACCATGCCTGCGCTCGAGACCCTGGCGGTGATCGCGTACAAGCAGCCTGCGACGGTGCCGGAGATCAACGAAATTCGCGGGGTGAATGTTGGCGGCGTGATCAAGACTTTGCTCGAACGGCACCTGATCACAACGGCTGGCCGCAAGCCGGTAATCGGCCGGCCGATTCTTTATCGCACATCGCGCCAGTTTCTGATGCGATTTGGGCTTTCGGACCTTGAGGAGTTGCCAAGCCTGAAGGAATTCGAGCAGCTCGCGCAAGCCGCACTTGGTTCGGATGAAGGCGTTGCACCCACCGAGCCTGAGGAGACCCCGGCAGAAATGGCTGCCGGAGACGTGCCGACGCCCGAGGAATCGACTTCGGAGGCTGCTCGAGCAGCTTCCGCCGGTGCCGGCCCGTCCGAGCAGTCGTAGCACCAGCGTCCGAGAATACGAGCCCGGGATTAAAAAATCCGCGTTTCGTCATTCGCTCCCGAACAGATTTTCCGTTAAGCTATAGATTCGCAATCGCCACACCTTGATGAACTGAATGCTCGAGCGCCTTCAAAAAATAATCGCACGTGCCGGAGTGGCTTCGCGCCGCCATGCGGAGGAGCTCATCTCGTCGGGTTTCGTCACCGTCAACGGCCGCGTGATTACGGAACTGGGCACGAAGGCAGACGAGTCGCGCGATCACATCAAGGTATCGGGCAAACTTTTGCGCCCCGAGAGCGAGCGCGTTTATCTGCTGCTCCACAAGCCACCCGAAGTCGTTTCGACGATGAGCGATCCAGAGGGCCGTGCGTCGCTCCGAGATTTTCTCCACGGCGTATCCGAACGAGTTTTTCCAGTGGGTCGGCTGGAATATCATTCCTCCGGGCTGGTTTTTCTGACCAACGACGGGGATCTCGCGAACCGCATGCTGCACGCGCACGGCGTCTCGCAGACCTACTTGATGAAACTGAAAACGCTGCTTACTTTCGATGAGATCGCAACGCTCGGGCGAATGACCGGGGCGCAGATCACGCGTCTCCGCGGCAAGGATGCGCCGTGGTACGAAGTGACGCTTGCGGAGGCCAGCAACGACGTGCTGCGCAAGAAACTTTTTCAGACCGGGCATCCCGTCGAGAAAATGAAGCGCGTGCGCATTGCGGGTCTCGCGGTTGAATCGCTCGCCCCGGGGCGGCACCGCGTGCTCTCACCTGCGGAAGTTAGTGCGCTGTCGCGCACGCTTGCAAATCCCGCAGCGCACAATGCGGCGCACGCGGCGAAACCCGCGGCAAAGGCGCTGTTACACAAGGCGCCCCGCAAACCTTCCGGACCGTGGCGGCCGAGGCGAGGCGCAACGCATCCAGCCCGCGATGAGTCGCGCGGCGTGAAACGCTCTCCATACGACGAGACGCGAGGAGTTCAACAACCGCCGCGGCGCGGGCGTCAGAACTCGCGGTTCAGGCCGGCTGCGAAGGAATCCCGTTGAGGTCTCCCAGCGCATGACCCGGCTGATATTCGAACTCGTTCCCGAATACATTCGTGAGCTCGCGCCTTATGTTCCGGGAAAACCCATCGAGGAGGTGGAGCGAGAATTGAAAACGCACGCCATCAAACTCGCCTCGAATGAAAATCCGCTGGGGCCTGCGCCGCTGGCGATCGAAGCGGCGAAGAAGGCATTGGCGGGGTCGAACCGTTACCCCGATGGCAGCGGTTTTTATCTCCGCGAAGCGCTTTCCAAAAAGCACTCGATTCCGGCCGAGAACATTATCCTGGGCGGAGGCTCGACTGAATTGATTGATCTATCGGCGCGCATGGTGCTGCGCCCGGGTGATTGCGGTGTTACTTCATATGGATCTTTTCCGCTTTACCACATCGCCGTGCGCTCTACCGGCGCGCGTTTTCTGGAAATTCCGCTGCGCGATTACAGTTTCGACCTTCCGGCGATCGCGCGCGACTTGCCGTCGGAAACGAAATTGATTTTTCTCGCGAACCCCAATAATCCCACGGGCACGATGTTCGCGGCCGATAATTTCGACGCATTCCTTGCCCGCGTGCCCGAACACGTACTCGTGGTCCTCGATGAGGCGTATTGCGACTACGTGGACCATCCGAATTACTCGCGCGCGATTGAAATTGTTCGTCGAGGGCGCAACCTGATCGTCCTGCGAACCTTTTCAAAGGCTTACGGCTTGGCCGGACTGCGCATCGGATATGGCGTCGGTCCGGCGGACCTGCTCAACGAGATGAACAAGATTCGCGGGCCCTTCAATACGTCCGGTGTTGCGCAGGCTGCGGCGCTGGCGGCGCTCGACGACAAGGAGCATGTTCGCCGCTCAGTCGAATCGAATCGCGCCGGCCTTAGGCAGTTGACCGCGGGCCTCAAGAAGCTCGGAATCACTCCTGTGCCGTCCGTCACAAATTTCATGCTGATTGATTTTGGATTTGATGCCGACCCCCTTGCCGCGGACTTGATGAAACATGGCGTGATCGTGCGCCCGATGCGCTGGATGGGGCTGCCGAATGCGATCCGCGTTTCGGTTGGCACAAATTCTGAGAACGAGAAATTCCTTCGCACGCTTGCGGAGCTTTATGGGCCCGCTGCGGGCCAACCAAGCGTCAGCTCAAAAGGGAAGTGATGAGCTCGGGCGAGGGTATGAGACCGGAGTCGACGCTCCCAGCTACGCGCGCCGAAGATCCCATAGGCGAAATTCTGAAAACCAGCAAGACAATCGCAATCGTCGGTCTCTCGAGCCGCCGTTCGCGCCCAAGTTACGGCGTGGCCCAGTATCTGCAATCCGCCGGCTACCGCATCATTCCTGTGAATCCAAACGAAAGCGAAGTGCTCGGCGAAAAGAGTTACGGGCGTCTGGAGGATGTTCCGGAGCGGGTGGATATTGTGGACATCTTTCGCCGCTCAGAATTTGTGCCAGAGATCGTGGAATCTGCGATTCGGATTGGCGCGCGCGCTGTCTGGATGCAGGAAGGCGTCGTGCATCCCGAAGCTGCCGAACGCGCGCACCGAGCAGGCCTGCTGGTGTTTATGGACTTGTGCACAGCGAAAGAACATGCGGGCCGCTTTCACAGCTAGCAGAGCCGGGCGGGCTACCGCCGCCAGGTTCAAATAGACGCGGTGTGCAAGCTCACTGGACGGGCCAAACCTTCAAGATTCTTCTGCCTGGATCGGTCACGATGAGCGATTCGCCGTCCGGCGCAATTCTAAAATCATGAACCAGCAAACTATGCAGGATCGGGTGAAAGCTCCCGTCCCTTAGCCCTATCCAGACGAGATCGCCCGATTTTTCCTCAGGGCCGCGCTTGAGCAGGACGCGCTGATCATCCTTGGCGAATTCAAAGCGGCCAATTCCGGCGCGGACGCGAGCGACTTTCTGCGGGTTCGCCACATCCACGACAGTGATGGTGTCGCCGTTTTCGAAATAGCCAACCTTCTTTCCCGATGCGGAGACACTCAGCCTGCCAAAAAATTCATCCAGACGTGAAATCTCGCGGACGGTTTCCTTCATCAGGTCGAGCTGCACCAGCGCCAATCTTCCCGAGATGCTCAGATTTCTACCGACAGCGAATGCCTGATTCCGTGCAGCGTCCCACGTGACGGCATCGAACGTGTGGCCTTCGAATAGTTCCGTGGTCTTTCCGTCGGAGGGGCGCACACGCATGATCTTGTAAGGCCCGGCTCCGGAGAGATACACCGCCGTCGCGCCATCGGCCAGCCAAGCACCGTTGAACGCGTCCTCGATGAAGCGGGTTTTCGAGCCCGCGACCTTTATTTCTTCGCCGTTCTCTTCAATCAGCGCAATTTGCTTCCCGCCCGTAATGGCTGAAGTGTCTTCCGTCGAGATCACCTGAACGGTCATGTTCATGGCAATCCGCCGGCCGTCTGGGGACCAGGCGAGCGAATCCACAACGTACTGCGACGGGGGAGGGACGGGCATGAATTTGTCGCCTTCCACGATGCGGCGCTTTCCGCCGCTGGTCGAAGTGACCCAAATATCGTCGCGCTCGATCACGGTTTTCTTGATGCGCTTCATCCGCGGCACGGCGCAGGCGATTTTATTGTCTTGCGACACAGCGAACGCCCCCACGTCCTCGTCGAACTGCATCCGCGGCTTTTCCTGCGCGAAAGCGGCGCCGGCGTTGAACATCAGCACCAGTAGTGTCGCGGCAGCGCCGGAGAATCGGAATAAGGAGGGCTTGGTGCGATGGCGTTCTGTCAACGCGTGCTCCTGAACTGGCACTTGAGTTTTCACCCTGGTCACTTTCCTCTTTCTGCCGGAGCTTTTTTCTGGATGCGCCGAATTTCTTCCAGGCGCTGCCGGATGCGCACTTCAAAACCCTGGTCGGTCGGCTGGTAATAGGTGCGGCCCAGTAGACTCTCCGGCAGGCAGGTCATGTCCGTCACTTTTTCATCCGCATCATGCGCGTACTGATATCCTCTGCCGTAACCAATGTTTCCCATCAGTCCCGTCACAGCATTCCTTAGATGCAGAGGAACAGGCTCTGCAACCGTATTCTGCAAATCTTTTTGCACCGCGCCATATCCCGTGTAGAGCGCATTCGATTTCGGCGCAAGCGACAAATACACCGCCGCCTGCCCCAGCGCCAGATATCCCTCCGGCGGCCCGAGGAATTCGAACGCGTCTTTCGCAGCGAGAGTGACCGCGAGGGCGCCTGGCTCGGCAAGACCGATATCTTCGCTCGCCATGCGCACCATGCGGCGCGCGACGTAGAGCGGGTCCTCGCCTGACTCGAGCATTCGCGCAAGCCAGTAGAGGGCAGCGTCCGGGTCGGAGTTGCGCACGGACTTGTGAAGCGCGGAGATCAGGTTGAAATGCTCTTCGCCGGCCTTGTCGTATGGCAAGAGTTTTTTCTGGAGCACGTCTTCCAGACGGGCTTCTGTTACAACGCGGCGGCCGTTCGCATCCGGCGCCGTCCCCAGAGCTAGCGCTTCGAGCGTGTTGTAGGCGGCGCGTGCGTCGCCATTGGCGAGGACAGCGATGCGCTCGAGGATCTGGCCGCTGATATCGATCTGTTCTTTTCCCAGCCCGCGTTCTTGATCCTTCAACGCACGATGCAGCAGTTCAACGATCTGCCCTTGTGCCAGTGCGCGCAGAACGTAGACCTTCATGCGCGAGAGCAGCGGCGCGATCACTTCGAAAGAAGGATTCTCGGTGGTCGCGCCGATCAGCAAGATGTTTCCGGCCTCCACGTGAGGCAGGAAGGCATCCTGTTGAGCGCGATTGAAGCGGTGCACTTCGTCCACGAAGACGATGGTGCGCCGCCCGTAACGCCGCGCTCGCTCCGCTTGCGCCATCACTTCTTTGATCTCTTTAATTCCGGCGAGGACCGCGCTGAAGGGAATGAATTCCGACCGCGTGCTCTTGGCCACTATTCGCGCGAGTGTCGTCTTGCCGCAACCCGGCGGACCCCACAGCAGCATAGAGCTTAAATCGTCACGCTCGATCTGGGTTCGCAGAGGTTTTCCCGGCCCGAGCAAGTCTTCCTGGCCGATAAATTCATCGAGAGTCTGCGGGCGCATCCGGTCGGCGAGAGGCCGCCCCGACTGCGGTTCTTCTTCCGCCGCAATCGCGCTGAAGAGTCCCACTACCTGACCTTCCTCTGGCGCGCCGCTTCGAACAAAATCACGGACGCAGCCACACCGGCATTCAACGATTCCACGGTTGAGTTCATGGGAACAGAGATGGTGGCGTCCGCCGCCTGCAGCACCTCCGGCGGCAATCCCGCGCCTTCGCTGCCGATGAAAATCGCCGACGGCTCCCGAAAATCCACATTCATGTCCTCGGCATGGCCCGCTTTCGAGCTGGCCGCAAAGATCTTTACACGCGCCATCTTGAATTGTGCCAGCAGAACCGGAATTGCTATCCCGCGCAACAACGGTAGTCGCAGCGCCGAACCTGCTGACGCGCGGAAGGCTTTTGGTGACCAGGGATCGGCGGTTCCCCTGGTTGCTACCACGGCCGTGGCTCCAAATGCCTCGGCGGACCGAACAATTGTCCCGACGTTTCCCGGGTCTTGGACACCAGCCATTACGAGCACCAGGGGCTGATTCTGACGCATCGCGCCTGGCCCGCGCAGGACATCTTCAAATCCCCACGCGTGCTGCTTGAAGAGAGCAGCGACTCCCTGGGGCGATTCCGTGCCTGTGACGCTCGCGAATAATTTTTCGGAGGTGCGGAGAATTCGCGAACGCGGTATCCCTGCTTCGCTTTCCGTCGCCGCCTGCAAGATTCGTTCAAGTTCACGCTCTCCCAATGTGGCCACCAGGAGCGCTTCCGCGACCAGGCCCGACCGCACAGCGTCCTCAATGAGCTTTGGCCCCTCGACGCCAATCGGCTCATCTTTCGCCGGACCGGTCCCGCGCAGCGCCGCGCGAAACATCTTCAGCCACTTGTTCTCGCGGCTGGTGATGATGTCCGGTGGCGCGAGGCTCGTGGCCCGATTGCGCGCGTCCGCAGACCGCTCGTGCTCGCCTGTTGTGATGCGCTGTGCCATGCCGCAAGCCTAGCAAACGACTCTCTCGACGTCGAGCTTGCAATGCACGTCCGAACATGAGTCCATGCTCGCGAGCACGGCTTGTTGATGGAGAAGAACACGAACGAGACGTCTCTCTAGTGATCTAAAGGTCGTAGTTATATGATTTGAGAAGGTCATGGATTCTCAAACCCTGCGCGAGGTTGCAACAGATGCGATTCGATATTGGGAGCTGCGCCGCCTGGTGTATAACGCCCTGCTCGTCGCAATTGTTCTCGTGTGCTTCTGGATTTATTACCCAAATTCCAAAGCCGTACTCAATATCGACGCCGCACTGATAGTGTTTCTCTTGGCTGTCGCGGCGAACGTGGCCTACTGCGCGATTTATATTGTCGATGTGTTTGCCCAACTGTCTGAGTTTCGTCCTCTCTGGCAGAAGTTTCGCTGGATTGCGTTCGTGGTCGGAGCGTCTTTCGCCGGAATCATTACACGCTTTTTCGCGCTCGGCATGTTCCAACAATCCCCACACTGATCAACTTCTCTTGCACTTCGCCCTTTATCTTGCGTCCTCAGCTTCCGCTATGGTAGCTTGCCGAGGAGTCAGGGGCGTAACCCGCCGCGAGTGAAAATTTGCCTGTCGAAGTCCTTAAAATTTCAGCCGAAGCTCCGGAGCAGAGGGTTGTCGACTATTCCGCCAGCTTCATCCAGCGCGGCTGCGTTGTCGGCGTTCCTACCGACACCTTTTACGGCCTCGCTGCAGATCCATTCAACCTTGCGGCGATCGAGGAAGTGTTCCGCATCAAGGGCCGCCCGGAGACTCGAGCGCTCCCGATACTGATAAGTTCCGTCGAGCAATCCGTGACGCTCATCCGCGAGGTGCCTGACATTTTCCTCTCGCTCGCGCAGAAATTTTGGCCCGGGGCGCTCACGATGGTGGTCGAGGCAACGCACCGCTTGCCACTCAAAGTGACGGGCAACACGGGACGCGTCGCGCTGCGCTGGCCGGATTCGCGCATTACCTCAGCGATCATCGAAGCCGTCGGCGGGCCCGTGACGGGCACGAGCGCTAACCTCTCCGGATTTCCTTCCTGCACCAACGCGCAACAGATTGTGAAGCAGTTGGGCGACCGACTGACGCTCATCCTCGATTCCGGCGACACCGGCGCGATCCTCGCGTCCACCATCGTCCGCATCAATGGTGATGACTGGACCATCGTGCGTGAAGGCGCGCTGCCCGAATCTGAAATCCACGCTGCACTACGCCGCTAGTCGAAGTGCGTGTGCTAGACTCGCGAACTGGCGAGCCGAAATTCCGCACTTTTGGTATCCACTGCGCCGTCCCGAAACGAAGGAGATCGAGGATGTTCACAAATCCGGCTGCCGGACCATTGCATCCGCGGCGGCTCCTAAGATTCCTTGCGCTTGCCTTCGCTCTGCTGGTCGGTGTGCAGGCATGGGCCGCTGATCACCCGCTCGACCCACTCAGCCAGGAAGAAATAGTCACGACAGTGCAGGTGCTGACGAAGGCCGGGAAAGTCACTGGCGCAAGCCGCTATCTGGCACTTGAACTGCGCGAACCATCAAAAGCTGAGGTACTCAAATTCAAACCAGGCGCGCCCTTCAGCCGTCAGGCTTTTGTTGTGGTGCATGAGCACGCGACGAGAAAATCCTTCGAGGCTGTCGTGGACCTCAACACCAAGCAGCTTGTCTCCTGGACGGAATTGCATGGCGTCCAGCCTCCCATTCCGGGCGATGAAGAAATTGAAATCATGAAGAAGGCTCTGCGAGCGGACACGCGCTGGCAGGAGGCGCTTGGGCGCCGGGGCATCACCGATCTCGACGCCGTGACAGTCGATCCGTGGCCCGTCGGCTTTTACGGGCTCGACGACGAAATGGGTGCGCGCATGGTCAACGCCATCCCTTACTACAAAGGCCGCGCCGTGAATTATTATGCGCGGCCCATCGAAGGCCTCCGCGCGCTCGTGGATCTCGATACGGGAAGGGTTATGAAAGTAGTTGATACAGGTGTTGTTCCCATCGCGAAAGCAACAGCCGACCTCGATCCGAATTCCATCGGGCACCAGCGCAAGCCGCCGACGCCTCTGCACATTGAGCAGCCCGACGGGCCGAGCTACCTGCGCAACGGGAATGAAGTGAAATGGCAAAACTGGGTTTTCCGCTTCAGTCTCCACCAGCGCGAGGGATTGGTGCTTCGGACCGTGGGCTACGAAGACAATGCCCGCGTGCGTCCGATTCTCTATCGAGGCTCAGTGTCTGAATTGCTTGTGCCATACGCCGATCCCGGACCCAACTGGTACTTCCGGAACGTGTTTGACGGAGGAGAAGTGGGGCTCGGATGGCTGACCGTTTCGCAGGAGCCGCTGACAGATTGCCCGCCCAACGCGGAATTCTTTGACGCCGCGGTGGCCAACGAGTTTGGCAAGCCGGTCAGCATCCCGCGCGCGATCGCACTTTATGAACGCGATGGCGGCTTGCTTTGGAAGCACGACGATTACGATTCCCACACAAATGAATCCCGCCGCGGGCGCGAACTGGTTTTGTCGTCCGTCGCCACCATCGGCAACTATGATTACGTCTTCAACTGGGTTTTCCATCAGGACGGCACGCTGGAAATGGAAGTGCTCCTCACCGGCATCATGGAACCAAAGGGAACCGCTGCTACGAAGTATCACGAGCACGCCGGGCCGACGCATGAGCATCTGGTGGCGCCCAATGTGGCGGCCGTGCATCACCAGCATTTCCTTTCGTTCCGGCTCGATCTCGACGTAGATGGCGCAGCAGGGAACAGCGTGGTCGAGATGAATACCGAGACTGTGCCGACGGGATTGACGAATCCCTATGGGCGCGAGTTCGTGATGAACGAAACGGTGTTGGCCAATGAGAAGGATGCCATCCGCCAGCTCAATCTAGCTTCGAATCGCACGTGGAAAGTGATCAATCCCGGCGTGCACAATGCGTTGGGCGCGCCGGTGGGTTATGCACTGTTGCCCGGCGAAAATTCCGTGCCGTTTAATTCACCGGACTCTTACATTCGGAAGCGGGCCGGATTTATCAGCGCGCCGTTCTGGGTGACACCTTACGATCCCGCCGAGATGCACGCGGCCGGCGAATATCCGAACCAGAGCCCGGGCGGCGACGGGCTGCCGAAATGGACGGCGGCGAATCGCTCCATCGAGAATCAAGACGTTGTCGTGTGGTACACCCTGGGCATCACGCACATCCCGCGTCCGGAAGAATGGCCGGTCATGCCGGCACACAAGGCTGGATTCAAGCTCGTGCCAGTGAATTTCTTCTCGCGCAATCCGGCCCTCGAGGTGCCGAAGCCACAGTGAGTGCGCGACACCGCGGCGCTACTTCGGCTCCAGAATCAGCGGCAGGCCATTCTTAGTGTTGCCGATGAGCACGACTTTCGAATTGGTGCTAGTGGCGAGGCGCTCGGTGGCTTCGATGCCTTTCCATTCGAGCAACTGCTGGCTGATGCCTTGCGAAACTGTTTGCTGGAAGTCACGGATGCCTTGTGCTTCGATGCGCTTGCGGTCCGCTTCCTGTTTTTCTTTTTGTAGCACGAAGGCCATGCGCAGCGCGTCCTGCTCCGCCTGCTGCTTCGCTTCGATGGACGACTTCAGCATCTGCGGCAACTGAATGTCGCGCAGCAAAATGTTCTGCACTTCCACGCCTCTGCTGTTGAGTTGTGCCGATAGGTCGTTGAAGATCTGCTGCGCCACGACTTCGCGGCCACCCGTGTAGAGCGCGTTTGCGCTGTGCGAAGCGGTCACGGGACGGATTGCCGACCGCAGGTTTGGTTCGACCACGACCTCGACAAAGTTCGGCCCGATCTTCTGAAACACTTCCGCAGCTTTCTCCGGATTGAGGCGGAAGAGCAGGGAAGTATCGAGCGTCATTACCAAGCCCTCATCCGACGGCACGCTCGCCGTCTCTTTCAGTTCCTGCGTGCGGATGGACATGGTGTTGTTTCCCTTGAACGGGTTTACAAAATGGGTGCCTTCGGGCAACACGTCGCCTGTGACGCGGCCGAACAGCGTGAGCACTCCGACATGTCCCGCCGGCACGTAGGCCACCGAGGCGTACACGAAAATCAAAACCAGCGCGAGCAGTGCCACTCCTCCGAGCCCGCGTGGCAGCCAACTTCGCATCTTTGCGGCGTACGCCTGCAACTCGTCGTCTCCTCGGCCCTGTTGAAATGCAGTCATCTTCCCCTCCGATTGAAATCTCGCGCAATTTAGATTTTGCGCAACGCCATTCTACATAGCTTTGAGGGAACCAACTGAATCCTCACAGAGGTGCGTTGAGATCCAGAGAGGAAATTGCTTTTTGAGGCGCTGCGGGTGCACTGCCTTCTCGGCGCCTTTGTGGAGCGCTCGCGGCTTTACTCCCTGTTTTGACCCGTCAGCCTGGTAGACGACAGAAACTCGTAGTCACCGCTCGAAGGGACCTCGACGCCGGTTACTCTTGCCCGGTGCACGCATACATTGTCGGGGTACCACAAATTGATGTAAGGCTCGTCCTCGGCCACGATTTTCTGGACTTGCGAAAGAATTGCCTTCCGTTTCTCGCGGTCCATTTCGACCCGCGCGCGGTCGAGCAGGGTATCGAGTTGCGAGTTGCGGTAATGCCCGCGATTCGCGCCGTCCGGTGGAAATTTCTTCGAGCTGAAGACATACTCGAACATGTCGGGGTCATTATTTCCGCCCACCCATCGCTGCGTGTACAACTGAAAGCTGCCGCGCGTGATATCCGAGTAAAACGTCGCGAATTCCAGTGATTTGAGCTCCAGCGCTACGCCGATCCGCTTCCACTGGTCTGCAAGCACCGCCGCATAAAGCCGTGTGGACTCATCCGTCGAAGTCTTGAGCGTCAAATGAAAGCGTACGCCATCCGGTCCGCGGCGGTATCCCGCGGCGTCGAGCAATTGCTCCGCGCGCTCGGGATCGAAATTGTACTGCTTCACATTTGGCTCAAATGCCCAATGATTGGGCGGGAGCAGGCTCGACGCGGCGCGTGCCTGACCGCGCAACAGGTAGCGAATGATCGTCGCGCGATCCGTGGCGTAGGCCAGCGCCTGGCGCACTTCACGATGCCCGAGGATCGGATCGTCGAAATTGCAGGCCACGTAAGCAAGCGTCGTCCCCGGCTGCTCGTCGGCGACGATTCCAGATTCCTTCCCGAGAGTTGCCACCATATCAGGCGTCAACGAATTGATTTCCGCATCCGCCGAACCTTTGCGCAGTTCGAGTGCGCGGACAATGGCATCCGGCACGATTCGGAATCGAACGCGGTTGACAATCGTGGAGTTGGCATCGGATTTGGCAGGGCCGGCCGCTTCAAAATAATCAGAATTCCTCTCGAGCACGATCTCTTCATCGGTTTTCATGCTCACAAACCGAAACGGCCCGGTGCCAATCGGATGCTGCGCGATTTCCGGTCCCGAGCCGCGCGGAACGATGCCCACGCCCGGGCGGGTCAAGTTCCACAAGAATGAAGCGTAGGGCTCACGCAGGTGAAACACGACCGTCGCGTCGTCCGGAGCCTCGACCGACTGGACCATGCGAAACGCTCCTCGCTTTACCGTTCTCACCGTCCCGTTCAGGATGGAGTCGAAGGTAAATTTCACGTCCGCCGAGGTCAGCGCGCGCGCGTCGTGAAACCTCACTCCGTGGCGCAAATGGAATACGTACGTCAGAGGGTCTGCCGCCTCCCAGCGCTCGGCAAGATCCGGAACGATGCTCATGCTCGCGTCATGTGCGACCAGGCTCGAGAAAATCAGCCCATCGAGATGCGCCGAATAGGCATCGGTGCCAATGCGGGGATCGAGGTTTGTGGGCATGGCTTCAATCAGGAAATTAATTGTGCCAGGTTCTGCAGCGCCGCGATTTGAAGAGCAGCCTGCCGTGAGGATGAACAGAAGAACCGCGACCCCGACGAGCACGCCGCGCATCCTACCTCGCGCGACCATGGACCAGTTTCCCGAGCACCGCCGGATGCATCGCCCCAGTTGCCGACGGCAAATTATTCACGCGCCCGTGGTAGGCCTCGTACGCCAGCACCGCGAATGTGAACGCTTCCTTCGCTTCCGCGGTCACTCCGAGCCGGTCTGCCTCGATGATGTCGATCCCCGGCAGGCCTGCGGCGAGTTGCGCCATCATCAATGGATTCCGGGCGCCGCCACCCGCAACAATCAATTCGTGAACGCGAGCACGTGGAAAAATGAATTTCCGAAACGCATCGGCAATCGATAGGGAAGTAAACAGCGTCGCTGTTCGGACCATGTCTTCTGGTCGCGCCCGGTGCCGCTTGCCCCAGGCAAGGGTCAAGGCCGCATACTCGCGCCCAAATTGTTCGCGCCCGGCTGTCTTAGGCGGCGCCTTTCGCAGGTAAGGATCGCGCAACATCCTCGCGAGCAGCGCAGGATTCATCCTCCCACGGAGCGCCATCCGCGCATCCCGGTCATATCGCTGCTTCCCACGTGTGAGCGACTCCACCAGCGCGTCCACGATCATGTTTCCGGGCCCGGTGTCGAAGGCAAATACTTGCTGGGGTCGTGCTCCCGCCGGAATCACGGTCACATTTGCGATGCCGCCGATATTTAGGGCCACGCGGCCGCGCTCAGAATGCCGGTAGAACAAATAATCGACGAAGGGAACGAGCGGCGCGCCCTGACCGCCCGCGGCCATGTCCGCGGGACGAAAATCTGCGATCGTCGTCACGCGAGTGCGTTCCGCGATCAAGCTGGGTTCGCCGATCTGAAGGGTGGAAGCCAGCAGGCGAACCCCTCGAACTTTTGATGCCACACCTTGATGGAAAATCGTTTGCCCATGTGAGCCGATGAGGTCAATCTTCGCAAGGGGCACACGCCACCGTTTGCATGCGGCGATGGCCGCTCGCGCAAATTCCTCGCCCAGCTCGAAATTGAGCCGGCTGATTTCACGCGCGGTCGTCGCAGCTCCATTCGCCAACCGCAAGATGCCGTCTCGCAGGCGCGGAGGAAATAAAACGTGGTGATGCCGCTCCAACTTGGCAGAAATCGAGGGTGGCGCGCCCGAAATGCGCACCAGCGCGACGTCGATACCGTCCGCTGATGTCCCAGACATCATGCCAATCACGCGCATCGCGCCGTTTACTCCAATTGTTTCTGCAAAGCGGCCAGGAGATTCAGGGCTTCCAGTGGCGTCAAACCATTCAGATCTGCTTTTCGCAGGGCATGCAACACAGACTCGTCGATCGCCGCAAACGCTTTTTGCTGGACCTTTTCGGGCCCTGCCCCCGAGCGCGCTCCGGGCGATAGCGCGACGGTCAGCTTGTCCTCGCTCTCTTCATGGCGCCGCAGAATTTCCCTCGCGCGCGCGATCACGGTGTTCGGCAACCCGGCGAGACGCGCCACCTCGATGCCATAACTCTTGTCCGCACTCCCCGGTTCGACGCGCCGCAAAAAAATAATTTCGCTCCCAGCTTCCTCGACTGTAACGTGCACATTCTTCACACCGGGCAACAATTGTTCGAGCTCCGTGAGTTCGTGGTAATGGGTGGCGAAAAGAGTTTTTGGCCGAGCGCCCGCGTGGAGAGATTCAACCACTGCCCACGCGATAGAAAGCCCGTCGAAAGTGGACGTGCCGCGCCCGACTTCATCGAGCAGGACGAGACTGGACGCCGTCGCCGTGTTCAGGATCGCCGCGACTTCGCTCATCTCGACTAAAAAGGTTGACCGCCCGCGCGCCAGATTGTCTGAGGCGCCGATCCTGGTGAAAATCCGGTCGAGCAGTGGCAAGTTCGCTTGCGTTGCCGGTACGAAGGATCCCATCTGCGCCAGAATTGAAATCAGCGCGGCCTGCCGCAAGTATGTGGATTTTCCGCCCATGTTCGGTCCAGTGATGATCAACAGAAATTGCGATTCGTCGTCCAGGTACAAATCGTTGGGTACAAACCTCTCGCCGCGCTCTTCGACAAGCTTTTCAATTACCGGATGCCGCCCGCCCGCAATCATCAGCACTCCTTGCTGTTCGCCCTTCGCCCCACCCGTGAATTCTGGGCGCGCGTAGTTTCTAGTGGCGGCGAGCCGCGCAAAATTCACGAGCACGTCCACCTGGGCGATGGCAGAGGCGGATTTACGCAAGCGCCCCGCTTCCCGCGCGATCGATTCGCGCATTTCGCCATACAGCCGATGCTCGATTTCCAGGACGCGTTCTTCGGCGGAAAGTACCTTGCGTTCGTAATCCTTCAATTCACTCGAGGTGAAGCGCTCCGCATTCACGAGCGTTTGCTTTCTCTCGTAATCCGGGGGCGCCAGATGCAAATTCGGTTTGGATATTTCAATGGAATAACCGAACACCTGGTTGTAACGAATTTTGAGCGAGGCGATTCCCGTCCGCTTTCGCTCGCTCTCCTCCATCCCCGCGATGATCTGCTTTCCTGCCTTCATGATGTCGCGCAACTCGTCCAGTTCGGCATTGAAGCCACGGCGGATCACGCCTGCTTCATTCGGCATGGCCGGCGGATCGTCCGCGATTCCGCGTGCAATCATTTCGCGCACATCGCCCATTTCGTCCATCTGTTCCCGCAACACCGCCAGCCGCCCGGCTTGGTTCGCGGCTCCTCCTTGCTCCGTTTCCAAATGAACTCGGACACCGGGAATTTTCTCGAGCGACGCACGCAACGCCAGCAAATCCCTGGGAGTCGCCACTCCCAGCGTCACGCGACTGGTCAACCGCTCGAGGTCCAGAATTCCTTCGAGCTCCTTGTGAATTTCCTCGCGCGCCACCGTCCGCAATTTCAACTCCGCAACGCCGTTGAGGCGCGCCTCAATTTCCTCGATCTCAATTTCCGGACGTAGCACCCACCCACGCAGCAGCCGCGCGCCCATGCCCGTCGCAGTCTCATCGATCGCGGCGAGCAATGTTGCGCGCTCGTCATCACCAGCGGCGGGCTCGACCAGCTCCAAGTTTCGCGCCGTCACGGCGTCGAGAATCATGGCGTCCTGCTGCTCGTAGTAGGAAATTTTATCCAGGTGCTCGAGTCCTGCGCCGGAGGGGCGCAGCGATGGAATTTTTGCCGCATCTTCCGGCTTTCGCGCGCCAATCGCGGATGTCTCACGCAAATAGTGGACCAGCGCACCAGCCGCTGCCGTCGCCTGCGCGTGCCCGATGAGGCCGAAGCCTTCCAGCCCTGCGACGCGGAATTGTTCCTCGAGCAACCGCGTCGCGTGATGGCTCTCGAATATCCAGTCATCCAGCCGCGTCTCGACAGCCCCAAAACCGTTGAGTTCCACAGGCACCGTGACGGGGAAGAGCGTCGCGGGCCGCGGGAGCAATATTTCTTTGGGCCGCAATATCCCGATTTCATCTCTGAGCCGCGCTTCCGCCTTATCGCCGGAGAACTCCGTGGCGCGGAATTCTCCGGTCGAGAGATCCACGTAAGCGAGCCCGATCATCAACTCTGCGCTTCGCCCCGTGGACTTCCCGCCGACGGTTGCTGCGGCCATCGCGCCAGTGCTTCTTGCCACAGCCGCAAGGAAATTGTTCTCGCGCGCACTTATGAGTCCTGTCCCCGAGGCTGTGCCCGGCGTCAGCACACGAATCACTTCCCGGCGGACCAGTTTTTTCCCCGGCCCTGGCTCTTCCATCTGCTCGCAGATGGCTACTTTGTGGCCGGCGCGAATCAGGCGGGCGATGTAATTTTCGGCCGCGTGATAAGGCACTCCGCACATGGGCACGGCCTGGCCTTTTTCCTTGTTTCGGGCTGTGAGAGTAATCTGCAAGATTCGCGAGGCTACCACCGCGTCGTCGTAGAACAGTTCGAAGAAGTCGCCTAGCCGGAAGAGCAGCAGCGCACCGGGGTGCTGTTTCTTCACCGCGTGATACTGCTGCATCAACGGAGTTGTAGGTTCGGTCATGATTACGCGCATTCGCGCGGCAGGGAATTGATTATGCTGTCTCGCTCGCGCCTTTGGCAACTGAGTTCCACGCCGACGGGGTTCCTCTGCGGTCTCCGCGGCTTGGCGGTGTCCCTGCTTCCCGCTCGGACCCCAGCACCTGTGGCCTGAGCCACTGAGCTATACTCTGGCTCGCCGATGCCGAAGGCCACCAACCGCGAAATCGAGATCAAGCTCCGCGTCCGCGACCTGGAATCGCTGCTGCGCAGAATCCGAGACCTCGGCGCCACCTACAAGGGGCGCCTGTTCGAGCAAAACTCAATCTACGACACTCCTGATTCCGACTTTCGCCGTTCAGGACGATTGCTGCGGGTACGCCTGGAAACGTCCGCGCCACGCCGCAGGGCAAACATCCGTGGCGGCCGCCTATCGCGCCCCCAAAGGCGCTCGCTCCGGGCTGTGCTCACCTCGAAAGCCCCTCCACACCCCGGGGGCCGCCAGGCCGCGCGCCTGCGGTTCAAGGAGCGTCTCGAGCGAGAACTGACGATCCGGAACCCAGGCCCCTGGCCACGGGTGCTTCGCTCCCTGGGCCTGCATCCCAGCTTCACGTATGAGAAATTCCGCTCAACTTTCGAACTTCGAGGGCTTCAGCTGGATCTGGATGAAACTCCTGTGGGCACGTTCCTCGAGCTCGAGGGCTCCCCAGGCACCATCGATCACGCCGCGCGGGCGCTCGGGTTCACGCAACAGGACTATTTTCGGGGCACCTATTGGGATGTTTATGCTGCCGACTGTCGCCGCCGTGGCCGGCCGATAAGAAATATGGTCTTCCCCTCGTAAAAATCGTGTGGAAACGTCACTCTTCGCTTGACAATTTTTCACTCCGCCTTTAACTAGAGGGTTTGCTTATCGTTTCGCATTAAATGGACCTTTCGTTCAATTCGGAACCCGGAAGTACTCGGCCCGCCCCGCATCAAGAACTCTGGGGGGCGGCGGGGTCCTTTCGACATGCCCTGCAAGGGCGTGAGACGTTCTTGATCTTGTTTTATCGCTGCCCCTCGCTCGTCGCGTGGGGCGGGGAGGCGCGGCCCGGCTTACGGTAATTTCAAGGCGATCTCTGCCTGCCCGTGGCCGGATGCAAAGCACCGGCTTCGGGCATTTTTTTTGCCCCCTGTTCGGGTTGCAAGGAGCAGCACAATGTTGCACGTCACTGAAGTCATCGGCGCCGAGACGTATGATTCTTTCGGCAATTTTGTCGGCCGCGTGAAGGAAATCTTCGTC
Organism: Candidatus Acidiferrales bacterium; assembly: GCA_050746945.1. Classification (GTDB taxonomy): domain Bacteria; phylum Acidobacteriota; class Terriglobia; order Acidiferrales; family UBA7541; genus Palsa-295. Next base: position 70,665 of record JBOGMZ010000006.1, on the reverse strand, counting down.
GAGCCTGCCGACCAGCCCAACCGAATCTCGCGGTTGCTGCTGAGCCGCGGCCAGTATCGGCCCCTCGTGGCGCGCTACGACCAAATCGCCAGCGTCGAACCGGGCCGGGTCCGGCTGACCACCGACGAATCTGCTCTCGAGCTGTATCATCCCAACGAAGCCTGGCTCGCCGTCCAGAAGGATCTCCTCGACCAGCAGATCATCGACACCAACGGCCGGAAAGTTGTGCGTGTCATCGACATTGACCTCGCGGAGCAACGGACCAACGGCAACGTGGAGATGCGCATCACGCAAGTGGACGTCGGCCTCGCTGGGGCCGTTCGCCGCCTTTTGCAGGGCGTGATCCCTCCTATGGCCATTCGGCGAATTCAGGCAAAGCTGCCTGTGCGGACGATCCGCTGGGAATTCGTGAACCTGATCGAACCCGATCCGCTGCGCCGAGTGAAATTGCGCATGTCGAGCAATAAGCTGGCGGCCCTCCACCCCGCCGACCTGGCTGAAATCATGGAAGTACTTTCGCCGGCCGAACGCCAGTCCATCGTCGATTCGTTGGATGAGGAGAGCGCCGCCGAAGCCATCGCTGAGCTCGACAAGCGCCTGCAAACCCAAGTGCTTGAAAAGCTCGACCCCGAAAAGGCTGCTGACATCCTGGAGGAAATGTCTCCTGACGAGGCGGCCGACGTGATCCAAAATCTGCCACCCGATACTTCTAAGGAAGTGATGGGGGAAATGGACCATCGCGAGGCCACGGAAGTCGAGGCGTTGATGAAGTTCGGTGAAAACACCGCGGGGGGCATGATGAATACGGAAATGGTTGTGGTCGGCGAGGATGCCACTCGAGGCGAAGTGGTGGACTTCATCCGCTTCAACGAAATTTCGCCGGACCAGCTCGACAACGTCGTACTGATCAATCGAGATTCGGTCCTGGCGGGGACAGTCCCGATCGCCCGTCTTTTGCTCGCAAATTCTGAGCAGCGTCTCGACGAAATTAAATTTGAGCCGCTCGTATCGGTGCGCGCTGACACGGACGAGAAAGAAGTCTTCGAACTGTTCGACAAATACAATCTGCGCAGCCTGGCGGTGGTGGACGCAGTGAGCCGCCCCATCGGGGCCATCACCGTGGACGACATCGTGAGCCGCATGCACGCGAAGCTGTAGAAGACAAACGGATGAATACCTGGGTCACACTCGAACGCACATTTGCGGACTTGAAAACCCGCGGCGCTGGATTCTCGCGCCGGGTGCGTCCCTATCGTCGCCGCATTGCGCTGTTCCTTGCGGTCGTCGGCCCGGGGCTGATCACTTCCAATGTGGACAACGATGCGGGCGGTATCACCGTTTACACCACTGCCGGCGCCCAATTTGGATACACGCTGCTCTGGTCGCTCATCCCCATGACCATTGCGCTCTACGTCAGCGAGGAGATGTGCGCGCGCATGGGCGTGGTCACCGGAAAAGGGCTTTCGGACCTGATTCGCGAGGAATTTGGCTTCCGCTCCACGTTTTTCGTGATGATTGCCGCACTCGCTGTGGACCTTGGCAACACGGTCGCTGAATTTGCCGGCGTAGCGGCTGCGGCTGATGCTTTGCACATCAGCAAATATGTTGCGGTGCCGCTGGCCGCGATTGCCGTATGGCTACTGGTTGTCTATGGAAGCTACCGCGGCGTTGAGAAGATTTTTCTCGTGGCCTGCGGGTTTTATCTTTCATACGTTTTGTCGGCGGTGCTCGCAAAGCCCGATTGGTTGCTGGCTGCTAAGGAAACAGTGCTCCCCACTTTCAAGCTGAGAGCGGATTATCTGTTGATGCTGACGGCGCTCATCGGCACGACCATCGCGCCATGGCAATTCTTTTACTTGCAGGCAGGGTACGTGGAGAAAAAAGTGGGCCCGCGCCAGTACAAGCACGCGAAATGGGACGTGCTCGTGGGCAGCACATCCTGCATGATCATCGTGTTCTTTATCATCGTGTGCTGCGCCGCCACGCTCAACGCCAAGGGCCTCACCAGTATCACGGATGCGGGCCAAGCTGCCAAAGCTCTCGTTCCGCTCGCTGGCAAATGGGCTGCCGGACTGTTTGCTTTTGGCTTGCTCAACGCGTCCCTTTTCGCCGCCTCTATCCTCCCGCTCTCGACCGCGCACGTGATCTGCGAAGGCCTCGGCTTCGAAGCGGGAATCGATAACAAGTTCAAGGACGCTCCTGCGTTCTATTCGCTCTATACCGGCCTGATTGTAGTCGGCGCCGGGATCATCCTCATCCCCAACGCGCCGCTCTTCAAAATCCTGGTGTTATCGCAAGTTGCCAACGGCGTTTGGCTTCCCGTGGTTTTGATCTTTATCCTGCTGCTCATCAATCGCAAAGACTTGATGGGTGAATACACGAACAAGCTCGGATTTAACATTGTCGCCTGGGCAATCAGCATTGTTGTCATCATTCTGACCGTCATCCTTGTGTACGTCACTATCGTGAATCCCAGCTCCGCCGGCCTCGCCGGTTGACACGCCTTGCGCGACGAGGGCACCTGAGCTTGCCTGGCAGGTCCACAACAGACCTTCCCGACTCATCAACCTCGCGCGAATTCTCATCATCCCACCCATTGAAAGCATCTCGCGGTTACACTCTCCTGGCAGGGGGTGATTGATTGAGAAGCAGCCAGTAGAGTCCTAACTGTCGCGCCGCTTCAACAAACTGAATGAAGTCCACTGGCTTGCGGACGTAACTGTTGGCCCCCAGGCCATAGCCGTTGATCAGGTCCGCCTCTTCGTTGGACGATGTGAGGATAACTATAGGAAGCAGTCTTGTGCGGTCATCGGCACGCACGCGGCGCAGCACTTCCAGTCCGTCCAGCTTGGGTAATTTTAAGTCCAGGAGGACTACCTGCGGCAGGACGCTTACATCACGCCCTTCGTATTCTCCTGTCCCGAACAGGTAGTCGAGGGCCTCCGCGCCGTTGCGAGCGACCACCACCTTGTTGTTTATATTGTTTTTTCTAAATGCTCGAATAGTTAAAATCTCGTCGTCGGCATTGTCTTCCACCAGCAGAATGACTTTGTTCTCCATGACTCAGCCTCCTCCTTGCGGAGCATCCGCTAGCGTGAAATAGAAAGTCGCACCCTTATCAACCATACTCTCAGCCCAGATGCGGCCCGCGTGACGATGGACGATCCGTTGGACAGTCGCCAGACCCACTCCAGTTCCTGGAAAGTCATTCTTGTCATGCAGCCGCTGGAAGGCGCCGAAGAGGCGGCTCGCGTAGTTGGGATCGAATCCAGCCCCGTTGTCCCGAATATGATATGTAACAGATCCGCCTAGACTCGTAGCGCCAACCTCAATCTGCGCGGATTGGCGCTTCGAAGTGAATTTCCACGCGTTTCCCAAAAGATTCTCAAAGACGATTCGTATCAGATGGGGATCGACCACTGCTTCAAGCCCTTCCTCAGCCCGGAAATTGACTGTGCGCTCCGGGTGCGTTCTCTGCAGATCCGCAGCAACCGACCGAGCGAGGCCGCCCAAATCCACCCTTTCCATTCTGAGCTCCGTCCGGGTCACTCGGGAGAGGTTCAAGAGATCATCGATCAACGTGCCCATCCGTTGCGTTGCTGTGCGCACTCGCTGCAGGTAGTCCCTTCCCTCGGCATCGAGCTTGTCGGCGTAGTCTTCCATCAACACCAGGCTAAATCCGTCGATGCCGCGCAAGGGCGCGCGCAAATCATGAGACACCGAATAGCTGAACGCTTCGAGTTCCTTGTTCGCGGTGACCAATTCCGAGTTCACGCCTTTTATCTGTGCCTCCATCCGTTTGCGCTCTTCAATCTCCATCTCGAGCTGTTCGTTAGCCCTCTCCACTTTAGTTTTTTGTGATTCGAAGTCGTCCAGAATATTCAACACGGCGCGCTGGGTATCCTCCAGGCGGGATTTCTCGTCCGAAAAATCATCCAGGATGTTGACCATCGCTCCCTGGAATGATTCGAGGCGAGTTTTCTCCGCCGCAAAATCATCCAGAATGTTCAAGACCGACCGTTGAGCTGCTTCCAGCTGCATTTTTTCGGACACTGAGTCTTCCAGTATGTTCAACACTGCCCGCTGCGCACCCTCCATTCGCTCCTTCTCGGCGTCGAAATCTTCGGGAATGTTGAGCATGGCGCGTTGCCCTAGCTCAAGCCGGCTTTTCTCTCCGGCGAAGTCTTCTAAAATATTCAGCAGTGCTCGCTGGCTCTCCAGCGTGGCAGCCCCTCCTGCCTCAAGTTCCACGACACTGCCAAACGCCAAACCTTCCCTGTGTGGTGTGCTCTCCTGATGGGGCCGGATTGGTTTGGCTGTGATCATGGCATTCAGGAGGATGAAACCTTATCTGAAAAGTGCCGCTTGAGCTCAGCGACCTCCTTCTTGAGCTCGATCATCTTCAGCTCGCGACCCACGGTAAGTTTCTGGAATCGTTCCAGCTCGGCAAGTCGCTCGAGTTCCCGGGTGCGTTGATCTGCCAGTTCCAGTTCAGCCTTCTTGAGAGGCGTCACATCCCGCGCGGCGGCGAAGACTCCAAGAACTTTGCCGTTGACATCTTTGTAGACGGAGGCGTTGTACAAGACGTGGGAAAGTGGGCCGTTAATGTGACGAATCGTTAACGGGTAATCGGTGACAAAACCTTTGGCGAACGCCTGCTGGTATCCCTCCCGGGCTTTTTCCGGCTCTGTGAAGCAATTCGCGAAGTCTGCGCCAATCAATTTGTCTCGGTGCGCCCCGGTAACCTTTACGGTGGCCTCGTTTACGTCTGTGATTTTCCCTTCGGGGCTGATGGTCACAAGTGGATCCACGCTGGCTTCAATCAAGCTCCGCGCATACTGCGAGGCTTGCTTTTGCATGGTGATGTCTCGAGCGGCGGCGAATACTCCCAATACGTTTCCTCGTGCGTCCCGGTAAACGGACGCGTTATAGAGCACATCCGTAGGCCGCCCGTCGGCGTGACGAATCGTCAGTGGGTAATCGGTCACGAATCCTTCCGAAAAGACCCGTTGGTAACCTTCGCGGGCCTTCTCCGGTTCCGTGAAGTAGTTTGCGAAGTCTGCGCCGATTAGTTTCTCTCGGAGAGCGCCAGTGACTTTCACAGTTGCCTCGTTGACGTCCGTGATTTTCCCTTCGGGGCTGATGGTCACCAACGGGTCCACGCTGGCTTCAATCAAGCTCCACGCATACTGCGAGGCTTGCTTTTGCATGGTGATGTCGCGAGCGGCGGCGAATACTCCCAATACGCTGCCCCGCGCGTCCTTATAGACCGAGGCGTTGTACAACACATCCGTCAGATGTCCGTCCATGTGGCGGATCGTCAGCGGGTAATCAGTCACAAATCCTTCCGAAAAAACACGTTGGTATCCTTCCCGTGCCTTCTCCGGCTCCGTGAAATAGTTCGCGAAGTCTGCCCCGATCAGCTTCTCTCGGAGGACGCCGGTGATCTTGACGGTCGCCTCGTTCACGTCCGTGATGATGCCCTGCGGGCTGATGGTCACCAACGGGTCCACGCTGGCTTCAATCAAGCTCCGCGCATACTGCGACGCTTGCTTTTGCGCGGTGATGTCGCGCGCCGCAGCGAATACTCCCAATACGTTTCCCCGTGCGTCTTTATATACTGAGGCGTTGTAAAGCACATCTGTCAGCCGTCCGTCCGTGTGGCGGATCGTCAGCGGGTAATCGGTCACGAATCCTTCCGAAAAAACCTGTTGATAACCTTCTCTGGCTTTCTCTGGCGCCGTGAAGTAGTTCGAGAAGTCCGTGCCAATCAGTTTCTCTCGTGTTGCCCCCGTGACCTTTACGGTTGCTTCGTTTACGTCCGTAATTTTCCCCTCGGGGCTGATCGTTACCAACGGATCTACGCTGGCCTCAATCAAGCTCCGTGCATACTGCGACGCTTGCTTTTGCGTGGTGATGTCTCGGGCCGCGGCGAATACTCCCAACACGCTGCCTTGCGCGTCCTTATAAACCGAGGCGTTGTACAGCACATCCGTCAGACGACCGTCCGCATTCCGGATCGTGAGCGGGTAATCGGTCACGAATCCTTCTGAAAAGACCCGTTGGTATCCCTCGCGGGCCTTCACTGGCTCCGTGAAATAGTTTGCGAAGTCTGCACCGATGAGTTTTTCGCGCGCCGCGCCCGTCACCTTCACAGTGGCCTCGTTCACGTCCGTGATGATGCCCTGCGGGCTAATGGTCACCAACGGGTCCACACTGGCCTCGATCAAACTTCGTGCGTACTGCGTCAGGCGGATTTCATCGGAGATGTCTTTGGAAATCAGCAGGTAACCGATGGGCTTGCCCGTCACGTCATGGCGGGGCGTAATCACCACCCGGGCAGTGAACTGATGACCGCTCTTGCGCCGGCGCGTAAGCGTTCCCTCCCATTTGCCCTCTGCGAGCGCCACCCTCATTATTTCAGCAGGCACGCCTGCGCTGACGTCTGCGGGAGCATGCAAAATTGACGAATTGGCCTTACCGATGACTTCGTCAGGCTCGTAGCCGTATAACCGGCGTGCCCCTTCATTCCAGAGCAGGATTTTCCCGGTAAGATCTTTCGCAATCACGGAATACTCAGTGGAGGACTCGAGAATATTGGTGATGAAGTCGACGGCCTCTTGCGCCGTGTTGATAATCGAACTGTCAAAGAGCCTGGCTTTTCCGCTGATCGTATGTTTGCCCACCACGATGGACGCCCCAGCCTCTTTGCCGGCCGCATCAGTGTTCTTTACAAGCACGTCCGTGCCGCTTGAACCGAGATCTTTGCGATTCATGTCTGCTCCTTGTCTCCGTGGAGTGCTTGCAAGAGCTTGCGCAGCTGGCCGTCATCAACCACCGCTTGACGGCCTTCAGGCAACGCGACTGACCGTTCGCATCTCGATGCGAGCGATTAATTGACCAAATTGATCTCGAAGAAACGGAAGGGGGTGAATCAATTACTTCGTAAAGCAGTGATTCCCAAGAAGCGTCCGAACTACCGACTCTCGCATCACAACAGCACGCCGCGAATGCCTTTTTCCTTGATACCCCCGAATTTTGTCAAGAACAAGCATTTTTGCTTTATGTTGTCTAATCGGTCTAGATTCTCATTTCGGACCATGCTTACTCGCGCACGAATCTTCCGTGCGTCACAATCGCCGATCCCGGCTCTACGAACTTTTCAGTCAAGTTGCTTACCGCTCCAAGGTCCTTTACCATTTCGAACGCTTGAAGCGAACCGTGCAATATTGCACACTCGCAAGGATACGTCCTGCCCTATACTTTCAACCGCTCCGCCAGCCCCATCCCTGAGCGGACTCTGGAGGGAGAAATCAATGGACACCGTTCGGAGATCGCACCTCGGGCTCTTCGGAAGAACCGTACTGACCACGACTGCGCTAGGCGGTTTTTTGTTCTTTGCAGCAGCTCCGCGGGCGGTTGCTGATGAAGCAAATTGTCAACGTCGCGTTGCCAAAGCCGATCACAAACTCCACGAAGCCGCCGAACATCACGGCTGGAACAGCCCCCAGGCGGAACACGCTCGTCACGTTCTGCATGAGGTCCGCGAGGATTGCTGGAACAGGTATCACAAGTGGTGGGACGAAGACGGGCATCGCTGGCACAGCGATCGCGACTGGGATGATCATGACCACGACCATGATCACGATCACCATTAATCACTGCTGAAGCGTTTTATCGGGCGCCCTGACCAGGTCAGGGCGCCCTTCGATTTGACTGCTGCAACTCGCTTGTCACCTGCGACCGCTCGTGCTACTTTCGCTCGCGGACGCATTCCGAGCGACTTCGAGTGAAAGCAACCGAGCTTTTAAAACCCGCCAACCGCGAAGAAGCGGAACTTCTCGAGAAACTTGACCTGAAGCGCCTGCCCGAGCATTTGGCGATCATCATGGACGGCAATGGACGTTGGGCGGAACGCCGCCATTTGCCACGGGTGGCCGGCCATCGCGCGGGCGTGAAGGCAGCTCGCGAAGCGATCGAAACGTGCGCGCGGCTGAAGCTTCCGTGTCTTACGCTTTACGCTTTTTCACTCGAGAACTGGCGCCGTCCGCAGGCTGAAGTGGAATTCCTGATGCGGCTTCTCCGCGAGTATCTGAAACGCGAGCTGCCCACAATTCACAAAAATAATATCCGCCTGCTCATCATCGGACGGTCCGCGGATCTTCCTGACGCCGTGCGCAAAGATCTCGAGCACGGGATGCGCCTCACCGCACGGAACACGGGCATGAAGCTGGTTGTCGCACTCAATTACGGCGGTCGCGCAGAACTAGTGGACGCTTTCAACGCGCTGCTCGACCGCGTGCGCTCGAACGGCCTTTCCGCGTTCCACGCGGACGAGCAAACCATCTCAGAAAACCTCTACACCGCCGGGTTGCCCGATCCCGACCTGCTGATCCGCACCAGCGGCGAGATGCGCGTCAGCAATTTTCTGCTCTGGCAGATTGCCTACGCGGAAATTTACGTCACGGACACGCTGTGGCCTGATTTCTCGCGCGCGCGGTTGCTCGAAGCGCTTGCCGATTTTCAGAAGCGTGAGCGGCGGTACGGCGGTCTGAGCAAGAGTAGGGAGCGCGCCCCGTCTGCCACGGGCGCCAAGGGCTAGCGGCGAATGCTCCTCCGCATCCTGACAGCAGTTGTGTTGATCCCTGCGGTTACCGCGCTTGTCTGGTGGGGGCCTCCGGCGCTGCTGGCAGGCATAGCCGCGCTCATCGCCCTCCTCGCTCTTTTTGAGTTCTTCCATCTGGCCAGCCGCATGGGCATGCGTGCCTTCAGCAAATGGACGATGTTTTCAGCGGCGCTGCTGTTTTACGCGCAGTACTCGCTCGGACTCGTCGAGACGCACTCATTGAGCGGGGGAGTGTCGATCGTGCGCGACGCTGGCGGTGGTGTACTCTCGGTCGAAGCGGCGCTGCTGATTTTTCTTTTTGGCTGCGTGGCGATCGGCCTCGCCACGCGCAAGCCGCTGGCGGATGTGCTGCCCGCCATGGCCGCGAGCGCCGCTGGACTGCTGTTTATCGCCCTGCCATTCAGCTACCTGGTGCGCCTGAATGAAATTGAGCGCGTTGGGCGCCAGATCGTCCTCTTCACACTGTGCCTGATCTGGGCGGGGGACATGCTGGCGTATTTTGTCGGCCATGCGTTGGGGCGCATTCCCATGGCTCCCTCGCTGAGCCCAAAAAAAACGTGGGAGGGCGCGCTCGGCAATATTCTCGCCTCGTTGCTCGTTGGCGTGCTCTTCGCGCGGTGGATGCAGATGGACGCCTTGGCCCTGCTGGTCATCGCCGGACTTGGGAACATCTCCGGACAAATGGGCGACTTAATCGAGTCGGCCTACAAGCGTGGCGCTGCGGTAAAAGATTCCGGCACGCTTGTTCCCGGCCACGGTGGCGTCCTCGACCGCATCGACAGCCTGATCCTCGCCGCTCCCGTCGTGTGGGCAGCCTACCAATTTCTGGCCCGCTAGCCCGTCTCAGAGGGTTACAACACGTTTCGCGGCGAATTGCTCAGGGTTTCGCGGCGCCACTCCTCCCGCTCGGACTGACAGCCGCGCTTCTCCCGGTCTCGACTGAAGAGTTGTGCATGTTTAGAACGCGCCAGCGGCCGTCGCTTTTGCGGCACATGGCCATGCCATGGCCGGTACGGTGTTCCACGGGAGTATCGAGGGTGTAGTCGTAGGAATACCACAGCGCATCGCCAAACATCTGCGCATTGCGAAGTTTGGTGATGTACTGAGCGTTCGGCGCGTATTTGAAGAAGCGCTCCTGCATATAATCAATCACCTGCTTGCGCCCGATGAACTCGCCGTGCGGTGTGTACATCACCACATCCGGATCGAGACATTTCCCGAATTCAGCAGCATCCCCTTTGTCGAACGCCACCATGCAGGGCTCCATGGAATTTTCCATGGCCTCGTAGGTGGCGCGCACATCTACCGGATCGGCGCCCATGGATGCCACGCGGCGTTTCAAATCGATCGTCACGCCCATCTTGTCCAGCAAATCCATCCCCAGGATGCCGTCAATCGGGCCATGGCAGGCGGCGCCAATGGGACTTAGATCAATCGCGGGCAGTTTCAAGTCGTGCAGCGTGTGTTTTCCGAGTGTCAATTCAGCGACGGAGACTTCGCGTGCGCTGGTGGCGGCCGTGCCGTTCCACGAAGCGATGTGTTCCTCCAGCGAGCGCCCACCCGAGAACGATTTGATGTTCAGCATCGTGCTGGCGGCCGTGTCCAGGAGGAAGTGCATGTCCTTTCCAGTGACATGAACTTTCACCACCGGCAACCGGTCACAGCGCTCGATGGGGATTTCGTCTTTTGCGAGGGAATCTTGCGCAAAAGCAAAGGAGGGAAGCAACGAACAGGAGATGCCAATCAGCACATTCGATAACACTCGCATGCTCAAACGCGGGATCGTCAAGGCGTACCCCCCGGTCCAGCCGTACTTGCGATGTCGCGTAATCGGATGCGGGCTGTCCTGGCCACGGTTCAAGAAATGCGAGGGCTGATTCCTTAGCTGGAGCACGGATTCGCAAAATCCCACAAACATCTATAAAATGGCAGGCTACGTCCTCATGAAGCGGATCTCCATACTGGGTTCGACCGGGTCAATCGGCCGCCAGTCCCTCGCGGTGGTTGAGGAGCTGCCGGGGCGATTCGAAGTTGTCGCGTTGGCCGCGGGATCGAATATCGCTCTGGCCGCGGAACAAGTGCTGCGGCATCGCCCGAAAATGGTATCGGTCGGAACCGAGGCCAGTGCTCGCCAGCTTTGCGACGCGCTAAAGAAACAGCGAGGCCGCGACAAGAATGCCGCTCAGCCTGAGATTCTGTTTGGCGCAGAGGGTATCGAGCGCGTAGCAACGCACCCCGATGTGGAAACCGTTGTCTCCGCCGCGGTCGGCGTGGTGGGCCTGCCTGCCACGTACAAAGCGATCGAGGCGGGGAAGCACATCGCGCTGGCGAACAAAGAAGTGCTCGTCGCCGCCGGGGAGGTCGTTACCGCCGCGGTAAGACGCCAGGGTGTAGCGCTGCTTCCCGTCGATAGCGAGCACAACGCCATTCACCAGTGCCTGCGCGCCGGGCAGGACAGGGAAGTGAAGCGCTTGGTGCTGACGGCTTCGGGGGGGCCGTTTCGGAAGACGCCCGTTTCGCGCCTGTCGAAGGTGACGCCGAAGCAGGCTCTCGCGCATCCAAATTGGAGGATGGGCCAGCGGATCACCATCGATTCCGCCACGCTCATGAACAAGGGCTTTGAGGTGATCGAGGCGCGCTGGCTGTTTGGTACTGAGCTCGACCGGATTCAGGTGGTGATTCACCCGCAGTCAACGATTCATTCAATGGTCGAGTTCGTGGATGGTTCGATTCTGGCACAGCTTGGCCCAACGGATATGCGCATGCCTATCCAATATGCGCTAACCTATCCGGAGCGGGTACCGTCGAACGGATGCGCGCTTGATTGGAGCACGCTGCGGAAGCTCGATTTCGCGGAAGTCCCGCAGCGGAAGTTCCCGTGCCTCGGTCTTGCGAAAGAGGCATTGCGGCAAGGCGGCCCGTTGCCGTGCGCACTGAATGCCGCTGATGAAATCGCGGTGGCTGCGTTTCTCGATCGGCGGCTGCCGTTCCTGGGAATTGCTGCAGTCATCGAGCGGGTTCTCGAGCGTATGCCGCGAACGCCGATGGGCACGATTGAAGATGTGCTGGCCGCGGACACGGAAGCCCGCCGGCTGGCTCGTGAAGAAGTCACTAAGCGCCGGGCTTCCTAAATAGAAACCTGCCCGCGAGGAATTGTTCAAGTTCATCTAGAATCAAACTGAGGTCATGATGGCAAATATTCACAACTTCTTGATCGCAATCATTTCCGTCACGGTTGTATTGGGCATCATGATTTTCGTGCACGAGTGGGGACACTTCATTGCCGCCAAGCTCTCGGGCGTGCGCGTGGAGGTGTTCTCGCTGGGGTTTGGTTTGCGGCTTTTCGGAGTGAAACGCGGTGACACGGACTACCGCGTCAGCGCCCTCCCGTTCGGCGGCTACGTGCGCATGGCCGGCGATAATCCAATGGAAGAACGCTCCGGCGCGCCCGACGAATTTCTCTCCAAGCCGCGCTGGATTCGCGTGCTGATTGCAATTGCCGGCCCCGCGATGAATATCCTGCTGGCCTTCGTAGTTTTCTGGGCCATCTTTTGGATGCTCGGAGTACCCACGCCGGAGTACTTGCGACAGACGCCTGAAGTCGTCGCTGTCCCGCAGACGGCTGTTTCCGGCATTCAGCCCGGCGATCACATCCTCATGGTGAACGGCGTAAAAACTCTCACCTGGGACAAAGTTCTCACAGAAATCAGCAAGGCCAAGCCCGGCGATTCTGTTTCGATCCTCATCTCGCGCAACGGAGCTGACCAGACCATTGCCGCCAAGGTTCCCGTGAAGGCTGATGTGTTTGCGCTGGTTGGTTACCCGGCCATGGCGCCTGTCGTCGACGAAGTTGCTATCGGATTTCCGGCCGAGAAAGCGGGCCTGAAGCCGGGGGACGTGGTGGTCTCTCTCAATGGCAAGCCGGTCGTCTCCTGGCCGCAGCTTGTTGAAGGCGTGCATCAATCCGGCGGACAGCCTGTTCAGTTCGTCATTCGCCGCGAGGGGGCGGACAGACCGCTCAGCATTACGCCGATGCAAGGCATGGACTCCGAAGGCGGCTCCGTGTGGCAGATTGGCGTTTCGCCGCGCACTAAAGATCATTACCAGCGCCAGGCGTTCACGACGTCTGCGAAATTTGCTGGCGTGGCGACGGTTTCGGGCATGCGACAGATCGTGGACGTCCTCGCGGGTTTGTTCACGGGTAAAGTTTCGATTCGCGAGCTACAAGGGGTCGTTGGCATCGCCCGCGAATCAGGCCGTGCCGCCAAGGGCGGGCCGGTCCGGCTGATCGAGTTAATGGCTATCATCAGCCTCAACCTGGGCTTGCTAAACCTGCTCCCCATCCCCATCCTCGACGGCGGACACGTCCTGCTGCTCGCGATCGAAGGCCTGATGCGTCGCGACTTGAGCATCGGAGTGAAAGAACGCTTCGTGCAGGTGGGCCTGGTGTTCCTGTTGGGGATATTTGCCTTCGTGATGTACAGTGACATCTTGAAACTCATTCAGCATCACTGACGACTGGCAGTTCCGGATCATCGATTTTGAGCCAATGAGGGCGACTGCTGCGGCAGCCGCCCTTTTTGGTATACTGTCGCTTCGAGCGCAAGCCATGGCCGCCACTCCCGCACATCGCGTCTCAACCGGTGAACGTATCAATGCTCATGAGCCGCCGGGACACCTCCAAAGCGAATTGAGCAAGCGCGGAATCCGGCTCACACGCCAGCGCCGGGCGCTGCTCCAGGTGATGGAAAAGGCGCAGCGGCATCTCGACGCAGGCGAAATTCTCGAGCGCGCGCAGAAGATGGATTCGAACATCACGCGCGTCACCGTCTACCGCACGATTGATCTGCTGAAGCGCCACGGCCTGATTGACGAGCTTGACCTGCTGCATCTCCGTGGCGACCGCCACTTTTACGAAAGCCACGGACCACGCGACCATATCCACGTCGCGTGCCTGCGCTGCGGCAAAGTCCGCGAAGTGGAGAGCCAGCTTTACGAAGAATTGAAGAAACAGATTTCGCAGGATTGCGGAATTGAAATTACCGTCAGCCGCACCGAAATCGGCGGCTTGTGCGCGGATTGCAGAAAGTAAAACTCTTCGCGAATTGCCCGGTTGGTGAAAACGTCTCTACTTATCTGAGCTAGCCTTCATCCGAAAATATTCGCGGGCCTGATCGAGATCCTTGAGCACCTGAGCTTTCAGCGCTTCGGGGCCCGCAAATTTCTGTTCGTCCCTTAGACGCGCGTGGAAGCGGATAGCCATTTGTCCGCTCGTCCAATTCTCACCGAAATCGAACAAGTGCGATTCGATCGCGAGCCGTGTTCCGTTGAATGTGGGGCGCATGCCGATGTTTGTCGCAGACTGATAAGTCTTGCCGGCGACGACAGTCCGCGTCACGTACACACCGTCTTTTGGCAGGCACTCCTGTTCCGTCGCCAAGTTCAGGGTTGGCACGATGAGCTTTCGGCCCTGCCCGGTCCCGGGATGAATGTCACCCTCAAGCGTGAACGGCCGCCCAAGCAGACGCGCGGCATCTTCCACCCGCCCATCTCGCAAAGCCTCGCGAACGGCTGAGCTCGACACGATGACGCCATCGGCAACCACCGGCGGGATGATTTGTACCTCGAAATTCCAGCGCTTGCCAAGATCTTCGAGCAACTTTACGTCTCCCGCTTGGCGATGGCCGAACCGGAAATTTTCGCCCACCAGTACGGCCCGCGCCCGCATCGTCTCGACGAGATAGTGCTGAACGAAATCTTCCGCGCTGACTTTCGCGAGGTCCGCATCGAAGCGCATGACCAGCGCCGCGTCCATCCCGGCCGTCTCAAATCCCGCGAGCCGTTGCGGGAGCGTCGAGAGCAGGGCAGGAGCTGCATCGGGCCGCAGGACGCGCGATGGGTGGGGATAAAATGTCAGCACGGCCGGAAGCAAATCGGCTGATCGCGCCCGTTCGAGCACGCCGCTCAGGATTCGCTGGTGTCCCAAGTGGATGCCGTCGAAATTGCCAATCGTTACCGCGGTCGGCTTGCGCGACTCGCCGAATCGCGCGACCCACTCGGCCGCCGAATTCAAAATTGCGAGCGCCATCAGACTTCCACCTCAAAAGTCAGGCCGTCGTAGGCGAGCCGAACATTCTCCGGCAGCTTCGCATTCGCCTCGGCGTGGCCCAGATCGTGGCAAATATGCGTGAACCAGGCGTGCTTCGGCCGCAATTCTGAGACCAGTTTCAGCGATTGATCGACCGTTGAATGCATCGGATGCGGCACGTAGCGCAGCGCATCGAGCACGAAATTGTCAAGCCCACGGAGCAGCGCCTTCGAACTCTCTGGCACTGAGCTGAAATCCGTCAGGTACGCAGCCTTGCCGAAACGAAAGCCGAGCACGTCTGTGGGCCCATGCATCGCGGCCACGGGCGTGATTCGCAAGCCGAACAAATCGAAGGGTTCCTCGATTGAATGCAGATCCACTCCCGGGACCGAACTTTCCGTCGGCGCGTCATCGAATATATACGCGAATGTCCGCTGCAAAACCCGCAGCGTAGCCGCAGAGCCGTAGATGGGCACGCGTCCCTTCTGTTTCAAATTGTATGGGCGGATATCATCGAGCCCGAGGATGTGATCCGCGTGCGCATGGGTGTACAGAACGGCGTCAAGCCGGTCGATGTGCGCGCGCATGGCCTGAAAGCGGAAGTCCGGCGTGGTATCAATCACCACATTGCGCCCGCCGTAGGAGAGCAAAATCGAAGGCCGTGTGCGTTTGTCGAGCGGATCTTTCGAGTCGCACACCGCGCAATGGCACCCAAGCGTAGGCACGCCCATCGAGGTGCCCGAACCCAGAACAATCAGTTGGAGAGAGGTCATGAAATCCCAGGGTAGGTTTCTGAAATATTTCTTTCGCTCAGCGGTGAACTTCGTCTCTAAACACTAGCCCTTCTTGCCCGCCTTCTTCGCCATCGCCTCAGTCGCCGCTTTCGAAATCTCCATAAACGTGAGCTTCAGGCTCCCGAGCACTTCGATCAGTAAATCGTCGTCGGCCTTCGAGAGATTTCCGCGTGTCTTCTCGCGCAGCGCGTCGAGCATGTCGATCACTTCGCGCGCGCCTTCCAAATCCACGAACGGCTGCCCCGTACGCGGATCAGCCATGCCGCCAAGCATTGCCGCCGCATTGCGGGTCAGAAAATCCACCAGCATCTGAAAACTGCGCGAGGATTCCGTGGATCCATCTGCTTCGTGTGTGGCCGACAGTTCGCCATCAGCTGCCGGAACCACATCCTCATTCCCATGTTTTTGCGCGGGAGCTTCGTCCACCGCTTGCTTTTGCGCAGGAGATTTTGCGTGCGGCTTCGGTTGAGGAGCAGTCGCGGCCCTTTTCGCCGCCGCTTCCTCGTCCCGCTTTTCCTGCTCGACGACGTCCTGGCGCAGATCACCGCTCTCCGTGAAATGGCGGCGGTCAATTACTTTAAATGTTTCTTCCGGTTTTGGATCAGCCACTTGAAATGTCCTCTTGAGGCGCTCTCTTTTGATGAGTGCAAGTTTAACATCGGCCTCCCGCGCTCACAAGCAACGCCTCGCCGATCCACACTCCTACCTTGTCACTCTTCAATTCGCCGTGTAGATTTACGTGTTACTCAGGAGCGCTGCAAACGCCCGTGGCCGCACGCCGCACTAAATTCAAGAATATCCGCTCCAAATCGCGCGCGAAGACGCGGCGCGCGCCGTCGCTTCGCATAGTGCTCAGACGGCGTGACCGGGAGGCTGGGAAGTGGTTCGCAAAACTCGTCGCACTGCAAGGCCGCCTGCGCGCTCCCGGGGGCTGTCCCTGGGACCGCGAGCAGACCCACGAATCCCTGCGCAAATTCCTGATTGAGGAAACGTATGAAGTTCTTGATGCCATGGAGTCCGGCGAGTCCCGTGAATTTGCTTCCGAACTGGGCGACCTGCTGCTTCAAGTGGTCTTTCATTCCATTCTGGCCGAGGAGGCGGGCCGATTCGCGATTGCGGACGTGGTCCAATCCATCCACGGCAAGATGGTCCGGCGGCATCCGCACGTTTTTGGCCGGGTGAAGGCTTCGACTTCCGCCCAGGTGCTGAAGAATTGGGAGCAGCTCAAGGCTGCCGAGCGGGCAGGGGAGGGCAAGTTGACCGCGGGCAATGCCGGGTTCGAATCCATTCTTGCAGGCATCCCTCGATCACTGCCTGCCGTGCTTGAGGCCTACCAGCTCACCCGCCGCGCCTCGCGCATCGGATTCGATTGGGACGACCTGAAGGGCATCCTCGACAAGCTCGACGAAGAGAAGCGCGAACTGCTCGCCACTCTCCCGTCGGGTGAAAGAGCTTCTGCCAGGGCGTCGCGCGGCGCGGAATCTAACGCCCGTCTTGAAGAAGAGACCGGCGACCTGCTGTTCGCAGCCGTGAATGTCGCGCGCTTCCTGGGGATCGACCCCGAAATCGCACTGAAGAAAGCCAATCGAAAGTTCAAGCAACGCTTTAACTGGATGGAAACGGCGGCGGCGCGTGAAGGGAAACGGTTGGCTGAGCTGCCGCGTGACCGGATGGAAGAGATGTGGGACGAGTCGAAGACTGCGAGGAGCGGCGATCCGCGCTGACCCCTTTCGATGCCTGGTGATATCGAAATCCGCCACTGCCGTGCGCTTGCCGAGTACGAAGAATGCGTGCGCCTGGAGCGCTCCACATGGGGCGAAGAACTCACCGTGCCCGCAGCGATCTTCGTGGTCGCACATCATTCAGGGGGCCAGGTGCTCGGGGCATTCGATGGCGGGCAAATGATCGGGTTCACCATGGCGCTCACCGGCCTTCGAGGCAAGCAGGGGTTTCTACATTCGCACATGACCGCTGTCCTTCCTGATTACCAAAACCGCGGCGTCGGACGGCGGCTGAAGCTCTTCCAACGCCAGGACGCATTGAAGCGCGGCATACCACTGGTCGAATGGACCTTCGACCCGCTGGAGCTTAAGAATGCGCACTTCAACCTGGTTCGCCTGGGCGCGATTGTGCGGCGGTACATCCCCGATTGCTACGGCGTAACGAATAGTCCGATGCACGCCGGTCTGCCTACCGACCGCCTGGTCGCGGAATGGTGGCTTGATTCCGAACGCGTGCGCGGAATCCTGGCGGATAATCCGCTGCCCTCGAAAGCTTCACCCGAGCGCATCGCGACGCCTTCGAACCTTGCAGAGCTAAAAGCGAAGGACCGGGCCGCAGGGTTGCGCATCCAATCGGCGATGCGTGAGAGATTTCAGGAATTATTTGGGCAGGGCTATGTCGCCACCAGCGTCGAAAATTGCGGCGATTCGACGGATTACATTCTCGAGCCTGCCACGTCTATCGCTGGCCTGCGTCTCGAAGATTTTCACGAGGATTGAAAAGCCTTCCGCATATGCGCGTTCACAAACTTACGCTCCGCGAAATTCATCTCCCGCTGGTGGCACCATTTCAGACCAGCTTCGAAACCACCACGCTACGACGCATCCTCCTGCTCGAAGCCGATGTGAATGGTGTGGCCGGGTGGGGTGAATCCACCGCGGGCGAAAATCCCTACTACAGTTATGAAACGGTCGAAACCGCCTGGCATATCCTGCGCGATTATCTCTGGCCCCTTTTGAAGGGCCGGGAATTTGCCGCGGCCGGCGAGGTATTCGACCTCTTTGCCCGCGTGCGCGGCCACAACATGGCCAAGGCGGGCCTCGAGATTGCACTCTGGGATGCAGAAGCAAAACAGAGAAGCGCACCGCTCGCAAGACTTTTGGGGGGCACCCGCGAGGAAATCTCCTGTGGCGTCTCGATCGGCATCCAGCCAACTATCCCCGAGTTGATCGCCAAAGTTGAAAAAGAGCTCGCCGCCGGCTACCAGCGCATCAAGATCAAAATCAAGCCTGGCTGGGATATCGAGCCGACTCGCGCCCTGCGCGAGAGGTTCCCGCGCATCCGCCTGATGGTGGACGCGAATTCCGCCTACACACTCGCTGACGCGGCGCATCTGAAACAACTCGATGCTTTCTACCTGATCATGATCGAACAGCCGCTTGGATGGGACGATATCTACTCCCACGCGCAACTTCAGCGCCAGCTTGAAACTCCCATTTGCCTCGATGAATGCATCCACGACGTGGAGCACGCGCGCGCCGCAATCGAGACGGGAGCCTGCCGCATCATCAACCTCAAACTCGGGCGCGTTGGCGGGCACACAGCCGCGCGGCGAATTCACGATTTGTGCCAGTCGAAATCAATCCCCGTATGGTGCGGCGGAATGCTTGAGTCGGGCATCGGACGCGCGCACAACATCGCCATGTCGACGCTTGCGAATTTCTCACTCCCGGGTGACGTGTCGGCGAGCCGACGATATTGGCAGGCGGACATCATTCAACCGGAAGTTGAAGTTTCGCGGCAGGGAACGATTCACGTCCCAACAACAGCAGGCATCGGTTTCGCGCCATGCATCGACCGCATCGAATCTCTCACGCGCCGCCGCGAGGTCCTCGAGTAAAACTTGAACTCCTCCGCCAGCTCCATTTCATCAGGCAGTTCGCGCAGGCCGTCCCGCTTGATCCTCGTTCTTTCTTTCGCGGCCATGCTGGGGATGTGGTCCTTCAATTACGTCGCTGGAAAAATCGCTCTGCGCACCCTGAGTGGAATTACGCTGGCGACATTCAGAATTCAACTTGCTGCGCTGGTGATTCTTCCGCTTTACTTTTCCAGGCGCGAGCGCCCCCGACTTCAACTTCGCGACCTCTGGGTGCTTTCTTACCTGGGCATATTTCTCTGTTTGAACCAACTCCTCTTTACTGTCGGACTCAGCCGCACCACTTCCGGACACTCGGCAATGATCCTGGCGGTCGGCCCTATCATCATTCTCATTTTTGCCCACGCCATCAAACTCGAATCGCTCACCGCGGCGAAGTTGGTCGGTATGGCCATCGCCTTCGTGGGCGTCGCCATCCTGGCAACGGAGCAGGGTCTGAACCTGCGCCACTCAGCGACGCTCGCGGGAGACATCTTCACGCTTTTTGGAACTACATCGTTTGCGATCTACGTGGTGCTCGGGAAGAAAGTTGCGCGGCAATATGATTCGATCTCGATGAACACAATCAATCTCGCAGCCGCGTCGATTCTGCTGTTACCGATCACAATCCACCAGGCCATTCTCCTCGATTGGCGAAGTGTGGGCCGGGCCGGCTGGGCCGGATTGTTCTACATGGCGGCGGTCAGTTCAGTCGCGGCGTACACGCTGTTCTATTGGGTCTTGCGCTATATGGATGCTTCCCGCGTCGCGGCCGTGAACTACTTGCAACCCATCGGCGCCGTCGTCGTCGCAGCCGCGTTCCTCGGCGAGATGCCTACACGGAATCTACTGCTTGGCGGCGTACTGATTCTTCTAGGTGTGTATCTGGCGGAGAGGGGAACAGGCTAGAGCTGCGAGGGAAAGGCGATTCGCTAGAAGTTGCGGACCTCTGAAGCAAAAGCAAAATTCGAATTCAACCGCTGATCCAGGACGGCGGCGGCATACCTCGAGCACGCAGTCAATTCAGTCTGCGCCCAGTTTGACAGCCCCGCAACTTGCTTTCCGCAGAGGCCATCCAGGGCGCGAATCACATCATAGTAGATTCCAACCTCACGGAGCCACACGCTGCGTCCTTCGTTCGAGGGGCACACTTGCTCAGAGGTGCGCACCAGCAAATCGAAGTCGTTCGCGCCGATCGCTTCCTCTGCTATGCCGGTGGCGGCCTGGAGATGACCGGAGAGGGGCTGCGCCGCGATCGTCATCCACATTGAACGCCACTGCGCGACCGCGAACTGCGCTAGCGCTACCATCGACATCACGAGTATCAGGGCTGCAATCATCTCTCGCCTCTGGCAACCATTCTGGTGCACCGACGTGTTTGGCACAATAGTCCATGCGTACTACCGCGCGCCCGCGCTAAGTGCTGGATTTGTAGCCGGTTGCGGTTCGGCAGGGACTCGCAGATTAGCAAGCGCCGAAATGGGGCATGAAATCCTCCCGTATCTATGTAGAAACGTTTCACTAAGGTGCATTTGACTAAGCCCTCCGCGCGACGCTACCCTTTATTTCTGGGTTTTCCGGTCCAGGCTCCGTCCGAAACTCATGATCAAGAGCGACTCACGTGCAGAGCGCGACGATGTAGGCCCTCGTCAGGGGGAGTACGTTGCTCGCCTGCGCGACCTCCAGCGTCGCGAATGGTGGACCTGGGGAACTTCCGTTTTCGTAATGCTCCTCTTGACTGCGGCGATCGCGTCCCTCGCTTTTCCCGCCATTCTTGGTGAAATGAGGGCAGGGGTTAAGTCGGGCGTGCTCCAATCCGTTTCAGGTTTGTTGGTACTGATTTTGCTTTTCGGCTGCTACCTGACCTACGAAAAGATTTTGATCAACAGACTCCGCATCGATCTCGCTGAGAAGCAAATCCACTCCACACTTTGGCGCAACCTTGCGCTCGTCGATCCACTAACGGGTTTATATAACCGGCGGTTTGCCGAACGGACTTTGAAAGCGGAGATGGCCAGGGCACAGCGAAAGGGCTACGCTCTCACGCTGGTGATGTTCGACTTGAACGGTTTCAAGAAAATCAACGATCGCTTCGGCCACGCAGCCGGTGACTTGGTCCTGAAGGAATTCGCGGGGCGCCTCTGCAAGGCAGTGCGCGAAGCCGACGTGGCCGCTCGGCTGGGCGGCGACGAATTCATGCTGATACTGACGGAATGCGACTCGTCACAAGTTCACACTGTGCTGCGGCGCCTGCAGACGATCGAAATTGAGGTGATGGGGCAGCGCGTTCCAGTTGAGTTCGCTGCCGGATGGAAGGAACTCGAGCACGGCGAATCTCCCGAAGATTTAATGGCGGAAGCCGACAAGGCCTTATACCGAGACAAACACTCGACTAGAGAAGTGCCCGTCCTTCAAGCGAAGTAAAATCCGCAGCATATTCCTGTCCCGCATCTCTTCGTGCTATTCTCCGCCCCGTCGGCGACTTTGCGGTTCAGGCTTTGCTGGCAGCCTCGGTAGCACTGAGCCGCAGGTCAACCACCGGGGCATACACGTGCCAGAAATCGCCCCGCACCTCGGTGAACTCGACTCCCACTTTGCGGTTTCGCCGCTTCGACTCAACGTACACGACACGGCACTCGCGCTCCTCCCCTGTAAAGCCATTCACCAGCAGCAGCGTCTGTCCGCGCTTCACCCGCGCCGACAGCGGCATCAAACCGCCATGAACGCTCACGCATTTTGTCTCGGTGATATCGCGGAAGGGACGATCGTCGAGCGTGCGACCGTAAACGCGCACGGGAATGCTCAATGGGAGCCGCTTACTGCGCCGGTGCTTCGAGTTCTGTGCGCCCACTCCGGACTGATCCGTCATCCCTGATAATTTAATCCTGCTCGTCTTCTCGATCAATAGTACTCGAGCACATCCGCCCTCCGGTCAGGGTCACGGCCACTCCTCATAGTCAGGAGGGAAATTGCCCCGGCGCGTCCTCCTGCCTCCGCTCGAATCACCTTAGATGGATTCTAGTTCAGCGTGCGAGAATGTGGCCTGGCCTCACAACATCAGATATGTTCTCGATTCATCCAATAATTGCAGCGGCGGCTCCGACGCTGGCGAGAGGCTTTTCGCGCTGGGTCCATCATCTCGGCGCCCTCGGATTCATTCCTCTCGGGCTCGTCGATAGTTCCGTAATCCCGCTCCCAGGCAGCATGGACATCCTGACCATCGTGTTGTCCGCCCGCAAAGCGCAGCTCTGGCCTTATTACACCATCATGGCCACCATAGGCTCGGTACTGGGCGGCTATGTCACTTACCGACTCGCCCGAAAAGGCGGCAGAGAAGCGCTCGAACGCCACTTTTCGCGCGCGCGAATCGATAGGGTCAACAAGCTCTTTGCCCGCTGGGGCTTTGGCGCCATCGCCATCCCCGCCACCCTTCCCCCACCGATGCCGATGGTTCCATTCCTCTTTGCTGCTGGCGCGATGCAGTACTCCGTTGGAAGATTCCTGGCAGCTCTGACGCTTGGTCGAATCATCAGGTACAGCATTTTGGCGTATCTGGCGGCCCGTTACGGGCGGCATATGCGCACAATTATCGCTCAAAATAGTCATCCGGTCCTATTAGCCGCATTAGGGGGAATCGCCCTTGCGGTGGGGGCTTTCATATTTTTCCGCTACGGCGAGAGGGAAGCAAGGCGAAAGCACACTGCCTAGACTTCTCCGCTCGCGTTGACACGCCCAAATCTGCATGTTAGCGTCCGCGACGGCCATGGCGGACTCGACTGCATCAGCCCGCAAGCGCATTGCGGTAATTCCCGGCGACGGCATCGGCAATGAAGTGATTCCCGAAGCCGTAAAAGTGTTGCAAGCCGCGGCTGCGGCGGGCGGCAGGGAAGTCGCGCTCAAGGAATTCGATTGGGGTGCCGACCGTTACCTTCGCGACGGGACCACGCTCCCGCCCAACGCCGTCGAGATGTTCCATCGCGATTTCGACGCCATCCTTCTCGGCGCCATGGGCGACCCGCGGGTCCCAACCAATATTCACGCCGCCGACATCCTTCTCGGCCTGCGCTTCAAGCTCGATCTCTACGTCAATGCGCGCCCCTGTGTGCTATTCGACAAGCGCCTCACACCGCTCAAGGATCGCACCGAAAAAGACGTCAACTTTGTCGTGTTTCGTGAAAACACGGAAGGCCTCTACGTGGGAATGGGCGGCTTTTTCAAGAAGGGCACTGTAGACGAGGTGGCGACGCAGGAAGATCTCAACACGCGCAAGGGTGTTGAGCGCATCATCCGCTATGCTTTCGAATTCGCGCGCCGCCACGACAAAAAACGCGTGTGCATGAGCGACAAATCGAATGCGCTCACTTTCGGCCACGACCTCTGGCAGCGCGTCTTTAAACTGGTCCGCGCTGAATACCCCGAAATCGAGGCTTCGCATCAGTACATTGACAACCTGCTGATGCAGATGGTGCGCGACCCGTCGCAGTTCGACGTCATCGTCACCAGCAATCTTTTCGGCGACATCGCCAGCGACCTCGGCGCCTCGCTCGCCGGCGGCCTCGGTCTCGCTCCGTCCGGCAACATTCACCCCGGCCAGGTGTCGCTCTTCGAGCCAGTCCATGGCTCCGCGCCCGCGATTGCCGGAAAAAATATCGCCAACCCCATGGGAGCTGTTTTGACGGTGGGCATGATGTTCACCTATCTAGGCTGGACCGCGGAGGCGCAGGCCATCCAAGACGCTGTGCGCGCAGCCGTCCGGGAAGGGAAGACACCGGCAGAACTCGGCGGCTCACTCGGTACGCGCGCAGTCGGCGACTGGCTCGCCAACTCCGTCTCCAAGTCCGGCATTACGCGCCCCTCCTGAAATCCGGAAGCGCACCGCTTCCGATACGCTTTCAATTCGTATTTCAGGGGAGGTAACTGTCCCTTCAGGTGGGTTTCAGTTCTTCGCCAGAATAGTTTCGTCGCAGGCTACCCGGAAATTCTCGTACCAGGTTTCGATGAAGGTTGAGACAAGCTGCTCGACGGGACGCCCCCAGACCATGGCCCCTGCAGGAACAATCTCGCCCCATGTAGAGATGCGGGTTTGTTGCTCGCTCTGTTTTTCAAACTCGACCCACTGCCCGATGGTGACGCCCAATGCCCGGTCGATCCAGCCGACTTCACGGCCTGGTTCGCAACAGATGATCAGGTGGTCGATCACCACTTCCACTGGCTTCAGGACTTCGATCTCCATGCGACTCCCTATGCTCCACGGGTCGCCTTCCGTCCATTCCATGTCGCCATAGATATTCGCGAATGTCTTCCATCGATTCCAATCTGAAAACACGCCCCAGGCGCTGCGGGGGCTCGCCTTGGTCACAACGTTGTACTGAAAACGATGCATGATTCTCCTCAAGATCCATCCGATATTGGTTTTCCCGGAACCGTACGGGAGGGTGTTGATGAATCTTCTTTACTTTTACACTGTATGTTATACAATGTCAAGATTATCCTTCGCGCCGCACTCAAGCCCCGGAGGCCTCATGCCACGCCATGCCGATGCGGAGTTGGAAGGTCACATTCTCGACGCTGCCTATCGCCTGTTGAGCAAGGGCGGAGAAAAGGCGCTGACCATGCGCGCCGTCGCGCGTGCTGCTGAAACCACAACACCCACCGTCTATGAACGGTTCCGCGACAAAGACGATATTCTTCAGTCCCTTCGCGCCCGCGCCCAGCGAAACTTGTTCATGGCCATCAAGCCTGCCCGCTCCCTCGCCGAACTTTGCAAACGCTATTTCGATTTTGCTCTCAAACATCCCAATGAATATGATCTGCTCCATGCGGATTGGGCTCATCGCTACGCCCGCAGCGAATCCTTACTTTCGTTTGATCTCCTTAAAACTCGGCTGGCGGCGCGGCTGGGTGGATCGCCGCATGAACACGTGCGGCTGGCACTGGCGCTCGCGGCACTGGTGCACGGCGCCTCGATGATTCTACTGACCAAGGGCATCGAGGATGCGGTCGTCCACGTGATTCGCGAGGCCACCAGGGGAGCATTTGAAGCGCTGGTTGAAGATGCCGCCAGCCACCGGTTGAAGGGAAATCGTGCCGGCACTCATTAGGCAATTCGCAGGGGCAAATCTTGAAGTCACGCTTGAGGAGCTTCAGAGAGAGACCCTCAGGCGTATGCATGGCACTTTGTGACTCACTTCAACTACTACTCCAGATGTCGGCAGGGCGACTTCCACGCACACCAAGCGCCAGAAATACTCCCACCAAAAATCCGCCGACATGCGCCCACCAGGCAACCCCGCCCGTAAATGCACCGCCACTGGCGCCCAACGATCCCAGCCCACTTAGAAATTGCACCACGAACCAAAGTCCAATAAACACCAATGCGGGAATTCGTGCGGTGAAAAAGAAAATAAACAGGGGGATCAGCGTGAGTATCCGTGCATAAGGGAAGTACACGATGTAGGCGCCCAGGATTCCAGAGATGGCGCCACTGGCACCCACGGAAGGAATTGGTGATCCCCAGCTAAAGGCGGTTTGAGCCACCCCCGAGGCGATCCCGCACACCAGATAAAACAGCAGGTAGATGATCGGCCCTAACCGGTCCTCCACATTGCCCCCGAATACCCAAAGGAACCACATGTTCCCCAGAATATGCAGCCAGCCGCCGTGGAGAAACATGCAGGTAAAGAGCGGTGTCAGTGCGTCAGCCAGCGTCACGCGCGAGCTTCCCGCGAGCGCCATCTGAATTTTCGCGGGCACGAGGCCATAGGTCTTGATCAACGCATCGGCTGCGTGCGGCCCAAGTGAAATCTGATGGAAGAAGACCGCGACGTTCGCGCCAATGATGATCAGTGTCATCCAGGGTACGGAGCGCCGCGGGCTCATGTCCTTCAGCGGAATCATTTTACTTTCCTAATAAAGCGGACAGCATCTGCCAACACCCTCGATGCATACGCTCTCTCCGAGCGCTCGCCCCTCCGCCGTAAATTCTCAATCTCCCGCAGCGTCGCGATGCCTCCGCGCGCGCCGACGGCGGTGCAATTCAGAGCCGCCGCGGCGCAGCTGAACTCAAGTATCTCTTCGAGCTCCATGCCCCGCACCAAGCCGAAGAGAAACGCACCATGAAAAATATCGCCCGCCCCGGTAGTGTCCACCGCCTTCACACGAAAACCTGGGCGCAGAATGAATCGAGCGCCCTCCCAAGCAAGCACGCCGAGCCGTCCAAGCGTCGCTGCTATCAAGTGCAACTTGAATTTCGAGAATATCTCTGGAAGAGACTTCAATAAGTCTTTCTCACCAGTCAATCTTTCAGGGAAGTCTTTAGACGTAATCACAAAATTAACATACTTAAGTAGTTCTTCAACTCCGGGGTAGCGATTATCGAAATCTCCGAGCACGTACATTCTTTGTGCTCGAGCCCATCGC
Source organism: Candidatus Acidiferrales bacterium (assembly GCA_050746945.1). Lineage (GTDB taxonomy): Bacteria > Acidobacteriota > Terriglobia > Acidiferrales > UBA7541 > Palsa-295. The sequence continues at coordinate 44,101 of JBOGMZ010000006.1, read as the reverse complement.
GCTGCTCGCGTCGCGGCGGCCGTGTCGTGTCCGTCTACAAGTAATGCTTTAGCTTCAGAAATCCATTGGCGGTGCAGGTCCCGAGGCTGAATCGCAATCTTCGAGCCCCGCTTCCATAAGACGGTTCGTTCGCCCGTTTTTTCATCCACGAGAATGTATGCCGTCTGGCTCGCGCATCCCCGCGCCCGAATCCAGCGAGACTCCACCCGCTCGCGGGCCATCTCCTCGACCTGGAATTTCCCAGCCGCGTCATCGCCAATCTTTCCGACATATCGCGCTTCCAATCCCCAGCGCCGGCACGCCACCATGGCGCTCGCAACTTGCCCTCCGGCTTTCACCTCCGCCGAAATCATCTCGACCTTGGAGTCATGAGCAGGGAAGCACGGCAGTCGAATGATGGTGTCTGTGGCGTTGATCCCCACGCCGACCACCTCGACGCCCGATCGTCCGCTCGGTCTCGATATCATGTATTCCGCACAGCTGCCGAGTCCCTCAACCTCTTCCTCACTTTATCGAGCCGCTCACAATTATCAAGCGGCAAATCTCTCGAGGCATCGTTTAACAATTGCGCGTCTTGCTTCGCTGTGATAAAAATTTTTGTTCTGCTCACGCGCCAGTCGGCGCGCCGACACGCTGATGCCACTCCACGAATCTGAGGCCATCGTCCTGCAAAGCTACGCTCTCGGCGAAGCGGACCGCATTGTCAGTTTTCTTTCACGCAACATGGGCCGCGTCCGGGGAGTCGCCGCCGGCGCGCGCCGCACCAAGAGCCGCTTCGGCTCCACTCTCGAACGCCTCTCCCACGTCCGCATCTGGTTCTTCGAACGCGAGAATCGCGACCTCGTCCGCATCAATCAGTGCGAGTTGATCGAATCGTTCCTCGGCGCGTTCGGCGACTACACCTCCGGCATCGCTCTCGCGCTGTTCAGTGAAATCACCGAAGCAGTCTTGCCCGACCACGAAGCCTCTGACCCCAATTTCCGCCTGCTCCTGCTCGCGGCCCAGGCCATCAAACGCACCAAGAAACCCGAAGTGCCCATGGCCTATTTCCTTCTCTGGACCGTGAAGCTCGGCGGCTGGCTCCCACCGCTCGACGCTTGCTCACATTGCGGCAGGTCATTGTCCGCAACCGAGCCGGCCTACTTCTCGCGCAGCGCCTCCGCCCTCATGTGCGGGAAATGCCGCAAGCCCGGACTGCGTGTGATTTCCGCTGCCGCGCTAGGGGCGGCACGCAAGATGCTCGTTGAACGCCTTGATCGCCTCACCGAAGAAATCATTTCGCCGCGTGCTGCACGCGAGCTGAGCGATGTTATGCTCGACGTGATCGAGCACCAAATTGACAAGAAGCTGAAATCGCGCGAACTGCTGGAGTCGCTGGCTTGAAGACAAAATCTCAAAACGCCCATCACAAATCGGCCAACGCAAAATCCCTGGCAAAGCCGAAAGGTTTGGCCTTTCAAGATCTTCTACTAAAGCTTGAAGAATACTGGACCCGCCGTGGCTGCATTCTTCAACAGCCCTATGACGTTGAAGTCGGCGCGGGCACCATGCATCCTGAGACTTTTCTCCGCGTCCTGGGGCCGGAGCCGTATCAGGTCGTGTACGCCCAGCCGAGTCGCCGGCCCGCCGACGGCCGCTACGGCGAAAATCCGAACCGCCTCTACAAGCACACGCAGCTTCAAGTGATACTTAAACCATCGCCCGCCAATGTTCAGGCGCTCTATCTCGAGAGTCTCGGCGTCATCGGCATCGATCTCAAGGAACACGACATAAAATTTGAAGAGGACAATTGGGAATCTCCCACGCTCGGCGCCTGGGGAATTGGCTGGCAGGTGATGCTCGACGGCCTCGAGATTACCCAGTTCACTTATTTCCAGCAGTGCGGCGGCATCGACCTCGATCCCATCTCCGTTGAACTCACCTACGGGCTAGACCGCATCGCCGCCTATCTCCAGGGTGTGGACAACGTCTTCGACGTGCGCTGGTCCAACAAAATGACGTATCGGCAGGTACGCTTCGCCGAAGAGCAGCAATTCTCCGCTTATAATTTCGAATTCGCCGACGCCATTTCCAGCCGCAAGCAATTTGACATGTACGAAGCCGAAGCCGCACGCCTGCTAGCCGCGTACGCTGGATTGAAGGGGGAAGCGCGCCACCGCTTTCCAATCCTGCCGGCCTACGATCTGTGCCTCAAATGTTCGCACCTCTTCAATATCCTCGACGCGCGCGGTGCAATCTCCGTCACCGAACGCGCCGCCATGATTGGACGCGTCCGCAAGCTGGCTATTCGTGTCGCCGCGGCGTGGCTCGAACAGACGACTGCGAAAACGCAGCAGGCAGCCGGAGTGAGCGCATGAAGTCGCGAGCGCTAGCGGGAGCAAAGAAATCCTACGGGGATTTTCTGTTGGAAATCGGCTGCGAAGAAATTCCGGCGGGGATGATTTCGAAAGCAGCGCAGGAGCTTAAAGCGTTACTTGAGAAATATTTTTCAACGAATCGCCTGCTCGATGAAAAATTCGCGAGCGATTCGATCGAATCATTCGGTGCTCCCCGGCGACTGACGGCGATTGCGCGTGGTGTCCTGCTGAAGCAAGAGGACGTGACGCGCGAGGTTACCGGTCCGCCTAAATCTGTCGCTTACGATCATGTCGGCGAGCCGACGCGAGCCGCGATGAGTTTTGCCGAAAAGCAGGGAATCCCTGTCTCGAAACTCACGATCGTGAATACGCCGAAGGGTGAGTACCTGGCCGCCTCGCAAGTTATTAGTGGCAAGCTTTCCTCGGAAATCCTGGCAGAGTTTCTTCCTCAGGTGATCCAGGAAATCTCCTGGCCCCGTTCCATGTACTGGACCGGCGCGCATGGCCCCCGATTCATTCGCCCCGTTCGCTGGATCGTTGCGCTCCTCAATGGGAAGGTCGTCCCTTTCTCGTTCGCCGGTGTCGCTGCGGATAACCAAACGGAGGGGCATCGTTTCCTCGGCAAGAGCTCCATCCCAATTAGTGGCCCTCAGGACTACGAGCCGAAACTGAAAAGGAATTTCGTTATTGCGCGTCCGGAGGCCCGCCGGAAAAAAATCGAAGCCGAAATTGTCGCGCTCGAAAAACGCAAAGGATTGCATGCGCACGAAGATAAAGCATTACTTGAACTCGTGACATATATCAACGAATACCCAACTGTCATCTCCGGCGATTTCGATCCGGCATTTCTTGTATTACCTGAAGAGATCCTGATCACCGTGATGCGCGGGCACCAAAAATATTTTGGCCTCGAGTCGCGCAACGGAGAACTCGCACCGCATTTTCTCGCGGTCATAAATCTTGCAAGCGATCCGAAGGGACTTGTTCGCGCCGGACACGAGCGCGTCCTGCGCGCGCGATTTGCCGATGCGCAATTTTTTTGGGAGACGGATCAGAAATGTCGGCTCGCCGACTACTTGCCGAAGCTCGCTGCCGTCACCTACGAATCGCGTCTCGGCAGTTACGCAGATAAAGTCGAACGCATGCGCACCATCGCGCGCTGGCTCGCCGAACAATGGTTCAGCGCCGGGGTCTCTCACGCCGACGTCGCCGGATCCGATCGTGCCGCAGAATTAGCGAAGTGCGATCTCGTCACGGAAATGGTGCGCGAGTTTACCGAGCTGCAGGGAGTCGTGGGCGGCCTCTACGCTCGCGCGCAAGGCGAACCCGAAGACATCGCCTGGGCTATCTACGATCATTACAAGCCGGTCGGCCTCGACGAGCCCCTCCCGCGCAATCTGACTGGCTGCGCCGTTTCACTCGCCGACAAGCTCGACTCCGTCGTGGCGTGCTTCTCGGTGGGAGCGGTGCCGACTGGGTCCAGCGATCCTTTCGCTTTGCGCCGCGCCGCTCTCGGGATCATCAAGATCATTCTCGAGTCGAAGCTGCCGATGTCGCTTTCCGCTGCCGTTTCCGCGGCCGCCAAAGCGCTCAAAGAGCACGCGCCAAGAATCACAGCTACTGAATCGGTGGAGAAGCAGGTGCTCGAATTTCTTCTTGAGCGCGCGCGCTTCATCCTCCGCGAGCGCCGCGGCTTCGCCTATGACGAGATCAACGCCGCATTCGCAGCAGGGGCGGACGACCTGGTCGATGCCGTTGACCGCGTCGCAGCGCTCCAAGCCATCCGCAACACGAAGAATTTCCCGCCTCTTGCCGCCGCCTTCAAGCGCATACGCAACATCCTTGAGAAATCCGCCGGAGCGGGGGACAAGGGGCAGCTCACGGTCAAGGCCGATTTGCTCCGTGAGCCAGCCGAGCGGGAGCTCTATGCCGCGGCGGAGAAGATTCGCGACGAGTCCACGCGCAAAAAGAAAGAAAGAAAATATCGCGCGGCACTTGAAACAATTTCGGACCTGCGCCCAGCCGTCGATCAGTTCTTCGACAAAGTTCTAGTAATGGTTGAAGAGCTCGAACTGCGCCGCAACCGCATCGCGCTGCTCGGATCATTGCTCAAGGAATTCTCAACGATTGCAGATTTTTCTGAACTCGGCGGAGAAGACTCGAAGGACGCGACGCGCGTCGCAGCGAAAGCATAGCGCCACTAGAATCGACCGTTACTTGAATTATCGGCGCGCCGACAAATTTTCGAGAATCATATCTAATGCTTGAACTCTCTCGAGGTCGAAGATGAGATACGTCTATTTCTTTGGCGCTGGCAAGGCTGACGGCAAGGGCGACATGAAAGAGATCCTCGGCGGGAAAGGCGCCGGCCTCGCCGAGATGACGCGCATCGGCCTTCCTGTCCCCGCCGGCTTCACCATCAGTACCGAAGCTTGCGACTACTACTTCAAGCACGGCCGCAAGTATCCGAAGCAGCTCCGCGCCGACGTTGCCAAGCATCTAAAGCATCTCGAAAAACTCACAAAGAAAAAACTCGGCGACGCGCAGGACCCGCTGCTCGTCAGCGTCCGTTCTGGCTCCGCCCGCTCCATGCCGGGAATGATGGAGACGATTCTCAATCTTGGCCTCAATGATCAATCCGTCGAAGGCCTTGCGCGGTCCACGCAAAACGAGCGCTTCGCTTTCGACGCCTACCGCCGCTTCGTGCAGATGTACTCGACCGTCGTGATCGGCCTCGCGAAAGAGGAGCTCGAGGACAAACTCCGAGCGCTGAAAAACTCACTGAAGGTAAAGGATGACACCGACGTGACAGCGGCCGGTTGGCGAGAACTCGTGGCAGAGTACAAAGGCCACTACAAACAGAAGACTGGCAAGGAATTTCCCGAAGATCCGGTGGAGCAGCTTTGGGGCGCGATTGGCGCAGTATTCGAATCCTGGATGGGCGATAAAGCAGTTACCTACCGTCGCGTCGAAAAGATCAGCGGCTTGCTCGGCACGGCTGTGAACGTGGTGCAGATGGTCTTCGGCAATACCGGCGACAATTCCGGCACGGGTGTCTGCTTCACGCGCGACCCCTCAACTGGCGAGAAAACTTTCTTCGGCGACTTCCTGATCAACGCGCAGGGCGAGGATGTAGTCGCGGGCATTCGCACGCCGCTTCACCTCAGAGATATGGCCAGGCTGATGCCGAGAGTTTACAAGCAACTTGAAGGCGTCCGCCACAAACTTGAGCGGCACTACCGCGACATGCAGGACATGGAGTTCACCGTTGAGAACGGAAAACTCTACATGTTGCAAACGCGCACAGGGAAGCGCTCGCCCGGCGCTGCGTTTCAGATGGCCGTGGACATGAAGAACGAAGGCCTCATAACACTTGAAGAAGCACTTGAAAGGATTAAAGGCGAAGATGTCGAGCGCCTTTTCTATCCCGTGCTCGACCCCACACTTCCTCGCAACGAATTCGCCGCTCGCCGGATCACCACGGGCATCAACGCTGTCCCTGGCGCAGCAGTCGGCAAGGCGGTCTTCACTGCGGGGGACGCCGAGGCTTGGGCTGCCCGTGGCGAGCGGGTGATTCTAGTCCGCCGCGAAACGAGCCCTGAAGACGTGGGTGGCATGTTCGTTGCGCAGGGAATCCTGACGGCGACGGGCGGCAAGACCAGCCACGCGGCCGTGGTCGCCCGCGGCTGGGGAAAGTGCTGCATTGTGGGCGCGGAGAAACTCGAAATTAACGCCGAGGAAAAGAGTATGAACTCAGGCGGCCGCGTAGTGCGCGAAGGCGAATGGATCACGCTCGACGGCGGCGATGGATCTGTCTACACCGGCGAGATTAGACTTGTGCGCCCGAATCCGCCGAAGGCTTTCGCCACACTGATGAAATGGGCCGACGGGGTCCGGAAGATTGGCGTGCGCGCGAATGCCGACACTCCCCACGATGCAAAAGTAGCACTTGAGATGGGTGCTGAAGGCATTGGCCTCTGCCGGACCGAGCACATGTTCTTCAAGGATTTTGAGCACCCCGAAAAGAGCGTCGAGCGCCAACAGGCCATTCAGGAAATGATTCTCGCCGATACCGTGGAAGCCCGCCGCAAGGCGCTCGACAAGCTGCTGCCGTTCCAGCGGCGCGATTTCACAGGCCTATTCGAAGTGATGAACGGCCTGCCCGTCGTGATCCGCCTGATTGACCCGCCGCTCCACGAATTCCTGCCGAAAGATCCCGCCAAGCAAGACGCCCTTGCCAAGGAATTAGGCATCACGCGGGAGACGATCCTGCGCCGCATGGAGCAGTTGAAGGAAGCCAACCCCATGCTCGGTCTGCGCGGCTGCCGCCTGTGCATCGTCTATCCGGAAATACTTGAGATGCAGGTGCGCGCAATCATTGAAGCCGCGATCGATTGCCAGCAGCGGGGCATTAAAGTAATACCTGAGATCATGCATCCCCTCACGATGGACAAAAAAGAAATGAAAATTCTTGAAGTCGCCACTCGCCGCGTCGCCGACGACCTGATTTCGAAAGCTAAAGTAAAACTTCACTACTACGTCGGCACCATGATCGAGTTGCCGCGCGCCGCGTTGCTCGCAGACGAGATCGCCGAGGTCGCCGAGTTTTTTTCCTTCGGCACCAACGACCTCACGCAAACGACCATGGGTCTCTCGCGCGACGACGCCGGCCGTTTCCTCCCTGAATATGTGGACGAGCGCAAGGCCGCAATCCTTCCCGCGGATCCCTTCCAGTCGATCGATGTACCCGGAGTAGGCATGCTGGTCGAGTGGGGCATCAAGCGTGGCCGCGCCACACGCCCGAAACTCGAAGTCGGCATCTGCGGCGAGCACGGCGGGGAAGCCGAAAGCGTGAAATTCTGCCATCGCGTGGGAATGGACTATGTCAGCGCCACGCCGTTCTGCGTTCCCATTGCACGCCTGGCCGCCGCCCAGGCTGTGATCGAAGAGAAGAAGCAAAAGAAACACAAGAGATAACAGCAGCAAAGGAGCGCGCAATCCGACCGCTGGACTCGCGGCCACTGATCATCGGAATTTGCGGAGGGACCGGCTCGGGGAAAACGACCATTACCAGCCACCTCATCGAAGCGCTTTCGGAAGCGAACGTCATCGTTCTGCAGCAGGATAATTACTACAAAGGTTTTCCCGAGCTTTCCTTCGAAGAGCGGGTGAAGGTCAATTTCGACCATCCCGATTCAATGGACACGCCGCTGCTCGCGGAACATGTGCGGCGCCTGCGCGAAGGCCAGACTATCGAGCGGCCCACTTACGATTTCGCAAATTTTCGCCGCGTGGACGAGACCGTGCGAATCGCGCCGCGCGCTGCCATCATCATCGAAGGCATCCTCATCTTCGAGAACACAGCCCTGCGCGACTTGATGGACATCAAGATTTTTGTCGATACGGACGCCGACCTGCGCTTCATCCGCCGCCTGGTGCGCGATATTCGCGAGCGCGGCCGCACCATGGAAATGGTCGTCGACCAATACATGGCCACGGTCCGGCCCATGCACATGGAATTTGTCGAGCCTTCAAAGCGTTACGCCGACGTGATCATCCCCGAGGGCGGTCACAACGAGGTGGGCATTGATCTCGTCATCCAGAAGATCCGCTCGCTGGTTCCCCGATAGAAGTTGGCCCGCCGACAGCTCAAGTAGGGGGTAAGAATTCCCGTGCGCGGGTAGTCTTAAACAATTACTTTAACTTGAAACTCTTCGCCAGAATCTCGACAGTGCCGCCGAAGAACTTTATCTTGAACTTTCTGGACTTACGAATGGAGTTTAGCTTCTTCCGGACCGGCTTGTCCGGAGGGAGTGGCGGCATATACGACGTCCTCCAATGTGCCAACTGGCTGCTTATAATCTTCCGCATTTCTTGAGCATTCGCACTCGCGTGCAATCCCTTGGTTTGAGCAAACCAATTGTCCGCCAATACATCGAAATCCATCAGGAAGCGCACATTGCCACAGGAATGAAATGACAGAAGTTTCTTGGCCCCCGTCTCGTCGTCCTCAAACTCAAACTCCATCGTTGTCGTATCATGACGCGTCTTGGGAGGATGGATAGTAACCAGCCTCAGATTGTCGTCATGGAAATCCAGCCTCGTGAACCGCTTTGTGACCTGGTCTTCTGAGTGTTTCCGCATCAATGACTCGTTAAGTGGGCATCTTCAAGAAGAAGTAGACGGCGACGAATCCAAAGATTGCATCGGGCGCCCACCCGGCGAGAAGGGGCGGCAACTGCCCCACAGATCCCATGGCCTCAAAGAGCGCAGCGGCCGCCCAATAAACGACTCCTATCCCAACCGCGAGTGCCAACCCGCCGATTGCTCCGCGCGTCCCCACCAGAAATGCAAACGGCGCGCCGAGAAAGACAATAATCGCGGCGATCAAAGGGTAGGCGAATTTTTTCTGCCACTGCACAGAAAGGCGCGAGGTGTCGAATCCGGCCTGTTGCAAGCTCGCGATGTAACGGCCGAGTTGCCGCCAGTTCATCTGGTAATACTGGCGCACCTCGCGGCGGAAATAGTTGGGCGGCTCGGTCAGCTCAGGCAGGGCACTGATGCTGAAGGGCGTATATTTCGTCACGCGCCCCCTCTCGAAGTCGCGCACCCAGCCGCCTGCCAGCGCCCAGGTCTTTTCCGTCGGCTCCCATGAGGCGCGCGTCGCAAAAATCCGGCGGCGAATCTGGAAAGTGTCGGGATCGATCTCGAAGACGTTCAGCCCGCCGAATAATTGCTTGTCGGGATCGAACAGTTCGTAGTTATAAATCTTATTGTCCTCACCGAAAATCCACTGCCGCGCGGGCTGAAAATAAGTCTGTGCAGGGCGGCCCTTAATCTGATTGCGCAGCGCATCCTGCCGCTGGTTCGCATATGGAAGAAACGTATCGTCCAGCAGAAACATGGCCCCAGCCACCAGGAACCCGGCGAGCGTCAACGGCAAAACCAGTCTGTAGAGGCTGATCCCGCTGGCCTTGAACGCGATGACTTCATTATTTTTCGCCAGCACTCCGAGTGTAACCAGCGTCGCCACCAGCGTGGCCAGTGGCGCGAGCTGGTACACCATCAGTGGCACGAGATAGCGGAAATAGCTGAGGACCATAGAAATCGGCGTGTTGTTCCTCGTGATATCGCCGAGCAGATCGAACAGCGTGAAGGCGTCAAAGATCAAAATAAATCCCGCGAGTAGCACGCCAAAGTAATAAAAAAATCGCTGCAGGAGATAAATATCAACCAGCATCGGGAAGCCCACGGCGGTTCCGGCGCCGATCGCGTGACGAATCCCCACCGCGGGCGCGGCATGCGCAATCGGCCCATTGGAACTGCGCACGGGCGCCGCTTCCGATTCCAGCCGCTGGATTTTGGTGTAGCGTGAAAACGTCCGCTCCACCCGCGCGACGACCGGATTTGGCTTGCGGATGCTTTCGACGCGTCTCAGAAAAAACAATCCGATCACAACCGCGGCAATATTCGCGGCCCACACGCCGAGCCATGGCGCCACAGATCCCTGCTGCGCCATGTGCACCCCGGTGACAAATAAAAAGTAATACCCGCCAATCAGCACGAGCGTGAGGATCATTCCCGTCGCCCGTCCTCCGCGCCGCGGCCGCACACCCACGGGCACTCCCAGCAGTGCAAACACCAGGCAGGCGACAGGGAATGCCAGCCGCCGTTGAAATTCCACGCGCGCCTCGCGCCAGCCGGGCCCGCGCGTCCGCAGCAATGTGAAGATGGATCTCTCTGAAAGGCTCAGCGCAGCCGGCTTCACGGCTGTACTTGCAGTCGCGGAGGAAATATCAATGGGGATATCGCTCTCGCCGAAGGTCGTCACGCTGTAGCGATCGGGCGTATTCGAATCGTACTCGTGCGTGCTGCCGCTGCCGAGATGGATATCGATCCGGTCTTTGTCGCCTTCCTGCCCCGGAACAGTGATGATCGTTGCGTCCTGCGCGATCGTGATTGCCGAACCGGGCACCCCGCCAGTGGACGCCAGGAAAACTCCGCGCCAGTGAGTGGCAGCGGCTTCCACATCTTGCACGTATAATACGAACCCGGGAAAGCGCTCGTCGAACACGCGCGGCTGCACGGCAAAAGGAGCTTGCGAGGAACGCAGCGTTTCCTCCAACCCGCGCAGCGCGTGGATCGAGACCGGGCTGAGCCAGAAGGTCATCAACAGAGTGATGAACGCGGTCGCCATCGCCAAGACGCCGATCGGCAGCAGCAGCCGCCGCATGCTGACTCCGGAAGCATGCAGCGCCACAATCTCGCTGTCTGCCGACAGCCGACCGAGCCCGATCAGCACTCCCACAAGTACCGCCATCGGTAACGTGAATCCAAGCACTGGAGGCAGCGCGCACAGGAACAACAGCGCAACCGTGACCGTGCCGCCCGAGTGGCGAACAATCAAATCCATCAGGCGCACCAGTTGCGGCACGAAGAAAACGAAAGTGAACACAGCGAGGCCCAGGACGGCGTGTGAGGCTACTTCGCGGGCAATATATCGATCGAGCAGGCGCATGTTTGCGGGGCGCCATTCTAGCATGGGCGCTTACGCGAATCCGCTCTCAGACCTCCGAGCAGCTAACTTCGCGTTCCGAAAGGTTGTCCCGCTTTGAGCCGCGTCAATCTCGTCATTCTCTGGCACATGCACCAGCCGCAGTATCGCGACCCCTCCACCGGCCGTTACATGTTGCCCTGGACGCGCCTGCACGCGTTGAAAGATTATTGGGGCATGGTGCGCGTGCTGGGCGAATTTCCCGGCGTGCACGCTACGTTTAATTTTGTGCCGCTCCTCGCCGCGCAGATTGAAGAATACGCGGGCGGCAAATTCAGTGAGCTCTGGTTCGACATTGCTTTTGCTCCCGCCGCCGCGCTCACGCCCGAACAGAAGCGTGTAGCCATCGAACGCGCTTTCCAGGTGAACGACAATTTTCTCCAGCGCTGGCCACGATTCAGCGAACTTCGCTCGCAGGTTCGGTCCGGGGGAATCGAAGCTGCCGTCGCGCATTTTGGCTTACAGGAGTGGCGCGATTTGCAGGTCCTCTCGCAGATCGCCTGGATGGACGAGGAATATCTGGCGAAAGACCCCATCGTCAACGAGCTTTCGCGCAAGGGCAGCAATTTCACTGAGGAAGATAAAGCCGCATTGCGCGCAAAACAGCTCGAACTTCTCGCCGCCGTGCTGCCGGAATACCGACTCGCGGCTGAGCGCGGGCAAATCGAAATCTCAACCACGCCCTATTACCACCCGATCCTTCCACTCGTCTGTGATACGGATATCGCGTGCGTCTCAAACCCGCATACACCACTCCCGCAGCCGCCGTTCCGTTATCCGCAGGACGCGCGGGAGCAACTCGTGCGAGCCCGAGCGTTTCACGAGCGCGTGTTCGGCACGCCGCCCGCGGGCCTGTGGCCTTCGGAAGGCTCCGTCTCGGACGAGGCGCTTGAAATTGCCGCTGGCCTCGGCTTTCAATGGTTCGCCACCGACGAAGGCGTCCTCGGCCGCACGCGCAACATCGGATTCTGGCGCGACGCATCCGGCTACCCGGAAAACGGCCCCGAGCTTTACTCGCCATGGCGCCTCGAGCGCAACGGCCACTCCATGACTGGCTTCTTCCGCGACCATTATCTCTCGGACCTCGTTGGGTTCGTTTACAGCCGCATGGGAGCCGAGGCTGCCGCCGAAGATTTGCACCGCCGCGTCCGCCTGATTGGGGATCGCGAGCCGCAGGGAAGAACCGCCACGGTGAGCCTGATCCTCGACGGTGAGAACGCCTGGGAATTTTACGCCGGGAATGGCCGCGATTTTCTCCGCCGGTTTTATGGCCGCATTGATCAGGATCCGGAAATTCAGCCGCTGACAGCCAGCGAAGCGATCGCCGCATCGCCCAACGCGCCGAGCCTCGACGGAATTTTTCCCGCGTCCTGGATTAGCGCCAATTTCGACGTTTGGATCGGGCACAGTGAAGACGTGCGCGCCTGGGATTTGCTGCGCGACGCCCGCGAGACCTACGAGCGGGCGACGCAGCGCGCTAAAACTCTTCCGCCCGCCGAAGGCACACCCCTTGCCCGCGCCTTCGAAGCCGTCCTCGCCGCGGAAGGCAGCGATTGGTGCTGGTGGTACGGCCCCGAGCACGGTTCCGCCAACGACGCCGAATTCGACGAGCTGTACCGCAAGCAGCTCACCGAGATTTACACCGCGCTCGGCGAGCATGTCCCGGATGCGCTCGCTCTTCCCATCAAGCGCGCCGCGGAGCACGCCCGGCGCGAGCCGCCTTCTTCGTTCCTCCAAGTCACCGTGGACGGCCGCGAAACCAGCTACTTCGAATGGCTCGGCGCCGGCCTCTACGCCACCGAGCGCCGCAGCAGCACCATGCACGGCCACAGCGACGTCCTCGGCGACATGCTCTACGGCTTCGGCCCACAGAATTTTTATCTGCGCGTCGATCCCATTGCTGAAGCCATCAAGGATTTTCCTGATTTCCAGGTGCGGCTGACGATGTGGGATTCGCGCGAGATGCGCATCACCCTGCGCGTCGAGAAATCCAAGCTCGTTCAATGCGTGGTCGAGCAGGGCGGCGCGTGCCTGCTGCATCCGGAGGCTGTCGTCACCGCGGCGTACGGAAAGATTCTCGAGGTCAGCATTGCGCGCGAGCTGTTCGATTTACGCGACCGTCGTGAGCTTCTGCTCGGCGTCGCACTGTGGGAGGGCGGCTTGCCCTTGGACGTTCTGCCCACCGAAGGCATGCTCTCGATCGCGCTCGGCGACGAGAATTACGCATGGTCCGATTAGCAGTGCCCACCATTATCTTCAGAACTCATTTCATTCACAGGCAGGATAGTGACGACGGGATTTGTGAAAATTCTTCCAGGACTAGTACTACTGAAAAATAATATTCCCTTAGGAACCTCCGCTTAACTCATGCATTGAAAGTGATTTAATCCGCCGTCGTTTTTCTCCTCATCTGGAACGCTGCTTGCGTCCCTCCCCACGACAGGGAGAGTCATCTCCCACCCGGCACACTGGAGCCATACCACACCTGGCCCGAGCGCGCGTCGGGGCACAAATTGAAATCTATAAACGCGTGCGCGCTGCTGCGCGGCGCCATCAGGAGGATTCGCATGCAAGAAAATCATAACGCGGAGACCGAGCACCGCTCTTCAGAGCACCGCAATATCTGGTCCGTTGTGCTGGTCGTGCTGCTCGTCGCGGCGGGAGTATTTACCTACGCGTATGGGCATCGCCAGAGCGAGGCCGTCTCGCAATTGTCGGGTGAAAACCAACAATTGTCCTCGACCATTAGCGATATGCGTTCACAATTGGACGCGTTGAATCAGAAGTTGACCACCATGACAACCGCTCCGCAGGCGCAAGCCGCAACAGGCTCACAGCAGTCGGGCGCGTCGCACACTTCTGGAAGGTTGAGCGCTGCCACAAACCGCCGCTTGAAGCAGATGCAATCTGAATTGGCAGCCCAGCAAGAGGAGTTGAAGCGCACCGAAGGAGATCTCGCCGAGGCGCGCACGGACATGACCGGCAGCCTGAATTCAACAAGGGACGAGCTCAGTAGCTCGATCGCCAGGACTCATGACGAGCTGGTGGCCCTCCAAAAGCAAGGCGAGCGTGACTACTTTGAATTCGACATCACAAGGGGCAAAGGATTCCAGCGCACCGGCCCCATTTCAATTTCACTGCGCAAGGCCGACGTCAAGCACAAGAGCTACGACCTCGCCCTGCTGGTGGACGACAACCAGTTGGGCAAGAAGCATGTGAATTTGTACGAGCCCGTCTGGCTCCATCGTGAAGATGATCCGCAACCGCTTCAATTGGTTGTGAACAAAATTGACAGGAATCACATCCACGGGTATGTCAGCGCCCCCAAGAACCGGGAGTCAGCTTTGGTTACCACTCGTGAATTACAATCCCTCGCCCCGGTGTCCTCGGAGCCTGAGGCACCCGCCGCTCAACAACCCTCTGGCTCAAACGATTCGCAGCAACTGCCCAAGTAGTTTGTTGCTTCTCTTCAGGCGGGGCCGGCGGCACAAATCGCCGGCTCCACTGCGGAGGAGGGGATTGGCTGTCGCTGAATCTTGAATCCATCTTATTTCTTGGCCTTTCGCATCGCGCCGATGAAAGTCCCGTCGGCAGTGATCGATCCATCGTCATGGACCGTCAGATTCAATTTTTGATCGGCGCAAGCCAGGCCGATCTTGCTCCTGTCCACTTTGTACTTGCACTGGTTTGTCGTTCCCAGGGCGGTGAAGACGGCGTTCCCGCCGGACTTGAGGTCCAGCATCGCCAAGCCACTCTCATTCGAGTATGTTCCCTCCACACCGGATCCGCATCCGGCGATAACAAAAATCCCCAACAACAGAATGGCCGCCATCAAGATTCGCGCAACGTAGTGCTTGTCCATCGAGCCTCCCCTAGAATTCCCGGGCGCCTGGTTTCCTGGATACTTCGGCCAGGCGCACCGGGACAGCCAACCCCCACTTTTCATTGCGCAATCGCCCGCAGAAAACCGTCATCGCTCAACCTCCCGCTTGCCCTGCCAAGCGTCTCGCGCTAGCCTCTTCCACGTGGCCTCCACCTCCAACTCTTCCGGCATCCACCTCGGCACCTCCGCTTTCACGGCCGCAGGCTGGGAAGATTCCTTCTACCCCAAGGGGATGAAGGCCGCCGACTACCTCACCTATTACGCCACCAAATTCGACACCGTCGAAGTTGACTCCACCTTCTACCGCACGCCCACCGCCGCCACCGTCAACGGTTGGGCGCGCAAGACGCCCGGCAATTTCATCTTCTCCGTGAAAGTTCCGCAGGCCGTCACTCACGAAAAAATGCTCGTCGGCGCCGAGCCGGATTTCAAGCAGTTCGTCGAGACCATGGAGCTCCTCGGCGATAAACTCGGCCCCATGGTTCTGCAATTCCCGTATTTCAATCGCACAAAATTCAAGAGCGGCGGGGAATTCCTGAATTTGCTCAACGCCTTCATGAAGAAATTGCCGAAGGATCACATGTTCGCCGTCGAAATTCGCAACAAGTCCTGGCTCGACGCGCGTTTCGCAGCCGCGCTGCGCGACCTCAACGTCGCTCTCGTCCTCCAGGACCACTCCTGGATGCCACGCCCCGCTCAGTTGTTTGAGAAATTCGACCCCATCACCGCCGATTTCACCTACATCCGCTGGCTCGGCGACCGGAAGGGAATTGAGCAGCGCACAAAGACCTGGGACGTGGTCATCGTTGACCGCCGCACCGAGCTGGCCGAGTGGGTCGAAATCGTCCGCAAAGTTCACGAGCGCCGCGTCCAAATCTTCGTCTACGCCAACAACCACTACGCTGGCCACGCTCCCTCAACTGTCGAGACGTTCCGCAAAATGCTCGGTCCCCTCGCGACCGGGCCAGTTTCAGACCACGAAAAGTCCGCGGTCCCGGATGAGCCCCGCACTCTGCGCTCCGGCCAAGCCGCCAGTTCAAGCGCCGCGAAAAATTCTGCACCCCGCTCCGCCAAGCCCCGCCGCACCGAAAAACAACCGAGTCTCTTCGACTGACGTTGCGTCTCGGCTGAACACTTGTTGGATTTTTCTTCCTCGGGCCGCTCAGCGTTCGTCCGTTCTCTGTGTCCTCTGGGTTTAAGCCTTCCGTCTCTCTCCGCCACAGCTTCAAATCCCGCTCATTTTGCAGTAGAGTGTCGGCCTCTTCCACAAGGAGCCATCCCATGATCAAAACTAGTTGCGCACTCGCTTTCGCCGCACTCGCCCTGTTCACCGTCTCCGCTCACGCCCAGCAAGTCCCGCAAAAGCTCCAGCCTCCTGCCAACGAACAACTCCTCCAACAAGTCCACGCCAAGGGCGATCAGGTCTACACCTGCAAGGCGGACGGCGCGCAATTCGCCTGGACTCTGAAGGCACCCGACGCGCAACTCTTCGACAAATCCGGCAAGCCATTCGGGAAACATTTCGCCGGCCCGTCATGGGAAGCGAACGACGGCAGCCGCGTCACTGGAAAAGCCATCGCCAACGAGCCTTCGCCCGATCCCGATTCCATTCCCTGGCTGCTTGTCTCCGTCGTCAGCCACACGGGTGATGGAATACTC
Organism: Candidatus Acidiferrales bacterium; assembly: GCA_050746945.1. Taxonomy (GTDB): domain Bacteria; phylum Acidobacteriota; class Terriglobia; order Acidiferrales; family UBA7541; genus Palsa-295. Next base: position 27,648 of record JBOGMZ010000006.1, on the reverse strand, counting down.
GCGCGCGCCACATCCATCCAGCGCCTCAATACCAAAGGCGGCAAAGCTCCCGCATCCGGCTGTGACGCATCACACTCCGGCCAGGAACTTCGCGTCGCTTATACCGCCGACTACTTATTCTTCGCCTCAAAATAACTCGCTGCGGCCGTTTTACGCAGCGCCGGCGTCCCGGCGGATCATTTCCCACGGTGTTCTCCGTGTCCTCTATGTTTCACCTCTTCGACCTGGCGAATGACCCTTCGCATAATTCCACACACCCTAACCGCCTACCTCGAACGCCAGGCTCTCCTCGCGTTTACAAGGACTCACTGTTTGACACCACTCCCCGTCGTTCCTATACTTCTCAGCGCCCCGACCCCCGTCCTAGGAGGACTCCTATGTTCAGATCTTCGCTGGTCACTTTACTTCTCGCCGCATCCGCAATTGCCACTTTTGCGGGAGAAGATGGAAAAATTCAACAACCCAAGATCACGCCGCAAACGAGCGGCACCACGCAGCTCCTGATTGATGTCAGTCCGGTCAACTCCCGTGTGGTTTGGGCAGCCGGAACCGGCGGCACTTTTGTGGTCACGACGGATGGCGGAAACACCTGGAAGCCCGGCGTCGTCCCCGGCGCCGAAACCCTTCAATTTCGCGACGTCTTCGGCGTCAGCGACAAGGTCGCCTACTTAATGTCCATCGGAAACAACACGACAGATTTTCGCATCTACAAAACCACCGACGGCGGCGCGAACTGGACCATCGAGTTCACGAATCAGACGGTGAACGCGTTCTACGATTGCTTCGCGTTCTGGACTCCTCGCCGCGGCATCACGCACAGCGATTCCGTCAACGGAGTATTCCCAGACATCCGCACAACCGACGGAACCAATTGGAACTCCATCGCCGCGAATATGCCGCCGGCGTTGGCAGGGGAAGCGTCGTTTGCAGCCAGCGGAACTTGCGCCGCATCTGAAGGAGAAAAAAATGCCTGGGTCGCCACAGGCGGCTCGACAATTGCCCGGATCCTTGCCACCAGAGATGGAGGCAACACCTGGAACGCGTATGACACTCCGCTGGAGGTCTCGCCCAGCGGCGGCGCGATCTCCGTGGCTTTCCGCGACGGGCGGCACGGCATCGTGGCTGGCGGCGATCTGGCCACCAACGACGCGGCGGACGCGGCAACCTCGGATGATGGCGGCCAGACCTGGACTCTTACGAACAAACCGCCTGTGCAGGGATCTATCTTCTGCCTCGCCTATGTTCGCGGCAATCGTGGAAACGAAGGCGAGCACTTCGGCCAGGATCGCCAAGTCAACGGCGGGGCCGAGGATGACGACTTCAAATTCGAGGGTGCTGTCGTGGTCACCACCGAGATGGCACCGGATTTCACTTTAGGAGCCGCGGCTTGGACTCCCGATGAAGGCCAAACCTGGTTCACCATCCCCGGCGTGACCGGGAAGTGGGCGGTTGGCTTTGCGAATCCGAAGGCTGGATGGTTCGTAGGCAGGGGAGGCCAAATCCTGAAGATCAGCTTCTAGCTCAGCAACTACTGCCACGGGGAGCAATCGCCCCGGAAGACAGAAGGCCCGGCACCACGTCGGGCCTTCTTTCTTTTCTGGCCTTTGGTAGCACAGACACTCCTGTCTGTGCTCTTCGCCTTCGCTCTTCGCCGTTCGCGCTTCGCCCCAACGCTGTCATCCCGAGCGCCGCACTTGCGGAGGGATCTGCTTCCTGCATCTTTTTGCTTGCATCTCGCCTTGTGTAGCGCCGGCGTCTCGCCGGCTCTGTTATCTTGCCTCCGGTAGCACAGACACTCGCTCGTGGTGAGCCCAGCCGAACCATGTCTGTGCTCTCGTCTGTGCTCTTCGTCTTTTCCCTTTTGCCCGTAGGGGCACGGCATGCCGTGCCCGCCCCATCACCGCCTCCCCCCCACCAACACCGCAAAAATCAACCCATGCGTAATCAACAGCACCGGCACAATCGCAGTTGGAATATAAAACGCCGCCCCCAACGCCCCAATCCCCACCCCGAAATGAGTCTGCCCCTGATAAAACGCATTCAACAAATCCCCCGTCCCCCACAAGTTAAATACCCACACAACCGGAACCGCCCACGACGCCCGTGCAGCCAGCCCCAGCACCGCAACAATCGCCAGCACCGCCGCGATCAAATCCCCATACGCCGCTGGCCTCGCAAATTCCCCCGGCAGGGAAGCTGACACCACTCCTGTCACCAGAAAGCTCAGCCCCATGTACCGAAACATGTGCACAGCCAACAAAGCCATCAGCGCTTCACCACGCTGCATCGCCCGCACCCGCGGCCAGATGTAAATCTTCGCCACCACGCCAAACGCAACAAACCCCATCAGCACGCTAATCCCAAATATCGCCCGAATGTCCATGGAGTCCTCTTTGCACGAACCAATGACATCTTATTGGATGGTTTCTGCCAGCCAATGGAATCTGAGGATATCCGCGACTCTGAGAAGCATTTCTGGTTGACGGCCCTCCATGCCTTAGGTTAGTTTGCGTCCGAAGTAACCCCAGGTCCGACACAATCCACCAACCGGAGGACGTACCATGTTCATGAGGATCGCTGGCATTTGCCTGCTGGCTATTGCGTTCTCGGTAGCTTCCGCGATTCGTCACAACAGCGCGGCTACCAAGGCGCCGGCCCAGGAATCTATCGCTGCAGTGAAAGCCTCTCCCGCTGAAGGATACAACATCCACGTACTCGCACCCCACCTGGTAGATGGCAAACAGATGGGCCCGTACCACCACTACTGCAAGGTGATCGCGCCGGATCCCCAGATACAGTGCTTAATTTACGAGTCAACCGAGCCCAACGCCAAACTGGAGCAGGTGGAGTGGATTTACGCCAAGAAGCTAACGCGCACTCAGGTGCCCCTGGCAGAATGGAATAAAAACTGGCATGACCACAAGATAGAGATCGCCGGTGGAAGGGTTCAGGTGCTTGATATGCCGCCGGACAAGGCCAAGGAGGTCGCCGACCTGGTTGCCACTACCGACGGGATGATCTATCACTTCTATTTTGGAGGCACGCTGCCCAACAGCAAGATGAGCATCGCTCAGGCCGTCGGGCATAGACCAATGACGTCGGCGGAGTTCAAGAATTACGAATCGAAGTAGGATATTGGCCGGGTGGTCCAAACGCCAGCGCGAGGTGTGAAGTTTTGTTTGTCCTTTGAATTCAATCGCGTTGGAGGAATTCAAAAAGTTCGCGCGCGGAACTGCTTGCGGATGGGTCAGCGGAATTTTCGCCGGAATCTCAAGAGTGGGGTAGCACAGACACTCATATCTGTGCTCTTCACCTCACCGTTGTCATCCCGAACCCTGTTTTAGCTTCGGGAGGGATCTGCTGTTCGCACTTTGCATTCGCCACTCTCTTTGAGGCCGCCCGCCGGGAGTGGAGAGGCTCGCTGGCGGGGGAGGGAATCGGGGCGTTGTTCTTAGTGAGTGGTTTTTGAGCCCCGCTTGTACTTAAACTGGTTGCCCTCTTGGGAAGTCGGAGGAATCGTTTCGCCTCGCTCGATCACTGTACGACGTCCGCCTTTTACCTCGCCCCCACGAGGCCCAACTTCAATTAGTTCACCAGAATCCGGCGCCTTCTCACCTGGCTTGTAAGTCGCCATATGATCCTCCAATGGCGAAAAACTCTAGCAAAAATCGGACCTCAGGGCAACGGCGAGAAGTACACCAATCAATAGAGTGGCAACTTTGCGCTTATGCATTACGATGTTGGCTATGGTTCGCACCTTTGAATCGTACTGCGATGAGTTCGGGCACGCTAAGGACCCGTCCAAGAAGTACATGGGGATCGCAGGACTTCTCGGATGGTCCGACGACTGGAAGCGGTTTGCAGAAGAATGGGAAGCCTGCATCAGCACCGAAAATGTTCCTAGGCCATTCCACATGGTTGACTTCATCCATCACGCTGAGGATTTCTCTGCTCCTCGTTGGGGGAACCAATTGGAACGCCTTAGAGTTCTGAATCTGCTTTTGGAAGTGATTGAGCGAAGCGAGGCCATTCCTGTGGCTGCTGCCGTTTCTTTGAGCGACTACAACAATCTGACTCTGGAACAGCAGCGAATGTGCCGAGATCCCTATTATCTTGCTTTCCAAGCTGTGACATCGAATTTAGGTTTTGCGGCTGGGAGCAAAGACTTGAGCACAAAAGTGAGGAGAGCACGAGCGGATGTAGACGCAGAGAAAAAAGGTCTGCCGTTGGAAGAGTGGGATTACGCGACGCCTGCGACAGTCTCGATGCTTTACGCAAAGTTCCGTGGTTTTACTGGTCCGGCAGAAGAACTCTGGAACGCTCTGAAAGCTGTGAATATGTTCGGCTATTGGATGGCTTCGTATGCTACTGGCGAACCATTGGACCACCCGCCCTTACAAGCAGCGGACATTTGGGCTTATTCCATCGGCAACTTGGGGGAGCGGCGTGAAGCCGCCACGCCCGAGGCAGCTATTGCACTGGAAGTTTTCATAAGGCTGGCGATGAAGGCGCCGCACGGACACCACTGGTTTACACGTCTTGACCGCGAGCAAATCTTAGGACGAATTGGACGCAGCCGCGCCTGACTCGAAAGGTGACGTGCTCGACGCCTTGGAGCGGTGGACTGCAAGTGATAGCCTACGAAGGCAATGCCAATGTTTCCTTTGCGCCCGGATTTGGACGCCATTCACAGCGACGCCATAGAATTCGCCTCGGTCATTCAAAACAAGATTGCATCGAGCGGCGGGTGCAAGAATCTGGCTTCAGAAGCGTTAAATATCTTGGCCCGAAGCGCGATTCTGACTCACAGAAGTGTTCGGACCCTCTGCGAAGAAGGTTGGACGCCAGTCACGTCTGTGCTCAATCGAACGCTATTGGATTTGTTTGCCAACTGTGTAGCCGTCGCGAACAAACCCGCAGACGCAGATTACATGGGGTTCAAATATGTCACGCACTTCTACAGAAAATGGCTCACAGACCCCCACATCACTAACCCAGAACGCACAAACGTAAACGCGATAATAGACGAACTGGTTGGCAGGCTTCAGCACCCAGACCAGATTAGAGCGCGTCAACTTCTTCTGGAAACAGAGCCAACGGTTTATTGGTATCAACCTGATTTTGGAAGTCCGAAAAAGGTCTTGGCACTTGCCACCCACTCGACCTACGACATGTTTAAATTTCTGTCAGGGCCAACACACGGCGGGTATGCAATGAAGATTCTTTTCAACGATGACCCCAATTCAGAGGACATAGAACCCCAGGAACACGCAAGGAACGTTCCTAAAGCCATCGCTGCTTCAACTAGATTCCTGCTCGAGGTCTGTTACATTCGCGACCATTTCGACAATCAAGGCAAGAACGAACCCATTTATCAAACGCTTGTCGCTCGCCTAGCTGCGTTGATTTAGGGCGGTTGGTCCACTCGTTCACACTCAAAACCAATCCGGGAAAATCAGCTCCACAAGCCCGGGAACACAGTAGGAATAAAATCGCTCGTCGCAGATCTTGTACTCTCCGTATTTCTTCCTGGCATAGTCGCCCCAGTCAGGACGCGTCCCGTCAATATCGGTGAAGCCGTATTCCCGCGCAAGGTGTCCCGAAAATCGTAAATCTCCACCGCGCGGATCCCTTGCGCTCCACGTTCTTCCATGGCACGCTATTTCTGGGGAATTTTCGAATGACAGGTAACGACAGGCTTGTGCACCTGTAGCGGGGAAACGTTTGCGAGGGAAGTTTGGAAGGCGAGCCGGCATGTTTCTAATCGCAAGTGATGTCAAATAGAATTTGAGCTAACTCGCTCATAATCAGGAGGTTAAAAATTTCTAATCGCAACTAAATCGAGGCCTTCGGAGGGTGCATCTAGGGCCACAAATCACGAGTCACCAGTCACGAATCACGCCTCCCTGATTGCAACTTCTCGGCGCGGAGGGGGTTTAGAGTTTCTGGCGGGGTCCGGGCGCGGAGTTCCGCTCCGGTACTGATTCTTAACCGGCTCCGCACGTTACGCAACCTTGCGAGCCTGGAGGTCGTCTAAAATATCGAACGGAAGTTGACTGGCAGGGAAGGGGATTTCATATGAAAAAAATCATAATGACCGTTGCGGTCCTCATATTGGCGGTAGCGGGTGCCGCGAACGCGGAGCCGCAAGCGAGAACCAAACTGTACTTGTCGCCAAACTCGATGGTGCCGCGCGCCGAAATCATGAAACATCTCGTCGACAAATGTCCCAACGTCGCTTTCACGCTGGATCCGAAAAAATCGGATTACATGCTCGAAGCCTGGGGCTGGTCCGGCAATTACAAGTTCACCGTGTTTCAGAAGGGCGGCCTCGCGGTGTACAGCACCACCACCGTGATGCTCAGCAACTCCGTGAAGGACGTCTGCAAATTTGTGAACTCCCAACCGCGCGCAGAAGTGAAGCAATCGCGCGACGATAAGCAATCCCACGAAGACCAGAAACCACCGCGGGACGACCCGCAGTAGCCGAGGGTCCGCTGCTTTCTAGATGACCGCAGGCCCGCTGACTTTCTAAAGGGCACGCTCGCCTCCTCCCCGGAAAAAAATTCTGCCGGCGGACAATGGGGCCTTCTTCGTGGTACTTTCCTCGCGGGGCGAGATTTAGGGAGGATTCCGAGACATGCTGAAGAAATCGCTGCGAGTGGGGTTTGTGTGCTCTTTTGTACTGGCGGGATGCGGTTTTATGTCGCTCCCAATGCTGGTGCGGCCTGCGAGTGAAGCCCACTTCGACGGCAAGACCTGGTGGGGATACGTAAAGGTTCTCGCGGACGACAAGATGGAAGGCCGCGAGACAGGAAGCGCAGGATTACGCGCCGCGGAATCCTACATCGTCGAGCAATTGAAAGCCGCTGGAGTGGAGCCGGCAGGTTCGGACGGCTACTACCAGCCCGTGAAATTCATCTCGCGCCAAATCATCGAAAAAGATTCGAGTGCTGAGCTGATTCACGATGGCAAGGCGGAGCCGCTCAAGCTCGGTGAAGACGCGTATTTCGGAACGCGCGTGGATCTTGCGCCGGAAGTGGAAGCGAAGCTGGTGTTCGCCGGCTACGGGCTCAGCATCCCCGAAAAGAATTACGATGATTTCGCCGGCCTCGATCTGAAAGGAAAGATCGCGGTGACCATGCAAGGCTCGCCCGCCGAAATGCCCGGGGCGCTGGCTTCGCACTATCAATCCGCCGCCGAAAAATGGAAGGCCTTGCGCAACGCCGGAGCCATCGGCTCGATCTCGCTGCCGAATCCTTCGGCGATGGATATTCCCTGGTCACGTCAGGCGCTGAATCGCACGCACGTGAGCATGCAACTGGCGGATCGGACGCTCAACGACACGAGCGGCGAACAATTCGCCATGGTTTTCAATCCCGCGAGCGCGGATAAATTGTTTGCCGGGTCAGGCCATACGCTCAGCGAGATCGCTGCACTCGCAAAAGAACGGAAGCCGCTCCCGCGCTTTCCTCTGGCCGTCTCGATCAAAGCAAATGCGCGCATGGAAACAAAAGAGCTCGAATCGGCAAATGTCGTCGCGAAATTGCCGGGAAGCGATCCGCTGCTCAAGGCTGAGTACGTGGTTCTCTCCGCGCACATCGATCACCTGGGAATCGGCGAGCCCATCAACGGCGACCGGATTTACAATGGTGCGATGGACAATGCGTCGGGAAGCGCAACCCTGCTCGACGTGGCTCGTTCTCTGAAGCAATCGCCGGAAAAAATAAAGCGCTCGCTGTTGTTCGTTTTTGTGTGCGGAGAGGAAAAAGGTCTGCTGGGCTCGAAATACTTCACCGCGCACCCGACGGTGCCCGCGGGTTCGATGGTCGCGAACATCAATATCGATATGTTTCTGCCCATCGTCCCACTGAAAGTGCTTACCGTGTATGGCCTGCAGGAATCGGACCTCGGCGAACTCGTGACGGAAGTTGCCAAGGCGCGCGGCGTGCGCGTGCAACCCGACCCGGAGCCGCTACGGAATTCGTTTATTCGCAGTGATCAGTACAATTTTATTCGCCACGGAATTCCCGCGCTGGCAATGAAAGTGGGATACGATCCCGGATCGCCGGAACAAAAAATCTTCAAGGACTGGCTCACGCAACGCTATCACGCGCCTTCGGACGATCTCGATCAACCAATCGACCTTGCCGCGGCCGCCGGATACGAGGAAATTATCCGCGCGCTGATGGTAGTCGTGGCGAATGACGCCACGCGGCCTCAATGGAAGCCGGATAGTTTCTTCCGCCGCTACGCGAACACAGCAGGAAACTAGTGGCGTTTCATAATTTCTATCGAGCAGCGCTCGTTGCGATGATGGCCATGGCGGGGGCTGCATCCGTTGCCGCACAAAAAAAGATTCCCCCGCCGCTCGATTGCGGGCAGGGTGTTTCCTTGCGCCTGAATTCGGCGACGGCCGCACAGGGCGGCTTGCTAGAGGCGGAAGTGCGCAGCACAAAGCCGTTGGCAGAGATCCAGGGCGACTGGTCGAAGGAACAACTCCATTTCTGGCAGGACGCGAGTCACAAGAATATAGAGCGGGCCTTCATCGCGGTGGACCTCGAGCGCGCGCCAGGACGTTACGAGCTGAGTCTCACTGCCGAACTGGTGGGCAGTACCCGAGCAACGTGCAGTGCAGCTATAACTGTGAAGGCAGGGAAGTTCGCGGTTGAGAAGTTGAGCGTGGCGAAGGAATTTGTTGAGCCGAGTGCTGAAGAGATCGAACGCGCAAACAAGGAGCGCCAGCGCCTGCGTGAAATTTTTGCGACGGTAACGCCGGACCGCTGGTGGCAGGGCAAGTTTCGGTTGCCGCTCGATGGCGCGCGCAACGCGAAAAATTTCGGACGGCGGCGCGTGCTGAACGGAGAGCCCGGATCGCCGCACAGCGGCGTGGATTTCCCGGCGCCACCCGGCACGCCCATTCACGCCGCGCAGCGAGGGAAGGTGGTGCTGGCGGAAAAGCTGTTCTTCTCCGGCAACACAGTGGTGATCGACCACGGACTCGGCATTTACACGTTCTATGGGCACATGGAATCGATCGCTGTGTCCGTCGGGGACGCCGTTGAGAAAGGAACTGTCCTCGGAAAAGTTGGAGCTACAGGCCGCGTCACTGGCCCACACCTGCACTGGGGTCTGACAGTAAATCAGGCGCGCGTGAATCCACTTCAGATTTTGTCGCTCCCGACGAGTTGAATCGCACAGCCTGTGGCTCAGATTCAGTGGCCTTCACTGATCAGTGAAAGGCCGCGCCGAGCAAGTCAATCATCAAACGCACCGCGGTCTGCGCCGTGCGCCCGCTCGGGTCGCGATACGGATTTACTTCGACCACATCGAAGCCCACCAAGTGCCCCTTGGCGGTTACGCCCGTCAGCAAATCATCAATCTCGGCGAAACTCAGCCCGCCGGGTTCGAGTGTGCCACTGCCTGGCGCGAGCGTGGGATCCATCACATCCACATCGAGGGTAATGTAGATGTCTCCCTGCTGCGGGATTTGCGAGAGCGCCCACTCGACGCCGCGACGATGGATATGCTCAGACGTGGTGATGGAAGTGTGCAGCTTGCGCGCGTTGCCGACGGACTCGGGGTCGTTGGCTAGGCCGCGCATCCCGATCTGGAGGATGTTCTTCACGTGAGGAAGCTGCGCCACCCGGTTGACCCAGGAGGCGTGATCGAGGTTGCCGGGCGCGCCGTTCCAGGTGTCAAGATGCGCGTCGAAATGGATGACGGTGAGTGGAGTATTGTACGCCCGGATGACGGGATACGTGACGCTGTGATCTCCACCGAGAATAATTGGAAACGCCTTTTTCGCGAGGATCGTGCGCACGGCGGCGGTGATTTTGTCGTCGGTCTGCGCGGGAACGGTAGGGAAGACTTCGATATCGCCGACGTCGGCCCAGTGCTTGCCTTTGAGCACGGTGCGGTCGCCATCAATGTAGTAGAAGCCTTCAGTCAGGTCGTGATTGTACTCCTGCGAGTTTTCGCGCAAGTCACGCGGGCCGTACCGCTCGCCCGGCTGTCCCCATGTCCCTTCGTCGAAGGGAACGCCGAGTACGGCGAAGTCGGCGTGGAGCGTCTCGAGATTCGTGACGTATGGCGCGCCGAGAAAAGTGCGCACGCCGACAAAGGTTGGGACAGATTGTGCATTCGAGCCCGAAACCAGAAGCAATAGCGCAAGGCTGGCGACTGTTGCTTGAATTCTCATCATGGCGGTTATCCTCTTCCTTGATCGGGAGAATGACACCGGTCGAGAAGTCATTCTTCCGTTCCAACTGCGGCAGGATAAACCAACAGGCTGTGGAATCCCCAAACTCTTCGCTTTGCCGGTCAACATGCTCAAGCGTTTTGGAAGACTCCGTACTTCTACTCAATCGTGCCCGCTTTCTACGAAATAGTGCGGATTGACGGTGGCATCGGCGGCGCGGATAGTCGGGCCGTCTCATCAATTGGGGCATTGGTGTACCAAAACTAATTGCACTTGGCTCGGCACTATATGAGCCGCCCAAGTCGAGCGCGGAGCAGAGGCACTTGCGTTCGGCGGAGGGCCTAATGAGTCCGGGGAAATATCTTCTTTGCATCTTGGGTCTGGTTGCCGGCGCTGCGCTGCTGATCTCGCGATACCAGTCGGCAATGCGCACACGATTCCCCGCCGAGTTCGCAAATCAAGCAAAACACCTGAATGTTGAGCGGCTCGCCAATCTTGCACACAGCCCATCCACTGGGCATCGCCTGCCCTTTCCCTCGCCAACCAGTAGCACGCAAAGCCGCAGCATTGGCGCGCTGTCTCTTCCGGCAAGTCTTGAGGAAAATCTGGGTCAGGCACCAGCGCGTGCTGCCTTCGTCGGAAGAGGCGCGGGCCTGACGGTGCTGTTGACACGAGATGGGATCGAATTGGTGGTGAGTGCGGGTCGCAAGGAGAAGGGAACTGCCCGATTAGTGAAATTGAGTTTTGCCGATCACATTCTCCAGACACGCTCGTCGAAACCCACGCACGGAAACATTCAGTGGCGCGGGAGAGGAAAGCTGCGCGGCGAGACGAACTACCTGCTCGGTCGCGACGCGCGCCGGTGGCACACACACGTGCCGCACTTCGCACGAGCCGAGGCCGAAAGCGTGGTGAACGGCGTGGGCGTGCAGGTTTACGGAAGTGATGCTGGAATTGAATATGATTTGCGTCTCGCGCCGGGAACAGACGCCGATCGGCTCAGACTGGAGGTTTCGGGAGCAGATGCGCTGCGATTGGACTCAGTTGGTAATCTGCTGATTGTGGCGGATGGCAGATCAATCTTGATGCGGAAGCCGGCCGTTTATGAAGAACTGCGAGGTGAACGGGAAGTCAAAGACGCGATGCTTGAGCCGGAGAACACAGAGGAGGGGCGAAGAGGACACGGAATAAGAAGCAGCGAGCAGGTGGATGGAAGCTACGTGCTCAAACCGGATGGGTCAGTGGGATTCCGTGTAGGGCCGCATCGCAGGGACGCGACGCTGGTGCTCGACCCCTCGCTTTCGCTCTCCTATTCAACCTTTCTTGGCGGCGCAGGTGAAGACAGTGCGAACAGTATCGCGCTCGATTCGATGGGAAAAGTTTATGTAGGCGGGACGACCACTTCGGCAGCCACGTTCTCAGAGACGGGGGCAGCCAGCAACGGGCCTGGAGGTGGAGCTGATTTCTTCATCGCGAAGATTGACCCGACCGCCAGCGGCGCGAGTTCCCTCGTGTATTTGACATTTCTTGGCGGCAGCGGTGATGAAGCCGGCGGGCAGATCGCCGTGGACGGAAACGGAAACGTGGGAAACGTGGGAACCTCCACCTCGGTTGATTTCCCGGTGACGGACGCGAGCAAGCGAACAAGCGGTGCGAATGACCTGGCGGTGAGCGAGATCGGACCGTCGGGCGCAACGCTGATTTTCTCGACCTTGTTCGGCGGCAGTGGCGCGGAGGCCACACAAAATCCCGGCGGGATTGCGTTCGACAAATCAGCAAACATTTTTGTCGCTTCGGATACAACTTCGACGGACTTGACGGCGACGATGGGTGCCTTCCGCATGGCGTACGGCGGGGGAGGCAGCGACGGGTTTCTCGCCGTCTTCCGTCCCAGCGCGACGCCGCACCTGAAATATTGCACGTACCTTGGGATGAATGCGCAAGTGAACGTCGGCGGCGTGGCCGTTGACGCAGGGGGCAACGCGTATGTCGCCGGCTCTACTTCCAATCCGGGTGCAAGCTTCACTGCGTTGAACGGGTTTCAATCTTCTTACGGGGGAGATCCATCAGATGGATTCCTGATGAAGATTCGCCCGTCGGGAGGCGGAGCATCCGACCTGGCTTACGCGACCTTTCTCGGCGGCTCAGGTCTCGACAAAATATTCGCCGTCGCCGTTGGCTCAGCGATGCCCGCAACCGCTTACGTGACAGGAACAACGCAATCAACGAACTTTCCCGTGAACGGAGCGAAAGCGGGCCCGCAAACCCACTTGAAGGGAATTGCGAACGCTTTTTTTGCTGCCGTCGCACAAGATGCGACGAGCGGAATGACCTCACTCAACTTTTCGACATACTTGGGAGGCAGCGAGTCCGATACAGGCACGAGTGTCGCGATCGTTGCGGCCAATGTGGCCTACGTGGCAGGGAAGACCACATCCTACGATTTCCCGTGGCTCGACAACTTTCAGCCCTTTAATGGCGCAGAAGATGCGTTCGTCGCGAAGCTCGATCCGACCGCCGCCGGTGCGGCGTCTTTGGTCTACGTCTCGCCGCTCGGCGGCACTGCTCCACCCGGCTTGACGGCAGTGGCAGACGGTAACGCGATCGCTGCGGACTCGAATGGGCATGTGTATCTGGCGGGCAGAACGACGGCGGCAGATTTCCCACGAGCCGGTACTCCCGGTAACGGTTTGCAAACGATATGTGCGAGCTGCCAGGCTTCGCCGCCGGCCGCGGATGCGTTCGTCGTCGCCCTCGGCGAGAGTGGAGCAGCGGCACCCAGCGTGTCGTTTACAGCGGCAAGAATCAACTTCGGGCAGCAGCCCGTGGGATCGCAGAATACGCCGCCACTCTTCGCCGGCATCGTGAATACTGGGGAAGCGCATCTGAACGTGGCGAGCCTCGGGATCACGGGCCCCAATTCCTCGGATTTTGCCCTGGTCTTGACTGAGGCGTGCATGACTGCTCCCATCTCGCCTGGCGCCACTTGCTCGTTCGAAGTGAGCTTCGCGCCCTCCATTGTCGGGCCAGAGCAAGCATTCCTGACGTTCGCGGATGATGGTCCTGCGAGTCCGCAGGTCTTGGAATTGGTTGGCGTCGGCAACGGACCGCTCGCTGTGGCCATGCCCGCGCGATTGGATTTTGGCAACCAGCCCGAGGGGACTTCCAGTTTCACCCAGGTGCTGCGGCTCGAAAACCTCGGGAACCAAAACCTAATCATCTCGAGCTTCGGTAGGAATGGACCTGACATTAGCCAGTTCACGCTCTCTGCTTGCTCGCTCGGCAATCCGGTCACGCCCGGAAACAGCTGCGAACTGGACGTGACATTTGTGCCGTCAGCAGTGAGTCAATTCCATGCGGAGATTGATGTATTTGACGACTCGGGCAATGTGCCGGGCGCTGAGCAGATAATTCCGTTGACCGGGACAGGAACCGCCCCAGCGCCAATACTGAATCTGGTCCCGATGCAACTCGCGTTCGGAACTCAGGCGGTCGGCACGATGAGTGGCGCGCAGACGGTCACGGCAAAGAATGTCGGCAGCACCGCTTTGACGTTTACTGCAATCGGATTGTCGGGATTTGATGCGGGAAGTTTCGGCATCACTGCCAGCGGGGCAAATCCGTGTCCCATTTCCGGCGGCACACTTGCTATCGGAGCAACGTGCACTGTTGCAGTCGAATTCGCTCCGCAATCCAGTGGAACGAAGAATGCTACTCTGAGTTTCACAGACAATTCGACGGGAAGCCTTCAAACAGTCGCACTGACTGGCGGCGCCATCGCGCCTGTGATCCAGATTTCGCCTTCAACACTGAATTTTGGCGTTGAAACTGTGGGAATGACGAGTGGCGCGCAAATCGTGACACTCTCGAATACCGGGCAGGGACCGCTCGCAATCAACAGCATCAGTCTCACCGGGGCCAACCAAGCAGATTTCAGACAAACCAATAATTGTCCACCGTCGCTTGCCGCCGGCATCATCTGCAACTTGAGCGTGACGTTGAGTCCAACCGTCGTGGGGAATCTATCCGGGTCCATCACTGTTGCGGACAACGCTGCCGGTAGTCCTCACTCGGTGGCGCTCGCCGGGATTGGCGCGCTGCCAGCTGTTTCAATCGCTCCTGCAACCATTAGTTTTGCGGCGCAACTTGCAGGGTCAACGAGCGCGCCAGTCAACTTGACGGTAACCAATACGGGCGCAGGCGTTCTGCAGATCAGCAAGATTTCGTTCGGAGGGGCCAACGCTAGTGACTTCAACGAGAAAATGGACAATTGCTCAAATGGCATCAAGCCGAACGGGAATTGCACGATCCCAATCGTATTCGCCCCTACCGGCACTGGGTCGAGAACCGCGCAGATTATAATTTCGGACAACGCGCCGGGCAGTCCCCAAGCGATCACGCTAAGCGGTACCGCAGTAGATTTTTCGATCGTGGCGGCAAACGGTGGAGCGATGTCCGCAACTGTGAAACCAGGCGATAAGGCCGCCTATCAATTGCTAATCGTACCGGTGAACGGATTTGCAGGAACCATTACATTTCCCTCTCCACCATGCAAGGGTGAGCCATCGGCTAGCACTTGTACTGCGACGCCAGTTGTGGTCCCAGTCGCCGCGAATGCAAGCTCACCGTTCGAAGTAGACGTCCAGACCACCGCGCCCTCGCATCTGATCCCGCACACTTCGGAACCGGTGATCACTTGGGGGCTGCCAAGCCTTCCCATAATCCTTCCGCTCGGAGCAACGATGCTGGCATGCCTGCTCCTCCTCGCAAAATTCCTCAAGGAATCGTACCTGGACGAGCCTTGTCAAGATCGGCCTCCTGGCAGAGGAACCAAGAGGCGGGCTGTTTTTGCCACATTCCTATGGGTATTGCTTGTTATGGCATCCGTGAGCTGCGGCAGCAATGGAAATGGAGCCAATGGAAGTTTTGGGACTCCGCCCGGCACCTCAACGCTGACTCTCACAGTCCTTTCAAGCGGGGCTGTGAAGACTGTCCCCCTCACCCTGATCGTCCTGCAATCCAGCCATTAGGCTGGATCTACTCGAAACCAATAGAGCGCCCCGGCCGCCGCGACGGTCTTGAGCCGCACTAACAGGCGGGCCCTCCCTCAACATGTCGGGCCCCACGGCCTTCTATTCGCCCGGAATACGATAATACATAATATTCATTAGCGGATGCTAGAATACGGGGGAGGTGAAGAGTTGTCAAGGGGGATCGCAGGAGAGTGGGAGGAAAATTGTCTGGGCCCCGGCTATCGGAGGTGGCAAGACTTTCGAGGGAGTGAGTGACGGTGCACGGGCGGCGCGGCGCATAGCGCGGGTGGAGAAAGTCATCGTGCGATCGCGGCGTGGGAAATGGGCTGCGGGAAAAAGTGGGGAGCGATGGTGGAGGTAATGACGAGGCGTCGGGGTTGCGGCGCGGGCGCAACCGGAATCCGCTGCGCGTGGCGGTGGTCAGGGCGGTGGATCTGATGACAAGCCATCGCGGGTTGCGGCGCAAGCGCAACCAGAATCCCCTGCGCCTGGCGGTGGTGAGTGCGGTGTTGCGTTCGCGAGAGAGCGCCGCGGGGGATCAATCGAACACGAAGTACACATTCAAACACGAAGTACACCGTTGAACGCGAAGTACACCTTCGAACGCGAAGTACACTTTCGAACACGAATTACACACCCTTGAACACGAAGTAGTCCGTTACGGGCGGCAATGGCCGGCTGCGCTCGGGACATGCAAGTGTCGGTGCCACGGGTGGCAGTGGCCGCTGGCGCAGAGGGCGGCTGCGCCGGCGGCTGCACCGATGACGAGCCATCGCGGGTTGCGGCGCGGGCGCAACCGGAATCCCCTGCGCTTGGCGGTGGTGAGGGCGGCGAACAATTGTTTATGCGCTGCTTCGTGTTGCGCGCGGTGGGGGCACGGGCCTCCCATGATCTGCCGGGCACACGGCCCCGCGACCGCAGCCGGGGCGCAAAAACCGCGCATGCCGTGCCCCTACAAGCAAAATCGGCGGGCGCCGCGCGGGCCGGGCACTTACGGGGAAAAAGTTGCCTCATGCGTGAATCTTGGTAGGGCTGCGTTGTAACGTCGGCCGGCATGCACCTCTCCGATCTACGCTGCGCCATTTCTTACGTAGCGGCGCTAAGGGCACGGCATGCCGTGCCCTTAGTGTGTAAAGATTAGCGAGTGTCTGTGCTACGCGCGGCAGTGGCCGGTCGTGCAGAGGGCGGCTGCGCCAGCGGCGGCGCCTATGACGAACCATCGCGTGTTGCGTCGCAAGCGCAACCAGAATCCCCCGCCCCTCGCGGCGGTGACGGCGGCGTCGCGTTCTCGGGCGAGCGCGGAGATTTTGGTGGCGTCGTCGGCGGCATCGAGTTTTGCGGCGGCGAGTTGCGCCTGGCAGGCGCGGCAATCCTGGACGAAATCGTAGAGTGGCTTCAGATCGGCGGTGGGGACTTGCGCGACGGGCGCGTCCGGAAGATTTTCAGGGGCCGGGGAAGCGACGGCGCCGGATTTTGCGGACGCGTCAGTTCCCCGCTGTTGCGCGGTTCCAGTCGTGGCGGCGGGATTCGACGCGGCGGGCGCGAGCGTGATGGGTTGCGGCAGCGAAATATATTTCGGGAGCTCGCTGAGAATTTGCGCGGGAGTTTGCGTCGAGCGCTTGAGCGCATCAATTTGCGCGAGCGTGGTGTTCAAAGTAGCGGTGCGGTCGCGCTCGCGGGCGTCGGCGGCGTCGAGCAGCTGCTTTTGCGAGGCGAGAGTGGCTTGCAGGCGGAGCTGGTCGTCGTGGGCGGCGAGCCAGGCGTGGATTGCGAGCGCCGCGACGAGGAGTGCGACGGCAAGGATGACGAGTTCGATGGTGCGGTTCATGTGTGGGTCCTTTGTCGTGAAGCGTGAGTCGTGCGTCGTGCTAGAGCAGATCGCCGAATTTGGTGAGGTCGCGGTGGGGTGCGATCGGGGCGGTGAATTCCCTTCCCCGCCGGGCTCGAATGATGCGGCGCTTCGAGGCGGGCTCGAGCCCGCGGATCGTCCGCATGGGCACGGCATGCCGTGCCCCTACCGGCAGGGTCCAGTGATCCGGTGCGCACACGACACGCGTCCAGCGGAAGCGAGCGGGAGAATGCCACCAGGCGCGGAAATCAGTGAGTGTCCAGAACATTATTTGCTGTGAGACCTTCTGAGAGAGCGGTGGGTTGGAGCCAGTTATTCTGCGCCCGGCCCAGCTCCCGTTGTTTGTCCAGTGGCAGAGGGCCGGACACCACGCGTGAGCCGTTAGCGTCCGGGCAATTCGTCGTTGAATCAAAAATGTCAGTGCAAGTCTGGCCTGAACCATGACGGCGAGTGGCCCACCATTTCGGATGAGTGCTTGGACAGAGGGTAGCGACGATTCTGACCCGAAACAATGGAGTCAAACACCGTGCAATCGCGCGAACCGAATCAAGGGGGTTCACTCGGAGGGAGAACGTCCCGGAAAGAAAGGAAGGAGGCTCGAAGAAAAATCAAAACCTCCCACCCTGAAATGCTAAAGGCGTTCAATTCAACAGCGTGAAAAGCTGGGCCGCCCCCCGTTCTCGAATACGACCTCATTCTCTCTCGAACTCTCTGGCTGACTTGCGGCCACTGCGCACGCTGCTCTAGTAATCGTTTGGTCAGCTCTCCTCTGTGCTCACTCCACCCTCAGCTATGATAAATCATGGGTTCGTTTCTCTCCTCGATTGCGCTCCTTCCCTCTTCAAACCCTGCCACCTGGGTTCGACACACGAATGACCCGGGCGCCTACATCGCCGCGCCTCTACTGGCCCTCCTCTACTACCTTCTTCTTTTTCTATTCGTACATCGCCCTTACCAGCAAGAAGCGCTCATCCCCCAATATTCGCCACCAAAAAATCTCTCCCCGGCAGCTTTGCGCTATCTGTTTACCGGAGATTCTGACAGTAAATCGCTCGCCGCCGTCCTCCTGCAGCTCGCTTCCCGCGGCCTGATCTCCATCAAGGGCCACAAAGATTGGTTCATCATCACCAAGCTCAGCGATCAAATTCCCCCTGGCCTTCCTCCTGAAGAACTGGCCGCTCTTTCGGTCATGTTCCTCCACCCGGAGCCCGTCAACGCCTTGCGCATCCCCGACGAACTTGTCGCGCCGGATCTTCCGGTGGACGCCTATCCCATCCAGCCTTTCGCCGGAAGCAACTACAACTCGCTCTCCATTCACATCCACCGTGCCCTCCGGAAAGCTTATGAATCGGAGTACTTCACGCGCCACCTCGCCTTCACCGTTCCCGCCGCGTTCCTTTCCATCCCGACGGTCATCTACACGGCCTTCTTGCCGGAAGCAGCCTTCTGGATTTCCCTCGTGCTGGTTGGCACGATCCTGCTCACCCACCTCACTCCGCTCATTTATGATTTTGTCTATCGGCGCTATCGAGATCCCGGGAACTGGGCCGGAGTCGTTGCGCTGCTGATCGCCGGTGCCGCTGTAATGCTGGGTCTCGCGTCGAATCTCAATGAATTCCATTCCGCCTATCTCGCCTCGCTCATCGTCACGCTCCTTTTGAATATCTTTGCCCCCGGCTTCCTGCGCGTTCCGAAAGCAGCAGCGCGGGCTCTGGCGCCGGCGATTGAGGGGTATCGCGAATTCCTGGCTCGTGTCCAAATTGACCCGCTGCATCGCCTGGATCACCCCGAATGGACTCCCGGCCCCGAGACTGAACACATGGCCTACGCCGTGGCTCTCGATCTTCCTGGCTCCTGGGAAACCTACGTAGCCAGTTCGCAACCCATCGCTCCAGCTCCACTCACGACTTCGACGGATCTTCCGCACGTGAGATCCGGCGAGCCTGACTCTCCGGCAACTTCGGCTTTGGTCACTACTCCAGACGTGTCACCGTCCTCGATCGCCACGGCAGCGCGAGTCTCGACAGCAGTTGCTTATCGCCTTCGCGAAATTCCTACGGCCGGTGCTCAGTACCGTTTCGTTCCTGCGGGCGAAGAGGCGGAATCGGAATCGCCTCTGCGTCATAACTGGTGGCGCTACGCGATCCTTCTCGTCACCATCGCCGTCGTCTGTTCCCCGATGTACGATGTCGATCCTGCCTCAGCCTTCAGCACGATTCTTATCGCTGCCTTCGTCCTCGCTGTCCTCGCCTGGCTATTCCGCCGCCGCGACTAATCGCACCAAGACCACTTCCCTTCCGAGGCTGAACTGGAGGCAAGGCCACTGCGGATGCGTCCTCATGGGGATTTTTTTGAGGCTCACCGGAAGGTCGAAAGAGAGTGAGAAAGGTAACTCGGTCAAACGAACTGGGCTGCGGGATCACCCAGGTCGCTGGAGCGGGTCTGACCTGCCTGGTTAACGGCCATTCAGCGCGATCATGCCTCTCCACTGATATGGTTCACAATCAGTTATTATTCGGATTTGAGGAGACCAACCGCTTTCAAGATTCTCTCAACTATAATCACTAAGGATCCCGGTCGCGCCGTGTGCAGGCACCAAAGATTTGAGCATGGCCCAACCATGAACCCCAAACTCAAACTATTTTCCCTTGGCGCTGCTTTGAGCCTGCCCGTCGTGGCCTGGTTCATTTTCACCAGCGCCAGCACTTCATCGGGCGCCGCAAACAACCCCTCTGACTCTCTTGTCTTCTCTCTGCTCGTGTATGTGGTGCTCAGCGCCGCTCTGATCCTGTACGCGGCGAAGAAAGTCGGACTCTACCGACCTCCTGTCCCCCATCAAGTTCCCGGGGCCGGTCTCTATTTCCAAGCTGTAGGTATTCGTTTGGTACTTTTCTGGAGCGGGGGAGCGCTCTATACCCTCTACGAGGGCTACACCGGTGAGATTTCCATCGCGATGGCAATCCTTGGCGCTTCGATCTTCATCGTCGTCATCGCCGGCACCTGTTGGCTTCTCCACCGCGACTGGTCCGCAAACGCGCGCGACCTGGCTCCGCAATCCCGTGCCGACCTCGGCCCGGCTAGAACCGACTCCGTTCTCTCGATTCTTTTGTACTCTGGCCTCTTCCTCTTTGTTGTTTTTGAAGTGATCGAAAATCACCTTTTCGTGATATCCGCCTTTTTCATCGGTGCGCTGCTCCTGGGTTTTATCGTCATTCATTCCTGGTCCCTAGCCCGCCTAAACGTCGCGGCGCGGCAACAACTCGCGCCTTACCCGACTTCCGAATTAAACCGCAATTTGTCCCATTCCGATCTCGTCGGCGCTGCGGCCCCTTCCGGGAGCCCGCGAACTGGCGACTCACTGCAACTTCACGAACCCGAGCAGGATCCCGGGCCACTCCAAAATCCCGGACCACGCCAACTGACTTGGACCCCTTTCGGCGGGCCGATTCCCTCCTCCTCCAAGCATGACCGCATCCTCGTCTACGTCCTCATGGCATTGGGGTTTATCCTGAGCTACCTCGCCCACTAAATGTTTTGCAGCATGCCACGATGCTGCGAATCAGATTTCTCCTCTGCCTGTTCGCGCGCAGAAGATCATCCATCAGCGGCAACCCCGCCCGGGCTATCATTCTGAAATGTGACTGGAATGCCGGAGACACAAACCACGACTCCAATTCGGACGGGCCACCTCCGAGCCTTTATTCGATGGCTTGTCATCGGCGTGGTGCTTCTGTGGTCGCTTGCTGCGCTGATCCTGGTGGCCGCCCGGTGGATTGACCCGCCGACAACCGCGGTACACATCCAGCGCCACCTGCAGGCCTGGATTCACGGCAGGCCGTATCGCGAGCGCTACAGATTCATTCCGCTCAGCCAAATCTCGCCCGACCTCCAGCACGCTGTGATCGCCGCAGAGGACGCGCACTTCTACCAGCACCATGGATTCGATTGGCACCAGATCCAAATCGCCGCCGAAGAGGATTTGGAAGACGATCGCACTCGCGGAGCTTCCACCATTACGCAGCAACTCGTAAAAAACGTATTCTTCGGAACGGGCCGGTCCATTCTGCGCAAGGGCGCAGAGGCCTCGCTGGTGCCGGTGGCCGAATTCGTCCTCGGCAAACAGCGCATTCTGGAGATTTACCTCAACGTGGTCGAATGGGGACCTGGTATTTATGGCGCAGAGGCGGCATGCCGCTATTACGACGAAACCGCAGCCCGAAATATCGGCCGGCAACAGGCGGCGCGGCTCGCTGCCATTCTGCCGGCTCCTCTGAAGCGACGACCCGAGCGCATGAACAACTACAGCGCGATTATCCTGAGGCGGATGAGCCAAAAGGGTTGGTAATCGTGGCCAACATTTGGGAACAAGGATTATCCCCAGCAATCCGACCAGTGCCCTCAGTCCCCGCGCGCCGATCGGTGTGCAAAATATTACAGGTGATAAACGGATTTATCCGGGTTGCGTCAAAACAAAGCATTGCAGGATCAGCTCAATTGCCCAGTGTTGCCGCGGCCAAAATAGCTGGGTTTTCGGCGAGAAGAACGATTTGGATAAATCCGATTAGCACGTTACCCCGTCTAATCAAAGCTGTATCGCAAATTCTTTCCAGCGAAGAGTGGAAAGCTGGGTGGGAGAAGTCGAGGCTCGAAAACCGATACTGCTGACGGATGGTTCCGGGAGGATCTATGGAGACCACGCAGAGGGCCGTAAAAGAAAGAACTCGCAACACCGCCGTGGGTCAACGTCCAAGGACATTCATCCAACACAGAACATCAGGCGCTCTGCTGAGAGTTGCGGCATTTCTTAGTTTGTCGATATGTCCGGCACTGGTTTCATGCTCTTTCGCGCGTGCGGAAACGGTGGGATCCGCCGATGGCCGAGACATCAAGAAAATCGCGATCGGAGACGGTATCTACCAGTTCATGACGATGAGGGACAGCTACGTGAGGCAACTCAACTCCATTGTCATCGTGAATGAAAATGATGTCCTGGTTTTCGACACGGATACCCGGCCTTCCAGCGCCCGTATCATCCTTGCAGAAATTCGTAAAATCACCGACAAGCCCGTACGATACGTTGTAAATTCTCATTGGCACCCGGACCATTGGTCTGGCAATGAGGTCTACGCGCAAGCGTTTCCTGGTCTTGAGATCATCGCGACGGAACGAACGCGGGAGTTCATGCAGAACGTAGCCGATGCATGGCCTATGAGATTTAGTGCCGAGCTAAAAAGGCGCCAGTCGGCATTGGGACAGGAAATCAGCACGGGAAAAGTAGAGGATGGAACTGCCCTTACGGCAGGGCAACGCCGGCAGGATGAAGACGACCTGCGAAACTACGAGAGCTTTGTTAACGAAGCCGCGAGCTTGCGCCGGATCTACCCAACCCTTGTGTATGTGGACAAGCTCACCCTTTACCACGGCGGACGAGAATTTCGCTTCATGAGCGTGACCGGCGATGCCGAGGGCACCACAGTTCTATATCTTCCCAAGGAAAAACTGCTGATTACCGGGGATGCGATTTCCTATCCCATACCTTATGTCACCCCTCCGCCCAGTCGGCAGGCAAAGAGTCTGAGAGCATTGGCCCAGTTGGATGTAGATGTGATCATTCCTGGCCACGGACCGGCCTTCCACGACAAAAATTTCCTCAATCTGGAAGTTGAGCTGCTCGAATCAGTAATTGAGGGAGTGCACGATGCGTTGCTAAGGGGAATGCTGACGCTGGACGAGGTGCAGAAAGCGGTCACCGTGGAGCAACTACGCGAAAAGTTCACGCACAACGATAAAGACCTGGATACCCGGTTTCGAGAACGGGTTAAGTACCTCGTCAAGATGGCCGTCCGCGAGGCTAGAGACGGGCAAGATTACCAGTAACTCTCAGCTAGAGTGCTGGGTAGCTTGAAATAAATTAAGAACATTTATGCGAGAAGACTGGCCTGCGGCGAAACGAGCCTGCCTAGAACCGTCGTACCTCCCGAAAACTGTTGGGAACAAGGATTGTCACCCGTAATCTCGGGACGAGAACGAGATATTAGTTCGGGGGCCGATCGTGGTAGCTTTCCAGCGTAAAGCTTCTGGAAGAGCGTCTTCGCGTGAGCTAAACAATGAGTGACGGTATTTTCCTGACAGCTTGGGTGTACTTCACGGGCTTGCTGATTTTTTCGATTCTTACTCATGGCCACGGACGGTGGACTTCCGCGTGGATGACTGTTGAAAACAAGGATTATCACCAGCAATCCGACCAGCGCCCTCAGCCCCCGCGTGGCGATCGGCGTGCAAATTATTACTGGCGACAACCGGTTATCCCGTTCGGGTCCGACTATTCGTTAATTTTCAAGAGCTACTGCAGTCTTGCGTACTCAGCTTTGGCTTGCTTCAGGATGGGGATGTCGGGGTCGGCGTCTTTCCACAGCGTAATGAAATCATTGTAGGCGGCGCGGGATTTGGCGGCGTCTCCTTTTAATGCATAGGCGCGGGCGAGGCCGAGCTGCGCCAGCGCCCCCGTAAAGAAGTTTGTGACGAGTCCGGGGTGGGCCAGAATCTTTTGAAATTCGGCTGCTGCTTCACCGCCTTGCCGCGTGGCAAGGTATGTTTGTCCCCGCAGGAACACCGGGTAGGCCGTACCCACCTGAAGAGGAAATGGCTGACCCATTTCGTACGGAGAAGCGAGGATCAGATCCTCCAGTGCCTTTGCCGTGTTCTCCCGATCGAGTGCGATCGCAGCATGGATCGTCGGAAGCCAGTACACATTGAGGACGGTGTTCGGTGGATTCTCTTTGGCCGTTGTGTCAGCGACGGCTTGCGCGCGGAGCGGGTCGCCTGCCCGTGCGAGGGCCAGCGCGGCGAGAGTTTGAACTCCCCAACCGTGCGAATGGGCCAGGGCCTGTTCAGCCATGCGCTTGGAAGCTTCCCGGTTGCCGAATTCCGCTTCGCGGAGGGCGAAGTAAGATTCCCACTGTGCCCTTTCATCTTTGAGATTGAAACGCGTCGCGGAGTCAATGGCGCGTTGTGAAAATTCACGTGCTTTTTGGAGCCTGCCGAAGAATGCTTCGGTGTCGGACTGTGCGGCCAACAGTGCGTCTTCGACGCCCGCTTGACCTTGAACGCTCCCAGCCTCGGCGCGCATAGCGGCTTCGTCGCGTCGAACAAAGGCAAGTTGGTAAGAGTTGAGAACTAATAGAGGACTGCCCAGATTTCGCTGGCGAGCAGCGGCGATGATTTGCGTGGCCTCATCCAGGCGCCCGAGAGCGAGATACATCTGCGCTAGGTTGGAATAGATGAGGCCGTTGTCCGGGTCGAGCACAATGGCGGCCCTTGAGGCCTCCGCTGCCTTCCTCAAATCGCCCAGTGAGTCGTACACGAAGCCCATGTTGAACAGCGGGAAGGCATCTCGAGGATAGGTCTTAATCCAGAGGTCGCTGGTTCGTTTGGACTCCTCTAAATCCGAGGTCGCCAGGGCATAGTACAGCGTGTCAATCAAGAACTTTTCACGCTCGCTCGCTCGGTCACGCAGCTCGAAGGCTTTCTTGCCGTATTCGGTGGTCAGGCTGAGTTCGCCGACATTGAAGTAAGCGGAGGCCATGGCACCGTAAGCCACGGCAAAATTTGGATCCAGCTCGACCGCCCTCCTGTAAAAAGTGACGGCTCTCGACACATCCCCGAACTGGAATTCCGACTTCCAACCCTCACTGTAAGCCTTCAAGGCATCCAGCGATGGGGTGGTCGCCTCCGCAATCGGCGTGTCGAATTTCTGGATGGTGTTCAACGATTCGCCGAGTTTCCGCCGCAAGCTGGTGGCGGCTTTACCAAGAGCCCTGATGACATCTTCCTTCGTAGCAGCCTGCAGCTGTTCTTGGGCCAGCAAATCTCCGCTTGCGCAATTGATGGCGTTCACGCCGATCAGGAATTGGCTGCCCAGGTTTGAGATGGAGCCAGCCAGCACCGCTTTGCTTCCCGTGCGTTCGCAGACTTCCCGAGCCACATCTTTGGACACTCGCTCGTCAGGGGCACGGCCCATGAGCCGGAGGGTGTCGGCGACTTTCTTATCGGAAAGGATGTTCAGGAAAGGAGATTGCGAGAGCTGGATGGAGAGAGCCTGTTTAAGGGCATCATCGAACACCACATCGCCGGTCGAATTGGAAAAGTCGGCAACCACGACAGTATCTTTTTCAGTGAGCGCGAGTGTGCGATGGAGATAAAAGAAAGCGCCTGTTGCAAGTCCGACAGCCACCAGCGCTGCGGCAGTCAGGATCCTCCAGCGCGCCGTTCGCATCGGCCGAGATACAACTTCAGCAGGGGGCGTGACATTCGTTGTCGCGCTCGACGGCAAGGCAACTGCGGCCGGATATTTCGAATCCGCATCGCGCTTCAACCGTTTCAAGTCAGCGCGCATGTCAGCGGCATGCTGGTAACGCAACTTGCGGTCTTTCTCGATCGCTTTGTTGACGACCTCTTCGAGCTTCGCAGGAACATCAGGATTCAGTCGCATTGGAGCAACGGGAATGCGATTCAGGATCGCTTCCGCAATCACGCCGGCAGTTTCTCCCCGAAACGGTAGAACCCCAGTCACCATTTCGTAGAGAACCGCCCCAAAGGAAAACAAATCCGTCCGCGCATCCAGCTCTTCTCCACGCACCTGCTCCGGCGACATGTACGTGATCGTGCCCATTGTTGTGCCAAGCCGTGTGAGCTGTTGCAGCTCGCTCACCGTGGGCATCGCGGAAAGGTTTACGGCGCTATCCCGCGGTACCACCTTCGCCAGGCCGAAGTCGAGAATTTTTGCTTGCCCCCGCTGTGTGACAAAGACATTCGCCGGCTTGATGTCCCGGTGAATGATTCCTTCCGCGTGAGCTGCGTCCAGTGCATCCGCGACTTGAATCGCCAGGTCGATGGCTTCCTCCATTGGCAGCGACTTGCCTTCGATCTGGTGCTTCAGGGTCTTGCCCTTCATCAGCTCCAAGGCGATGAAGGGCCGCCCGTCCTGCTGCCCAATTTCATAGATGGTGCAGATGTTGGAGTGATTCAGCGCAGAAGCGGCGCGCGCCTCGCGTTGGAATCGTTCAAGCGCTTGGCGATCGTGAGCCATCTCATCGGGGAGGAATTTCAGTGCCACGTGGCGGCCGAGGCTCAAGTCCTCGGCTTCATACACCACGCCCATGCCCCCGCCACCGAGTTTCTCCAGGATGCGGTAGTGGGAGACGGTGCGGCCGATGATGGGAGAGGAATCGGTCACTGGCGGTGCATGTTACGCCCACCGCCCCAACGCAGGCAATTATTCAACGAACGGATTAACTCATTGGCAATGCGAGGTCTCGCCGCGCAACTCCTGGCTGCTTCTCCGGATTTTGTGCGGTCGCACCGCAGATGCGACTGCGGAAAACTGTTAGTGACAAGGATTATCATCAGCAATCCAACCAGCGCCCTCAGCCCCGCATGACGATCGGCGTGCAAATTATCACGGGTGATAGCAGGATTCGTCGAAAGTTATCTGAGCTGGGCGGCAAGCCCGAGGTTTTACGGAGAACAACGCCTGAGATTGGATTCTGTCAAAACAGGCTAAACGTTAATTCGATTTGCATCCACACAGCCATAGGTTTCCCGTCCAATCCATTTGCGGGATTGAACATCCACTTCTGAACGGACTCGATGGCTGCCTGATTGAACCCGTAGGGTCCGGGCTTTAAGATGGAAATTTGCTTCGGTGATCCGTTTTCATCTATGAGAACTGCAAGTAGGACCGTGCCTCGCCCCTTATCAGCTGTGGCTCCCTCCGGGTAGCCAGGGCGGAGACAACGCAGGCACGTCGGAGCAGAAGCAGGATTTGCAGCCAATTTAGCGAAATCATCTGTATGATCCTGAGTCAAAGAATTCTCCAGGCGTTTCTGCATCTCTTCGGTGAGGGGAACGACAGAGAAAAAGGCGTCGAGTTCCTTGCCATCACGGATTCGCGCAGCGCTCACGCCAACATCCAGCTCATTTCCCAAAGCTGACAATTTTCCTGTGACGACGGCATCTGCGTGAAGTTGACGCGCCAGCCACCATGCAATCTCGGGCAGGCGAACCACGTCCGGGGTGACTCGATTTTTCTGAATTACCGCGAGAACGGCAGCCTGGTCAACCACGTGAAAATTGCCGCCGGAACTTGCCAACGACTGGCTAAGGCCCTCAGCGAGATCCTGCCCAAGCCGATTGAGTTTTTCGTCGGGACCGATGAAATCAAATACTACAACGCTCTTCACTTTGGCTTTGGTGAGAGCTTTAGCAAGATTGGGGGCAAGGTCTTCGCCTTTGGATTGCGTAGCGAAGGCAACAGGAATCGCAAGGAGCGTCAAAAGTCCGCAAACGAAACCCTTCCGCATTCGTGTTTCCTGAAGTTGACCACTCCTGGTGGGCGATAATACCACCGCCGTAGCAAACCCAGCAGCAGTGAAGATAGCTGATGGCATAACGAAGTCGGCCTCACGACGAGCCGAGTACACTGTGCGGTGTCTAACCTGCCAGAGCTCGGATCGAAGGAGGCCGAGATGCGAATTATAGGATGTGATCTACACGCTCGACAACAG
>JBOGMZ010000005.1:0-178835 GCA_050746945.1 Candidatus Acidiferrales bacterium | reverse complement strand
CGCATCTCGGCCTCCTTCGATCCGAGCTCTGGCAGGTTAGACACCGCACAGTGTACTCGGCTCGTCGTGAGGCCGACTTCGTTATGCCATCAGTTAATCTGTTTAGCGAGCCTTACTATGGCTCAATCACCGCAGGCCTCGTGCACTCCTAATACTACAAGCTTCACATCACCCTCTTGTGACTCGCCATTCAAGATCGTTGACACCTGATCCGAAACACGTTTGATGGTTTGGTCTGGTTTTTCGCGCTCAATCCGTTCGGACGGTCCCGAGGCTGACTTTGCTATTCCACCAAGAGTTTGAAGATTGGTACTCACGGTACTCACCAGGAACATTGACATCTATTCGTTTGGCTCTAAAGTGTTAACCACACTTATATATATCCGAACGAGGTACCTATGCGAAATGAATCTCGGGTAATAGCCGTTGTCATGGGCATTTTGCTTATGCTGTCGTGGATGCCACGCATGGCAAAGGCGGACAGCATCTCTTGTGAGTTTCTCCCGACACAGTGGGAACTGGGAACTCAATTATAGGCGTTTAATATAAATCACACGCACCAGACAAGAAATGTGCAGCATGGACTGGAAAGATAAAGTAACTGTTGTAACGGGTGCAAGCAGTGGGATCGGCCGAGCCGTTGCCCTTGCCTTTGCGGCCAAGGGGATGACAGTTGTGCTTGTTGGTCGCGATGCCCTCCGGCTGGATGCGGCCATCCAAACGGCGCGGCAGACCGGCTCCCGCGTTCTGGCTGTTCGCGCCGATCTTACACACGGTGAGGAAATTGACCACGTCAGAGCCGTCGTGGAGCATCATTGCGGAGCCACCGACATCTTGGTACATTCTGCCGGAATATTTTTCATGGGTTCTCTCGACAAGATTTCAGCTTGTGAGTATGAGCAAATGAAACGCACCAATTTATGTGCCCCACAGATTCTGACGCGGGCGTTGCTTTCTCTGCTCTCTCCTGCTCGCAGCGAGATTGTCTTCATGAACTCAAGCGCAGCTTTGTCAGCGGATCCAAACATCGCGGCCTATGCCGAAACTAAACGTGAGCTACGACACTTTGCGGACTGCCTGCGCCAAGAATTAAACCCTACTGGAACACGGGTCTTGTCGGTATATCTTGGCCGCACAGCAACGCCGATGCAGGAAGCCATTCACGCGCTCGAAGGGAAAACGTATCGGCCCGAGCTTTTGATACAACCGGAAGACGTGGCGACCGCCGTTTTTAACGCACTGGACATGCCTCGGACTGCCGAAATAACCGACATAAACATCCGCCCGGCAATTAAGTCCTGAGCAAATTGGTACCGATTGTCCCTACTCCAACCATCCACTTATTTTGTGCCATCGGTTTGCGGTTTCTTGTCGTGCTAACACCTTCCTCTAGGAAATCAATGTGATCAATAAGTCTGAGTCTCCGGGAGAATTGCAATGCGAGATTTGAAGCGGGATGACAATCTGGAAATCTGGGAGACTGCCCCCGAACATGCACGGTGTTCGGACAGGTTGGATCTCACATAAAGCCCCCGAAACTCATTTTGGGAAGCAACAGTTAACTAGTTCATCCGTGTGAGTTCGCGGTCTCTAGGAGCATTCTCCGGATTACTATTGATAAATCCGGTTATCACCACCTAATCGCTGGCGCGCCATTCAGTGACTCCGGCTTTAGCCGGACAATCGGGAATTGAGCCACAGCACGAAAGACAGACGCGAGATTGAGGAACCACGTGGATGCGGCAGTAGGCGGCTAGCTCTGAATGGGCGAGCTTAGGGAGGGTCGGCGAGCGTGGAGGGCCGGTTGGAAGGCGGACACGTTTGAAGCGGGCGCGACGGGGTACTCAGCAAACTGGGTACATGAAAGAAAGGCGAGGTGCGGCACAGAAAAGTGGGCGACACCTATTCGGGGCCGCTCAGGAGAAGCGCCGGCGTTACAGACGCGCTCCTGAGCGGATTCAGGATACGATTAACCGCCCGCGCCGGCTGCTTGGGCCTTCGACTCGGCCTTTGCGCACGCTTTGCTGGCCATCTCGACAAGCTGCTTCAGATTCCACCACTCGCGCTCATTCATCAGGCGTCCATCATTGCTCCAGAAATAGATGGATGCGTAGCCGTCTTCGGAAAGCGGCGCGCGAATGACCAAAACGTTTTTTTGTTCCTGCGCTGGGTTATCAGACATTCAAATCCTCCCTGGAGGTACCAAAACGGGACTCATTCTTATCCAATTCTTGAGCCCGCGTCCAGCACGAAGAATCAGGGGCTGATCCGACTTTCCTGAGTGCGCGTCTCCGCGTATGTCCTCTCAATATTTTCTGCGGCAATAAAACTAACGACCCGCGGGACCGGCCGGCCCATCGCCGGGCCAAATCGCAGTAAGGATCAGTCCAACTCCGATGCCGACGGAAACTTCGAAGAAGCGGTGAAGCGCGATTTCCCATGCCGGACTCACGCGAGTGACCAGCAGCACGATCGCGAGGGTGATGCCAGCAAACCTGTATGCAGCCCTGTCGAGACGAAGAGTGGCGCAAATAATCCCAAGCACAAGGATTCCGGCGGCGTATATCCACACATTGGGAGGGAAATAAGTGCCGAGCAGTGCGCCCATCGCGGCTCCCAGCGCTGTCCTTGCGAGACGATATTCAGAGACCGTGAGGGCGGCGCCAAGGGTTGACTGCATTAGGATGATCGCGGTGATGGAGGCCCAGTAAGCTTCGGGCAACTTGAAGAGACGGGCTATTTCGAGCGATATGACCGCCCCCAGCGTCGTTCGAATCGAGTGAATCCAATCCTGCCGCGTCAAACGCGGGCGCACCCTGTTCTCCGCAGTCGCCATGCGATCCTCCAAGACTCAGCATTCTAGACTCCTTGGTTTCGATGTCGAGGAAATGCTCCCCTCTGTCCGGGGCATTCCGGGCAGGTTGGAGTTTTCAGCAAGTGGGTGCTACCTTGAACAATTGGGAAGATTTCATCGGCGGGCTACGGCGAGGTGAATGACGATGACTTGGGGAAAGCGGCGGGCGTTGATTATCGGGCTGGTGATTTTGCTTTTTGTGCTGCTGGTCTGGGCGGGATCAAAGCCGGCGCGGCTGGCGTCGAACTCGGTGCTGGTGATTGATGCGGAGGGCGAGATCAACGAGCAGCGAGAGCCGGATATTTTCACCGCATTCAGCGGGACCAGTGTTCCGGTGCTGCACGACATTGTGGACGCGATCGACGCGGCGCAAACAGACGGACGGATCGTCGGGTTAGTTGTACGAATCGCGCCGCTACGAACCGGCTGGGGAAAGTTGGAAGAAATTCGCACGCACCTGATGCAATTTCGAAAGAGCGGCAAGCCGAGCATTTGCTATATGGGGTACGACGGGATCGGGAACCCGGAATATTACCTGGCCAGCGCGTGCCAGCAGGTGTGGCTGGTGCCGACGGCGCCGGTGAATATTCGCGGGATGATGGCGGAAGCCGTATTTTTCCGCGGGACACTCGACAAACTGAAAGTGGTGCCGGAGTTCTACCACATCGCGGAGTACAAGACAGCCGGCAACATGTACACGGAAAAGAAATTCACGCCGGCGCACCGCGAGGAAGTGGAGAACCTGCTGCACGGCATTTACAGTCAGTATTTGACGGAAGCCTCGGAGGCGCGCGGAATGGAACGCGCAAAATTCGAGGCGCTGGTGAGCCGGGGGCCGCTGCAATCGAGCGAGGCAGTGGAAAACAAGGTGGTGGACCGGCTGGGATATTGGGACCAGGTGCAGGAATTTTTCAAGAAACGCAACGGCGAGTGGAATCCGGTGCCGCTCAGCCGGTACAGGATTTATGTGAAGAGCATGGCTGCTGACGGGGACCGGATTGCGGTGGTGCATGCGACCGGGATGATCGTATCCGGCGCTTCGGAGGCGTCACCGGGTGGCGGGTCGGTGATGGGAGGCGATTCCGTGTCGGCGGATATTCGCAAGGCGCGCCAGGACTCGAGCATCAAGGCAATCGTGCTGCGCGTGGATTCAGGCGGCGGATCGGTGGTGGCGAGTGAAGTGATCCGGCGGGAAGTGGAGCTGGCGCGAGCGGCGAAGCCCGTGGTGGTGTCGATGTCGGATGTGGCGGCGTCGGGAGGCTACTGGATTTCGGTCAACGCGAACAAGATTGTGGCTGATCCGAACACGATTACTGGATCGATCGGCGTGTTGATCGGCAAGATGAACATTTCGGGACTTTACAGCTTGCTGGGCTTGAGCACGGACTACGTGACAACCAGCGACAACGCCACCCTATTCTGGGACCAGCAGAATTTTTCGCCGGCACAGCGCCAGTATATTGAGCGATTCATTCAGAAAACGTACGCGGAATTCACGGAAGGCGTCGCCGCGGGGCGGAACATGCCGGTGAAAAAAGTGGATCAGATCGGAAAGGGACGCGTCTGGACCGGGACGCAGGCGAAGGAAATTGGGCTGGTTGATGAACTCGGCGGGCTCGATCGCGCTGTGGGCGTGGCAAAGGAATTGGCGCACATTCCGGCGGGCGAGTCAGTGCGAATCGTGCAATTCCCTGAAGAGAAATCCTTTTTTCAAATGCTGTTCGAGCGCGAACGGGATCAGTGGGCGGAGGGGAGATGGTCGGCAGTCAATGGAGTGAATGCGCGCTCGCTCGAGGCTATGTTGCGGATGATTGTGTCGACAATGGAACCGGTGCAGGCGCGGATCCCGTATGAGTTGCATATCCGCTGAGATTTGAGGTCCGGTGCAGCCTGAGTTGCGAGACTGAAGGCGTCGGGTTTGAATCCGGGCTGAATCCAGCGTCAAGTTTCGATATACTGTGCTCGTAAGGCGCGGTACCCAAGTGGTAAGGGAGAGGTCTGCAAAACCTTTATACGTGGGTTCGATTCCCACCCGCGCCTCCAAAAACCTTCTCGGCACCGCTCACGGAGCGACGTTATCGTCGTCCGCGCTGCGCCGTCAACCTTACCGCCCTCTTGGCTTTCTCCGCCGAGACACTTTGACAAGCCCAAATAAACTATGGCACTCAGCACTGTCGCCTCGCGCCGTTTGCATCGCCTCATTCATTTCTTCATGTGTGATTCCCAGCTTGTCCAGCACCTGCGCCTTCATCTCTACACCACTATCTCCCATCGGGTACTGCGTCAGAAATGTCTCCGACGACACGCCCTCGCGTCGTTGCGTGCAGGTAAACCTGAAGGGTTTAAGCGTAATAAGGCTGTCGCGCTTGCAAGAGAGAGGAACAAACACTGCAACTTCCCCGTCGTTACCTAACACGACACCAAGTTTGGTCGCTGGCGTTTCCGCTGCCCCTAGCTCTGAGTTCAGAAAGGCAAAGGTTGCGTCGCATTTGTCGCACGTTATGATTCGGAACGATTGCGTATCCAGTGGAGGCACTTCTATTTGGTTCATACATTCGGGATTGGTACATTTGAGCAAGAACGTCTTCATTGGCTCGTCCTTTCGTCGGCACATGGGCTACTCTCATTGTGGGCGTACGGAAAGTGTAATCAAGTAAAAACTGGATCGTGGAACGAGGAAAAAGCGTGATGAGCTACTCGATTGGGATTAAACTCTCGCGCGTGAATGCCCGATTGAGTGTCCTAGGCTTGCTTGTTTTGGTCGTTTGCTCGGCTTCAGGCGGCCAGACCGCTCGCCAATTGGCGCAAAAAACCTTTCCATCAGTTGTTCTTCTCGTGATGCAGGACGCAAACGGCCAACCTGTGTCGTTAGGCAGCGGATTTTTTGTTGCTGAGGGGGTCGTTGCAACAAACCTTCATGTCGTGCGTAGGGCTTCGAGGGGGCAAGCTAAACTCATTGGGCAGACCAAGACGTACGCGGTCAGCGACTTTGTTGCTGTCAACGTGGACGCAGACCTTGTACTGCTAAAGGTACCCGGTGCTGACGCCCCCAGTCTGCAATTGAGCAAAAGTAACGACTTGGCGATTGGCGACGTTGTTTACGCAATTGGGAATCCTGAAGGCTTGGAAGGAACTTTCTCTCAAGGGATTGTCAGCGGGATACGAAGCATTGGGGCGGACAGACTTCTTCAGATTACTGCTCCCATTTCCCCCGGAAGCAGCGGTGGCCCAATCATTAACGACCGAGGGGAAGTCGTGGGCGTTGCGATGGCAACTTTCAGTGAAGGCCAAAACTTGAATTTTGCGATTCCATCTTCGTATCTGGCTTCACTCCTGAAAGGTGTAGGAGAGATGCGCATGCTTTCGAGCGCAAAGGAAGTTCAAGGGGACACCAAGCCCTTCGCAAGCGTTTTAGGCGAAAAAGATACGGATTCAGTTATGGGCACGGACTTTGTATGGGGGAGCAATTTGCCAAGCGTCTCTTTCACACTCTTGAATCGAACGGGATCTCCCATAAAGGACATACGCTTCCTAGTCGTGTTTTTCAAAGGCGACAAAAAGAAGGGCTATTCTCCAATCGACTATCTTGAGGGCAAGACGTGCAAGGATACAGTAATTCTTCCGAACCTCCCGAAGCGACAAGAAGAATTTAGGGTTAAGGATGATTGTTGGTATCTTTGGTCTAGTTGGGAGACAAGAAAACAGTCCAGCCGAGTGGAAATTCGAGTGCTGGACTTCAAACTTGCGGAATAGCCCTTAGCACTGCTCGGGCTGATCGCGGCCTCTTGCGCTTTTTACCCTTCGAAAATTGTCGTGTAATTTGTCGTGTGATCACCAATTCTACCGTTCCAAACGTTTCTGCCGTTTCGTAGAATCAATAACTTGAAGGCGCTCAATACCGCGCATGCGTTCGATTCCCACCCGCGCCTCCAAAACTCTCCCTGAGATATTTGCGCTGTGAGGTTTTGCGCAGACGTGGGTTTCCCTCGGCGGTGCTCAGGATGAGCTCTTCTCACATGCACCTCCAAAATCATCGCCGCGGCATTTTCGCAGTGATGGGGTTCTTGTTACTATTGCCGGCCTTCGCGCTTCTGCGCAATCACCAGCCCTCGGGGCGTCGGCAGCATCACGATCGAAAGCAGGCCTTCGCGCTCCAACTCCAGGACCGTTTCACGAACGACGGGGTAGTGCGGGCTCGTGTCATGGATTAAAATCAATCCGCGCGTTTCGATCTGCGGCAGCCAGCGCCGAATTTCTTTGCCGCGAATGGTGCGGTGACTGTCACTGAATAGCAGATCAATCGTGCCGTCCACATGGGTCTCAAGACTGGAGGCGTTGCGATTGTCGATCCAGCTTGCGAGACCCGAGGCGTCGATCCTTTCCCTCGCTTTAGCGAAAATATCGGGATCGTATTCGATGGTGATGATCTTGCCGAAGCCGTTTTCTTTCAGAGCTTCCGCCATTTTGAGCGTGCTGTAGGCGAGAAATGTCCCGGTCTCTACGATCAGTTTGGGCTTCATCGCAATCACCAGCGCTTTGAGGAAATCGATCACTTCCAGTTCGGTCGATTGCGAGTCCACCATTTTCCAAAGCTCTGGATGTGGGCATTCCGTCGATGGAGGAGTGTATTCAGGTTGCACCGTTTCGCCGCGCTCCTTGACGTGCTCCAATATTCTGAGGCCTTCGTACCTCTTCATGAAGGGCGGTACGATCACCGCAAGGGTTGCCGCGCCGGCCATAATCGCCGCGAGGCACAAAATCCAGATTGCCGCACCGCTCGGCGCTCCGGACCACTGCGCCAGCCTGAAAATGGCGGCTTCGACGAGCGGGAAGGCGCCGGCGAGGATGAGCCACTCCGCGAAGACAAGACCCTCGGGCCGTTGAAATTGCGCCTGGAGTCGCCCTGCGCGCCAGAGAAACGCGAAAATCACCAGGCCGGCGGCGAATGTCCACGGGATGGGTGAATCGAGAGAAATCGACCGCTGGGTAATTGCATCCGGCACGAGCAGGACGAACAGGCCGGCGAGAAATCCGGCAGAAAACGTTGTGGAGATCACGTCGAGGACGACGAGGAATTTTCCGCTCACGAATTGCGCGAAGGAGATTCGCCGACGTCGCAGATCGGCGCCCAGCACTACCCACGCCGCAATCACCCCAGCAAGAAAGGAAATCATCGAGACCTATGCGAGCGCATTCGCTCCCTCCGGCGTGATTCGCAACTCTACGTTTCTCTCAAAAACGGCTTCGTCCCGCAAGTAGCATCCTCGCGTCAGTCTATGCAGGTCACTCCTTTCTTACTGCCCTCCCCGACTCTCTGGAATTTCACCGAACCTTGAAGTATCTTGGAATGTGGCGCGGCGTGAGGTGGCCACGTGCGCCAGGGGCTCGCAAAATATTTGCGAAATCCCGCAAACCGGCCACGAATTGCCCGTCCTAACACAAACACATTTGAAAATCGGAGAGTGAGTGAGCGAGAAAACAAATGATACAGCGGAAGCCAAGCCGCGGCGTTCGATTCTCAGGTCCTGTTTATCCGCCCTGCGGATCGTGGCGCTCAATTTCGTTATTTTTGCGGTGCTGGCCGAAATTTTCTGCCTGATTTATATTAATGTCACCAACTGGCCTTCGAGCAAGCCCAACTACCATGTGAATTACAACTCATTCTGGGTCGACAACAATCGGGCGTTCGGGGTTTGGCACCGCTCCAACGGCCATTTCGAGCACAAGAGTGGATGCTACGACGTCATATACGATACAAACAGTTATGGCGCGCGCGACGTCGAGCGCACGCTGCATTCCTCGAAGCCTCGCACCGTGGTGCTCGGCGATTCCTTCATCGAGGGTATGGGGCTGCCCGCCCAGGATCGACTAACGAATATTTTGGAGAAAGATACCGGGCGCGAGTATCTCAATTTCGGAGTGGGCGGGAATTTCGGACCACTTCAGTACGCCATACTTTACAAGACAATGGCTGCAGCGTTTGATCACGATCAGGTGGTGGTGGGCGTTCTGCCCGACAACGATTTCCACGATATGTCGCTTGAGTATTGGAAGCCGCGGGCGCCGGACCGCTATCGTCCCTACTACGCCGACGACTTCTCGATCGTCTATCAGGGCCACTTTGAGCCGAAAGCGGGCGAGGGGCTCTGGGATCATGTCGAGGCGTTTCTGCGTGCCTACCTGGCTTCCTACCACGTGGGCCAGTACATCTATTCGCGATTCTACTGGCGTAACGTGAGCCCTTACTCAGGCTATAACGACTACAGTCCTGTCGATCTCGCCCGTCTCAAGAAGGCGCTGCTGGACATCAAATCCACCGCCGATGCACACCACGCCAAGGTGGCCGTCTTCCTGATTCCTCGCGCTACGGATTTCATGCGCTTGCATCAGGCAGGAACCAATCGACTGGGGCCGGTGATGGAACAGTGGGGAGGTGAAAAAGGAATTCCGGTGAAGGACCTTCTGCCGGAAATGGAAGCACAATCAAACGGCGACTATCGCTCCTATTTTCTTACTTGCGACGGGCACTGGTCCGCGCGAGGCGACGCCGTTGCGGCGAGCATCCTAGATCCCTGGCTGGGCGAGAAGAAAATCGCGGCAAACTAACGGGAAAAATCTGCGGCCGACGCATCTGGGAACCGCAATCCCGGGTTGCGCGCCGGACCCGGACCTGCATTCCAGAAGGTCTTGCCTTGCTTCGGCTAGCGCCTCTGCCCGGGTAGACGAATGGAGCCGGCTCTGTTGACGCAATTAGCGCGTGGCGCGGCACCGCCGGTAGGAGGCGGTGGGGCGCAAGTTTTCGTGGTAGCCACGCTGCGAACCGCAATGGCTGCGGCCGCTGCCGCAACTCCCGCTGACACTCCAACGATGGCACCACCGGCCGCGCCAGCCCCTCCGCCAGCCGCGCCACCACCCGCTGTGCCTGCGCCCAACCCAGCTCCCGCGGCACCCGACGGACTTGTTGCGTTCACTGCGGCCGTAAGGTTAGCAGGCGTCGGTGGCTGGGGCTGCGCGGGCGGCTGGTTGCTGTGAATTGAAGTTGCCTCGCCTCCGTGCATAATCACGCAATTCAATGCCAGATCGCACACCTGGCATGTGCCTTCCATACAGAGCACCTGCATCCGCCCGCCGACGTCGAATATCACGATCATCTCCGTGCCAACAACTCCCGCAACCCCGACCGGAGTGCGCACTTTGAAGTGCGCATCGGGCTTGACCAGCTTCGAGGCGCGAGCGCGGATCTGCCCATAATTCAAATCAAGGTCCGTTTGCTGGTTGGCTGCGTCGTGCTTGGCAATCGTCAAATTGGTGTCGGAGCCGACGCTGAGGATGGAACCGTCCGTGAGCGCTATGCGGGCGCGCGCCAGGTGGCCTGTATTAATCACGTCTCCCCAAAAAACCTCCTCTGAGGTGTTGGCGGGCGTTTGTTGTGGCCCGCGCACTACGTTGACGATGGGGAGAACGGTCGTGATCTTGCCGGCAACCTGACCTACGTCTGCAGCGAGGTCAGCTGGAATCGCCAGCATCACGCACGTGAGGAGCGCGATCAACGAGTAGATCGGACGGCGGACTTTCATAATTTCATACCTCCCCAGAGGTCTTCGCACTCCGAGCCGCAGACTCCCCATGCAAAGGGTACCGTCGGGATAAATCAATTCAGGGGACTCGCCAGAAATTACCACAACTTCAGTTTGGGCACCTAGCAAAATTCAGGAGGAAATGCCCCGGGTGCACGGGAATCCGCACACCCGGGGCGAAAGTGAGACGAATTAGTTGCCGGCCGTGCGTGTTTTGGCCGTAACTTGTGCCATTTGGGCCATCAACTGGCGCATGGCTTCCGTGGACCCCGGGGCCTGCTTCTCCCGCCAGGCTTCCATCCGCTTGTTGTGCTCTTCGAGTTGCTCGAAAACGTGCGGGTTCTTGAACATGGCGCGCCAGACGGGCATGATTGGCTTCAAGCGCTCCCAGACGCCCCACTGCTCTCCGCTGTTCTGGAAGAAGAACTCTTGATCAATCAAGCCGCGATTGACAATGCTGGCCACCATCTCCCAGTAGCTGATCACCATGCGCATGAACGCGTTTTCCGGGCTTCCCGGCGGGCATAGCTTCATCATTTCTTCCGCGGTAGTGGCATTGAAGTTGGTCATAAACCATTCGCGTGCTTCCCGCAGGCGTGGTTCGCGGCGAATATCGTACAAGCGCAACATCAGATTCACTTGCTCGTGCGTGACGTCTCCCATAGTTTCCTCCTGAAAGGATTACGAAATTTTACTGGTTTGGCTGCGGCATTTCGCCGTGGAGCGTAACTTTGTGCGTGTGGCTCAGCGGGATGCGCGACTGCTCGAAGCTGAGCTTGATCCTCCGACGGAGCTCGCGGGCAACGTCGTCCTTGCGATTGAGGACCGTGCGAACTTGCAGGCGCAGGACCGTGCCGTCGAGCGAGAGTGATTCTACACCGAGCACCCGCGGGCCGTCCACGAGCGCCGGCGACCAATCCGGGTCGTTGCGGAAGTCGCCCGAAATCTTCTCGAGCGTGGCAAGGGCGCGACTGACGTGTTCGTCGGACGGAACCGTGACGTCCACAAAAACCTGTGACCAGTCCCGGCTCAAGTTGGCGACCTGGCCGATGAGGCTGTTGGGAATGGTTACCAGCGCTCCGGTGATATTCCGGATGACGGTGCGGCGAAGCGTGAAGTGTTCAACCCGTCCGGTCTCGTTGTTTGCTTGAATCAGATCGCCAACCACGTACTGGTCCTCGAACACGGTAAAAAAACCATTGATCAAATCCTTGATCAGGCCTTGTGCGCCGAAGCCCAGCGCGACGCTGGCAACGGCTGCGGCTGCCTCGACAGGGGAGATATCAAAGCCGCACTCACGCATAATCATCAGAGCAGCGACGGCCAGGATGACGAATATGCCGGTGCTGTAAAGCAGGCCGGCCATCGTGCGAGTCTGCTGTTCGCGCATTTGGGCCGAGCGCGATGGCGACTTGGCCAGCTCGACGAGCTTCTTCGTGAGGGCCTTGAGGATTCGCGAGACAATGATCGCGAGGAAGATGATTCCGAGTACGCGCAGCCCGGGCGCCGCGGAAATCTTCCCCCATTGTGCGAGCAATTCAGTCATAGGATATTGGGAGCGGGATTATACCACTCAGATTGCGGGATTCCGCTTGACTCGACCACGTCAACCGGGTATTTCCGAATGCAATGGAGGACCGCGATGGACCGGAGCAAAAGAGATTTCATGTCTGCAATCCTTCCCGTGGCGCTCGTTGCGCCGTTTGTAATCCTGGAGACCCGCGCTGCCGCACAAGAGGAAGGGCGGCACCAACGCGTGCAGCCGGTGCCGCAACCTCAGCAACCGGATGTTAGCCCGGCGGAGCCGCCCAAGTTTGATCAGAAATTGATACAGCAGGAGAATCAGAAAAAAATTCAGCAGGACATCCAAAAGCTCTATGCCCTCGCCGGGGAATTAAAGGAGCAAGTGGAGAAAACCGACTCGACAAACGTGCTGTCGCTATCGTTGGTGGATAAGGCGAACAAAATCGAGAAGCTGGCCCGGCAGATCGCGACTCTGGCCCGGGGATAAGAATCCGCAGGCAGG
Source organism: Candidatus Acidiferrales bacterium (assembly GCA_050746945.1). Taxonomy (GTDB): domain Bacteria; phylum Acidobacteriota; class Terriglobia; order Acidiferrales; family UBA7541; genus Palsa-295. Next base: position 166,378 of record JBOGMZ010000005.1, on the reverse strand, counting down.
GAGCCGGCTTCTAACAATCCTTAAGCGCACGGTGTTCCTCTTTTAGCAGGTAGCCGCTCGTGGCTGTCTTCATCATGCGGGTGGCGAGATTCAGGATGCGCACAGCCGCATCCTGCGGGCACAAGCCTCGCGCGTGGATGTTCGAGACCAGGTTTCGGTTGGCGTCCGTGTGCGAATCGCGAGGTTGGTACGCCATATACGCGGACAAACTCTCCGCGGTCGCGAGGCCAGGCCGTTCACCGATCAGCAATATGGCAACGCGCGGGTTCAGCAATTCACCGATCTCGTTGAGAATTCCCACCCGGCAATGATGGATCACAAACGTCTGGCCGATCCTCCAATGGCGCTCCTCGCCCCCCGCGCAAAGTAATGGAAGCAAGGCGGGAACTTGTGCCGCAATGGCTGAAACGGACAGGCCGTCGCCAATTGCGATCTGCAGATCGTTGTCGCGGGAGCAGCGTCGTTTTACCTCCGTCCGAGACTCGTCGTCGAATTTCCGGCCTAAATCTGGCCGCAACAGGAATTCCTCTTTGAGGCCAGCTTTCGTGCGCGTTTCAAACAGCCTCCAACGCCGCATAAATGCACTACCGAACGTTTCTTCCGGGTTCAGCTCCGCGCGTACGGCATCTCTTGCGGCCGCGTGAGCTTCGCGCAAGTCCAACTGTGTGTTTGTGCGGTAAGAGGCTCCTGCGCGGCCAACCAGAAGGCGTGCCGGTGTCCGTGCGCGAATTTTTCGCACAATTTCTGGCAAGTCCGTCGTGGTTAGCGACGCTTCCGCCTTGTCAGCCATTCAAATCATCCCTTCCAAGGACGACTCCAGTCTGTGCATCAGTTGGCGACGTGCAGGAGCATCGAGCAAGGCCGGCTCGGCGTCGCGATAGACTCCTGATTTCTCGAGCCACGCCAGGAATTCAGGTGCAGGCCGCAGCTTGAAGAGTCTCCTCACAGCGAGCGCATCGTGATAGCTGGTGGATTGATAGTTGAGCATCACATCGTCCGAGCATGGAACGCCCATGAAGTAATTGCACCCCGCAGCACCCAGAAGTAACAGGAGGTTGTCCGCGGAATTCTGATCTGCGGCCGCGTGATTCGTGTAGCAGACATCGCAACCCATCGGCAGGCCGAGGAGCTTGCCCATGAAGTGATCTTCCAAGCCAGCTCGGATGATCTGGCGTTCATCGTAAAGGTATTCGGGTCCGATGAAGCCGACGACGCTGTTGACCAGGAACGGGTCGAACGCGCGCGCGACGCCGTATGCCCGCGCTTCAAGCGTTACCTGGTCCACGCCATGGTGAGCGCCAGCCGATAGAGCACTCCCTTGCCCCGTCTCGAAATACATCGCGTTCGTGCCTTTCCAGTCCAGGTCACGCGCGCGATGATGTTCGAGCACGCGCTCGCGGCCCTCTCGAATCATCGCAAGCGAAACGCCAAAACTGCGATTCGCCGCTTCGGTTCCGGCAATCGACTGGAAGAGCAGGTCCACGGGTGCTCCCCGTTCCATGGCCGCGAGTTGCGTGCTGATGTGCGCCAGGCAGCAGGTTTGCGTAGGCGCTTTGTAAATTTCCACCAGGTGGTCAAGAGCGTGAAGGATGGCTCCAACAGTTTCGACGGAATCCGAGGCGGGATTCACGCCAATGACCGCGTCGCCGCATCCGAAGAGCAGCCCTTCAAACGCCGCCAGCAGAATTCCGCCAATATCATCCACCGGATGATTCGGCTGCACGCGGATGCCCAGCACGCCGCGCTCACCCAGGGTATTCCGGCAGCGCGTGACGTTCCGGATCTTCGCTGCCGCCAGGACGAGGTCTTTGTTGCTCATGACCTTCGCCAGCGCGGCGGCAATTTCAGGGATGATTGCGCGTTGAATCTGCTTCAGTATGGTCTCGGTGGTCGCGTCGTCCAGAATGTGCTCGCGAAATTCACCAACGGTCATGCTCTTGATCGGCTGGAAACCGCCTTGGTCGAAGGTGTCGAGGATTAAGCGGCTGACTTCGTCGGTGTCCGGGTCGATCAGCGGCTGCTGGACAATTTCAGCGAGCGTCAGATCAGCGAGCTTGCGCTTGGCCGCGACCCGTTCACGCTCCGACCTCGCTGCGATGCCTGCCAACTGGTCGCCGGACTTCTCCTCATTCGCCTTGGCGAACAGCTCTCGCAGATCGGAGAAAACAAATCGCTCGTGCATGGAAGCATCGCCGTGCATGAATGTTGCGCCGCGAACCGAAATTAACACCAATCCCGGACCATTGAAAGGCGCACACCTCGGCATCGGCGCCACAGTTTCCGCAAAGCGCACGGGGCCTCAGGCCGAGGCTCCAGTTTTTCCAAACTCTGTCAGATTCGGCGCGGATGGTCAGGAGCCCGAAAAAGTAATACAATCACTTCACTGCACTTAATTTAGCGGCGTCCCGTGAATCTTTTCAGGACGCAAACTGCGCGCCCGTAGCTCAGCTGGATAGAGCGTGTGCCTCCGGAGCACAAGGTCAGAGGTTCGAATCCTCCCGGGCGCGCCAAAACATTGGGTTTTTTGATAGGTAGGCTTTGAAAGGGGCTAGGATTTGACTTTGGCGGAGCGCAATCACCCAAATTCTACGCATTTAGAGCATTTTTGAGGGGCGCTAGCTACCCTTCCCTAGGTGTAAGAGCCAAGTGGGAGCCTCGATGCCCTCGAATCGCCTCCGAGGGGCCCTCGCTCTACCCAAGGCGCTCCGCCCTAGGTGCCAATCCGCAATCCCTAGGGCTTGGCGTAGCCAAGCCCTAGGGATTCCCAAGCCTTCAAGCCTTCTTGAGCGGAGCGGAAGTAGCAATCCGCCTTGAGAGCCTCGTAGTATTTCCGCCACCCTTCCCGCTTGCTCCACGTCAGATCACCAAGCCGGATTGACCAGTTTCCTTCAGGATAGAAGATGTCTTCGCGGACTAATTCAATGCCGTTGCCCAGACTGCGATTATTGTGGTCGGTCATGTTCTCGCCTCCGTCCATAGCTTGGACGTGACTTCTATTGAAGAATCTGCTACATAACTCAGTTGCAAGGGATTTCCGAAATCGGAGCTCCGATGAAATTAACGCGAGTCCACGTCAAGAATTTTCAATCGGTTAGAAATTCTAACCCTTTCGACATTCAAGACATTACATGCCTCGTTGGCAAGAACGAAGCCGGTAAGACCGCCATACTTCAAGCTCTTTACAGACTCAACCCAATCGACGCGAATGAAGGCAAGTACGACGTCACTGACGACTTCCCTCGAACGGAGGTAACTGCATACAAGCAAAAGGTCGCTGCTGGCCAGGCTCCCGCCATTGTCATTGAGGCGACATTCAAACTTGAAGCCGCCGAGATAGGCACCTTAGAACAGGAATTTGGTGAAGGTGTAGTGCCTGGAAACGTCGTCACCCTTTCCAAAGGCTACAATAATGAACTCTATTATCTCGTCGCCGCGAATGACACCATCGCAGGAAACCAGTTACTACAAAAAGCGGGTCTGAAAGATGAAATCGAGAAGAGTGGAAAACCGTGGAATTCGCTTAAGGATTTGGCCAAGGTCCTCGACGCTCGCGCTGTTGAACTGGAGCGAAAATATCAGGAACAAGCTGCCCTAGCGAACACTAAGAGCGATGCAAACGAAAAAGCTGCAGCGCTCAAGGATGCAGAGCGGTCCAAGGAAGCACCAGCTGCGACAAAACTGCGCGAACGGCTAAAAACGGTCACGACCCAAGGATTGAATGCTTTTATCTATGTAAACTATTTCCAGCCACACTTCCCTAAGTTTCTATACTTCGATGAATACTACCAAATGAGAGGGTGTGAAAATATTCAGGCCCTCCAGCAACGAGTGGCCAGCAGCAATCTTCAGCGCGCGGACCATCCACTCCTGGGCCTTATCCAGCTGGCTTCACTAAAACTCGAAGACTTGCTGAATCCCAGCAGAACACGAGAACTCCTTAACCAGTTGGAGGGAGCTGGTAACCATCTTAGTCGGCAGATTCTCAAGTACTGGTCTCAGAATAAACATCTCCGTTTAGAGTTCGATGTTCGTGAGGCCAGACCCGGTGATCCCACGGGTATGCAATCTGGGAACAACATTTGGTCCTTTGTTTACGATTCCAAGCACCAAGTTACTACTGACCTGGGGGTTCGTTCGCGTGGTTTTGTTTGGTTCTTTTCGTTTCTCGCTTGGTATTCGCGACTGCGGAGTTCAAACGAGAAACTCATCTTGCTGTTGGATGAACCGGGCCTCTACCTCCATGCCAAAGCGCAAGAAGACCTACTACGGTATTTTGAGGCAGAACTCAAGCCCACTCATCAAGTCATTTACACGACGCATTCTCCTTTCATGGTCGACTCGAATCATTTTGATAGGGTGCGCATCGTGCAGGATCTGAGTATCGATGCGGATGAGGAACTTCCGCCCGAACAAGAAGGAACAAAAATAATCGTCGATGTCTTGGAAGCAACAAAAGACAGTCTCTTCCCGCTCCAGGGTGCCCTCGGATATGAGATATACCAGACTCTGTTTATCGGGCCGAATAGCTTGGTCGTCGAAGGGGTATCGGACTTGCTCTACCTTCAGGCAATGTCTGGACTCGCAAGCAGGTCTGGCCGAGTTTCTCTTGACGCGAGGTGGACAATCACGCCAGTAGGCGGAGCTGACAAAATCCCGACATTCGTTGCACTCATCGGGTCCCAGAAGGCCATGAATGTCGCCACTCTGATGGATTTTCAAAAGCGACATAAGCAAATGGTAGAAAACTTGTTCAAGAAAAAGCTTCTCGATAAGTCCCATGTCCTAACATTTGCCACCTTTACCGGGAAATCCGAGGCCGACATCGAGGACATGTTCGACTCCGCGCTATACGTCGAATTGGTTAACGCCGAGTTCGCGAAGGAATTACAGGCACCGATCGACGCCACAAAATTGAATCCCACCGTGCCTCGGATATTGGTGGCTATCGAGGAGCACCTTAAGAGTTCGCCGTTGAAAGGCGGGGCGGCATTTAATCACTATCGACCGGCGCGGTACTTTGTGGAGAATCTGAGTACGCTTTCGGCTCAAGTGTCAGGTACGACTTTGACAAGGTTCGAGGATAGTTTCAAAGCGCTTAATAAACTTATACCTGCATAGCAGGCGCCGTTGCAGCCGTGAACATCTAAGACTACAGGGACGACTATGGGCCTGAAGGACGCCGCCGAGCTAATTCACTTTCGTGAACTCCATCTCTTGCCGCGGACTATCTTTGCCATTGGAGCGATCTGCTTTCTTGGAGCATTTTTCCTCAAACAATTTCTCATCGGTTTCTTGGGCGTCGGTATCATCTTTATCGCGCTCACACTCAACTTCGTCATAGGCGTTGTCCGGGGTACGGATATATCGATTACCAGAAAAACCTTTCAGCTTGCCTGGATGCAGTTCTTTCAGTTACTTCTGTGTGCTGCGGTCACCTACAAGCTGCTAGTGCTCATCTACTACTTCTACCGCCATGGAGAAATGCCGCCGGACCTCCAACCTCTCGCCAATCCACACTGACGGCCCCACTCGTTGCTTAATCTAACTCGATAGCATCCATTGCGTCGTCCTTATCTATTACTGGAGCCTCATGTCACCGCGCGCGATTGACCGGAATAAATCGTCCAATGAATCAATGGTGTCTGCGTTGGGCGCGATTGGTTCATTCGCCACGCCGTCCAACGCGGCCAACCACCGTTCCAGCTTGCGGTGGACGAGCAACGCCTCGACCTTATCCATCGCCCACCGCTGACTGACAATTCTTCCCCGGTCGCAGATCTAAACAAACCTTTGGGATCAATTTTTCGGGGAATTATCCGCGGCCGGTGGTGCGCCGGAGTGTGCTGAGGATGAATCATCCTTGTAGAAACGCCTGAGGTCTGGTGTCCCGGAAGGCTGCGCATTCCCAGCCATGCCCGAATGAGTCTTGTCCAGCGGAGGATGAGCGAACTGGCCTCCCGCAGGTTGGCTGCTCACCACAACCCAATCACTTCCGTGCCGAGCGAGGGAATAAACCATCACCATCGGGTTGCCCCCTTGCTTGGCCTGGAACGTGAGGTTTGCCTGCGCCTTATCGCCCTGAATGGAGATCGAATTAACCGCCGTGTCCATTGCGGCAAGGTTGAGTCCTGAGGTTTCGCGGAGATGGCGCTCAATCGCCGCCTTCACCCCATCTTCATCGCTGGCGGAAGCTGCGGGCGGCGGACTGGAAGGGTTAGCCGGTCCGGTATTCGAAGGGATCGCGCCGCGCGCGGGATTGGACGTCGCGGGTTCGTCTGCTTTCTTGCAGCCAGCGACGCAAAGGAAAATCAGAATGAACAGGGTGATCCCGAGGCTGATCTTCATGTGCAAGCTGTCTCCTCAAATTAAGTGTCCGCAATCCCGGCTGGGATGACAGTCATTGTGACACGGCCGCGCCGCTCGTGGCGAGTCATCTCAGCCGCATCGTTACAACCCCAACATTGCGTCGAGCGATCCTCGTGATGTCGGTCACAAGCTGCGGTGATTCGTGGTACAGCGGTTGCCCTCCAGAAGGCCTATGAATAGGCAGTGAAGGAGGTGCTTTGATGACCGCGACCGCAGTCCGAACCAGAATCGCACTCAAAAACATTCTATACGCCACGGATTTTTCACCTGTGGCAGAGGCTGCCGCGCCTTTCGCGGTGGAGATTGCCCGGCGCTACGGCGCGAAGGTGTTCGCTGTGCATGTGCGCGCACCGCAAGTGACTGGGTTGGTGCCGCCGGAGTCCTGGCAAGTGGTTCGAGAAGCCGCCGAAAAGCGAGCGACAGAGCAAGCGGAACATTTGAAGAGCTTGTTCCGTGGAGTGGAGAACGAAGTGACTGTTGCCGAGGGCGGAATCTGGAGCGAGCTCTCGACCACCATCAGGGAAAAGAATATCGACCTCATCGTCATCGGAACCCGCGGCCGCCAAGGTCTCGGGAAATTCGTCCTCGGATCAGAAGCGGAAATTATCCTCCGCCGCGCTCCGTGCGCCGTGCTGACCGTCGGGCCGCATGTAACTCCAGAAGTAGAACAGACCATCGGGATGAAGCAGATCGTTTACGCTACAAGTCTTTCCCCGGAATCTCAATCAGCAGCGGCGTATGCGATTTCCTTTGCCGATGAAAATCAAGCGCATCTGGATCTGTTGCACGTGATCGAAAATCAGAAAGCCGGCGAACTCGTTCACCCAAATGAACTGGTGAATGCCGCCTTGAACCGGCTGCGGCAGATTGTGACACCCGAAGCCGCACTATGGTGCGAGCCGAATTTCCTGATTGAAAAGGGGGATCCGGCAGAGCAAATTCTGAAAGTCGCGAAGCGCCGCAAAGCGGACCTGATCGTGCTCGGTGTGAAGGGAGCCGACGGAGACATGGGAGCGTCCGCCCATCATCCGTGGTCGGTAGCGCATAAAGTGATTTCCGGTGCAACCTGCCCGGTCCTCACTGTGCGCGGATGACACAAGCGGCAGCGAAACAGGTTCGCGGACAAGAACGAGAGGCGCCAAAGGTGGACCGCATTGGAACAATGCGCGAGGGTCAAGTCCGCCAGGACGCGAGTGAAAGCCCGCGCCCCTCGCTCTCCCGCGATTCGTCAGACTCGGTGAAGTCGCATCCGCACTTGAACACCGAGCCGTCCATTGCCGGAATCGCGATTGTCGGCATTTCTCTCCATTTGGTCCTGCGATATGTGATTGCTACACCTCGAACGGCCTGGTCAGTTCCTCTCTGGGCCGTGTTACTCGTCGGCGGAGCGCCTCTCATTTTCAAACTAGCGAAGAGAGCGCTTGCCGGTGAATTCGGTTCGGACCTGTTAGCAGGCGCCTCCATCCTCGCATCAGTTTTCCTCGGCGAGTTTTTGGTCGGGGCGATTGTTGTCCTCATGCTTTCAGGCGGAACGGCGTTGGAGGAATTTGCAACGAGGCGCGCGTCGTCCGTCCTGGATGCGTTGGCAAAACGGATGCCCAGCAGCGCGCACCGCAAGTCCGGGAATTCCCTAAACGACGTCTCCTTGAGTGAAATTGTCGTTGGCGATCTCCTGGTCGTCTACCCGCATGAAACTTGTCCGGTGGACGGCGTGGTGATCGAAGGCCGCGGCAAAATGGATGAAGCCTATTTGACCGGCGAGCCATTTGAGATTTCAAAGGTGCCCGGGTCGGCTGTGATTTCTGGAGCGATCAACGGTGATGCAGCGCTGACGATCCGGAGCGAGAAACTCGCAGTGGATTCGCGGTACGCGGGGATCATGAAAGTAATGCGAGATACCGAGCAGCGCCGGCCGCACCTCCGCCGCCTGGGAGACATGCTCGGCGCGTGGTACACACCGCTCGCAGTCGGCCTCGCCATCACTGCATGGTTGGTGAGCGGCCAGTCCACGCGCTTCCTTGGAGTGTTGGTGATTGCAACGCCGTGCCCGCTGCTACTCGCGATTCCCGTTGCCATCATCGGCGCAATTTCCGTATCCGCACGGCGCGGCATTGTGATCAAGAATCCCGCTGTGCTCGAACAGATCGACCAGTGCCATGCGGTGATCTTTGACAAGACCGGAACGCTCACCTACGGCAGGCCGACACTTTCTGAAATCGTGTGCGCCCCGCAAATCAGCGAGAAGCAAGTGCTCGGACTCGCGGCCAGTCTCGAGATTTATTCCAAGCATCCGCTGGCGCACGCTGTGATGGAAGCGGCGCGAATCGCACAGCTCCCATTGGAACCCGCCTCCGAAATCAGCGAGCGGCCGGGGGAAGGTCTGCGGGGAATTGTCAGTGGGCGGGAAGTGCTGCTGACCGGCCGCGTCAAGATAAAAGACCACACCGCGATGTTCCCACCGATCGTGGGCGGTCTGGAATGCCTGGCGTTTGTGGACGGAAAATTCGCGGCTGCGTTTCGTTTTCACGATGCGCCCCGGTCCGAGAGCCGGCTGTTTCTCCAGCACCTGAAACCAAGGCACGCTGTAAAAAAGATGATGCTTGTTTCGGGCGATCGCGAATCGGAAGTCCGCTACCTCGCGCATGAAGTCGGCATTCAGGACATTCATTACAGCAAGAGCCCGGAGGAAAAAGTGGAGATTGTGCGCGCGGAGACCCAGCGCCTGAAAACCCTGTTCATCGGTGACGGAATCAATGACGCGCCGGCGATGCAGGCTGCGACCGTGGGTGTTGCCTTTGGGCAGGCCAGTGACATCGCCGCGGAAGCCGCGGATGCAGTCATCCTCGAACCCTCGCTCGGGAAAATTGACGAGTTAATCCACATCAGTAGGCGCATGCGATCCATCGCCCTTCAAAGTGCAGTCGGCGGGATGGCACTGAGCGTGGTCGGCATGGGTGCGGCGGCACTGGGCTACCTGCCGCCCATTTGGGGAGCGATTGCTCAGGAGATTATTGATCTTGCGGCTGTACTGAACGCTTTGCGCGTGGCAATCCCGGGCAGGCGATTGACGGACTTCTGAAGTTCCCTGCCATATTCGCTCCAGCAAATTTCGCTTGGCAGTAATCGGGCGAAGCGGGCAAACTGTTCCCCCTTCTGGTTTATTGGTGAGGCGATGAGCCGGCGTTCCGCATTCGAATGCATGTTTGTTCCGCAAACGGTCGCCGTCATTGGCGCGACCGACCGGGAAGCAAGTGTCGGCCGCACACTCGTGAAGAATCTCCTCGATGGACAATTTCACGGCGAAGTGTATGCGATAAATCCAAACCGGGATGAAGTTCTCGGACTGCATTGCTACAAGAATATTGCCAGTGTGCCCGAAAAAATAGATCTGACCTTAATTGTGACGCCCGCACCGACGGTTCCGGGCGTGATTCGAGAGTGCGTGGACGCCGGCGTGCGTTCTTGCGTCGTAATCTCTGCTGGGTTCAAGGAGCGAGGTAAAGAGGGCGACCGACTAGAACAGCAGATTCAACAGGAATTGCGCCGCGGGAAAATGCGCCTCATCGGCCCGAACTGCCTCGGCATCATGAGCCCGCTCGCAGGATTGAATGCCACGTTTGCACACGACATGGCGCGGCCCGGCACCGTTGCATTTCTCAGCCAAAGCGGCGCGCTCGAGACGGCCATCCTCGATTGGAGCCTGCTCGAAAAAGTAGGATTCAGCGCGATTGTGTCCACTGGTTCGATGCTCGATGCCGGCTGGGGCGATTTGATCGATTACTTCGGCGAGGACCCCGAGACGCACAGTATCTTGATTTACATGGAGTCAGTCGGCGACGCGCTATCATTTCTCTCCGCCGCACGCGAAGTGGCGTTGCGGAAGCCCATCATCATCATCAAAGCCGGCCGCACAGAAGCCGCGTCGCGGGCAGCCAGTTCCCATACGGGGGCGCTGACCGGAAGCGACGAGGTGTTTGACGCCGCGCTCAGGCGCTGTGGCGTCCTGCGAGTTCAGAGCATTTCCGATCTGTTCTATATGGCCGAAACACTTGCGCGGCAGCCGCGCCCGCGCGGCCCACGGTTGACGATCGTGACGAACGCTGGCGGTCCCGGGGTGCTGGCGACAGACGCACTAATCGCCAACGGAGGGGAACTCGCCCCGCTGGCGGATGCGACCATCGAAGCCCTCAGCACATTTCTTTCGCCTTATTGGAGTCATGGTAATCCGATCGATATTTTGGGCGATGCCGGGCCGCAAGAGTATGCGCGGGCAATGGAAATCGCGATTCATGACCCCAACAGCGATGGTCTGCTGGTCATACTCGCGCCGCAGGGCATGACGAATCCTCTGCACGTGGCTGAGGGACTGAAACCATACGCTCGCGGGTATGGCAAACCCGTGCTGGCGAGTTGGATGGGTGGAAAACTGGTGGCCGATGGCGTGGCGGCATTGAATGAAGCGGGAATTCCGACCTTCTCGTATCCGGATACGGCAGCGCGCGCGTTCGATTACATGTGGCGCTACAGCTACAACCTGCGCGGTCTTTACGAGACACCGAGCCTGGCTGAAGAGGTGGGTGCCAGCCGGACATCGCGCACGGATGTCAAATCCATCCTCGAAGCCGTACGCCGCAGCGGCCGCACCCTACTCACAGAGGTCGAATCGAAGCAGGTGCTCGCCTGTTATGGGATTCCGGTTGTTGATACGCGCATCGCGCGAACAGAAGACGAGGCCGCAGCACTCGCGCGAACGATTGGATTTCCCGCAGTGTTGAAGATTTATTCGGAAACGATTACGCACAAGACAGACGTCGGCGGCGTGAAATTGAACCTGGCGGATGAAGATGCGGTCCGGCGTGCCTACCGCGAAATCGAATCGGCGGTGCGCGAGAAGACCGGGGAAGGGAATTGCGCAGGTGTGACGGTGCAGCCGATGATGCAGTCGCACGGGTATGAACTGATTCTGGGAAGCAGCGTGGACGCGCAATTTGGCCCCGTGATGCTGTTTGGGACCGGTGGGCAACTCGTGGAAGTCTATCGAGATCGCGCGCTGGCCTTGCCGCCGTTGAATGCCACGCTGGCCCAGCGCCTGATGGAGCAGACGCATATATATTCCGCGCTGAAAGGTGTGCGTGGCCGCGCGGCAGTGAATATGGACGAACTGGAGCGCGTCCTCGTCCGCTTCAGCCAACTGATTGTCGAGCAGTTGTGGATCAAAGAAATCGACATCAACCCCTTGCTTGCTTCGCCCGAGCGGATTGTCGCGCTGGATGCGCGCGTGGTGGTTCATTCGCGAGAGACTGCTCCCGAGAAACTCGTCAGGCCCGCCATCCGGCCCTATCCCTCGAAATACATCTGGCCATGGACAACGAAAAATGGCGCGCCTGTCACCATTCGCCCCATCCGTCCAGAGGACGAGCCGCTCATGGTGCAATTCCACGCCTCCCTTTCCGAGCAGTCAGTGTATCTCCGGTACTTCCACATGGAAAAATTGAGCACGCGCGTGGCGCACGACCGGTTGATCCAAAAATGTTTCATCGACTATGAGCGCGAGATGGCGCTCGTGGTGGATCATCAGGATCCCCAGACGGGTGAGCATGAAATTCGCGCCGTCGGTCGCCTCACTAAGGTTCCCGGAACCCCGGAAGCGGAAGTCGCAGTACTGGTGAGCGATCACGCGCAGAAACAGGGGTTAGGGACGGAGCTTGTGCGGCACTTGATTGAAGTGGGCCGCGACGAAAAAATCGAACATATTGTGGCGAATATTCTTCCTGAGAATGACGGTATGCGCGCGCTGGCCAGGCACTTCCAATTCCGCACACGCGAGAGCGACGATCCCAGCATGCTGGTTGCTGTGCTCAATTTGTAGACCGCTTTAAATTGTGCTGGCTCAGCCTGAAGTGGAGAAGCGACGTTCTCCGTTAGTGAGTATTCCGCCCCTGCGGGGCGGGGATTTTCAAGGCATGGAGGTCTATCATCTGATGACTTTTTCTGGTCGTCAGTGTGCAGCGCGAGAGGATTGGCTCCCGCGCTGCTGAACTTCGGCTCGATGAGCCCGCCAAGTTATCCCTCGGCATGGTTGCCTCCCGCCCGGCAAGATCATTATAGCTCCGCAACGAACTGCCGTTTCTCAAAATCCGGTTTGCCGTGACTCCGCCAGAACCCAAGACGGGCCATACCCGATTCGTGAGTGTAATTGCCTGCCTGATTGCAACAATTAGCCCGCCGCCCTAACACAGAGCCGATTTGATTCTGTGTGATATCACTTTCCGCCGTGAAACTCTTGGCGTTCGTATTGGCCTCGGTCGTCCTCACATTCGCACAGTCTTTTGACCAAACAGGGATCCTTCTGGGCGTCACACATCAAGACCACCCCCGCATCCTGCACAACCTTCGGACCGGCACTGACACAACCATTACGGAGCTAGAATACGATCTCGCCGTACGAGTCGGAGACACGACCTATGTCGGTCCCTACTGGCCGCGCTGGAGATGGAGCTATCAACCAACGGATTTAGTCGCGAACTCCGAGATTAAGGTGCAAATCGCAAAGAACGACCTGCACATGCGGCTCCCGAACAACAAAGAGCTTCGTACGAAGATCATCAAACGCATCGCAGCAGCGCCGCCCGCTGATCAATGGGCAGCGGAGCTGGAAAATCGAACGGCTCTAATAATTTCTCAGAGGAGGATCAGATGGGAGTGCTGCAAGGAAAAAATTGGATCACGTGGGTTCGGCATATTGGTCTGCCGCTGGCGTTGAGCTTCTCTGCTATGATGCTGTGCGCCCAAACATCTGCGGACAAGGCGCCGGGGCAGCCGGACTCTCAGGATGCTTGCGGGTCCAATGGGGTGCACTTCAAGGTTCAAACCAATAAGAAACAGCACCCGACTCCGCCCGCCCCCGAAGGCAAGGCCATGGTTTACGTAATTCAGGATCAAGCCGTTGGTACAACCGGGTTTGCCATGGACGGAAAATGGATAGGCGCCAACGATGGCAGCAGCTATTTTTTCTTTTCCGTGGATCCCGGCGAACATCGCGTCTGTTCCTGGAACACCGTATTTGGTCGATTGTTTAAAACACCTCGCCTTGATTCTTTCAATGCCCAACCGGGAAAGGTCTACTATTTCTTGCAAACTAAGGATCCAAGCATGTATCACAGCAAAGGGTACATTCTGAGCCAGGCGGACCCGGACGAAGCGAGGCTGCTCATTTCGAGGTCCAGACTGGCGACTACCGAAGTGCAACAACGCTGAGAAGTACTTCGGATAGGGGTCTGCTGGGCGGAAGGGATGAATTGGTTCTGTTAACAACTTTTTTCCAGGAGCACGTGACCGCTAATGACCAAGTCCTTTGACACGTTTTTCGTCTCGATCCTGGTTCTTGTTTTCGCAACTACAGTTTCTCGCGCGCAGGCACCCGAAGCGCAAACAGCCGCTCCCACAGCTGCCCCGGACAAGGCGCCATCTGCGGAAACCCCGCCGCTCGATGCCTGCGGCCCCAAACAACACACGAAGTTCTCCGTTCACATGAACAAGGACCAGCATCCGACCCCCGAGGCAACGGTGGATAAGGCCATGGTCTACGTGATCCAGCAACCGGCGGGACCGGCACGTTATGTGTCCCGCTCGGATATTACGGCCTTTGCTGTGGACGGAAAATGGATTGGCGCCAACCGGGGCACAAGTTATTTTTTCTTCCCAGTCGAACCGGGAGACCATCACGTTTGTTCCTTCGCGTGGGTGGGGCGGATCGGTGACGACAGGACAAGAACCCTTCTACACTCGCTAAATGCGGAAACCGGGCGAACTTACTACTTTGTGCAGAAGGAAAAGATAATCGACGTTTTTGGTCATAAGGTGGCCATGGCTCTCGAGCTTGTGGAGGCAGAACAAGCGAAGCCTCTGATCGCCAACTCCGAGTTCGCTACTACTGAGGTACATTAGCAGGACAGTCCAAAGCCCGAGGTGGTTGGCACTTCTCAATCGGTCTCATCTTCTCTTCGCCTCAGACCGACTGGTTGGCGGACAAGCTTCGCACAACCACGGAATGGGCGGGGCACTTGGCGAGCGTCGGCAAACCCGGAAACTCTCCATTTCAACGTTGCGGCTATCCAACATCGCGGCGTTTGGTCGCTTGCCCTTCACGCGGCTGCTGGCGACGACTATGGCGTTGCTGTCTGGCTTCCGCCAGCTTGCGATCCCGCTCATCGTGAATCTCCCTCTGACGCCCCACTAGCATGTCCTTCGGCGTGATGTAGCCGATGGCACTGATCAGGCAGATGTTGTTGTAATGCTCCACGTAGCCCTCGACCAAACGCCGTGCATCTTCCAGCGACAGCGGCGTTCCCGGCCGAATGCATTCGCTTTTCAGCGACTTGTGCCAGCGCTCGATCTTGCCGTTCGACTGCGGATAGTAGGGCGATGTGCGGACGTGCGTCATGCCCGAGATTCGAATGAACTCCTTAAAATCGCGGGCAATGAACTGCGGGCCATTGTCAGAGATGATTCGTGGCTTCGCTTCCGGGTTCTTCTCCTTGGCTCGCTGCAGAATCACTTCGATGTCGGCTTCTCGCATTGACTCCCGCAGATCCCAATGCACGAGGAAACGATTAAACCCATCCAGAACGCTGCACAAGTAATAGAAAGTACCGCACAGGTTGATGTAGGAAACGTCGACATGCCAGTGCTGATGCGGCTGCAGCGGCTGCTCGAAACCGGTTCCCTTGCGCGATGGTCTGCTCTTCCACCGGGATAACAATCCAGCTTGCTTCAACACTCGCCAAACGCTGGCCGGACTGACGGCCACAACGTCAGCGTCGAGCATCATGAACGTCAGCCGCCGATAACCTTCCAGCGGGTTCTTTAGATGGAACTCGATGATCGCTTCTTTCTCCCACGGCTCCAACCAGAAATCACGGGGAATCCAACCGTTGTGCTCGTTGACGCACCCGTAACGCCGCCGCCAGTCATAGAACTTGCTGGCAGTCACGCCCAGCCACGGGATGAACCGTCCGACGCCGATCTCGGCCTTCTCCGACCAGCGCCGGACGAAATCCACTACTAGATCCTGCACATCATGCGGCACCCAGTTACCGGTTAAAGTTCCCCAAGACTTTTTTTTAACGCGATGTGCTCGGCCATCAACTCAGCCAGGACCTCGTCCTTGGTCTGCACCTTCTTCTCCAGGAACTCAATCCCTTTCTGCTTCTCCTCCACCTCGCGGTGGGGACGTTCCTGAGACTGGAAGGCAGCCGCTCCGTTCTCGAAGAACTCCTTTTGCCAGCGGTAGAACACCGCCGGCCGCAGGCCCAGTTCCTCACACAGATCCCAGACAGGCACCTTGTCCAAAAAGTGCCGCCTCAAGCTGACTACTTTCTCTTCTGCTGTGTAATGCTTACGTTCCTTCCTCATACGTTCGCTCCGCTATCTTAACGGTGGAACGCCTTCTCCATTTCCAGCTGAGGCAGGACAAAACCACGTGACCGCCGTCACTCCCCGGCGTGACACTCGTCATAGCCCGCAATCCGTTCAGCGCGCTACAAACAGGATGGATTCATAGAAAGGAGCGGTCTATGCCTACCAAGATTCAAGAAATCACTCTTGACCATCGACTGACTGAAGCGACAACGATGCGGGCACTGGTGTTCCGAGGAACGAATCAAATCGCCCTCGAGGAAGTTCCAATTCCAAAGCCCGGGCCAGGCGAGGCGGTAATTCGCGTCACGCTGACAACGATTTGCGGTACCGATCTTCATATTGTGAGAGGCGAGTATCCAGTAAAGCGGGGCCTTACCATCGGTCACGAACCCGTGGGGTTCATTCACGAGCTTGGCCCCGGCGTAACGGGTTACAAGATCGGCGACCGAGTGCTGGTCGGCGCCATCACTCCGTGCGGGCAGTGCAACGATTGCCTTCGCGGCAACTTGTCTCAATGCGGCGGCCCAATTGGCGGCTGGAGACTTGGAAACACCATTAACGGGGCGCAGGCGGAGTATGTGCTGGTGCCCTTTGCGCAGGCAAACCTGGCGAAAATCCCGGATGACCTCCGTGATGAGCAGGTAGTACTCCTTTCGGACATCGCGTCCACGGGAATTTCCGCGGCGGAAAGCGCGGACATGCAGATCGGGGACACCGTCGCGGTATTCGCGCAGGGGCCGATCGGGCTGTGCGCGACGGCGGGTGCAAAGCTCAAGGGAGCTAGCCTCATTATCGCCGTGGAATCGGATCCAGTGCGCGCGAAGATGGCGAAAAGGATGGGAGCGGACATCGTGTTGAATCATTTGGCGCAAGATGTGGTGGCCGAAATCAAGCGTCTCACCGGAGGGGAGGGCGTGGACGTGGCCATCGAAGCCCTGGGAACGCAGCAGACTTTTGAGTCCGGACTGAAGGTGTTGCGCGCCGGTGGGACACTCTCGAGCCTGGGCGTTTATTCCGGAAAGCTCTCCATCCCGCTTGAGCCGTTCGCCGCCGGGCTGGGCGATCACAAAATTGTCACTACACTCTGCCCCGGTGGCAAGGAACGCATGCGGAGATTGATGGAGTTGGTCCGGCGTGGAAAACTGGATCTCGTGCCGCTGCTCACGCACACATATTCACTCGACCGAATCACCGACGCCTACAAGCTTTTCGGCGAGCGGCGAGACGGCGTGATCAAAGTCGCCATTCGGCCATAAGAACCCCCACGAGACGCATAACAAGCGCGGGCGGAGCAGACCTCGCCGCCCGCGTTTGTATTTTCCCCGCGAATTCTTAGGCGTTTTCCATTGCAGACGGACCAAACTTGATTACAAAATTATGGCTTGGATCGGACGCGGGCAGTTTCTGCGGCAGGGAACCTTTAGGCTGCGGCTAGTCTCTTCAGAATCGACGCGATCGGCTCTTCGGTCCAGCGGGGCTTGAGGATGACGCCCGCGCCTTCAAAGTACACGAGACTGTAAAGTTGTGCACAACGTGGGCAGAGCCAATAATGCTCGACATTGTGAATATTGCCGGATTCTGTGGAACTTTCATCGTCGGGCGGTGTCATGGGTGTCTGCTTCGAGAAGCGGAAAAATATTCCCCCGGCCTTGTATCTGAACGCCTCAGCGCATGCGGCGTTGGCGCATTTCGCGAACATCGATCCTCCTCCATGGCACCTAAACGTTGAATAAGACCTAGGCTGCGGACGCTGTGTGATTTGAGGCGGCGCGCCCTTGAGCATTGCCTCGTTCCTTTTCCAGTTGGGCAATCGTCGCCTTGAGCCATTTCTTCATGGCGTACTCGATTTCTTCCTGCGATCCCCAGCGATAAAAATAGTCGAGCGTCTCGCCCTCTGGGGTCAGCGGAATATGCCGGCAAGGAATTTTTTGCCCGCGCTCGGACGGCGGGACCAGTTGCATCAAGACACATTCAGTGCAGGGCGCGCGATGCTCCTTGCTGTCGTAATTCATGCACGTTGGAGAGTCTTCGAGCGCGAGAGGCTGTCTCCAGGGTTCTCGCGGCGAGCGGCCATAGCCGCCCTTCTCCAGAAATTGCAGCTCGAATTTCAAAACCTCCAATATGTCGCGATCATCCCTAGCCATGGCTGCCTCCGATCGGTTCAGTCTCTCGCATGGAGTGAAGGGAAGCTGTGACAACAGGCACGCACTGAGGTGACGACGGTCACAGTCCTGCGGACCCTGGCGCTTTAACATCTGCCTGCATCCGGACAAGGGTGCGCAGCAGAACGCTCGCGTATGGCTAAACGAATGTGGTTCATCCAACCAACGGGGGCGCGTATAATCCGCCGGGGTACGGATATGCGCGCTCCCTACGGGCTGGAAATCATTGAAAGTTGCATGAACTGCCCGCATAGGGAAGACCGGTTGTTTTGCAATCTTCCCGCGTCGGCAGTGCAGCGGCTGGCGTCGATCACGTCTCCTTCAACCTACCCGAAGGGTGCGACGCTATTCGTCGAGGGGCAGAATCCGCGCGGCGTCTTCATTCTTTGCAGCGGCAAAGTGAAGCTTTCCACTTCTTCAGCCGATGGCAGAACTTTGATCTTGCGCATTTCCGATGTCGGCGAAGTCCTCGGCCTCGCGGCAACGGTCTCGGGAACTCCCTACCAGTCGACCGCCGAGGTGCTGGAGCCGACGCAAGCGAATTTCATCCCGCGAAATGATTTCCTCCAATTCCTGCGCGAACACGGGGAAGTCGCCGTGCGCGTGGCAATGCAGCTGGCGGAGAATTATCATCACTCGCTGAACGAAATGAGAAACATCGGGCTTTCGCACTCGGCCGGCGAGAAGCTCGCGCGATTTCTCCTTGACTGGTGCGCGGAACACCACACAGGGACCGGCGAAATCCGCGTGAAATTGACTTTAACTCATGAAGAAATCGCCCAGATGATCGGGGCATCGCGCGAAACGGTCACGCGATTGTTCGCCGATTTCAAGAAAAAGGAAATGCTCGAAGTCAAGGGCTCCACGCTCGTGATTCGCGATAAAACGAAGCTGGAAAAGCTGCTCGCAGAGTAAGCTTGCAATCTGCTGCTGGATTGGTTTACAGCCCCCAATATTACTTGCCGGGAATTTCTTCATTGTTTATCATTCCGCCCGAGAAAAAATCCCGGGACGGTTTTCCGATGTTTCCCGGCTTTTCTCCCCCTTCCAATCGTTGAACTTTCGACAATCACTACCACCGGCTGTGTGTGTGAGACGAATCACAGCGATTAGTGATGTTGGTCACGGTTTAACCATTTCAGGCAATGCATTCTCTGCTCATCGCGGCAACGCCTTGAGGCCGCTGCAAATTAAGGGGGGCCGTCCTATGGGACTTAGCACGAAGTCAAGGGTGCTCCTGATACCACTGGCTGTGACGCTCGCGGCATTCGGTCTCCTTCCCCAACTGGCACGTGGCCAGGCAAAGGAAACTCCGCCGGCCAAACCCGAGGTGGCGGCCCCGCCCAATGCCTCGGACTATGTCGGCTCAGAGGTCTGCAAGACCTGCCACGAGGACCTTTACAACGGATGGGAGAAGAGCCCGCACTGGAAGACAACGTTTGATACTCAGGGAGGGCCATCGAAGCACGGATGCGAAGCCTGCCATGGGCCAGGCAGTGCCCACGTGGAAGGGGGCGGCGACAAAACAAAGATCTTTGCCTTCAAAGGAGTTTCGGCGAAAGAAATAAGCTCTCGCTGCCTCGCATGTCATACCTACAGCGAAGAACACAGCAACTACAGCCGGTCAGTCCACCTGGAAAACAATGTGAGCTGTATCGATTGCCATTCGCCGCACCACCCGAAGGATGACCAAAACCTGATGAGGCAGAAGCAGCCGCAGCTTTGCTATGGCTGCCACCTGGAGACGAAACAACAATTCACTCGTCCATTTCATCATCGCGTCAACGAGGGGTTGGTCAACTGCACCGATTGCCACAACCCCCATGGCTCGAACTTGGGGCGGCAGTTGAGGGCGACCTCCTCCCAGGATTTGGTTTGTTTCAAGTGCCATGCAGACAAAGCTGGACCATTCGTCCACGAGCATCAGGCAGTAAAAGTGGAAGGCTGCGTGGCTTGCCATACCCCGCACGGTTCTTCCAATCCTCGGCTGCTCAAGCGCAGCCAGGTCAATCTGCTCTGCCTGGAGTGTCACTCACTGACAGTGGACGCTTCCATCCCAACGCTTCCATCCTTCCATAACCAAGCACAGAAGTACCAAGCATGCACCCTCTGCCACACGCAGATTCACGGCTCGAATTTCGATCCGTTCTTCTTCAAGTAGGGGAGGAGTTATGCGAGCGATCAGCAATGGAGTGAAACGCACGCGAGGCTGGCGGCCGGGAATACTGGGCCTGGGATGTGGGCTGCTGCTTCTCTGTTTCTCCCCGCAGCCGGCACAAGCCCAAGCGACGGATGATTCTGAGCTCGATGGGATTAAGTCGGGAGATTACAACATCAAACAATCCATCGAATTCGGAGGAAGGTTCACGGATTTCACCGGCGACAAGTCTGCATACGACACATTCGTAAACCTTCGCTCGGGGCCGAGACTCTTGGGAATGACCCTCGACATGCAGTCGCTCGATCACAACGGAATCTTTTTTGACCGCCTCTTCCTCTCCAATTCCGGGTATGGCGGCGATCCGAACGACGTGACTCGCCTGCGGGTCAGCAAGAACAAATGGTACGATTTCGATGGGATGTTTCGCCGGGATGAGAATGCCTGGGGATATTCTCTGCTCGCGAACCCTCTCAATCCTGCGACGCCGGCCTTTCCCAACGCTCCTGCTGGTTTCTCCCCAGTCATTGGATTCAGTCCTCACGAGATGAACCTGGTGCGGCGTATGGGCGATTACAATCTGATACTCCTGCCGCAATCAAAAGTGCGATTTCGCCTAGGATACTCCCGAAACGTCGCCGAAGGTCCTTCTCTTTCTTCCATTCACCAGGGAACGGAGCAGGTGCTGCTGCAAGACTGGAAAACGGTTGTAAACGCCTATCGCTTTGGCGTGGACTATAAGATCCTGCCTCGTACTCGCATCAGCTTTGACGAGATCGTCAGTCTATATAAGGGCGACACAAGTTACGTCGACCCGGCGCAGGCTTTCCCCGCCGGAAGCGGGACGGGACCCCTCGTGGATATCGGTTATTCACTCAACGTGGCCGCAAATCAGCCTTGTGGCACCGGGGGAACCAGCGGTCCTTTTCTTGCCTCGCCGCCCAACCCACCCGGCACGCTCCTGGCGACTTGCAGCGCTTACTTTGACTATTTCAGGCATGGGCGAACGCGGACGACTACTCCGACGGAGCAGGTCAGCTTCGTCTCGAATTTCTGGAAGAATCTCGATCTGACGGGGCGGTTCAGTTATTCGGGAGGCGACACGAAAGTGGCCAACTGGTTGGAAGCTTGGGACGGTCGTGAGTCCCGCACCAACGCCCGGAATTCACTACTCAGCGGACCGGTTTTCGGGCAACGAGTGGATGCGTCAGCAGACTTCGGCGCGGTCTGGCACGCCACGGAAAAGCTGAACTTTTCGGATTCGTTCCACTTTTCCAACTTCCACAATCCTATGACATTCGATGCATCCCTTTGTCAGTTTTTCAGTGCCAATCTGGTTACACCAGCCAACGTTTTTGCACCTGGCGCAGCCACTCCGCTGCCCACTCTGTGCGCAGCCCCCGCTGACGGCGTGGCCGGGACACCTGTTCACTCGGGATCTTCGGGGCCGGATGTCTCCATCTTAAACGCAACACTTTTCCAGAAGGTGGATGAGAAGACGAATCTTTTTGAGGTGTCCTACCGGTTCACCTCGAAGTTCGGCGCGCGCATCGGGTATCGTTACCGGAGTCGCTCGATTGACCTATCCGATGCCGAGTCTGGGACTTTTCTCTTCTTTCCCAGCAATCCGAACGGTCGAAGCCCCTCACCCCCATTCGCCAACCAGCTCGATCAGTTCGGAAACCCGATCCTGGACGCCATGGGCAACACCATTCCCCAACGATGCCCGGCGGCCAACAATCTGCCGGATGGTTCGTGCGAAATTTCATTATCTTTCGCGAGTGGAATCGACGAAACGCAGATCCATGAACACGCAGCTCTCCTCGGCGTGTGGGCCCGGCCGTTGAAAAATTGGCGAATCAGCTTCGACATGGAGCTTATGAGCGCCGATAATTCCTTTACGCGCATCAGCCCCCGCCAAACGCAGGAGTACCGTGTGCGCACTGTTTACCGGCCCGCCCCATGGGCGACCTTGAACGGGTCCATCCGTATCTGGGAAGGCCGTGACAATGTGACCGAAGTCAACAATCTGCAGCATGACCGCGCGTACGGGTTTTCGGTCAGCCTGGAGCCCGTCAGGCAGTTCGCGATCGACATGGGATATGATTACAACGACGTTCACTCACAGATCTTGATTTGCTACGTTAGTTCGACCGCGCCCAAGGGTCTGGCCAAGTGCCCGGCTTCTCCGGGCCTCGTGGAACAACCCTCGTTCTACCAGAACAATTCATCGTTTGGTTTCTTTGATTTGCGCATCTCGCCGGTCCGGCGTTTGACTGCGCGCGTCGGCGCCAACATAACTTATACCAACGGCTCCGCAATCCTATTGAATCCGAATGCTGTTCCCGGCCCGTTGGACACTCAATGGTTCCAGCCCTACGCCGGAGTGGACTACAGCTTTACGAGGAACTGGATGGGTCGCGTCAACTGGCGCTTTTACGATTACGGGGAAAATGGCACGAGTCTAGCGCAGGATGTTATTGCCCCGCGGAATTTCCGCGGCAATATGGTCACCCTCTCTGCCAAGTATGCATTCTAAATTTCACGCAAAGGTCGCTGAGCAGAAATTATGATATCTTTCGGCATGCCTGTGAGGAGGCACAAATGAATCACCCCGGTCTGCGAGCTGTTCTAGCCATCCTGGCCGGCGCCGCTGTCTCGTTTATTTTTGCCTCAGCGCTCCGCGCGGATGACGCACCGGCGTTGTACAAGTCGAAGTGCGCGGCCTGCCACGCGGCTGATGGTAGCGGCGACACGCCCGCGGGAAAGGCGATGAAGGCTCCCGATCTGCGTTCCGAAGAAGTGCAGAAACAGACGGACGCCATGTTGATCGACTCGACGGCGAACGGAAAGGGCAAGAAGATGCCGGCCTATAAAGACAAATTGACCGGCGATCAGATCAGGCAATTGGTGGGGTACATCCGGGAGCTGGCCAATAAGAAGTAGTACCGCTGAAACACTTCCGGCCTGGAATTACTGCTGCCTCCGCTCCGCGGGGAGTCGCCAAGAGGCCCTTTGACTGGAATTCTTGTCGCTCAAATTGTAGTCAGCATCGTGCTGGCTCTCATTTTTTTGATTCGTCCCTCCGTGACGATCGGTCCGGCCTGGAAGATCTTGGCCTTTCTTGGCTTGTGTGTTCTTCCGGCATTGTGCTTGGTGGGAGGGATGAATGCTCACATGCAGCGTTCCGAACAAACACAATTTTGCATTTCCTGTCACGCCATGATCCCGTATGGACGGAGCCTGTATGTGGACGACCCCAGTCACATACCCGCCCAGCACTTTCAGAACCATCGCGTGCCGGCGGACACAGCCTGTCACGCGTGCCACGCAGACTACAGCATTTATGGGCCATTGAAAGACAAGCTCGCCGGCCTCACACGCATCTATTTGCAATATGTGAGCTCGCCGCCAAATCCGATAACGATTCCGGGTGGGTTCAAGAACGCCCAATGCTTGCACTGTCATCTCGGCGCTCGCGCGTGGGAAGAAAACCCGGTCCATGCCGCCATCAGGGATTCGCTCATATCGAATGAGATGTCTTGCCTCACCAGCGGTTGTCACGATACCGCGCACGATGTGGCGAATCTGGGTCACTTGAAATTTTGGAAGCCAGTCCAATGAATCTTGGTAACGTCAAAATCGCGCGCGTTCTGCAAATTTCCAGCGCCTTGGTAATCGCTGGCCTGCTCCTCGAAGTTGTGAGTCTCCTGTGGTTTCATCCCCTCGCTTTCGTCTTATTCGCCTTTGTAGCCGCGGTCTTGATCGGCTTGGGGATCCTGGTTTACCTGATGTCTCTCGTCTATGTCTCCCCGCACCGCGGTGGGGACCGCAACTGACAGCCCCTCCGACTTGATGGCTGGCTGCTGTTTTTGCTGCAGGCTGCTGCCTCAGGTTTGCGCGATCTCCGGCGAATCGGGCATTTCGATCTACGTGCTTACTTCTCGCGAGTCATTTTCTTTCCCGTCTGTCGCAAGCTCGTGCGCACCGAACAACTAGTTCAGCGCCCCGCCGGAGAGGCGCTATTGCAGCACCCAGTTCAGGGGCTTCTCGATAAACTCGAAATCGCATCGCTGCTCGAGCGTGCCGGGCCAATCCACCCGCACCACTCGTGCATTTCCTGCAAACGATTGATCATCCTTTGCGAGAAATACCTTGACGGTAGCACCCAGCGCCAGCGGAGGCTGGCACCCGCATAGAAACGCACCGGATCCCACATTCTCCGTCGCCGTCACGAGAGCGAATTCAGTATTCGTCGAATCGATCCCTTTTAGCGCCAGCATCACTCTGATGCGCACGCGCGGTTCAGGGGGAGGGCGCTGGCGGCTCAACTCAATCAGGTTCGCAAGCCTGTTATGAAGGGCATCGAAGTCCACGGGCTTTTCGAAAAACCCTTTTGCGCCAATATTTTCACAGAACTCTCTGTATCGCTCGCTCGATTCTCCAGAAACGATGAGGATCGGTATGTGTTGCGTAAAACTCAAGGACGAGAGGGTCTGGCAAACCTCAAATCCCGAATACCTCGGCATCATCAGATCCAGCAAAATTGCGTCGGGCATGTGATGCAGAGCCATGGAAAGGGCTTCTTCGGGCGAGCTGCTGTCGAAAATGTCGTAGGAATCTTTCAGCTGAACTCGCAGCAGCCTTCGTACGGATTCATCGTCATCAATGATTAAAAGCTTGGGCATCACCTGAGGGGCGGTGCACGCACGTTGCCAACAAACTCCGCGACTCGTCGGGAGTCTCCCGCCAAGTTGTGGTTACCCTTTTACTTGGGCCTGTGAGTCGGATCTCTAGCATCCAGTGCGAATGGGTTCGTTCCGAAAGTGCACACCTGTGCTGAAACGATTCCAAATAGCAATGGGCCTTAGCTCATGTTTCATTCAGGAGCAGTTAGCTTTGGCGAAAGATTCTTGCGATTTATCGGAGATATTGTTTGACAATTTTTGCGCCATGGAATAAAAAAGCTCTCCCTTCACATTTTACTTTTTCCCCCTTCCCAAGGACTTTCGATGCGCGTTTGTGTCTCCATATCCAGCGCCGCCTGCGTTTCTTCTTTGAAGCAAAGGATCCCCGCAGGAAGTTTCCACGCTGAGGAATCGTCATGTTAACGGCGCAGCACGTGGCTTCATCGAGCGGCCGGCTCAGTCGATCACAGCGCGAAGAGTTCGTGGTCTTAAACCTGCCGCTCGTCCACTTCATTGCGCGTCAAATTCGATACCGGTTGCCGCCTGAAGTGCTCCTCGAAGATCTTGTCAATGATGGAGTGCTCGGCTTGATGGACGCCGCGCAGAAATTTGATCCGGGTAGGAACGTGCAGATGGAATGCTACGCTCGATTCCGGATCAGAGGCGCCATTCTGGATAGTCTTCGTCGGAGTGATTGGGGGCCGCGCTCGCTGCGCCGCATGGGACGTCAACTCCACCAGGCCATTGCGAAATGCAAAGCACGTCTGAGTCGAGATCCGAGCGAGCAGGAGATCGCCGATGAACTTCAGGTCGGTCTGGGACGGCTGCGGCAAATCGTCCGGGACCTCCACGGGACGACGATCGCAAGCATTGACGACCAGACGGTCGCGTGCAGGATTCAAGAGGGTGCGGCTGTCCTGGGATCTACTGTTCAAAGGGAAGACCCATTCAGTCGAACGCTGCGCACGGAGATGAAATCTTTATTGTGGAAGGCCATTAACGAACTGCCGGAGCGTCAGCGCGAAGTACTCCGACTTTACAACTTCTCCGGACTCTCCATGAAGGAGGTTGGTTTAGCTCTCGGCATTGGCGAATCCCGCGTGTCGCAACTTCACACGGCTGCACTGGTCCAATTGCGTTCTCGGCTGACGCAAATCCTGAGACAGAGCGCGCCACAACCGCAGGCATGAGCTATTCGCCTCATTTCTGCGACGAATCTCAGGCGCCGCGGGGAAGACTTTGCGGCATGATTGAGAGCAGCGGAAACCTGCTTTCGGCTGCACGCAACCTGCGGGAATACTGCGGCACAATTGGGCATCAGTAAATCAGATGATGCGGAGGAGTTTTACGTGAAGGCGTTAGGAGACGTTCTGGGCTTCTCCGAGCTAGAGCAGGTGGAAGCTTGCCTTGCGCAAAAACTGCTCTTACCGCGCGAGCCACTGGTGGCCCCCTCCTTTGCGATCTCCTACATGGTTCGCACATTCCGTGATGTGGGCGGCGACTTCCTCGACTACTTTTACCTCGGGGATCGACGGCTCGGAATCTATCTTGGCGATGTGGTGGGAAAAGGACTGGCTGCCGCCATGTTCGCCGGGCTGGCCATTGGGACCTTGCGCTCGGTCCACAAGACGGGCGTTGGCCCGGCGGCGGTCCTGGCGGCATTCAACAAGTACATGCGGGTGCGGCCGGATCCATTTCGATTTTGCGCCACCCAATACGCGGTGTTCGATCCACAGACGCGCGAGTTGTCCGTGGCAAATGCGGGAATCCCCCTGCCCCTCCACATTTCCGCAAAAGGGTGCCACCCACTCGGCGAGGGTGGCATACCGTCAGGGATCTTCGATTTCTCAAAATATGAAGAACACAACTTTCAGCTTTCAACCGGCGATGCTGTACTGTTCACAACCGACGGCCTGCCGGAGGCAAAAGACATCAATGGCCAAGATTTCGGGATGGAGCGGCTGATCGGCGCCTGCGCGGAAGTAGGCTGCAGCAGTCCGGATCGCTTGCTGCGAAATGTCTTTACACGCGTCAAGGATTTCGCCAGCGCGGCCCAGCAAGACGACATGTCAGCGGTCGTACTGAAGCTCCGGTAACGCGCATCTCAATTCGAAGTGCGGCAATTTTTGCCTCGCGCCGGAGACAACATTCGCCGCCTATTCGTTTTTGTTGCCCCCCCCAGTCCTTCGAGAAATGATCAGAGCCAGCGGATTAATTGGAATTAGAGGCCTGCGAGGATGGTGCTAAGCGGTGTCGACGCTGCCTGCTGGCGAAGTTTCTGCCAGATCTCGTTCGGAAAACTCAGGAAGACGCGCGTTACTTCCGGATCAAATAACGTTCCTGATTGACGCTCGATTTCCATTCGCGCATGCTCGAAGGGCAATCCTGAACGATAAGGCCTGTCCGACGTGATCGCATCCACACTGTCAGCCACTGCAAAAACTCTTGCGCTCAGTGAAATGTCCGGCCCCTTCAGGCCGCGCGGATAGCCGGTTCCGTTGCACCGTTCATGGTGCATCAAAACCATCTGCGCGGCCTCAGCAAGAAATGGGATGCGTTTGACGAGTTCATATCCGATTTCCACATGACGCTGCATGATTTGTCGCTCTACATCTGTCAAAGGCCCGGGCTTGAGTAGAACCGCATCGGGTATCCCCAGCTTTCCTATGTCATGCAGGGAGGCCCCGATTGCCAGGTCCTTGAGTTGTTGGGGCAGGCCATTCATTGCCTTGAGCATTTTAACCGCGTACAGCGTCACGCGCCGTGAATGGCCTGCGGTCTGTTGGTCGCGCAAGTCAATGGCCGCACCCAAGGCGTCCACTGTGTCGGCATAGGTTTGTTCTACCTGCCTGAGAGCGTTTCGAACCTGCAGAGTCCGCTCACCGACCATTTTCTCGAGATTTTCACGATAATCTTCTACCTCTCGTTCCAGATACTTCTTGTGGAAAGCACGCTCGAGACTGACCAGAAGAATTTCCGCTTGCACCGGTTTGACGAGATAATCATCGGCTCCCAATCTCATCGCTTCCACTCCGCGCCGCACATCGTCCTCACCCGTGGCCATCAGAAACACAATCTGGGGATGGTGTCGCCGCACCTCCGCCAGTAGTCCCAGGCCCGTGACCCCGGGCATATTCAAATCCGCGATGACCGCATCTATTGGCTCATGTTCAAGGATGCGCATCGCGTCGGCGGCGCTCGCCGAGGTTTTGCACTGCATTCCTGCCTCCATCAGCATCACGCTCATCAAGCTGCGGTGCGCGAGTTCGTCATCCACAATCAGCAGCCTTGCGCCGTGAATGTTGCTCACTGCATCCCCACTTGGGCCTCTCCCATCGTGCAATTCTGACGTTGCGACCTCGCGCGAAATGTTCATGTGCTGAGACCTCTCAAGCTGGCAGAGATTGTTCCGCCTTGAACGCAAACCTCGAACTAAAAATCGGATTGAGGTGAATATCGGAACTTCTGGAAGGGAATTCAATTGTGGCCGATTGGGAGAAATTGTCAATGCAAGTAAGTCATTCATTCCTCGCGATTGCGTTCATCCATGTGCTGAAATAAGAAGCGCACGCCGTTTTGGGACTCGACCCAAATTCCCTGGCGATACAATCCGACAATCGAAACTCTTCCGCCAACTTTCGCCGATCCAAAACAAATTACAGTCCAAGCGGACTTGTACTAAGTACCTGAAACTTCCCCGGCTTGTTTCAACCTGGAACATCCAATAAGTAACGAAACCAATTGTCTAAGCCGATGATGCAGATGTTGTGATTTATGAAGCCGGCTTAGCTTCGAATCGGGCGGCAATCCGGGACTTTAACGCTTAGAGACGGCGGACTCCACAATGGCTGCCATCGTGCAGTCTCCGTGGGGATACATCGGCGAGGTCGCCAGAGTTCGCCGGCAATGGTTCCCACGGGCTCGAGCGCCGGCGGGTAAACCTGACTGGAGTTCCAGTGCACTTGACGCGGGAAGAGAAAAAGCAAGTCGAGCAGAAAACACCGCAGCGGCTTCCTCAGAACTTCCGGCGAATTGAGAGGCGGGAGTGGTGGCTCTGGGCGTCGGCGATATTTGTCACCCTCCTTCTAATGGCAGGTCTGAGTTCCTTCCTTGTCCCATCGCTGCGGACGAACGAGGATACATTTTTTCAATTCTATCTTCCGCAGGCGGTTCGTGGGCTGGTTGGACTGGTACTTATTTTTGACGTCTACACAATTTATCAGCAGCTGCAAATTCACCGAATTCGGCGCCAGCTCTTGGAACGAGAGGAACTGTTTCGCCTCATCGGTGAAAACGTCGCCGACATGATTGCCGTTGTCGGCTTGGATGGCCGAAGAATTTTCAACAGCTTGTCCTACGAAAGAGTACTTGGGTATTCGCAGGAGGAACTGAAGAACTCGTCGGCCTTCGAGCAGGTCCATCCCGATGACCGTGCGCGCCTGAAAGAGGCTTCCGAGGAAGCGCGCCACACCGGTGTCGGCAAAAGCCTGGAATACCGCATCCGCCACAAAGATGGCACATGGAGGGTTTTGGAATCCACGTCCAGCGTAGTCCATAACTCTGCTGGCGAACCGGAAAACCTTGTCATCGTCAATCGAGATATCACGGATCGGAAAATAGCATCCGAAGCTCTGCGCTTGTCGGAGGCCAGCTTCCGTTCTGCAATCGAAAACGCTCCTTACGGGATCTATCGTGCCAGCACGCAAGGGCGTTTACTGCGCGTGAATCCCGCGCTTCAAAAGATGCTTGGCTATGAGTCGCCTGAAGACCTGAAGCGCATCGATCCCGCGACCGATCTTTACCGCAATCCTCTCGAACATCAGCAGTTGGTTGAACTGTTTGCAAGCGGCAAAAGATTTGCTGACATGGAGGTCGAGTGGAAGCGGCGGGACGGCACGTTCATGAAGGCGCGGTGCAGCGGCTGGCCCGTGATGGGTGAGGGTGATGCGCCGGCCTGCTTTGAAATTTTTGCGGAAGACATCACTGAGAAACGGCTCTTGGAGCGTCAGCTCTACGTCGCCCAGAAAATTGAAGCCGTCGGAAGACTTTCCGGCGGAATCGCGCATGACTTCAATAATTTGCTGGGCGTGATCATCGGTTACAGCCAGGTTCTCATCAAGAGACTGGGGGCAGGGAATCCATTATTTGAGCACGCTGAGGAAATCGAAAAAGCTGGGCAGCGCGCCGCTTCGCTCACGCGTCAGCTTCTGGCTTTCAGCCGGCAGCAGGTGCTGGCGCCTGCTGTGCTGAATTTGAATGCCCTGATCACTGACATGGGGAAGATGTTGAATCGCTTGATTGGCGAAGATATTGAACTCGAGCTGAAACTGAACACTGACATTGGAAGGGTAAAAGCTGACCAGGGTCAAATCGAACAAGTGATCATGAACCTGGTCATCAATGCGCGGGACGCGCTGCCGCAGGGCGGGAGATTAGTGCTCGAGACGGTGAACGTAAGCCTCGACGAAACGTACACTCGCCAGCACCCCGGATCGAAAGTTGGCCGCTACGTTATGCTCTCCGTCACCGACAGCGGCACGGGAATGACGCCAGAAACTCTGGCCCACCTGTTCGAGCCATTTTTCACCACGAAGGAACGCGGCAAAGGCACGGGCCTGGGCCTTGCGACCGTATATGGCGTGGTGAAGCAGAGCGGCGGATACATCTGGGTCGAGAGCGAGTTGGGAAAGGGAAGCTGTTTCAAAGTTTACCTCCCCGAAATCGATGAACCCG
This sequence comes from Candidatus Acidiferrales bacterium, assembly GCA_050746945.1. Classification (GTDB taxonomy): domain Bacteria; phylum Acidobacteriota; class Terriglobia; order Acidiferrales; family UBA7541; genus Palsa-295. Next base: position 135,851 of record JBOGMZ010000005.1, on the reverse strand, counting down.
TCAGCGTGGCGGTTCCCGCTGTTCCCTCGACCGAATCCTTCCGCGGATCGGAAACCATCCTCTTGGTGGAGGACGCGGATGCACTTAGAAAATTGGCCTACACACTGCTTCAACAAAATGGCTATCACGTGTTGGCGGCCGCCAGTGGGCTCGACGCGCTCAAGCTGGTTGCAGAAAAGCGCGAGAGAATTGATCTGTTGCTCACCGACGTAATCATGCCGGGCATAAACGGCCGCGTTCTGGCAGAGCGGCTCGCTGCGATCCAGACCGGACTGAAAGTCCTGTACATGTCCGGCTACACCCACAGTGCCATTGCTGACCATGGAGTCTTGGACGCGGGCACTTCTTTGCTTCACAAGCCATTTTCCGAGGAGGCGCTGATCCAGAAGGTGCGCGAGGTCTTGGATTCGGAAAAGCCGGGCCAGCCCGCGCCAAATGAAGTACCGGTTTTGTCGGGAAGCCCATCAACAAAATAACTACAACGAAGGAGACGGAAGTGAGGCGACTGCTGATCGTGGACGATGACGCGGCTGTACGCAAACTTTTTCGTCTGAATCTCGCGGATGATTACGAAATCATTGATACCGATGATGCGGAACACGCTCTCGGTCTCGCAATGGAACACAAGCCCGACGCCATCCTGCTCGATCTGCACATGCCTAAACTTTCCGGATTCGATTTGTGCCGCACGTTCAGCTCTCTGAGCAAGACGCATTTGATTCCGATTTTTGTCGTGAGCGGAGACCAGGACGCCGCCACAGCGGACGCGTGCAAAAAGCTCGGTGCCGCCGGCTTTTTTGAGAAGCCGATTGATTTTGACGCGCTCAGGACGCGTCTGTCGAAGGTCAAGAGGCAAATCGCAGTTCCACGCAGCGAAGTGCGCGTGCAGCTCGCGATCCCGCTGAGGCTCCGCGGGACTGATCTGCATGGAAACCGATTCGACGAGTCCGCTGTAACCGAGAACGTCAGCCTGAGCGGCTTTTTGTGCCGCTGCGCCGCGGAGCTCCAAAAAGACGCCGTCGTTGAAGTCTTTATTGCGCGAGGCGGCAACAAGCTGGCAGGCAGCGCCCGCTGCGTCCGGTGGGAAAAAAGCGAAGCGTCCAGCACGCAATACGGATTCCGTTTCACAGAGAAAACTTCCGAGTGGATCCTGCAATAGGCGTGAAACTGCCGCGTTCCGAGATTCCTCCCTGCAGTGATTTTCGTGCGAATCGAAATTTTGTGGCAGAGTAGTGCGGGATGGCCGAATCGGGAAACTCCAGGCTCGCCGCGCGCGTCGCGTTTACGCATCCGAATTTCGTTCTCTTCACACTGGCGCGATTCACCAGTGTGGTCGCAACCGAGATGCAATCGGTGGCGGTTGGGTGGCAGGTGTATGAAATCACAAAGCGCCCGCTGGACCTGGGACTGATCGGGCTGGCGCAATTTCTTCCTGCAATTTTGCTGTTCCTCATCTCCGGACACGCTGCGGATCGCTTCGACCGGCGAAAGCTGCTGATTGCTTGCCACAGTGGGTTCGCCGCTTGTTTCGGACTGCTGCTGTGGATCTCGGCGCGCGGGGTGCATTCGGTGGTTCCGATATACGGGGTGATGGTGCTGGTGGGAGTGGTGCGGTCGTTCATCGGGCCCGTAACGAGGGCGATCCTGCCGCAGTTGATACCCGAAGAAGATTTTCCGAACGCCGTGGCGTGGGCAGCGACTGTGTTCCAGTCGGCAACGATTCTCGGGCCGGCGCTTGGCGGAATCGTGTACGCACTCTTCCGCGGCCCGGTGGCCGTGTACGCGATTGCGATGGGTTCGGCACTCGCGGCCGCTGGATTCACGCTGCGAATCCGGTTGCAGGCGAAGGCAAGACCGCGGGAAGTGATGAACTTGAAAACAGTGCTTGCGGGGCTGCGATACATCTGGCGGCAGAAACTGGTGCTGGGATCCATCTCGCTCGACTTATTTGCAGTGTTGCTGGGCGGCGCGGTGGCGCTGCTGCCCGTGTATGCGCAGGATATTTTGAAAACCGGGCCGTGGGGGCTGGGACTTTTGCGATGCGCGCCGGGAATCGGGGCGGCGGCGATGGCGATCTTGCTGGCCCACCGGCCCATGCGACGAAAAATGGGAGCGACTCTTTTGTGTGGCGTCGGCGCGTATGGCGCATTCACGATTCTGTTTGGAATCTCGCGCAGCCTGATACTGTCCATGGTGGCGCTGGCGCTGGTGGGGGCATCGGACATGGTCAGCGTGATCATTCGCGCGACATTCTTGCAACTGGGCACGCCGGACGAAATGCGCGGAAGGGTGAACGCGGTGGACATGATTTTTATCGGCGCTTCGAACCAGGTCGGCCAGTTTGAATCTGGGGTGACGGCGCAATGGTTCGGGACAGTGCCCGCCGTGTTGCTGGGGGGGATTGGTGCGATTGCGGTGACGGGGCTGTGGGCCTGGATGTTTCCGGAATTGAGGAAGGCGGAGGATGTGGGAACGCTGCGAAATTGATGGCAGAGAATTAGAAAAACGCCGTTTTTGTTGCGATTAGAAAAGAGTGATGTTGCAGATTTTGAATGAGTTGCGTTGATTTTTGAAATCGGTAATGTTGCGATTAGCCTTTTCTTCGCCTCTTGCAAGCTCCCGGTATGGGACCACCTCCCTACAGTTCGGCTGCATCCTGACATTTGAAGAATCTCCACTATTAGCATGACAGGATGGCGGATCAAATTCGACTGGACGTTAGTACAGATTTTGCAGCAATGAGGAAACCTGTCCATTTTGTTAATTGGGAGGTCAGGACGACTGAATTCAGAATCGTCGCGGAGACAAAAGCAAATCAACTTGGGGCGCGAAACTCGCGCTTACCTCGCCCTGTGTCGCAGCCACCCCACCAGCCGAACAGGGCATGCCTGATCGTGTGGAACCAGGCATTCGCTGGAGGCTGAGTGGAAGGAGGCACTCACTCTCACCCTCCTTCCCCCCAGGTCCAACGCGAAATGATGGTTTATTCGCCGGCTGGCGCCTTCGCTCCGGAGCCTGCGGGCGTCAAACGCATGTGAACGAAAATTGTCAGCTGCTGCCCAACGACAGAGTTGAAATTAGCAGGCCCGGGGTAATCCTCTGCGTTAGCGCCGTGGGGCGCCTCGGGAAGCGGCTGAGTCATGAGAAACGTTCCCGTGCATGGCGTGCCGCTATAGTCCTCACCCACGCTCGAAGGCGTTTCGCATTTCCTGTCCTGCACCACGGGAGGCCAATAGGTGGCGATAACAGTCTTCAACAATTGAGGGAAATCCTCGCGGACCACTTTCGTTGACCCCGAGGCCATGATCGCGCCGTCTTTCTGCCCGCTGCCTCCGGCAGCCGGGAAACCGAAAACGAATGTGGCTTCGTGCGTCAGGCGGTGAATCATCGGCGGACCATAGACAGGGCCGGTGTAACCCTCACTCGGGGTCAGTTCGACGTTGCGGTCAACGCGAGTCAAAACCAGAGTGCCGGTGGTCCTGAGTCGTCCCTCTCCCGTCTGCTGGGCGCCCTTGGAGTGGAAGCAAATGAGGGTGTTGTTGGCGTGGTTCGCGAACCACTCGATCTTCACCTTTCCTTCCTCATCGATGACCGGAGCCATCGCAGATGCTGGATACATTCTGAAATCGAACGCGGATTTCGCGGAGTCGCTGCTGTCCAGTTTCACTGTCCCATTGACTCTAGCGAAGCCGACCGTGACGTTCAGTTTCGCCTTACCGAAGTCCGTAGTTCCATCGGTCGAGAGTTGCGCGTCGGAATGCCGGGCGTCCACCACCCAGGACCCACTCGGAGAAACAGGCTTCCCAGGAATCGCCACCGTGACAATCGCAGCCACTGCTGCGGTGATCAAAGCTACGTGCTTAATCATTTCTTTCTGCCTCCCTCACAGGTCTTTGTTTCCCTCAAAGCGTCACCGTCCCCATCCCCATATGGTTCGCCATCAAGAATCGGACTGGGCCCCCGTCTTGACGCTTATTGGTGGCCCTTATACACCCGAGACCCCGTTGAGTGAACCAAATTGTTTTCGGCGCCGGATCGCTTCGGCAATTCGGGTGGCCGAGGCAGAAGAGGTGGTGTAGCATCCGGGCTATTGGCAGGGGGAAAAGATCAAATGACTAGCCAGGGAGTTCATTGGGCGCGGATCTTGGCAGCGGCAATTACACTGATTGTGGTTCAACCTGGGGCGGGGAAGACAGACGTCGCGTTCGCGGATGGGCCGCGAAGGGTAATCATCGACACGGATCCAGGCACCGACGATGCCATGGCGATTCTGCTGGCGCTGAATTCGCCGGAAATTCGCGTGGAGGCGTTGACGATTGTTGCGGGGAACGTGACCGTGGCGATGGGCCTTGCTAACGGGCTGAAAATCGCATCGCTCGCGGGGCGCTGCGATATTCCCGTGGCGAAAGGGGCGCAGGGCCCGCTGCACGGCAAGCTCGTGATCGAGCCTTTCTGGAATGGCCCGGGCGGATTGGGCGGGGCTGAATTGCCCGCCTCGAGATGCGAGGCCGACAAGCGGTTCGGTCCGGACCTGATCATCGAGCTGGTGCACAAGTATCCGCACGAAATCACGCTGATTCCCATTGGCCCGGAGACGAATATTGCGCTCGCGGTGTTGAAGGATCCTTCGATCGTGCCGCTGGTGAAGGGAGTGGTGCTGATGGGCGGCTCGATTTCAGGAGGCAACGTGAATGGCGCGGCAGAGTTCAATGTTTATTGCGACCCGGAAGGGGCAGATGTCGTGTTCAATGCCGGATGGCCCGTGACGATGGTTGGCCTCGACGTGACGGAAGTGACGCTGATGAAAAACGCGGACGTCGCGCACCTCGAAGAAAATGCCGGACCGGAGGCGAAATTTGCCGCGGCCGTCGCTCGCTTTCAAATCGGTCTCTATCAGGGGACGGGGTTTGGAGGCGGAGCCATCCACGACGCGCTCGCGGTGGGAGAGGTGATTGATCCTTCGTTGATGACCACGAAGGCGATGCATGTGGACGTGGAGACCGGCGGGCGATTCGCGCGCGGTGAGACAATTGGGAACCGGCACGGCACGGTGGACAAGGTGGTGCTGCATGATGGTCAATTGGAGTCAGTCGGCGTAATTCCCACGGTGCCGAATGTGAATGTGGCGGTGGGGATTGACTCGGAGCGGTTTTTGAGATTTTTTGTGGCGCGGCTGCGGGGAAAGTGAAAAGGGGTTGCGGTTGCTGAGAAAAGGCGAACGCAACCACGGATGAGCACAAAAAAGCGCAGCTAAATGAATGGTCATAATCACATAAGAGGTTGAGGCCAAAGAGCCCCCTACAGCACTGCGGAAGAAATAAACTGGATGGTGAACTATTCGAGTGGTACCATCCCGTCACTGTCATCAGTCTGAGGGAGACGGGAGCAGGCAATGTCCTGCCGGCGATCGATAAAAATCATTTTTGTCATTGTAGTATCGCTTGTTGGCCCAGGCGCAATCCAGAGTCAGGAACCCGCGCAGAAGCAGGCCGACACGTCGCACCCCATTTCCGTGGACACCGAGATGGTGAGAATCCCCACCATCGTCACAAATTCCTTGGGCACCCGCATTTCTGATTTAACCATCCATGATTTCGCAATCCTCGAAAATGGCCGTCCTCAGCAGATTGCTTTCTTTGAGCACATTCAGACAAAAGCCGTGCTCCAGCAGCCGAAGCAGTTGCCTGAAAACGAAGTAAGCAACACGTATGAGAAAACTCCCGGGCGGCTGACGATTATTCTGCTGGATACCTTGAATACGTCGTTCCGAGACCAGGAGAGAGCCCGGAGGAGCATCCGGAAATTCCTGGCGGATTCGATTGTGAGCACGGAACCGGTCGCGCTCATGACGTTAAGTTCGGCCGGAATCACGGTGGTTCACGATTTCACGATGGAACCCGGCGCGTTGGCCGAAGCGCTGAAATCGGTTCCGGGACGAAGATCCATAAGTGAAGTTGCACAACCAGTGCCGGTGGAGCCGTTGAAGAGTATCTCCAGAATGGGATCCATGAACAATGGCGTCGATTATACCGGCCTTGAGCCGCTGCAGACACGCCAGTCAGTCTTCGTGGCTGCGGGCCGGATGCGAACGATGGAAACGCAGGCCAATATCAACGGACTCTACGGGGCCCTGGCAGTTGAGGTGACTCTCGCATCCCTACGGGAAATCGGCGAAGCCTTCGCAGGGATTCCCGGTCGAAAGTCGTTGATTTGGGCGACCGGCGGAGTGGCGTTTCCAGCAGACGACAAGCATGTGGTGAACACCTGGATGGGCAGTCTATCGACGATGTACGAGGATACCTGGCTGGCGTTGAACCGGGCAGACATCGCGATGTATCCACTGGACGTCGAAGGGTTGGTGAATCCGAGCTACGTAAGTCCCGCTTTTGGGCGGAGATTTTACGGCACGCCATCCCTGAAGACGTCCGTGTACGACATGGAGGAGTTCGCGCGGATGACCGGCGGAAGGATGTGTTACGTCAAGACTGAAATTGATGGCTGCTTCCGGCAGGCGGCGGCCGATTCGAGCGATTACTATCTTCTCGGCTTTTATCCCCAGCCGGGTCCGAAAAAGAGCGGGTGGCAAAAGTTGACGATACGAGTGGAGCGCTCAAACACAAAGGTGCAGGCGCGAACGAGATACTTTGTGGGAGAAACAAGGGATCCGAATTCAGGACGGAAGGAAGATTTGCAATTAGGACTGATATCGCCGCTGGACTACACGGATTTCCCGCTCACTGTGCGATGGACGGGGAACACTGAAATTTCTGGGAAGAAGTTGGTGGGCTTCCAATTCTTGCTGGCCCAGGGGGCCGCAACGGTAGATGAGTCTGACGGAAATCATTTAAGCATGGACTTTGCGGCAATGGCCGTTTCCGCCAAGGGAAAAATCGCCGGGGAGTTTTCAAAGCAGATGGAGGGGAAACTCGGTCCAGCGCCAGCCAAGGCGATAAAATCGGGCAACGCTTTCTTCCCCGGCGAGATGGAGCTGGCTGCAGGCGACTACATGGTTCGGTTCGTTGTGAGAGATAATTTGAGCGGGCGAATGGGGAGTATTTCAACCTCACTCAAAATTCCTTGACCTGCCCGGATTGATTCCAGTCTCCCAATCGCGCTATCGGCCCTGATCTAACGCGAAGCATGCAATTGCTGACTTGAGGCGCAAAAGTCGGTGCGCTACTTTTCCCCGATTGCGAAATCCACATGTGCCGATTCGCCCGGCCGTACGACCACTTTCTTCTCCCAGGTGACGGGCGCACTATAGATGGGGCGCCGCACGTCGACCTGTGCGGCCACATCGAGGACAGTTTCTTCGCGCAGGATTTTCCAGCCCTCGTGCCATGCCACGATTTCGTACTCACCGGGCGGCACATCGGTGAGTCGAAAAGCTCCATCGGAGTCTGTGACTGCATAATAGGGATGCTTCACGACCAGAACCTCGGCATTCATCCACACATGGCCCGCATTGCATTTTAGATCCACCACGCCGGCGCGCTGCAAGGTCACCGGGATGTATTGGTCTTGAAATGGAAATGGGATGTTGTTGTTCGCGGCGCCCGACATGTGCACCGTATGTAGAATCGGATCACTGCTCTTAATTCTCAACGCGCCTTTTGCCGGCACGAGGAGGATATGGGGCCAGTACCGGCAGGTCCGCTGGTCTATTTGTTCCCGCGATTCCGGCAACTCCAGCGGTTTGCCTTCGCTGACGTCTTTCAAATAAACCACGGTGTTCGCGACATCACCATTCGTGCCGATTTCCAGCCGGTCGAGATTGGCCGTTTTGCGAGAATCGGGATCGCAAATGTCCGCATTCTTCGTGATGGGGAGCTGGAGAGGCTTCGGCGCGGGTCCCACCCAGCGCACCGTTCCACTGATGGTGCCGCCGTTATCCACCTTGATGACCTTATATGCGGACTGCTCTTCCGCAGTAGAAGCGAAAGGCGCCAGCGCAAGCAAGAGCAGCGTGACGGCTTGCGCGAATTGCCGTATGAATCTAAGGACGGGTCGTCTGGTCATGGTTTTCTCCCTCCTTCCGCATCATCTCCGCGGAATCCGTCGGGGTTGCCGGGCCGCGCCCATACTTCCGAAGCGAGCGTAGAAAATGGACTAAATCCCAGCCTTGATCGGGCTTGAGCCAGAACGCATAAGCGGGCATGGGTGTACTGTCGAGTCCGGTCATGAAGCTTCGATAGATATCTCGATCCGTACCGCCGCACTTGTAGGTCGGCGAGTATTGAAAGTCATGCGGAGGTGCAGGATTTCCTTTGGAGTCGCGCAGAGTCTGGGCCGACGGTCCGTCGCCGCGCCCCTCGGGGCCGTGACATTCGAAGCATGCGAGCTTCTTGTAGAGGTCACGCCCGCGCGCGACGCTTTCCGGCGAATCAGGGGTTTCCCCAGGAATCTGGATTGGTTCAGCCGGCTGCTCCTCCTGGAAACGCTGCGAGAAGGTCTTGACGTAGGCGACCAAATCGGCGCGCTGCTGCGGCACAAGCGAAAGCCAGGTAGGCATGAACGTGCCTCGAACGCCGCGGGAAATCGTGTCGAAGAGGTCGGAATCCAGCGGAATGCTTCCACTGAGCGTGGAACGGCATTTGAAAAGTCCCATGGTGAAATCTCGCGGCTTGGGGTCCAGATAGGCCGCGTTTTCACCCTCCCCGTTGCCTTCGGGACCATGACACCCGACGCAGTAGCGGCGGAAAAGCTCTTTGCCGCGTTTGGCCTCGCCTGTAAGCTTGCCGATCTTGCTTTGTTGCGAGAATCCCGGCGAGGCCGCGAAGAGGAAAACGGCGAGAAGGACTGACGCGGCAGTGCAGCGCAGTCCAGCACGCGCCCCAATTCTTTTTTCGCCGAACCTGCAAAGACTCATCGTGCTCGCCAACTTAACGGAGGGCTGCCGGGCGCAGTTCCCCAGGAATCATTCAATACCAGACCGAAGTCGAGTTCAAAGCGCCTGAGACGTTGCCCACTCCATCTCAGAAAGGCCCAACTACATAAAGAACCAATTCCTGCGAGAGGTCAAGGGGCCCAGTTCGTAACAGGCAATGACGGCCGACGATTCCGCGCTCTTCGTACTTCGGGAGGCGCTTGACACGCAGGGCGGCGCGGGACTACGCTCGCCGAGCAATTGGCCCCCCAGAATTAAATTGCGGAGGAAACTGATGAGATTGAGCAGATTCGTGTCGTTGTGTGGCGGGGTGTTGCTTGCGGCGGTATCCGCGGGCGCACAGATGCAACCCGGGAATATCGCTGCGTTCGAATTTCAGACGCCAAAAAACGGGATGGTGAAGCAGTACGAAGAAGGAAGAAAACAGAAGGTAGAGTGGCACAAGCAGCAGAAAGATACACAAGCGTTGATGGTCTGGGAAATCCTAAGCGGAGATCACACGGGAACCTACGTGGTGGGACGCGTGGACCAGCACTGGGCGGACTTCGACAAACCAACAGTGCCCAACAAGGCCGACCTTGAGGAATACCAAAAGTCGATCGCACCGTACGTGCAGTCGCTCATCGCGCGGTACTACTCCGAGATGAGGAAAGTAAGCAACCCTCCCGCGGGGATGATGGAGCCTGCGAAGTACTCAGAGGTGATCAGTTATAACGTGAAAGTCGGCAAGGACTCAGACTTCCGGAGCGCCGTGGCGCGGATCGACGAGGCCATCAAGAAGACCAAGTGGCCCACGAACTACATTTGGTATGAGTTGGTGAATGGCGGAAGGGACGGCAACTTTGTACTGGTGATTCCACACGCAAACTGGGCGGACTTCGAAGACAAGCCCGGGATGAAGCCGTTCCGGGACATGCTTACGGAAGCGTTCGGGGCGAACGAAGCGGAATCGCTGATCAAGAGAGTCGACGGGTCGATAGAAAGCACCTGGAGCGAGATTGCCGAATTCCGCGCGGACCTGAGTTACCTGCCCGCGAAATAACAGCAAGTTTCATATCGCAATACACACACACGCCGCAGGGGAGCGCTCGATCCTTTGGGGGGCCCGGGATCGAGCGAACTTCCCCCTGCAGGCGGCGTGGTGTGCCCTACCGGTGATATTCACAAACGCGAGAGCAGCGGTGTAAGCTAGAAGAATGAGCGAAAAAATACGGAAATCGGACTCGGAGTGGATGTCGAAGCTGACGGAAGAGCAGTTTTATGTGACGCGGAAGAAGGGAACTGAGCCGCCGTTCAGTGGCGAGTATGAGGACACTGAGACGCCGGGAACCTACGTGTGCGTTTGCTGCGGTCAGCCGCTCTTCAGCTCGGAGGCGAAATATCATTCCGGTTCGGGGTGGCCAAGCTACTACCAGCCCATCGCCGCGGAAAATGTGGAGATGGAGCGCGACTCGACGCATGGGATGACGCGGACGGAAGTGATGTGCAGCCGCTGCGACGCGCACCTGGGACACGTGTTTGAAGATGGGCCGGAGCCGACCGGGTTGAGATTCTGCATCAACTCCGCGGCGCTTGAATTGCGCGAGAAAGACTCGGACGAAAAGATCTAGCGGTTCTGTTCGATGTAGTAGCGCAGGCGATCCTGCTCGTTGGCCGTGGGGACCAAATCCATCAAGACATGATCAATCTGTTCGACGGCCTGATCCACCAGCCGCAGGCGGTCGTCTTCGTCGGGCAGAACCACGGAAGTGGCGACTGCGGACATTGCGCGGCGGATTTGCAGATTCAACTGCATCGTGACCATCATGCGCTCGCGGGCGCGGGCCGTTTCATAGCGCTCTTTCTGCAGCGTGAGAAAAACGCCAAGAGCAACACCGCCCAAAATCGCGATTGCAGCATCATCAATCAGCGTTGCACCTTCGTTAATTCCCCGCCAAGAAAGCGCTTGGATCAGAGCGTAGTGTCCACCGAAGAGCAGGGCGGCGAAAATCGCGACCGAGATTCTGCGTCGCGAGACGAACCAGGATGCGAATTTAGAGTCGGATAGCATTTGGTCCTCCACTGCGGGAAATGATTCCGCGGGGATTGAGGAATCAACTCAGCGCGCGCGCATAGTAACACGAGTTGAAATCTCCCAAGACGGAAATCCTGAAGAAATTGGTGGAGCATTCGCGCCAGTGTAGGGGCGCGCAGTGAGGAAGCCGTGCTGCGCCATGAACAGTGGATGCGCCGGCCCTAGGATTAGTGATCGAGGAAAATTACTTGCGGGTGCTGATCGCCGCTGTCCGTTGAAAGCAAGCGAATCTTGTTCGGTGAAACAATGTAGAAAGCGAGATTCGTGGGCAGCAGCGCCGTGTTGGTCGTGACCGTTCCGCGCCCTCTGGCTGGGTCGGTAAGCGTGAAGATCAGGGCGGCGGACGGAGTTGTGTTGGGGGTTCCGTCGGCGTCGATTTCATCAACCGTCCCAGTCATGCTGCCGTTGCCCAGGAGGCACGTGAGTTGTCCGAGGAGGTTCTTAATATTTTTTTCAGTGGTGACAGGAGCGCTGAGAGTGTAGCCGCCCTGAACGGATGTCGCGGTGAAGGGGGCGCCCGTCTGAGGCTCGAGCTGACCGGTCGTAGCCGCCATATCGCTTCCAATCAAGAAGCCCTGGTTGAGTCCCGTGAGATATGCGGCCGCGACGCGCGCGCCGAGATTCGTGAATGTGACACGGCCACTCGAACTGACGGAATACGTTCCGCAAACCGCCGCAGGAGCGGAAATTACGCCGGCGTCGTTTTGATTAAGTACAAGCGAGATCGTGGAGGGGAGCGCGCAACCAGGGTCAGCCGTCAGCAGGCGCCCGACAAATGCACTGGCGGTGGTGTCGAGACCAGTGCCGGTGGCGATACTAGGACCGCTCAGAGCGGTCTGATCGAATTTCACGCTCGGATCTTGCAATTTCATTTCGCCAGCCTGGAGGGGATGAGTTGCGTCGGCGGGGTCCGCAGAGACGAAGAACAGGTCAGAGGGCGAGACGAAGTAGTAAGCGTATTGGAGGGTCGTTTGCGCACTGCCAGGAATAGCATAGACAAGGGTCGCGCGCCCGCGGCCGCTGGCAGCGACGACGGCGAAGTTGCCGGAGAGCTGGTTATCCGGGCTGAAAGCGGCCGCGTCGTTGACATCCACGAGGCCAGGAGAGAAAAGCTGAATCCCGTCGGCGTGGAGAGAGCCCGCAAGTGCGGAAGGCGTTCCATTGACATCCTGACCGGTGAACAGGAAAGCATAATTGCCGCTGAAATTACCAGGCGTGAAATTGGTTCCAGATTGAAGCTTGATGATTCCTTCGCCGCGCGTCGGATGTGGAGGGGGTGTCGGATTGGCAGAGTCATTTTCGAAAAAGCGAACGTTTCCGTCGGAGTCGAAAACCAATTGGTACTGGGATGTCAGCTTCACGAGCAGGGGACTGGTTGCCGTGATGGTCATGGTGCCGCGGCCATCTGAACCAATCGCATAGGTTCCGTTCAAGGTGGCCCCAGAGGTGAAGCCGGAGATGCGGTTCATATCTTCCGTGCCGTTCGTGATTAATCCGGTGCCGTTGGCCGAGAAGACGCCGGCCATCTGCACCGGACCCTGATTGTCGAATCCCTTGAATAAGAACCCGTAAACGCCCTTCAAAAGAGTATTCGGGTCCGTGGTGCCGGCGGTAATGCCAATCGTGTATTGCTGAGTCTGCGTTTGCTGCGGACTCGTCGCCGAATCTGAAACTCTAATCGTGAAAATGGAGGTGGTCACAAGGATCGGCGTACCAGTGATTTGTCCAGTGGCGGGATTCAGGGTCAGGCCCGCAGGGAGTTGGCCCGTGCTAACGGCCCAGGTGTATGGGGCGACTCCGCCCGTCGCAGTCACAGACGCAGTGTAGGGCGTGAGCGTTTGCCCGGCCGCCAATGAAGGCGTGGTGATCATGAGCGGCGCGGGGGGAGACACAGTAATCGAGAGTGGACTCGGGGTGCTCGCGATTTGATTCGTCGGGAGCGTGGAATCCTGCACCGTTGGGGTGAAGAAAAAAGTGTTCGCTTGCGTAGGCGTGCCGGAAATGACGCCAGTCGCGGCGTTCAACGTAAGCCCCGGGGGAAGAGTATTCGGCGGAATGGTCCAATGAAATGGCTGGACTCCTCCAGTCGTGTTGATGCGAGCGCTGTAATTGGGAACATTCAAGACTGCTGGCGCGAGGGCTCCAGAAGACGTAATGGAAAGCGTGGGGGCCGGACTAATCGAGATCGAGAATTGGGGAGAGATAACCGGCACGGGCATGGTCACGTTGTCCTTGACCTGCACGGTGAAGACGGACGGATTCGGCCCAGGCCCCGGGCCGGTGGGCCTTCCGACAATCTGCCCAGTCGCATTCAGCTGAAGACCAGCGGGAAGAGCGCCGGAATTCAAGCTAAATGTGAGAGGGGTCACTCCGCCAGTGACGGAAAATTGGTAGCTATAGGGGACACCATTCGAGCCGTTCGGCGGCGGCGCGGCTGTGGTGGAAAAAGTGGGCGGGAGCACGACCGTGATGTTGACGCTCTGGGTCGTCTTCATGTCCTCGTTTGCGACGCATTTCAAGGTCACAATCAGATTGGTGGCGAGGCCGCTGGGCGCCGTATAAGTGATCGGAGAACCCGTCGTCGCGGATAGAGTTCCGCAGCCGTTGCCGGCGCAATTTGTTCCTGACCCGGATCCCGAGAGCGACCAGGTCACACCTTTTTTGTTGGGGTCAGTACTCAGAAAGGCGCTGAAATCTTGCTGCCCACCTTCATCCAACGTTTGCGCGACGCTGGGCTGGATCTCGAGAATGAGGCCCGTGCCGCTGCCGCCCCCACAACCGGGAAGGAGGATAACGGAGAATAGCAACGCGAAGAGCATCACCCAGGCGAAACGGGAGCTGCTCATTCCAGTCCGCGTGCCTCGCGCAAGGCCATTGCCATGATTCACTGGAATTTTCCCAAACCGGGCATAGTCATTCGAGCTCGTCATATCACCTTTGGATTTCTTTTGGATCCGCCCCGGCTGAGGTTGAAAGAACCCCCGTATCGAACCATCGGCGCAATAAGCGAAACAAATTGAATAACAAAACGAGCGGAGAGTGTCAACGCACATCTCCAGACGCAGCCGTTGGGTCCGGACGCGAGACAAAAGGTCTATTAAGCCTGAATTGGCCTGGGCTAAAGCTCGTCATTCTTCAGCCATTGCAGATGCATTGAATGCCGGGCTCGTTGCCTGCCATGGCTCATGCCAAGTGCATGCTGAGCCGGGTTTTCGACCTCGCGGCGCGGAAGGAGCGGCGATTAAGAAATCGTAGTTGGGGCCGAAGTTTCTTTTGGCGGGAACTCGTCCTCCCACTTGGCGACGACCACCGTTGCGAGGCAATTTCCGAGGACGTTCACAGCCGTGCGCGGCATGTCCATGAGCTGGTCGATGCCAAAGAGAAGAAAGAACGGTTCAACAGGGATGTGGAACTGCGTCGCCGCGGCAAGGACAATCACGAGCGAAGCGCGCGCGACTCCGGCCGTTCCTTTGCTGCTCAGGAGCAGCGTGAGCATCATGAAAAGCTGCTGGCTGAGCGTGAGATGCAGGCCGGCGGCTTGGGCCATGAAAATCAACGCGAGCGACTGGTAAAGGCTCGAGCCATCGAGATTGAAACTGTACCCGGTGGGCAGTACGAACGCGACAGTAGAGCGAGGGACGCCGAGCGCTTCCATATTTTCCATCGCGCGCGGCAAGGCCGCCTCAGAGCTCGCCGTGGCGAAAGCAATGGTCACAGGCTCGGCGGCGGCTTTAGCGAAACGCGCAACGGGAACTTTCGCCAGCACCGCGATGGGGAGCAAAACGCCGCAAACAAAAATAACTAGCGCGACGTACATCGTGGCGAGCAGTTTCAAGAGCGGCAATAAAATACCGAGGCCCATGTGGCCGGTGGCGTACGCAATCGCGCCAAAGACGCCGACCGGCGCCGCGAGCATAACGAGATTCGTGAATTTAAACATCGTTTCGGACAAGCTTTCGGCGAACGCAAGCACGGGGCGGCGTTTCGGCTCGGGCACCATCGCGAGAGCCATGCCGAACAGCAAGCTGAAGACGACGACTTGGAGCACCTGGCCTTCCGCCACTGCTTTGGCAATGTTTTCTGGAAAAACATTCAGAATCAGCTCGCTCGCGGTGTGCGGGACTACGTTTTTGAGATCTTCGGCGACAGCGGGCAGTTGGATTCCCACGCCGGCGCGGCTTATGTTGATGGCGGCAAGCCCAATGAGGATGGCAATCGTGGAAACGATTTCGAAATAGACGATCGCTTTGATTCCCATGCGGCCCACTTTTTTCAGGTCCGCGTGGCCGGCGATACCCACTACCAGCGTGGCAAACAGCAGCGGGGCGATGATGACTTTGATGAGGCGCAGAAAAATTGCGCCGAGAACCTGGAAATGCACGGCGGTGGAGGGAGCGTCATACCCAACCTCGGCGCCCGCGATCATCCCGACAAAAATCCACGCAGTCAGTGAGCGGCGCATGGTCGCGTAGATGGCGAGCAGGAGGATGGCAATCCACCGCAAGCTGCCGAGGGCCACCGAAAGGATTCCGCCAGACTGCGCGTGGCCCAGGATTGTCAGTGCCGCGGCAACAAAAGTCACAACCAGGAATGCGATCAAGATTTCGCGTTGGGCTGGCTTATATGGCATGGAGTCTTTGGCGGCAGAAGTTATGCTGGATGCGGACTGGTGTCAATGGCGATAGGCGCAGGCGGGAGGCAACGTTTGCGAAATTTTCCCGCATCGTAATTTATTGAAGTTGCGAACCAACTGCTGCCACGGCCTATCGTTTTCATTTTTGAGCGATTTTTAGTATAAAGGTTCGCTCGGTGGAGTCCGGCAGTCCTGCTGGTCCCCCTTATTTGGAGGAGTGCATTGATAGAAGTACAGGATCTGACGAAGACGTACGGATCGGTGACGGCCGTGGACCATGTTTCGTTCACGGTGAACAAGGGAGAAATCCTGGGGTTTCTCGGTCCTAACGGCGCCGGGAAGACCACCACGATGCGAATTTTGACGGGCTTCATGCCCGCCACTTCCGGGACGGCGCGCGTCGCGGGTTTTGATGTATTCGACCAATCCATCGAAGTACGCCGCCGGATCGGTTACCTTCCGGAAAATCCTCCGCTCTATCCGGACATGTCCGTTGAGGCGTATCTGGATTTCGTGGCGCGAATCAAGAATGTGCCCGCCGAAAAGCGCGCGAATCACATATCTGATGCGCTGAAAAAGACGAGCCTCGAGGAAAAGCGCACAGAGCTGATCAAGCGGCTTTCGCGTGGCTACAAGCAGCGCGTGGGTCTGGCGCAGGCGCTGGTGCACGATCCCGACGTGATCATTCTCGACGAGCCGACCGTGGGCCTGGACCCGAAACAGATCATCGAAGTGCGCAATCTGATTAAAGGGCTGGCCGGGAGCCACACGATTATCCTCTCGACGCACATTCTGCCGGAAGTGAGCATGACCTGCGACCGCGTGGTGATCATCAACAAGGGAAAAATCGCGGCGGTTGACACACCACAGAATTTGACTTCGCAGCTCAAGGGCGGCCAGAAAATCCGGCTGGAGGTGCAGGCGCCGGAGAAGCCGCTCCAGGAATTGCTGACGCAAATTCCCGGAGCCAGCCGCGTGCACACGGAGCCGGCGCGCGCCGACGGCCATCTCTACGCCACAGTGGAAACGGCGCAGGGAAAAGATATTCGAAGCGAGATTGCAGCGAAAATTGTCGGGAGCGGCTGGCCACTCTACGAACTCCGCGGTGTCAGCTTGAGCCTGGAGGATATTTTCCTCGAACTCACCACAGAAGACGCATCGCACGCGCAGCCACCGAACTGAAGGAGCGGGTAAAAAGATGCAGAGCCTGTACGCAGTCTATCGCAAAGAACTGGGTCACTACTTCGCTTCACCAATCGCATATGTCTTCATCGGCCTATTTCTGGCACTAAGCGCATTTTTCTTTAACGTCTTCCTGACGTTCTACATCCAGCGATCTTTTCAGATGGAAATGCAGAGCATGAGATTCGGAATGCCGCCGGACATGGATGTGCCGGGCTTGGTGATGCGGCAGTTTTTTGGCCTGCTCTCGACGCTGGTTCTGTTCTTCACGCCGATTCTCACCATGGGTGTCTATGCCGAAGAGCGCAAGCGCGGCACGATGGAATTGTTGATGACGTCGCCCGTGACCGAGATTCAGATCGTGCTCGGTAAATTTCTGGCGTCGCTGACGCTTTTCACCATCATGCTGCTGCCCACAGCGACTTGGCTGTCCTACATGTATCTGAGGAGCGAGCCGGTACCGCCCTGGCGAATGATGCTGGCAGGCTTCGCCGGGGTGCTCCTGCTGGGCGGGGCGCTGCTCTCGCTCGGTTCGTTTATTTCTTCGCTCACCGAAAACCAGCTGATCGCGGCAGTGCTGACGTTTGCCGCGTTTCTGCTTCTGTGGGTGCTGGATTTTGGGAGCGACACTTCGGGCGCTTTCGGCGCGATTGTTTCCTATCTTTCGGTCGTGCGCCACTACGACGATTTTACGAAAGGTGTGGTGGACACTTCGAGCCTGATTTATTACTTCAGCTTCATAGTGCTATTCATATTTTTGACGGTGCGCTCTGTGGATTCGATGCGCTGGCGCCGGGCCTAGTGGGAATTGCGCAGGCTCGCAATGCGGGGAGGAAATCATAAATGAAGTGGGATCGGGAAGAATTGGCGCGAACTGGTGCGACTTTTGGAGTCGCGCTCTTGGTCGCGAGCTACGTGTACTACGTCCGCCAGGGCGGCCTGGTGGTTTACGGCAAGGTTCTGCTGATTGCGGGCGGACTGTTGCTGCTTGCCTCCGTCGTGCTTGGATTCAAGGGAATCGTCAGGCATTTTTCGCAGCGTTCCTCACAACTCGGCACCAACACTCTGGTTTTGTCGCTCGCGGTGCTGGCGATTCTGGGGTTGTTGAATTTTGCGGGCGCCCGGCATCACAAGCGTTTCGACCTGACCACGGAGAAACTCTTCACGCTCTCGGATCAGACGAAGCGCGTGGTCGGCGGGCTTCAGAACGACGTCAACATCGCGCGGTTTGATAAGACTTCGGATCCCGCGCTCGATGACCTGATGGCCGAGTACAAGAACCTGAGCCCTCATTTGAAATTCCAAAATGTCGATGCGGACAAGAAGCCAGAAGTCGCCAAGGAATTCGGCGCCACGCACCAGAAAGAAGTCATCATCGCCTACGGCAACAGAAAGGAACCGCTGGAACCGGGAGCCCGGGGCGATTTTACGGAAGAGGACATCACCAGCGCGATTCTGAAGGTGACACGCGTAACGCAGAAGATGGTTTGCTTCGTTTCGGGCCACGGCGAAAAGTCACTCTCCGATTCAGAGGCCCGCGGATACGTACTGGTGGACACGGGCCTCAAGAAGGAAGCTTATCTTACGAAGACAATCAACCTGGTTTCCGAAAACGGTGTGCCCGCGGATTGCAGCGCATTGGTGATTGCCGGGCCGACTCAGGCCTATTTCCCGCAGGAAGCCGAAATGGTCGCGAAATACCTGGCGGGTGATGGAAAAGCGCTGATTGAGGTTGATCCCGACACGGACCCGAAACTGGATGCAGTATTCCAGGCGTGGAACGTGAAAGTGGGGAAGGACCTGGTGATTGACGCGAGTGGAGTGGGACGCCTGTTCGGTACAGGGCCGGTGGTTCCGCTCGTGGTTGATTATGGCGCGAGTCCGATCACGAAGAATCTTCAGGGGGGCATGACGTTTTTCCCGCTGGCGCGATCAGTGACGATTGCGGACCGATCGAAGTCCGATCCGCAAAATGTTGAACTGCTGAAGACTTCCGCCCGCAGTTTTACGACGCCCGGATTGAAGCAGGGTCAAAAAGAGATCTCATTTGATCCGAAGACGGGCGTCGCTGGACCACTTTCGCTGGGCGTGGCCGGGAGCAGCAAGCGAGGCGACAAAGTCGCGCGACTGGTGGTGATTGGCGATTCTGATTTTGCGGCCAACCAGTGGGTGAGCCTGCAGCACAATGGTGACCTCTTCTTCAACATCGTCAACTGGCTCGCGGAGGATGAGAATTTGATATCCATCCGGCCGAAAACGATGACCAACCGGCGCGTCACCCTGACGGAAGCACAATCCGCAGCGTTGCACTGGCTCGACCTCTTCATTTTGCCCGGCCTGTTCATTTTGTCGGGAGTTTATATCTGGTGGAAGCGGCGGTAGACAGAGCCGGCTGATGGATTCGCATAAAAAACCATTAGAGAAAAAATGATTAAGAAGACGACATTGTTCGTGCTATTGGCCGCCGTACTCTTGGGGGCGGCGGTGTACTACTTTGATTGGAAACGCGGCGAGAAGGAAAAAGCGATTGGCGCGGCGGACGATACCAAGCCCGCCTTTGCAATTTCATCCGGCGCGGACATTACCTCGATCATGCTCTCGAGGCCAGCCATTGGCGGCGAGCCGGCAATTCACCTGGAAAAGCGAGATGGCGCGTGGAAGATTGTCGCGCCCATTCAAACGGACGCAAGCGAGCAGGTGGTGAAAAGAATCGCGGATGGGATCGCCACCGCGCGCGTCTCCCAGACTGAGCCGGGGACGCCCGACCGGCTGAAAGTATATGGTCTGGAGACTCCCGCGATGAACATTGAATTCCAAACGCAGAACGGATCGAAGCATTCTCTGAAGCTGGGCGACAAGGATTTTACCGGCGTATCCGTATATGCGATTGTGGACGGAGCGAAAGATGTCGCGCTGCTGCCACAGTCACTGCTTACCACTACCGTTACGACCGTCGAAGGATTGCGGGATCACTCGGTGTTGGAATTCAGCGCCACAGACGTGGCGTCATTTGAATTGAAGAATCCAGCGGGTGAATTATCCCTGGTCAAAAATAAGGACGGCTGGAAATTCAGGAAACCTGCGAACGGGGAGGCCGACAGCCACGACGTGAATTCGCTCTTGACGTCGGTTGCGAGTGCGAGCTTCGAGTCCATCGCCAGTGAGACGCCGCAAAATCTGGGCAAGTACGGGCTTACGAGTCCTTCGATCACCTTTACAGTCGTGAATGAGAAAGGGAAGGCGGGGACTCTACTCGTGGGTAGGAAAGATGGCTCCGATTATTTTGCTCGCGATGCTTCACGTCCCATGATTTTTCGCATTGACGGCAAAATTTTCAAGGATCTGACGCAGAATTACGCCGCGCTGCGCGACAAGAGTCTAATCCACTTTGAAGCCAACGACGTGAATCGCCTGGAGTTTCACGATTCTAATGTGACCGCGATTCTAAACCGCAAAACGGACAAGGTAGATGAGTGGGCAGTGGAGGCTCCGGCGGATCTGAAGACCAAGCCCGGGACGGCGTGGAGACTTTTCAGCGCGCTGACGACGGCGCGGGCCGACGACTTGCTGGATCATCCGGGCGCCGAAATTGCCGCCAAGCTGGTGAAACCCGCAGTGGAGGTAACGCTCACGGAGAAATCCGGCAAGAAGTTGACCGTGGAAATTTCCAAAGAATCCGGCGATTTCGTATATGGGCGGACGAGCGACGGCCCGGCGGTCTATAAAATGAAAAAACAGGTTTTGGAACAACTGAACCTCAAGGCGGACGATTTCACCCTATAACGGCGTTTGCCGCCTGAAATTCGGATGGTCAAATATTTAGCTGGGGTTTACGCGACGCCGCAACAAGTCACGAGCACCGATTCGCTTGGCCAGGTCGCGAGGAGAAGAATCTTCTCCGTCGTGGGCGATGAATAGATGTAGTAAACGAGCGAACCGCTTTCCACCTCGAAAAAGCCGATCCGCTTTGGGTCAGGCGTCACCTTTGCGCCAGTCGTCAGAAGACTCCTGAGCGATGTGATCGCCTCCACGGGATGATTCCTGAGGTCTTCAATTTTCACTTCGGGCTCCCAGCGCATTACCATAATCCCCCCCATCGGCAGAAACCATCATTTGCATGAATTAAGGTACGGTTTGGGCCGGGGAAATGTTCCCAAAAGCTCCAAATCCTCCTATTCACCCGGTCCATGAATTAGACGCTAAAGCAGGCTGAAAGTCGCAGGAATATAAGGGGTTGTATTCGAACGTTAACCGTCAACTTGACACTTGCGCCGCCCTCGAGAACTTGCGATAGTCCCAGCACAGAGGGGTGGCATGGCGAAAAAGAGAAAGCCCAGAAAAGCCAGTCGTTTACACCGGGACCGCAGACGCAAACACCGGCACTGGCAGGTGACCGTGTATTACCACGACGGCGAGAAATTCGCCCGCGTGTACATTGATCGCGAGCGGGCGTCGCGCTTCGCCGACCGTCAGAAAAAATCGCCGGTGGTGAAGTCCACACGCATCATGGAAGTAGATTAGCGGCGAATTGTAACCGCGCCGCGGCTTCGGGTACGATCCCAAATTCTTCAATCATCTCTCTGAACGCAAGCCTCGCCCGAGGCTTGTCCGCCTGTCGTCGGCATGCTATAAAAGTGAAGCGTCGAGAAATTCATCTGCGCGCGGGATTCGTATAGTGGTAGTACGCGACCTTGCCAAGGTCGAGGCGAGGGTTCAATTCCCTCATCCCGCTCCAATTCTTGCCTCGCCGTTGCGCTGGCCAGTTCCGCCGCATCGTGCTAGAGTCTCCCCGCCCAATCCCCATGCTCGCCTATCTCTGCGGTCCAATTGAGTTTGCGAACGACGGCGGAAAACTCTGGCGGCGTAAACTGACTCCTTTCCTTCGCGACCAGCTCGGGCATCGTGTGTACGACCCGGCAGAAGACGAACGGAAAAATCTTACGGGCGACGAAGCAGCGCATTTTCGTGAGTGGAAGACGCAAGATTTGGAGCGATTTCGCCGCGTCGTCCGCAAGATCATCGCCTTCGATTTGGACCTGATCGAAAACAAAGCCGATTATGTGGTTTGTTATTGGGACGCAACCGCCTCTCAGAGCGGCGGAACTCCCGCCGAATTGACCGTGGCGCATCGCAAGGGCATCCCTGTTTATCTGGTCACCCCGCTGCCGATCGAGCAAGTCAGCGGCTGGATGCTGGGCTGTTCGGACCAGGTTTTCTCTTCGATTGAATCGTTGAAGGAATTTCTTGCCGCGCGATTCGCCCGCGAAAAGCAGACCCAGCTTTGGAAGGATTGAGAGAATCCAGCGACATGGAAAAAATCATCATCGCCGTAGGCAGCACTCGCCGGCCAAAACTGAACGCCGTTCGAGAAGCCTTTGATCTCATTGGGATGAATTTCGGGGGAGCGCAATTTGAGATCGCCGGAGTCGAAGTTCCGAGCGGCGTGCGGCACACACCGCTTTCGCGCGAGGATATGATGGCGGGAGCGCGCCAGCGCGCGGAAGCCCTTGCTGGAATCGCGCGCGAAAAAAATGAACCATGGAAATATTTTGCGGGGCTGGAAGGCGGGCTCGATGTGGTTCGCGAAAACGGCGTGCGGCACGTGTTCCTCGAGAGTTGGGCATACGTGATGGATAGCAGCGGGCGCGGCGCGTTTGGACAATCGGGCGCCGTTGTTGTTCCTGAGGAGCTCGTACAGCGAGTCGTCGACCAAGGAACTGAGCTTTCCGTCGCCATCGACGAATTCGCCGGCGGCCATGGAATCCGCGATGCGCAGGGCGCCTGGGGCGTGCTGACGCGAAATCTGATCACGCGCCAGGACGCTTTTCGCGTGGCCGTGGTCAATGCCTTCGCTCCCTTTTTCAATCATGAAATTTATTCGACCCCCGCGTTCAAAGCGCGGGCCTGATTTTCTGCAACGCGGTGTGCTAGCCTAACGGCAGGAGGCCGACAGCGTGGATATCGTCAAGGGCAACATGGGCTGGATTGAAGTGGTGGTCGGGCCGATGTTTTCGGGCAAGAGTGAAGAGCTGATTCGCCGTCTGCGGCGCGCGGAAATCGGAAAACAGCGCGTGCAGATTTTCAAGCCGGTAATTGACCAGCGCTATACGAAGAATGGGATTGTGTCGCACTCGGGCCTGGAAATCTCGTCGGAGTTGGTTCAGAGCGGCAACGACATTCTGCAGAAGGTTGCGCCGCGCACGGAAGTTGTCGGCGTGGACGAAGCGCAATTCCTGGGCGATTCGGTGGTGGACGCCTGCGTGAAACTGGCGGATCTCGGCAAGCGCGTGATTGTCGCGGGGCTCGATACTGATTTCATGGGCCGGCCGTTTGAGCCCATCCCGCGTCTGCTCGCAGTGGCTGAAGAAATCACGAAGCTGCTTGCGATTTGCGTTCGCTGCGGAAATCCTGCGGTGCACACACAGCGCACCGTTGCTTCCGAGGAATTAATCGTGGTCGGCGCCGGAGGAATGTACGAAGCGCGATGCCGGCGATGCTTTGAACCGCTCCTCGCGCACGAGAAACTGGAAGAAGCGAAGGGAAAGGCGGACACCCCCACAAAAGCCCGTGCCGCCACCACCTGAGCGGCAACCTCCGGCGCCTCCCGCGAATCCATATTCACCTGAGAGGCAAAAAGCACTAAAATAAGCCTCGGCAACCTGGCCATGTACCCCCGAATCATTCTCGTGTTTGTCTTCGCGCTGGCGCTAGACGCCAATGTCGCGGATACCCTGCGATTCCGGATGCCTCTTCCTGCTCCGCCCGACACCAAGCCCCTGACCGATCCTTCGTCGCAACCGGAACTCTTTGTGGCCGTGACGCAACACCCTTCGAACCAACCCGCGGATTTGAAGCCGCAATCGCGTCTCGAAATCATTCGCTATGTGTCGGGGGAGTTTGCCAAGGCCGTGAAGCCGCTGCCTGGGGGTAAGAAGGGACTGAAGATTCCCGTGGGCAAGGTGGTGAACGAAAAGGAATTACAGCAAGCGCTTCGAACCGGCGGCATCGCCGCGAGCCCCGGCGACACCGTGCAGATTACCAGCCTCGAATTTCGCTCCAAAGAAATCGTGATCCAGGTGAATGGCGGCGGCCGGAAACGCTACCATCTCAGAGATCATCTCCAAGTCGGCATGGGCGGCGTACCCGTTTCGACCGGCCCGCAGACGACGGACGCGAATTCAAATGAAGGCAATGGCTCAACGCTATTCCTGGATTACGGGCGGCCAATTCCGGATATGAGTGCGGAAGACCTAATGCACGACCTTGGCCCCTTCCTCGATTTTTCGAAGGAACACTCCGCGGCGGTAAATTGGATTGACACGCTGCCGCCGCAATTCAAAGAAGCAATCAAAGACCGCAAAGCGCTGGAAGGCATGGACCACGAAATGGTCCTTGCGGCGCTCGGGCGCCCGGACCATAAGGTACGCGAGAGTACGCCGGAGGGGCTACAGACCGAGGATTGGATTTACGGGAATCCGCCGGCAAAAACTGTCTTCGTCACTTTTTCCGGCGATAAAGTGATCAAGGTGAAGGAATACGACTGAGTTTCGTTGACATTTTTCTTCCCCCGCCCTAGCATCACCCTTCAGTAGAAAGCCTGCCGGTCGTTTCTTACCGGTTCCTGTTCGCCGCAAATCCAGGGAGGAATTATGCCAGTGAAAGTAGGCATCAACGGTTTTGGACGCATTGGCCGCAACATCTTTCGAGCGGCGCTGGGCGATCCGGCCATCGAAATTGTGGCGGTGAATGACATCACGGACTCGATGACGCTGGCGCATTTGCTGAAATATGATTCCATCCTGGGCAATCTCCCCAACAAAGTGACGCACACGGACGACACCATTTCCGTGGACGGCAAGAGTTTCAAAGTTTTTCGCGTGAAAGATCCGGCGGAGCTGGACTGGACTTCCGTGGGCGCTTCGATCGTGGTCGAATCGACCGGTTTATTTACGAAAGGCGCCGACGCGCGAAAGCATATTCACGGGCCGGTGAAGAAAGTGATTATCTCCGCGCCCGCAACCGACCCGGATCACACCATGGTGCTGGGCGTGAACGACAAGACTTACGATCCCTCGAAGCATCATGTGGTATCCAACGCCTCTTGCACCACGAACTGCCTCGCTCCCGTTGCGAAAGTGCTGCACGACACATTCGGGATCGTCGCGGGAACCATGACCACGGTACATTCCTACACCAATGATCAGAAACTTCTCGACCTCCCGCATAAGGATCTCCGGCGCGCGCGTGCCGCGGCGCTTTCGATGATTCCCACTTCGACTGGTGCGGCCAAAGCGCTCCATCTCGTAATCCCCCAGCTGAAGGGGAAACTCGACGGTTTCTCGTTGCGTGTGCCGACACCCAACGTCAGCGTGGTGGATTTGACGGTCATGACCGAAAAGCCCGCGACCCTTGAAAGCGTGAATGCGTCGCTCAAGCGCGCCGCCGAGGGTCCGATGAAGGGCATTCTCGATTACACGGAGGAGGAATTGGTCTCCATTGATTTCCGCGGCAACCCGCATTCCTCGATCGTGGATGCGGGCTATACCCGCGTGGTGGGCGCGAACTGCGTGAAGGTTCTGGCGTGGTACGACAACGAGTGGGGCTATTCGTGCCGCTGCCGCGACCTGATCAAATTCTTCGCTGCGAAACTGTAGTCATCCGCGCCGGTTTTGTGGTCGCTCATGTGTGTCGTGGCGGCGGGCGGAATTTATCCCGGCACTCTCGGGAGGCCTGCTCTCAACCTTGAATTTGCCCATGAACAAACTGTCGATTCGCGATCTGGGCATGACCGGGAAGCGCGTGTTTATACGCGTAGACTTCAACGTCCCGCTCGGTGCTGGAAAGGTCGCCGACGACACGCGCATCCGCGAGACGCTGCCCACCTTGCGGCTGGCGATGGACCGTGGCGCGCGGCTCGTGCTTGCTTCGCACCTCGGACGGCCCAAGGGGAAAGTGGACCCGAAATATTCGCTGGCGCCGGTGGCAGCTCTGCTACGCGAATTTCTGGGCAAACCAGTAGGCTTCGCGGCAGATTGCGTTGGCGCGGAAACAGAAGCGAAGAGCAAGGCGCTTCGCGATGGTGACGTCCTCCTGCTGGAGAATGTGCGCTACCACGCCGAGGAAGAAGCGAACGACGCCGAATTTTCACGCCAGCTTGCCGCGCTGTGCGATCAGATGTTCGTGTGCGACGCATTCGGCTCCGCGCATCGCGCGCATGCTTCGGTGGTCGGCATCACGAAATACGTAAAACAAGCCGCCGCGGGTCTGCTGATGGAAAGGGAGCTGGCCTACTTGGGCAAGGCCATCTCGAATCCCGACCATCCTTTCGTCGCCGTGCTGGGCGGCGCGAAAGTGTCGGACAAGATGAGTGTGATCCACAATTTGATGAAGCTCGCCGATTCAATGTTGATCGGTGGCGCCATGGCCTATACATTCTTCAAAGCGCAAGGACTGCCGGTGGGGAAGTCGTTGGTTGAAAACGACAAGTTGGATCTCGCGCGCGGCCTGACGGAAGAGGCGATCAGCAGGAAATTCAGGCTGCTTCTCCCAATGGATCACGTCCTTGCGGAGTCGCCAAACTCGGTGGTCTCAAAGATCACGGACCTCGTTCACACCCCTGATGATTTAATGGGGCTCGATATCGGCCCGAAGACCGTCGAAGAATTTCGCCAGGAAATCTCTAAGGCGCGCATGATTGTGTGGAATGGGCCTATGGGCATGTTTGAGAAGCCAGCGTTTTCACAGGGGACTCTCGGAATAGCCAACGCCGTGGCCGACGCGACGAAAGCTGGGGCGACGTCAATCGTCGGAGGCGGGGATTCTGTCGCGGCGGTTGAGCAGGCAGGCGTCGCCTCCCAAATCTCGCACATTTCGACCGGTGGCGGCGCATCGCTTGAATTTCTGGCGGGTGAGAAACTCCCCGGCGTCGAGGCTCTGACCAACAAGTAGCCGGATCAACAAGGAGAATCGCTTGCGCCGTCCCGTGATTGCCGGAAACTGGAAAATGTTCAAGACGCAGCCGGAGACGCGCGCGTTCTTCGAAGCGTTCAAACCGCTTGTTGCATCTGCCGGGCATTGCGAGATCGTCGTTGCGCCCCCATTCACAGCGCTGACCGCAGCCGCGGAAGCGGCGCGGGGCAGCTCCATCATCATCGCCGCCCAAGACGCGCACTGGGAGAAGCAGGGCGCATTTACCGGTGAAGTGTCCGTGGGAATGATCGCCGATGCGGGATGCCGCGCCGTGATTGTCGGGCACTCCGAGCGGCGCCATTTTTTCGGTGAGTCGGATGAGTCGGTTCATCGCAAAACGAAGGCGGCGCTCGAAGCCGGGCTGACGCCGATTGTTTGCCTCGGCGAAACTCTCGGCGAACGCGAAGGCACCTTGACGCATGCAGTGTTGAAACGGCAATTCGAGGGCGGACTGGCCGCGTTGACCGGTGCGGACTTCTCGCGTATTCTTTTAGCGTACGAGCCCGTCTGGGCCATTGGGACGGGGCGCACGGCAACGCCGGAGATGGCAGCGGACTCACATCGCTATCTTCGGGAACTGGCCGCGGCGCGGTTTACGCCGGAACGGGCCTCCGCTCTCCGCATCCTCTATGGGGGCAGCGTCAAACCCGACAACATACGGGGATTGATGGCGCAGGTGGAGATTGATGGCGCGCTGGTGGGTGGGGCGAGCCTGGAGCCGCAATCGTTTGCGGCCATTGTGAATTTTTGACGCCTGAGCAGGGCCGCGAAGGCTCGCCGGGCGAATAGGGAGTTGGAAATGCCATCGTGGGCAAAATGGGGATTGTCGCTGCTAATCGCGATCGGCCTGATCTGGGTGGGCTGGCGCGTGACTTTTGTATTGGTGACGCTGCATATACTGGTTTGCTTTGTGCTGGTTATCGTGATCATGCTGCAAAGCGGGAGTGCCGCGGATTTGGCGGGCGCATTCGGTGGAGCCGGCAGCCAAACGGCATTCGGTCCACGCGGCGCCGCGTCGTTTCTTTCCCGCGCGACCACCTGGTGCGCCATCGTGTTTATGATGACTTCGCTTACGCTCTCGGTGAAACGCGGACCTTCGGAGGCAAGTAGCGCCACTGGATCGATCCTGGAGCGGACACAGAAACAGGCTCCTGCCCCGGCAAAGACGACGCCTGGAACTCCCGTGCAGATTCCGATTCAGCCTAGCCAGGCACCGGCGACGCCTCCGGCACAGAGTCCTGCTCCTGCTCAGAGTGCGCCGCCAAAGAAATAACGGCATCGGCTGCGATTGGGGCGCATGGTTGGATGTTGTTAGTGCGAATTCGGGCCAATTGACAAACGAAATTCTCGGCGCTGGCGATTCACTCGGCGCGGTCGTGGCGGAACTGGCAGACGCACCAGCTTGAGGGGCTGGCGGTAGCAATACCGTGGTGGTTCGAATCCACTCGACCGCACCAACCCTTCCGATGAGGAAGGGTTGTCCCGAGCGAACGAAAACGACCGGCCCAGAGTCGGATTGTGACGGCAATCACCCCGCAGCAAATCTCCACGGATAGATTAGCGAAGTACACAACCGTACGTTTTCCGCAGAATCATCCTTGAAATTCGGCACCGCTTATATATGATGACCTGTTTCGATTTGGCTGCGCGGCCCGATCAATTATTTTCGCATTTGATACACTATGGAGGGGCGATGCGGATGAGGAAGGGCAACAGTGGTTCGGCAGCACCGGCAGCGATGCTGGCACTCCTTCTCGTCATTCTCGTTAGTGCCACCGTTTATTATTTTGCCGTTCAGAAATACCGTCCGCCTGCGCCGATCACATCCGTTGGCGCCGCCGTGGATCATCAGTACGACTTGACTCTCTATGTGACCGGCACGGTTTTCATCCTCTCGCAACTCGGCCTGGCTTTCGCCGTCTTCAAGTTTCGAGATCATGGCCAGCGCGCCGAGTACACGCACGGCAACAACACGCTGGAAGTGCTCTGGACTTCCGCCACGATTATTCTGTTTCTTGGCCTGGGATTCCTCGGACGCAAGGCCTGGGCTGAGGTGCGTTTCACGGAGCCAGCCGCAAATGCAATCCGAGTGGAAGTAACCGCAAACCAGTTTGTCTTCAATTTCCGCTACCCGGGCCCGGATGGAAAATTTGGCAAGCTGGATCCCAAACAGATCAGCGCATCCACTGGCAACCCTGTGGGTGTTGATGCGAATGATCCGGCGGGCAAAGACGATATCGTGGTGCCGACGCTCACAGTTCCGGTGAACCGTCAGGTGGAGCTGCTGATCCGCTCGCAGGATGTGATCCACAACTTTTTCGTCCGGGAATTGCGGCTGCAGCAGGATGCGGTGCCCGGCATGGTGATCCCGATTCATTTCACGGCGAATCAGACTGGGCAGTATGAGATTGTGTGCACCCAACTATGCGGGCTGGGGCATTCCCGTATGCACAGCTACCTAAACGTCGTGTCTGAATCCGAGTACGAGAACTTCCTCAAGCAACAGGCGGCCGGACAGTGATCGCGGCCGAAATCCCGGGAGGCCAAGCATGAGTTCGCACGCCCAATCAGCGCACGCCGCGCCGACGGGCTTTATCAGCAAGTATATTTTCAGCACGGACCACAAGGTCATCGGTCTCCAGTATTTTTTGCTGGCGCTGACGGCTGTGGTGGTCGGGATTGTACTTTCGCTCCTGATGCGTTTCCATCTCGTGTGGCCCAACGCGCATCTGCCGTTCGTCAGTGGCGGGCAGATGACGCAGGAGCAATACCTCGCTCTGGTCACCATGCACGGCACGATTATGGTTTTCTTTGTGCTGACGACCGCCCCACAGGGCGGCTTTGGAAATTATTTCCTGCCCATCCAGATCGGCGCGCCCGACATGGCGTTTCCGCGGCTCAACATGCTTTCCTTCTGGGTCACCTTTCTCGCGTTCGTCGCCATCATCGCCGCGTTCGTTGTCCCCGGCGGGGCGCCAATCAGCGGCTGGACGGGCTACACGCCGCTGAGCGGAATCGGGGAGGTCACCGGGCCGGGCGAAGGTCTGGGCCAGACCCTGTGGATCATCAGCATCTCGCTCTTCTGCCTCGCGTCGCTGCTGGGCGCACTGAATTTCATCGCCACGCTGATTGACATGCGCGCGCCCGGGATGACGCTGATGCGCATGCCGCTGACGTGCTGGGGCTGGTTCGTCACGGCGATTCTCGGCTTGCTGGCTTTCGGCGTACTGCTCGCTGGAGGCATTCTGTTGCTGCTGGATCGTTCCGCGGGCACGAGCTTTTTTCTCCCCGCAGGCTTGGTGATCAACGATCAAATACAGAACCACAGTGGCGGCTCGCCGCTCCTGTGGCAACACCTGTTCTGGTTCTTCGGCCATCCCGAGGTTTACATCGCGATTCTTCCGGGCATGGGAGTGGCTTCGCATGTGTTGTCCACTTTCTCGCGCAAGCCGGTGTACGGCTACCGCGCGATGGCCATGGCCATTTGCGCCATCGGTTTCCTTGGCTTCATGGTCTGGGGACATCACATGTTCATCAGCGGCATGAGCCCGTACTCAGGATTCGCCTTCTCCGTCCTGACCATGTCCATCGGCGTGCCATCGGCGATTAAGACTTTCAACTGGCTCGGCACACTCTGGGGCGGCAAGATTCAATTCAAGACGCCCATGCTTTTTGCGCTGGGCTTCGTTTCTCTTTTCGTCAGCGGCGGGCTCTCCGGTCTGTTCCTGGCGCAGCCGGCGGTGGACAATCTGCTGCACGCCACCTATTACGTGGTTGCGCACTTTCACCTGGTGATGGGCGTGGCGGCAATTTTCGGAATTTTTGCGGCCACATATTTCTGGTTCCCCAAAATGTTTGGCCGGATGATGAGCGAGCCGTTGGGGAAAATTCATTTCTGGCTCACCTTTGTGGGCACTTACTGCATCTTCATGCCCATGCATTTCGTGGGGCTCGCGGGCGGCATCCGCCGCTATGCGGATGCGTCCGCCGTCGCCTACCTTCAGAAGCTCCAGCCGCTGCATGTGTTCATGACCATCGCTGCATTCGTCACCGCTGCGGCGCAACTTATTTTCCTGTTCAATTTTTTCTGGAGCCTCAAATTCGGCGCGAAGGCCCCGAAGAATCCATGGAACGCGACCACACTCGAATGGGACACGGATTCCCCCCCACCACTCGACAATTTCGGGGGCAATTTCCCGAGCGTTTATCGCGGGCCGTATGAATACAGTGTTCCCGGCGCGGTGGAAGATTTCATTCCGCAGCATCTGACGCCGGCACAAGTGGCACGAACGAAGTGAGAGATTTCCAGGCGGCATTTTAGGAGCACCACATGGCTGGGACCGCAGTTACAGATGTTGTCGAGCTGATTGGCACCGGAAAAGGCGGCGGCGGATCTTCGTCTGATGGCGGTGACAACAATGGCAGCGGGGGCGGAAGCGGCTCTTCCGGTTCTGGAGGCGTTCCTCAGCGCACCTACGTGACCGGGATGGTCGTCGCGCTCGGCGGCATCCTGATGTTCTTCATGGCGCTGGTCAGTGCGTACATCGTCCGTAAAGGAATGCCCAACAGCGCGTGGGAGCCGCTCGATGTTCCGCGCATCCTCTGGCTCAACACGGTGATTCTCATAGCCAGTAGTTTCACGATGGCCCATTCACGGACGCTTCTCCGTGAACAGAAAGAAGACGGATTTCGCTACTGGTGGGGTTGGACGACAGTGCTTGGCGTTTTCTTCCTTGCCGGCCAGGTGATCGCCTGGCGCCAACTGGTACATGCGGGAATTTATCTGAAATCGAATCCGAGCAGCAGCTTCTTCTACGTTTTCACAGCCGCGCACGGATTGCACCTGGTTGGCGGTGTGCTCGCCTTGCTTTCGGTTGCCTTCCGCCCGACGCACCGGCTGACTCGCGGGACGGCCACTGAGGTCGTTTCCATGTACTGGCACTTTATGGATGGTCTTTGGGTGTTTCTGTTTCTACTTCTCATTCTGGGACGGTGAAAAGTGAGCAATACCGAAGTCGAGGGCATCGTCGAATCACCCTGGTCGGGCGGCGCATCCCCCTTTGCCGTGAACTCAAAGAAATTGGGGATGTGGCTGTTCATCGTTTCGGACTCGCTGACCTTTTCGGCTCTGCTCATCAGCTACGCCTATGTACGCCTGTCGACCCCGGACTGGCCGCGTGAGTTTACGTTTTATCCCGCCATCGTCAAGTCGAGCGTCATGACGCTCATCCTTCTCTCGAGCAGCTTGACGATGGTGTTGGGCGTCTTCGCCGCGCACAAGGGCAACGTGAAGAAAGCTGTTCGCTACATATTGGCCACCATGGCTTTTGGGCTGGCCTTCGTGCTGATTCACGCGACCGAGTGGTACACGCTGATCGTCGA
This sequence comes from Candidatus Acidiferrales bacterium, assembly GCA_050746945.1. Lineage (GTDB taxonomy): Bacteria > Acidobacteriota > Terriglobia > Acidiferrales > UBA7541 > Palsa-295. The sequence goes on along the minus strand of JBOGMZ010000005.1, from coordinate 103,724 downwards.
AGAGCATGTCACTCCGTGGTCGAACCCCTGGGGCACGCCTCTGTTTGGCGGGACGTTTTTTGGTCTCACCGGTTTGCACATGCTCCACGTGACCATCGGCGTTGCGTATCTCGGCGTAATTGCTTGGGGCTACAACAAAGGGAAGTGGACGGCGGACCATGTGGAAGTGAGCGGGCTCTATTGGCACTTTGTTGATCTGGTGTGGATGTTTATTTTCCCGATGGTCTATTTGCTGAGCATCAAACCTAGGTAGGGCGGAGTGAACGCAACGATGAGCGCACACGGACACGCTGCAGTTGATGATCATGAGAATGTAGGCAGCATAAAGCTCTTCTCGTGGGTCTGGGTCTGGCTGCTACTCCTGACCGCGATTGAAGTGTTCCTCGGGTACGAGCAGATCAACGTGCATCTCATGATCACAATGCTTGTGGGGCTTTCGCTAATCAAGTCCGCGTTGATCGTTTCCTACTTCATGCATCTCAAGTTCGAGCGGCTGGGGCTGTTCCTGCTGCTCGTCCCGGCCATGGTATTCTGCATCTGCATGATGCTGATCATGTTCTTCCCGGACAGCTACCGCCTGATGGAGCTGCGGCCGCATTAGAGCAGAAGTCAGAGAGTAGTGGATGGAGGCTAGATTGAAGAAGAGTCTGGCACTGCAGGTTGCCGCACTGATTTTATATTGCGGTGCGCTAGTCCTGCTTGCCGCACCGCACGCTGCGGCGCAGGGTTGCGCCATGTGCTACCAGAGCGCTTCCGCCACCGGAACTCAGGGCCGCGACGCGCTGCGCCACGGCATTCTGGTGCTCTTGCTGCCCACGCTGAGCCTGTTCATCGGAATCTTTGCGCTCATCTATCACCGCCGGAACGTCGCTCGATAATTCTCCTGTGATTACAAGAGCGGGATGTTGTAGGGGCGCTGCCTGCTGCGCCCCCACCTGGTCTTACTGTCCGTGCGGTTTATGCAAGCCCGTGCAGACAGAGACAGCGCTGTTCGGGTCCACGGCGCTATCACCTTGCTCGACGTGTTGAATTTTCCCTTCCTTGTCCACCACGATCGTGGTGCGCTCCGCCCACTTGAATTTGCCGCCCTTCACATCATAGGGCCGCAAAATTCCGTAGGCGGTCAGAACTTCCTTGTCCATATCGCTCAGGAGCGGGAAGGTAACACCAATCTGCTTGGCGAATGCGGCGTTGGCGGGAGGACTGTCGAAACTGATTCCGAGGACGACGGTGTCGCTTGCTTCGAGTTTGGCCAAATCAGCCTGATAGGCCTGAAGTTCCTTCGTTCAACCGCCAGTAAAGGCCAGGACGTAGAAGGCCAGGATGACGTTTTTCTTGCCACGGAAATCGCTCAGTTTTACTTTTTCCCATTTGTCGCTCATGAGCGTGAAGTCCGGCGCAACGTCACCTACCTTCAGATGCGTCTTGGCGATAGCATCTTCCTGCGCCGCTGAGGTCAATTGTCCCGCCGTGAACAACAACATGACCAGCAACAGGAGGAGGCCCGTGATTGCCGTGACCATCCGTTTCATTTAGTCTCTCCTAAGTAGGGTCTCAAGCTCTGCGGAGCGATTATATCCGCACACGCAGTTCGCCGCCTAAAGTTTGACGTGCGAGGCGCGTATTTAGCTGCCCCGTATTCAAGGTTTCCTTATAATCCGATGTTGGCAGGGGAGCGCACGCGAATTGTTTTCTGACCGCACGAATTGGAATCTGGACGCAAACCGGCTGAGCCAGGCGCTCGCTCAACACCGCGCTGCCGGAAAACCTCTCCTTGATTTGACGGCGTCGAACCCAACCGAATGCGGATTCATCCAGAATCAGCAGGCAATCCTGCGCGCTTTGGCAAACCCGGCGGCTCTCAGCTATGAACCTGATCCCAAGGGGCTGCTCGCGGCTCGGCAGGCCATAAGCGCGTACTGCGCCGCTCATGGGTGCGCGGTGGCGCTGGAGGACATCGTCCTGACGACCAGCACTAGCGAAGCATACTCATTTGTTTTCCGCGTGCTCTGCAATCCCGCCGACGAAATTCTGATACCCGAACCCAGTTATCCTCTCTTCGGCCTCCTCGCGGATATCCAAGACGTGAAGCTCGCGCGCTACCCGCTGGTGTATGACCACGGCTGGCAAATTGATTTTCACGCCTTCGAGCAGGTGATCACTTCTAGAACGCGAGGCGTGATCGTGGTTCATCCGAATAATCCAACGGGACATTTCTGCAAGCCTGGCGAGATAGTGAAATTGAATCAGATTTGCTCCGCGCGAAACATGGCCATCATCGCCGACGAAGTCTTTTTGGATTTTGCGCTCGATTCGAGAAAACCGCTCACCTTCGCCGCGAACGCCGGAGCGCTCACATTCACGATGAGCGGACTCTCCAAAATTTCCGGCCTGCCGCAGATGAAATCTGCATGGTTGATTGCGACCGGACCCGCGGAATTCAAATCGCAAGCGCTTGCGCGCCTGGAGATGATTGCCGACACCTATCTCTCCATGAATGCGCCGGTACAGTTAGCCACGGCGGCGTTCCTGGAAATGCGCCACGGATTTCAAAATCAATTGATGGCGCGCGTGAGGCGGAATCTTGCAGAGCTCGACCTGCAACTGGCAGGCCAGAAATCCTCGAGCCGATTGGAAATGGAGGGCGGCTGGTATGCGGTGCTGCGCGTGCCTGCTACGCGTTCGGATGAAGATCTCGCGATCGAATTGCTGACGGCAAAGGACGTATCTGTCCACCCGGGGCATTTTTACGATTTTCCCGCTGACGGCTATCTGATTTTGAGTTTGATTACACCGGAGTGGGAGTTTGCTGAAGGTGTGAAACGTATGCTGTCCATGATTTAAGTTCGCGGCGAATCTGCCGCAAGAGCCGCCTGAAATTTAGCGAAGGCGTCCCGGCGGGTCCGCGGTCTCCGGCATCTCGAGATCCAGCTTTGAGCCGGAGGAATCAGGCAGTTTCGAAGGGGGCAACTGAGGAATACCGATTCCGCGATTCATTTCCAGATGATCCTTGGCGCACGCCGGGCAATAGCCCTTTCCTGTTTCTTCATCACGCTGGCTGGCGAGTTCGTAGCAGCCATGAATGCAGTCACAATATCCTGTCGTCGACGCGGTCTTGATCGGCACCAGAGCCATTCAGCGTGCCTCCAACTCCACATGGTACCTGCGCGGGAATCCGCGCGCAAGAAGTTCGCACCATCGTGTGAAAAATGCGATTCCGGCAGGATCTTGAGAGACTAGGCGTGCTCGAGCGCCGTCAGCCGGAACGGGTCGCCGATTTTTTCGTGCAGCGCCATCCACAGGCTGTCCGGCTGAGCCAGAAATACCTCGACGACGCGCGGATCAAACTGACGCCCCGAGAATCTGCGAATTTCATCCCGGGCAGCGGAAATCGGCAATGCTTTCCGGTACGGGCGGTCGGAGATCATCGCGTCCAGCGTATCGGCCACCGCGAAAATTCTGGCGCCTACCGGAATCTGCTCGCCACGCAAGCCCCGCGGGTACCCCGAACCGTCGTAACACTCCTGGTGGGAGAGTACGATTTCGGCAGCTTCCTTCAAGAAGGGAATTCGCTGAAGAACGGCAAACCCAATCTCGCAATGCCGCCGCATGATTTCGCGCTCTTCTGAGGTCAGCGGGCCAGGCTTGCGCAAAATCTGGTCAGGCACGCCCATTTTGCCGATGTCGTGCAGAAACGCGCCGCGCGCGATATGCCGCAGCAAACCCTTCTCAACGCCCATGGCCTTCGCGATGGTGATCGTAAAAGCGGTCACGCGCTGGCAGTGGCCTTCTGTTTCGGCATCCTTCGCGTCCAATGCGCCGCCCAGCGCCTCGAGCGTGTAGTCGTAGGATTGTTCGAGGTCTTGCAGCGCGATGGAGAGCTGTTGCGTGCGCTCCGCAACCAGGTGTTCGAGGTCGCTCTGGTAGCTGCGGTTCTCGAGCACCAGCCGGCGATGTTCGAGCGCCCGGCGAACGCTCAGATGCAACTGGTCCTTCTCAAAAGGCTTCAGGATGTAGTCGTAGGCTCCCGTGCGGATGGCCTCGAGGGCGATGGAAATATCGTGCATCGCTGTGACCATGATCACAGGGACATCTGGATCTTCGTTGCGCAGCTCTCCGAGCAGCTTCAGACCGTCCATTTCAGGCATGACGATGTCGCTCAGCACCAAATCGAACGTATCTTTGCGAAAGGCGTCAAGCGCCATGCGCCCGTTGGAACAAACGGTGCATTGATAGCCCTGGGCGTCCAGCAGCGTTGAGACGACTTCGCGGATCGCCTCTTCGTCATCCACAACTAGTACTTTTTCTTTGTCCAAAGGTGGCTCCACAACTAAACCATTATATGCCAGGGCACAGGGCCCCGACGGCCTTGTTGCCCTATCTTTAACGCGCGTGCTAGGTTTCACAATGGCCTACCGGTACCGCCAATTCCAATTCTGCATCTTTGCCGGCGACATGCGTCCCTGAGGCTGGGCCCAATGCCATTTATTTCCAACCCGGGCTTTCTCGCGGTTGCCTTCATCGAGGCGTCCGCTGCATTAATCTTGCTTGTGCTGTACTGGTTGCTGGCCCCGGGCTTTCCGGCGCGCTTCTTCCGCGTCTGGATGGCTGGGTGGACGGTTTATATAGCGCTGGGTGGGCTGCGAATCTACTCACTCTGGGGCGGCGGTTCGGACAATCCTCGCTTCGCTCCTGCACTTGCGTCGCTCGCGGCCGCCCTGTTTTTTGCCGCGATCCTGCAATGCGCCGGTCAGGGCAAGCCTCTGAACTGGCTCTGGCCGCTCGTTGCGATTTCTGTCTGCGCCGTGCTGGCACTCAGTACCCTCACCCGGTTGCCTGAAGCTGCAATGTGGGTGGAGGCCATGTTCGGATGCGCCCTGTATATCATCGCCGGTTGGGTGCTCTGGAGATCGCATGGCCAGCACCACGGATTCGGGTGGAAACTCCTCGCCGGCGCATTACTTCTGCGCGGGCTGCACGGTCTGGACCGGCCAGACTGGAACGCGCAGACACTCGGGCTCTTCCGGCTTTCGTTGCATGGATTGTTTGGCATCGCCATGGGCATTGCCATGGCCGTGCTCGTTCTGGAGGCAGGCCGCGCCCGTACGGAGGATCTAAACGAGAAATTGCGGCGGCTCGCGCTGATCACAGCCGAGGCCACTCAATCGCTCCGGCTCCACGAAGCGCTCGAAGGCGTCCTCCGCCATCTGGTCGGCAGTTTCAGCGCCAGCCACGGGCTCGTTTTACTTCTCGATGCTCCGGCGGAGTCTTCCTCACTCGTGCTTCGCGCGTCAGTCGGTTTCGGCGATTCTTTCCTGAATCAGAGTGCCAGGATTTCGTCACAGGAAGTCTGGGCGCAAAAACTCCTGCAACAGGAGGCGCCATTCGTCGCCTATTCTGCGCCGGATGATTCCGGCGTGCGGCGATGGATGGAAGCGGAAAAACTCGCAGCGCTCGTGCTCGTCCGCGTTCCCGGAAAAGAGAGGCCGCTCGGCTTGCTCGGCATCGGGTCGAACGTGGCGCGGACGTTTGAGACCGACGAGATCAATTTCCTCGTCAATGTCGCGAATCTGCTCGGACTCACGACGCAGAATGTTGCCCTGTTCGAGATCGCGGCCAATTCCCGCAGGCAGTGGCTCGACACGTTTGACTCCATCGGCGATTTGATTGTCGTCCACGGCCCCGATGGACGCATCCTGCGCGTCAATCGTGCGCTGGCCTGGCATTTGGGCGTTGAGCCCGGATCGCTCGAAGGGCAGGCGCTGCGTGACCTGCTCACGCAGGGCGGGCAGCCGTGGAAGTCCTGCCCTTACTGCGAGGGCGCCGCTGGAAAGCCCGAAGAAGTGGATCCTTCGTTCGGCGGACACTTCCTGGTCACCAATTCCGATTTTCACGACTCGGAAGGGAACCGCCTCGGCACCATCCACGTGCTGAAGGACTATACGGAACGGCGCCAGGCTGAGAATAAATTCCGCATGCTGTTTGAGAATGTCCAGGAAGGAATCTTCATTTCCACGCCGGAAGGACACTTCTTGGATTTCAACAAAGTTTTTATGGAAATTGTCGGGTACGAAAGTCGCGACGATCTGATGGGGGTCGATATCTCATCCACCTTCTACGTTGACCCGGCCGATCGCGATCGCCTCAAACGCCTTCTTCGCGAACATGGCCAGGTGAATGATTTCGAATTCCGCTTTCGCAGGCACGACGGTGAAATCCGCACCGCACACGAGTCGAGCTTTGCGACCCGCGATGATTCTGGTGCGATCACCGCTTACCAGGGCTTTGTACTCGACGTCACCGACCGCAAGCACGCTGAATTTGAAATCCGCAGGCGCAATCGCGAACTCCTGGCTTTGAATTCCATCGCCGAATTGCTCGGCGAGTCGGCGGCCCTCGAGGATGTTCTCACCCGGGCGCTCGTGAAGGTGACGGAACTGCTCATCGTGGATACCGGTGCCCTCTATTTGCTGGACGAGTCGAGCAGGGTTCTCAAGCGAGTCGCTGCCGTGGGCCACCGGTCCGAAGAGGGACGCCATGTCCGCCCCATTGAAATACCCTCTGCGCTGCTCGACCAGGTCCGCCAGGCGCGCGCCACGGTACTTTCGGGATCAGCGTTAGCCGCGCCAGACTATTTGCGCGACCTCCTCCAGAAGGAAGCCATCCTAGACACCCAAGTTGCCATCCTCTGGTCCAAGGATCGCATCATGGGAGCGCTCGTCGTCGGATGCCGTTCGCGCCGCGAGTTTTCTCCGGCGGAATTGAACCTGATGGCTGCGCTGGCAAACCAGATCGCCGCGACAATCGATAAATCTGTCCTGCTCGAAGAAACACGCGAAGCCTATGAGAGCCTGCGTTGTGCTCAGGAGCAATTGCTACAGAGCGAAAAAATGGCCGCCGTGGGACAACTGATTTCCGGCGTGGCCCACGAACTGAATAATCCGCTCACCGCCATTCTCGGCTACAGCCAGCTATTGAAATCCGAAGAGCTGATGAACGCTCGCGGGGCGGACTACCTTGAAAAGCTCTACAAGCAGGCTCAACGCACGCACCACATCGTTCAGAATCTCCTAAGCTTTGCGCGCCAGCACAAGCCCGAACGCACGCCGGTCGACGTGAACCAGATTCTTGAGGACACGCTTACGCTTCGCGAATATGACATGAACCTCAACAATATCCGCATTCATCGTCAGTTCGGCCCGAACCTGCCTTCCACGGGCGGCGATTTCCACCAGCTTCAGCAGGTTTTTCTGAATATTTTGAACAACGCCGTGGACGCTATCGGCGAAAAGGGCGGCAAGGGCGAGATTTGGGTCAGTACCGACGTCTTCCAGAATCGCGTGCGCACCGAAATCACAGACAGCGGTCCGGGCGTCCAGAATACGCACCGCGTCTTTGATCCGTTTTACACCACGAAACCCGTGGGGAAGGGAACCGGCCTCGGCCTGAGCATCTGCTACGGCATTGTGAAGGAGCATGGCGGAGAAATTCAGGTAAAGAACGCGCCGCCGCGCGGTGCCACCTTCACGATTTTGCTCCCGATAGTTCCGTCAGAACGCCTCGCGGAGACTAAGCGTCCCTCGCACACTACGGAAAACGTCGTCGCAAGAGTCCTCCTGGTTGATGACGAAGAAACCGTTCTTCAGCTCGAACATGAAGTGCTGCATGCGCGTGGCGTGACGGTGAAGCTCGCGCGCAACGGCAAAGAAGCCATGGAAATGCTGCGCAGAGAGTCTGTGGACGCAATCGTGACCGATATGAAGATGTCCGGCGAGGTGTCCGCCGTTGCCATGTACCGCTGGATCGAGCAGAACCGTCCGGAGCTTGCCGCTCGCGTTGTGTTCACCGCCTCCAACGGTGAGAATGCCGAAGCTGGCTCCTGGCTTAAAAATTCCGGCTGCCCGGTGGTATCGAAACCCTTTGCCATCGAGCAACTGTGGAATGCGGTCCAGAAAGTGCTTGCCGTAGAAGTATCAAGCCAGCTCAAGCGTTGAATTTCGACCCAAATGTTTCCCTGCCATTGGTGTAGTGTATTCAAGGGATTGATTTCAGCGGCGGCAATCTGAGAAATGTGGCGCGATCAATTCAAATGGCTGCTGTTCGAATTAGGCGCGGGTTACTACGCCCGCAAGCTTGCTACCGGCCCGGAAGCTGATCTGCGCCGGGAATTCCTCGAATCCAACGTACTCCCAGCGGCACGGTCGCACGCGCGTGACCACCAAGGCACGCCTCCGTTTCGCGTTCTCGACGTCGGCTGTGGCCCCGCTCACGTGGCTCGGGCGCTCGCGCAACAGGGATGCGACGTTACGGGAGTTGACCGCAGTCCGCGCTTGCTGCGCATCGCGAAGAAACTCGCGGCCCGCCAAAAAATTCGGTTGACGCTCAAGCGTGCGGCCACGCACGAACTCCCATTCGGCGACGCAACTTTCGACTGCACCCTGGCCACAGGCGTAATCTACTGGGTGGAGCACCACGAAAAAACTCTGCGCGAAATGGTCCGCGTCACCCGGCCAGGCGGCCTGGTGGTCTCGCTCGACCCGCATGCCTCGATGTCCCTTCCACAGATGAGGGCTTATTCCGCCCGGCATTCACTGTCGCGCCGTGACTCCAGAAAATTATCGGCTTGGGCGACAGCCGCCTCCTTCAATCGGCGCTTCGAAGAAGCGGAGCTGTCCCGGCTGTTTGCCTCTGCCGGTCTCACGAATCTTGTGCTCGAACGGCGGTTAGGCGGAATGGTTTGGTTCTCGAAAGGCGAAGTCGCTGCCCACGCGTGAAGCTCGAAGAAACCTGCTATCCTTGAATCCTCATCCAACAATCTTTCGGAGGTAAGGGTGAAACGATTCGCTCTCCTGCTGGTTCTTTTGTCTTTTGGAGCCGCTGTGGCGGCCCAACAAGCTGCTTCGCCGCCGAAGTCCGTTGCTCCGCCTCTGCCTCCGCCTTCAGCGGCTGCGCCCTCTACAACTCCGGCCAATTCTGAATTCCTCAAAGCCGCCGACGAAGTGCTCGCGCAAATGAGCGAGTTGCTGGGTCTCCCGATTAAATCGCCTCTCAAAAAGAGCCTGCGTTCAAAGGATGAGATTCGCGCCTATCTGATTCGCGAAGAAAAAGAAGACCGCACCGATGCCCAGCGTTATGCCGATCGAAAAGCGCTCGAAGCTTTTGGCCTCATTCCCAAGGATTTTCCGCTCGATTCCTTTATGCTCGACGTGCTCACCGATCAGGTCGCGGGGCTGTATGACCCCAAGGTGAAGGAATTTTATATCGCCGATTGGAATGCCGTTGACGAACAACGCACCGTGATGGCCCATGAATTGACGCATGCTCTCGAAGATCAATCCTTCGATGTCGATCCCTGGATCAAATCCGGGCGGCCTAATGACGATGCTGAGCTTGCGCGCCAATCCGTCAGCGAAGGCTCGGCGCTTGCCGCGATGGTCGACTACATGTACCGCGACCAGAAAATCGGCGTCCGCGATTTGCCGGACGTCACAATTTTCTTTCGCTCGGGCGCCATCGAAGAAATGAACAAGGATCCGCATCTGGCCAAGGCTCCCGAATACATTCGCGACGAGCTTGTCTTCCCCTATTTGGCAGGCACTTCTTTCACACAGCAATTCTTGAAGGCCCACACGGGCTGGCACGACCTCGCGCTCATCTTTCAAAATCCTCCGCTTTCCACGCAGCAGATTATTCATCCGGAGCTTTATCTCACCGGTGTGAAACCTCAAAAAGTAACGCTGCCTGATTGGAAGGGCCTGGCCCCGGCGGATTGGAAACTGCTCGAGGAAAATGTGATGGGCGAATTCGGCCTGAATGAAGTCCTGAAGCAATACCTTGGAGAGCGGCGCGCGGAGGAAATGTCTCCGTCGTGGACCGGCGATCGCTATGCTGTTTTCGAAAACACGCGGACGCAGACAACCCCGCTCGTCTTTCGAGTGGCTCTCGATAGCGAGGACGATGCGGCCCTGATGTTCGGCCGCTACAGTGAAGCCCTCGAAATGAAGTACAAAACGCGCAAAGGTCTTTTCCGCCGCCCCAACTTCTTCCAATTTCAGGCGGAAACAGGCGGCGTCTATCTTCGCTGCCTTGCGATCCAATGCCTGGTTGTCGAGGGTGCAACCCGCGAGACGTATGACAACCTCACTCACGCCATCGGCTGGCCTGCCGCACCTGCACCCAGCGAGCCAGTGCAACTCCATGCCGCGGCTGCGGATGTATCTACGTCACTCCGGTAGGTCAATCACCAGGGTAAGAACTATTGACTCCCGGTTTGTTCTCGATCGGAGCACGTCTCGCCTTCGTGTCAGTCATTCAACGCGACGCCGGCAGTTTCGCTCCGGTGGACCACCATCAACGTCTGATCATCCTTTGGCCGCGCACCGCAAGTGTGGCTGGCCACATCCTTCAAACAGGCGGCCAGCAATTCCTGGGGCGCCCAGCGGTGCCGCTCTCCGGCTACGTTCGCCAATCTCTGCACGGTGTACTCCTGTCCGGCAGCATTGCCAGCCTCGGAAATTCCATCCGTGAAGAGCAACAGGGAATCCCCGGGCTCCATCCGGACGCGTTGAATCGCGTACCGGCTGCTCGAAAATAGGCCGAGCGGAAGCCCGGTGGAGCCAATCTGCCTCACGCCATCTCGCCGCACGAGCAGGGCGGGCAGGTGTCCGGCGCTGGCAAATTCCAGTTCTCCCTTGCCCCCCGCCGCGCCGCAAATGAGCGTTGCATACTGCCCGGCAAAGGTACTTTCGCAGAAGACGCGGTTCGCGGTTTCAACCAGCTTGTCGAGTTCCAGCGGCGTGCCGGCACGTGGATCCGAAAGGCTGCGGAACATCGCGTGCAAGTGCGACATCAGAAGCGAAGCCGCGAGACCCTTTCCAGCCACGTCGCCGAGCAGAAAAATCAGCCTTCCGTCCGCGCCGCGCGGCTGAATCAGATCGCAATAATCACCGCTCACGTGCCCTGCGGGCTTGTATTCGTAGTGAATGATCCAACCGCTGAAGCGCACATCCTTTTCGGGGAGTAGCCCGCGTTGGACGCTCGACGCCAATTCCAGATCCCGTTCGAGCGCCCGCCGGTCATCGGTCGTCAAGCAATCGAGGCAAACTTTCACGAGGGGGTCTGCAATCAACCGCTCCTTCTCAACCGTGCCATGGCACTCCAGGCAAACTCCAAATGTTCCTTCTTCCAGGCGCTCGATCGCCGTGTCCACTTCACCCAACAATTCGAGGTAGGGCGCGGCGGGGACCTCCGAAGGGACCGCAGCGATGGCGAGATTCAATTCTTCGCGCCGCTTTTCAAGTTGTTCGCGGATGTATGGATCGCTCACCTGTGCCATGTTTGGATTCACCTCTCGTGAGGATTGCACCGCTTCCGTTACGCTTCTATCCGTTTCGTGCATGGAATTTTCACCCTCTCGGAACAGCAGTCCAAGCGCTACAAATTAGATTCTTCACACTACCCCTGCGATTCCGGTTCCATGGCATCCAGCAGGCTGCGCCCCGCCTTGCGCTCGAGCCTTGCCAACCGGTGTTCGAAGCGCTCCCGGCACTGCCGGTAGGCAGCCGCAGCCATTGTCCCCAATCGGTTCGCGCGGCGAAGTTCAGCCAGCGCTTTGCGGGCAACCCCCGCGGCCTGATGCGGCGCTCGCGCGTGGTGCTCGTAATAAATCGCCAATTGCTCGTAAGCCTCGAAGCCCTCTTTGGAATTGTCGAGCATGCCTTCCCACAGTTCCCGTGCGAGCGGCAAATCTCCCTCGCGTTTGGCGAGCCGTGCAAGCGACCTCTTCGCCGCGCGATCTGTCTCGGGCGGCAACTCCGCCGCGATCGAGCGCTGATAAAGAGTCCGCGCGCGCTTCCGCTGCCCGCGCCGCTCGCAGATTCGCGAGACTCCATACAGTTCCAGTGCATCCATCTGCCGCATCGTGCTCACGCTTGCCTCTGGCTCCGCAAGCAGTGAGAGAATTCGCCCCGAGAGCCCCGCAAGGCCGCGCAGGTCCATCTGATTGTGCAAGAACACCGGCACCAGAGGCTCCGCCGGGCCGCCGCGCACAAAATTGAAATAGATTTCGGGGATTAGCTCGGACATCACGTCCGCGCCGCGATTCCAGCCGAGCACATGCTTCTCAAGTTCCGCCAGCCGCACCGACCCCAGCCGCAGCCGCCACAAATTTCTCGACGGATGCAGCAAATCCAGGTGCGCGCGCGGGACCGGTGTACGAATCGCTCGTGTCATGCGATAGCGCGTTTCGAGCAGCGGCCAGTCGAATGACTTCCCGTTGAATGTCACCAGCACACGCCGCTCGGCCAGTCTTTCGGCCAGCGCCACCAGCAGCGAGTGCTCCTCGCTGTGCTCGCGCATGAAAAATTGTTCCACCTCGAGCCCGCCTGCATCCCACCACGCAATCCCCACCAGAAACGCATACGTTCCCGTGCCGCCGGCCAACCCCGTCGTCTCCGTGTCGAGGAAAAGCCACTGTCGCGGGTCCAGCACTTCTTCCGGCGCATCCGGCGCAAGCAGGCCCAGCGCGCCTGCGTCCAAAGCGCCTTCAGGCGCAGCGGCGCTCGGCTCCGTGCCCGGCGGATCAGAAAACCAGCGCCGCAATGCCAAATGTTCGCCGTAGCGATTTCGCTGTGTTGTTGCTCCCAGTAGTTGCGCGAGCCTCTCCGCCCCCTCGGGAATATCGGGCGCAACTCCGCGCAGCTCCGCATCCACCGCGCGTTTCCGCCCGGGCTTCAGCGCCGCCAATCTTGCAAACCGATCCTGTGTTGTCGCGCTCATTCACAAAGGCGACGTAAGATCGCCAGCGCCGCCTCCTTCGTGTGCTCGCTCTTTTCTCCCGCTGGCCCAACGCACGACGGGCACCCTTTCTCACAAGGGCAGCCATCAATCAGTTCGCGCGTCCGCCGCAAAAGCAGGTCATGCACGCGATAAAGCGGTTCGCTGAACCCAATCCCACCCGGATAAGCGTCGTAGATATACAAATTGGGTTCGAAAAACTCTTTCATTTGCGCCGGGTCGCTCATCGTGGTTGAAAATTCCTGCCACTCGGTTTCGATTCCGGGGCTCGCAGGCCGCTCTCCCACCGCGGTTCCCAGGTCGCGCCGGTCGCACATCAGCAGCAGCGTAGCCATCGATTCCAGCGCATAGAGAACGCCGAAAATTCCGCTCTGCCGGTCTGAAAGCGCGAACGGCAACGACTCCAGCAGTGGCCGCTCGAGCGTGATCCAGAACGCCGTGGTGCGCATTTCATTTTCCGGCAGCTCGAGCTTGCCCGCGCCCACATTTTCGTTGGTGAAAAATTTGATCTTCTTGAATCCCACCACCTGAGAGCGCACCAGCACATCGCCATGCGCGCGCGCCGCGGGCCCGGCGACGCGTTCCTGATCTGCGATTTCGAGCACACGCACCTGCATGTAGCGGATCGCGTCCGTGTAGTAATCCACGTTCACGCGTTTCACGTACGCCTTGCGCGCGTCAAAGTCCAGCCGCTCGACGTGGTATTGCTGCCCCTGATGAATGTAAATCGCTTTCGGATGCACGGTCGTGAGTGCGGAAGAAAAATCCACCTCGCCAATCACTTCTGGCGAGCCATCCTCTTCACCGGTGAAGTCGATGATCACGAAATTGTCGCTGGTCACCGAGCGCAAGCTCACCGTATCTGCCGGGTACGCCTCCTGCACCCAGTGCCAGTGCCCGCCGCTGCGATGCAGGAATCCCGCCTCGCTCAGGCGTTCGCATAAGCCCGGCAAATCCACGCCGCCGAATCGCTCGTCCGGGTCCAACGGCAACTCAAACGCCGCGCATTTCAGATGGTTCACGAGTATTTCGAGATTGTCGGGCTGCACGTAAGCATGTTCCGGCGAGCGCCCGAAGAAATAATCCGGGTGCTGCACGATAAACTGATCGAGCGGCGCAGACGACGCCACCAGCACCGCGCACGACGTTCCGCTCCGCCGCCCCGCGCGACCCGCCCGTTGCCATGTAGAAGCGATTGAGCCCGCGTATCCGGCCATCACGCACGCATCAAGCGAGCCAATATCGATCCCCAACTCCAGCGCGCTTGTTGCAACTACTCCGCGCACTCGACCTTCGCGCAACCCCCGCTCGATTTCGCGACGCTCGCCCGGCAAATATCCGCCCCGGTATCCGCGCACCGGCTCCGGCTGCCCCGGCTGCGGCGGATTCGCCTGTTGCAAATAGGTGAGCAGCACTTCCGTGTGCAGCCGGCTGTTCGCAAAAACAATTGTCTGCAGCTTGCGTGCCAGCAGCTCCTTTGCGACGCGCGTCGTCTCATTCAAGTAGCTGCGACGAATCCCCAGATTGCGATTCACCATCGGCGGGTTGTAGAACACGAACAATTTCTCCGCCGCCGGCGCGCCATTCTCCTCAATCACTCCGACTTCGCGTTCGATCAATTGCCCGGCTAATTCGCCCGGGTTCGCAATCGTCGCCGAGCAGCAGATAAATTGCGGCCGCGAACCGTAAAATCGCGCAATCCGGTCCAGCCGCCGCAGCACGTTGGTCAGGTGGCTCCCGAACACGCCTCGATACGTGTGCAACTCATCCAACACGATGTAGCGTAAATTTTCGAACACGCGAGTCCATTTCGTGTGGTGTGGCAGAATGCCGGTGTGCAGCATGTCGGGATTCGTCAGGATGATGTGACCGCGCTCGCGCACAGCTTTGCGCGCATCGCCGGGCGTATCGCCGTCATAGGTGAACACGCCAAACGCGTCGTCAAGCCGCGTGGCCAGATCGTGCAATTCGGCGAGCTGATCCTGCGCCAGCGCCTTGGTAGGGAAGAGGTAAAGCGCCCTAGTATCAGTGCTCTCGAGGATCGCGTTCAGCACCGGCAGGTTGTAGCAAAGCGTCTTGCCGGACGCCGTCGGCGTCACCACCACAAAATCCTTGCCTGCCCGCACCAGCTCCGCGGCAGCCGCCTGGTGCGAAAAGAGCTGCTCGATTCCCTTGGCGCGATAGGCCGCCACCAGCTCTGACCGCACCCACTCCGGCATGGGCCTGAATTGCGCCTCCCGCGCCGGGAGATGCCGCATGGCCGTCAGGACCTCATCGGCCCTATGGCGTGCCGCCAGCGCTCCCAGGACCTCTTGAAACGTGTCCAGCGTGCTGCCCGCCCGTACCGCCAATCGCCCAGCCAGTCCCTGCGAAGCTGACGCCATGGCCTCTCCTTCGCTTTTTGTTCGCTCAGGCTAACACGCGGGGCAGTCCTGCGCAACAGCGGAAATTGACCTGTTTTCGGAGGTGCCCTACTTATTCGGCCTGTAGAGTATTACGCGAACCTTCTCGAGCGTCACCAGCCCGCCGCCTATCATCTGGTCGAGCTGGGGCAGGATCCCCTCAATCCGCTCGTTCGACTCGACCACCTCGACCACAATCGGCAGATCCTGCGAGAGTCGCAGGATTTTTTCGGTGTGGTACACGCTGGAAGACCCAAACCCGCCCACGCCCCGCAGAACCGTCACGCCGCTAAATTTTTCCTTGCGCAGCAACTCGATGATGGCCTGGTAGAGCGGCTTTCCATGCCACCGGTCAGACTCGCCGATGTGAATGCGCATCAACGTGCGCTCGCCCTCAAATCGTTCGTGCGCCATGGTTCCTCTTTCCGCGCCGGACACCTAAATCATCTCCGACAACCGCATCCCCAAGACCACCGCAACCAACCCGCCGAGAACGCTTGCCAGCAGATACATCGCCGCGCGCGCCCACTCGCCGTCCTGTAGCATTTGCACCGTCTCCCAACTGAAACTCGAAAACGTCGTGAACGCGCCAAAAAATCCTACAGTAATCCCTATGCGCCATTCGGGAGGAATCGAGAGATGCATCAATCCATAATGTGCGATCCCGCCCAGCAGAAAGCATCCCGCCAGATTCACCACCAGGGTCCCGCTTGGAAAATTCGAGCTGGTGCGATGCTGCACCACTCCCTGCAAACCGTAACGCGCCAGCGTCCCCAGCGCTCCAAACACAATCAACAGTCCGATCCGCACATCGTCTCCGTTTTCCGTGTTTTTATGCGGTCCGAAAGCTCTCCCGGACCGCGCCGTCCGTTGCCCTCAACAAAAAACTCCTGGGCGCCGGGTGGCGGCCAGGAGTCATCAGTCCGTTGCCGGACGGTTCAGGCGAACTCCATCGCCTTTCATTTTTCGCGCGCATTCTACCATGGGCACCCTCCCACAGTCTTTTGCTTCGACGCTTCCTTCCGTCCACTTGACACACCCGTCCACGTGCCGATAATGATGGTCTATGGCTCATTCCTATTTGATTTTTGACTTTGGGAAAGACGAAGAGGCAGCGCAGCAGGGACGCCACAAACTCGAGAGCTGGAAGCAGGGCTTCCGTCTGGGCAACAAGCTCCTCCTGAAATTCGAACGCGAAGAATCAGGCGCTGGCGGCGACGGAGCCGAGGCAAGGCCCGCGACAGCAAAGAAGAAGCCCGCCGGCAAAGACGAAAAATCCGCCTCAAGCGCACATATACGCCTGATCGTTCGGCTCGACTTCTCCGACCACGAAAAACTGTCGCACCAGCGCTGGCTCGACCGCATTCCATCTGAAGAGCCATTCAAGTCCGTGGACGCGGAAACAATCCGTCACACTGACCCGGCTTTCGCCAAAACCGCCGAGCTCTTCGAATCGCTCGACTAAGTCCACAGCACGGCGTTTATGACTTGATCGTCAGCACCGGGCACTTCGCCTGGCTGATGATCCGCTGCGCCTTCGTGTGCGGAACGTGTCCTGCGAGTCCTTTGCGCGACTTCGCGCCCATCATAATCAGGTCGGCGTGCTTCAACTGCGCCCACCGCAGGATTTCCTCGACGGGCTCGCCGATCACCATCATGTACTCGGGCATGCAATGCAGCTCAGTCAAATTGGGCAGGAGGTCACGGAGTTGCGTCGTCACCAGCACTCGCTTGCGGGTAACTGCTTCCTCCGAGTAATCCTCCGCGTAGGGCGCCACGTTCAACAGCGTCAGCTTGGCGTGATGGTCCTGCGCCAGTGAGAATGCAAACGCCGCTTCACGCTCGGCTCCCGGTCCGAAATCGGTTGCGAACAGGATGTTTTTGAATTCCGCTTCGTAAAGCGGCTCGCCTTTCACCGCCGGTCCTACCGTTAGCACCGGAACGCGCGCCTGGCGGAAAATCTGCTCCGCATTCGATCCGATCACCAGCTTCTCGAATGTGCTCATTCCATGCGTGCCTACAATCACCAGGTCGATTTCATGCTGCTTCACCAGATCCTCGATCGTCGGCCACAGCGAGCCTTCGGCAATCACCATCTCCCGGCGCAATCCATAGAGCCGTCCCGACTTCTCGAGTTTCTCCATCCCTTCCTTGGCCTCGCGCTGCAGCCTCTCCTCCGATTGCGAAGCCAACTCGGGCGCCATCATCGGATAGGCATCGAGAGTGATCACGTTGGTCACAAAGATTTGGGAATTGTACCGGCGCGCCAGCGAAATGCCGTACTCCAGTGCGCGCTCAGAAGTGGCTGAGAAATCGGTCGCCACCAGTATCCTCGCCAGCGAAGCCTTCTTGCTTTCCTTCACCGCTGCCCCTGTCATAACCATTTCAGCCTCCTCGCGGACTCGCGTGGAACTCACGCCCTGAAAGCCGCCTTGCGGGCTTTCTCGTCCAGCGCTCCTCCGCTTTCTTCCGGCTATATTTCTATTCCTTCCAGGGGCCTGATGCCGTGCATTGCGTCACCCTCCGACGTGACCGCGGTCACAAGCTCAGCGTTGCAGGGAAAGAAGTTGGAATTCCTGTCTATTCTTCTCCGTTCTCTTAGCCGGACGCCCCTTTGTTTCGCTATAATGGCATGTACTTATCAAGCCCCGTGAAATCCTCACTGGCGGAGCGAAACGGATGCCCTCGCAGACAAAGGTGAAGACCGCCCGGTTCGACGCGGCGAAATACCGCGGCCTCGACCGCGATGCGCTGATCCGCATTTACCGCACCATGTTTCTTTCCCGCAAGATTGACGACCGCGAAATCCAGCTCAAGCGCCAGAACAAAATTTTCTTTCAAATCAGCGGAGCCGGCCACGAGGCCGTTCTCGTTGCCGCCGGCCTGGTCCTGAAGCCCGCCTACGACTGGTTCCACCCCTACTATCGCGATAGGGCCCTCGCACTCATGCTGGGCGTCACGCCCTACGAAATGCTGCTGCAGGGCGTCGGAGCAAAAGACGATCCCGCTTCCGGCGGCCGCCAGATGCCTTCGCACTGGGGCCACCAGAAATTCAATATCGTTTCCCGCTCATCGCCCACCGGCACGCAGTTTCTGCAGGCGGTGGGCACAGCCGAGGCCTCTTCCTACTTCGAACAATTTCCGAAAGCGCTCGAGCAGGCCCGCAAAGCTCCTCTGGGCGAGACTGTTGCATTTCGCCGCGACGAAATTGTTTACGTGTCGGCAGGCGACGGCGCAACTAGCGAAGGCGAATTCGCCGAATCGCTGAACACTGCTTGCAACAAGCGGCTGCCGGTGCTCTATCTCATCGAAGACAACGGTTACGCCATCTCCGTGCCCGTCGATGTGCAGACGGCCGGCGGCAGCATCTCGAAACTGGTCGCAAGCTATCCACATCTCCACATCGAAGAGTGCGATGGTACCGAGCCGCTTGAAAGCTATGCTGCGCTGAGCTGTGCCGCCGCCCACTGCCGGGCGCGCAAAGGCCCCGCACTCGTTCATGCCCATGTCACGCGGCCCTATTCCCACTCGCTCTCGGACGATGAAAAACTCTACCGCACCACCGAGGAACGCGAATCCGAAGCGCGCCGCGATCCGATTCCGAAGTTCGGACTTTTTCTCGTCCGGGAAGGGATCCTCGAAGAAGCCGAGTTGGAAGCTCTCGAAGCGGAAGTCGAGCGCGAAATTGTCGAAGCCACTGACCGCGCCCTTCATGCCGAGCTGCCGTCGAAAGAATCGATTTATGACTGGGTTTTCTCGCCCGACATAGATCCTACGGGCTCTGAATTCGAAGTCGCGCCGAAACTCGAGGGCGACCCCAAGACCATGGTCGAAATGGTTTCCGCCACGCTCATGGACGAAATGGCGCGCGATGAACGTATTGTCGTCTTCGGCGAAGACGTTGCCGATTGCAGCCGTGAAGAATCTCTGGCGAGCCTGAAAGGGAAGGGCGGCGTCTTCAAAGCCACCTCCGGGTTGCAGCGTCGCTTCGGCAGCGCGCGCGTTTTTAATTCGCCGCTTGCGGAAGCCACCATCGTCGGCCGTGCCATCGGCATGGCCACGCGCGGAATGAAGCCGGTCGCGGAAATTCAGTTCTTCGATTACATCTGGCCGGCCATGATGCAGCTCCGCGACGAGCTGGCCGTCATGCGCTGGCGCTCGGCGGGAAAATTCAAGTCGCCTGCAATTATCCGCGTGCCTATCGGCGGTTATCTCACCGGCGGCGCGATTTATCACAGCCAGTGCGGCGAGGTTGCTTTCACTCATATCCCCGGCCTCCGCGTTGTGATGCCCTCGACCGCGCTCGACGTCTGTGGCCTGCTTCGCACCGCCATTCGATCGGACGATCCCGTGCTCTTCCTCGAGCACAAGCACCTCTACCGCCAGCCTTACAACCGTTCGGAATATCCCGGCGCGGACTTCACCATTCCCTTTGGCAAAGCGCGCGTGGTGCGCGAAGGTAGCGACGTCAGCATCATCAGTTACGGCGCAGTTGTCCACCGCGCCGAAGTCGCTGCCGCCGAACTCGCGCGCGAGGGAGTCTCAGTTGAAATTTTGGATCTCCGTTCTCTAAGCCCCTACGATTGGGAAGCCATCGCCGCCACCGTGCGAAAAACGAATCGCGTCATCGTCGCGTACGAAGACACCCGCTCATGGGGCTACGGCGCCGAAATTGCCGCCCGAATTGCCGATGAACTTTTCGACGAGCTCGACGCGCCCATCCGTCGCGTCGCGGCTACCGACACGTTCTGCGCCTATCAACCGTTGCTCGAAGACGTGATTCTGCCGCAGACCGAAGACATCGTCCGCGCGGTCCGCGAGCTCGCGGCGTATTGAACTTTAGGTGAATTTGATTCGTATATATATTTGAATAGCGTGGGGGTAGTCCGCGCGAGGGAGGCAACTCATGAATTGTCCAAACTGTCGTCGGGACATCGCCGACAATTCAAATTTCTGTTATTTCTGCGGCACGCGGCAGAACGTCGCGCCCGCAGGTTCCGGTTACGTGCAAAAACGCCTGATGCGCTCGTCTGTCGATTCGAAAATTGCAGGCGTTTGCGGAGGCGTGGCCGAATATTTTGGCGTCGATTCCACCATCGTGCGCTTGCTCTGGATCGTGGCGGCGATTCTGCCGCCGTTTCCCGCGATCATTGCCTACGTGGTGGCCTGGCTGATCGTCCCGCTCGCGCCACTGCCGGTTTCCGTTGCGCCGCAATCTTCCTCGGCTGGCGCTCCGAACACGGCGCAGCCCGCCTGACTCGAAGGCGTTTCATAGATCTTTGTGGGTCGCGGCTTCAGCCGTGACATGAAACTGCCCGAAGCCGCAGGGCTTCAGCCCCTGAAGTTCCTGCTCACTTTGTGCCTCGGGAATTATGCGACGGCTTCGAACGGCTGACGCCGCCGGCAACCTGTCCAGCGAATTGATTCGTACCACTCGCGAAGGGTGACGAGCAACCGCTCGTTAGCCCTTGTCTTTCGCCTTACGGGGTGCGCGGCGCCCGCCACCAAAAATTCCGTGGTCGAGGGATATCACTCCCGCTCCCACAGTCGCCAGCGTGAAAGCGGCAGCCGCGAGCATCAGCGGGAATTCATAATTCTTTACCTGTGTGATCGGCCCTTGCGGAATGTGCACGCGCCACAAGGCCACGGCCATTTCGCACGTCAGCAGCAATCCGGCGATGCGCGTGAACAGGCCGAGGATCAGCACGATCCCGCCGAAAAATTCGATCACGCCCGCGACATAGGCGAAGTATCCGGGAAATCCCATGTGTCCGAACATTTGGATGGTGTCCCGCGTGTGGGTGAATAATTTCGGGTAACCGTGAGAGATAAAAATAATTCCCAGCGCCAGGCGAAGCAGGAGCAACGCCAGCGGTTTCAGTGTTTCAAGACCCTGCATCCCGGAATCTCCTCGCAGCATGCCTTTTGGTTTGCGCTCAAAACGCTCCGCATTGTAACAGAAACAGGGAATCCCGCTGGTTCCGCAGCTCAATGGAAACTTTTGTTCGAAGGGTTTCGAGAGCGCGCGCGATTGTTGGTGTAAAATCTTCAGTTGCTTCTGGAGCCCAGCACGTCATGGCAAGCGGCACGCGCACAATTGGGGTCTGCAACGGCGGCGGCGACTGCCCCGGTTTGAACGCCGTAATCCGCGCCGTCGTACGCACGGCCAAGCTCGAATATGGCTGGCGCGTCATCGGCGTCACGAACGGTTTCAACGGCCTCATCTGGCCGGAGCAGTCGCATGAGCTCACGCTGGAATCCATTCGCGGAATCCTCCCGCGCGGCGGCACGATTCTCGGCACCACCAATCGCGGCAACCCGTTCGCATTTCCCGTCGAGGAGAATGGCCGCTCGGTTGTGCACAATTATTCAGCCCGCTGCATCGAATCCCTGAAGAAATTCGGCATTGATGCGCTTGTTGTGATCGGCGGCGACGGCACCCTTACAATTGCACACGAGTTCTCGAAGCTCGGCGTCCATGTGGTCGGTGTCCCGAAGACGATTGACAACGATCTAATGGCCACGGAAGTCACTTTTGGTTTCGACACCGCACTCCACGTCGCAACTGACGCAATTGACCGCCTTCACACCACCGCTGAAAGCCATCACCGCGTAATGGTGATCGAAGTTATGGGACGCGACGCCGGTTGGATCGCGTTGCATTCAGGCCTCGCCGGCGGCGCCGACGTGATCTTGATTCCCGAAATTCCCTTCACCATCGAAACCGTGTGCGAGGCCATCCGCCAGCGTGAAGCTCACGGGCGAAGCTTTTGCCTCGTGGTCGTCGCCGAAGGTGTGAAGCTGCCCGAGCAGGACGGCATGGGAAAACCTTTCCCGAAGCCGCAGCCCGGGCAAGTAGGCAACGCCATCGGCTACGCCATTCGCGAATACCTAAAGAAGGAAGTGCGCGTCACAGTTCTTGGCCATGTGCAGCGTGGCGGCTCTCCCAGTCCTTTCGACCGCACGCTGGCTACTCGCTTCGGTGTCTCCGCTGTCGACCTGGTGGCGCGGGGCGAATATGGACGGATGGTGTGCCTGCGCGCTGGAAAGATCGAGTCCGTCCCGCTTGCCGACGCCATCGGCTCCTGCAAACTAGTCGACCCTTCAAGCGATTACGTGCGCGCCGCGCGCGCCGTCGGCATCACCTTCGGGGACCGCCCCTGATGCGAAAGATCTTGCTCGGGTCCGCTCTTCTTCTTGTCTTTTGTGTGGCTGCCTATTTGCGTTTTCATCATTTGAGTGCACCTCTCGAAGTCGCTTACGCGGGCAACCGCCAGGTCACGCTGATGAGCACCACCGCCCAAGTGCGTTCGACGATCGCGACCGTAAATTTCGGCGACCGGCTGGATGTTCTTGAACGCTTTCAGGATCAGGTGAAGGTGCGTACGACGAAGGGCTTGGTAGGCTGGGTCAACGAGCGCGACGTGCTCTCGGCGGATTTATGGCAGAAATCGCATGACTTGGACACGAAAACCGCCACGATGTCCACTATGGCATACGGGCACACCAGAGCTCTCGCAAATCTGCACATCAGTCCGGGGCGTGACAGTCCTCGTCTGCGCCAGTTAAGCAAAAGCGTGCCAGTGGATTTGTTCGAGCGGCAGCCTGTGGAAGTCCCCAACTCGGCGTCGGCGCGGTCCAACGACCAGGATGAGGACGCCACGGAACCGCCGGAAGCAAAGAAGGAGGATTGGTGGCTCGTGCGCGCGAATACCGGGGATCAGAATGGGACTGCCGGCTGGCTCATCGGCCGTTTTGTCGCGCTCGATGTCCCTTCGCCGCTCCCGGATTACGCCAGTTCGGCGGGGATGCGCATCGTCGGATGGTTTGAGCTGAATCGAGTGAAGGATTCCGCGGGCAATCCGAAACCGCAATTTCTTGTTCTCGGTACGCATGGCCCCGAAGGCCAACCCTGCGATTTCAGCATGCTGCGCGTGTACACCTGGGGCGCGCGACGCCAGCGATACGAAACTGCGTTTGTTGATAGCAAAGTTTGCGGGAAGCTCCCCCTCAAGCTCATGCAATCGCCGGCCGCGGACGAGGTAACATTTTTGTTTCAGGATATCGGTAACGGCGCGCCGGAAGAGCGCACCTATCGTATGCACCAGACAATTGTCCGTCGTGTCAAGCAGGAAGGCAGACCCGCTCCTCGCAAACACCGTTAATCACCGCGTTCCATCCGGCTCGATTTCGTGTAGCGCCGGCTGACAATTGCGCTAAATTTGTATAAATGCGCTCAGCCCCTTCACTCGCGGCGCTCTTGGTATCCGCATTTTGCATCTGCTCCATTTGCGGTCGCTCGCAATTCGAAACGCGCGCGGAATCCGAAAAGCCTGTGGGCCCTCCGCTCGAATACGTCGGCGCGTGGGGAGCGAAGGGCGACGGACCGGGCCATTTGCAGGACCCTGCGAGTATCGCCACCGACAGGCTTGGAAACGTCTACATCGCTGACCCTGGAAGCAGATTCGTCCACAAATTCGGGCCAACCGGAAAACCGCTGATTTCGTTCCAGGAAGATCCTCTGAAGCATCCGCAATCCATCGCCGTGGATCTGGGCGGCACCATTTACGTCACTGATCCCGTCCGCAAAAGTGTTTTTATCTGCCTGCCGAGCGGCGAACGAGACCGCTTTCATGAGCTGCGCCTCAGGACGCACTCCGGAAAGGAAAACATCCTTGGAGTGGGCGTGGCTGATGATGGCCTGATTTACGTGCTCGACTCCGACGCCGGAAAAATTTCTGCGTTTAACCCGCGCATGCGTCTGGCTCTCTCCTGGCAGCCGCGCGAAAGCGCCTCGGATTCGAAGGGTCGTCCCGGCGCCATCGTCATCGCGCCAGACACTTCGGTGTATGTTTCCGATCCGGCGGACAACCGCATTCTGAAATTCACCCGCGAGGGGCGCTACGTCTCTGAAATTCGCCCGGCGATGGGCGGGAACGGCTCGAGGTTGAGCAGCGAGTTTGCCGTCACGGCGAATTATATTTTTGCAATGGACGCGGATGGGCGAATGCTGCACGTCTGGACCTTGGATGGTGCGCCCAAGCTGGAGATGGACCTCGCTCCGGAGCTTGGTCAAGCCGCGCGCATGGCGCCTCCACTGGCCGTGAGCCCGCGCGGGGAGTTGCTGGTCCTCGATGAGCCAGAGGCGCGCGTCCTGCGCTACCGGATTAACTTCTAACAATCCTCCGCTGTGCGATAACATCCCCCCGGGAGACACCACATGGCATTACTTTTGTCCGAAGCGGACGTGAAATCCATTTTGACGATGCCGCTTGCGCTCGAAGCGGTGGAAAACGCCTTTCAAAGGCTGGCGAATGGTAGCGCCGTCCTGCACGCCAGACAGTGCCTGCACCTGCCTGGGAAAAGTTACCTGCATTACATGGCGGCAGGGGATGGTGCGAGCGGATACATGGGGTTGAAGATTTACTCCAGCTCGCGCGAGGGATTGCGATTTCTGGCTCCACTCTTCGACGCGCAGTCGGGCGACCTGGTGGCGCTGCTGGAGGCCGATTATCTCGGCCAGATGCGCACGGGCGCTGCGAGTGGAGTTGCCACTCGATTGATGGCACGCGCCGATGCGCGTGTTGCCGGAATTATCGGCACCGGCCTGCAGGCGCGCACCCAACTCGAGGCAGTCGCGCTGGTGCGAAAGCTCGAGAAAATCCGCGCCTACGGCCGCGACCAGAAGCGCCGCGAACAATTCGCTCAGGAAATGACCACGCGTCTCGGAGTTCCTGTGACCGCCGTTTCGAGCGGTGAAGAGGCCGTGCGCGATGCGGACATCCTGATCACTTCGACGACAACGACGGATCCCGTTGTGGAAGGGCGCTGGCTGAAATCCGGCACGCACATCAATGCCATCGGCGCAAACTTTCCGCAGAAGCGTGAGCTCGATGCCGGCGCTGTTCGACGCTGCGATGTGATTGCTGCAGATTCCCGCCAGCAATCGCGAGAAGAGGCAGGCGACTTGATTCATGTATTTGGCGAAGACGAGTCCCAGTGGAATAAGGTTCACGAGTTGTCCGACATCGTTGGTGGAAAAATTCCCGGCCGTACGAGCGCGGATCAAATCACGCTGTTCAAATCGAATGGGATTGCCATCGAAGATGTGGTTGTCGCCGGAAGAGTTTACGAACTGGCCCGCGCACGTGGCCTAGGGCGGCAAATTCCGTTATGGGAGAAAGAAGCGCGCTTCGGTGAGGCTCGCGGCGTGTAGAGGGTCTGGCGGCAGAAGAATTAAGCGCGGACGCGGCGGAGGTGCTTCATCAGCGCTTCACGCAGGCGCACCCGCGTGTCTTCCGGCAGCGGCGCCGGCTCGGAATTGCAATAGATGTTGATGGTCTGCTTCGTGGTGTCAACGACCACACGGCAGTCTTCGCAATGCTCCAGGTGTTTTTCGATGGAAGCCTTCAGAGTGGAATCAAGCGATTCTTCTAAAAAGTTGGAGAGTTCTTTCACTATGGTTCTGCAATTCACGAATTTTCGCTCCGCCGGAAGTACCGGTTAAGTTTTTGTCGCAGCTTCAAACGCGCCCGTAAGAGCCTCGACTTTACCGCGGGAACCGAAAGGCCGAGTGCCTCCGCAGTTTCTTCCGTGGACAATTCTTCGATGTCGCGAAGTTGAAAAACGATTCGAAAAGATGGGTCGAGTTCAGCGATCGTGCTCGACAAAATCCCCGCCAGTTCCGACTGCTTGAACCGCTCCTCAGGCGACGGGCCCCAGTCCTCCACCTCGCGCGGCATCAACTCTTCGCCGGTATCCACTTCCTCATCGAGCGATACCTGGTTGGGGCGGCGTTTCCGCAATTTCATCAGCGCCTGGTTCACGGCAATGCGGACCAGCCAGGTGTAAAAACGCGAGTTGCCCTGGAATTCGTTCAGGTGTTCGTAGGCCTTCAGGAAGGCTTCCTGCATGGTGTCTTCGGCGTCTTCTTTGTTCTGCGTGATGTTTTGCGCCAGGCGGAAGATCTTCCGCTCGTAGCGCCCGACAAGCGTTTCGAATGCGGAGATGTCGCCGCCCTTCGCAGCTGCGACGAGTATGGGTTCGTCGTCCTGCACCACCTGCGAGGGAAGGGGGTGCGCTTGCAACGGATTCGTCTTCGAAGTACTCATCAAAAGTGGTATCCCGTCCTGAAAGGGTAGCACAGGTATTACGCTCTGCAACCTGTAGCCACAATAACTACCGGTTAGACGACCCAGCCACTCAAAAAGACGCAAAAAGTTTCAAGAAGACTTGGGGACACGTGACCACACACCCGCTTTTCTGTATGATGATTTGGGTTTGCTTGCCCCCTTTCCTAATGGGCCGTCCTGAAAGGGATGCGATGGTGTGCAAGGTAAGCCCAATCAATAGATTTTGCTAAAGCCAGCGGAGCAAATCATGGCGGCGACGAGTCCCGTGGAGCAAAAACAATTGATTCACTTCGGCGTGGAGGCAGGCGTGGCCGTCATCGAATTGGATGATCCCCCTGCCAACACCTACAGCTACGAAATGATGCAGCAGCTCGACGCCGCGATTTTGCGAGCGCGCATGGACGAAGCCGCGCACGTCGTCGTTATCCGCGGCAAGGGCGACAAGTTTTTCTGCGCCGGCGCGAGCATCTCGATGCTCACGAAATCCGACCCCACGTTCAAATATTATTTCTGCCTGCACGCCAATGAGACGCTCTGTCGCCTGGAACAAACCCCGAAGCTCGTGATTGCCGCGCTCAACGGTCACACCGTAGGTGGAGGGCTTGAAATCGCACTTGCATGTGATATACGCATCGCGAAGAAGGATGGCGGAAAGATTGGACTGCCCGAAGTGAACCTCGGCGTGCTGCCCGGAACGGGTGGAACGCAGCGGCTTGCGCGACTGGTAGGCCGTGGTCGTGCGCTCGAATTAATGGCCACCGGTCGCACGTTCGCTTTCGAGGAAGCGCTGGAGCTCGGGTTGATTCATCAAATATTCGCGGCCGAATCTTTTTGGGAAGACGTGATGGCCTACGCTAAGCAATTCTGCCCCCCCAACAAGGCTTCGGGCGCCGTCGGACGAATCAAGCGCGCGGTCGTCACCGGATCGGAAGTCGGCTTCGGCGAGGCGCTGGGCATCGAGCGCGAGTTGCAGCAATTGCTGTTTACGAGCGAGGATGCGAAAGAAGGCCTGAAAGCATACGTTGAAAAGCGTCCGCCACAGTTCAAAGGGAAGTAAGGCAATCTCGGAATTCGGCGCCGCCTGACGCGCAGACAAAGTCAAAGGACTGAATGCGTACTCTGCCTGACTATCTCCGCAAGGGGATGAAAATGATTCTGGTGGGCGCCAATCCCGGCGACCGCTCGGCGCGCGTGGGGCACTACTACGCCGGCCGCTCCAACCAGTTCTGGCCGATGATGTATGAGTCCGGCGTGATCCCCGAAGCACTCGGCTACGAGGACGACCGGAGAATCCTGGAATTCGGGATCGGCATGACGGATCTGGTGAAGCGTCCCACGCGAGGAATTGAAGAGATCGAGCGGCAGGAATTCGCCGAAGGGCGCGTGCTGCTTGCACAAAAGCTCGAAGATCTGCGCCCGCGTGTAATCGCCTTCAACGGCAAGATGGTGTACGAGAAATTTACAGGCCGCCCCTGCAAGCTCGGTTTGCAAAAAGAAAAGCTCTATGGCGCACAGGTGTTCGTACTTCCCTCCACGAGCGGGCAGAATGCCGGAACCGACCGCGGCGTGAAAAAGCGCTACTTCAAGAAACTTGCCGCGCTGCTGAAGAATTTGAAGGACTCGTAATTGGCATGTGAACTGTACGCGAATTTTGTAAGAGGTGGATGCCCAGCTATGAGTGAAGCCGCGAAGCAAGTTGCCTCCGGCCCCGTACTCCTCGAGGAACGCACGGGCGCCGTCGTAACACTCCGGATGAACCGCCCCGAAAAACTGAACGCGTTGAACGTGGAGCTGGGGCGCGCACTGGTTCACTCGCTGCTCCAGGCGGGGCAGGATCCGAGTGTGCGGGCCATTGTCATCACGGGAGCGGGCCGCGCGTTCTCAGCGGGTGGCGACATCGGGCTCTTGCGCGACTTGCGCATGCGCCACGCAGCGAAAGAGCTCGAAACTTTGCTCGTCGCCGGCAAAGATATTTGCATGGCCATGGCGTCCATGCCGAAGCCCGTGATTGCCGCCGTGAATGGGCCGGCTGCAGGTGGCGGCATGAATCTTGCCCTGGCAGCGGACATGCGCATCGCCTCGGATCAGGCGCGCTTTGCCGAATCCTTTGCGCAGATTGGACTTTATCCCGATTTCGGCGGCACCTATTTTCTGCCGCGCATTGTCGGGCACGCCCTCGCCTCGGAATTGTTCTACACCGCGGAGATCCTTTCAGCTGAAGACGCCCTGCGGGTCGGAATCGTGAATCATGTGTATCCCGCGGCGCAATTTGAAGAGCAGACTCGCAAACTGGCGGAACAACTGGCCAGCGCCGCGCCCCTCCCGTTCCGTGATGCCAAGCACGCCACCCTGGGCAACGACCGCAAGGCTCTCGAGGCCGCACTCGACGAAGAAATCCGGCTTCAGATTCATTGTTTCCAGTCCGAGGATTGCCTCGAGGGCTTGAACGCATTCATCGAAAAGCGCAAGCCGAATTACCGTGGACACTAGCAGCATACCGAACAGGGAGCGCAGACCAACCGTGGCGGTAAACTCCGAAGCAGAACTTGCCACACGCGGCTACACCTTCAGCGAACTGATGGTGGCCGCCGCGGCTCGCGAAATCGCCGACGGGGAATTGGTCTTCGTGGGTATGCGGCTGCCGATGCTCGCCTTCCTGGTCGCACGGCGCGCGCATGCGCCGAATGCTATCGGCCTCTTTGAAAACGGCATCATCCGTGAGACGCCGTCCACCGAATTGTTGCACACCATGGGCGACCCGCCGAACCTTCGCGGCGCAACGCAATGCGGGCAAATGCTCGACGTCATGGGTCTCCTGCAGCAGGGCCGCGTGGACGTCGGATTCCTGGGAGCCGCAGAAGTGGACCGCTTCGGCAACCTCAACACCACCTGGGGACACAGGAACAAAGAAATGCAGCGCCTCCCCGGGTCTGGCGGCGCCTGCGATATCGCCTGCCTCGCGCGCCGCACGGTGGTGCTGCTGGTGCACGACCGCGGCCGGCTCTGTGACCGCGTGGGATACATCACCTCTCCCGGCTATGGCTCGGGGAATAGCTGGCGCCGCTCGCAAGGCCTGCCAGTCGTTTCCGGGCCCGCAGCAGTGATCACCACCCTTGGCGTATTGCGCTTCGGAAACGACGGCGAGGCGTTTCTTGCCTCCGTGCATCCCGGCGTCAGCGTTGAGGAGGTGCTGGCCAACACCGGCTGGACGCTGCGCGTCGCGGATGAGCTTGTGGAAACCCTGCCGCCAAGCGATGCCGAACTTTCCGTGATGCGCGAAATCGACCCGAACCATTTCTGGACACGTTGAGCGAATGCTGCCAATGACTGCCGCAACCAAATTGATGACCATGCGCGACGCCATCGCGCAGCATGTCCCCTCGGGCTCGATGGTGCTGCTCGGCGCGCAGCTCGAGCCGATGATCCCATTCGCCGCCGGGCACGAGTTGATCCGCCAGGGGCGGCGCGACCTGACGCTCGTGGGGCCCATCTCCGATATTCTCTTCGATCAGATGATCGGCGCGGGATGCGTCGCCCGCGTGATGGCTGCTTGGGTCGGGAATGTCTCCGCCGGCGTGGGATATTGCTTCCGGCGTGCCGTCGAACGCGGCGTTCCGCGGCGCATCGAAACGGTGGACTACTCGAATTTTACGCTTGCTCTGGCGCTGCATGCGGCTGCGCTCGGCGTGCCGTTCATGCCTACGTACGCCACGCTCGGAAGCGACCTGCTGAAAAAAAATGGTAACCTGCGCGAATTTCCGTCGCCCGTGAGCGAAGAGAAGCTGGTGGCAGTGCGGGCGCTGCGGCCGGACGTCGCGATTTTGCACGTGCAGCGCGCCGACGCGCAGGGCAACGCACACCTCTGGGGCAGCCTGGGGGTGGCTGTGGATGGCGCGCGGGCCGCGCGGAAGCTAATTATCGTCGCTGAGGAAATTGTCGAACCCAGCGTGATCTCGTCCGATCCGAACCGCACCCTCATCCCCGGTTTTCTCGTAGCTGCCGTTGTTCACGAGCCTTGGGGCGCGCATCCCTCGCCCGTGCAAGGCTATTACGGCCGCGATCACGAATTTTTTGCGCAGTACCACGACCAGACGCGGCGCATCGAAGATTTCGAGTCCTGGCTCACACGCTGGATCTTGCAAGCGCCCGACCGCCGTACATATGTGAATCTGCTGGGTGAGGCGCGAACGGGAGCCCTCGGTGTGAAAGAGCATGCTCTTTCCGCCGCGGCGGATTATGGATACTGATGGCTGAAGACCTTTTAGCCAATATTGAAATCACTCCGCGCCAGGTGAAGGATTTGCTCGCGCGCGGCGAGACTTTTCTTTTCGTGGATGTGCGCGAGAAATGGGAGTACGACGCGTCTCGGATTGAGGGCACCACTTTGATCCCGCTCGGCGAAATTCCTTCGAATTTGGCGCGCCTGGAAGAAGCCGGTGAAATCGTTTTGCTTTGCCATCACGGAATACGCAGCCTGGACGCTGCGGCCTGGCTGCGTTCGCAGGGTGTGGAAGGCGCGCGCTCGATGGCTGGGGGAATTGACCGTTGGGCCGTCGAGGTGGACCCGGGCGTGCCACGATACTGAGGAGAGTTGCTCCATGGCCATGAAAAAGACGAAGAGGTCCGGGAAGGAAGTTCACTTCCTCCACAAGTCCGGCTGAACCACTTGCCGCAAGGCGCGGGCGCGCCTTGAAAAAAAGGGCTTCCAAGTTTATTTTCGCGATCTCGCGAAAGACCGGCTGAGCGCCGCGGAGCTGGAAAAACTGATTGGCCCGCGCGACCACACCGATTTTCTCAACACGCGCAACGAAATTTACCGGCGCGAAAATATGAAGGAGGAGCCGCCTTCCCGCCGGGAGGCGATCCGCATGATGGCCAAAGAGCCCAATCTGATCCGGCGGCCGGTGATCATCTGCGGCGGGCGCGTCGTTCTGGGTTTTGACGAAAAGGGGATCAAGGATCTTTGACCGCAGGGACGCACCATTCGACTCTCGGACTCTTGCCGGGCTTCTGTGCATAGCATAAGGGACGTGATTACAATCGGAGTGATCGGCGCCAGGGTGGCCGGCAGGGAAATCGCATGCGAAGCGGCCACCGCCGGCTATCGCACCGTGCTGGAGGACGTGTCGCCGGAAATTCTCGGTGAGGGGCTGGCCCACATTGCCGGAGCGCTCCAAGACGCCTTGGCGCGTGGAGACCTGACGCGCGCAAGGAAAGACGATGCTCTCGCGAATCTTTCCACCGCTCGAACCGTGGAAGACGCGTGCCGCCTGGCTGATCTTCTGATCGAGGCGTGCCCGGAAGAGTTGGAACTGAAACTCGAAATCTTCACTCTCTTTGACAAGTTCGCGAAGCCCGGCGCCATTCTCGCGAGCAACAGCTCTTCATTTTCGATCAACGATTTGGCAGCGATCACTTTTCGCGCGGAAAATTGCGTTGGCTTGCAATTCTACAATCAGGACCCGAAAAAGCGGCTGATCAGGATCATCCGCGCGCAGGAGACCTCGGGAGCCACGATTGGCGCCTGCAAAGAAGTAGCGCGCCGCATGGAAAGAGACGTCCTGGTAGTCAACGAGCCGGTCCAGGCCTGAAGGGAGTCACGGATGTCCATCGCCGAAAAAATAGTATTGATGAAGGGCGACCTCACCGAGCTGGATACGGACGCGATCGTCAACGCCGCCAACAACGATCTCCAGCTCGGTGGCGGCGTCGCCGGAGCAATCCGCCGCAAAGGCGGCGACGCAATCCAGCAGGAATGCAATGCCATCGGAAGCATTCCTGTGGGCGGCGCGGCCATCACTTCGGGAGGAAATTTGAAGGCGCGCTTCGTTATTCATGCGGCAAGCATGCAGCTCGGCGGGCTTACCACTCCGCACGCGCTGCGCGCCTCCACGGCGCATTCCTTGCGCATCGCCGTGCAGAAAGCACTCAAATCCATCGCATTTCCGGCTGTCGGCACAGGCATCGCTGGCTTTCCGATGGTGGAATGCGCCGAAATCATGCTGGCCGAGGCCAAGGCTCACATCGAGCGCGGGACATCGCTGGAAAAGATCTATTTTGTGATGGTCGATGAGCAGGCGCTGAGAACATTTGAGGACGTGTGGCGCCACATGCAGAGCAAAGAAAAGAAGGCAAAGCAGGCGAAGCAGTGATAAACGGTTCCGACGGCGCACTGGTCGAGAAAGTTCGCCACGAACTTTCCGGCTATGAGCACCCGCTGTTCGATTTCGAGGCGCGGCCGGGGCACGAGTGCGTGGAAGTCGAAATCCGCTTCAAGCCTGCGCGCGAGGATATCCACATCTACACATTTCAATTGCGGGCGCGCGAAATTGAGCATTCACAATTTCCCTGGACTTTCCAGAAACACCTCTACGATTGCCTGCACGACTACATCATCGAGATGTTCACGCGCAACCCGCAGCGGGAGAATTGAACCCCGTGCGCACGGAACCCACGCCCCTCGCGGCGATTCTCTCGGAGCGCATCCGCGCATCCGGGCCAATCACCTTCGCGGAATATATGGACGCCTGTCTTTATCATCCTGAGCATGGCTACTACGCAAAATCTGGCCAGCAGCCCCGCCGGGATTATTTTACAAGCGTCGACGTA
Organism: Candidatus Acidiferrales bacterium; assembly: GCA_050746945.1. Classification (GTDB taxonomy): domain Bacteria; phylum Acidobacteriota; class Terriglobia; order Acidiferrales; family UBA7541; genus Palsa-295. The sequence continues at coordinate 70,786 of JBOGMZ010000005.1, read as the reverse complement.
AGCCCCCTCTTCGGCCGCTTGCTCGCGCGGCAGTTTCACGAAATGTGGATCCATCTTGACCGGCCGGAGCCGTTCACGCTCGTCGAAGTGGGAGTGGGCACGGGCGCGCTTGCGAAACAAGTGCTCGATCTTGCTGCGGAGTCGCTGAAGGATTTTTATGCCGCGCTGCGCTACGTGGCTGTGGAGCGCTCGGCCGTGCGCCGCGTCGCACAGGCCGCAATGCTCGAATCGCATCTTGCCAATGGCCGCGTAATTATTTCTGCCGATCTGCCAGCCCAGATTCCTTGCGGCTGCATATTCTCAAATGAACTATTCGACGCCATGCCGGCTCACCGCGTGACGCGTGAGCATGGCGAGCTGCGCGAACTCTACGTTGCCGCTGCCGGCGACGGCTTGCATGAGCAGACCGGCCCACTTTCGACGCCAGCGCTTTCCAATTATTTTGCGGAGCAGGGGATCACGCTCGAAGATCAGCAGCAGGCCGAAGCATGTCTCGAAGCGTGCTGGTGGATTGAGGGGGTGGCAAATAAACTCGGTCGCGGTTTTGTGCTGACGATTGATTACGGCCACCCGGCGCTCGAGCTCTATAACGAGCGGCATATGCGCGGAACACTGCTCGCCTACGCGCGCCACCGTGCCAGCGAGGATTATTTTCGCGCGCCGGGCGAACAGGACTTGACGACCCATGTGAATTTCACCGCGCTCGAGATATGGGGCGCGCGCGGAGGGATGAACCGCACCGGTTTCACCACGCAATCGAATTTCCTGCTCGCGCTGGCGCGACGCTCGGAGTTCGAAGATTTGCAGTCGGAGACAATGACCGAACAGCAGCAGGCCCGCGCGCGGCTCCTATTCAAGACGCTGATCTATCCGGAAGGAATGGGCGAGACATTTCAAGTGCTGGTACAGCACAAAGGAATCGAATCACCACGCTTGGCAGGTTTTGACCCGCTCTAGCCTCGCCGCGAGAAGAATCACCTAGTTTTCTGGTGGTCGTTTCTTCAGCACCGGCTTGTTGTCCGCCGAGGCGTCCCCGGCCGCCGTACTGCCCCCTAACGTGGGAGAAGCGCCGGGCGAAGGCGATGTCGATTTGGCCGTGGCACTGTCCCCAGAAGCGGCGGCAGGATCGGCAGCCGCATCCGGCGAATACGGCTTCTTCATATATTTCGCGACCTCTTCCTGCGCGCCGGCCGTGTCATCGTTGGTGTGCTGCGCGAGCTGGTATTCGTTTACCGCACGTGCGCGCTGGTCCAACAGGTCATAGATTTTTCCGATGTATATGTGGCTCCAGACTTCCACCCACTTCGGATCCTGGTCGCCACCCAGCGCCGCACGAAACGCATTTGCCGCGGCCTGATAGTTTTTCTGGTAGAACATCGCTTCCGCCATGCGGAAATGCGCGAGCGCGCTGCTGGGCGAAAGATTCAGCGCTTGCTGGTATTCCTTGATGGCCTCGTAGTACTTGCCCTGCTCGGCCAGCCCTTCGCCACGTGCAATCCAAGCGCGAACGCGCAGTCGCGGGCTCGATTTCAGCAGGTTATTGTTCGGATCGATGGTGATGCCATTCGGTTTGGGCCGCCCGAATGTATCGATCTCGAAATCAGAGTTCGTCCCGGTGACTAGAATTTTCTTGAACTCAGGATTTCCTTCCGTGTCCACTTTTACTTCGACAGGCATCCGGAACGTGTCGAGCTCTTGATGGACCTTACCGACAACCTTGAAGCCTTTGGCGGTGCGATAGACGATGTACTCGAGCTTGAATTGGGGAATGCCGGTGGAATTCAGCCACTGCGAAAAAAAAGCCGTCAGATTCAAGGGTGGCTGGCCCTTCACCGGTGGTGGTGCTTTTGACGCCGTCGCTTTCTCGAATTCGTTGATGCTTGCCGCCTTGCCGTCGTATTTCTTGAAGAAATCACGCAGCAAGGCCGTAAACGCGTCATCGCCAAGTTGAGTGCGCAGCATGTGAAACACCAGCGCGCCCTTGTCCGCCACCACGGAGCGATATTCGTCGGACAATGAGCTCAGGCGCGCCGCTTGCGAGATCGGCGCAGTGTTCTCATACATCAAAGCGCCCACGGCGAAATCCTCGAGAGCTTTGTGGAGCCCGGCCACGCCGTTCGATTGTTCCGCGTACATCGCCTCTGCGTAGCGCGACAAGCCGTCCGTGAGCCACGTGTCCGATGCGGTTGCCGGAAGGACCCGATTGCCCCACCATTGTTTGGCCGCAAGTTGTGAAAGCATCCGATCGTTGCCCTTCGCATACCACTGCCGCGAGCCGATCAGCAGCAGCCCCGGCGCGGAGTATCCGGAAAGAGTTCCGTCCGGCATTTGCGCGATCGTGAACGTGGCGTCATCCGTCATGGCTCCGAAAATGTCGGAGTAGTACAGCGCGACGTGCGCCAGTTGAGTCGCGTACATTGCGGCCGTGGTCGCTTGCGCCGGCGGCGTGTATACGGAAACGGTGATGCCTTCGGTCTTGTTTGGAGAAAGTTCCAGCTTGCCCGCCACGAAAGTGCCGTTCGGAGCAGCCTGATCGCAATGGAACACATAGCTGGCCTCCGCGGGGATTTTGCCCACGGCAGGAGTGGTCGTCGGCAAATCAGCTTTGCCGGTGCCCACCACTACGAACGACTCCGGTACCACCAACTTGAATGTTCCCGTGTACCGGTTCGACGGATAGTTGGTCAGCGGAAACCAGCGAGCAGGAAGCAGCAAGTAAGCGGACGTCTTGTCCACGGAAGCGAAGCGCACACCTTTTGTGGGGCTATCATCCTCGCTGGAGACTGGCCCGGCATAATCGAAAACGAGCGTCACTTGTTTTCCGGGCGTTGCCGGCTCTGGTAGCCCAACACTGAGCATCAGCGGGTTGTTCTTGTCCCGCTCGAATTCGAGAGGCTTCCCGCCGGGAATGCGGATGGAATTAAGCTTCAAGTCCTGGTGCAACTCAACGGCAACCGACTTCGAGACCTGGTTGGCGAAGAAATCCACCTTGGCCTGCGCCGCAATCGTCTGATCCTCCGGATGGAGCACCACTTCCACATTGTAATTGGTCGCCAGAAAGGGAAACGAGCGCGGAGCTTGCGCCCGAACGGCAGCCCCAAACATCAGCCAGAGCGTCAGGAAGCCGAGCGCTGGGTTGAACAGGTGGCGGGTTTTCAGCAAGAAAAGTCCTCTCTCAAAAGTGCCATTTATCCTGCTTATTAAGATACCAGACAGGCTTGCACAGTTGCCCAAATCAAAAAGATTACAACATCCGCGCGAAAATGTCCGCCGCACGCTCGATCGCCCCGCCCGGCCCCAACCTTGCGCGTACTTTAGCCAGATTTGCTTTCATTTTTTCGCCGGTCTCACGCGATATCAGCAGTCGGCGTACTTCTTGTACCACAGAGGAAGAGGTGAATTTGTCTTGAACCAATTCCGGCACCACTTGTTGGCCGGCGATCAAGTTGACCATGCCGATGAACGGCGTGCGAATCATTCGCCGCAGTATGAACGCGCTCACGGGACTCACTCGGTAAATCACAACCATCGGCGTCCCCAGCAGCGCGGCTTCGACGGTCGCTGTCCCGCTCGCGACGATGGCGCAATCCGCGGCCGCCAGTGCATCATACGTGGCGCCTTCCACGCGCGTGACAGTAACGCGGGCACTCCCGCCCTGGCGCGCGGCTTCTCTCTCGAAGATTTCAGTGCCCAATCCGGGCGCTGCCGCGTGCACGAACTGGACGCCCTCGACTTTCTCCGGTCCGTGCGCCAACTGCTCGCACGCTTCAATGATCCGCGGGTAGTGCTGCGCAATCTCGCTGCGACGGCTCCCGGGAAGCAGCGTGACAATCGGTCGGCCGGCATCCAGGCCATGCCGCGCCGCAAATTTCGCGCGCGTCACCGTCGGCCGAACGATATCCACCAGTGGGTGCCCGACGAAATCCACCGGCACACCCGCATCGCGGTAAATTTTCTCCTCGAACGGGAATATCACCACCATGCGATTGACCAGCCGCTTGATTGCATGCACGCGCCCTGCTCTCCACGCCCAGATTTGCGGCCCGATAAAATATCCGACCGGGATCCCATGCCGTTTCAGCCGGCGCGCCACCCCAAAGTGTGTGCTCGGCGAATCCACCAGGATTGCCAGAGCAGCACCCCGGCGCTTGGCTTCGCGCGCCAGTTGCCCCTGCAATCTCACGACAGATGGAATCTTGTGCAGCACTTCCGACAGGCCGACGACCGCGACCTGGCGGTAGTCCGCGATCAATTCGACGCCGGCCTCGGCCATGCGCGGCCCTCCCATGCCGAATAGTTGCGCACCGGTGCGCGCGCGCAAAGCCGCGGCTAGTCGGGCGGCGTACATTTCGCTGGAAGCCTCGCCCGCGGAAATCATGACTTGGGGAACGGTCATTCGCTGAGCCTACGGAGATACAACAGGTCGCTGCAGGACGCAATCGGTGGACGAGCGCAGAGGGCACTCGCCGCCGCCGCAGCATCAGTCATCGGCGGGCATTGATTGCGGGAATCCGGACGCACCCGCGCCCGGCAGCGGAACCGTAATCTCCTGCTCCTTGTACTGGAGCTGGTACAAGCGGAAGTAGATGCCGCGCAGCGCGAGTAGTTCCTGGTGCGAGCCTTGTTCGCGCAGCCGCCCTTTGTGGAACACCAGGATGCGGTGCGCGTGTTGGATGGTGCTCAGGCGATGTGCGATCACGACGGATGTACGGCCCTCGAGCAAGCGGTCGAGCGCTTCGCGGATCAGCAGCTCGGTCTTGGTGTCCACGCTCGAAGTAGCTTCGTCGAGGATCAGGAATTTCGGATTGTGCGCCAGCGCGCGCGCAAAGCTCACGAGCTGCCGCTGGCCCACGGATAGTGTCGCGCCGCGTTCGGTGACTGGGGTCTCGATCCCCTGAGACAGGGACTCAATGTATGGTCCGAGACCCACTTCGCGCAATGCGCGCTCAACAGTTGTTCGGTCAATCATTTTCGTGCCCAGCTTCACGTTCGATTCGAGCGTTCCCGTGAAGAGGAACGGATCCTGCAGCACAATCCCAAACAGCCGCCGCAAATCCTGTAACTCCAGCTCGCGGATGTCCACACCGTCGAGCAGAATCTGGCCACGCTGAATATCGTAGAAACGCAGCAGGAGCTGAATGATGGTCGTTTTTCCGGCTCCGGTGTGGCCGACAATCGCGAGCGTTTGACCGGGCTCGACGCGGAACGAAACGTCGCGCAGCACCCACTCATCTTCCCTCGGAGTTGCGCCGCCATGATAGGCGAACCAAACATTGCGGAATTCGATTTCGCCGCGCGGCTCGGGCAGCGCTCGAACCTGCTCGGGCGAAACGATCGTCACCGGCTCATCGAGCAATTTGAATATGCGTTCCGAAGCGGCCATGGCGCTCTGCAAGATATTGAACTTTTCACTGAGGTCTTGGATGGGGCGGAAAAAGCGCTGCGCGTAGATCATGAACGTGATCAGCACTCCGATTTCGAGGCCTCCACTAATCACTCGTACGCCGCCAATCCAGTACAGCAGCGCCACGCCCAGCATGCTGAGAAATTCCACCGCGGGATAGAAAAATGCAAAGGCGTCAATCGCGTCCTTGTACGCGACCATATGGACGCGATTCAATTCCGCAAACTGTTCTTGTGATTTGTGCTCGCGGTTGAACAATTGCACCACGGCCATCCCGCTCACATGCTCTTGTAGGAAACCATTGATCCGCGCAATCGCCGTGCGGATCCGGCGGTTCGCGTCGCGCACTTTGTTGCGGAAGAAATACGTGAGCACGATCATCAATGGCAGCGGCGACAGCGTGGCCAGCGCCAGGAAGGGATGCCACTTCAGCAGCACCGCCGCCATGCTGAACAGCAACACGAAATCATTCAGCATGGCCACCACGCCCGCGGCAAAGAGATCGTTGAGCGCGTCCACGTCCGTGGTGGAGCGCGTCACCAGCCGCCCCACCGGCGTCCGGTCGTAGAAGCTCATTGGCAACCGCTGCAGATGCTCGAAGATTTCTTTGCGCAGGTCATACATGGTTTCCTGGCCCACCCATTGCATGATGCGCACCTGGACGTATTGCAGCCCGAAGCCGCCGGCGATCGCGCCCAGGTACACCATCACCGTCCACCAAAGTCCTGCCAACGCTGCGCTGTGCGAAATCGTCCCACCGAAGCCGGGCAGAATGTAGCCGTCAATAGCCACATGGAAGAGGTAGGGACCGACGAGTTCCATCGCCGTCACGCCCAGCGTGATGGAGACGGCCAGCGCAACGTGCCACCGGTATGGACGCAGGTACTTCAGCAATCGCTGGCTGATTTGCGAGTCGTACAGCTTGCCGAGTTTCTCTTCTTCGCGGAAATCGCTCATTCGCGTGCCAGCTCTTCTTCGAGCAACTGTTTCAAGTGCAAATCGGCGTAGTAGCCGCCGAGGGCCAGCAGTTTCTCGTGCGTGCCGCGTTCGATGATGCGGCCCTCGCGCAGTACCACAATTTGATCGGCGCCCTTTACTGTGGATACCCGGTGTGAGATCAGCACCGTGGTGCGCTCGCGCATCACCTCCTGCAATCGGCGCAGGATGCGTTCCTCGGTGTCCGTGTCCACACTCGAGAGCGCGTCATCCAGAATCAAAATTCTCGGCTGCCGCAAAACGGCGCGCGCCAGCGCTGTACGCTGCTTCTGGCCGCCCGAGAGCGTGATCCCGCGTTCGCCCACCATCGTGTCGTACCGCTGCGGAAAGCTCTGAATCTCCCCGGAAATGCTGGCGATTTCAGCCGCCTCGAATACATGCTCTTCGAGCGCGTCGTTCACGCCGAAGGCGATATTTTCGCGAAGCGTGTCGCTGAAGAGAAAGGTGTCTTGCGGCACGTACCCAATCGCGCGTCGCAGCTCCGCGAGCGAGTATTCTCGAATTGAGCGCCCGTCGAGTAGGAGGGCTCCGTCGGGGGCTTCCCACAACCGCGCGATCAGAGCGGCGAGCGTTGATTTGCCGCTGCCCGTTGGGCCCACGATCGCGAGCGTCGAGCCCGCCGGTATGTTCAGATTAATGTCGTGCAGCACCGGCACGCCCGCCGAGCCATTCGAAGCAGTCGGATAAGTGAACGTCAAATCACGAAACTCGATTTCGCCGCGAATCGCGGATTCTGCCGCGGCTGGCTCATCCGAATCCGCATCCCTCGGCGGCACGTCACGCACCGCCGTGTGGGATGAATTGGCATTGACGTCATTGATGCCGGGCTCGGCGGTCAGAATGTAATTCAGGCGGCCCATGGACGCGGCGCCGCGCTGAAAAATATTCGTCACCCAGCCGAGCGCGATCATCGGCCACACCAGTTGCACCAGGAACGCATAAAACGCCCATAGCGTGCCAACCGAGATGTGGTGCTCCACCACCAGGCGGCCGCCCTTCCAAAGCAGAATCAAGAACGTCACGCCGATGAGCCCCTGTAGAAATGGGAAGAAAATGCTCCACGTGCTGATGAGCTGAATGTTGCGGTTTACATATTCGCGATTGGCGCTGTCGAACTTGGCGACTTCCGGCTTTTCTTGCGCGTAGGCCCGAATCACGCGCACGCCGGTCAGATTTTCCTGCGCCCGCGTCGAAAGAATCCCCAGCGCCGCCTGAATTTGTTCGGACAGGCGGTGGATGATCTCGCCAAAATAGCGTACCGCCACCGCAACGATGGGTACGGGAAGCAAAACCCATAGCGTGAGCATGGGCGACAGCTTGATCATGAAATAAACGGCGAGAACCATCGTCGCAAAGGTCGTGGCGCTGTACATGATTCCCGGGCCCAGCACCATGCGCACCGCGTTCAAATCATTCGTTGCGCGCGACATCAGGTCGCCCGTCCGGTTCCGCACGTAAAATTCCGGCTCGAGGTGGACCAGTCGCGCCAGCATATCGTTGCGCAGGTCGTATTCGATTTCGCGCGACACGCCGATCAGAATCCACCTCGTCCAGAAGGAAAGAAATCCTTTCACCAGCATCGCGGCAATTAGAATCAGGCAGTAGAGGCCCAGCGCGTGGCGGCTCAGCGGCGAATAAAATGAAAACAGCGGCGCGAGCAGCGACCGCGCCGTTCCCGTCAACGTCGAAAGCGGTTGCGGCGAGCCCTTCAACAAGTCCGTGATTGCGCCGATGATCAACTGCGGCAGCGCCCCGACCAGTCCCATCAAAGTGAGCGTCAGCAGACCTATCGCGGTCATCCCCTTGTAGCGCTTCACGTAGGGGATGAGAGTTTTCAGGTGGTCCCAGCCGGAAGGCACCCGCGCGGGGCGGGAAGTGGTTGCAACGGGTTGCGCGATTGCGCTCATTGGTTCAATTGTGATTGCGGCGTGTCCAGCGCCGGCACTTCTCCCAAAAATTGTTCGTAGTTGCGGTCGAGCGATTGGTAACGCTTCGCTTGCGGATTCCATCGCACGCCAATCGTCTGGATATAGCCCCCGGCCGGTTTGGTGATCGGCGTGAAATACATCTGCAAGCCTTTTTCAGTGTTTTGCTCGTATTGCAAGCGCCAGCCGTTGACGGGAGAAAGCGGCGTCCCGCCCATATAGCCCTTCGTGTTCTTCAGATGTTCGTCGCAACGAAATATTTCTTTCCACGCGCCACCGTCATTTTCCAGCACCGCTGTGCGCATCGCCGAAATTCCGGGGATAGCTTTCTCCGGTGTGGCCTTCACGCGGTTTACGGCAAGAATTTGTTGGTGGCCATTTTTTGCCAGGTCACCGAAGACCAGGACATCCGTTTCAGAGCCAAGAGCGGCGTCAGCGGCAGCTTGAATATCCGCCGGAATCGCAGGCGCCTTCGCCGCGCTTTCCGGCTTGGAGTTGGGCGTCGAAGAAGTTGAGCTCGAGCAGGATGCGCATGCCACTGCCACAATCCCAGCCGCTACAATGATTCCAATTCTCGCCATGAATTGAAATTGTATCTGCTCGTTGCCTTTCAGGGAAGGGCGCTCCGGCCCGTCCGTTCCGTATCAGCGAGCAGCGAGAATTTCCTCCATACGCGCCTCAAAATTCTCTTCACCCTCCGACCACAGGCGAACCCGCTTTACCGGGAGGGACTTCTCGATCTGCCGCACCCACGCAAACAGCTTGCGTATGTTGTCCCGCGTTTTGTCCTTATATATCTGTAGATTCGCTGGCTCCTCCATGGATGCAAGAAAACGCGCCTCTTCGGGACTCTGCGGTGCGGCCTTGCCAGTCTGGCCGAACCCGAGCAAGCCTGCGTGGCCCGTAAACAAATGCTCAAAGCCCAAGTCCGCCTCCAGGTGCCCGTTCTGCCGCCAAAAGCCGTCTGCGAATTCCTCACCGTAAGCGGAAAGCTCCAGCGGCTGCGGCAAATTCTGCCAACGGCCCGGCTCGCCCTCGTTCACCCACAGATCCCAATCCGCGCGTGCTTCGAGCGCGCAGTCGCCATGCGTGTGATCTTTCGCCATCTCCACAACCCCGCCAGGATCGAGCGGCAACGCGCGCATATCCTGTTCGAGGACAGGCGTCTCGGCAAAGTCCAGTGCGCGAACGACAAGGTGCGCGAACCCGGGCCGAGTCGCGGAGTGCGGAACAGTCGTGAGGAATCTGCTGAACCTTTCGAGGATTACTTCTTCCGGAAAATCCCTGCACCAAATACTCAAGTAAGCTTGATTCGACATTCGGACATTATAGCGGCATGTCGTGCCACTCAGGAAATTGAGGCGAGTCGCAAAGGGGAGAAGGGAGGCGGGATTTTGTTATTTCTTTTTCTTCGGCGGGCCGTCTTCGTCCTCTTCCGCGCCAAAATCGGTGGAGATCCCCAGCAGCCGTTCTTTCAGCGTGTCGCCCATTCCTGCGAGAACATCGGAGCAAGTCTCGCGCAGCCGTTTTTCGGCAGCCTTCGCGATGGTCTCTAGCACCGTTTGCGAGTGCTGTCCCAGCGTGGTGGCGGAAGCGAGCAGCCAGGAATTCGAAGCGTTTTCCAGGCGTGCCTTATATTGCTCGATGGATTCGTTGCTCGAATTCTTCAGTTGATCCATCCACTCTCGCTGCTGCGTCTCGCGGTTTGCTTCCCAGGCTTGCATCAGAGGCAAGAGCTGAGACTGGAGTTGGTCCCGCGCCTGTTCGATGCCTTCTTGCAACCGCTCATCGAGCCGCTCCTGGAATTTCGCGAGCGAGCCTTCCCGGTTGTATTCCATGTCGGCGTGCGCTTTTTCCAGCGCGTCGCGCGACACCTGCTCGAACCGTCGCAGCGAGTCGCCGGTCACTTTATGCACGCGATCTGCAAAATCCGCGCTCGCGATGTCCGCTGTCTCGTTCAATTTCCCGCGCTCGCGATCCACCACCTCTTTCGCGGTTTCTTCAATCTGCGCTTGACTGTGGTCCACGTACGTTCGGCGGTAATGATCCAGTTCGGATGCGAGCAGGCTGGAAATCTCCGCGGCGCGGTCGCGCAGTGCCGTCGTGGACTGCTCCACGGCGCGCTCGAGCGTTGACTGCATCGTGGTCTGCGCCTTCTTCTGATACCACTCGGAAGCTTTCAGCAGCGATTCGTAGGTGGTGTGTTCGGTCTCGACTCGCTTCTGCTCCAGCTCTTCTTCCAGCTTCGAGACGGCCTCGCGAGATTTCTGTTCCACTTCCGCGGGAATCTTCGCCGTCTCCTGCTTCAGCCGGTCAAGAGATTCCTGAATCGCCTGCTGCGAGGCTTCTTGCACCTTTTCGCGCACATTGCTGTGAATCTGCGCGGATTCTTCCGCTGCCCGTCGAACTTGCTCACGCAGCGTGTCCTGCAGTTTTGCCGCTTGCTGTTCGGCGATCGCCAGTTGCGAGACCGCGTTTTGCACTTGTTCAAGCTTCGGCGAGAGATTCTGGTCAAGCTGGCCAGAAAGGCGGTCGGCTACTTTTTGCGCGGCCGCTTCGAGCGTCGGCTCAATCTGTTCGGCGCGATCAGCGATCACCTGATCCGCTTTTCGCCCGATCTCAGCGTATTGAGCGGCGAGCAATTCGTCCAGCCGCTGGCGGGAGTGTTGCAGTGCGATATTGGCCGCTTCCTGGAGTTGCGCCTTGGTCTCCTCCGCTCGTGCGCGGCCTTGCTCGATCGTGGAATTGACCGAGTCCTGCAGCTGGGATTTCGTTTCCTCCGCACGAGCCCGTTCCTGTTGCAGGCCGGCGCCGAGCGAGCGGATGAAAGCTTCCGCTTCGTTGACCACTTCACCGACCGACAGGCGCATCTTCGAACTGCGCGCGCCGATTTCTTGTTCTGTTTCCGCCAGCGCGGCCCGCGAAGCCTCGCTCAACAGTTCATCGACTTTCTGCGTGGCGCCGGCGACTGCCGCGTCAAACTCTTCCTGCCACTTGTGGCTGGCCGCCGCGGCTTCGACGCTGGTTTGCGCCACAGTCTGGTTCCGGACGGTGTGCGCCGTGTCCTCAAGAGTCTTCTTCCAATCGTCGAGGTGTTTCTGCGCCGCTTCGGGCGATGACAAGATTCCGAGCGAAGGTGTGGAAGCCTCCCGCCCGCTGATCGCCCTCTCGACTGCTTCTTCGACCGCCTGCTTCAAATTGTGCGTCGCGGAATGCTGAGCGGCTTGCTGCGCGGCCTGCTCCGCCGCCCCGCTCACCGCTTCCTGGACCGCTTGCCGCACTTTGGAGTCGAGTTGCGCCGCGTTCGATTCGTTCGCCTTGCGCGCCTCGTCGACAATGGAAGCGGTGCGCTCTGCGGCCTGCTGCACCACTTTCTTTACCGTGCTCTCTGAAACGCGCTCCATCGAGACTTTAATGGCCCTCTCGACCGCCTCGTGGAGCTGCGCATCGAGCTGCTGGCGCACCACAGTCATTTCTTCCGTGATGGCAGTCTCGGCGCCCTTGCGCAGCGTCTTGTCGAGATTTTCTTTCGCTTCAGCCACCATCTTGGCCATCGTCTTCGCCATCGCCAGTTGCGAATCCTGCGCCGGACTCGGCATCACGTGAATTTTGGCGTCCGGTACCTGGCTTGTGGGTGCTGCTGGCTTCGGCGGGGCTGGGGGAGGCGCAGACGGGCTTGCAGATGAAGCGGGAACGGTAGTCGCGGGTGCCGCTGGCGCTTCTGCTTTCTCTTCGGGCTCGCCAACTGGTGCTTCCGGCGTCGGGGCGGATGCCTTCGTTTCAGGGCCTGCGGCATCAATCGGTACGTGGAATTCCGGCCCGGCCTCGTCCGGATAGGGACCCCAATCTTCCGGCGGGAAGGCGATCCCCCAGACGTTTCCGGAAACCTCGAACTCAAGTCCAATCTGAAACAGCTCTCGCACCGTGCGCGGTCGCTGTACCCACACCACGCGACCCTGCACCGAACGCGGAGGCAACCCAGCTTCCTGCCGGGGAATATCCAGCGTCACGATCGAATTCTTGGGAACGTAGTGCTTCGACTGGTACTTGCACCCGTGACAGTTCACCATCACGGTCGTGGTGCGCTCCTTAAACGGCTGCCCAAGCGCATCCACACCCGTCACAGTCAGCGGCACGGCCTGCACGATTCGCGTGCTCCGGCGCTTCTGTGTTCCGGGATCAGCAGACGCCAATGGCTCGGTCACTGCTCCTCCGAGGGGGTCACATAGTTAGGTTAGCATTCCGCTTCGGAGTGGGTCGAGCGGGATAGCAAGTTGCTGCGAAAGGGTAACTTGGCCGGCCTTGGCGTAGCCTGGGTAACCGCCGCCCGGCAACGACTAACGCGCGGAGGTTGATGAGTGTCCGGAGCCCATGAGCGCATCCTTGACTTCCTTGGCCACCCAGATCGGGCCCACCAGGAAATAGACGAATCCCTGGAAGAAAGCTGGTTTGTTGCCTTCGATTCGATGGCCGGCGAACAGGAGAATCCATCCGCCGGCGAAGAAGGCGGCGCCGGTGCGCCAGAACGTCAACGCTGCGAGGATAATTCCCGCCAGAATAATGGGTATGCCGATCGCGTGCATCACCTTGTTCCAGGTGTTCGTGTGCTCGCGATCGTATTGCGCAATGTATTCGTCCAGCGACGCCATCGCGCACCTCCCATTTTCAGTCCTTATACGCCAGCGCTCTGAGTGAAGCAAGACGCTCTGTCATTACTTACGCGGGGCTAGAGATCCCTGCGGCCTTCCATAGCTTTCAGCATGGTCACTTCATCGGCGTATTCAAGGTCGGAACCGACCGGGATTCCCATGGCAATGCGTGTCACATGAACGCCCAACGGCTTGATCAGCTTCGACAAGTAAACGGCAGTCGCTTCGCCTTCTGCTGTCGGGTTAGTGGCCACAATAATTTCTTCCACCGTCCCGCCCTTCAGCCGCTCAATCAGACTTTTAATCTTTAATTGATCGGGGCCCACGCCTTGCAAGGGGGAAAGCGCGCCGCCGAGGACATGATACAGCCCGCTGAACTGGCGCGTCTTTTCGACCGCTTGAATGTTCGTGGCTTCTTCCACCACGCAAATTATTTTTCGGTCGCGCGAGGCTCCGGTGCAGAAAAGGCAGGGATCGGCATCCGTGATGTTGTTGCAAATCGAGCATTCGCGGACCTTGTCTTTCGCATCGCGAATCGCGTCGGAAAGCGCCAGGGCCTCTTCGCGGTCCACGCGCAGCAGATGAAATGCGAGCCGCTGCGCGGTTTTCTGCCCGATGCCGGGTAGGTGCTTCAGCTCGTCAATCAATCGCGTTACTGAGGGCGCAAAATCAGGCATGTAATTCCATCCGTAGCGAGGGTATCACCCTTCTGAGGATTTGGAACGAGAAGGGAAGGAGAAGCAATCGAACGATCCGGTCCTGGGAAATTCAATCCGTGTCAGAACAAACCCGGAATTTTCATGCCCATCACCCCGGGCAACCCGCCGGTGATGTCTTTCACCTGTTTGGAGAGCTCTTCGTCCACGCGGCGCGCCGCTTCATTCACGGCCGCCATCAGCAACTCTTGCAGCATTTCCTGGTCTTTGCTCTTGAAAATTTCCGGCTCGATGCGCACTTCGGTCAACTGCTTCTGGCCGTTCATCTTCACGGAAACCATGCCGCCGCCCGCCGATGCCTCCACCGATAGCTCGTCCAACTGCTTCTCGAGCTTCTCCTGCACCTGGCGGAACTGCGTCAGCATTTGCTGCAGAGCTTTTACTTCCATGGGTTATTCCTCGCCCGGGCGTTTGACCTTTGAAATCTGGCCGCCGAAACGCTCCAGCATCGCCCTAACGATCGGATCTTCCTCAAACCGGGCACGCAATTCACTGCTTCTGCCCATCGTTGCGTGTCCAGACTCAAGTTTAACACACACGCGCAATGGCTGGCCCACCACTTGATTCAACACTGTGCGCAATCGTTCCATTGGATCGCGCGCCTGCAACATTTCTGCGAGCGCGCGGCTCTCCGTCGGAAAAAAAAGCCGCAACTCACCGCCTTCGATTTCCCAGCGCGAAGCGTGCTCCACCATGGACCACAGAAATTTCTGGCCTTGCAGCGCCGCCTTGATCGCGTCCACTTGCGCGGATGCCAGTCCGTTCGAAACATCCTCCGCGGCGCGCGCCACAATCCGCGGCGGGGACGCAGGCACGGGAGCAGCAAGCTTCGAAGCGGGTGGTTCCGGCGCCATGCGCGCCGCTGTGGCTGCACCGGATCCGCTGGCCGCCGAAGATGAGGCTTGAATTTGCAATGCCGTGCGTGGAGCGGAAACCGACGAGGCAGTCGCGCTTTTCGTTGCGCGGGGATTCTCACGGACCTCGCCACGAAGCTCGGCCAGAACTTCCTCAAGCGGTGCCAGCCGCTGCACATTCACCAGCTTCAAGAGTCCCAACTCGAGATGCAACCGCGGATCCGGTTGCCGGCGCAAATCCTCGTCTGTCGAAAGCAAGATCTGGAAAAACCGCGTCAAATCCTCTTCGCTGAATTTCGCGGACTGTTCCGCCAGGCGGGGACGCTCATCCGCCGGTGCCGCGACCAGATCCGACTCCGCGCCGCACACGCGCGCCACCAGCAAATTCCGGAAATGCCGAATCGCCTCGCGGCAGAAATGTTGCAGATTTTGTCCGTCGGAAATCAGCCGGTGCACCAGGCCCAGCGCACGCTCGGTGGATTGCGTTGCAATCGATTCGACAAGCTCGTCGAGAACGCTTTCCGCGACGATCCCAAGAAGTTCGCGCACCTGGGCATCCGTGATTTTATCGCCGGAATAAGCGATGGCCTGTTCCAGCAACGAAAGGCCGTCGCGCAAACTGCCTTCCGCAGCACGCGCCAGCACGGCCACTGCGCCTGATTCGATCATCAGATCTTCCGCTTTCACGATCCGGTCGATCTCGCCCGCAATTTCCTTGAATGTGAGCGAGCGAAATTGAAAAAGCTGCGCCCGCGATTTGATCGTTTCGACCAGATCCTCTGCACGCGTCGTTGCGAGAATAAACACCACCCGCTCGGGCGGCTCTTCCAGAGTTTTCAGCAGTGCATTCGACGCTTCGTCGGTCAGTTGGTGCGCTTCATCCAGAATGACAATCTTGTAGCGGCTGGAAGCCGGCGCGTAGCGAACCATCTCGCGCAGTTCACGGATCTGGTCAATGCCGCGGTTTGACGCGGCGTCGATTTCAAGGACGTCCAGCGAAGTGCCGGCGGAAATTTCCCGGCAGGAATCGCAAGTGTTGTCCGGCTCGGCCGTCGGTCCCTTCGCGCAGTTCAGTGCTTTTGCCAGAATGCGCGCGGTTGTGGTCTTTCCCACTCCACGCACGCCCGAAAAAATATAAGCATGCGCCACGCGATTCGACTGGATCGCGTTCGCCAGCGTCCGCGTGACGTGCTCTTGCCCGACGATCTCGGTGAACGTCTGCGGCCGGTATTTTCGCGCGATGACTTTATAGCTCATGAGAAAAGTTTCTCTCTGTCACTATTCCGTACCGGTTTCGATGAGAGGAACTTCGGGTCCTCCGCGGCACACGAAGCTGACCCGTTACCGTTGCTGCCTTCCGGCCCTGGCGGGGTTCGCGGGGAATCGTTGCACGAAGCCCGAAGTTCCACCGATCGGCGATCTCCGCAAAATATTTTCTCGCTGCTCGATCGCATCGCGAAGTCTAGCACAGCGCTCCGCCCCATTAAAGCGAACGCACTGTGTAGACGAACTCGCGAGTGGTTGCCAGCCAGCGAAGAACGCCAATCAACACACAGCGGCGATCGGCGCGGAGCAGAGCAGGGGAGCAAAATTTTGGCAGGTCAGTGATAGGATATGGAAAGACTGCATCCCGAAACACGCTTCGGAATGCAATCCCGGCGTCCTGCGGAATTTCGCGGCGCAAAGAACGCGCCCGTAGCTCAATTGGATAGAGCATCTGGCTTCGAACCAGAGGGTTGGGAGTTCAAGTCTCTCCGGGCGCGCCACTCTCCTCCAAGCAGAGGACTAGCCGGCAATCGAAGCCGCAATCTCGCAAGTATTGGAGCGTCTCGCTCAGTGCCAACTCCAGGTTGTCCTTGGTCCTGACGGCAAATGCCCGCTTCATGGTCAGTTGCCGCACAGCTGTGTAGTGCCTGGTAATTTATTCGATGAGTAGATGATTGACATTCTGTTTGCGCCGTGGATAATCATGCCGCGACGTAATTCTTCAGGGGCCGGCCGACGGCCCAATCGATTTCCTGGAGGGCCTATGCGCCTGATTCACATCCTCGCCGTATTCTTCGTCTTGGTTGCCGCCGGCTTCGCTCAAGTTATGCTCGGCCAGGAAACAGGGACTGCTCCGCCCCAGCGCGCTCCGGAGCGCACCATCAATGTCGTGGTCAGCGCAACCGATGCCCATGGCAATCCCCTTCGCGACTTGACCAAAGAAAACGTGACCATCTCCGAAAATAACCAACCATTAGTGACCGCGCGGGTACAAGACGCCTCGGATCTCCCGCTTGATCTCGGCATCGTCTTGCTGGCCTCTAAAGACAAGTTTGATCAGGAAAAGGCCGCTGTAATCGAAATCGCTCAAAAGGTTCTTCGGCCGGGCAAGGACAGAGCTTTCATAGTCACGGCCGCGGGGGACAAGCCCTGGCCCAGCCCGAATCTTAATTGGCAGATGCAAAGCTCCGCGGTTGCGGACACAGTCCGCGGGCTCGACAAGAATGCTGGCTTGCCGGACCTCTTCAATTACGTTTTGAATACGGATACCGTAGGTACCAGCCGGCTCTCGATCCAGACTTTCAATAAGTCAAGTGGCTTTAGCGTGTTCAATGTCGTCTGGGCAATGATGAAGACAGATCCGAGGCCTGTGAGACGCGCGGTAGTGATCTTTCGTCTACCGATGGCACACGCACCGGGCGCCGGCGAGCAGAGTTCCCGTGCCTGCGAGGAGAATCACAACAACGTCATCGCCACCGCCCAAATGCTCGGCGTGTCGTTCTTCACCATCGGCCTGGATGACGCAATGCCGGGAACGGACACCGCTCGCAAAAATATCCAGCGCACGTACATGCCGCTGCATGACGGCAACTCTGTTGATGCACGCCAGTACGATCAGGACACCGACCGCTTCAACGAGCTTCAATTTACCGCCGGACGGAATAATGTGATTCGAATCGCCGACGAGACCGGCGGACGCCCCCTCTGGCCCGCCAAGAAGAACTTCACGGATGCCGTGGACTCGATCGTGAGCGAACTGTCTGCGCGCTATGTGGTGAGCTTTGTTCCGCCCGACAAGTCCGCGGCTAGCCCTCTCCATCCCATCAAAGTGCAAGTGGCCGGGGCTGCGCATGTCTCCGCGCCGCGTGCTTACGTCATGGCGCCGCCGAGTTAGAAAAATTAGACTTTATGGACGTAGGTCGCCGCAACCCAATTCGTCCGCGAACGGACCGCCTGCGCCCAGTCCGTCTTCCGTTCCGCATACCCACGAATCAATTCCGCACAAGCATTCATCCAGCCCTTGTAAACCGGAACACAACGAAGCATACTTCGATTCAGTGAGCATTGAATTCGCTCCATGTGTCATCGGTGATCCCCGTGGCGCTGGATAACCAATGAAAACGGCACTGCTGGCGGCCTTGGCTGTTGTTACGGTGATTTACGTCATCGTGTGGATCGCTTTTTTGCGTCGTGAGCCGCGCGCTGCCGCGCCCGCGCAATCCGAGAATGGCAACGTCAAACTCGGGCCGCAGTTGGTCATCGGTTTTTTCACCAACCTGCTCGACACGCTGGGGATCGGCTCGTTTGCCCTCACCAGTTCCGTCTACAAGCTTTTGCGCGCGATTCCCGACGACCTGATCCCCGGCACGATGAACGTGGGCCACGCGCTGCCCACCGTTGTCGAGGCATTCATTTTCGTCGCGGTAGTCGCCGTTGATGAACGCACCCTCTTGCTCATGATCGCTGCCGCAGTCTTGGGAGCGTGGTTTGGCGCAGGAGTAGTTAGTGGCTGGCCGAAGCGCCGAATTCAAATTGGTCTTGCTTTGGCCCTCTTGGCCGCCGCCATGCTGATGATTGGCTCGCAATTGGGATGGTTCCCGGTTGGCGGACTAGCGCTGGGTCTGACTGGCACAAAACTCTGGATCGCCGTCGGATGCAATTTCATGTTCGGCGCTTTCATGCAACTGGGCGTGGGCCTCTACGCTCCTTGCATGATTCTGATCTATCTGCTGGGGATGAATCCGCGCTCCGCTTTTCCGATCATGATGGGTTCGTGCGCTTTCCTGATGCCCGTGGGCGGCTACCGGTTCATCCGCACGGGACGCTACAGCTCTAAAGCTGCCATGGGCCTGTCGCTCGGCGGGATTCCCGGCGTGTTGCTGGCCGCGTATGTCATCAAGGAATTGCCGCTGACCTACATTCGCTGGATCGTGTTTTTCGCCGTGCTATACACCGCGGTCATGCTCCTGCGCTCAGCCGCGGCGGAAAAGAACGCCGCTCCGTCAAACGCAACCGACTCGGCTGCTGCGCCAGTACCCGAGTAGCCGCGCCAGACTATTCCGTCCAGAATCCCTGTCCCCAGGAAGAGATTTGTTTTTCGCGTTGGTCTGATTCTCCATTCAGGCGCTCTGCTATACTCCCGCCGGCGTTGCATGCGATGGGAGATCGACATGGACCACGAGAGGGAACAAGCCGCAATGGAAGAATCCCAAAGTCGAGTTCAATCCCCGGAAAATGCCAAGCCGGCGACCGACCGCCGCACCTTCCTCCAATATTTTTCCAGCATTGGCCTCAGTTCGACCCTTTTCCCCGGCGTGTTGTGGGGAAAAATACAGGATAAAAAGCCGCCGCACGTAACGAAGGAAATGCTGCGCGAGTCAGCCGCCGCTTCCGGCCTCATTTTCAACGAGCATCAACTCGACGAAATGGTCGAGGGCGTGAACAAGAACATTCCTCGCTGGGACGATCTCCGAAAAATCGAACTCGACAATAGCATCGCGCCCCCACTGTTTTTCAACCCCGTCGTCCCGGGAATGAAGATCGACCGGGCGAAGCGCGATTTCCGTATGAGCGAGCCTCCCAAAGTCACGCGTCCTCGAAATTTGGAGGACGCCGCCTTCTGGCAGGTCACACAACTCGCCGAGTTGATTCGCACCAAGCAAGTGAGTTCAGTCGAGCTCACCGAGATGTATCTCAGCCGCATCAAGCGCTACAACCCCAAGCTGCTTTGCGTCGTGACGATAACCGAAGACCTGGCCGTGCAGCAGGCCCGCGATGCCGACAAAGAAATCGCCGCCGGACGTTATCGCGGCCCGTTGCACGGAATCCCATGGGGTGCGAAAGATATCATTTCCGCCAAAGGCTATCCCACCACCTGGGGAGCAGCTCCCTTCAAGAACAGAATTATTGATCGCGATGCAACGGTGGTATCGCGTCTGAACACCGCGGGAGCTGTGCTCGTTGCGAAATTGTCCACCGGTGAGCTGGCGCTGGACGATATCTGGTTTGGCGGCATGACCAGAAATCCCTGGGATCCCTCGATGGGTTCGCAAGGATCCTCCGCCGGCCCGGGATCAGCGACCGCCGGAGGACTCGTCGGATTTTCCGTGGGGACGGAGACCGGCGGTTCGATTGTGGCGCCCTCCTCGATTTGCGGCGTCACGGGAGTGCGTCCGACTTTCGGTCGCGTGAGCCGTTATGGCGTGATGACGCTCAGTTGGAGCCTCGACAAGACCGGGCCGATGTGCCGCAGCGTCGAAGATTGCGCCATCGTTCTCAACGCCATTCAGGGGCCGGATGAACGCGACCTCGCGGTGCAGGATGTTCCTTTCAATTGGGATTCGAATCTGGATATTCGCAAGTTACGCGTGGGCTATTTGAAAGCCGCATTCTCCAACACACGCCAGACGCCGCAGGTGGACGCCAATGACGCGGCCGCGCTCGAAAAAATTCGGAGCATGGGCTTCACACTGATCGAAGTCGGATTGCCAGAACACGCGCATGTGGATTTTTCGACCATCATGTACGGCGAAGCAAATGCCGCGCTGCGCGATCCAATCGAAACCGAGCCGCAAGGGTTGGTGCGGCAAGACCGCGTCGCAAGCCAGATGTCGTACCGCCTGCTTCCTTCAACAGAGTATCTGAACGCCCAGAGAGTGCGCACTCTGCTGATGCAGGAAATGGCGCGCGCGATGGCGGACGTGGATGTCTACCTCGTGCCCTTTGATTATGCCGACTACACGCCGAATCCTGTCGCTACCGTCAACAACGCCGTTTCAAATCTCACGGGACAGCCGTGCGTCGCCGTGCCAACCGGCTTTGACGAGAAAGGCCACACCACCAGCATGACCTTCATCGGCAAAGTTTTCGGGGAAGCGGAAATGCTCGCGCTGGCGAGGGCCTATCAAAACGCAACGGGATGGCACCTGAAGCATCCGAATCTGCCATAACCGCCAAGTCCATTCCAAAATGGCTCCGGGGCAAGACGGTCACAAACCTCTCGCACCGTCTTGCCCCGGATTTTCCTTCGCGACTCTTCCCTTAAAACAGTGGGCCCCCTCTGAGTCCAGCCGAGCGCGCTGAAGTTACTGGCGCGGGTTTTGATTCCGCAGCGGGCTGTGCACCTGGTGCCGGCGTGTTCTTCAATGCCGCGCGCGCCCGAGGAGCGGCAAATGCCGTCTCAATGCGCTCGTCGTTGATGCCCGCCAGTCTCACCAGCGCATCGCGTCCCGCGCCCGGTTCCCCGGCCTTGGTCTCAGCTATGGAAAGCAATTCAAGCGACAGGGGATTTCGCGGGTCGTACTGAAGTTCCGAGACCGCCTCGGGATAGATACCCTCCAGCAGAAGTGTGGCGCCATTCGCCGAATGATAGGACTGCTGGACCAAATTGCTCCGGCTGGTGCGTGCCATCGCTGTCAGGGGTGCAAGGGCTGCCTTGGCAACTTCCGGCATTCCCGCGCGGGCTGCGATGTATGCGCGAGTTTGCAGTATGGTGGCCAATTCAGCGTTGCGGTCACCCGCGGAAAGGGCATGCTTTTCAGTGAGCACCGCTCGGGCCGCATCCAGATCATGTAACGCTCCCTTCACGTCCGGATTGAACAGCGCCATGCTCCTTCGCGCCTCCGCTTCCTGGACCGCGAAATCCTTGCGGCGCGCTTCTGCTGCCAATTCCGTAAACGCCTTGCGGCCGGCTTCAATCTGATTTTCACGGAAGTAAGTCATGGCCCAAAGCAGGCGATAATTCATGATCGTGGCCTGGTCCTTGGTCATTTCCGTTGCCTTCAGATATTCCGCCCGGGCGCGGTCCTGTTCTCCCATCAGCGCGTAAGTGGACGCAATACCCACTTGGGATGACGTGAATGTGGGGGAAATCTGCAGGGCTGCTTTGTAATGTTCAAGCGCAGCGGGAAAGTTCCCCATCATGCGTGAAATCTCGCCATAGGAATCCTGCGGGTTTGGCTGGTCCGGCATTGCCGCCACGTATTTGTCCATCCACTGTGGCGCCAATTGCGCGCGGCCGCCGAGAGCGTAGCAATACGCCAGATTGTTCATCGAGGGCGCATAGTCCGGGTTCTTGGCGAGCAACCGCTCCAGAATATCGGCCCCGCGATCGTACGCTTGTTCGGGAGAGCACATCCAGGCCGCTACGGTGTTCGTGAATTGTTTGTCATTCGGATATTTTGCGAGCAGATCGTTCATCGCCGCAATGGCGGGAACGATCTGGCCGTCTTTCGCGCCGTTGAGCCAGCGAATCTGCAGCCGTTCATCCGGAGAAGCATGCGCCATATACTGCTTCGCCAGTGCCCGGTGCCGTTGCGCTTCTGCCGGGTCAAACGTTGCGAAGGCCAGCATCGCGTGGCCGAGCGCGAAATGAGGGTCAGCCTTCACGGCGTCCCTGAAGAAATCGATACCCTCATCAATCAAGAGTAGATCCTCGTAGTGCATCATGCCCATTTCGTAGTCGCGCCGCGCCTCCGCGGATTTCGAAGTCACCGGAATCGTCTCCGGTCGTGCGGGAGAAGCGTCCTTGGCCGCGACGAAATTTGACGCGTGCGTCGCGGGTGACGCCTTGTGCGTTTGCGCGTTCGCGGCTGCGCCGCTTATGCCGGCCAGCATGATTATGATGAGTGCGCGTTCGAAGGAGCTTGTCATTTTCTTATTTCCTCGCGGGAGATTTTGTTGCCTCGATTAGTGGCCCTTCAGTGCGTAGCCCGGATCGAATGGCTGCTTCTCGTCTATCTTGATCACCTTCACGCCGCCCGTGATGTTGTACACATCCACAATTCCCATCGCGCCCGGACTGGCCTCCACGGCCTTGACGACATCCTGATCCGTCGGCACGAAAACCACCGGAGCGCTCACTTTGCGGCTCCCATCCGTCAGAATCGTTTTCCCTTCGTCCGGCCCTACTCCCATCACTTTTTCAATCACGAATCTCATTCCCGGCTGCTCCGGATCGCGCAGCACCAGCGTCACATTTCGCCCCGTCGGCCAGGTCGTCGATTTTCCCCTGAACATTTTGCCAAGCTCGCCCAGCGTCATCGCATGGACGGGATTCGAAGGATGTACGATCACGGCGAAGTCGGTCGCGAATGCGCCCACCGCCACTGCCATCAGTACTGCACCCACTATCAAAACGCGTTTTCGCATCGGATGATCACTTCCTGCTTTGAATCTCGGACCGAACGGACCCTTGAGTAGCCCGCCTGATTCCAAAAGTAGCATTCCGGTACAGGGAGAGAAGTGCGTATCACCTTGCGGGTGTCGTAATGAGTACTAGTACCCAACTACACCTGTAATTTGGAGCCGTCATCTTCGACTTAGGATAGGCCTATATGCTCTCTGCAGTCCTCGGCTGTCCTGGCTAGAGGGGGGATGGCTCTTAGGAAATCGAACGCGCGATTTTCGGCAACCGTTCAATGCCGTGAAGTATCTTATCGGCCGGGTGCATCCTCCGCACCTGCACCGCGGCGCCAGCGGTTAACCCCACGTAAAGGGGTCAGTCCGGCTTTTATGCCGAACCCCGGAGGAAGAAATGAAACGTCTCGTATGTTTGTGCGCCGTGGTGACTTTGGCGTTGATCCTCACCCCGGCCGTCAGTGCGCAGTCCAATCAAGTCCAACCTGGAACGCAAGTACGCCTAACGCTGGTCAGCGGCGTCACCACAAGTGTGGCTCACGACGGCGATCCAGTCACTGCCATCGTGGCCGAACCTGTATTCTTCGGTAGCCAACTCGTGCTTCCGGCCGGTGCAAAGGTGCACGGCACCGTGACCAGCGTCACGCGCCCGAAATTCTTTTCCATGTTCCGCGGCGGAGCTTCGATGAATCTGGTTTTTAATTCCGTCGAAGTGGAGAGCAGAATTTTCCCCGTGCAGATAAGCATCCTTTCCATCTATCGCGGCGGCGCGGAAGGCACCAGGACGCGAAAGGATGTGAAGACTGTCGAAGGTGTGGTGATCAAAGAGCGCCGCGACATCAAAACCGACGTTACCGATGTGGCCATCGGCACAGCGGGCGGCTCCTTTGTCGGCTTGATCTTCAGCAACGTGCTCCGCGGGTCTGTGATCGGTCTTGTCGGCGGCGGCGCATACATCGTGGCGAAAAAAGGCAAAGACGTGGAGTTGCCGGCGCAGACGGGAATCCTGGTCCGCCTGGATTCACCGGTCTCGCTACCCAATTCGTTGCTGCACAACGCATCCTATGTGACCGCCAGCCGTTAAACCCAGCGCGGTTGAAAAAATTCATCCGCATTTGAAAAAGTTATTCGTGGAATCAGGGAGCGCGGCGCGCGGCTCACCCAGTCGAGTTGTGCGCCGCCCGGTTTGGCGCACGGAGGAAGAAGCTTCAAGTCGAATCTGCAGGGAAGGATCAGACGTGCGATTACGACTCCGTCTTGAGCGCAGGAATCTCCGTGTGCCAAATTGTTCCCGACTGCATCCTCGAAACTCCCACTCTCCATCCGTTCGGCTGAATCTCCACCCAATTGATCTGATAGAGCAACGGTCTGCTATCCGCATCCTGTCTGCGCCCTCTCTCGGCCAGGCGGATGGCCACGATCGATTCCTTCTCAACTTCGGTGTGCAGATCGAATCGGCAGCCCGTGTTGCTCACTTCCGATATGTACGTCCTTTCGGAGAAAAAGCGGCCGTGTCGGTTGAATCCCCATATCTCGACGGAAAATCTTATACTCGCGCGAGTTTCGCTGCGCCTCTCTTCGCTTCGGTTGTTGCTTGATTCTCGCTGAGTCGTGACACTCTCGGTCATGGAATTACCCTGGCTCAGAACCACCGCCGTTCGAATGGAGGGGAACGCTACGGGGTGGCCACTCGAAACGCTGGATTCGGGGTGCCTAAGCAGCCCCTTTTGCCGAGGCCTTCTTGTCGGATCGTTTCAGGAAACGGTACAAACTGGTCCGTCCGATCCCGAGAATCTGCGAGGCGCGTACGCGATTTCCTTTGCAACTATCCAGCACGCGCTCAATGTGAATGCTGCGCACCTCGTCCAGCGGCAGCGGCCTCCAGTTGTCTTCCAGGGAAGACGCGTTGCGCAAGGGTTTTTGCAGACTTGCAGGCAAGTCCCCCACATCCACGAAGTCCGTGGTTGCAGTAATCGCGGCGCTGGAAATCACGTTCTCCAGCTCGCGAACATTTCCCGGCCAGTTGTGCTGCAGGAGCGCTATCTGCGCGCGCCGCGTGAGTCCCTGAAGATTTTTTCCGTACTCTTTGCTGTATCGCTTCAGAAAATGTCGGATGAGGATGGGAACGTCTTCGAGGCGCGCCATCAGACCCGGGACGCATATTTCGATCGAGCTCAGCCGGTAGAACAGGTCTTCGCGGAAACGCCCCGCCTGGACTTCCGCCCGTAAATCGCGGTTCGTTGCCGCGATCAACCGAACGTCAATTTTCTTTACTTCCGGCGAACCTACGCGCTGGATCTCGCGGTTCTGCACCACCCGCAGCAGCTTCGCTTGCATCGGAAGCGACGTTTCACCAATCTCGTCCAGGAACACGGTGCCGCCATTTGCGAATTCGAATAGGCCGGGGCGCGTTTCATTCGCCCCCGTAAATGAACCGCGCATGTGGCCGAATAGCTGGCTCTCCAGCAATGTATCCACGAGCGCCGAACAGTTGCACACCGCAAACTGCTTCTGAGCTACCGGGCTCAACTGGTGCAGCGCGCGCGCGACTAATTCTTTTCCGGAACCCGTCGGCCCCGTGATCAAAACATTGGTATAGTGCCGCGCAATTTTTCTCGCCAGATCGAGCACTTCCAGCATCGCCGCGCTTTTTCCCACCACCCCATGAAATTCAAGATTGGTCAGCAGCCGTTCTTCCAGGTCCCGAATTTCCGTCTTCGTCGTGAACATCTCTGCCAGGTCGTCGAGCGCTTTCGTCAGCCGGTTGAAGTCCACGGGCTTGCACAGATAATCATAGGCACCCCGCTTGATAGCCTCGATGGCCATATCCACGGTGTAAAACCCGGTAACCAGAATCACGTACATTCCCGGGTCCCACCGCAACGCCTGCTCCAAAAAGGCAAACCCATCCATCCCAGGCATTTTGAAATCGGCCAGCACCGCCCGGCAATCTCCCTGTCGTATCCTTCGCAGCGCCTCCTCAGGGTCGGTCATCCCGAGGGTGGGGAATCCGGCGATTTCCAACCGCTCGGTCGTAAGTTCAACCTGGTCGCGTTCATCATCCAGAATGCAAACAGGAAGGTGTTTGCGGGCGGAATCTACGGAGCACTTCTCGGTAAGTACATCCATAGTGTTGAAGCTTAGGCAATGCCTGTGCCAAAGCGTATCAGTTGACACCTACACTTCAGCGCTGGAGCCCTCACAGCCTCGAAGGACCCTTGGCTCGCCTAAAATCTATGAAATGTTCAATGTAATGGTTTCAAAGGCTGGCTTAATGATTTGTTTCGCACTCAGTTTGGAGCTTCTGTCGCGTCCGTCTTCTGAATGACGCGTTCAAAGTGGGACTTGAGTCCCGAAGATGAACTCGGATTTGGCTGCGCTCATCGTGCCGCGCTGGGACTCCGCGCAGGCTCGCCCTCCAATTTACATTCCACTTAGACCACCCGCCCACAGAAAGAAGTCATGCAACTTTGATGCTCGCATGATCAAATGGCAGTGACGCACCGCGAGTTCGTGCCCGCGTGTGTAGTTGGATGAGCCCCACGCGCGTGCGGCCATCCCCGTCCCTCCCCGCAATGTCCACAGCTTGATACGCTACTGGAAAATTGTTGCCTGCGGACATGGGCTTCAGCACGCGAACGAACAACACACAGCCCTCACGCAGCGAGTTCTTCAACGCGATCTCCTTCTTATCATCGCCCTCGGGTTCGAGATACACTTTCTCAACGAAGAAATTTTCCTTCTCGTCCCATCCAGATATTTCCACCCTGCAAAGCTTGTCGAAGTCCATTGTCCCGCCCTCCTCAGCCGATATTGCAACACCGGTGCCAAAGTTCATCCTCACGTCAGCACTCAAACAAAAGCACTTCGGCTCGTCGCAACGCCCGATCCAGTCTTGCAGATGTGCGATTCAAAACAGCTGTGCGCCTTTGAACCAGTAATTCGTGCTCAATCGGTTTAGCGGAGAGCCTCAACCCGTGGATGAGTCAATCGTGGAGGCCGGGCAGGCAATCGAACTTCAACCCCAGTGCGAGCCCGGATACAGCGCAGCAAGAGCCGCCAAAAATATGAAATTGAAAATTTTATCGAACAGCACCCACGCCAAAACCAGGCCGGCCATCCCCAGTCCTTGCGCGCGTGTCCAATCGAGGAACCGCCGCGCGGCGCTTTCGCCCATCAGCAGCATCACCCCGGTGTGCCCATCGAGCGGCGGCACCGGCAACAAATTGAACGTCCCCAATAGCAGGTTCAGCACAAAGAGAATACTCAATGAACTAGCCGCGAAACCCGCGGCTCCCGGAACTGCTGCTTCCGTGATGTGCGTGAATCCAGCCGATTCCGGCACCCGAAAAATTCCATGCAGCATCCCGATTCGAATCGCGATACCGGCAATAATCATGAGCGAGAAATTCGCTGCCGGCCCGGCCAGCGCCATCCACGCGGCGCGGTGCGGATGCCGTTCTTGCCACGTTGGATCGTACGGCGCGCTCGCCCAGCCAATCATCCAGTGGGGCGGAAGAATGTACGTCAGCAGTGGAACTGCCACGAGTCCAAATGGCGACCGCTGAATATGCGGGATCGGGTTCAGCGAAACCTGCCCGCCGTGGGCGGCCGTCGGGTCGCCGCCCAATTTCGCAACCAGGGCGTGCGCACCCTCATGGCAGGTAGTCGAAAACAAGAACACCACGTACCAGATTACGCCGAGGCTGATGAACTGAGGATCCATGCCGCCGCATAGCCTATGCGTTCAGCGGCCGTTCCGCAAGCTGTCGCGGCACTAACTCTTTCTCTTCACACGCATCGACGGCGTCAGCGGCGTCTCGCGATTCAGTTTGGCCGCCTTCACAATCAGTTGCCGCAACCGCGAATTGCGCAACTGCTCCGCTTCCTTCAATTTCACATGCCGCATATTTTTCCCCGTTCCCTCGAGAAGCCCGCCGGGATCGGGGAGCGACGTCCCGCGCGGAAAGCCGAATGTTACATGGTGCTTCCCAATCATCAGAAAGCAAAGCGGCCCGTGAAAATCGAATGTCGGAATCCCCCACGGATTAATGGCCTCCTGCGACTTTGGTACGGCGCGTTTCACCAACCGGCGGATTCCTGCCGCCACCTGTCTCAGGGTCGCATTGCTGCGCTTCAATTTGGCGTCAATAATTTTCTTCGCAGCCTTGCCGGGAACAGTCCTGTACTCGCCCCTGTTTCGAATTGTTTCTTTCCCTCTGCTCTTCTTTCGCTTTTTTACCAGAGCGCTTCCTCCTCCGCGTGGTTCGAATCCACAAACCATGTATCACAAACCCGTTAAGCATCACCCTGGATTACTCCCTCGCTAATTTCTCAAATATGTTGACAGCGCGCCGCGTGCAGTCTAGTCTTTCGCCCAATGCAATATCCTGGGGTTGCAGTTTTTGGGCGGAGGAGTTGTGGCCTTCAGGGGAAAAGCTTTGTCGTTTGAGACGGTCATCACCGACCGTGAATTCGAAAATCTGCTTCGGCGTACCTCTTCAATATTCAAAGAGCGGAAATTCCGCTTGCTGAAGTTCCCGGACAAGTCCGGGCAGAAGCGCGTCACTATCTTGAGGGATCGCTAGCCCTCCGGGCACTTTGCGATTGCCGTGGTGTGGTGCGCTCGCCTGCGCGCGCTCGTAATTCTTGCCCCGCGCAGGTGTCGCACTTGTCGGGCAGCAGGAAATTTGGCTCCGGGGCTTGGACTCGAACCAAGATAACCAGCTCCAAAGGCTGGCGTGCTACCAATTGCACTACCCCGGAATCGTGTTGGAAATTGTAGCAGACATCGTCAAATTTTGTTTCGCGCGCCCAACATCCCCCGCCCCGCCGTTTGCCGCTCCGCCTTCAATTTGTTACGCTGCTAAGCACTTCACGTCGCGGAGAGGTGTCCGAGCGGTTTAAGGAGCACGCTTGGAAAGCGTGTGTAGGGGAAACTCTACCGTGGGTTCGAATCCCACCCTCTCCGCCATTCATCGCCACGAGAATCTTCGAGGAGGACCCCACTTGGTCAGAGTTCTTCCGCTCGTTCTCACGGAGAGGCAAGACCGGTTGACTTCTGAGGATTCGAGCGCCTACCATCCAAAACATACTGGATCGGATATCACAACACTCTGTCATGCCGGTTACTGCGAACTCCGTAAGTCCCTCGTAAGAAATTGTGACGGGGAGCACAATCATGACCACAGCAACCCGCACCACCGGAGCCTGGAAAGCCGCTTTCGATCGCTCGATTCAGGACCCTGAGGCCTTCTGGGGTGACGCCGCTGCCGCCATCCATTGGTACAAAAAGTGGGACCGGGTTCTCGACCAGTCCCGCGCCCCGTTCTATCGCTGGTTCACCGGAGGGCAACTCAACACCTGCTTCAACGCGCTCGACCGCCACGTCGAAGGCGGCCGCGCCGAGCAGACCGCGCTCATCTATGACAGCCCCGTCACCAACCAAACGAAATCGTTCACTTACCGTGAGCTGCGCGACACTGTCGCCCGATTTGCAGGAGCGCTCGCGCAACAGGGCGTCGTTAAAGGTGATCGCGTCGTCATCTATATGCCCATGATCCCCGAAGCCGCGGTAGCGATGCTCGCTTGCGCGCGGCTCGGTGCCGTGCACTCAGTCGTGTTCGGCGGTTTTGCTTCACGCGAACTGGCAGCCCGCATCGACGATGCCAAGCCCAAAGTCGTCGTCTCCGCCTCCTGCGGAATCGAAGGGAAGCGCATACTTCCTTACAAGCCCCTGCTTGATGAAGCCCTGCGCCTCGCCCATCACAAGCCCGAGAGGACGATCATCCTTCAGCGGTCTCTGGAGCAGGCCGAACTCATCCCCGGACGCGATCTCGATTGGGATGAAGCAGTGGCCGCGGCAAAACCCCACGATTGTGTTCCCGTGGCAGCAACCGATCCGCTTTACATCCTCTACACTTCCGGCACCACCGGCCAGGCCAAAGGCGTCGTCCGTGACAACGGCGGCCACGCAGTCGCTGTGCAGTGGACGATGAAAAGCATCTATGGCCTCGATCCTGGCGACGTCTTCTGGACCGCTTCCGATGTCGGCTGGGTCGTCGGTCACTCCTACATTGTTTACGGCCCGCTGCTCCATGGAACCACCACCGTGCTGTACGAAGGCAAGCCCGTGGGCACGCCGGACGCCGGGGCATTCTGGCGAGTAATTGCTCAACACAAAGTGAAAACCATGTTTACGGCGCCTACCGCGTTTCGCGCCATCAAGAAGGAAGATCCCGCGCTCGAGCTCAAGAAAAAATACGACCTGTCGAATTTCAAAGCGCTTTTTCTCGCCGGCGAGCGCTGCGATCCCGACACTTTGCGGTGGGCCACCGGCAATCTCCATGTCCCCGTGATTGATCACTGGTGGCAGACGGAAACGGGCTGGGGGATTTGCGCCAATTGTCTCGGCATCGAGCCGCTTCCAGTCAAAGCGGGCTCGCCGACCAAGCCCGTTCCGGGCATGGATGTGCGCGTCCTGAATGACCAGAATGAAGAAGTAAAGCGCGGCGACGTGGGTGCGCTGGTCATCAAGCTGCCGCTGCCCCCGGGAACTTTTCCCACTCTGTGGAACAACGACGAAGGTTTTCTCAAGTCCTATCTCACCACTTATCCCGGCTACTACAAGACTGCCGACGCAGGTTTCATGGACGAGGACGGCTACGTGTTCGTGATGTCGAGAACCGACGACATTATCAACGTCGCTGGTCACCGCCTGTCCACCGGCGGCATCGAAGAAGTTCTCTCTTCGCACCCGGACGTTGCGGAGTGCGCCGTCTTCGGCGTGAATGACGAGATGAAAGGCCAGGTTCCTTTCGGCTTGCTGGTTCTGAAGAGCGGAGTGACGCGTGAGCCGGCCACCATCGCCTGCGAAATCGTGCAGAAGGTGCGGGACGAAATAGGCCCCGTCGCTTCATTCAAGACGGCGATCGTCGTGCAGCGTCTTCCTAAAACGCGCTCCGGCAAAATCTTGCGCGGCACCATGCAGAAAATTGCCAACGGCGACATCTACGCGACGCCCGCGACCATCGACGATCCCGCCATCCTCACCGAAATCGAAGCGGCCCTGGCGCAGATCGGATACGCAAAAAAGCACGCGCGATAGAAAATCAGTCGAGGAAATTTTTGGCGGCGAGGATTTCTGCATTCAGGATTGCGGCGCCGGCCGCGCCGCGAATCGTGTTGTGCCCGAGCAGCACGAACTTGTAGTCGAGCACGCGGCAGTACCGCAGTCGTCCCACCTGGACAATCATGCCTTTTCCTCGCTCTACATCGAGCCGCGGCTGCGGCCGGTCGTGCGAATCGTGATAGACAATCGGCTGCGCTGGCGCGCTCGGCAGCCCGAGTTTCTGCGGATCGCCGGAAAATTCATGAAACGCCGCCAGAATATCTTCGCGCGTAGCCTTTTTCCCAAATTCCACCGACACGCTTTCCATGTGCCCGTTCACCACAGGGACGCGCGTAGTTGTCGCGCTGATTGCCATGCGATGCAGTTCAATTGAATCCTTCGTCTTCCGCCCGAGAATCTTCCGCGTCTCCGCTTCAATCTTTTCTTCCTCCCCCTCAATGTGTGGAATCACATTCGACGTCGCGTCGAGCGAAGCCACGCCGGGATATCCCGCGCCGGATAGCGCCTGCATCGTCGTCACCAGCACGCGCTTCGGCACATACCGGCGGAGAGCCGCTAGAGCCAGTGCGAGAAAAATCGTCGAGCAATTCGGATTCGTGACGATTGCCCCGCGCCAGCCATTCTTTTTCTGTTGCAGCGGAATCAACGCCAAATGGTCCGCGTTGACCTCGGGAATGAGCAGGGGAACAAGCGCGTCCATGCGGTGGTTGCGCGCATTGCTCACCACCACATGCCCGGCCGTCGCAAACTTCGTCTCAGCCTCACCCGCAACCCCCGCATCGAGCGCGGAAAAAACCAACTTCGGCCCCACCGCGGGTTTCAGGTTTTCGACCATCAGGCTCGCGAACTCATCGGGGAGCGGCGCGGGCAATCGCCATGGCAATTCCGCGTAGTGTTTTCCCTCGGACCGTTCGCTCGCCGCAATCCACTTGAGATCAAACCACGGATGTCCCGCCAAGAGCACCGCCAATTGCTGCCCAACCGTGCCGGTCGCTCCAAGAATGCCGACCTCAATCTTGTGCCGTGCTTTCGACTTTGATTTGCGTTCAGGCACCCGCGGTCACAGCCTTCCCAGTCTCGCGCGCTCGCTCGATCTGCGCCAGCCCTTCGACTAAATCTTCCACCAGGTCCGCCGCATTTTCGCACCCGGGTGAGAGCCGAATCAATGTGTCGGAAAGCCCGAGCTCGGCGCGCGCCTCTGGCGGAATCGATGCGTGCGTCATGGTCGCGGGATGGCACAGCAGCGCTTTCACGCCTCCCAAACTTTCGCCAAGCGTGAAATACCGCCGCGACGAAACGAACGCCACCACTTCCTCAATCGTCCCATTCAATTCGAACGACACCATCCCGCCAAACCCGGTCATCTGCCGCCGCGCGATTTCATGGCCGGGATGATCCGCAAGGCCGGGGAAATAAACGCGGCACACCAGCGGATGCCCGGCGAGCGCGTTTGCGATCGCTTTCGCATTCTCCTCGTGCCGCTGCATGCGCAGCTCGAGTGTCTTCAATCCGCGCAAGGTGAGCCAGCAATCGAACGGCGCAGGCACCGCACCCGTCGCATTCTGCAGAAATTTGATGGGCTCGAACACCGCCGCATCCTTCGCCAGCGCCGCACCCTGGATCAAATCCGAATGCCCGGCAAGATATTTCGTCACGCTGTGGACCACGATGTCCGCGCCCAACTCGAACGGCTGTTGAAAATATGGCGTCGCAAATGTATTGTCCACCGCCACCAGCGCGCCTCGACCATGCGCCAGCTTGCAGACGGCCGCGATGTCGTACACCAGCAAGCGCGGGTTCGTCGGCGTTTCAATCCACACCAGCCGCGTCCGCGGAGTGATGGCGGCCTCGAGCGCCGCCTGATCCGCAATGTCGAATTGCTTCACCACCACGCCGATCGGCTGAAACACTTTGTTCAGGATCCGGTACGTCCCTCCGTACACGTCAATCGGAATCACGATTTCATCGCCCGGCCGCAGGTACGCTTGCAGCACGGCGTTCTCCGCCGCGAGCCCCGAAGCAAACACTGCGGCATACTCAACGCCCTCGAGCTCCGCCAGCACCGTTTCCAACCGTTCTCGCGTCGGATTATTCGTCCGCGAATAGTTGAATCCCTTGTCCTGCCCCGGCGCGTCCTGCTCGTAGGTCGAAGTTTGAAAAATCGGCGCGATCAGCGAGCCGGTTTCCGGTTCCGAAGGTTGCCCAGCGTGGATCGTTTTGGTTGCGAATTTCATTTTCCTGCTCCTTTCGTTTTGTTCTGACCCTGCAAAACTCGAAAACCCTCGTGAACTCTTCTCAACTGGCCACGGCTCCGGACGCAATTGGATCCGCCCAGCCCGTGTTCATTTCCACGTCAGTGATGCGGCTCAGCGGCGCCGATTCGTCGAGCGCTCGAATCACCAGCGGAAGCTGGAATCGTCCCGCCGCTTCAATCGCTTCTCGTTGCACCAGATCGCATCCGCCGTCCGCCAGCGCCAGTGCTTCCTCAAATGTGAGTGAAGGAATTTGCCGCGCCGCAGGATCGCGGTGTGGGTCGCTTGTGAAATAGCCGGGAACATCTTTCAACAGCTCGCAGCGTCGCGCTTGCAATCCCGCCGCCAGAAGAACAGCCGTTAAATCCGACCCACCCCTTCCGAGCGATACAATTCTGTTCCTCGCATTGGTCGCAAAAAATCCAGGCACGACCGCCACGGAATGTTCTTCGAGCGCTTTGTGTATCCACTCCGGGTTTACGCGCACACGTTTTGCGTCAAGCGCCGCGGAGCCGGCATCGCTCTGTACGCGCAGTCCAGCCTCATGGATACTCAATCCCGCGGCCGAAACTCCGAGCGCCTGCAACTGCAGCACCAGCAGCGCAACGGACCGTAATTCTCCGGTGCACCATAGCAAGTCCAGCGCCGTAACATCCGCATCGTGCACGATCTTTCTCGCCGTCCGTTCCAGCCGGTCAGTCGCCCCCTCTTGCGCCGACACAACCACAACCAACTTTTCTCCGGGCGCAACTCGATTCCGGTTCCGCACAAAAACGGCGGCCCGCCGGTACGCCCTCGCACCCCGCAAGATCGAGCCGCCGATCTTGATCACCGCAATCGGCTCTTCCGCCGGTATATTCCTCCTCATACTCACTCTCCCGTCCTCGCGGAATAGGCTTCGCCCAGGCGCCAAAGGCGCCGCAAAGGCCGTCGAATTGAGATGGCCTCCGCAGACGCCAATGGCGTCGCAGTGGACGAGCCGGCAATTCGCCATAGGCGAATGCCGCCGCCGCGTTCAACTACAGCTTGGGAGTTGAATCTTCAATCAACCGGGGTTCCGGTCGGCTGAGGATCTTATCTCTCCCCACTGGGCAGGAATTAGCACCTTGGTGCATGGACCAGGTTGCTGTGGCTTCGTCGGGCCTGTCCCCTCTGCCACTCTGGATAAGCGCTGCTGGTAAGGCAGCAAATCGAGAATACCAAATGCGATTACGGAGTCAAGAATAAATCGAGGAAATCCAAATCACGGTAATCGTGCCATGAGCACTTCGCGCGAAAATCAGTGTTGGCTAGTTTCCAGCTATTCGACTGATCGGGAGCCATCGAACGCCGCGCCGGCAATTAGCTGATGATAAAGATTTATCAACAGTTATCGGGGCAAAGCGGTTCTCCTGGTTGGACTTCCATGCACGCGAGGGTAAGATCAGCGACAGATCCACTGGGCGGCCCTTGGATTCAACGATTCTGATCAGATTCGCGGAGAGTTCATGCCTACCTACAACGCCGTGGCATTCGCATTCGATGTTCTCATTGCGGTCGGGATCGCTCTGGCCATATGCGGAGTGATCCGGACCAGCCTGCGGCAGCTTCTGAACAATGTGATCACGATTCCCGATGGAGTCGACTTTTATCTCCGCATGCTCGCTCTGATCTTAATCTGTGTCTGCCTGGGAAAGGTATTAACGGGGATACACCAGAAACCAGAAGCTCATTTCTTGGAGTATGTTTGGGCGGTCGCTTCGGATATCTCCGGAGTTTTTGAGAACCTCTTTATAGCTCTCCTAGTTTACCTCGGCTTGATCACAGTTCTCGTCGCTGTATTGAGACCGAATAATGAGAAATGAAGAGTTTCTGATCTGGTCCTACTTTCTCGTTGGCCTGATCTCGCTGTGCCTCGGGTTTGCCGCCTATTTTTGGCTGCGCCGTCCTGCAGCGGGTATTTTCAGCACGCTCAAGCTAGCCCCCTGGCGAAACATCCTGCGCAAATCATTCCTGGCCAGTTTCATCCTCATGGCCATGTCAGGGTTTATGTCTGTCAGTTACACGGCATGTACGGGTCGCCAGTACAACGATATCGTTTCCGATCGTTCGTACATCATCACTGTGAATGAACACCAGATTTCAGAGGCTCTCTTTTCAATCGTCATGGTTGCGTTTGTATGGGGTTTGATTATCTTTATGAACCTTTTGGTAATCCGTCGTGAAGAAGCGAAAAGTGGTGACGCGGGCAAAAAGCGTTCCGCGGATCCATCGTCCTAGCCGTTTTCTCCCAAGGGTTTTCCAACTTGTCCTGTCGCATAGGGCAATTAGAGCACGTCACTTTCGCTGTTTTGCGATACTTGTTGATAACGGAGATTTTCACCAGCTAACCGCCAGCTCCCGACAAACGCGCTGATCGGAGACTGACCCACCACCCGAAATGCAGCACCACCAAAACCTCCCCATGCAACATTTCACCCT
The DNA here is from genome assembly GCA_050746945.1 of Candidatus Acidiferrales bacterium. Classification (GTDB taxonomy): domain Bacteria; phylum Acidobacteriota; class Terriglobia; order Acidiferrales; family UBA7541; genus Palsa-295. The sequence continues at coordinate 34,996 of JBOGMZ010000005.1, read as the reverse complement.
CGCCCGGGTTCCCACCTTCTGGGCTATGATAATCCTGCGCCCGGCCCGTTGAATTCAGTGGACAGCAACACGTATCATCAGTCAAATTATGGGCGAGGAAACCAGCCAGCCCTCTGGGGGATATAGGCGATGAAACGAGCTTTTGCCATCTTGGGAATGGTATTCATTTCCGTGTCCGGCGCTCTCGCGCAGGAACACCCTGCAAACGCGCGACTCCTTACCAGTTCATACTTCACACTTGCACCGGCCTCCGACGCACCCACCTTGACGCCGCCACTCGCTGTCGCGCCCGGGACGCTTGCTGCACAACCCGGCGCGTCCGCCACGGCCTCGGCCGGAAGTTTTGCGTCTGCTGCGAATGCAACGCCCGCGGCTACCCCGGCAGATCCGCAGGGTGTTCAGGGTGTGTATGTCAATTACAATTGGCAAGCCTACTTCGGCTATACATTTCTCCGGTTCTACGAAGTCCCCGGCATCGAGCAGAACACAAACGGGTTCAACTATTCGATGGTCTACTATCTGAAGAGTTGGCTTGGCCTCGACGGCGAATTCGCCGCCACCAGGACTGCACAGAGCGGGATTGACGGATGGCTCCTGTTCGGTGGCGGTGGCCCTCGCTTCCGCTGGTCCGGGCCGCGCGGCATCGAATTGTGGGGACATGCGCTGGTCGGCTATTCGCATCTCACCCCGCAAACGCCGTTTGGCACCCAGGGCGCTTTCGCATATGAAGCCGGCGGCGGAGCCGACGTGAATGTTCTCCGCAGCCGCTGGGCGTTGCGCGTCGGGGCAGACATGGTAGGCACCCACTATTTCGGCACCTACCAGTACAGCCCGAAGGCTTTTGCCGGCATCGTTTATAAATTCTAGCCCGGCGATTCGAACGATCTCAGCCTTGCCTGCCCATCAGGGCAGTCAGCAGATATTTTCGCGCGGCCTCGATCGCTAGGCCTGATTCTTCGCCCTGATTTTCCCGCTTCCGAAGCATCTCCGTTTGTGGTCTGATTCCATTTCTTTCACTGGAGGCTTCCGTGGCGACTGGATGGCGCGGTAAATGGGCACTCATCACGGGCGCGAGCGCCGGAATCGGATGGTCACTCGCGCAGCAGTTGGCAGCCGGGGGCACGAACCTGGTCCTCACCGCCCGCCGCGCCGACCGCTTGCAGAAACTCGCCGCAGAATTGTCCACGCATCATAAGATTCAGACCGAAGTCTTCGCCGCGGACCTGATGCGCCCCGAAGCTCCCGCCGAAATCTATGCCTTCACCGAAAGAAAAAATCTCGAAATCGAATTGCTCATCAACAATGCCGGCTTCGGCGCCTTCGGCTACAGTCACGAGGTCCCTGTCGATAAATTGCTGGGAATGATCCAGGTGAATTGCTCCGCCGTCGTCCACCTCACACGGCTCTACCTTCCTGCCATGGTCGCGCGCCGGCATGGCCACGTGCTGATCGTAGGCTCCACTGCCTCTTTCCAGGCCGTCCCGTTTCTTGCCGTCTATGCGGCCACCAAATCCTTCGACCTGCTCTTCGCCCAGGCGGTCGCCGAAGAGGTCCGCGAATTCGGCGTCCGCGTCTGCGCCCTCTGCCCCGGCTCAACCGAAACGGAATTTCAGCAAGTCGCCCAGGAGCCCGACCGTCCCATGCGCGTCGCCGAGTCCGCCGACAAAGTCGCCCGCGTCGGTCTCGCCGCCCTCGCGCGCGGAAAATCCTTCGTCGTTTCAGGCGCCATGAATCGTCTCTTGCTTGAATCCGAGCGCCTCGCCCCGCGCTCCTTCGTCGTAAAAATGGCCGCCAAGATGATGCGCCCCCGTAATCCCTAAGCCCCATCCTCCGGCAGGAGGCCGGCACATGTTCGAGCGATTCACAGAGAAGGCCCGACGTGCAATCTTTTTCGCTCGCTACGAAGCCAGTCAGTATGGCAGCCAATACATTGAGACGGAACATTTGCTGCTCGGGATCCTCCGCGAGGATCGCGGAATCGTGCGCCGCCTCCTGCCCGCCGACTGTTCACTCGACTCGATTCGAAGTGAAATTGAGTCGCACATCGAACCGAGGGAACGGATTTCTAACTCAGTCGAGGTGCCTTTAACTCAGGAGTGCAAACGCATCCTCAACTTCGCCGTCGAAGAAGCCGACCGTTTGGCCAATGAGCAAATTGAAAACGACCATTTGTTGCTCGGAATCTTGCATGAGCAGAATTGTGCGGCAGCACTGATCTTGACCGCTCGCGGTCTGAACCTTCCCGCCGCGCGTGAAGCGCTGACCGGCTCTGCCACGAAGTCCAGCCAACTCCGCCTCGGGCGGCCTGGAGGCCGGGGCGTCGAAATCGGGAAAGCTCTCGACGCGTTTCTGGGGGCCTGGAACCGGCGTGACGCAAAGGAATGCGCAAGTGCCTTTGAACATGAAGGTCGCTTCTGGGACTCGAGCGCGACTTTATTGCTGGGCCATGCAGCGATCGAGAAGGCTATTTCCCACCACTTTTCTTTGTTCAAGGCTTCTGATCCTGACGCAGATGTCCGGGATGTCAAGTTCGTCCGCCTGAATATCGCGACTGTTACGATCGTGTGCGGTCCCGCAAGCGCGACGCAGGCGGCCCCTTCACGGGAATTCCTCATGACTCTCATCATGATCTACGGTCCCTCCGCATGGCTCATTACGAACGCAACCCTGGCTCGCTTTCAACCTCCTCCCGCGGCAGTCAATCCCGCGCCTTGATGTCTCTTGAGCCCATGGATTGGCAGTCCGAACCTCACCTCGGATTTCTGGAACTTTTTGTGCCCCCCGCCGGAATATGTAACGAGAACTGCGACGAGCCGTCCTATGAGTCGTGATGACCAAGGCCATTACATTGACCGATGACGGCCTGCTCCGGCGAATGATGGCCGGCGATGAGGACGCGTTCACCCTCCTCTACCGCCGCAGGCATCCGGCCATTTTCCGGTTCGCCCTGCACATGAGCGGCAATGCCGCGGTGGCTGAAGACGTGACGCAAGAGGTATTCATGACCTTGATTCGCGACGCTAAGCGTTTCGATCCTGAGCGCGGCTCTCTCGGCGGATTCCTCTTCGGCGTGGCGCGCAACCATCTCCGCAAGCGCTGGGAGCAGGATCGCCACTCCGTTCCGCTTCTCGAAGATGCGGACGAGCTCGGGCAGACTCTCGCCGCGCACGGTGCCCTCGACTCAGGCTCTGCAAACCAGAGTGGCAACCGAAATGGCAACGGCAACGGTGCGTTTCGCGATTCGCACGACCTCTTCGCCTCGCTTGAAACTGTCGGACGCGTGCGGCAGGCCATCGGCACACTCCCTGAAAATTACCGCGAGGTCGTCGTCCTGTGCGAGCTGGAAGAAATGAGTTACGACGAAGCGGCCGCCGCCCTCGAATGTCCTGTCGGGACGGTCCGCTCCAGGCTGCATCGCGCACGCGCACTGCTGCTTGAAAAATTGCGCGAGTCGGCGGTCTCCCGGCGCGCGGCGATCGGTCAGGGAGCGGAGGAGTGATTTCGATGGATTGTGCAACATTTAAACGTATCGTTCATGAACTCGACCGGCCGGGCACCCCGGGCGCCGCCAAGTGCGAAAGCGCGCTGGCCCATGCGGAATCTTGCGCCCATTGCGCCGCACTCCTCACGCAGGTCGAGTGGCTCGAATTTTCCTTCCACCAGGTGACGGAAAACGCCGCCACCCGCCAGGCATCCCCGCGCGTTGAGGCTGCGCTGTTGCAGGAATTCAGGAACGCGAAGGCCCTTGCTGCGCGAAAGCAGATTCGCTGGCGCCTGGTAGCCCTGGCTGCCGCCGCCGCTCTTTTCCTCGCGCTGGGACTTTCACTCCGCGATCGCGTCGCGCCAGTGAAAGGCTCCGCGCCGGACCATGCGGGTCAATCAGCTCACCAGAATTCGGCGCCCGCAACGAATGCCGCGCGCCCTGAATCGACTCAGGCTTCTGATGTGAATCCGCATCTCTCTCGGCAGGATTCTTCGGCCCCCGATTCGAGCGAGACGGATGACGCTGCGTCCTTCGTCCGCTTGCCTTATGCCGACGAATCCGCGGACTTTGACGGCGGCGCCATCGTTCGCGTCGAGCTTCCGCGCGCTGCTCTTGCCTCTTTCGGCTTGCCAGTCGCGGAGTTCGGCACCTCGCGGCCAATCCTTGCGGACCTGGTTGTAAGCGCGGATGGAACTCCCGAAGCCATCCGCCTGGTTTCTCAGACGAGCTCGAGTCAGGAATTTTGATGCACTCATAAGTGCCCAGGAGGATACAGATGCGCAATCGAAGCAAAGTTCTGAGCTTGGCCGCGGTAGCGCTGGCTTTCTTTGTCGCCGGCGGCAGTCTCCGCGCGCAAACCGCCCCCGCAGCCCCGCCACCGCCCCCGCCGGACGGCGGCGACGTACTCTTTTTGAGTGATGGTATGGGGCCGGATCTAATGGAGCCTCCCGAGGCCATCGGAATTGTGGGAGTCGAAGGCGAACTTGGAGGCAAGACTGTCGCCGGCGCGCCTTTCACCGCCAATTTTTCCTCCCAGACTTCGGAAACTCTTTCGGACGGAAATCACATCAACCGCAGCACCACCGGCACGCTCGCTCGTGACGCGCAGGGTCGCACTCGTCGTGATATGACGCTCTCCGGAATCGGTCCCTGGTCTTCTTCGGGCAAGGCCAAGCAAGTGTCGATGATCCACGACCCGGTTACGGGTTCTCACTATATCCTCGAGCCCGATAAGAAAATCGCCCGCGAGATCGACCGGATAAACGGCAAGGGCATGGGGAGAGAACATAAGCACGAACACGCGAACGGCTTCGCCCTAGGCGGGAGAGGGAATGATGCGAACGTCACCACAACATCTCTCGGCACAGAAACCATCAATGGTGTCTCGGCCGAGGGTACTCGCCTTACGCGCACCATCCCCGCTGGCGCGATCGGAAATGAAAAGCCCATCGTCATCACCGTCGAGCGCTGGTATTCCCCCGACTTGCAAACCGTGGTGAAGACCACGCGTTCCGACCCGCGCACAGGCGAAACCGTGATGCAGTTAACCAAAATCCAGCGCGCGGAACCGGATGCTTCTCTCTTCCAGGTTCCCGCGGATTACACAATCCAGAAGGGCGGCCGAATACGGACGCGGCATATGCAGCCTCCGCCCCCATCGGACTAACGCCTAATCGAGTTTTCCACCCCGCTGTACAAGCTGTACTTGCGGGCGGGTCCCCACCACGCCCCGCCCGCAAGGCCCTCCCACCGATTTCATCCTGAGCTCCTGTGAAGTGGAAAAGCCTTCTCCCGCATTGTCATCGGGAGGCTTGCCTTGATTGGATCTGGCTCTTCGTAACGCCGGCGTCCCGCCGGCTCTTTGCTCCGGCCTTTCGTGGCACAGCGACTCTTCGCTGTGCGCTTTTCCTATCCGCTCTGCTCCGATTCTTAGTCGCCCCCACACGTGTGGCCTCCCTCGCACCTGTAACGCCGGCGTCCCGCCGGCTCTTTTGTTTTTCGTCAGGGCACGGCGAAACTTGTCCCGAGCGAAGCCGAGGGAGCCGTGCCGAAAAGATTTGTGCGCTCAGGGGTTTTAACCCCTGAGGGCACTGAATGAAATGCTTCCAGTCTCTTGGGGACGCGTCTTTCCCAACACCAACAGCGCAAAGGCGCAACTCAGGAGTTTGCCGAAGCTCGATCGAGGAGTTCAACCACGTGGAGTACTTCCTGTCCGGTGCGGTGCATTGCCGCGCCGGCGCGCAACTGCAAAATACATCCGGGATTTGCTGTGACAATCGCTTGCGCCTTCGTCTGCCGCGCATAATCCATTTTCAGCGCCAGCAGATCAAGCGACGCCTTCGTCTCCGTCACGTTGTAAACGCCCGCCGACCCGCAGCACTGCTCCGATAATTGCATCTCGACCAATTCCACGCCTGGAACCGCGCGAATCAATTTTCTTGGTGCTTCGCGCACCTTTTGCCCGTGGCACAAGTGGCAAGAGTCCTGATACGTTACGCGCAGCGCGACCGGTTTGAGCGGCGCGGTCAGTCCCAGCTCCGCGAGAAATTCCGACACGTCGCGCACTTTTGCCGTGAATTTTTCTGCCGCCGCATGCGCCGCATCCTCGTCTCCAAACAGATGCGTATACTCCTTCAGCGTCGAGCCGCATCCGGCTGCATTCGTGATAATCGCGTCGTATTCCTCCACCGGAAACGCTTCCTGATTTTTTCGCGCCAGTTCGCGCGCCGTCTCGCGCACTCCCGCATGCGCCGCCAGCGCACCGCAACAAACCTGCGCTTCGGGGACCACCACTTCGCAACCATTCGCCTGTAGCACGCGAATCGTCGCGCGATTCAGTTCGCTGAATGTCACCTGCGCGATGCAACCCGCAAACAATGCTACCCGCGCCCGTCGCGCGCCTTTCGCGGGGAAAGTTTTCCCCAGCTCGCTGAAGAAAAATTCCGAATCGATCTTTGGCAGCAATCGCTCGCGTTCACTCAACCCCAACAAGCGCAGAATTCCTGTCCCGCGGGCCACAGCCGCCATCCCTGACTTTTGATAAAGCTTCAGCAGCCGCGCCGCCAGCGCAATCCGTTGCGGGTACGGCAGCAATCGCCGGTACACCAGGTCCCGCGCGACGCGCGACATCAGCGGCCGCTTATATTTCTGCTCGATTTGCGCGCGCGCCAGTTCGAGCAATTGCCCATACTCCACGCCCGAGGGGCACGCCGTCTCGCAGGCACGGCAATTCAGGCAGCGGTCAATGTGCGTGACAAATGTTTCGCCCAGTTCCAGCCGCCCCTGATCCACCAGCGCCATCTGTTTGATTCGCCCGCGCGGTGAATCCGCTTCGCGCCCCCACAATCGGTACGTCGGACAATGGTTCGAGCACAGCCCGCAGTGCACGCACCTCGAGTAATCGTCATATTCCGGTTTGTCCGTCGCGGAAAATCCGCTCAGCGTCAACGCGAATTCGCGCTGCGCTTCTTCATGTGATTGCGGCGGCGTCGCCATCCCCTTAGAGCCCACCGGCGTACCTTCCCGGTGCCATGATCCCGTTCGGGTCGAAAACTTTCTTCACTTTCCCCATCTGTGCAAAATCCCCCCGCTCGGGCCCCCAGATTCTGAGTGCGGCTTTCCATTCGGACGGCGCCCAGGGAACCGTCGCATTCCCCTCGAGCTTCGCGACCACATCGAAAATCTCGTTCGTCACTTTCGCCGTCCGTCCCCGCCATTCTTCGCTGCGTTCCCCCGGCAACAGCACAAAATAAATCACGCCCAGCCCGCGCGCCATCGCCGCCCAGGGCAGGGAATTCGCTCCCGCCGCGCTGGCAGCTTCTCTCAGCACTTCCCTCATCCGCATCGGCAGCACGCTGATTTTCATGATGGTAGTCGCCGGCGAGGCAGCCAGCGCAATCGGAACGAATTCGCGCTTGCGCGAAAATGCCGGCGGCCTCGTCTTTTCATCCAGAACTGTTACATTCACTGCCCCGAGCTCTCCCGCCATCCGCTGGTAATCCGACTCGTAGCGTGCCAGCACTTTTTCACTGCCCGCGTACCCGGACGTGAATGCCCAGTGCTTCGCCGAAAGTACATTCGGCGGCATCGCGCCCGAACAGATTCGCGCCGCAGCTTCACTCGCAAAAAGTTCCGCCACGCGCGGGCTCAGGATCTCCATCGTGATCGGCGTGAGCGCGGATTGCGCCACCCGATTCCGCATCTCCAGTGCGCGCTCCGCATGGTCAAATGTCGCCACAAATGCGCGGCTGCCCACCGGCACCGGAAACGTCTTGAAATTCACGCTCACGATCACGCCCAGCGTTCCCAGCGACCCGATCATCAGTTTGTGCAGATCGTACCCGCTCACGTTTTTCACCACGCGCCCGCCGCTCTTCGCCAGCACTCCTTCGCCGGTCACGTATTCCATCCCCAGCACGTAATCGCGCGCCGTCCCGTAGTGTTGGCGGAACGGCGAATCCACTCCCGCCGCGATCGTCCCTCCCACCGTCGTCTGCCTCAAATAAGGAACGAACAGAGGCAAAAATTGCCGGCGATCCCCCAGCACTCCCAGTAGCTTGCTGAGCGAATGTCCCGCCTCCACCGCAAGCGTCAAATCACCCGGATCATACGCAATCACCCGGTCGAGCCGCGTCATATCCAGCGCAATGTCGTAGCGGCTCGGCGGCAATCCAATGCCCAGCTTCGTGCGCGCCCCCGTCGGAACGACCGCAAGATTTTCGGCCGCCGCGAATTTCACGATATCCGCGATTTCTTCCCGCGAGCCGGGACGCACCGCTACCCCCGGCGTCATCCCATCGATTGCATAAAAGGCGAGCTGCGAAGGATCGCTAATTGCGTGGGTCGCCCCGACAATGTCGGGCAGCCGTGATGAAACCGTTTTGCTCCCGGTGCTCATGCAGGCGAGGCGCCCGGCGCAGGTAATGGCCGCGAATAAATTTCGCCGCAGCCTTTTTTGATCGGCAGGATTTTATCGGGATTCAGCAGGCCAGTCGGGTTGAATGCGTCGTGGATTCTCCGCATCACGTCGAGATCGGCCTCGTTGAAAATCAACGGCATCAGCCGGTCCTTCTCCATCCCCACGCCGTGTTCGCCGGTGATCGCGCCGCCCATCTCGACGCAGAACTCAATAATTTCATCAGCCGCGGCTACGGCGCCGCGAAATTGTTTTTCGTCCCGCGCGTCAAACAAAATCAGCGGATGCAAATTTCCGTCGCCCGCGTGAAAAATGTTGCCGATCTGAAATCCATATTTCTCGCTGATTTCCCCGATTCGCCGCAGCGTCTGCGGCAGCTTGGTCCGCGGAATCACTCCGTCCTGCACATAATAGGTAGTCGAAAATCGCCCCACCGCGCCGAACGCGTTTTTGCGCCCCTTCCACAGCAGATCGCGCTCCCGCGCGTCGCGCGCCACCCGCACTTCGCGCGCATGGTGCTTGCGGCATACTTCCGCCACTTCTTCCGCCTGCAACTCCGCTTCCTCGCGCGTCCCGTCAATATCAATCAGCAGCACCGCCGCGCTGTCGAGCGGAAATCCCGCATGTACGTACGCCTCTACGGCACGCAGCGTCCAGCCATCCAGCATTTCGCAGGCCGCCGGAGTAATTCCTCCAGAAGTGATCGCCGCCACCGTTTCGGTGGTGTCATCAAGCGTGTCGAAAATTGCCAGCAGCGTCTTCACCGTTTCCGGCAGGCGCATCAGCCGCACCGTAATTTCCGTCACCAGCGCAAGCGTCCCTTCCGACCCCACAAAAAGTCCCGGTAAATCGTAACCGGGCGAATCCACCGCGCCGCGGCCAAGCCGGACCAATTGGCCTGTAGGCAGCACCACTTCGAGCGCCAGCACGTGATTCGTCGTCACGCCGTACACCAGCGTGTGCGGCCCGCCGGAATTCTCGGAAACATTTCCGCCAATCGTGCACGCCTTCTGGCTCGACGGGTCCGGCGCGTAATAAAGTCCCAGCGGCGCCGTCACCGTGCTCAATTCCGCATTCACCACTCCCGGCTGCACCACCGCGCGCTGATTTTCAGCGTCCACTTCCAGAATGCGGTTCATCCGCGAAAATCCGACCACGATTCCTCCATGCCGCGCCAGCGCCCCGCCCGAAAGTCCCGTCCCCGCTCCGCGCCCGATGATTGGAAATTTGTAACGGTTCGCCAGCTCGACGATCCCCAGCACGTGCTCTTTCGTCTGCGGAAACACCACGCAGCTCGGCCGTGCCGTCTCCACCGAGCCGTCGTACTCGTACAGCAGCAGCTCTTCCGGCCGGTGCAGCACCATGTCTGCGCCCAGCAGCTTTTTCAAATCGTTCAGGAGTCTCGTATCCATGCGCGCGGCGCGATGAGCACTTTAGTTCGCGCCCTCACGGTCACTATAGTCGCGCCCGCGGCCATGCGTCAACGCCGCGGAATCGCGCGCCGCGAAATGCGCAGGCGGCGGCGCGAGGAAGGCACCTGCGTTCGCTCGCCTGCGGGTGTATAGTACTCAGCCTGCGATTACATTTTTCTGCCGTGCGCGAGGTGGGCGGTGAGCAAACCGAAAGTTCTTTCCACGCGGCCCCTGTTTCCCGAGGCGCGCAAAATTCTGGACGCAAATGTGGACATCGAATACTGGAATCCACCCGAGCGCCCGCGGTCTGAGCTGCTGCGAGGCGTCGCCGGCAAAGACGGGCTCATCTGCCTGCTCACCGAAAAAGTGAATCAGGAATTGCTCGATGCTGCGCCGAAGCTTCGCGTCGCGGCTACAGTCTCCGTCGGCTTTGACAACATTGACGTGGACGCCTGCACGCGCCGCAAGGTTGTGGCCACGAACACTCCCGGCGTGCTCGACGACACCACCGCCGATTTTGCCTGGACCCTCATCATGGCTATCGGCCGCCGCCTCGTCGAAGGCGACGCCTGGCTCCGCTCCGGCACATGGCCCGGCTGGGATCTCGATCAGCTCATCGGCGGCGACATCTGGGGAAAAACTCTCGGCATCGTCGGCTTCGGCAGGATCGGCCGCGGCGTCGCCCGCCGCGCACAAGGTTTCAACATGCGAATCCTGTACACCGATACGGTCCGCGCCCCCGCAGAGGCCGAAAAGGAGCTGCACGCGGAATTCGTTGACCGCGACACCCTGTTCCGCCAGGCGGATTTCGTCACCGTCCACGTTCCTCTGATGCCCGAAACGCGCCATCTGATTTCGAAGGACAATCTCGGAAAAATGAAGCGCACCGCCTACCTGGTCAACACTTCGCGCGGCCCGGTCGTGGATGAAGCCGCCCTCGCGGAAGCACTGGAGAAAAAGCAAATTGCAGGCGCCGCCCTCGACGTTTTCGAAAACGAGCCGAAGGCGCATCCCGCGCTGATCACGCGCAAAGACGTCATCCTCACTCCACACATCGCCAGCGCCTCCATCGACACGCGCACGAAAATGGCGGTCATGGCCGCCAACAATGTCGTTGCGTTCTTCGAAGGACGCCGCCCGCCGAACGCCCTCAACGCGGACGCTCTCGGCCTCATATAAATCGTGAAGCAGATCGCTCAGCGCATCTTTCGCGAAACGCTTGCGGCGATTGACATCCCCGCAACGCTCACGCGTAAACTCGATCTCCAGGGTTCCCGCATTCGTGTGGCTGGCGCTGAAATTGATTTGCGTGATTTTCGCGAACTTGTCGCCATCGTTTACGGAAAAGCGGCGTTTGCAATGGCTGGCGGATTGATCGACGTTCTCGCGCCGGAGTATTCCCCCGAAGGAATTATCGTCGCTCCCGCCGCGCCTCCACGCGCCTTGCCCGGATGGCAGACATTCATCGGCGGTCACCCCGTGCCCACCGCAGAAAGCTTTGCCGCTGGTCGCGCGATTTTGGATCGCCTCGCACGCTGCGACGAGCGCTCTATGATTTTCTTTTTGATTTCAGGTGGCGGCTCGGCGCTCGTCGAGCAGCCGCTCGATCCCTCCGTCACTCTCGAAGACTTTCAGAAGCTGCACCACGCGCTGGTCACCTGTGGCGCGCCCATCGAGGAAATTAACGCCATACGCAAACACGTTTCCGCCACAAAAGGCGGACGCCTCGCCGCCGCCACTCCTCGTTCGACGAAACTGACACTCGGAGTGAGCGACGTCCCTCCCGGCAAGGAATCAGCCCTTGCATCGGGTCCCACGCTTCCGGACCCGACCACAGTGGGCGATGCCGAACGGATCGCCCGACAATATGGCCTCCTCGCTAAGCTGCCCGCTTCACTCCAAAAAATGTTCGAGCGCCACGAACTGCGCGAGACGCCGAAAGAAAACGATCCCGCATTCGCCCGCTCGCATTTCGCTTTGCTCCTCAGTGAGCACGACTTGACGCACTCGGCTCACCACGCCTGCGAAGCCGGGGGGCACATCTGCCTTTGCGACGTCGAAACCGACAATTGGCCGATCGAAAAAGCCGCGAATCATTTGCTAGCCCTCCTCGAGTCCCAGCGGAAAGCCTATCCCGGCAGGCCGGTGGCGATTATCGCGAACGGGGAAGTGAGCAGTCCCGTGACGGGCGACGGAGTCGGTGGGCGAAATTCCGCATTCGTCTTAGCGTTTGTACCGAAAATCGTAGGAAAGAAAATCACCGTGCTCAGCGCGGGAACCGATGGCATTGATGGCAATAGCCCCGCAGCCGGCGCCGTTGCGGATGGTGAAACCATGTCACGCGCGCAAGCCGCCGGTCTCGATGTCGCTGATTTTTTGCGCCGCAGCGACGCCTACAATTTCTTCCACCGGCTCGGCGACGCCATCATCACCGGCCCCACCGGCAACAACTTGCGCGACCTCCGCATTCTCCTCGCGCACTCCTGAAAAATCTACAGCAGCCCCTTCACCCAGCCTCCATCCACCGCAATTGTTGTTCCATTAATTGAACTGGCCCGCTCCGACGCAAGAAAAGCCACCAGCGCTGCGAATTCCTCCGGTCGCGCCAGCCGCCCAATCGGAATTTCCGCGCTCCACGATTTAAAAATCTCCTCGCGCGGCACCCCCGTCATGCGCGCCTGCTCTACGGCAAGATCGTCGAGCCGCTCCGTCAGCGTGTACCCCGGACAAACGTTGTTGACCGTAATCCCGTCGGCCCCAAATTCATTCGCAAGTGTCTTCGCCATGCCCGCCACGCCCGCTCGAATCGAATTCGAAAGCAGCAGCCCATTAATGGGCTGCTTGACGGAGACAGAGGTAATCGTAATGAACCGTCCCCAGCGATTTTTCCGCATCCGCGGCATCACCTCGCGTGCGAAATAAACGCTGCTCATCAGCGTCAGGTCAATCGCCGTGCGCCATTCCTCGACACTGGTGTCGAGGAATTTCTTCGCCGGCGGGCCGCCCGCATTCGTCACGCAAATGTCCACGCGGCCATATTTTCTCTCGACAGCCTCAACGAATGAATGAACCGCCTCTTCATTCGTGACGTCGAGCGCCTGCCAGAACACCTCGCGCCCGTTTGCCTTTCCGATTTCGTCCGCGGTCGCCTTGAGGTCCGCAGCCGTCCGCGCACAAATCGCCACTTGGCAACCTTCGCGCGCCAATTCTTCCGCAACCGCGCGGCCCAGCCCTTTGCTTGCGGCCGCGACGATCACCACCCGCCCTGTCAATCCCAGGTCCACGCGCTCACCCCTTCTTCACGCCGCGGCGCAGATACGCATCGTCGCCGCGAATCCATTCTTCGCGCCTCGGCGCGAAGAAATCGATGTCCACTGTGTCTTCAAGCGCTTCGGCGGCATGCGGAACATGCGCCGGGATCAAAAGCATTTCCCCCGCGTGCACGATGGTCTCTCCATCATCAAATACAAACTTCAACGCACCGGAAAGAATCATGGTGTACTGCTCGCTGCGATGATCATGCCGCGGAACAATCGCGCCTCGCGTGAGCAAAATGCGCGCCAGCGTGGCTTCTTCACCGCTCACCATCTGCCGCGAGATCACTTCGCTCAATTTTTCCTGCTTCACTTTGGCCCACGGCTTCGCTTCCACCATCTCGCACCTCTCCTCGCGAAATTTGTCGAGCGAGAATCCTCCATCGAAACGGCGGAATCGTCAATCCCCTCCGCACGCCCGCCGCCAATCACCGCCGGCCTGGCCGGCGGACGCGGCAACAAACGAAATTCATTTACGCTCACGCGCAGGTTCGATTAAGATGCGCGCGTGACCGCACTGGGCTGGCTCGCGGCGTTGGTGCTTTTTCTCCAATTGCCCATTCCGTTGTTTTGGTTTGTAGTGCACCCGCGAGTGAATTTCTGGCGGCGCCATCAAACGGCCGGCTACATCACTGGCGTGCTGCTCTCGTGGTGGCCTGTGACAGCTTGCTTGATTCTATTTCGCCACGATTTGTTCCGTACGAATTGGCCGCCTGTGTGGAGCATCCTGATCGGTTTTGCTCTCCTTATTTTCGAGGGCTGGATTTTCTGGCGAGTGAATCGCGATCTGGGCCCCGCGCGACTAGTGGGCAAGACGGAACTATCCGGCGGCGGCGAAGTGGTCCGCCAAGGCATCTACGCGCGCATCCGCCATCCACGTTACGTCGGCTCGCTCATTGCCATTCTCGGTGCCTGCTTTCTTGCCGGCACACGGGTGATGTGGATCGTCGCTGCTGCGTGGTGGCTGTTGACGCTTCTTGCCATCGCCATGGAGGAGCGTGAATTGCGCGCCCGGTTCGGCGCCGCTTACGAAGAATATTGCCGGCGCGTTCCGCGCTTCTTACCTTTGCGCGTGAAAACACACGAAGGTTGAAGTTGCGAAACGAATTCCAATTGTGATTTTTGATCGGGAGGTGCTTATGCAGCGGCTGCTGATTCTTTTCATCCTCTTCTTTAGCCTCGCCTCGACCGCGGGCGCGCAAATCGGCAAAAGCGTTTCCGTTGCGGCGGGAACGGACGAGGACAAGGCGCTCTCGGAAATTTACGCCACGCCCGATGGTCCGGCTAAAATCGCGCTGCTCGATAAATTCATGGCCGACTATGGCAAGGGCGACCTTGAATTGCTCGGTGATCAGTTGTACGCGCAGTCCTATCTCTCACAGAAAAATTACGCGAAAGTTTACGAATACGGCGAAAAAGCGCTGAAGCTCGATCCCGACAATCTTTCCACGGTCATCAATTTGATCCACGCCGCCGAGGAACAGGCGGACGTCCAGAAAATATTCTCGTACGGCGAAAAATGCGCCGCCATCATCACTCGCTTCAAATCCGCTCCGCCTCCGGAAGGCACCCCGCCCGAACAATGGCCGGCGCAGCAAAAGCAAACCTTGATCGAGGCGCAGCCGGACATCGCCTACATCCAGACAACGATGGTGAATGCAGCGTTCAAGACCACGGCCGCGGCGGCGCGCGCCGCTCTATGCGAGCGCTACGTCGCGGCGTTTCCAGACTCTCCCTACGCGGAAACGGTGCGCGATCAAATCGCGTTCTCCTACCAACAGGCGCAAATGAACCCCAAGATGCTCGAAGCAGCCCAGAAAAATCTTGAGGCGGACCCGAACGACATTTCGATGCTCGTGCTTCTCGCCGACTACTGGAGCGACAGCAACCAGCAACTCGACAAGGCCGCGGCCTTCGCGCAGAAGGCGCTCGATGCGCTCGCGAAAGCGCAGAAACCCGAAACTGTAACCGACGAGCAGTGGCAACGGGAGGTCTCGATTCAAAAAGGATTGGCCTACAGCGCGCTGGGCCAGGTGGATGTGATCAAAACTCAAAACCAACAGGCGGTAGACGCATTCAAGCAAGCGAGTCCGTTGCTGAAGTCCGACAATTTCAGTTACGCGCGGAATCTCTACCGGCTCGGCTTCACGCTTGCAAAAATGCAAAGGACTGCCGAAGCTCGCGTCGTGCTCACCGAAGCCGTCTCCCTCAACACTCCCTACCGGGCGCGCGCACAGGAAACGCTCGACAAAATCGGCGGCGCCGCGAAAAAATCGCGCCGCAAGAGCTCATAGATTAAATGGAGGGGCGGGTCAACTTCACCGATTACAGTGCATTCATTTAGCCCAGAGTTGTGAGCGCACTGCACGTTTGCTAAGCTAAACACACCGCTGTTGGCGCGGAGAGGTGTCTGAGCGGTTGAAAGAGCTCGCCTCGAAAGCGAGTGTAGGGGAAACTCTACCGTGGGTTCGAATCCCACCCTCTCCGCCATATTCTGGGCGTCTTGCGGGCCTTTAGTTGGGTTTCATTGTTGCTGACCGGATCGTTACCAGTCGCTTTTCAACGACCGCAGCTTCGTCAGCGCGCCCCAGATTGCGTAGCGCCTGAGCTTCACTCACTAGCGTGGATACAAGCACAGGGCTGTCTGCGCCATATTGTTTTTCTAGGATGGCAAGCAGGTGGCGGTCGCATGGCTCGGACTTGTCCGCCTTCCCCCACTTGTCATAGAGACTGCACAGCGTCGCCAGAGGGAGAAGCATGTCAACTCCGTCGCGTCCGTACAGTGCTTCGTCGATATTCACGGCGCGCAGGAGATACGGTTCCGCCTTTTCGTACTCACCCTGCATCACATAGACGCGCGTTGCAATCCGAAGGCTGTCCGCAACGCGATCACTCGCTTCTCCATATACCTTCACAGTCACATCCACAGCCCTGAAATAGAATTTTTCAGCGGTCGTGTAGTCGTGCTGGAGCAGGGCGCACGTGCCCAGGGACTGGAGTGCCAGGGTCACCTGAGAAGATTGCGGGCCGTACAATTCCTGTGCCACTTTCAATTCGTGATCAAAAGCAACCTTCGCAGCAACAAAATCTTGTCCCATGTACATGTTCCCAAGGTGGTCGAGCGCCAGGACCAGCCGTTGGTCATGCGGCTGAATTTGCTCGGCAAGCGCCACCGCCTCTTTGTACTTTCGGATGCCTTCATCAGTGCGCCTCTCGGACGCCGCCTGAGCGCCCGCTTGCAGGGCAGCGTCCAGTTTCACTGAGATATTTGGTGCGGCTTGCGTTGATTGAATGCGTTTTTCCAGATCCGCTGCTTCGGTGGATTTCCCCGCCGCTTTCAAGGCCGCGATTCGATCATTCATCCGTTGTTGAGCCGCCTTGTATTGATTTTGAGCGTCGGCGATTTCCTCGACTCGTATCACCTGATTGCGAAGATCCCGGCTCGATTCGGCCAGCGCAGCTCGGCGGTATTGATCGAGTGCCGCGACAAAATCTCCTTTCTGTTCCAGGGCTGCTGCGAGTTCGACCATCACGTGAATGTGTTTGGGATCGAGTGAAATAGACTCCTTGAACTCGCCAATGGCAGCGTTGATGTGTCCCGCCCCCAGAAGCGCCTGCCCGTACAAGGCATGAATGTTTGCATCGCTGGGCTTGAGGATTACCGCGCGGTTCAATTCCTCGCACGCATTGGCGAAATCCTTCTGAGCGAGCAGAACTCTTCCTGCACCTCGTGGGCCCGGGACAAATGAACCATCGAGCTTTTCGGCCTCCCGGTACTCCTCCAGCGCTTCAGCATATTTTTTCTCTTCTTCTCGAATGCTGCCGAGGCCGATGTGGGGCCCTGCGGCTGTTGGATCCATCTTGGCCGCTATTCGATACTCCTTTTCTGCTCCCGCGAAATCCCAGGTTCGGAAGAGTGCATCGCCCAGGCATTGGTGGCAGATTTCCATGTCAGGGGCCATGGCTTCCAGTTCGCGGAATTCTTTCACCGCCTCAGCATTCAAATTCCGAGCCATCAGTGCCGCGCCTAGATTTTGACGGACGTCCGGTTGGCTCGGATCCAAGCGTTTAGCTTCGCGGTATTCACGAATTGCGGAATCCAGGTCCCCCTTCTCTTTGAACGCAATTCCCAGATTATTATGGGCGTCGCCGTTTTTCGGGTTCAGCACCAGCGCTTTCTTGTACGCCGCGATGGAGCCGTTCAGATCGCCTTTGTCGTGAAGCAAAATTCCCAGATCGTAGTAGACCGATTCGTAATCGGGCTTCGCCAGAAGAGCTTCTCTGAACTCGTGTTCCGCGGCATCGAATTTTCGCATCAATTCCAGCGCCAACCCCGCATTCTTGTGGGCTTCCGCATCCTCCGGATTTTGTGCAAGTGCTGCCTTCGCTTCTTGAAGCGACTCCTCAGAATCCCCGAGCCGGTAAAGTAAATAGCTCAGCTTTGTGTGTGCCTCGGGGAAATTCGGGGTCTCGCGAAGCACTTCTGCGTACACGTCGGCCGCTTCGGGGAATCGCTCTTGCGCGCGAAGCAATTGCCCCATCACAAACCCGCTCTCGGGACTCACCACTCCCATTGTCAGCGCCACCTTCAATTCTTCCGCGGCCTCCGTGTATCGTGCAGCTCTGATCAGACTTCCGGCTTGGCTAATGTGCTGCAGCAATACTTTCTCAGACTCGGACACAGGAGGCGGCGTGCCAGCCACGCGAGCCGAATCGAGCGCATTTAGAATCTTGGTGTCTGCGCCAGCTGCCTTCAATTGAGATCGATACGCATCGTCAAGATGAAATCCTATTCCGCTCACCGAAATTTCATGAACTACGTTTTCAGGTAACGCATCGCCCGCCACCAGGGCCATCAGTTCAGTTGCGCGAAGAGGATCGGTGGGAGTTCCCCATGCGGCAGATGGAAGACAAACAGCAATTCCCAGAACAAGAGGCAGCAAGTAACCAGAGGTTTTCTGCACCAAATCCCCTCCAAGTAAACCCTTTCTTGACTTTGGAGGCAGACTAGCAGGGTTTCCTGAAAGTGTTAGTACCATCATGATGAATGTGATTCCATAGAGGAACGGAACGAATCACTCCATTTCAAAGGTGAGGTACATCAATTTGCTGTCGCGCTCCACTTGCAGCACTCCAGGCGCGCCGGAAGGAATCGCACTGAGTGCAGCGCGCAGGCCGTCGAGCGTTTCGATATTCTTGCCATTCAATGCATGAATCACGTCGGCGGGTTGCAGATCAGCGTCTGTGCCCCCCGAGTCTGCCGCCAGCGCCGCCACAATCACTCCCGAGGGAATCCGCAAGTCCTCGAGCGCCTCGGCCAGCTTGTCATCAATTTCGACGCCGTAAATTCCGAGTTTTGCTACCAGCGATCTGTTCGGGTCCACGAGGTCGGCTAAATGTTCCGCGTCACTCTTCTGCTCCGTTGCGGGAATCTCCAACTCCAGCTTTTGATCGCCCCGCAGAATTTCCGCTTTTACAATTGCGCCGGCCGGTTTGGTGGCAATCATCATTTCAGCGATGGGCATGCTTCCAACCGCGCGTCCGTCAATCGTCAAAAAAATATCCTGAATTTTTAGGCCGGCTTTTTCCGCTGGCCCGCCAGGCAAAACGTCGGACACAATTACTCCCTCCTGCTTCTTCAACTTCAGCCCGGCGGCCAGATCTGCGGTAATATCTTGCAATTGCGCTCCGATAATACTGTGATGAACGCGGCCAAATTTTCGCAGTTGTTCATACACAAATTGCACTACGCTGCTTGGTATCGCAAACCCCAGCCCCTGGCTTCCGCCGGTCTCCGTCAAAATAAATGTGTTGATGCCGACTAGCTGTCCCTGCGTATCCACGAGCGGGCCGCCGCTATTGCCAGGATTGATGGGCGCATCGGTCTGAATATAAACGGCGGCGGAATCCGGGTCCGGCTGCCGCGCGACCGCGCTCACCACTCCCATGGTCACCGTGTTCTCGAGACCTTCCGGATTTCCGAACGCGAGTACGAGCTGGCCCTTCTTTAGTTTCGTGTAGTCGCCGAAGGGAAGCGTCGGCAGTCCGCGCGCCTCCACTTTCAGCAAGGCAAGATCGATCGTTGGAGCGATGCCAATAATTTTTGCCGTCAACGGCGGAAAAAA
Source organism: Candidatus Acidiferrales bacterium (assembly GCA_050746945.1). Lineage (GTDB taxonomy): Bacteria > Acidobacteriota > Terriglobia > Acidiferrales > UBA7541 > Palsa-295. Next base: position 15,746 of record JBOGMZ010000005.1, on the reverse strand, counting down.
TTGTTCGCCTCCCAGACTCGCGCCGACTTGCGAATTAGTGCTGCCACGCGGCGTGAGCAGCACGCGGACGCGCTGCGCGCCTTTCACGACGTGGGCGTTCGTGATGATGTAGCCATCAGGATCCAGAATCACGCCGGAGCCAAGGCTGCGTTGCCGGCCGATCTGGCTCGCGTCGCCTTTGGCCTTATCTTCGACCGGGCCATAGCCGGTGACGAGAATTTGGACGATGGCGGGAGACACGCGCGCGGTCAACTCGTCAAGCGATTCGCTGAATTGTTGCAGGAGTTTTTGCCGGTCGGTCTGCGGCTGGGTCTGCGCGAGCAGGGAAGTGGCAGACAAGAAACAAAATGCAATCACGATTCTGCGCAGCCAGGCGGGCCTGGAAATGATATTCAGCGAATTAGGCATTGCCAATTTTCGTTCCTCCAGCCGGTTCCAAAACATCCGGGTTGAAACATCCCACCGCGAGTTTAATCAAATTGTGAGAGCGAGGCGAGAAAACAATCGAACTTGCCGCCGAACGAGAAGCTTGGTTGAGTTCGGCAGACGAAACCGCGGCGCCCAAAATTGGTCTTGACAGTAGGGCTCGGCAGGGGAATACTTATCACTGTTAAGTGAATGTGCAGTGTTTAAAGGAGTGCGCCAGTGGGAGTTAAGGAACGGCGGATCCGCGAAAAAGAATCTCTGCGCCAGGAAATTCTGGACGCGGCGCGCGAGCTTTTCATCGAGGAAGGCTACGAATCCGTTTCCATGCGGCGCATTGCGGAAAAAATTGAATATTCCCCCACGACAATTTACCTTTATTTCCAGGACAAGGCGGAACTGCTCAACAGTATTTGTGCGGAAACTTTTGAGAGACTGGTGTTGCGCCTGGAACGCAGCCGCGAGCGCTTTCGCGATCCCATCGAGCGAATGAGGGAAGGGCTGCGTGAATACGTCGAGTTCGGATTGCAAAATCCCCAGCATTATCGCGTTACTTTCATGGTTTCGCACCCGCAGGCCTCGAACGAGTGCAACGACGCACAGGCCGCCGGTTTTCGCGCTTACGAGCACTTGCGGCAGTCGGTGGTGGAATGCATCCGGGCGGGAAGGTTTCGCGACGTGAATGTGGATGTGGCGAGCCAGGCTTTGTGGTCAGGAGTTCATGGCGTGACGTCACTGCTGATCGCGAATACAAAATTTCCATTCGTCGAGCGGAATCAACTCATCGACATGGTGGTGGATACTCTGGTGCAGGGACTGATGGTGTAAATTTTTTTGCTTTCGTGTTAACGATGTTAAGAGAGCGACCATCGTTAATACCGTGTAACTGGCTAGTTTTCAGCCACTTAACTTTTGGAATGTGAAATGAGCGAAATAGGCTCAAAAATGGCTCAAAAATGACTCTGAAAATTGGACTGCTAGCGAGAGGAAATCTCTTCCACGACAAGGTCCGATTGAGCGTGACTCTGACGGGGATCGTGTTCGCGCTGGTGCTCATCGTCGTCCAGTTTGGCCTCTTCCTCGGTTTTGCCACCACCACTTCCAACAACGTTGACCACTCGGGCGTGGACGCCTGGGTGGTTTCGCATGGAGTGAGATATTTCGACACCGGCAAACCATTTTCGGAGCGGAAATATTTTCAAGCGCTGGGGACGCCGGGTGTCGTGCACGCGGAAAAATATCTGCAGGCCTTCGCGGTATGGAAGCGAGCGGATGGACGGACGGAAAATGTTCAGGTGATCGGATTCAATCCGGAGACGGGAGTCGGAGGTCCCTGGAATATCGTCGAAGGGAAAATCTCGGACCTGAAAGAAGACGACTCGGTGATGATCGACGACATCTACAAAGAAAAGCTTGGAGTTCAAGAAATCGGCGACCGCGTGGAGATCACCGGTCATCGGGCGCGCGTGGTGGGATTCACGCACGGCATCCGCTCGTTCACGACATCTCCGTTCGTGTACACATCGTTCAAGAATGCGCTGAACTATCCGAGCGGGCGGATGAATCAGGATCAGACAACTTACATTCTGGTGAAGGCCGAGCCGGGAGTTTCACCGGACGAATTGAAGCAACGACTGGAGTCGCATCTTCGTGACGTGGACGTTTTCACCACAAGCGAATTCAGCCGCTCGACGCGGTTCTACTGGATGTTCACGACGGGCGCGGGGCTTGCAGTTTTGATCGCGGCGGCGATGGGATTGATTGTCGGCGTGGTGGTGGTGGCGCAGACGATTTATGCCACGACGATGGATCATCTGAAGGAGTACGGCACGCTGAAGGCCATGGGCGCGTCGAACGGATATTTGTATCGCGTGATCATCGAGCAGGCGGTGATCAGCGCCGTCGTCGGATACGTGTTCGCGATGATCGTGAGCCAGTTCGTGGTGCATTTTTCGAGCAAGGGCGGCGCGGCCATGTTTTTTCTGGCGGTGGCGATGTGCATCGTCGCGGCGCTTGTATCCATAAACAAATTGACGAAACTGGATCCGGCGATGGTTTTCAAAGGCTGAGCGGGGCATCGGAAAATGGAAAAAAGAAAAGGGGGAATGGGAGAGCGGGCATGAAACCGGCGATTCGAGTACGCGACTTGAAGAAATCATATGCGGAGGGCGCGGCGGTGGTGCACGCGCTGAACGGAATTGATTTCGAAGTTCACAGCGGCGAGATTGTGATGCTGATGGGCCCGTCGGGCAGCGGGAAGACGACGCTGCTTTCCGTGATGGGCTGCATTCTGCGGGCGACCTCGGGACTGGTGGAAGTGCAGGGGCAGGACGTGACGAATCTGAGCGAACGCGAGCTGCCGCGGCTGCGCCTGGAACACATCGGATTTATTTTTCAGGGTTTCAATTTATTTCCGGCGCTGACGGCGGCGGAAAATGCGGGGCTGGCGCTCGACTTGAAGGGCGTGGGTGCGCGCGAAGCGCGGCGGCGGGCGCAGGATTTGCTGGGGCAAGTGGGACTCGCCGACAAGCTGAATTCATTTCCTGCGGACTTGAGCGGCGGGCAGAAACAGCGCGTCGCGATTGCGCGAGCGCTTGCGGGCGAGCCCGGCATTGTGCTGGCGGACGAACCGACGGCGGCGCTCGATTCAACGACAGGCCGGACGGTGATGGAACTGCTGCGAGAGTTGGCGCACGAGCGCGGTCGCGCGGTGGTGCTGGTGACGCACGACAGCCGCATTCTCGAGTTTGCAGACCGGATCGTGCACATCGAGGACGGAAGAATCACGGCGAATCCACCGCCGGCGCGCCATTCGATCCAGCAACCGGGCGGATATGCGCCGTCAATCATTCCTCGGCCGGAAACGCCGGCTTCAATTTAATTTGATCAGTTCCGTGAGAGAGGCCTTATGAAAAGGAAAATGGCAATCGTTGCAGCGGGAATATTGGTAGCGGGCGGAGCGGCGCTGGCATCGATGGCGCGCGAAAAGGCGTCTCGCTCGGCTGCGGCGCATGAGGCTGCCGCCGCGGAGAATGCGAGCGTGAGTCTGGTGGCGGCGCCGGGGCGCGTGGAACCGGTGACGGAAGACATTCGCCTCGGCTCGGAGCTGAACAGCAAGCTGAAGGAAGTTCTCGTAGAAGAGGGCGACCACGTGCGCAAGGGGCAACTTCTTGCGGTGCTGGTGAATAATGACTATCGCGCGGACACGGAATCGTCGGAAGCGCAGGTGGCTTCAAAGGAAGCGGATTTGCGGAAGACGGTGAACGGCGCGCGGAGGGAAGAGCGGCGCGAAGCCGAGGCCAGCGTGAAACAGGCGGAGGCGGTGCTCGAAAATGCGCGCGCGGATATGAACCGGCACCAGAAGCTTTATCAGGGGGGCGTGACGGCGCGCGAAGACGCGGATCATTACGAGCGGGAGTTCAAGGTGGCGAAGGCGCAGTATGACGCAGCCGCGCAGCACTTCAAATTTGTGGACGAGGAGACGCGCGAAGAGGATGTGTCGCGCGCGACCGCGGACCTGGAGCTGGCACGAGCGCAGCTCGATGGGGCCCGGGCGCGCTACGAAAAGACTTTTTTGCGTTCGCCGATTGATGGCACCGTGTTGCGGCGTTATCATCGCGCCGGTGAAAGCGTGACGAATTCTGCGAACGCACCTGATCCGGTGTTTTCACTCGGCAATCGACAGACGCTGCGGGTGCGCGTGGACGTGGACGAAACGGACGTGGCGAAAGTCCGCGTGGGGGACCGCGCGTACGTGACGGCGGACGCCTTTGGGCCGAAGAAATTCTGGGGGCACGTGGTGCGGATAGGCGGCGAGCTGGGCAGAAAAAATGTCCGCACGGATGAGCCGACCGAACGCGTGGACACGAAAATTCTGGAGACGCTGGTGGAGATGGACGACGCGCACGAATTACCCGTGGGGCTGCGGGTGGATGCCTTCATCGTCCCCCGTTAGCCGAGGAGTTCCAAATGAAATACTACGCGGTTGTCGAAATCGAAGTTACCGACCGCAGTTGGGTCTCTGCTTACATTGAGAACGTGACCAAGCTTGTTGAGAAACACGGCGGGCGCTACCTGGCACGTACCTCTCAAGTTGAAAAGATCGAAGGTGAACGAAAGGTTCCTCCGCTGTCGGTGATCATCTCGTGGCCTTCCCGGGAATCCGCAATCGCATTCTATGAGAGCGCAGAATACCGGCCGTACCGCGAGAGCCGCATCAAGGGAGCGAGGAATGAGTTTCTGCTGGTCGCGGGAGAAGACATCGGCAAAGTTGCAAATGTGCCTGAATGACGGCGGCTCTTCGGGCGCGTGGTAAATCAGAGGGAACAGATATGAGCGTGACAGGAGCAGCAAAACCGGCCGTGGGAGACGCTGCGCCGGATTTCGTTTACAAGGATTCGGCGGGGAGCGAGCGGCGGCTCTCCGAAGTTTGGAGGGAGGGACCCGCACTGGTCGTATGGCTGCGGCACCTCGGTTGACCGTTCTGCGTGGAGTCGCTCGCGCAGTTGCGCGAGAAGCTGCCTGAGTTCGAAAAGCTCAAGGTGCGGCTGGCCTGCATCGCGCAGGGAGACGCAAAGGACGCGGCGGAGCTTTGCGGTGTATACGGGATGACCGCGCATTGCGTGCCGGATCCGAAGAGAGAGAGCTACCGGAAACTGGGGCTCGACCGCACGACCTGGATGGCGTTAGTGCGCCCTTCGCATGAGCTGCGACGGCGGAGGACAGAGAATCGGGACGCGGGATTCTCAATCAACTTCCAGCGCTCAATGAAGGGAACCTGCGACATCCTGCTGCTGCCCGGAGCGGCGCTGGTTGCTCGCGGCGGAAAGATTTTGTGGCTGCATTGCGGAGCGCATCCTGCTGATTTGCCATCGGCGGACGATCTGCTGAATACGACCCGACAATATCTGGAAGCGTCAGCGGCCGGATAGACTGCCTGGCAGCAACCTCGCGGGAAATTGTGGTGGAAATTCAAGGCTACAAATAACGCAGCCACCACCAGTCCGCGTGGTGCTGTTTCAATTTCATGAACCCGAGGCAAAGAGGGTACATGAATAACACAGCGGCAAACCACATGGCATAGATGAACAGCAGGCTGTGGCCGTAGCCTGGGGGCGGCTCTTGCACCATGAACCCGCCGTGCAACAGCCATGCGGCCTTTTGCTTGAAAATCAGCGCGATGTAAACGGCCAGCGTGCGAATCACGAATAGGTGGAGCACGTAGTAGAAGAGCGGCACGCGGCCGAACACGGCCACCAGTTTTGTCAGCGGGCTTTCCGCGTGGATCGTGCTGAGCCAGGCAAGCGCCATCAGGGAAGGGCCGAGGGTCATCAACAGGAACTGCAAGGAGGCCGGATATTTCAAGCAGTTGAAGAACGAAGCAATCGTCAGCGCGAGAGTCGGTTGCACCTGCCACGGACCCGCAGCGACGCCGAACAAGTTTTGGGAACTGTTCCCATAGAGATTGAAAACCCGCAAAAGTAAAAACAGAGCTGTCGAGGCCGCGCCCAGCCTGAAAACGATCTTTGTCCAGTCCCTCTGCTGGAAGAGAGAGCCGAGAACATAGCCCAGAGCCATCACTCCCACCCACGGCAACAGCGGCCAGAGGACGAAGAAATCGAGCTTGCCCGGAATAATCCAGAAGGTCCCATAGCCATGCAGTAGCAACCACAGTCCCGAGAATTTCCCGAACACAGCGGGATTCACGTGGTCGAGCAGATTATGGGTGAACACGATGACGGTGCCGAAAGCCGCGATTGCGGGGAGAGGCAAGCGAATGAGGACCGCCATCACAACCATGGACCATCCGAGCGACCACAGCACGCCGCTGAAGAGGAAGGGAAACAAGGAAGTCCAGGCAAAGGCCATGACGGTCAAGTTCAGGAACACCAGCCACAATCCGCGCGTCCAAAAGAACCGCGAGACCTGCGAAACTGATTTTCCTCGCGAGAGCGCCAAATAGCCGCCGGTGCCGGCAAGGAGGAAAAATATGGGGGCGCAAAAATGAGTGATCCAGCGGGTAAAGAAAAGTGCTCCGGTGGTATGCGTGATGTTCTCCGGTGCGAAACCCGCGCCGCTGAAAAAGCCCCGTGCGTGATCGAGGGCCATCAGGATCATGGCGAGGCCGCGGAGCAAGTCCACACATCCCAGGCGCGAGAGATCAATGGCTGGGCGGAGCGGCCGCGAGCCTCTCGCAACGGGTCTGTCCTGGGCAGGGGCCAGATCGGCAACGCTCGAAATGGTGTCAGTGGACATCGCTAACGTGTTTTCCGACGCACCCGGCAACCGATTCTGCCGCCACCGCGAAACAGAGCGCGAACATCCGAGAACTAGTGCCGATGCGACGAAACGAGCTTCCTCCAGTAGGAGCCGACAATATCGTCAGGATGAATGGCGGGGTGAAAACCTGGCAATGGTACTGTGCCAAAGAGGAACTAACGGTTAGCACACCGGAAGAGACCCGGCACGCACTCGGCTGAGGTCGGGGTGGGAATTCCGGCCATGTCTTGCCTAGCTCAGACGGAAACTCAACGCAGGAAGAAACTTAGCGGCGGGGAGCGAAGAATTGTTTCAAGAATGCCGCGGATTCATCGGCGAGAACGCCGGAGGTGACTTCGACGCGGTGGTTGAGCTGCGGATGGTCGAGGATGGAGAAACAGGAGCGGACGGCGCCGCCTTTCACGTCATCTGCGCCGTAGACGAGGCGGGCGATGCGCGCCTGGATCATAGCCCCGGCGCACATGGAGCAGGGCTCGATGGTGACGTAGAGAGTCGTGTCGAGGAGGCGGTAATTTTTGATTTTCTGCGCGGCGGCGCGGAGGGCGACGATTTCGGCGTGGGCGGTGGGGTCGCAATCGGCGATGGTACGGTTGCCGGCGCGGGCGATGATGCGGCCTTCGTGGACGATGACGGCACCGATGGGGACTTCACCGCGATCGGAGGCGAGGCGGGCTTCTTCCAGCGCGGCTTGCATGAAGGCGATGTCAGCATTCGAGATTTCGGGCATCGGGCCAGAGAATATCACGACAAGGCGCGAGCGACTTGACAGGACAGGGTGGGGAAGTCAAACTGAGGCGCGATGAAAGAAATATTGAAGCGAGTTTTTCTGGTGGACCTGCTGAAGGGCATGTGGCTGACGTTCCGCTACCAGGCTCCCAAGAATATTTACACTGAGCAGTACCCGCAGGAGCGGCCCATGGTGGCGGAGCGCTACCGCGGAGCGCCCCGGCTGAATATCAATCCGGAAACGGGCGAATCGCTTTGCATTTCTTGCAACCTGTGCGCGCTGGCGTGTCCGGAGAATCTGATTGTGGTGGGATGGCTGCGCGACGACGCCACGCGGCGAAAGGTGCTGACGACCTTCACGTACGATACCTCGCGGTGCATGTTCTGCGGGTTGTGCGAAGACGCCTGCCCGACCGATTGCCTGGAGCTGACGCAGGATTTCGAGATGGCCAGCTACAGCCGCGAAGGCGCAATCTGGGACCGGCACCGATTGGAAGTCGGGCCCACGCCGACGCATTACACCCGATAGCGGTGCGACATCGAGCTACTTTCCCAGATGGCAACCTGCCTGAGTTGTGTTTTGCCCTTCCGGAGTGTGCGTTATAAAATGACGGCGTTCATTTTTTCACGGGGAATAATTTTCAGCGTGGCTAATGGAACTTCGTAAAGATCCCATCACCAGAAGCTGGGTAGTTGTGGGGCATCCGGAGCAGGAGAAGCTGCGGCCGGATCCATGCCCGCTGTGCCCGGAGAATCGGCTGGAGACCAGCGTGCTGCTCGACTTGCCGCAGCAAGGGCCGTGGCAGGTGCGTGCGTATCCGCACTTCCGGCCGCTGTACCGGATTGAAGGCGATCCGGGAAGAAACGCGGAGGGAATTTACGACCGGATGGCGTCCATCGGGGCGCACGAAATTATCGTAGAGACGCCGGAACACACGCGCACGCTCGCGCAGATGACGGACGAGCAGATTGAGCGCGTGCTGGAAGCGTATACGCACCGGATTCTGGATTTGAAGCGGGACGCGCGGTTCAAGTACGTGACCGTGTTCAAGAATCAAGGGCCGCAATCAGGGGAGGAATGGCCGCACGCGCATTCGCAGGTGACGGCGACGACCTTTGTGCCGCGGCGAATTTCGTACGAATTGCGGTCGGCGCGCGAATGGTACCGGCAGCGCGAGCGATGCGTGTTCTGCGATATTTTGCGGCAGGAAGAACGGCAGAAAAAACGGATTGTGGACAATGCGGGGGATTATTATGCGTTTTGCCCGTATGCCTCGCGCGTGCCATTTGAGGTGTGGTTGATGCCGCGGACGCACAATCATTTATTTGAGGTGCCGTCGCCGGGCGAGAAACGGAGGCACCTGGCAACGTTGCTCGGGCGCACTCTCCGGCGCCTGCTGAAAGTTTCAGGCGCGTACCATATGGTGGTCCACACCGCGCCAAACACGCTGCAAACGAAGGGGGAGTTGAGCGATTACTGGCGGACGATTGCGGGCGACTATCACTGGCATATCGAAATTCTTCCCATCGTGGAAGCGAAGAGCAAGTCGTACAGCATCAAGGAAGTGTATTTCAACGGAACCCTGCCCGAAGATGCCGCAGAGAAATTGCGGCAGATTGATCCCGGTAAATGACGAAATTCAGCAGCCGCTCTTGCGTGCAAATGAATGCGGAGCGCGGCGGAATTATCTTTCGCCTGTTGTTCCTGATTTTCTTCCTGGCGATGCTGGGCGTGTTGTGGCTGGTGCGCGAGCCGATCCTCCGGCTGGCCGGCGGGTTTTTGATTGTGGACGATTCGCCTCGGTCTTCGGATGTGATCGTGGTGCTGGACGACGACTACGATGGGGATGGCGCGGCGCGAGCGGCGGAGCTCTTCAAGGCTGGATGGGGGCCGCGGGTGGTAGCGACGGGGGAATATTTGCGGCCGTACGCGAGCGAGGCGGAACTGATGCAGAAGGATCTGGTGGAGCGGGGAGTGCCGGCTACGTCGATTGTTCGCCTTCCGTATCGTGCCGTGGAGATGCACGAAGAAGCGGAGGCGCTGGGAACTTTCGCGAGTTCGCACGGCTGGAAGAAAATTCTGGTAGTGACGGCGAATTACCGGACGCGGCGGATGCGGTATATTCTCGAGCGATCGCTCGCGAGTGGAACGGAGCTGCACGTGGTGGCGGCGCGCGATCCGAATTACGATCCCAACGATTGGTGGAGACATCGAGCGGGCGTGAAGAATTTTCTGCGTGAGACGGTTGGATTTTTTGCGGCCATTTGGGAAATGCGCCACAAAGACGAGCAGACCTCCTGACTTTCGCCTGCTGGTCCGGTGATGCCTGATTGCCATCTCCCGAGTTGCTATGGGTTTACAAGCGGATGCGACTGTACTATAGTGCGGCAACCGTACTAGGACGCCTGCGCCCTGCCCAGGGGTAACGGGGACATCCTGGGGGAGGAATTCGATGTGGTCGAAAACCACTGAGGGAAAAGAGTCTTCGCAGGCTCCGCAGATACCTGTGCCGGAACCGGTAAGTCCAAAAGTAACATCGCAGCGCACGATGAACGCGCCGTCTGTTTTGTCGCCATTGGCCGCGACGAATGTGCCGGCGTCTGCTTCGGCGATTTCCACAGGGCTAAAAATCCATGGTGAAGTCACCGGCAGCGCCGATTTGTACATTGATGGCGAAGTGCAGGGAAGCGTTCGGATGGGGCAATCGAAAGTGACCGTGGGGCCGCGGGGACAAGTGCAGGCAGACATTGAGGCGCGCGAAATCGTGATCGAAGGCACGGTGCAGGGGAATTTGAAGGCCAGCGAGAGCGTGCGACTAGGCTCAGCGAGCCACGTGCAGGGAAGCCTGATGACGCCACGTGTGGCGATTGACGACGGGGCGCGATTGCGCGGAAGAGTGGAGACGACGCGCGCGAGCGAGGCGCGGCGCGGTGGTTCTGCGGGACAGGCAAAATCCGCGGAAACGCCGGCAGCAGCGGGTGTGGCGGCTAAAGAGTAGATCCGAGCATGAACTGGATGGCAAAACCGCGATTCGGTGGAGCGGCGACGGCCGTGGCGGGGCATTCGTCAAAGCCTGGACCGGCGAGTGCGACGACGCCCTCGGCCAATCTCCGCGTTTCAAACGGGCTGAAGGAATTTCTGTGGCTCATCAGCGATGTGCGCAACGGGCGCATTCTCGATCTGGGGCAGGTGTCGCAGGCCACGCTGACATTTTTCATCGAGAAAGGCTACCGGGTTTCGACGGAAGACTTTCTGCGATCGTGGAAGGAATTTCTATCGGCCGAGGAAGAGCGGTTGAGACTGGCGCCGGTTGGCGATGAGACGGGAAAAGTCTCACAGGCGATTCTGGCGGAAAAATTTCTGGAAACCTCACTGCAATATCCCGAGGAGGGTTTTCACGGCGTGCTGGCCTGGGACCTGTTTGATTATTTTGACGCGGAACTGATGCCGCGGGTGATGGACCGGCTGTACTCGTTGCTGCATCCCGCGGGATCGGTGCTGGCGCTGTTTCACAGCCGGCCGGCAGAAAGATTCCACCGGTACCGCGTGGCGGATTCCCAGACGATTGAATTGCTGCCGGCGCCGACGCTGGCCGTGCACGCGCGCGTATTCCGGAATCGCGAGATACTGGATCTGTTTGGGAAATTCCGTTCCTCGAAAACATTTGTGGGACGCGACCAGCTTCGTGAAGGCCTCTTCCTGAAGTAAGCCCGCTTTCTTTTTCGCCCTTGTTTCGATCCAAGCCGGGATGTGATTTGGAAATTTTCTTGTTGCATTCACGTGCGCGCGGAGGTAAAAGCAGAATTGAAGTAGCTAGTGCACGGAGGGAGGTATGACTCCACCGGGCCTAGAAATTTGACACCATTTACACACCGCTCATGCGGTGCGAGCTGCCGGCGATGCCTTTCGGTATCACCGGGGCAAATGGAATAAGCAAAACGGGGAGCTGCCAGGCTCCCCGTTTCGCATTTTCGGGCTTGTTACCGCGGAGGCGCTATTCCGGCTCGGCGTCTTTGATGGGCGGTGCGGGTTTGCTGGTGCGGGATTTCAATGCCTGATAGATCGCGGGCAGCAGAGATATAAAAATTACGATGGCGATGACGTAGTGCATGCGCTTGTCGATGTTGGGGATGGTGCGGCCGAGCGTGTAACCCAGCAGCGTCATGCCCCAGACCCAGAGGAATCCCCCCACCACATCGTAGGCGAGATATCGCGGATAGGTCATTCCGGCTGCGCCGGCGACCGGTGGGCAAAACGTGCGAATGATGGGGACGAACCGAGCGAGGATGATGGTCTTCCCGCCGTAGTGCTCGTAGAAATCGTGAGCGCGCTGGAGATGACGTTTCTTAAAGAAGCGCGAGTCCTCGCGGCGGTAGAGATTTTGTCCCGCCTGCCGGCCAATCCAATAGCCAACTTGATCCCCGGCGACTGCACAGAGCGTGACCAGCGTGAGCAGCTCCGCTATTTTTAGATGACCGGCGGCGGCGAAAACTCCCGCGGTTACCAGCAGCGAATCACCGGGCAGAAAAAAGCCAACGAACATTCCGGTTTCAACAAAGACGATGATGCAAACCAGTGTTGTGCCGCCCCATTCGACGAGCGCCTGCAAACCCTTGGGGTCATAGAGCTGAGTGAAGAGGTGTTTCAGGAATTCGATCATTTACCATGAGCCTTTGCTCGCGCCAAGCGATCGCGCTGGAGGATTCAGAATAACAGACAATGCGGAATGGCGCGCTCGCGTGCTCATAAGGTAGTGCGATATGTGTGGCGTGTGAAGGTTGGTGGTATGGGCTCGGCCGAGGCTCGCACGGCCTACTCGAATCTCTGTATCTCCTTCACAGATAGCACCTTACGCTGCTACTAGTACCATACTCCCATCGAAATTAGCCCCCTGTACCATTGGACGCTACAAGACCTAAACAGACAATCGAGCTGTTCGAGCATTGAACCTCTGAGGGAGGGGACGACGATGCAGAGCGGCTACGAAATTTGGATGGGGCAACCGGTGGTCCTTCGAGTAGCGGCCGGCGACCTGCGCGTGCCTTTGCGCGGACGGCTACTTTCGGAGACCAAAGAAGTGATTCGTCTCCGCATTGCGGATAGCTGGGACGTGGACATCTTCAAATCGATGGTCCTTGCGGTGGAGCACGACAATCCAGTTTTCGTCATTAACTAAGGGGAAGGCATGAGCGCGCTTGCAAACGGCAGGTGGGAATCACGAGGTGACGCGGCAGTTGCAGCAATGCCTTTTCCGGAGGTATCGAAGGAGACGGCATTGCGCGATCGAATGCGAAATTTTCGCGACACAATTCTTGTACTTGGATTGCAGCTTGTTTTCCGGGCAACGCTGGCTCTTCGTCGCTGGAACTACTAGACGTCGAACTGCCCGATAGACTTCACCGGCCCAACGCCCCTCACCACCCCGGACCCGGGTCTGTTCCCCCCAACAGGCCCGGGTTTTTTTTCGTGTAGACGCTCGCGAACAGCTCGGTAACCACTCACCGCAAGGAAAATCTGGTAGGGGGTCAGTGTCCACTTACCGCGTGTCCGGGGGCTTAGCGGTTTGCTGGTGATAGTGCCTGCTATCGATAGCTCTCCGGAATGCGTTGTCCGATGAGGCTGATGCTCGCCGTCGGTTACTCACTCGACGGTTTCGGTTCTTGGATGATGTTGCTATCAAGTCCCTAATTCACGCGGGGGGGATAGCCCCTAGGCAAGGTTCGACACTAGCAGGACGACCGACGATCACAGGGACAGCCGCTTAATGCTTTTTCCCAGTGAAAGTACCGGGGCCGTCGCTGCTGGTATATGTGCCGCTGAAAACAGTCGGGGACTGGGAGGTATCCATGTTTCCGGTCCAAACGGCGGAGCCGGCCGTGCCACTGTACACGGTTCCTGAAACCAGGCTTCCTGCGACGGATACCGTGTTCCCCTTGCTATTCGTGGCCGTACCCGAAATGGAGCCGTCGGAAGCAACCGTCACCATCCAGGTGCCCATATCGGCGCCGCTGAAGGTGCCCGAAAAGTTGCCAGCCAAGGCGCCTTGAACGAGAGCGATCAGCTCATTTTGCGCGGTCGTGGCATCGATGAGGGATGCGCCCGGGCTGATGGTGTCCACGGCGGTCAGCAGTTGTGCATCGGTCGCCGTGCTGAAATCCAGCGTCAGACTTGCGGCGGCCTGGAGTTCGGCTGCAGTAATCGTCAAATTTCCGGAGGAAGGTGGCGTAGTGCTAATGGAGATGAGCAAGCGCGCCACCGCGATCACGGATGGAGTTGATGTATTGGCGGTAGCGTCCGCGGCTTGTGCACAGCTCACGGGCGTCATCATGAGCAGAGGCGGGGCCTTGCACACGGTGATTCCCCCTACCGAGAAGGTCACGTCGTCCCCGCTAGTGCACGAGAATGTTCCTCCCGCTCCAGTGACCCCTTTCTGAGTGCCACATCCGAAGGTCATTCCTACGACCGTCGCATCAGCGAAAACGCCGTTTACGGTTGCCGGTTTCGGAGTCGAAGAAGACGAATCGCAACCGGCGACCAAAGCTGCCAAGAGACACCCCAACGCAACCAGGCTCACACGATGTTTCATACTGCCTCCTCAATTACTCGGGCCCATCGGCTGCGGCGATGGGCCTTCGTCTAAGTTTTAGATGGGTTATCGCCCGACCAGAATCCCTGCATAGACTCAATCCTTCTTGCTGTCAAGATAAAATAATTTGCCGCCGGATGGGCCCCGGGGCGCGACCGGTTTTTTTTCGTGTAGACGCCCGCGAACAGCCCGGCGACCACTCACCGCAGGGAAAATCTGGAAGTGGGTCAGTTTCCGCTCAGCGCCTGTACAGAGACTTTGTGGTTAGCTGGTGACAATGTTTGTTATCAACATCTCTAACGAAGGCGGCCCCGTCAAGAGTGTTTTGGTCTAGTTTTTGTTTCTTTCACTCACACCCCTACCTCTGCGCCGTCCCGCTGTTTGCTCCGGCGAGCGCTGCGCTGCTATCCTCGGGTTGTTGTCCCTGTCCAACCTGCTGGCTCGGTTCGTGTCACTTCATCGACTCGGTGTTGCCCACCAGACATCTCTTCGGTCACTATCGATCATGATGATTTATTCGAACTCCCCACAATTCGGGAGGCGGGTAGCCTATTCAGTTGATGCGGTCACTGCGCTGTAGGACCACTGTTGAGATCAGGCATTCCCGCACGGACACTACCGCTCTTCTGCCGCAGCTGTCCTCGACGGCAGAATTCTTCATAGTCAATTTGATCTCGCAGCATGATCCACAAGCGGATCCCTAGTTTCCTGGCGGCCGCCACTCGGGCTTTCCCCAGTCCTTTCTGCACCAGTTTCCGCCGATAGAACCGTTTCAACTCCGGATCCCGCCCGACGGCATGCATCGCCGCTTCACACCACAGATAACGCAATAGCGCGTTCCCTTGTTTGCTCATCGCACCCAGCCGCTGCCGGCCTCCACTGGAATACTCTCTCGGGATCATGCCGATGTAGCTGGCTACGGCTTTGCCGTCAGCGAACCGCAGCGGATCACCCAGAAACACTTCCGTGGCTAACGCGGTGATCGGCCCAACTCCCGGATGCGTCAGCAACCGTCTTGCCTGAGCATGCTGGTTGACCTCTGCGCAGACTTCCTTGTCCAGTTCATCGATCCCTCCCTGCAAGCGAGGGTACAAGGCCAATAGGGCGGCTCGTCGCTCGCGGGCATGAGGCGCCAGCGGCAGCGCTTGCAGTGCCTGTTGGCCGACTCGGCTCCACAGCGAGCGGCCCAACCGCAGGCCGCGATTCAGCGCCAGGGATTGCAGCGTGTGCTGTACGCGGGATCGCATCCGTACCCATTGATGACGGTGGCGTAGCAACGTACGCAGATCGCGTTGCTCGGTCGAGGGCCTCCAGATCGTGGGGAAACGATTCTCTGCCAGCAACTGCAAAAGCAAGCGCGCATCCCGCCGATCATGTTTTTGCTTCCGGGTCTCCGCCTGGCGAATCTTCTGGGGATGGCCCACGCGGCATTCCATCCCCAGCTCTTCCATCAGCTCCAGAAACCACTGCATCGATCCGGTCGCTTCGATCCCCACCAGCACCGGGCCGGGGAGCGCGGAAT
This sequence comes from Candidatus Acidiferrales bacterium, assembly GCA_050746945.1. GTDB lineage: Bacteria > Acidobacteriota > Terriglobia > Acidiferrales > UBA7541 > Palsa-295. The sequence goes on along the minus strand of JBOGMZ010000005.1, from coordinate 209 downwards.
AAAACTTCCGCACTTCGTCGCCCTGGTGCTCCAAAGTCGTCTCGACCAGCTCCCCTGTGTCCGTATCCAACATCGCGACGGTCTGTTGTCGAGCGTGTAGATCACATCCTATAATTCGCATCTCGGCCTCCTTCGATCCGAGCTCTGGCAGGTTAGACACCGCACAGTGTACTCGGCTCGTCGTGAGGCCGACTTCGTTATGCCATCAG
>JBOGMZ010000004.1:0-1973 GCA_050746945.1 Candidatus Acidiferrales bacterium | reverse complement strand
GCAGGAGGTGAACCTGCCGGGGAAAGAATCAGGAACCCCGTAGTTTGGATAGCAGGGTGGCGGGAAACCAAAATCCTGAAGCCTATCGACAAGGTCTCCCCTGGGGAGGCTACGAGTCACCGGGCCGCAACGAAAGTGAACGTGAAAGTGGCCTCGAAAAACCTGGATCCGAGGGCCGAGCCTACATGTTTCGGGCGAAGGCAGCATGGGGAGCCGAAATCTGATTGAAGCGGCTACTCACCTCGGCGGGGTGGAATGCGACAGCACGGTGACAAGGACATGTTGAGCAACTGGAGAAGCCCTCCTCGCCCCGCCGAGAAATCTGCGGAAAAAGGTAGATCGCATAACCGGCTAAACCGGGAAAGAGATCAAAGGCGAGAGGGTGGAGGACGGGTCCGTAGTAGCGACGAAGCGGAGTAATTTCCGTGGAGCGAGGGGGCCCTGCTGTAAGTGCTGTCTCTGACCACAAGGAAGGCAAGGACGAGATGACAAAGACGTCCATAATTTTGCAAGACCTGAGGCGGAGAATATACGTCAAGGCGAAGGCTGATACGTCTTGGCGGTTCTGGGGACTGTACGTTCATGTCTGCAAGATGGAGACGCTACGCGAAGCATATGCGCTGACCAAAGGAAACGAAGGGGCTCCGGGAATAGACGGGGTGACCTTCGAGGCCATTGAAGCGCAAGGCGTGGATGCTTTTCTCGAGCAGATACGGGACGAACTGACGTGGCGCACCTATGTACCATTACCGGCTCGGCGGCAGGAGATACCGAAGGATGGGGGCAAAGTCCGTGTCCTCTCGATACCTGCCATCCGGGATCGTGTGGTGCAAGGGGCGCTCAAGCTGATACTGGAGCCGATTTTTGAGGCAGACTTCCAACCGGGATCGTTTGGATATCGCCCCAATCGGACAGCCCATGAAGCGGTAACCCGGGTGGCCGAAGCCATTGTCCAACAGAAGACACGCGTAATCGACATCGATCTGCGTAGTTACTTTGATAACGTTCGACAAGATCGTCTATTATCAAAAGTGGCACAACGCGTGAACGATGCCGATGTGATGCATCTGCTGCAGATAATGCTCAAGGCCAACGGAAAAAGAGGCGTTCCGCAAGGTGGTGTGATCTCACCGCTGCTCAGCAACATCTATCTCACTGAGGTGGACATGATGCTGGAGAGCGCAAAAGAGGTCACACGCAACGGCAGGTACTCTGGCATCGAATATGCGAGATTCGCGGACGATCTGGTGATCCTGATAGACGCCCACCCGCGACATGACTGGCTGACGCAGGCGGTGGAAAAGCGGCTCCGAGAGGAGTTGGCCAAACTGCAAGTTGAGGTCAATGAAGAGAAGAGCCGGACCGTAGATCTCAGCCGAGGCGAGAGCTTTGGCTTTCTGGGGTTCGACTTCCGCCGCATCCGCAGTCGAAAGGGCAAATGGTGTGCGCAATACACGCCAAAACCCAAGAAACGAACAGCGCTGCTGCGGGAGCTCAAGGACATGTTTCGACGCCACCAATCACAACCAGTGAGCCGAGTTGTAGAATTGATCAACCCGGTGCTGCGCGGATGGGTGAACTACTTTGCGATCGGAAATGCCAGCAAGTGCTTCGGCTTCATTCGCGACTGGGTAGAGAAGAAGATCAGGCGCCATATGATGCGATCCCAGAACCGCCCGGGCTTCGGCTGGACACGGTGGAGTAGGCGACGATTGTACGAAATCCTGCATTTGTTTCACGACTACAGGGTTCGGCGGCCCGAGCGACAGCTGTTCCAGCAAGATAGGTCCCATAAGCTTTGGGGTGAAATTTACAGGAGAGCGTAGTGCGGGAAATCCGCACGCTACGTTCGACGTGGCGGGGACTGGAAACGAGGCATGGTCGAGATGATGTGACACTCGCCAACGAAAGGGCGAGCTAACAGGGAACACGAACTTCGACCTAAACCGGCGCGCCAGTCCTCGACCCTACCT
>JBOGMZ010000003.1:0-170572 GCA_050746945.1 Candidatus Acidiferrales bacterium | reverse complement strand
CCCGACACTCTATCTGAGTGTCACCAATCATTCTGAACGAGAACAGCCACGACTCCACCACGAAAGAAGACTTGCGGGTGGGAGGCGACCGATTGATCCGAGCCGAAATCTGGCCACCCAAAGCACGCCAATGGTTTGTTGCCAAAGAAGCACACTCGGCGGACGAATTCTTGACCAGCGCCGCCGTACCGCCTAAAGTAAGTAGCTGGCTCTACGGGGAGAGAGGAGGGGCATTCTTATGGCAACCGCCAAGGCGATGCTGGAGCGTCGCCGTGCAAGCCGCGTACTCATCCGCATCCCCGTGAAGGTTTTCAGTAAGGGTGCATTCGGGACGCCACTCGATACCCCGGCCGAAGCGATCGCCGTAAGCCGCTATGGCGCCCTACTGCGCGCTCCCTATTCGCCGGACCTAGGATCCCGGATTCAGGTGCTCAACGGCCTCTCGCAGGAAACCCAGGAATTCCGTGTGATTCGCATCAGCGACGCGAAAGACGACGGCCAGTACGAGCTTGGCATCGAAACACTTTATCCCACGAACAACTTCTGGGGCATCCAGTTTCCCGACGAACGCCGCTCCTGAGCTTTCACTCGCCTTTTATCCCTTCGTCTGCCAGTAGTGCCTAAGCCTCCAGATGGGTGTGCCTGAGTGCTTGGCCGGGCTCGGTGGTCCTTGACTCCCTAGGCAGCCGGTGGTGCTATAATTCCGCCAATTGCAATTCGCATTCGGGCCCGCGCGGGCCGTTCCCCATCCGGTTTTGCCCTCAAGGCCAGCGGGCAGGGGAGGTAGCCATGGATGCGTTTCACGACCTGCTATATGCGCTGCTGATTGCCTGGGGAGTAGTCACCGCCGGGCTTGTGTGCCTTCTGATTTACCGCGGGACGCTCGAGGCGCATGAGGACGATCAGATATTTCTCGACGCGGCTGGCGATTCGATGGCCAGCGAGCAGCGGGCCATCGTCAAGCGGATCGATAAACTTGGCCGCCCCATCACGCTGCTGATCGTCGCGTCAAGCTCCCTGCTTCTGGTGGTGGCCGGAATCTGGTTGTGGCAGGGCTACAAGAACTTCTGACCCCCGGCGAGAGGATTAGGGCTGGCTTCTGTCCTGAGCCGCGTGCGGCGTCAGGGCTTTTTGGGCGCGGGTGCCGCCGCAGGATTCTGAGGCGCAGGCTGTGCCTGGATCTGCTGCCCGCACATGGACGGATCGCAAATCTCTGAAGTGTGATTGTGTACGATCAGCCACTTCTGTCCCTCCCTCGTGAGCACCAGCGTGGTCTGACCGCGAACGGTGTAGGGTTTTCCCTGATACGTCGAATCAAATTGCCATAGGTAGGACGCCCACGCTACATCTCCCCGGAAAAAGATGGTGGTGTCTCTGCGAATCACGCTAATCCCGCCCTGGAAGGCCGCGCGCTGCTGTTCCATCAACGCGGCGTAGTTCTTCCAGCCGATCATGGGCGGCTCATAGGTAGAGCGGACAAAAACTGCGTTGTCCGCATAGTATTTGTGCACGGCTTCGATATCACCAGCCTGCAAGGCTCCCAGCATCTCTCCGATGGCGATGTCAATCTGGTCCGGCACGGGCATCGGCATCGCCGGCATCGGCGAAGTGTCCACCGGTTGATCTTTCTTCTTTTTCTTTTGCGCTGAGGCTGCGGATGAAAGCAGAAGAATTGCAATCACGACGGCCAGAAAGCGCAGCCAGGCGCTTCGCAGAATCATGCGGTTGTCCCTCCTGACGCCACGAAGAATAGCATGAGGGTGGAGGGGTGATAGCTCGATGTGTTCAAGCGTGTTGGCGCATTTGAAACGTCCGTGCGCTAGAGGCTGCGGGCGAGGCGGAAACCGTAATCGGTATACTGAAAATCGGGAGGAATGCTGGAACGCGCGGCGCAGCGCGAAACCTTCGTCGCGTGGCGCCAGGAGCCACCGCGCGATGCGCGTCTGGTTCCTTGCGCCGGCCCCTGCGGATTGCGATCCGGCGATGTGAGGTAATAGCCCGGACTAAACCAGTCGGAGCACCATTCGTGGACATTTGCGCCAATGTCGTAGAGGCCAAATGCGTTTCGCTCCGCGCGTCCCACTGGCTCAGGAGCTTGCTTCCATCGCGCAGAATAGTTCGCAAGAGATTCGAGTGGTTCGTCGCCCCAGGGATAGAGTTTTTGCTCTATGCCGCCGCGCGCAGCGCGCTCCCATTCGGCCTCGGTGGGCAGGCGATAATGGCGGCCTGACTTTTTGCTGAGCCATTCGCAAAAAGCGGTGGCGTCGAACCACGAAGGTGCAACCACCGGCTGTTCAGGATGTGAGAAGAGCGGATCGACCCAGTGGAGAGGCTTGTGGTGATGCGTCGAGGCCAGGAATTGCGCGTACTCAGCGTTTGTCACCTGGCAAGCAGCCAATTCAAATGCATCCACCCAGAGGCGATGCACAGGCCGCTCGTTCTCTTGCCCCGTGTCACTGCCCATCAAGAACCACCCATCGGGGATTCGTAGCACGCGCGGCTCTGTAAAGATGGCGTGGGCAGCAGAGTCGAGGTGGACCGCTTCAGTCATGCTTTCCCGGCTTCAATCCTGCGAAGCGGCGCGCTGTGTCTGGCTGAGCAGGTTGACGAACAGGCGATACGCGCCGGGAACTCCGGCCGGCAATTGCCGGAAAAATGACAGGCCCGTGTAGACGTAAACGCCCTTGCCGTACTGCGCGTAGACCAGTGAGCCCGTGGTTTCGGATTCGCCGGGATCTTTGAGCCCGAGGATCGGCTGATAGTGGGAATCAAACGACCCCCAGAAATACAAGCCGCGTTCCTGCACCCAGCCCTCAAAATCGGCGAGCGTGATTTTATTTGGCTTGTTCAGCAGGGGGTTCTCGGGCGCAAGAAATCGCACGGGAGAATTTGCATCGGTGACGCGCGAAGTAATTTCTGGCAGCTTCGCGGGATACGGAGCAGGAAAATTCTCGCTGGCGTCGAAATCATGCTGGAACTGGACCACCAGGGATCCGCCGCGCTGCACGTAGTCGAGCAGCCGCTGATTCGAGCGCAAAAGATCGGACCGTAATTCATATGCGCGGATCCCGACGACGATTGCGTCATAACGGCCAAGATCGCCGAATGCCAGCGCTTCCTCATCCAACAAGTCCACCTGCACGCCGATCTGGCGCAGAATTTCCGGCAGGGGATCGTTTTCAGCAGCGACATATCCCACGTGGAGATGGGCCGGGACGACAAGATCCATTACGTGAATGGTGGCCTCGGCGGGCTCGCTCCAATTGCGCTCGGGCAATGTGGGAATCGGCTGGAGCGAAGTGCGGAAAATCCTGTCGGCAAGCTTTGCGTGTGGCTTCAGATCGTATGCGCCGGCTGCGGGGCGCGTGGGCGGCGTCACCACGAAGCGAATCAGTTGATCGCCGGACTTCGAAAAATCCAGCGGGGCGATGGGTTGCACGCTCCATCCCTGCGGCGCGTCGAGCCCAACCTCGACTTTTGCCGGCTTCGCGCCGTGATAGCGGACGCGCGCGAGAAGTTTTACGAGTTCTGCGGCGCGCTCGATTGGCACCATCACCTGTTGCGGATCCACGGTGAGTGTGACCGCCGGAACTAATTCGAGCGGGTAGGTGTGGATGCCCGTCGTCGTGGCTTCCGTGGACTCGACCGGCTGCTCGATGGTGAATGAATATCCGTCTACATTCACGTGGACCGCCACTCGCACGAGAGGCGGCGGGAAGGGCAAAATCACATCGCCGGGCGAGCTCGGCGCCCTCGCGCCCGCGGGGATGCTCACGATGAAGTGATAGAGACTCGGTTCTTTCGAATCGCCCGGGGCTACGCTCCAACCCGGCGGGAGTTGCAAATTCGACTTGTCGAGCGTCCACCTCGCAGGGACAGCCGAGTGTCCGGGCAAGGTAATCTCGACCGTAAAATTCTCGCCTGCCACCAGCCCATGCCGCTCCGTTTGCGCCAGGATGGGTAGCGCCACATCGTCCGTGAGTGCGTGGTCAATTTTCTGATGGAGATGATCGAGTTCCCAGACTGCGCCTTCGGATTCTGTGTCGCCTTGGCTCGAAACCTTTTCCCGGAGCGCCGCAATGGCGCTGCCTGCCTGGGCCAGGGACTTCGCGGCAGCCGGCCGGTCGAGTTCCAGCGCGAATTTACGCGCGGCGGCGAGATGCTGGTCCGCGGAGGCCAGTGCCGGCGCCATGAAGGATTGAAACGCGAGGAAGCGCGCCGCGAGTGTGTTGATGGGTTCGGCGAGCAACTTGGCGTCGAATCCGCCGGCGGGATCGCCCTTCTCAGTTTCGCGGATGAGAAAGATCGGGCGGCGGAAAAATGAGTTGCCGAAGAACGCAGGCGTGCCCTGTGAGCGGTGATTCGCGTGGCCTTGCATACCCATCTCGACATAGCTCTTGCCCCAGAGCGGCGAAACGTCGTTGGTAGGAAGCTCTACCGCGCCAGTCGTGTCGCCGCGCGCGGGCCGCAATTCGAGTCCGACCTTCCACACCGTCAAACCCTCGGCCAATTGCTGCGGGAACATTTTTGGATCGGCCGCCGCGGCAACTGCTTGCGGTGTCAGGATTCCACTTTCCTGGTGGTGCCCGTGACCCCCGTGGACGCCGCCCCAGCCGTTAATCACCACTTGCGGACGGAATGTGCGGATCACGCGGACCATGTCTTCCAGCGCGACGTCGCCCCAGATCTTTCTCGCCTGTTCCGCGGTCTTCACGTAGCCGGTATCAGGAGCGCGCGTGAAAAATTGCCGCACCCCATATTCTTTACCGGCCGCGAGGAGTTCTTCCGTGCGGATCACGCCGAGCGGGCCGCCCTGCTCCGGGCCGATGGCGTTTTGTCCCCCCTGCCCGCGGGTGATGGTGAGCAGACCGACTTCGGCACTCAGGCCGTGCGAAAGATAGGTAAGCAGGCTCGACCATTCATCGTCGGGATGTGCGGTGATGAAGAGGACGCGCGTCCCAATGCGCGCCTTGTTGATGGCTTCGACGGTTTCCGGAAGCGACTGTTGAGCGCCAACTCCAAACCGCGGCGCGAGGGCGGGAGCGGCAAGGACTCCAATTGAAATTGCCAGCACAGAAGCGCGCATGTGGGAATAACTCTTCCTGATCAAGCAGCCTCCTCGAATGGCCATTGTCGCAGCAACCGCGCGCGCCCCAGATATACAAGAATACCTGCTGTCATGGCCGCAAGCGAGGCCAGCATCGGCGTGCGGCCTGTGGAAACGAAAATTCCAATCCAGCCCACAATCGCCAGCACCACCGGCACAGGATATAACCACATGCGAAATGGCCACCGATCCGCTTTCCAGCGACGGTGCAGCATCATCAACCCCACTGCCTGACCTACAAATTGGATGAGGCAGCGCATAGCCAGGATGGAGCGAATTACGGAAAAAAGGCCGACGAATAAGCAAATGAGTATCGAGACGGCGCCGAGAGCCAGCAGTGAAATGTGCGGAAATCGCTTGGTGGGATGGACGCGCGCGAAGATCGAGAAGAAATTTCCGTCGAGCGCCGCCGCATAGGGAACGCGCGAATAACCAAGCGTGGCGGAAAAAACCGACCCGAAGGCGGCCACCAGAATCAACCCTGTTGCCAGCGTGGCCCAGTGCGGGCCGAAGGTCCGCTCGAAAAACAAACTGGCCACGAATGACGAATTTCTGGCCTCCCGCCACGGCACTACTCCCAGAATGCTCGTCTGCATCGCAAAATAAAGAATGGCAATCCCGAAGATCGAAAGGAAAATCGCGCGCGGGATATTTCGCTCGGGATCTTTCATTTCGCTGCCGAGGTTGCAAACGTTGTAATAGCCAAGATAACTGTAAACTGCCTGCACGGACGCATGCCCCAGCCCCGCGAAGAAAATCCAGGAAAAATTCCATGCGCCCGGAGGAAAAGTGAAAACCAGCTTGGAATTGAAATGCGTTGCGCCGCCGTATATCAACCAGAGAATCGTGCCGATCACAAGGACCCACAGGATCGTCGAAATCTTTCCGATCGCCGTGATGCGCCGGTAAAGCAGTGCGACTGCAATCACGATCAGCGTCACGGCCACCAGGCGATTGTAATTTGCCAGGTTAGAGCCCGCCTGCGGCGCTTGTGCAAGGAACCAGTCGGCAACACCCGGAATCTTGCCGGTGACATAGACCGAATAATCCGCGAAACCCAGCGCGCCGGAGGAAATGCTGAGCGGCGCTTGAAACAAGGTCTGCCAGATGTAGAGAAACGACATCAGCCGCCCCAGGCGATTTGCGCCGTAGGCCTCGCGCAGAAAAACATATGTCCCGCCCGCCTGGGGCATGGCCGCGCCGAGCTCCGCCCACACGCATCCATCGAGCACCGCAAGAATTGCCCCGCCCACCCAGGCGACCAGGCATTGCGGTCCGTTCATCGCACGAATCATGAAGGGAATCACGATGAACGGGCCGATCCCCACCATGAAAGTCATGTTGAGGGAGGTCGCTTCGAGAAGTCCGAGGCCGCGTTCGAGTTTTTCTGGTTCGCTCATGCCGATTGGACGGGCAAAGGAACCGAAAGCATAGCAAGAAAGGGAGCCTTACGCCCTCCAGACGATTCTGCGGAGCGAGCAGCGCCCGCTTGAAAAACTTCCTGACTCGTTCCGCAGCGAAGTACGGCAGCCCAACATGCGTTACCATGCTGCACGTCATGCTCGGCTTCGGCATTGGCGTCACGGTGGGTACGATTGCGATTCTCGTCGCCGGGTATTTTTTGAAGCGGCGCCGGCGTCCATTTCCCATTCATGGCTGGACTGGCCTGGTCGCGCTTGCTGCGGCCGAGGCGTTTCTATTTCGCGGCCTCGAGCCGGTGGCGACCTATTTCACGCCGATCGCTTGGACAGCATACATCCTGATCGCCGACGGTGCGGTGCTCGCGCTCACCAACCGTTCGCGCTTGCACGATGCGCCGATCACCGTCGCGCGCATGACGCTGCTTTCCATCCCACTGTGGCTGATCTTTGAGGCCTACAATTTACGCCTGCAGATTTGGACCTATACTGGCGTGCCGCGTGAATGGCCACTGGCGTTGCTTGGCTACGGCTGGTCGTTCGCCACAATCACGCCTGCAATTTTTGAGACTTCAGATCTGGTGCAAGCGCTGCTGCCCGCGCTACCCGCAGAACCTTGGAAGATTCCTCGCGCCGCTGAAAATGCAGTGATGGCCTGCGGGGCGGCTTGCTTGATTTTGCCGCTGGTGCTCCCACATCGGATTGCTGCGTACCTGTTTGGACTGGTGTGGATCGGGTTTTTGCTCCTGCTTGACCCGATCAATCGCCGGCTCGGTCTGCCGTCGTTTCTCGGCGATATTTCCGAAGGGTTTCTCCGCCGCGTGTATGGATTTCTGATGGCCGGATGGATTTGCGGCTGGCTTTGGGAATTCTGGAACAACTGGGCCGCGGCAAAATGGCATTACACGTTTCCAATCTTCCAGCAGGCAAAAATCTTTGCGATGCCCGCGCCCGGCTACCTCGGCTTTCTGCCCTTTGCGATGGAATGTTTCGTGATGTACGTTACTGCGGCCTGGCTCGTGGGCTGGCTGAAGAGGGTGAAATGAAGCGTGCGCGTCGCGGATTCCTGCTGGCAGCATTGGTCGCGAGCGTTGCCCTATATTGCTTCCCCGCGCGCGCGGGCGGCCTGAGGATCTCGCCGGAAGCGCAGGCTGCTTTGGACAAAATCTATTCCGGCGATCCCGATGCAGCACTGCTAATCGTGCGCGCACTGCAACAAGCACAGCCGGAACACCCGCTCGGCTACGCGCTCGAGGGCGAGGCGCTGTGGTGGAAGCGTTATTGCGGCGCGCTCGAAACCAAATACGGCATCGTGGATTCCTGGAAGCACAGCAAAGAACCTGAGGATGAGGCCTATTTCAAGCTGGCTGACAAGGTGGTCCATCTGGCGGCTGCTCAGCTTCGGAAAAATGAAACCGCGGAAATGCACGTGTACGCGGGGATGGGTTACGCGCTGAAGGCTCGCGTCTATGCGTTGCGCGGTGAAAATCGCAACGTGGCGCACGCGGGCGTGAGCGCTCGCTCGGAAATGCTCCGGGCACTTGAGCTCGATCCGGAAATGGCGGACGCCACGGGCGGCGTGGGCCTATACAACTACTACGTAGCCACGCTCTCACCCATCGTGAAAATATTTCGCTTTTTCATGGGGATTCCTGGCGGGGACAAAGAGCTGGGCATCAAGCAAATGGAGATCGGAATGACTCAAGGCGTGCTTTTGCGCGTCGATGTCCGGTACATTTTTGCGAAGTCGCTGCGGCAATATGACCAAAAATACGAGAGGGCACTCGCGATTGCTGAGCCGCTCGTTGCACGCTACCCGCAGAATCCGATCTTCTTGTTGTTGTTGGGAAATTTGAACGCGGAATTGGGGCGCAGTGAAAAGGCCGCGGGATATTTCCAGGCTGTGCTGAAGAGCACCGCCGGCGATAGCTCGTGCGTGGCGCATGCGCGCGAACTTGCAACTGCGGTTCTCAAGTCACTGTACTAGGGCAGGCTCACCGGGACTCGTGGCTTTGCCTGATCCAATCCGACTCATCAGCGTCGCGGAAATACACCCGGAGGCAAACACGCCTGCCCATAAAACGTGCGGCCCCCAGCGGTCGAGGACATTCGCGCCAATCCACGGTCCCAGTGAAAACGCGATGCTGAACGACATGGTGTAGAGCCCCATGTATTCTCCGCGTCTGCCCGCGGGCGCAATTTCGGCGGCGTAGGCCGCGCTGCCCGGCAGCAAAATCATTTCTCCAAACGTCCAAACTGCCACCGCTGCGTAAATTCCCACAGGCCGCGTAAGGAAAGCGTACGACCCGAACCCCACGGCATACAAGAACGCGCCCAGCATCAACGTGCTGCGATGCGACCAGTGCGCCATCGCAGTGTTCAGAGGAACTTCGATGGCCACAATCATCAGCGTGTTTAACGTGAATATCGTGCCGTAAATCGCTTCCGGCAGGCCCAGGTTCCGGACCAGAAAAATCGGCACGGTGGACGTGAGCTGAAAGAAGACAAACTGCGCCGGTATCAGGGCCGCCAGAAAATAAAGCATGCGCCGGTTGCGAAACGCGCGAAGGTCCGCCGCCGGATGCGCGGGCGGGAGCAGATCGATTCCCTCCGCTTCAATCTCGCGGCCCAGTTCGCTCGGGTCTTCGCTTTCGGGCCATCCAGGCTCGTGCTGGAGCAACCGTCCTCCCGTTGGCCACGGTGCGAGCAGCAACACGACGCCCGCGAGAATCGACGTAATCCCATCCACCCAGAACAACCAGTGGAACGAAATCAGCGCAAGAATTCCACCGAGCGCAGGACCTACGCTCATGCCCAAATTCACTGCCAGCCTGCTGAGCGCGAAAGCTGCCTTGCGCTGCGGCGGTGCAACCAGATCCGAAATAATTGCGAAGCTTGGTGGCCGCACCGACTCGTTGAGGATGGCGAATAGAAATGTCACGAGGAGGATGGTCACAAATCCATGAGCGAGCGGAAAAACGAGAAGCAAAGCCCCGGAAAGAAACAGACACGTTTTCATCACCGCCAGCGGGCCGACAATGTCCGTGAGGCGTCCGGCGACAGGCATGGCCATCAGGGCCGCTGCGCCGTACACGGTCAGCGAAAGCGCCGCGTGCGCGGGCGAAATGCTGAGTGTCCTCGTGAGATACAGCACGAGGAACGGCAGGACCATGGTCCCCGCACGATTTACTAGTGTAGCCGCGCAGAGGATCCAGATTTCGCGGGGAAGATTCTTCAGGCCGCGCCAGGGATTCATGAGGATTCACGCTGCGAGACGGAGAGCCGTGTCGCCCGCATCACGCGCGCGCGGATTCTTCCTGTTCGAAAGCGTGGTAGGAGGAGCGCACCAGCGGGCCGGCTTCGACGTGCTTGAAGCCCATCTGCTCGCCGGCGCGCTTGAATTCAGCGAACTCGTCGGGATGCACGTACCGCTCGATGGGCAAATGCTCGGGCGTCGGTTGCATGTATTGCCCGAGCGTGAGAATGTCCGTGCCCTGCGCCGCGATTTCCTGCATCGCTTCGAGCACTTCTTCGCGCGTCTCGCCCAGGCCGAGCATCATGCCCGTTTTTGTCGGTGTCGATGGCGCGAGCTCGCGCGCGCGCCGCAGCAATTCGAGTGAGCGCTCGTACACTGCGCCCTTGCGCACGCGCCGGTAAAGACGCGGCACCGTTTCCATGTTGTGATTCAAAACGTCAGGCCGCGCCCCAATTACTGTTTCGAGCGCGGACCACTCGCCGCGAAAATCCGGGATGAGCACTTCCACTTTGCAGCCCGGAACGCGCCGCCGGATTTCCTCAATGGTGTGCGCAAAAATCGCTGCGCCGCCATCGGGCTGGTCGTCGCGATTCACGGAAGTGACCACGGCATAACGCAATCCCATCCGCGCGACGGCTTCGGCCACGCGCTCCGGTTCGTCTTCCTCCGGCGGACCCAGCGGCCTGCCGCTGGGCACGGCGCAAAATCCGCACGCGCGCGTGCAAATGTTGCCGAGGATCATGAACGTTGCGGTGCCATGCTCCCAGCACTCGCCCATGTTGGGGCAGCGCGCGCTCTCGCACACCGTGTGCAGATCGAGCGTGCGCATCGTGCGCTTCAATTCCTGATATTTCGGCCCTCCGAAAAATCGCACGCGCAGCCACGCCGGCCGCGGATGCGCCGCGGCCGGCGGCGTGGGCGTGTTCGAAAGTATGGTGAATGGAGAAGCCATTCGTGTGTGCTCGAATTTTTCATTTTACGCGGTTGAACACCTTGAAACAACAGCGGTCCAAAACCAATGGGCGCGCTTGCGGGGTACTTGTCCACCCTCGACTTGTCGAAAAATCCCTGTCCAAGTTGGAACACATGTTAACGCCCCATTGTGTTGTATTCGTACAACACCTCTGAGGCTTGTACCCGCTCTCTGTCTTTATCTCATTGATTACAAAGACATAAAATCGAAAGGGAGCGGGCACAGAAATGCTTATAATACCAGCCCGGATGCCATACCAGCTCACAATCCAGCGCCCCGTCGGGACCGAAGGGATCGGCTTGCATACAGCCGTCCCGTGCCGCATGCGCTTGGTGCCTGCCCCGGCGGACACGGGCATCGTCTTCCGCCGGGTGGACCTGGAAAATTTCGAAATCGAAGCGCACGTGCGCAACGTCGCGCGCGTGAGCTATGCCACCAGCCTGATGCGGCAAGGCGTGCTGCTCTCGACCACCGAGCACGTGCTTGCCGCGCTTTACTCCTGCGGCGTGGACAACGTGTACGTCGAACTCGATGCGCTCGAGCTGCCGATTCTCGACGGCTCGGCAAAGCCGTTCATCGATTTGCTCGCGAGCGCGGGAACGCGCCGGTTGCGCCGCCGACGCCGTTATATTCGCGTAGTGAAGCCGCTCGAATTTTCCGACGGGGACCGCCGCATCGGAATTTATCCCGCCAATGAATTCAGCGTGCACTGCTTCGTCGATTACGATCATCCCTCGGTCGGCCCGCAGGAAGTGGAGATGGTGGTGGACCGCGAATCGTTCAGCCGCGAGCTTGCCCCCGCACGTACGTTCGGCTTCGTAAAGGATTTTCAGGGGCTGCAAGCGATGGGCCTGATCCGCGGCGGCTCGATTGACAACGCCATCGTGCTCGACAATGCAAAAATCATGAACGGGCCGCTGCGCTTTCCGGACGAATTTGGGCGTCACAAAGCACTTGATCTAATCGGCGATCTCGCCTTGGTCGGACGTCCGCTAAAGGCGCGAGTGGTCGCGCACAAGGCAGGCCACGCGTTGCACACACAACTCGTCACGCGCCTGCTCGCCGACCGCTCGCTCTGGGTCGAGACGACCAACGGCCACGCCAGCGACTCAGCCCGCGAGCCGGTTTCCGTTTCCGTTCCCGCCACGAGGTAATCTTCCTCGCAGCCAGACTCGCGCCAATTTGTCTTGCGACTTCTCCAATTTGGCAGGTGTGTTGACGATTCGCCCCACACAGATTTTTGAATCGCGCCGCATGTTCATGTTCTCCTATCATCAGGTAGATCATGTCAGCCGACCAAGCACCCGCAGTCGTCCCGCGCGCCCCCGCGAGGATTTCGACGCACGCATCTGTGCGGACGCATCGCGTCACCGTGATTCTCGCGTTTCTCTCGATCTACTTGATCTGGGGTTCCACGTACCTGGCGATTCGCTATGCCGTCGCCACGATCCCGCCGCTTTACACCGCGGGCATGCGGCACCTGACAGCAGGTCTGATTTTGCTGGCGTGGTGCGCGTGGAAGCGCCTGCGGCCCACCGCGGCGCAATTGCGCGCAAGCGCGGTGATCGGCGCGCTGTTTTTTCTGATTGGGCACGGCACGGTGCACTGGGCCGAAAAAATTATTCCTTCCGGCATCGCCGCGCTTCTCATTGCCGTCGAGCCGATATTTGTTTTTGCGCTTTCGGAGGCTGCCGACCGCCGCTGGCGCATGAATGCAACTTTGTTCGCGGGAGTGGTGCTCGGTCTCGCGGGAGTGTCGCTGCTGTTCGGAAAAGATCTGATGCTGTCCGCGCCCGGCATGGTTAGGGGCGCGATCGCCATATTGATCGGCGCATTTTCCTGGGCTGGGGGAATCGTCTATTCGCGGCGCTCGCACCTTTCGGGGCACCCGTTGCTGCTCTCAACGCTTTCGCTTCTCTCCGGTGCGATTCTTCTTCTCTTAGCCGGAACGATTGCCGGTGAGTGGCATGATTTTTCGCCGCGTTCGGTGACGCTCAGTTCGTGGCTGGCGCTGGCTTACCTGATCCTCTTCGGCTCGGTGGTCGCGTTCACGGCTTACAACTGGCTGCTCGAGCATTACCCGCCCACGCTCGTGGCCACGCACACCTACATCAATCCAGTGATTGCGGTGTTGTTGGGCTGGCTACTTGCCAGGGAACCGCTCACGCTGAGCGTCGGACTTGCTGCTGCAATGGTTATCGCCGCCGTGATGCTCGTGGATCGCGGCATGGCTCAATTGCGGCTCTCCTAAGCCCCTCGGCCGTTAATTGTTTCGCAATTTGATGCCCTTAAATTGCGCCTTTGCCCGCTCTTTCGATTGCCAAAGCCCGCACTGGAAGCGACAATAGCCGCGACATGGCTGCAAGCGATACGGTCATCATCATTCTTGCTGCGGGCAAGGGAACGCGCATGTGTTCCGACCTCGCCAAAGTCCTCCATCGCGCCGGTGGACGGCCGCTAATTGAGCACGTGGTGCGCGCCTGCCAGCCACTCAAATCGCCGCAGATTCTCGCCGTTGTTGGCCACCAGGCGGACGATGTCGGCGCCGCGGTCACCGAATTCGGCGTGCAAACGGTTGTGCAGCAGCCACAGCGCGGCACTGGTCACGCTATGCAAGTGGCGCGGCGAGCGATGCGCAAGAGCGCGAAGCTTGCGCTCGTGGTCCCCGGTGACGCACCGCTCTTGCGCGCATCCACTTTGACGGCGCTCCTCGATACGCATCGCCGCGGCGAAGCCGCTGCCACCCTTCTCACAGCCGAGCTCGACGACCCCAGCGACTACGGCCGCATCGTGCGCGACGCCGAAGGCCGTGTCCAGTCGATCGTCGAAGACAGCGCTGCCACGCCCGAGCAGCGCGCGATTCGCGAAGTGAATTCCAGCATTTATTGCTTCACGCTCGAAAAACTCTGGCCTTGCTTGAATGCGCTGCGGCCCAACAACACGCACCGCGAGCTATATCTCACCGATGCGATCGCGCTGCTGCGCCAGCGCAACGAACGTGTGCTCGCACAGGTCGCCCCCGACCCCAGAGAAATTCTCGGCTGCAATACCCGCGCGAATCTCGCCGATGTGGACCGTGTTTTCCGCGCACGCAAGACCGCGGAACTGATGGATGCGGGCGTCACAATCTATCTGCCGGAGACTGTGGTGCTCGATCCCGAAGTCACTGCCGGCCCAGACACGATCATCGAACCTTGCGTGCAACTTCTTGGCAAAACGCACATAGGCGCGCGCTGCAATATTCAGACAGGCGCAATCCTGCAGGACATGCGCGTGGAAGATGGCGCGCAAATCCTGGCGCATTCGGTGATGGTTTCGAGCCGCCTGGGACCGGACACGATTGTCGGGCCTTTTGCGCGGTTGCGTCCCGGAGCGGACATTCGCGCCGGCGCGCGAATCGGCAATTTCGTGGAAGTGAAGAAATCCGTCGTGCACGAAGGTTCGAAGGCGCCGCACCTCGCGTATCTCGGCGATTCCACCATCGGCCGCAACTCAAACATCGGTGCCGGCACCATTACCTGCAATTACGACGGCACGGCGAAGCACCCGACCGCGATCGGCAACCGTGTCTTCGTCGGCAGCAATGCAACGCTGGTCGCACCCGTGCGCATTGCCGACGGCGCCTACATCGCCGCTGGCTCGACCATCACGCACAATGTGCCCGCCGATGCGCTCGCTATCGCCCGCGGCCGCCAGGAAAACAAACCCGGCTGGGCCATGAAGCGCCTCCAGGCCATGAAAAAAGCTAAGCACAATAAAGGGCGCGCGAAATCAAAGCCCCGCCGCAAGCCATCTCGCCGCGCAAAACCAAAATCACGCGCGCGCGTCAAATCCCGCCGTTAGGATATTCTGTAGTCCCGTTCCGCGTGAGTTTCTGGATTTGCCGGGGAATCGGCTCCGCAATGGATTGAGGTGACCATGTTTCTAAATCGCCGCTCGCGAATCTGGGCAACCGCCGTGTTCTTTCTTGCCCTGGCGCTCCTCGTCAGCCCGCACCTTTCGGCGCAGATGCGATCGGAGGTGCAAGCCCCGCCGCAATCGCCCGCGCTCGGGAAGGTCATCGAAGTCGCGAACGCGCCGAATTCAACCGCACAACAAGCCAAGCCATACGTGGTGCTGGTCTCACTCGACGGTTTCCGCTATGACTACCTCACGAAATATTCTGCGCCGAACATCAAGGCGATTGCGGCACGAGGCGCCAGCGCACCCGACGGCATGATTCCCTCGTATACTTCCACCACGTTTCCAAACCATCTCGCGCTGATCACCGGCCTGTACCCTGAACACCACGGCATCGTTGCGAATAATTTTTACGATCCCGCGCGCCAACAGCGCTATACCTACGCCGACCACTCGACGGTCATCGACGGAACCTGGTACAGCGGCGTTCCGCTCTGGTCGCTCGCAGAAAAAAATCGGATGCGCGCCGCCTGCTATTTCTGGCCCGGCTCGGAAGCGGAAATCGCTGGCAAGCACCCAAGCTATTACCTCACTTTTGATCCCACGGTTCCGAATGATCAGCGCATCGATCAGGTTCTCGTCTGGTTGCGCCTGCCTCCCGAGCAGCGGCCGCATTTCATCACGCTCTATATCGCGGACGTGGACGGCGCGGGTCATGAGTTCGGTCCCGACAGCAAAGAAACGGGCGACATCGTAAAAACGGTGGATGCGGAAGTCGGCAAGCTCGTCGCCGGTCTCGACGCGCTGCACTTGCCGGTTGATTTGTTCGTCCTCGCCGACCATGGCATGGAAACCACGAGCGACGGCTGGGTCACACTCGACCAGTTTGCGGATCTCTCGCAGTTCAAATCCGCCGGACCGCTGATGTACGCACCGAGCGAAGCCGACGCTGAAAAGGCCTATCAATCGTTGAAGGGCGCAAGCGACAAATTCAAGGTCTACCGCCGCGCCGATGTCCCACCGGAGCTTCATTACGACTCGAACACGCGAGTGGGAGACCCCGTCGTGGTTGCCACTGGCCCCTATTACATTCGCGCTCGCGGCCCGGCGCCGGGAGAACTCGATAAACCGCCGAGTGTGGGCACGCATGGCTACGATCCGCGCCTTCTTCCCTCGATGAGAGCGCTGTTCGTCGCCACCGGCCCGGACATTCGTGCCGGCGCGACCGTGCAGTCTTTCGAAAACGTAAATGTCTACCCGTTTATTGCGCGTATTCTCGGCCTGCCAATCGGCAAGATCGATGGCGACGTGAAAGTTCTTCAGATTGTGCTGAAGACACCGGCGAAGAATTAAAGCCTCGCTGTGATAAAATACGGCGCGAGGAGAAATCACCGCGATGAAATTCGGAGTCGTAAAATTCCCCGGCTCGAATTGCGACGACGACGCTTTCCACGCCATCCGCTCGATCCTCAAGCAGCCGGTTCAATTCATCTGGCACCAGTCGGAAGACCTTGCAGGCTCGGACGTCATCATCCTTCCGGGCGGATTTGCTTTCGGCGATTACCTGCGCACAGGCGCAATCGCGCGGTTTTCTCCGGTGATGAAATCGGTGGACCGGTTCGCGCGCTCGGGCGGCTTGGTCCTCGGCATCTGCAACGGTTTTCAGATTCTCCTCGAAGCCGGCCTGCTCCCCGGCGCGATGATGCGCAACAAAGGTCTGCGCTTCCTCTGCCGCCAGGTCCACATCCGCGTCGAAAGCACCGATACGCCATTCACCTGCGCGGCGCGTCCGGGGCAAGTGCTGAAAATGCCCATCGCGCACATGGACGGAAATTATTTCTGCGATGCGGCCACGCTTGCCGAGCTCGAGCGCAACAATCAGGTTATTTTTCACTACGTCCACACGGATGGAAGCTCCACGTCTGAGGGTGATGGGCCCCGGCGAGGGGCCCCGGAAAACGACCGTGAAGCAAATCCCAATGGCTCGCTCCACTCGATCGCCGGAATCTGCAATCGCGAACGAAACGTCCTCGGTTTGATGCCTCATCCGGAGCGCGCTGTCGAATCCCCGCTCGGCTCTGCCGACGGCCTGGTGCTCTTCCGTTCCGTGGTCGAAAGCTTTTCACGCCAGGTGGCGGCTCCCGCGTAGTGATTTCGCACGGGGAACTCAAACATCCACAACCTCTTACCATTGCCAGCAGCGGAATTTGCTGCGACAATTCGCGCGCGGCAAGTTGATGCGTCTGCACCGTGGGGCGGCTAGTGCAGATGGCGAAAAGTTAGTCGGTTCTAATCGACGCTCCGGCGACTAGAAACCACTCTAACTCGATGAAAACAAAGGAAAGCAACCCGCTCTAATCGACACTCCAAAGGGGGGTCGCCAAATAGGTTTTTTGATGGCAATGACTGGCACAGAAATGCGCGTCACGCCGCAGGTGGCGGCCGAGCACGGCCTGACCGCCGAAGAGTACACGCGCATCCAGAAAATTCTCGGCCGGGATCCGAATTTCACTGAGCTGGGAATTTTCAGCGTGATGTGGAGCGAACACTGCTCCTACAAGTCTTCGCGCGTGCACCTGAAGCGGCTGCCGACGATCGGCCCGCGCGTGGTGCAAGGGCCGGGAGAAAACGCCGGCGTGGTGGATATCGGCGATGGGCTTTGCGTCGTTTTCAAAATCGAGTCACACAATCATCCGAGCTTCGTCGAGCCGTTTCAAGGTGCCGCTACCGGCGTCGGCGGAATCCTGCGCGATATTTTCACCATGGGCGCACGGCCGATTGCCGTTCTCGATTCGCTGCGCTTCGGTCCGATTACCTCAGGGGCTGAAGCCCCGGGGGGCGAGAGACACGATGCGGCACGGCTGAAGCCGTGCCCTGACGACGAGATTGCGCGCAACCGCCGCATTCTCGATGGCGTGATTCGCGGTATCGGATTCTATGGCAACTGTTTCGGCGTGCCGACGGTCGGCGGCGAAGTGCAATTCGAGCCGTGCTACTCGAATAATCCGCTGGTGAATGCGCTGGCGCTCGGCATCGCGCGCCGCGAAGAACTTTTCTTCGCGCGCGCACGCGGCGCGGGGAATCCCGTGATTTATGCCGGCGCAAAAACTGGGCGCGACGGAATTCATGGCGCTTCGCTGCTCGCCTCGGCAGAATTCAGCGAGGAATCGCAGCGGAAGAGGCCCAACGTGCAAGTGGGCGACCCGTTCATGGAAAAATTGCTGCTCGAGGCCTGCCTTGAATCGATGCAGACGGGCGCGGTCGTCGCGATTCAGGATATGGGCGCGGCGGGCCTGACGAGTTCAAGCTCGGAGATGGCTTCGCGCGGCGGCATGGGAATCGAAATCGAACTCGCGCGCGTGCCGCAACGTGAAACCGGAATGACGCCGTATGAAATCATGCTCTCGGAATCGCAGGAGCGCATGCTGCTGGTCGCAGAGCGCGGCCGCGAGCGCGAAGTTTTCGATGTCTTCCACAAATGGGGACTCGACGCCGTCGAAGTGGGCCGTGTGACTGAGGACGGCAAACTCCGCATCCTCGATCATGGCCGCGTCGCGGCAGAAATTCCTGCGCACGCCATTGCCGAGGAAGGACCGCGCTACGAGCGGCCGATTTCAAAATCTGCCGCCGCTGGTGGCGCGCAGACGCAGGCGCCGCTCGTCGAATTTGCGCGAGCGGGCAGCGATCTGACGGACAATTTCCGCAAGCTCCTCGCATCACCGGCGATCGCGTCGAAATACTGGATCACCGAGCAGTACGACACTTCGGTTCGTACGAACACGCGTGTCGGCCCGGGCGCTGGTGATGCTGCCGTGCTGCGATTGAAAGAAACGAAACGCGCGCTCGCGCTTTCAACTGATGGCAATGGGCGCTGGTGTTATCTCGCTCCAAGACTAGGCGCGATGCATGCGGTCGCGGAAGCAGCTCGCAACGTGGCCTGCGCCGGCGCGCGCCCCGTCGCCGCGACGAATTGCCTGAATTTCGGCAATCCCGAAAAGCCTGAAGTGATGTGGCAATTCAGCGAAGCGGTGGATGGCATCGCCGACGCCTGCACTGCGCTCGAAATTCCCATCACGGGCGGAAACGTCAGCTTCTACAACGAGACGCTCGGCAAGCCGATTTATCCCACGCCTGTCCTTGGCGTTCTCGGCCTGCTTGAAGATGCGGAGCGGGCGCTCGGTTCTGCATTCCGCAACGAAGGCGACGTGATTCTACTGCTGGACGGCGCGGGCAAGTGGAGCCAGGCAGCGAAAGATGCCTACTGGAAAGATTTTGCAGAGCTGATGAAAAATTCCGCGCCGCAGGGAATGGCGGCTATTCAAAAGTGCTTGCGAGGCTCGAGTCTGGCAGGCCCAAGCGAGGATTGGCGCGCGTTTTCGTCTTCCGAGTACGCGAAGACGATCCACGGAATCGTTGCAGGCGCGCCGCCCGCAATTGACCTAGCTGCTGAGAAACACTTGATCGAATGTCTCGTCGCGCTGGCGACCGAAGGTGCGATTTTTTCCGCGCACGACGTGAGCGATGGCGGCCTCGCTGTCACGCTCGCGGAGTGCTGTTTCGGCGCCGACGCGCTCTCCGCCGACGTCTCGCTCGAAGGCGACGAGCCTGCCGAAACCGCGCTGTTCGGTGAACGCGGCGCGTGCGCGGTCGTATCGCTTTCGCCCGCCTCGCTTGCTCGCGTGAGCGCGATTGCGGCACAATACAAGGTCACGACGCAGCAAATCGGTACCGTCACAAGCGGTGAATTTCGCATCCAATATGATGGTTCATTTGTGATACACGGAGACGTGAACTCTCTCCGCAAGGCCTGGTCGGAATCTTTGGCGGCAGCAGTCGAAGGCGCAGAAAGCAAATGAGCAAGGTCTTTAATTGGGGGCGTTGGGTTGCGGGGATGTTTTTCGCATTTCAGGGACTCGTCGTTTTGCTTGGCTACGGATCGGTTGTCATTGCTCTTGCGTACATTGGGGAAGTGACTCACCTCTTTCTGGCATTATCCGCGCTGGCCGTCGCGGGACTGGCCTTGCTAGCTTGCGCATGGGGCCTGATTAGAGTGCACCGATGGGCCTACGGCATCGCGCTATTTGTTTCCATTCTCGAGAGCATTCTTACGGCACTCGTGTTAACGGTAGAGAGAGCTAAGTTTTCGGCGATATCGTTCGCCATTGGTGGGGTCGGCTTTGGGCCCGAATGGCCGGAGATTTTTTCCTTACTGTTTGCATGCTTTGTTTTTGGCTGGCTTATGATTCCAGAGGTTCGCCAGAGGTATTGGCTGAGGCTAGCAGCGGCGTGAGTAAACTTATTCAACTCGACGACGATCATTTCCACGATCACTGCGGGGTGTTCGGAATTTTTGGGCATGCCGAAGCGGCGAAGATGACGTATCTCGGGCTCTACGCGCTGCAGCATCGCGGGCAGGAGTCAGCGGGCATCGCTACCACGGACGGCGCGGATGTCCACGTGCACAAGGCCATGGGGCACGTGCAGGAAATTTTCACGCCGGATGTGATTTCGCGTTTGCCGGGTTCCGTGGCAATGGGGCACACGCGCTATTCGACGGCTGGCGACACCGTGCTGATGAACGCGCAGCCGGTGGTGATTGATTGCAACAAGGGCAAACTCGCGCTCGGGCATAACGGCAATCTGACGAATGCGCTCGAAGTGCGGCGGCGGCTCGAACATCGCGGCTCGATCTTTCAGACCACGAGCGACACAGAAGTGATCGTCCATCTGATTGCGCGCAGCGCGGCGCGAAATCTTTCTGGTGCGATTGCCGATGCGCTGAATCAGGTGGAAGGCGCGTATTCGCTGCTGCTGCTCACGCGCGACGAAATTTATGCCATTCGCGATCCGCGCGGATTCCGCCCGCTGAATCTAGGCCGCCTCGATGGCGCCTGGGTGGTGGCTTCGGAAACGTGCGCGTTCGATTTGATTGATGCGGAATACGTGCGTGAAGTGGAGCCGGGCGAGATGGTGCGGATTTCGCGAAGCGGCGTCGAATCCATCCGCTTCGCGCCGGAAAAGCCGCATCAGTATTGCATTTTCGAGCATGTTTATTTTTCGCGCCCTGATAGCCTTGTTTTCGGCCGCCCGGTAAACCAGAGCCGCGAGCGGCTGGGCCGTTTGCTCGCGCGCGAGCATCCGGTGGAAGCGGACATTGTGACGCCGGTGCCGGATTCCGGCACTCCTGCAGCAGTGGGCTACGCGGCGGAATCGGGCATTCCGTTCCGCATGGCGCTGATTCGCAATCATTACATCGGCCGCACGTTTATCGAGCCGGTGCAGGCCATTCGCGATTTTGGCGTGAAGCTAAAGCTGAATCCAGTGCGTCGAATGTTAGAGGGGCAGCGCGTAGTGCTCGTGGACGATTCGATTGTCCGCGGGACAACCAGCCGCAAGATCGTGCGCCTGGTGCGCGAAGCGGGCGCGACGGAAGTTCATGTACGCATCAGCTGCCCGCCGACAGTTTCGCCGTGCTACTACGGCGTGGACACGCCGCGGCGCGAGGAATTGATCGCCGCGCAAAAACCGGTCGAAGAAATCCGGCGCTTTCTGGGCGCGGATTCACTCGGTTACCTGTCGCTCCCATCGTTGCGGGCGGCAGTGGAAGACACGGAAGGAAAATTCTGCACGTCGTGCTACACCGGCAGCTATCCGACTGAGCTGGTGCAACTCGAAGTGGAGGCTCATCGGGAGGGATAGGGTGGGAGAAACAGTAGCAGTCGCGAATGCAGCGCCGGCGAAGCCCGTTACACTGAAGGACCAGATCTGGCGCGAGGTGCTTTCCTGGTTCTGGGTGATTCTGGCGTTCCTGTTTATCGAAGGGACGCTGGTGCAGGCGCGCGTGATTCCCAGCGGCTCGATGGAACCCACCGTGCTGATCGGCGATCACCTGATCGTCAGCCGGTTTGGGTACGACGCGGGAATTCCGTTCACCGATTGGCACGTGCCCCTTTGGCGCGAGCCGAAGCGGCAGCAGATTATCGTGTTCCGTGCACCACTCCCGGGCAATCCGGATTTCATCAAGCGCGTGATTGGGCTGCCGGGCGACACGCTCGAAGTGAAGCAGGGCGTGGTGTACGTCAATGGCAAGGCCCTCGCCGAGCCTTACCGCGAGGATCCGCCGAATCCGCTCGAAATGCGGCCTGCCGTTCGAATTCCGGCCGGCGAATATTTCATGATGGGCGACAACCGCGAAAATTCCTACGACAGCCGCTACTGGGGCTTCGTTCCGCGCGCCAACATCATCGGAACGCCGCTGCTGATTTACATGTCCATTGATGCGCCGGAAGAAGTGTGGGAGCCGGGGCATGTGGGCGAGCGTTTTGAGACGTACATCAACGCGGTGATTCATCCGCGCGAAGTGCGCTGGAAGCGTCTGTTCCACATGTTTTAAATTTCGCGGAAAAGTTTCGCCTCCTTCAGGAATCGAGTTCTCTCCATGCGCTACGCCGACGCCGGCGTAAATATCGCCGTTGCAGATGAGGCCAAGCGGCGTATCGCCGCGCTGGCCAAAAAAACCTTCCGCCGAGGCGTGCTCGCGCCCATCGGCGGCTTCGGCTCTCTCTTCCAGCTCGATCGCAAACGCTGGCGCGAGCCGATTCTGGTGGCGAGCGCGGACGGCGTGGGCACCAAGCTGAAAATCGCATTTGCCACAGGGATTCATTCGACTGTCGGCGCCGATATTCTGAATCACTGCGTGAACGACATTCTCACGCAAGGCGCCGAGCCGCTTTTTTTTCTCGACTACATCGCCATGGGAAAGATGAATGCGCTGGTCATCGAGCAGGTGATCGAGGGGATGAGCCGCGCGGCGAAAAAAGCCGGGTGCGCGCTGATCGGCGGCGAGACGGCGGAGATGCCCGATTTTTATCCGCCGGGCGAGTACGACCTCGCGGGATTCATCGTCGGCGCGGTCGAGCGAAAGAAGCAGCTTGATCCGCGGCGGGTGCGGCCCGGCGACGCGCTGCTGGCGCTGCCTTCGAGCGGGCTGCACACCAACGGTTATTCGCTTGCGCGCAAGCTGGTGTTTGGGGTGGTGAAACTCAAACCCGATGCGTATGTGGCGGAAATAAAAAATAAAATTGGCGCGGAACTTTTACGTCCACACCGTGCGTACTGGCCGTTGCTGAAAAATATCCTCGCGCGCGGCTGGGTTTCCTCCATGGCGCACATCACCGGCGGAGGTATTACTGGCAATTTGCCGCGCGCCCTGCCACGGAACACGCAGGCAGTGATTGAGCTGGGATCGTGGCCGGTGCTGCCGATTTTTCGTTATCTTGCGCGGATTGGCAAAATCGAGCGCGACGAGTTGTTGAAGACTTTCAACCTGGGCGTGGGGATGATCCTGGTCGTTCCGGCGAAGCACGTTGCACGCGTAGAGGCGGAACTGAAACGGCGGCGCGAGAAATTCTATTTGGTCGGGCGCATCGAACATGCGCAGTACGGAAAACCGCCGGTGATTTATTCAGGCAGGCTCGCTCTTTAGATCCATCTGGAAAAGGCACGGCATGCCGTGCCCTTACCGGAATCGAAGCGAACCAGGATCGCGGGCGTTACGAAAAATCACGCAGTGTTATTCGCCGCTGTTGTCGGTATCCACAACGGCCTTCCATGAGCCGTCCTTTTGTTTCTTCCACACGGTCACGTACTTGCCCTTCTCGACCGTGGTCTTGCCTTTCTTGTCTTTTCCAGTCACTTCGACGGTGCCGTATTCGTAGCCGATGTCACCCGAGCGGGCGACTTCCACGAAGGCGGTGGCGAATGAAACCCCGGGAGCCGTGGGCGCCAGCATGTCCTTCCAAACCAAACGAATTGAATTCCTGCCCTTCACCGTCGCGCCTTTGTCCACGAGGAAAACAGCGTCTTCCGAATAGTAGGAAACGGCCTTGTCGAGATCTCTGGCCTGCGCGGCCTTGCTCCAATCGGCGGAGGCGACGCGAATCGCAGCTTCGTCAGCTTGGCGCGTGTCGGGGGGTGGCGCGGGTTGCTGTGCTGTCTGATTCGAGCAGGCAACCGCAGAGATCATGGTGAGAAGCGCAGTAAGCAAAATCATCGAACGGAAACGCGGCATGAGTTTGCCTCCTCAGCGGTTAAGAATATGTGAGGAAGATGCCTTGTCACGTTGTCGCTGTCAAGCGCGGCGCGGTTCGCGAACGGATTGCGCGTTGTTTGGATGGCTCGTGGAACTGTGCTAATTTCGGGCGGACATGATGAAACGCGTTGGGGTGCTGCTTTCGGGGCGCGGCTCGAATTTCGAAGCGTTGGCCGAGAGCGTGGCTGCGGGGCAGATTCCGAACGCGGAAATCGCGATTGTGGTGAGCAACCGGGAAAACGCTCCTGGGCTGGAGCGTGCACGGGCGCGGGGAATTGAAGCACGGGCGATTCCGTCGAAGGGGCTGGAGCGCGAGGGATACGATAAGCTGGTCGCTGCGGCACTGCTGGAAAAGAAAGTTGATCTGGTGTGCCTGGCGGGATACATGCGGCTGCTCTCGCCCTATTTTGTGGCGGCGTTTCCCCAGCGCATTTTGAACATTCATCCGTCGCTGTTGCCGGCGTTTCCGGGGCTGGAGGCGCAGCGGCAGGCGCTGGAGCACGGCGCGAAATTTTCAGGATGCACCGTGCATTTTGTGGACGAGAATCTGGACGCGGGACCGATCGTGCTGCAAGCGGCAGTTCCGATTGAGGATGGTGACACGGTGGAGACGCTGTCGGAGCGGATTCTGCGCGAGGAGCACCGGATTTATTCCGAGGCGGTGCAGATTGTGCTGGAAGGGCGCTACCGGATCGAAAACCGGAGAGTGATAATTACTCCTTTGAAAGTACCGGAGAAAAAATAGTGCCCGCTGCGAAATTCAAGCCCGTGAACGAACAACTGGCGCTGCTGCGCAAGGGCGCGTCGGAAATTATTCGTGAAGAGGAATTGCAGCAAAAACTGGCGCAATCGTTCATGAGCGGGATACCGCTGCGCGTGTATCTCGGTGTGGACCCCACGGCGCCTGATATTCACCTCGGCCATACGGTTGTGCTGCGCAAGCTGAGGCATTTCCAGGAGATGGGCCACACGGCAGTTTTTCTGATCGGGGATTTTTCCGCCATGATCGGCGATCCCACCGGGCAATCGGAGACGCGGCCACCGCTGACGCGCGAGCAGGTGGAAAAAAATTCAGAAACATATCTGAAGCAGGTCTTCAAAATCCTGGACAAGAAAAACACCGAGGTGCGTTACAACAGCGAATGGCTGGGAAAAATGAGCGGGGAAGATGTTGTGCGCCTCTGCTCGCATTACCGCTTGGCGCGCATGCTGGAGCGCGAAGATTTCCGTTCGCGACTTGAAAAAAACCAACCGATTTCCGTACACGAGCTGCTCTACCCGCTGCTCACGGCGTACGACGCCGTGGCGCTGAAATCCGATCTGGAGCTTGGCGCCACCGAGCAGAAATTCAATCTTCTGGTGCACCGTGAAATTCAGCGCGAGTACGGACTCTCGGCGCAAGTGATTCTGACGATGCCGATTCTTGTGGGACTCGACGGCACGCGCAAAATGTCGAAGAGCCTGGGAAATTACATCGGGATCACGGAGACGCCGGGAGAAATGTTCGGCAAGATCATGTCCATCTCGGACGAATTGATGTGGCAATACTACGAGTTGTTGACAGATTTTGCCTCCCCGGTGATCGTGCGGCTGCAAGAAGAAGTGAAAATGGGTGTGCTGCACCCGAAGGACGCGAAGATGCAGCTCGCGCACACAATCATTGCGGGCTTTCACGGCGAGGAAGCGGCGAAGAAGGCGGCTGAGGAATTTCAGCTTGTGTTTCGCGACCGGCAGGCGCCCACTGAGATTCCGGAAATGCGGTTGAAGTGGGGATCGCGGCCGCTTTTTTCATTGCTCGCTGAAACAGGGCTCGCGAGTTCGAGGAGCGAGGCGGAGCGGTTGATCAAGCAGGGCGGGGTCGAGGTGAACGGGCAAGTGGAGAAGGACGTAAAGCGGACGATCGTGCTGAACCCGGGAGATCTGCTGCCGCTGCGTGTGGGGAAGAAGAAATTCCTGCGTGTGGTAGGAGTTTAGGGGGCGTTGCTGCAGGATGAAAGCTGCGGACTAGACCGGGCGGATCAAAAACAAGAAAAGAGCCGGCGGGACGCTGGCGTTACATTTAGCGGCGCTCGGCGAGATGCTGGAGGCGCGCAAGCCACGCGCGGTCGCGCTGCGCGACAGCGAAGCGAGTGAAGATGCGGTCGAAAAAGCGGCCGAAGTGGCTGGGCATTTCGTACGAGTCGCGCATATGCAACTGCGTTTTGCCCGCGCTGCCCTCGAGTTCCCAGCGTTGCTTGCCGCGGACGCCGTAGGAATCCTGAAACTGCCACTCGAGCAGGCGCTCCCAGTCATACGCGGTGATTACGACGGTGAGTGTCACTTCGTACTGGCGCAGCTTTCCCGTGATGCGGACCTTCTGGCCGACGGCAAAATCGGGCCCGCCAGCCTGAACTTCGAATGTTGCGTCCATTTCCATCCCGTACCAGAGGGGCATGCGCTGCGGAACGAAAAATACAAAAACTTCTTTCGGCGGAACCGCGAACTCCATTTGAAATTCCAGATTGGCCATTGCGGGTCGTTACACTTCGACTAGGACGAGGGACATGTCGTCCGAAGGCGGGCCTTCGCGCCAGGCGGCGACGCGGTCGAGGAGGCCCTGTTTCATTTCATTGAACGGTAGAAGCGCCGTCTCGCGGACGAATTTCTGGACGCCTTCGACGCCAAGCATTTCACCACGCGAATCGAAAACGTCGGTGAAGCCGTCGGTGTAGAGCACGATACGGTCGCCGGACTGGAGGTCCACGTCGAGAGTGGCTTCCGTTGCAACGGCATTGGGGAGCGCTCCGAGAACCATGCTGCGCGATTCGAGGAGGCGCGGCTCTTCGCCGGGTTGCACGATCATGATGGGCGGATGGCCGGCACCCGCGAAAACCATGCGCCTGCCACTGCGATCCACGCGCGCCGCGGCCAGCGTGAAAAAGAAAACCGAGCCGCCGATATTCCGCATTACAAAGGTGTTCAACTGCCGGAGCATATCGCCGAGGGGCACGCCATTCTGCAATTGCGTCATCGTTTCACTGTAGATGCGGTTGGCGACAAGAGCGGAGCCAATGCCGTGGCCGGACACGTCGCAGACCAGCAAATTCAAATGTTGTTCGTCGACCGGGCTGACGAGCCCGAAGTCGCCGCCGATGGTGCGGACGGGAAGGTAGAAAGCCTCCACTTGAATCGCGCCCCAAATGATCGATTTGGGGGCGAGGCTCTGCTGGACGCGCGCGGCGAGCGTCAAGTCTTCTTCGATTTCTTTCTGGCGGGCTTCGAGCCGGAGATTAGCGGCGCTAAGTTGAGCCTGTGCCTCTTTCTGCTCGGAGATATCGGTGAAAGTAATGATCACGTACTGGCGACCATCAGGATCTTCGAAGGCACGCGCGTTCGTGATGACAGGCAGGCGAGTGCCGTCTTTTCTCGGCAGAAAAAATTCGTCCCGGCCGCGTCCTGCCTGCCGAGTCTTGTTGCGGCGCTCCTCAATGATGGCGAAGTCTTCGGGGCTGTAATAGTCGTGGACAACGTCGCGGCCAATGATCACATCACGAAGAAAACCGGTCATTTCCTCGAAAACACTGTTAACGGAAATGACGCGATCGCAATCGTCCAGCACCAAGACGCCCTCATTGAGCGTCTCGAGGATGGCTTCCATCTGCGCGAGCCATTCCGGCTTTTCAACTTCCAAAAGGATTCTCCCTACCTATCCGTGGCGTGGGTGAACGGTTATCTTACCGAATCGCGGCGAAAGCACCAACGCGACAGTTGATTGGATTCCGCTAGTGATGAGGAAGCTGCAAATGATTGCGAACTCAAGTAAGGTAAGAAAGCATCCGAGAAAATGAGGGAGCAATCGACTGATGGTGACGCGCGTGGAAACGATATCCAACGGTAGCCGGGTTCCGCCGGGGCCGAAAGGGTTGCCGATTGTGGGCGTGTCGTTCGAATTGCTAGGCGACGCGCTGGGCTTGCTGCGGCGCGTGGCGCACGAATACGGCGATATCGTGCGCATCCCCGTTGCGTTTGGCGCGCGCATTCTGCTGAACCATCCGGACTGGATCGAGCAGTTGCTGGTAATCCAGCAGAGCAAATTTCACAAGAGCACGCTGAGCAAAGAAGCGACCGAGCGGCTGCTGGGGCAGGGATTGCTGATCAGCGAAGGAGAATTCTGGCGGCGGCAGCGGCGGCTGGCGCAGCCCGCGTTTCATCGCGCGCGAATCAATGAATACGCCGCGACGATGGTTGAGATCGTACAAACGCACCTGCGCGAGTGGCGCGGCGGAGAAGTGCGCGACATGGCGCACGAAATGATGTCGCTGACACTCGACATCGCCGTGCGGACACTTTTTGGGACGACGCTGCCGGGTGAAGCCCAACAAGTGGGAAAGGCGATGACTTTTCTGATGCGCTATTCGCTGGGGCGGGCGCGCTCGCCGATGAATATTCCTGCGAGCTGGCCGACAGCGCGTAACCGGCGCGCCGAGCGCGAGTATGCATTTCTCGATTCGCTGGTGTACCGCATTATCTCCGAGCGGAAGGCACAGGGAAATTCAGCACATCACACGGATCTGCTTTCGCTGTTGATGGGTGCGATGGACGAAGACGGCAGCCAGATGACGCCGCAACAGCTTCGCGACGAAACGATGACGATTTTTCTGGCGGGACACGAGACGACGGCGCTCACTCTCGCATGGACCTGGTATCTGCTAGGCGAAAATCCCATGGCGGAAGCCCGACTCCATGAAGAACTGCGCGACGTGCTGGGTGGGCGCACGCCGGAGATCAAAGACCTCGAGCGGCTGCCGTATCTGCAAGCGGTAGTGAATGAAGTGTTGC
Source organism: Candidatus Acidiferrales bacterium (assembly GCA_050746945.1). Lineage (GTDB taxonomy): Bacteria > Acidobacteriota > Terriglobia > Acidiferrales > UBA7541 > Palsa-295. Next base: position 142,009 of record JBOGMZ010000003.1, on the reverse strand, counting down.
GGCTGTATCCACCGGCTTACCTGCTCGCGCGAACTTCGATCGCGCCGTGCAACATTGGCGGCTATGATTTTCCGGCCGGCACCACGGTACTGGCTTCGCAGTGGGTGATGCATCGAGACGCGCGCTACTTCGATGGCCCGGATGCGTTCCGGCCAGAGCGGTGGCTCGATGGGCTGATGGGGCGGCTCCCCGCGGGCGCGTATTTCCCGTTTGGCGATGGGCCGCGACGCTGCATCGGGCAGAGTTTTGCGCTCATGGAATCGGCGCTGGTGACGGCGACTGTGGCGCAGAAATTCCAATTTCGACTGGTGCCGGGACATCCGGTGGTGCCGGAGCCGCTGGTGACATTGCGGCCGCGCCATGGAATTCGAATGACGTTGCAGGCACGGGAATAGTGGTGGGGCGATAATTGCAAGCGACACCGAAAAAAAGGAGCCGGCGGGACGCCGGCGTTACTTTACAAATTCGGGCGACTCACCTTTGGACCACGGATCGTATGTGAGGCAGAAGCGGATGCGGTCGGGGATCGGCGGGTGATCGTAAAACAGGAAAATAGCGACGGGATTGGGGGCCGGGTCGGACAAATCCACTTCTCCCAGAATCTGGAAGGCCTGCGCGGCTACCTGGCCTGAGTCGGGCGTAAGACCGTGGGTGACTTCGAGAGAATACTGGTCCGCTTGATGCTCGAGGTAACGACTGAAAGCGCTTTCGATGGGGGTGGTGCAGAAATCAAAAAGTGTTAGAAGCAGCAGCAGCGCGGGCAACGAAGCCCAATCGTCCACGCCACGAATTTTCCAAATGCTGCCCCAGCGGTTGAGCATCCCACCGATACAACGAAATCCAAAATAGAAAAAAACAAAAAGCAGAACGGCACCAAAAGTCACTCCTTCCCATATGTGGTGGAGGACGTAGTGCCCCATCTCGTGGCCGGCGACCGCAACAATTTGCGGAGTGGTCATTTTGGCGACGGTGGTATCCCAAACGACAATGCGTTTTGATGCGCCGATGCCGGTGACGTAGGCGTTGAGCGTTGTGGATTTCTCGCTCGCTCCCATCCAGAACATGCGCCCGACGGGAATATTTTCACCGGCGCGCTGAACCATTCGCTCAAGGCCGGCCGCGAGTGCCGGGTCTTTCTCGGACAGTGGGACGAATTTGTGGAACATGGGATCAATCACCACCGGCGTAAGGAAAATCGCCAGCAACAGGAGCGGAAGTGAAACGAGCCAGAAATAAAACCACCAGCGCCGGAGGCTGCGGCGGATCACGGCGTAGAGCAACCAGACCAGCAGCGTGCTGAGTACGACGGCGATCATTTGCCCCTTGGTCCAGTCCCAAATCCAGGAGGGCCAGCGCTGAATGCTGAGACCAAACTTCACGGTCACCCAATGGCGCAGGACTGCGGTGGGCAACATGAAAACGTCGAAAGTGAGCACGAAAAGTGGAGCAAAAATTGCAGCCTGAAGAACACGCGCGGAGCCGGCGCGTTCCGCCCAATCGCGAAATTTCGGAGCCAGCCTCCATTTCAGCATGAGCCAAAGGACCAGGAGTGAGTAGAAAACATTCGCGAGCAGGAACCAGCAGGCAATCTGGCCAAGCGCATGGGCTTTCCTGTACAGACCCGGCGGGAGCGTGTAAGCCGTTATCCTCTTTTCAGGAGGCAGCGGCGCAGGTGGAGTCGTCTGGGTGGGAGATGCGTTCGAGACTGGCGCAGGTTGCGCGCCTTGAAAGAATTCCGCGTGCACGCGCGGCGCACATGCCATGAAAGCAAATGCGAAAAGGGCCAAGACTAGTAGCGCACGTGGCAGCCGGGAAAGATTCATATGACCAGGGGAGTATGCCGTGGCGCGAACGGGTGCGCAAGGCGATGGTTCAGGGGCCTGCCACGACGTACAGGTTGCCTTTTTGGATGCTGGACCGAATGGCGATTGCCTGGCGCGGTCGAGCGCGGCTAGTATGAATCAGCGGCAAAGTGCCGCTTGGAGAGAGGGCCCATGAGAATCGTGTGTGCCGGGTTACTGGTTCTGCTGGCGCTGCCGGTTGGGATTGCCTCCGCGCAGCAGCAGCCTCAACAACAAACGGATTCGCTGGCCGAAGCGGCGCGCCGCGCCCGCGAGCAGAAGAAAGACCAGGCCAAGGCGACAAAAGTGTGGGACGACGACACGGTGCCAAAGGTACCTGGCGGGGTAAACGTCGTCGGACAGCCGGTACCCAGCACGGATAGCAACCCGCCCGCTGCAAACGCTCCTGGAGCCGCCGCAGCGGCACCTGAAGAGAAGTCAGGGAAAGACGTGAAAGCGCTGCAGGCTAGCCTGGCCAGCGCTAAGGACCGGCTGCAGAGCGTGAAGACCGACCTGGATATCCTAAAGCGCAAGTACGACCTGGATTCGCAGATGTACTACGGCAAGCCCAATTATGTCGCCGACACGGATGGAGCCGCCAAGATCGCGGACGAGAAAAGTCAGGTGGACGCGAAGCAGCAAGAAGTGGACGCAGCGCAGAAGAAAGTGGACGAGATCGAAGCGGAGTTGAAGGACAGCGGTGCGGGCGGCGACACCACCAGCAGCAAAACGAACTAAAATCCACAGCAGAAAGCATTGAAATGTGCCGGTTCGAAACGGCCGGCAACTACACCACAACTAATAGTGTACATTCCGCTTGACACACCAGAAGCCCCGGCGCACAATTCCGCGAGCATCACGGGACCGATGGTGTTGTACGGGGCGTTTCGGCGACAAGCATCTACCCCTTCCTGTCGCCGGCACAAAAAATTGCGAGGCACACAAACGATGCAATATATGCCCGGCGGGACGGTGCAGTGTTTGAATCCGGAGTGCATGGAGCGCGGTCACTGGTTGCGCGCGCAGGATGTGCTGCAGGAGATTTGCCGGAGCTGCGGCGCTCCGCTGCACAACGTGCCGCCACCGCTGGCGCCGCGCTTCCGGATGCGCGCGCGCACGCTGGCGAACTATCGCCCGATGGGGCGGCGGCGCTGACGCGCTGGGTGTAGTGGTTTTGCGGCCGGAGCTTCGGCACCGGCCACAATAGATGGCAGCGGCTCGGCCGCGTCTTGCTCGCGCGTTTAAAGCGCGGATGCGGTTTCGTCCCCGAGTCGCGGCCCCTCAGAGGAAAAGGCAAGCAAAAAGCCCGAAACGGCGCATGACCGCTTCGGGCTTTTTCACTTTCAAACGGGCCGGACTTCACCCCGGGTTTCGGGGCTCCCCTCTAGAAAATAAATTTCAGACCGAGTTGAATGTTGCGTGGACCGCCAGTGCCGACCACGGGGTTTGCAGCGGCCACGTCCCCGGTCGCACCGGCGAAGCCAAACGTGGTCGGGACCGACGGATCGACGTTGAAAAGCGTGGTGGCCTGCGGGCTGGCGAAGTGCGGATGGTTCGTCACGTTAAAAAATTCCGCGCGAATCTGTATGGTTACTCGCTCTCCCAAATGCGTGTCTTTCACAAGTGAAAAGTCCCAGTTGTCCAGACGCGGCCCGCGGAAGAGGTTCCGACCCATAGTCCCGAAGTGCCCTAATCCCGGAGGCACTAACACAGTTCCTTTCTTCTCGAAGCAGCCGAATGTTTCGAGGTCTGCCAGCGCCGCATGAGCGAGGCAATCGGGGTTACCAACCGGATTTCCGCTGCCATTGGTACCGAATGTTGAGGGATCAAAGTACGGAATCGGCCCGGTGGGCGAGGGCGTAAAGTTTGAAGGGCTTCCAAAAAGATTCCAACGGTCCGCATATTCGCTGGTCAGACTCATGTCGTTGCCACTTTGGAAGCCATCTATAACCGTCCAGGGCGTGCCCCCCTGAGAGCTCACAATAGAATTGACTTGCCAACCTTCGAGAAGTTGCCATTTCATTTTCATGGACGGGAGCGCATAGGACAAGGCCAGTGTGAAGCGATGGCGAACATCGAAATCGCTGGAGGCGCGCTCGAGGTTCGGCGCAAAACTATTCTGGGGCTGGACGGCGCGATTATAGGTCGCGTCATCAATCGAGTGCGCCCAGGTGTACCCAGCCAGAAAATTTAACCCGTGCCAGAGGTGTTGCGTCGCCGTGATCTGCAGACTGTGGTAGGTCGAAGAGTAGCCGTTCTCAAGCATATTTATGAACTCAAGAAAGGGAAACTGCGTGTTGAAGGGGCGGCCCATTTGTTCACACACGGTATCGAACTGCGCGCAACCATTCGCTAGAGATTGGGCAGGATCAGCCTGATTGATGTCGCGCACGCTGTACAACTTGACTCCGTGATTGCCCACGTAACCCACCTGGATGGAGGTCGTGCTTGTGAGCGCCTGCTGGACATTGAGATTCCAGGACACGACGTAAGGTGTGCGCAGGTTGCGTTTGACGCCCATGATGTCGCAGGGCGTGCCCCCACTCGCTGGATCACAATTCAGGGTTGCAGTGGCCACTGGAAATATGGGCGCGCTACCGTCACCATAATTCATGCAACTGTTGTTCGGCGGACCAGCGCAAGGAGGCAAGGTGATGCCCGTCGCCAGGATGTTTCCAGGCACGTTCGAGCCGATTGCACCGGTGGGAATGTCATTCAAGCCGGGCGTTGTGCCGTTGTCCACTCCGTTTTGCCCGATAAAGAGAGAAATGTGCGGGATCTCATAATTGATTCCGGCGCCGGCGCGAAGGACAGTCTTTCCCCTACCCCAAGGGTCCCAGGCAATGCCAATACGAGGCGCAAAATTATTGTGGTCGCCGTTGTAGGGGGATTTGATATTGATTCCCACCTGCTGAAGGCCCACGTCGGGATCGAAGTTCCCCAGTAGATTGTGATCTTCCTTGATAACGGTATTGAGCTCGTAACGCAAGCCCAGGTTCACGGTCAGGCGAGGCGTCACGCGCCAGTCATCAGCAACAAACAACCCGAAGGACCACAGGTGGACGTGCCGACGAGAATCACCGACAAAGATTTGGCCCTGGCCAGGGTCCCCCGCAAGAAAATCTTCGAGCGCGGTGCTAAGGGTGGACCCTGGGTTGTTGGGGTCAGGCGGAAACTGGGGGGTGCCGCCGCCAAAAAACTGGATGCGCCCTTGCCCCCTCCGGTCGCGGACATTGTCCGTCGAACCGCGACGGATCTCTCCTCCAAAACGGATGGTATGCGTTCCGTGACTATAGGAGACGTTGTCGGCAATCTGAAAAGTGCGATTGGGAGTTGTGAATAAGGGCCAGCCGCTGAGGTTACCCAATTGCGTGAAAGACCCGATGTCGATCCGAGGCAGCCCAAAGTTGATGGGGTTCATCACTCCCGTGTTGAGGCCGTATGTTGTCAGGGGATTGGCAGCATTGTCGACGGCTTGAATCTTCTGCCAGAAATTATTGAATCCGAAGCGGGCCTCATTCACCAGATTGCCCCGCGGCGTCCAGGCCCAATTCACACCAAAAACTTGGGCGCGCAGAGTGGATTGCGACCGCCATTCCGGCTGAAGAACGGTTGCATCTTGTTCAATCTGCTTGCTGTCTCCAATAAGGTAGTGGACGGATATCATCTGATTCGCTGTAAAATGATGATCCACTTTCGCGACGCCCGTGTCGGAGCGATTCACGTTGGGGAAATTCGTGCTGACGATGGCACTTCCGGCCGGATTAGTTCCGTTATTGACAGGGAACAGGCCTGGAAATGGCCCATTCCCCGTAAATGATCCCATACCGATCAGATTCAGGCTTTGCGGATTCGGAGTCACGCCACCGGCCTGCAGATCCGCCAGCGCATCCGGTATGCTGTTGTTGCAATCGCCTGTCGCGATGAATGAGCATCCAGCACCGGCACCACCCGGTAGAGAAACAGTTGCTGGGGAGCTGGACGTGCTCTGATTGGAAATGAATCCGCGGACACCCTCGTAGGCAAGAAAGAAGAATGTCTTATCATGCAGGATGGGGCCGCCGACAGTGCCCCCGAACTGATGCTGGCGAAGCGCCGTCTGGGGATTGGGCTTGGTGTTGAACCAGTTGCGGGCATCCAGGAAATTGTTTCGTTCGAAGCCGTAGCCGGTCCCATGCAACTGGTTGGTTCCGGACTTCAAGCCGATGTTGACGGTGACGCCGGGCTTCCAACCGGTGTCTGGCGGCGGATTTTCTTCGGTGTTGAACTCCTGGATGGCATCAATCGGCAGAATCGATCCCGGGGTCCCCTGCACCCCTTCTGCGTTGATGATATTCCCGGAGTAGTAGGGATCATTGTCATCGCTGCCTTCGATTACGAAATTGTTGTCCTCCGGCCGCATCCCATTGGCAACGATGGACTCAAAACCGCCTCCCGGAGATCGAAAAACGCCGGGCCGAAGGACGACAAGATTTTGATAGTCGCGGCCGTTCAGGGGCAGATCGTTGATTTCCTTATTCGAAAGAGTGCCGCCGATATTGTCGTTCGTGGTGGTGATCAGGGGGGCTTCTGTCGTTACACGAACCGTTTCCGTTACCTCTCCAGGCACCAGTCGGAGATCAATCCGGACATCTGTGCCTACTTCGAGGCGAATACCCGTACGTTCGACCTTCTTGAAACCTGGCGCTTCACCCGTGACCGCATAAAGCCCTGGCTGGAGGTTGGGCGCCACATAGTCGCCAACCTGGTTTGATTGCAGGTTGCGCGAGATATTGGTGCCGGTATTCGTGACCGCGACTTTGGCGCCGACGACAGCTTTGCCCTGGGAATCAGTCACGGTGCCGAGAATGCGGCCTTCGTTCGTTTGCCCTACGGCTGATGCGGCGGACAGAAGTGCGATCAGGATACTGAGCAGAAACGCTCCGCCAGGACGTCGAATCATAATCCCCCCAAGAAAATCACTCCGCTTGCGCGTTAGTCGTATCTGGATGAGAAGTGGTGTCCCCCCGGACCCACTGCGGCTAGGTGAAAGCCTCTATAAGACCGCTTAGACGAGAAGTCAAGCGAGATTGCTATTGCCACTCGGGCGAGCATTTATCGCGCGGGGAGTCCGGCCAAAAGGAGAGGTACAAAAAAGGGGAGCGGCCGGTGGGGGTGCCGGCCGCTCTGGGCATGGGGGTGATGGAGGTGCAGAGACTCGAGGTGTGCGCCTGTTGCGCAGGGCCCCGAATCCACAGCGATTGTGCCGGGAGGGGTTTGCGGCGTCGATGGGCCACTCGGTTCAATTATTATCGGTACGAAGGTACCGCTCGAAGTCTTCGCTTGATTTGCGCTGGCCCTCGTGGCGGTTCGCTGTCAGATATTGCACGGATTTCGGGGGTGCCCCAATTTACCTTTTGTCTGGCTTCTCAGGGACTATCGAATCGGCGTACTACAGCTTTCCCCAGAATGCGAAGGCCACGGCGCCAACCAGAAAAACGAAGGAGACGGCATGATTCCATTTAATGCCTTCACCGAGGTACCACCACGCGAACACGACGAAGACGCACAGCGTGATGACTTCCTGGATAATTTTCAACTGAAAGGCTGTGAATTCACCGTAGCCGATCCGGTTGGCGGGGACCTGGAAACAGTATTCGGCGAAGGCGATCAGCCAACTCACGACGATTGCGGCCAGAAGTGGAGCCCTGCGGTATTTTAGGTGGCCGTACCATGCGATGGTCATGAAGATGTTTGAGCAAATAAGAAGAAGAATTGTTTTCATGCGCCGGAATAGTATCACATGCAAATCCGGAGATTAGTTTGGGATGGATGAAATCAAAACAGGGCGCCACGCGAAATTCGAAGAAGTTGAAGACTGCGGGGCGCGGTGGTACGCTCGCCCGAGCAGTTGACTGGCCCCGCGCGCGAAACCGCGCCAAAAAACTAGCCGGCGATTTCATTGGGCGCTACCGGAACAAAACTCGACCGCAAGACGGCCGTAGAGGCACAAGCGCTCGCGGCAGTGCGTCAGTTGCTCGTCGAGCTGGGCGGAGCGCGCGGACTGGAAGAATTGGCCGCACGCCACTCCCAGGCGCACCTGGAACGTGAATTGGGGCTCGGCAGCCTGGAGCGCGTGGAACTGATGCTGCGCCTGGGGGACGCCTGCGGCGTGCGATTGCCGGACCGCGTGGTTGCGGAAGCCGACACGATTCAGGACCTGATTGACGCCATCCTGCGGGAGGAGCCGGGAGCCACCGCGGGGTCCAGTGTGCGGGCTGGCGCGGCCGTGGCTCCAGTTTTCGCTCCTGCTTCGCCTGCACTTCGCCCTGATATCGAGCAGGAAATTCGCCGTGCCGAAACGCTGACGGAAGTGCTGCGGCTGCGCGGGCGCGGCGAACCAGGCCGCATGCACATCCAGCTTTACGAAGAAAACGAAGAGTTGCGGACGATCACATTTGGCGAGCTGCACGATCGCGCCTCCGCGGTCGCCTCGGAGTTGATGCGCCGTGGGCTCGAGCCCGGCCAAACCGTTTCCATCATGTTGCCCACCTGCGCGGAATTTTTCTGGACGTTCGCGGGCATCCTGCTGGCGGGCGGAATTCCTGTGCCGATTTACCCGCCGTTCCGCGCCGACAGGATCGCCGAATATGCGACGCGGCAATCAAACATTCTGCGCAACGCCGAGGCGCGCTTTCTGGTGACCTGGAAGCAGGCTGAGGGATTGGCACGTTTGCTCCAGCCGCGCGTTCCATCGCTGCGAGATGTGCTGAATGCGCAGCGCCTGGCGAGTGCCCCGACAGCAGACAAACCTGCGACAGGCGAATGGCGCGCCGTGGAGCATTTGTCGCATCGCGCGCGCGGCGAGGACATCGCGTTTCTGCAATACACCTCCGGCTCAACGGGCGATCCGAAGGGCGTGATCCTGACGCACACAAACCTGCTCTCGAATATCCATTCGATCATCGCAGGAATTGACATAAAACCTGGGGACGCATGCGTAAGCTGGCTGCCGCTGTATCACGATATGGGACTGATCGGTGCGTGGTTCGTGCCGCTGTTTACTGGGATTCCGCTGATCGTCATGTCGCCGCTCGCGTTTTTGAGCAGGCCGGAACGCTGGCTGCGGGCGATTCATCGCCACCGCGCAACCATCAGCCCCGCGCCGAATTTCGCGTACGAATTGTGCGTGCGAAAAATACCGGACAAGGATTTGCAGGGACTCGATTTGAGTTCGTGGCGAGCGGCGACGAATGGCGCGGAGCCGGTTCGCGCGGAGACGCTCGAACGATTTGCGGCGCGGTTTGCTCCCTATGGTTTTCGACGCGAAGCGCTTTCACCGGTGTATGGGTTGGCGGAGGCAACGCTGGGCGTTGCTGCTCCCCGTATGGGCGCAGGCTTCAAGGTCGATCGCATAGAGCGCGCCGCGTTTGAATTCGAGGGCCGGGCGATACCTGCTGGCGCGGATGATCCTGCGCCGCTCGAATTCGTGAATGCGGGCAGGCCGATGCCAGGCGTTGCTGTGCGGCTTGTAGATGCCGAGGGGCGCGAACTGGGAGAGCGAGCGGAGGGCCGACTGTGGTTCCGCGGCCCCGCAGCCACCAGCGGCTACTACCGAAATCCAGAAGCCACGCGCGAATTGATTCAGGAAGATGGCTGGCTCGATTCGGGGGATTTGGCTTACTGGGCCGACGGCGAGCTCTATATCACGGGGCGCGCAAAAGACGTGATCATCAAGGCCGGCCGCAATATTTATCCGCACGAAGTTGAGGAGATCGCTGGCCGAGTCGAGGGAGTTCGTCCGGGATGCGTGGTGGCGTTCGGCGCGCCGGATGAGCGCACGGGAACCGAGCGACTGGTGGTGGCGGCGGAAGTGCGCGACAGGGCCAGCGCAGGAAAAATCTCCGCAGAAATCGGGCGCGCTGTGGATGATGCCATGGGCATGCCGCCGGACGTGGTGGAGTTGCTCGCATCGCAATCCATTCCGAAAACCTCCAGCGGAAAATTGCGGCGCAGCGAGACGCGGCGGCTGTATCTCGAAGGAAAACTTGGGAAAAAGGTGCAGCCCGCGTGGGTGCAGGTCGCGAAGCTTGCTGTTCGCGGCGCGGCTCCTCGCGCGTGGACGTGGGTCAGGCGCGGGGCCCGCGGCGCGGTGGGATTATTTTACGGAGTGTACGCACTTGCGGTTCTCATGCCGGGAGTGCTTTCCGTGTGGCTGGCTGTTTCGCTGGCGCGCGACCGCCAGCAGGCGGCGCGGCGCACTCATAGCGGTGCGCGATGGATGCTCCGTGCGGCAGGCATTTCCGTTCGGGTGGAGGGCGGCGATCTCTTGAGCAAGCTGGGGAAAACCGGCCCCTGGATTTTCGCGCCGAACCATTCGAGCTACATCGATATTCTCGTCACGCTCGCGGTGCTGCCGGATAACGTGCGGTTCGTCGCCAAAGGGGAATCGCTTTCAATGCCCTTTGTCGGCAAAATTATTCGCCGCTCCGGGCAGTTTGGATTTGATCGCAGCGATCCGCAGGCGCGTATTCGCCAGGCTGAGGAAGTGAACGCAGCCTTGCGCGCTGGGGAGTCCGTGGGAATTTATCCGGAGGGAACGTTCACGGCGATCACGGGTATCAGGCCTTTCCAGCTCGGTGCCTTCAAGGCATCCGTGGATACGCAGCGGCCGATTTGCCCCGTGGCCGTGCACGGCGCCCGCCAGATCCTGCGTGACAAGACTTATCTGCCGCGGCGCGGGCAGATCACTGTGACGCTCGGGCCACTGGTGTTTCCCGACACGTCGGCCGGGGACGACTGGCATGAAATCGTGCGGCTGCGGGATTCGACGCGCGAGATCATCGCGCAACACGTCGGCGAACCTCTGCTTTAGTCCTACTATTTGAGGGAAACCCGACACTAGAAGTTCGCATCAAAATAACCTCCAGTCCGAAGTGGTGCTTTATGCCTCTACAGGGGCTTTCGATGCGCCACGAGTAAGAGCAACGGGACGGCCGTCACAGGGCGTGCGGAACGTCTCAAAATCAAACACTTTTCGGGAGGAAATTCTGATGGTGCGTAAACTGTCGTCGTTATTGGGATTGATTTTTCTAGTTTCACTGTCCGCACATGCGCAGGACAAAGTGGAGGTGTTCGGCGGGTATTCGTATGAGCGCTTCAGACCCTCTCCGAATGTGAACCTCAACGGCTGGGAACTTTCAGGCCAGTACAAGTTTAATGATTGGTTGGGCGGCGTCGCAGATTTTGACGGGCACTACGGCTCGATCGGCGGGGTCAGTTCGTCGGTGCATTCGTTCCTGTTCGGCCCGCAGGTGTCGTTTCCCGCGCGTATTTCACCGTTCGCGCACGTACTGCTCGGTGGAGCACACTTCAGCGGCGGGGGCGCGTCTGATACCGCGTTCTCGACAGCAATCGGCGGCGGCATCGACGCCAAGATTGGTCACAACCTTTCCTGGCGAATCGTGCAGGGCGACTACGTGATGACGCGTTTCTTCAGCGACACACAGCATAACGGGAGGCTTTCGACCGGAATCGTTTTCCGGTTCTAGCCGACCACTCGTTGCCTTCTTGCGGGGGCGTCCGAAAAGACGGGGCGTCCCGGCAAGATCCCCTTGGCTGTCACTCCAAAATAAATTTCACGGTGATGTGCGTTTCCACTTCTACCGGTTCCCGATTGAGTAGTGTGGGCCGGTAACGCCATTGGCGCACCGCTGCCAGCGCGGCTTGCACGAGAAGCGGGTTGCCACTGGCGGCTTCGAGCTCGCGCACCGTGCCGTCTTTCGCGATGATGGCACGCAGCTCGACCGTGCCGCAAATGTGGGCGGCTCTGGCAATCGGCGGATAAACCGGCAGCACGCGGCGGAGCAGGGATGCTTCCATCACTCCCATGCTGCGCTGCACCGGGGGAGTGGAAGCCGCAGCTGGAGGAGGAATTGCAATCGGCCGGCCCCCGTCTCCGGCGCCGGGAATCGGCGAACCGAAACCGGGGCCATCGGGGCCGAGGCCTGGGCCGCTTGGCCCGGCATCATCGTCCACGAAGAGCGGGGGTTCGTTGCCATCGGCAGCCGGGGCGTGAGGGGGAATGATAGGAGGCGCACAGGTGGTGCAAAATCGTGGCGGCCGATAGTTGGCCGGACGCGGAGGCCTGGGATCATGCGGATGGCTTGGGGCGGCTTTGCCTCCGCCATGGAACGGCGGCGCGGGCGTGATGATGCACTGACAAGGGAGAACCCCCGGGGTGATCAGCGGCCAGAGAAGCATCCCTGCGACGAGAGTTGCTTCAAAAACAAGTGAGATGAAAAAAGCCTTCCGGCGGAGGCGTTGCGCGCGGCCGAGCGATTCCGCGTCACTGTCCACCAAGCATTCCGAGAGACTTCCAAGATCGTTCATAGACATACCTCCACGGCATCGATTGCACACCTCGGGAGTTTATTCACTGCGCCGGGTTAAGCGGGCCCCGGTATGGCGGTCCTGCGGAGTTCGCGCGATCTCTAGAGTGATAGACACCGCCTGCGGCCACTTGTTCCAGGAGGCCAAGGATTTCCGGCCCGACGGGTGATCCAGGGGCGGTTACGGAACGATAACAGCTTAAATTTCTTGGGGTTACAAAATTGGGAATGATGGATGCATCAATTCTTGCCAATTATGCGTCTAATCGGATGTTATAGACACATTCTTGGCAGTTGAGGTGGCCATTATGAATCGGAATTCACTGGAAACTGTTGGAGTTCGGCTTACGGGTTGGGCCGCGCTGAATCGCGACCCGCTCGAGGATCGCGTTGAATACACCTGTCCGCATTGCGGCGCACAGGGAGCGAAGGCAGCCCGGCGTCCGCGTTCGGCGTATCACTTCACGGACGGATTCGTGCAGGACTTGCAGGGTGAAGCGACTTCGTGCCGCAACTGCAAGCAATCGCTGCGCGTGACCCCGGTGGTGCTGCTGCACGACCAGGACGAGAAGCGCCGTTTCGAAGCAGTTTTCTCGGCGGACCTAGTCGTCTCGAAGAACTAACTCCTCGCATCGGGGCGGGCACACTCTATCGAAGCTGGCCCTCCGAAGTGTGGGAGTGTGCCGCACCAAAATCAGTCATCCACGCGAAACACATCAAGTAAATAAAAAGGGGGTAGGAGCCCTCGCTCCCTCCCCCGATTAATACCTACCTTCGTTTTTCTGCCTTACCGTTTTGCCCTCTATTTAGTCGCGATAGTGATATTCATCGCGATCACGGTCCGCGTCCCGGCGGCCGCAGCGGACGTGCAGCTTGTCGAGCTCTCGCCGTTCGTGCTCCGCCTTGCGGCTGTAGTAGCCGTGACGCGCGATTGCTTTGTCCAGGTCGCGTTGCTCGTGCTCGATTTTCCTCTGGCAGTCCCGCCAAGTGTCCGCGCGAGCTGCCGTGGCCCCGCCGAGCATGAACAAAGCGCCCAGCGCGATTCCGAGTACTCTGGCCCTGCTGAAATTGAAGCTGATCATGGCGACCTCCCGAGCAGCGTGGATACCCGCCGGGTGGTTCCTTATGAATGGCTGCCTATATGAATGGACGGAGGTGAATCGGAGTTGGTTTCCGGGACCTGTCACGGGGACGCGGCGAGAAGACTACTGATGATCCCAGTCGACATCGAGCGCCAGGTGATGTGCTTCCATCTCTGAGCGAACGTGGTCGAAGGCTTCGTCAACGCTATCGGCAAACTGCAGGAGATTGTATTCGCGCTGGCTGATCGTGCCGGTGCGAACCATGTAGCGCCAGTTGAGGACCTTGTCCCAATACTTCCGGCCGTAAATCAGAATCAGGTGATGGGAAGAGAGTTTGTTGGTTTGCAGCAGCGTGAGCATTTCCCAAAGCTCATCCATGGTGCCGAAGCCGCCGGGAAAAACGATCAATGCTTTGGCCATCTGCGCGAACCACAGTTTGCGCATGAAGAAGTAGTGGAAGCAGAAATTTAGCTCCGGAGTGATGTACGGATTTGAACGCTGTTCGTGCGGCAACTGGATGCTGAGTCCGACGGAGGAGCCGCCTGCTTCCGCTGCCCCGCGGTTGGCTGCTTCCATGATTCCCGGACCCCCGCCCGAGCAAATAAGAAAACGCTTCGGATGCATGCCGAGCGTCATGGACCAGGCAGTGACACGGCGGGAAAGCTCGCGAGCGTCTTCGTAGTAGCGGGACATCTCCACATTCGAGCGGGCGGCGCTGATTTTTTCGCGCCACTCGCTGGTGCGGCGGCCGCGGGCCTGGCGTTGCACCAGCTTCAACTGCGCCAGCGCCTGCTCGCGTGAGTGAATGCGCGCGGAGCCGAACATCACGATGGTATCGGCAACGTTGGCCTCGCGCAGGCGCGCGAGAGGGTCGAAATATTCTGCGAGAATACGCAGGGGGCGCGCACCCAGACTTTCCATGAATTTCGGATCTTGGTAGGCCAGCTTCACATGCGGCAGATGACGGCGGTGCTTCATTACTCCCCCTTGCGACATGGGCGAACAGACATTGTAGGAGAACGCTGCCAGAGAATGCCAGCCGCGTGCAGGGCCTCTATTCTTCGCATGCAACGCCACCCTGGGCGGGGCGAATCAGATACACTGAGGAATCCATGGGGCGCATGAGAATTATTTTCGCCGCGCTGATTCTTGCATCGTTCGCCCTGGTATCGGGGCCGGCGAGGTGCCAGGAAGCCGCGCCCGGACCCATCCATCCACGGGCCGACGCGCCGCCTGAAAAAATACCTCCTGCCGAACTTGCGAAGCGTGCGATCCGCTCGCGCGTGGTGGAAGTGATTGCGCCGGTGACGGTGCTGGATCCCAAGGGCGCCATGATTCTCAGCCTGACGAAAGACAACTTCCATATCTACGACAATGGCGTCGAACAGAAAATAGATCATTTCGATCTGGGCGTTGATTCGCTCTCGATTGTGTTCGTGGTCGAGACCAGCTCGCACATTGAGCCGATGTTTCCCGCCGTGAAGCGCACGGGGATTGTCTTCGCCCAGGCGGTGATGGGACTGACGGCGGAAGTAGCCGTCGTGGGCTACGACGACAGCGTGGACGTGCTGCAGAAATTCACGACCGACAGCGACGCCACGCAGAGCACGATCAACAACCTGCGCATGGGGACGTCCGGTTCGCGACTCTACGACGCGATGCAGCGCGGCGTCTCGATGCTCGAGCAGCGCCCCGCGCCGCAGCGGCGCATCATGGTGGTGGTCGGCGAAGCACAGGACAGCGGGAGCGAAAGCAAGTTTGGCGAGGTGTTGCGCACGGCGCAACTCGCGAACGTGACCATCTACTCGATTGGACTGAGCACGGCGATGGCGGATTTGCGCGCGCCGGCACCTCCTCCAAAACGACCCATCTTCCCGCCAGGCACTTATCCTTATCCGACTCCCAACGGTCAACCGCAAACGCCCGACCTCGAAGCGGGGATGCAAAATCCCGGCATCGACTATCTCCAGATTGCACTTTGGCTAATCAAAACGGGCAAGAACGCGGTGGGCCCGAATTCACTTGCGATCGCGAGCAAGGCTACCGGCGGGTTGCACGAAAACGTGAAGAAGGACAGCTCAATTGAGAAAGCGATGGATGCGATCGGCGGGGAAATCCACGCGCAATACTCAATCGGCTACCGGCCATCGAGCGATGTGCCTTACGGTTACCACGAAATCAAAGTTGTGGTGGACCGCCCCAGAGTGAGCGTCCGCACGCGGCCCGGATATTATTTAGCTCCGCCAGAGTCGTAACCTTTCCCTGCTGAAAATGATTATTTTTTCTCGGGCGTGGGGGCGGCGCCCTCTTCCTCTTCTTCGAGGATGGCCGCGGCTGCGGCGATGCGGTCGCCTTCTTCGAGGCGCAGGAGGCGGACGCCCTGCGTCGAGCGGCCAGCTTCGCGAATTTCGGCGGAGTGGACGCGGATGACCTTGCCCTGGCCCGTGATAATCATGACGTCGGAATCTTCGCGGACTTGTAATGCGGCGACGACCGAGCCATTGCGGTCGGTGGTCTTCACGTTGATCACGCCTTTGCCGCCACGCGACGTGACGCGGTATTGCGCGAGTGGCGTGCGCTTGCCATAACCCTTTTCAGCGACAGTGAGCATGAGCGAGGTGAGGGACTCGCGAATCTCGTCGCTCTCAAGGTCGTCGAGATTCTGCGTGGTCTTCTTGTATTCCTTGGCGATGATGCCGAAGTCGGGCTGCACCGCGTCCATTGAGACCACGTAATCGCCCTTGGCGAGATCCATTCCGTTGACGCCGCCGGCAGCCCGACCCATCGAGCGGACTTCGGTTTCTCGGAAGAGGATGGCCTGGCCTTCGTGGCTGGCGAGGAAAATCATCTGCTTGCCGTCGGTGAGTTTTGCGCCGATCAGTTCGTCGTCGCTATCGAGATTGATGGCGATGATGCCGGACGGGCGCGGATTTGAGAATTCGGCGAGCTGCGTTTTCTTCACCGTGCCATTTTTGGTGGCGAGGAAAACGTAGCGCTCCGCCTCTTCCAAGTTGCGCGCGGAAACGACTGCGGTCAGCTTCTCAGCTTCCTGGAATTTCACCAGGTTGGTGATCGCTTTTCCGCGCGTTGCTGCGGCAGCCTCGGGAATTTCATACACCTTTAGCCAGTAGATGCGGCCCTTCGATGTGAACAACAGGATGTAACTGTGCGCCGACGCGGTGAAGAAATGCTCGACGAAATCGTCTTCACGCGTTTTTGCGCCGATGCGGCCTTTGCCGCCGCGCGATTGGTGGCGATACACGTCCACCGAAGTGCGCTTGATATAACCCGCGTGGCTGACGGTGATGGCCATCTCTTCGTCTTTGATCAAGTCTTCAAGCTTGATTTCTTCGACGCGGTCAACGATTTGGGTGCGGCGCTCGTCGCCATAAAGTTTTACGATTTCGCGCAGCTCGGCGACGATCACGGCCTTTAGTTTTTTCTCGCTGGCCAGGATTTCGCGCAGCTCGGCAATGCGGTCGCGGATTTCTTTCAGCTCTTTCAGGATTTCGTCGACGGAAAGTTGCGTCAAGCGATGCAATTGCAGTTCGAGGATGGCGTCGATCTGAATGTAGCTGAGCCCGAGCCCTTCGCCGCTGCTGGCAACGGTGATTCCATATTTTTTGGCGTCAAGTTTGACGCCACGAAGAGTTGTTTCCTTGCCACCCACCAGGACGCGCACGGATTTGTTTTCGAAGAATTCATGCAAATTTTCGCGGGCGTTGGTGCGGCTGGCGGACCCGCGAATGATTTTGATGACGTCGTCAATGTAGTCGAGCGCGATGCGATAACCGAGCAGGATATGCTCGCGCTGCTCGGCCTTGCGCAATTCGTATTGCGTGCGGCGGCGGACCACGTCCACGCGGTGCTCGATGAAGAGGCGCAGCAATTCGAGCAGGCCCAGTTCGCGGGGCTGGCCGGCGACAATCGCCAGCAGGATCATGCTGAACGACTCCTGCATCTGTGTCATCTTGAAGAGCTTGTTCAGGATGATTTCCGGCTCTTCGTCGCGCTTCACTTCAATGACGATGCGCATGCCATCGCGGTCGCTTTCGTCCCGGATGTCGGCGATGCCGTCGATTTTTTTATTCTGGATAAGTTCGGCGATGTGCTCGATCAAGCGCGCTTTGTTCACCTGGTACGGCAGCTCGCTGACGACGATGTCCTGGCGGTCTTTGCCGCGCTGCTCGATGGCGGCCTTGGCGCGCATTTGGAATGAGCCGCGGCCAGTTTTATAGGCTTGCTCGATGCCTTCGCGGCCGTAGATATAGCCGGCAGTAGGAAAATCCGGGCCGGGAACGAGCTTCATCACTTTTTTCAGATTGATTTCCGGATCTTCGACCAGGAGGATTGCGGCTTCTACAACTTCCTTCAAATTGTGGGGGGGAATATTTGTTGCCATGCCGACGGCGATTCCGGAGGAACCGTTGACGAGCAGGTTGGGAATGCGCGTGGGGAGAACGGTTGGTTCCTGCTCACTCTCATCAAAGTTTGGAACGAAATCGACGGTTTCTTTCTCGATGTCCGCGAGCATCTCTTCGGCGATTTTCGAGAGGCGCGCTTCCGTGTAACGCATGGCCGCCGGAGGATCACCGTCAACCGAGCCGAAGTTTCCCTGGCCGTCCACGATGGGGTAGCGCATGTTGAAATCCTGCGCCAAGCGGACGAGCGCGTCGTACACGGGCGAATCACCGTGTGGATGGAATTTGCCAAGGACTTCGCCGACGATCTTCGCGCACTTGCGGTAGGGCTTGGTGGAGGTAAGCCCCAGCTCGTACATGCCGAAAAGAATGCGGCGGTGGACGGGCTTCAGGCCGTCGCGAACGTCGGGCAGCGCGCGCCCGATGATTACGCTCATGGCGTAATCGAGGTACGACTTCTTCATCTCCGATTCGATATCAACCGGCGTCATGATTGAGAGATTTGTCTCGTCGGCCATTCTTACCTCGTCGAATTAGTTCGATTCGTCCGGAATGCAAAGACGTCGATTTTGTTGCGGTTAGAAATTTGCTTTCTCCATTGTTTTAAAGGAGTTAAGTGATTTTCTGAATTGGCTAATGTTGCGATTAGCCTTTTCTTCGCCCAGCGCCCTCAGTGAGGAGTGACGGTGCGTGGCGGCTATCATAGCGTGGCTAGTGTACCACATAGTTACTATAGAGTCAAGACTGATCTTGGGCCCCATGATCAGGCCTTTCTCCCGGAACGTTCGAGAATGTAGGATTTCACCGTCTCGAATGCGGTTGCGGCGTTCGAGAAGCGCTGGGCGCCGAAATGCGCTTCGAGTTTCAAGAGCAGCTCGGCGCACTCGGCTTCGCTCGCGCATTCGAATGTCACGCCCTGGTCGTTGTTCGGCGCCGATGTGGGCCTGGCGTAAAATTCCGAGCAGCTCATCCCCTTCAGTCCTGGCAAAATCTTCCATGTGAGTTGGTAGATCAAGCATCGCCTTTCAAGCGGGCTAAATGTCCAGATTGACGACGTCGAGTGCGTTATCTTCGATGAACTTGCGGCGCTGCTCGACATTTTCGCCCATGAGCGTCGAGAAAATATCTTCGGCGGCGACGGCGTCTTCGAGGCGCACTTTCAGCAAGGTCCGCGTCTCGGCATTCATGGTGGTGTCCCAGAGCTGCTCCGGGTTCATCTCGCCCAAACCCTTGAACCGCGTGATGGTGAATTCTTTTTTCGCGTCTTCGAGGACATAGCTGAGGAGGCCAGCTGAATCTTCCTTCACCGCTTTGTCGCCATTGTGAGTGATGGTGAAGGGAGGCCGGTCAAACTCTTCGATCGCCTGGCGCAGCGTGCGCAGGCGCTTGTATTCGGCAGTGCTGGCAAGCGCCCAATTGATGCGGCGCTCTCCGCCATTCTTCAGCACGAGTTCGTGCAAGCTGTGCTCTTCGTCGAATTCGATCTTGGACTCAAGATTCAGCTTGGCCTTTTCGATGGCTTTCACCAGCTCCTGAAGCTTTTTCTTGTCTGCGAAGTCGGTTCTCTTGTCGAGCTGGCTATCGGCGAGCAGTTCTATGAGCTTTGGATCGCGCAGGCGGCGGCCAAGTTTGGCAGCAACCTGGTCGTATTCCTGAATATTCAGCAGGAATTGCGTAAGTGCACCGCCTTCAAGCGGCTTGCCGTCTTTGCCCTTCACCACGTGCTCTTCTGTGGCGCGCTTCATCAATTCTCGGGCGAATTCGCGTTCGTCGCGGATGTAGCGGTCCATCTTGCCGCGCTTCACGCGATACAGCGGCGGCTGCGCGATATAGATGTGGCCTTTATCAATCAGCTCGCGCATGTGTCTGAAAAAGAACGTCAACAAAAGAGTCCGGATGTGGCTGCCGTCCACGTCCGCATCGGTCATCAGTATCACTTTGTGGTAGCGCAGCTTCGAGGCGTCGAAGTCATCTTTGCCGATGCCGGTGCCGAGTGCAGTGATGATGCAGCGGATTTCTTCGTGGCCGAGCATTTTGTCGTAGCGGGCCTTCTCGACGTTCAGGATCTTGCCTTTGAGCGGCAGGATGGCCTGATAGCGGCGGTCGCGTCCGCCCTTGGCGGAGCCGCCGGCGGATTCTCCCTCGACGATGAAGATCTCGCAGCGCGCCGGGTCGCGTTCCTGGCAATCGGCGAGCTTGCCGGGCAGGCCGCTCGAATCGAGCGCGGATTTTCGGCGCGTGAGTTCGCGCGCTTTGCGGGCAGCTTCGCGGGCGCGGGCGGCGTCAATACACTTGCCGATGATTTTTCGCGCGATGGAGGAATGCTTGTCGAAATATTCGCCCAGCTTTTCGTTGACGAGCTGCTCGACCAGGCCCTTGATGTCGCTATTCAGCTTGCCTTTGGTCTGGCCTTCGAACTGCGGCTGCGGCAGCTTGACGGAAACGACGGCAACCAGCCCTTCGCGGACGTCGTCACCGGTGATGGAGACCTCGTCCTTCTGTTCCTTCAACATGCCGGTGGAGCTGGCGTAGAAATTGATGGTGCGCGTGAGTGCGGAGCGGAATCCGGCGAGGTGCGCGCCGCCGTCAACAGTGTTGATGGTATTGGCGAAGGTGAAGATATTTTCGGCGTAGCTGTCGTTGTATTGCAGCGCGATTTCCATGTCCACCTGGCCGCGCTTGCCTTCCATGTAGATCGGCGAATCGTGCAGGGTCTGCTTGCCGCGGTTCAGGTGCTTGACGAATTCGGAGATGCCGCCGGTAAAGCGGAATTCGGCTTTCTTATTATTGCGTTCGTCGTCGAGCGTGATTTTCAGGCCCTTATTCAGGAAGGCCAGCTCGCGCAAGCGCTGCGAAAGGGTGTCGAAGCTGTAATTGATGGTGGTAAAGATCGATTGGTCGGCGTGGAACGTGATTTTTGTTCCGGTCTTTTTCGTCTTGCCGGAAGCTTTCAGCTTCGAAGTGGGGACGCCCTTCTCGTAGGACTGCTCCCAGACCTGCCCATCGCGCCAGATTTCAAGATCGAGCCAATCGGCAAGAGCGTTGACGACGGAAACACCGACCCCGTGCAAGCCGCCGGAAACTTTATAAGTGTCGCTATCGAATTTTCCGCCGGCGTGCAGCACGGTCATGACGACTTCGGCGGCAGGTTTCTTTTCCGTGGCGTGCATGTCCACGGGAATGCCACGGCCGTTGTCGATTACCGTTACGCTGTTGTCATCGTGAACGCTGACGTTGATCTCGTCGCAGAAGCCCGCCATGGCTTCGTCCACGGAATTGTCGACGACTTCCCAGACAAGGTGGTGCAAGCCAAGTTCGCCGGTTGAGCCAATGTACATGGCCGGGCGCTTGCGGACAGCTTCGATGCCGCCAAGAACTTTGATGGAAGTTGCGTCGTACTTGTGGCCAGCGCCCTTTGCGGCCGGAGTCTCTTTGTCGCCCATGAGTCGTGCGTCTCCTCAGAATTCAGGTCGGTCAATTTTCTAGTTTGGGAAGGCGGTCGCGCGGAATTGCTCGAGACTTGCCTTGCCCATTGGCCCCAGTCGCTGCGAGCTGGGACTCGAAGGGTTTTTCTCAGCTCCATCCCGTCCGCTACAAGCGGGCGCGGCGGAGAGTTTCTATCCCCGTGGAGGGGGTTGTCCGGCTTCTGCGAGCCTCGATTGCCCTGGCGCAGGCAAATGAAACGTGGGGCCGAAGGGTGCCGAACGAAAAACTGTTCAGGAGGAAACCCGAACAACAAAATTTTACCCAAAAGAGGGGAAATTCACAAGGCAAATCTGGGTGTGTTGCTTAAATGTAGCATCTTTATTTTCAATTGTTTACGACCTGTTTTGGCGACGGGAAAATGGGCGAATTTGGGCTCAGAACCAGGCGCGAACGAATTAGATGTGTTGCATGTTTTTTATTGGCGAGAATGCAAAAATCTAGGGGATCGAGCGCGCGTCCAGTTGCCGCAGAACGCTCAACAGATCGCCGAGCACCCAGCCTTCGATGATTTTTCCTTCGGCGATGCGGAAGAACGCGGCGCCGGCGTAACTGATCGTTTTTCCGGTGGGCGCGATGCCAAAAATTTCTCCCCGGTGCGTGCCGCGATAGATAGTTCGCGCGACTACGCGATCATCTTCGGCGGTCAATTCCAGAATCGTGTTGTGAAAGTCGGGGAACGCGGCCTGGACCTTGCGCATGTAAGCGCGAAACGCGTCGCGGCCCTTTAATTGGGGGCCGAGGGTGCCCTGAAAAGTGATGTCCGGTGCGAGCAGTTCATCCGCCTTCGCGAAATTCCACGGATTCCACATCTCGTCGAAGAAGCGCCGGCTGAGAATTTTGTTTTGTTCGAGGGGATCGTGAGTGGCGGTCACATGGCCTGTGGTCATGCTTGCTCCTTCTGACCCAGCATTTTGGCTGCGGTGAGCGCATAAATAGCGGCGCAGCGTTCCATTTCGCGCAGGGATACAAATTCATTGGGCCCATGCGAAACAGAGAGCAGGCCGGGGCCGCAAGCAAGCGCGGGAATATTGCGCGCGGCGTAAAACCGCGTCTCGAGGAGCCCGGGGCACATTTCGAATTGCGCTGCTCCTCCGGTGACTTCCTGGACGCTTTGTGCGAGAGCTCGGGCGAGGGAACTGGTTTCGGGCACGGCTACTGAATTTCCTTCCTGAAAAATATCAAGTTCCATTTGGATGCCGTCGCGGCGCAAGCGATTCAGGATCGCGAGGAGGCGGCTCTTTTCGGTGGCAAGATTTTCTTCCGGATTGATGCGGCGGTCAACGGTGAAGGAACACTCGGCGGGGACGACGTTGAAATTCGTGCCTCCCTCGGCGCGCCCGCCGAGCAAAAGGATGGAGCGGCGGGCTGCGGCGGGTTCGATCCGGAATTTCGTTTTGTGCACAGAGGCCCGTTGCTTTTCTTTTTCGAGCGCGCGGGCGACGACGAGCATGTGCTCAAACGCGTTGACGCCACGGAAACTGAGGCCCACATGTGCAGGCTTTCCTTTCACGGTGACGCGCATGGTGATGGCGCCGCGGCTGGCATTCCAAATCGCGCCGCCGGTGGGTTCCGCGGTGAGCATGCCGATCGCGCCGGGCGCGAGCGCGCCGCTCTTGAAGAGCGCTGCCGTCCCGCGCTGGCCGCCGGTTTCTTCGTCGGGGACGAAAACAAGTTCGATGCGGCCATCGAGCGCGACACGCAATTCTTTCAGAACGCGCGCGGCATAAAGCATGGCGACGAGGCCGCCCTTCATGTCGGCGGAGCCGCGGCCGAAGAGGTTGCCGTTGTGGTCGCGCGGGCGGAATTGCGCGGGGCTCGAAGCGGGGACCACATCGTAGTGGCCATGAAAATAGAGCGCGCGCTTGCTGGAGCCAAGGGTGGCGCGAACCAAGTAGCGCGGCTCGGCGCTTGCCTTTGTGTTTGCGAGGAGATGT
Source organism: Candidatus Acidiferrales bacterium (assembly GCA_050746945.1). Lineage (GTDB taxonomy): Bacteria > Acidobacteriota > Terriglobia > Acidiferrales > UBA7541 > Palsa-295. The sequence continues at coordinate 118,875 of JBOGMZ010000003.1, read as the reverse complement.
TTCGGCGGCGGGATCTTCTCGATTGTCGCGCGCAGTCCTAACTTGCGCATTCTTCGCGCGAGGATTTCCGCACACGCGCGATAGTTCTGCGCTGGCGGATTCTCAGTCGGGATGCGCACCAGTTCCTTGGTGAGCTCCCCCATCTCGTCTCGGTACGCGGCGATGGCTTTTCGGATTCCTTGCTTCAATAGGGGCACGGCTAGCAGACTAGCGCTGATGTTGCGGGGCCGTCAGCGCCAATTTGGCTGCTGCGAGGTAATCTTGCGCGTCAAATTGGATGGGGGCGAAATTGGACGTGGGCACGGCATGCCGTGCCCATACCGATCGAAAGGGGTCCTAGAGGCGACGTAGCGCTAGACCAGAACGAGGAGAAAAGAGCCGGCGAGACGCCGGCGTTACGGGAGCGGGGCCGCCAGGGCTCAGATGCGCATGGGCATTACGACGTAGCGGTATCGCGAGGACTCGTCGGCGAGTGGGCGGAGTTGGCCGGCGGACTGCTCGTCCTTGAGCTCGAAGCTGATGGGGCCGTCGGCGGCGGCGGCGAGGAAATCGAGCAGGTACTGCGCATTGAAGCCGATGGAAATCGGGTCGCCCTTGAATTCCTTCTCGATCACTTCCTTGGCTTCGCCGTATTCGGGACTGGAGGCGGAAATTTCCAGGCCTTCTTTCGCGAGCATGAATTTCACGGCGCGCGAGCGCTGGTCGGCAAGCTGGGAGACGCGGCGCAGCGCGTCCTGAAGCTCGTCGCGATCGATTACGACGGTCTTGCTGGCGTCGCGCGGCAGCACGGCTTCGTAGTTCGGGAACTGGCCGGTGAGCTTGCGTGAGGTGAGCAGGCGGCGGCCGAACTGGAAGAAGAGATGGCTTTCATCCTGCGCAAATTCGAGTTGGGCATCATCGCCGGATTCGGCGGCGAGGCGCTGGATTTCAGTCATGGCTTTCTTGGGAACCAGGACGCGGGTCTCCGTGGTAAAGCCTTCGAACTTGTGGTCGGTCTCGACCATGGCCAGGCGGTGGCCGTCGGTGGCAACCATGGTGAGGGAGCCGGACTTCAGGACCATCAATGCCCCGTTGAGGGTATAGCGGGACTCCTCGAGTGAGATCGCAAAGGTGGTCTTGGCGATCACATCGGCGAGCAGCTTCACGGGAATCTTTACCAGCGCGTGCGGGAACGCCGGCAACGCGGGGAAATTTTCCTTCGACATGCCGACGAGCTTGTAGTTGCGGCGGTCGCTGGTGATGTGCACCCAGTGATTTTCGAGTAGCTTAAATTTGATCTCTTCCTCGGGCAGCAAGCGGATGAGCTCGAGTAGTTTCTTCGCCGGGATGGTGCCGCCGCCCTCTTTCTTCACCTTCGCGTCGCAGGACGTGCGGATGCTGAGCTCGAGGTCGGTAGCGGTAATCGTCAGGCGGTTGCCCTTGGCCTCGCAAAGAATGTTCGAGAGGATGGGGATGGTGGTCTTGCGCTCGACGACACCTTGCGTGAGGTTGAGCTCCTCGAGCAGGTCAAACTTTTTTACGCTGAATTCCATCGGACCGGTTCCTTTTTCTTCCTGCGTGGCACGGGCAGACGCGGTAGCTTCCGTCATGCGATTTTTCCCCTTGTTCTCGCTGCGGCTACTGTACAGCTTTTTCTAATCTGAATAAATATAAGAAAACCGCCGTCGTCGCCGCAAGTGTGGATTCTGCGGATATCGCCATAAATCCTAAGAACTGCGGCGCTTGTCGCGCAGGCTCTCTTGTGGGAAGCCAAGCGCTGTTGCGGAAAAAAACCGGCCGGACCTGATCTCCGGGACGCATTCACAGCGCATCCACAGCGGGAAGGAAGGCCCGGCCGGGCTCCTGACCCCAAGCCTAACCAAATGAATCGAGTAGCCTGTTGATCGTCTTGTTCAAATCTTTATCCACCTGGCGCAGTTTTTCGATCTTGTGCACCGAGTGCAGGACAGTCGTGTGGTGCTTGCCGCCAAATTGACGGCCAATCTCCGGCAGGGAAGCGGAGGTAAGTTGTTTCACGAGGAACATGGCCACTTGGCGCGGGAAGGCGATAACCTTCGAATTGCTGCGTACTTTCAAATCCTGGGCGCGGAGGCCAAAATGTTCGCCGACGCGTTTCTGGATCTGCTCGATGGTCACCTTTTTTTCCTGCGTCTCGATAATATTCTTCAGCACTTGCTGTGCCGTCGAGAGATTAATCTCTGCACCCGTGAGCGAGGCGAACGCCATCAGCCGGATAAGAGCGCCCTCCAGTTCGCGAATGTTCGATTTGATGGAGCGGGCAATGTACTCGGCGACGTCGTCGGGAATCTGAATACGCTCGTTATCCGCCTTCTTTTGAAGGATGGCGATCTTGGTCTCGAGATCGGGCATCTGGATATCGGCGATCAGGCCCCACTCGAAGCGCGAGCGGAGACGCTCTTCGATGGAGGAGATTTCTTTCGGCGGGCAGTCGGAAGAAATCACGATCTGCTTTTGCTGGTCGTAGAGAGCATTGAAGGTGTGAAAGAATTCCTCCTGCGTGCGTTCGGCGCGGGCGATGAACTGGATGTCGTCCACCATGAGGACGTCCATATTGCGGAAGCGGTCACGGAACGCCGCCTGGCGCTCGAAGCGAATCGCAGCGATCACTTCATTCGTGAATTTCTCAGCGCTGATATAGGTGAGCCGCAGCGATGGATTGCGGCGCTTGAGCGTGTGGCCGATCGCTTGCATCAAGTGCGTCTTGCCAAGGCCGACTCCGCCGTAAAGGAACAGTGGGTTGTAGGATTTCGAGGGCTGCTCGGCCACGGCGACCGCTGCCGCATGTGCAAATTGATTCGATGCGCCGACAATGAACGTGTCGAAAGTGTATCGCGGGTTGAGCTGGTTGCTCGCGGATTCAAAATCGAGCTTCGCCTGCGTTACTGCCGCCGCGTTTGGTGCGACTGGCTCAGCTTCTGCACAAACAAACTCCAGGGCGAGCTGCGGCTTCCCCACTTCGGTGAGAACCGCCTGCAAAAGCTGCCCGTAAGTCTCCGTGAGCCGCTTGCAGAAGAGCCGGGTGGGCACGCGAATGACCAAGCGATCGTCCTCGACCCGTTCCTGGCGAGTGGGGCGGAACCAGGTGGCAAAGCTATGTGGGTTGACGCGGCGCTCAGTGTGCAGCAGGATCTTGTCCCAAAGGTTCATTGAGAAAATCAGCCCCTAACGCAATTTCCACCGATGTGGAAATGCTGTGGAAAATACCTTCCCCACCTGGGAGGACTTTTGGTCTGGCCTTTCAGGTCCACTGCCGCCGGCGTGCGTCCCGCGCCGACGACATCAAATGAGAGCCCGTATGCAAATCCAGCAATAAACGCGAGGCCGGATTGTGCCTAATGGGAGCGTGAACAGCAAGAGAAAATTATACGAATGAACTGCGGCCTTTCCTCATGGGATTCACAGTTTTTCCACAGGCGCGAATCGCGCGCTTCGAGTGAGATTACATTCGACACGACAAGAGATGCGCGATTGATTTCTGTGGGCTCGATCAAGCGCGAGGAAGAATCGCTCGGCGGGCACGGCATAATTGGAATTTTTCTCAGTAATCGAAAATTCACAGCAGGCGAGGATGTGTGAAGAGGCTTGTGGGCGTGCGTGAGAGAACGAATTGGATTTCAACAGAAATGGTTTCATCCAAGCCTGTGGATATTCTGCGGAAATTGGACGGCGCGCACACGATTTTCGGTCGCACCACGAAAATTCTGTGGGTGCCTACACGACATCCCCATGGGGATCTAATCGAGGCGGTAATTGAGACGTTCAATCGAGCGGGCTTGGCCGGTGGCCTCGTCCACATCGAGAAGGACGGTGTTCATCTGCACGTCGCCTTCTGCGACGGAAAATTTCGCGGGCATGGCATCGAGAAAACGCTGCATGATGCCCGCCTTCTCCATCCCAATCACGGAATCGTGCGGGCCGGTCATGCCGACGTCGGTGATGTAAGCGGTTCCGCCGGGAAGCACATGATTGTCGGCGGTGGGAACGTGTGTATGAGTGCCCAGGACGGCGGAAACTTTTCCATCCAGATACCAGCCCATCGCCTGCTTTTCGGAAGTAGCTTCGGCGTGCATATCCACAACAATCGCTTTCACTTCCTTCGGAATTTTTGCGAGTTCGGTGATGGCGGCGCGAAAGGGATCATCGAGCGGAGCCATAAACGTCCGGCCCTGGAGATTCAGCACGGCATACAGATCATCCTTCTTCGTGCGCCCGACATACAGACCCTTGCCCGGCGAGCCGTTGGGAAAATTGGCGGGACGCAGCAGGCGCGGCTCGTGCGGAAAAAAATCGAGGATCTCCTTGCGATCCCAGATGTGATTGCCGCCGGTGATCACTTCCACGCCGCTTGCGAAAATTTCCTCGGCGAGTCGCGGCGTGATGCCAAATCCAGAAGCGGAGTTTTCGCCATTGGCGATGCAGAGGTCGATCTCGCGCTGCGCGAGGATATCCGCGAGGCGATCGTGAACAATCTTGCGGCCCGGCGAGCCGACAATGTCGCCAACAAAAAGTATTTTCACTCAAGGTTCCAATCTCAATCGTCAAATTTGGATAGCGGAGCGGTCCACTTCGCCGTGTGCGCTAGGCCCTGAACCCCACGAATAGGTGGGTGCCCTGCGCCTGCTTTCAGGCTTTCCCCAACCGGCAAGCCAGCTCGGGACGTGCGCAACGGCAGGACGACGCGGACTCCCGGGGATCCAGTGTTGGTTCAAATAGGCTTTCGCAACGACACCTGCGTCGCAGGCCAACTCCATAAAACATTGTAGCAGGAATCAGTGGCGCAACGATTTGAGGTAGGTGACGATCTGCCAGCGGCGCTCCACAGGCAACCCCGACCACGACGGCATTCCGCGCCAGAGATTGCCGCTGCGCAGGAACCAGACGAGTTCCCCGGGCATCGCATTTTGCACTCCCGGTGACCGGAGATTTATGGCGTGGCCGCGTCCGCGCGCGTCCCGGCCATGGCATTCGGCACAATGCTGGAGGAACAGCTTTTTACCCGCGGCGATCGCGTCGGGCTGGCCTTCATAGGGATTCTGCCAATCGCGCGAGGCCAGCGGAGCCTGCGCGATGGCGTTCAACACGCCGCGATCGTCGCCATTGCCGTTGTCATGTGCGGCACTGGCCACGGCGAAGCTCGCCGATGCCAGCAGCACTGCAAGTGGAATGGAAAATCGCTTCATCGGAACAATTTCCTCACTTTGTGCCCGAATCCCGAAATTTCATAGGTCAGTCCCCATCGCAAAAGGAAGCGGTGGCTGGTGTTGGTGAGCCCCCAGCCGGGCGAAAGGCGCAACGTCACGCCGCTCGGCATCTGCCAGGCAAGAATCGGTGCAAGGTAATGTGAAGTCTCTGAGAGTGTGGCGGAATCGGTGGTGCCCAAACCGCCGTACATTTCGATTCCCGCGATAAAATTTTCCCGGCAGAAATTGCAGGGCGACGGGGTGGCGGCAAGGCGCAACGGACGGCTGGCAGCCACGGCATAACCGAACTCCCAGGGCTGATGGCCTAGATTTTTTTCGGCAACAAAATTCTCACTGAAGTTCCAACCCTTGAGATCACTCGAAAGAATCAGCTTCGTTTCAATTTCGTGAGCATGCTCGCGGCTCGAAACGGCATTGCGGACAGCATGATCGGCCTGACCATCAAAGCCGACCACTTCGAGCATGTTCTTGTCCGCGCCGTTGATGTCTTCGTATTCGACGTACAGGACAGGATTGATCCAGTGCTCCTTCATCAGCGGGCGGAAGCGGTTTTCGAAGCGCCAACCGGTGAAGAGTGGGCCATTGTTGAAGGTGCGCTGGCCGTCGAGATAGAGCTCGGTGGTCCACCAGGCCTTCGCCCCATATTCAAATTCGATCCATGGGGCGATGAAATCATTGCCGGCGCGCTGTGTCGCGTAATTCGAACTGAGTTCAATCTCCAGGCTGCCGGGCTCTTCGAGATGATGAGAATAAGTGACGAAGTACGGAGTGTCCTGCGCCGAGGCAGGGGGCCCAAAGGCAACGGAGGCAACGGCGAGGACTGCCGAGATGAATAGAGTGCGGGCTACCAATCGAGGTGTTCCCCTATCAACACCGGCGACGCGAGGGTGCAACGCCCGCGAGATGGAGCTCAGGAGCGCCGGTCCAGTTGAAACTGATTTACAACTGGACGAGCATAGATTAGTTGCAAATTAGTTTCAATTAGAAATCACGGAACGGGTGCTCTGCCCAGTGAACGGTTCCCGGGGGTCGTTCAAGTGTCAGGTTCCCATATGGACGCATTGTCTTGTCGTCGGCCCACAAGGAGGATTAAAATGCCCGCAATGGGACGCTGGGGAAACCTGGTCCGTCCACCGCCCGCGAAGGAGAGAAACCATGCGAAAGATCCTGTGGCTGACAATTATGCTGTGCGTTCTGAGCGGAACCGCCATGGCGCAATACGGGAATGCCCCCGCGCCAGCGGACGCCTCCCAAGCGACGAAACCTGACTTTGCAATGACCGCTTCATATATCGAGGCGTGCAGTTGCGACATGTTCTGTCCCTGCTACTTTAACTCCCACTCCACCATGCACGGCGACAAGCAATTCTGCCGGGCCAATCTGGTGCTGAAAGTGGACACGGGCTACTACAAATCCACCAAACTCGATGGCGCGAAGGTCTGGGTTTCTACCGATCTTGGCAGCAACTGGAGCACAGGAAAGGATTCCTGGGTTGTGATGACCTTCGATCCCGGCGACACCCCGGAGCAGAAAGCAGCTCTCACTGACATTCTCGGACAGCTCTATCCATTCAAGTGGGAGAAGGCAGCGACGGACACAGCAGCCTTTTCCTGGAACGTTGATGAAGCAACTGGCGTAGCCCACGCAAAGATGAGCGACGGGAAGGGAGAGGTGATCCTGGAACGCGTCAGCGGGACAAACCCGAAGCAAGAGATCGTCGTTCCCAACCTGCAATATTGGCAGGCGCAATCGAACAACGGCTTCCGCATGTGGAAAACAAAAGTGGAAAAATATGCGGGGCAGGATCACGATTTCGAATACAAAGGAACGAACGGTTTCCTGATCACCATTTCGTTTTCAGGGAAAGCAACCCCCCATCCCGCGGATTAACTGCCGCCGCCGGCGAGTTACTGCCGCGTAGCCGCGAGAACCGCCACGATTTGAAAAGGCCGATCGGGAGATCGGCCTTTTCATCGTGTAGGGCTAGAAATGGAAACCGAGTTCCGCCGTCATCGCCCGCGGAGTGACAAAGTGCGTGCCGCTGAACGTTGACAGGAAATTGTAGAGCGCCTCCTTGTTCGTGACATTGATCGCTGTCAGTCGAAGGCTCCATTTGTAACGATCCCCACGGAAAAGATTGTCGTCACCCACGCTCACGTCAAAAAGATTGCGTGCCCGGATGCGCTGGGGGTTGTGGTCGGGGTCCTGGGTTCCGGGCGCTGGTATCTTGATTCGTGTTGAGCCGTAAAGATTCGGTGCGCAGGTGGTGAGAGGCGCTTGGAGCGTCGGACGCTGGTTTCCACAGAACAGGCCCGCCTGCATTTGTTGATCGGCGCTCAGGCCGGTCAGGTCCACAGGAGTTGTGGTATCCACGGCGAAAGGAACGCGGCCCGCAACGAGGCCGCTGTCATACCGCCAGTTGAAAGCGACCCATGGCCAGTTCTTCCGGGGCTGGTACTGCAAGTGCGTCGTCTGGTTGAACTTTTCATCGTGGTCAATGCGGAAAATCCCAATTGGCCCCGGAGTGGCGCCGACGCCCCCGACTTGCGGGTTGAAGAACCGCGCGGCGACGCTGGACATAACCACGAGCGCCGTCAAGCCATGGTAGTTTGGCACGCTCGCGCGGAGAGCAAATCCCGGAATCTTCGAGTTGTGCCAGGCAATCGGGAACGTGATCGGAGTAGCGCCCAGCACGCTGAAGTCGTAGGCGTTGTGGGTGTATTTCCAGATGTACTCGCCGTCCACGACCAGGAATTTCCCGAAGGCCTGCTGCAGGCCCGCGTGGAATTCATTTCGATAGCCGGGGGGCAGTGTGCTGGAAGCAATCGTTACTGCGCCGGTGTTTGGATCTGCGCAGCCCTGGCCGCCTGCTGCGAAAAGGTTGGCGACAACCGCATCCAGGCAGCCTCTGCTTGAAAGCACCAGATTCTCGTTGAAGGGGGTTTCCAGGGTCCTAGCGTACGAGATGCGTAGAACCGTGTTCGTTTTACGGATGTTGTAGGCGATCCCGAGGCGAGGCTCTGCCTGGTTCGCCTTGGAAAGCCCGTTGTACAGGTCTCCGCGGATTCCCAGGTTGAATGCCCAGTTCTTCACGGTGATCGTATCCTGGACGTAGAGCGCGAGTTGCTTCACATCTGTTTGCCCGCGGAAAAAATGTGTGGTGCTGGTCGCCCCGGTGCATCCGTCGTTAATTGAAGGTGTGGGCCGAGTCAGGTCTATACAACCCAGGAGTGGCACGAAATTAGGGTTCGCCGAAAAAGGGGTTGGATAGAGACCGGGGTTATTTGACGCCGCTCCGGAACATTGACTTGGATCGTTGAGTCCGGGGTTGCCGACAAACACCGGTGCAGAGTTGAAATCGAGGCAAGGCGCATTGAGAGTTGGATCGACGATTCCAAAGCGGTCATTTTCCCTTAGGAAAGTCTGTTCATAGACGGCGCCAGCCTTCACGTTGTGGATCCCCTTCACGTACGACACGCTTGATCGAATGCCCGCATTGGTAAGCGTGCGATCCTGGGTCACGGTTTCCTGCTGAAGGTTGGAGGGGCCGAGATCTGCGAAAGGGTTTCCACTTGGGTAGTAGTTGTAGGCGTCGCGGCGGACGAAGAAGCCGAGAGTGAAGACAGCAGAAGAGTTGATCAAGTAATTCCACGTCGGGGCGACATTAAATGTGCCGATCTTGGAGCGTTGGTCTGTAACGCCAACAACATTTCCATTCGGGTCGAGACCGTTGTTAGCTACCACCACCCCGTTCCACGGCGTGGCAAGTTGGGAATCAAACGAATTCGGGGTCTGGAACCAGGAACGCGTGTAACCGGCATTCAGGTGAATCGAGTTCGATTTTGAGAATTGATAGTCCACGCGGTCGAAGACGTTTTCTTGGTTTCCCTTGTCGTGTATCACGCTGAACTCAGGCGGATCGAGGAACCGGCCAGTGTTCAATCCGTTTACCGAGATGAAGTTCCCCCAACTCTGGCCGCCATAACCGAGATTAAAGCCCGCATTGGAAGAGCCAAATGACCCATAGGAAGCGGTCACATCTCCGTGAGGAGCGGTGACACCCTGGCCTGAGCGCGTGGTCACGTCAATGACCAGGCTTGTTTTGTCGCCGTATTCGGCGGGCGGGGCACCGGAGATCACCTCCATGGACTGGACGGCATCGAGTGGTATCTGGTTCGAGAAAACTTTGCTTTGCTGGTCCGTGATGGGTTGGCCGTCAAGGGAGAACGAATTTTCCGCGTGATCGCCAAGGCCATGAAAAAGCCCGTTCGAATCGGCGGCAACTCCAGGGGTCGCCATCGTGACCAGAGAGCTTAGGGACGACGATTGGCTTTCGAGAGGAAGTTTGTCGAAGAGGGCGCGGTCCACATCGGTGTGAAATGTGGGATCGTTCTCCAATAGGTCCACGCCGGCCTCAACCGTTACAGTGCTGGACGCACCAGCGACGGTGAGTTTGGCCGTAACCACCATCGGCACGGTCGATCGCACGTCAACATCCTGCGAGAAAGGCGCAAAGCCCGCAGCGGTAACGGACATGTGGTACGGGTTGAATGGCACGTTCGAAAAATTGAAACTGCCGGAGCTGTCCGTGATTGTAGTGCGGTCGTAGCCGCTGACCGGGTTGTGAATCTCGACGGTGGCGTTTGCGACGACCGCCGCGGAGGGATCCACGACGGTCCCTGATAAAGCTCCCGAATTGGATTGCGCACTGACAATCCCCGGCGTCACCAACAGACATATGAGCACAATCAGTATTACCAAGAATGAATCACGAACTTGCATTAGTCCTCCTTGCGCGCTGTATGAATGAGTGGAATGAATGCGCTCCGCGACCCGGAAGGATCACGGCGCAGTTGTACCTGCGATGAAGTGAGAAGGACTAAACCGGAGGGGCGCGCGAAGAGACTTGATGCGAGATAAGTTCGAGATGCGGGTCGACTGGCTGAGCCTGATCCAGTCGCACGACAACCTGCGGGGCTGGGAGACCGGAGCTATGAGCAAGATCAATCGTGGCCGAATGCGCGATATGGCAAACGCGGCAGTGTTGGTCCTCGAAGGACCGGTTGTGCCAGTGACCCGCGGCCTGGAGGGCGAAAGACACCACCAGGACGGCCAACAGGATGGCCAGGATCCTATGCGCTCTGCGGCGTGGCAGTTGCAATTCCAATTCCCCCATCAAATAGTACTTAGACGCAGCAATCGCGGCAATCGCTGCCTCAATTTTGTGTCCGAATCACCCACCACCGCGACGCTACACTTGCAACACATCGCCATCGCGAGCGACCAATTCGTACAGCACGGGATTGACGAAGAAACCGAGAAATAGCCGTGATAGCAATCCGGCAACAATCACGATCGCGAAGGGCTTCTGCGTGTCGGAGCCAATGCCAGTGGAAAGAGCCGCGGGCAGCAGGCCCAAACAAGCCACCAGCGCCGTCATCATGATCGGGCGCAAACGCAGCAGCGAAGCCTCGCGCGTTGCCGTCCGGATATCCTTTTTCTCGAGACGCAGCTTGTTGATGTAAGAAACCAGGATCACCGCCGTTTCAACCGAAACACCCATCAGCGCGAGCAATCCGAGCACGGAGGACACACTGAACGGAGTGTGAGTCAGCTTTAGGGCGATCAACGCGCCGACCGGCTCCGTCATCACTACGCCGAGCGCGATCGTCACCGGGAATTTGAAATTGCCATAGAGAGCGAAAAGAATCAGGAAGATCAACAGCACAGCGAGTGGACCAATGATCAGCATTTGGCGTTTGGCTTCCAGGAATTCGCTGTATTCGCCGCCCCAGGTAAGCCGGTAACCGGCGGGAAGGGACTTCTCCACGTCTGCGATTGCGCGCTGACCGTCTTCCACTGCGCGCTGAAGGTCGCGGCCTTCGATGCTGTACTGCACGCCGATGTAGCGCGAATTATTTTCGCGGTAAATGAACGACGCGCCGTTGCCTTCGCGGATGTCAGAAAGCTGCGAAAGTGGAATTTGCTGCCCGGTAGGCGTACCGACGAGCAAAGTGCCGATTTGCTGCGGGCTTTCACGGAATTCGGGCTTCATGCGCACGACCAGATCGAATAATTTTTCTCCCTGGATTACCTGGGTAGCCGCCTGGCCACCGACGGCCGCCTGCACCACACCTTCGACGTCCGCGACGTTGATGCCATAGCGCGCCATTTTTTCACGGTCTACATTGACTAGAAGGCTCGGTTGCCCCAACTCGCGCACCACCGTCAATTCCGTGAAACCCGGGACTTGCGAAAGCCGCCGCTTAATTTCGAGCGCCTTGTCCTGAAGCACAGTCAAATCCGTGCCGTAAATTTTCACCGCCAGCGCGCTCTTCAGGCCTGTCAGTGCTTCGTCCACCGCATCTTCGGCCGGCTGCGTGTAATTGAAAATGACGCCTGGGAATGCCGTAAGCTGCTTCTGAACATCTTCAATCAACTCAGGTTTGCTGTGGATCGAGCCGGATGCCCACGTGGAATCTTTGTAGGGCTTCAAACCCACGTAGAATTCGCAGTTGAAGAAGCCCGTGGGGTCTGTACCGTCGTCTGGCCGCCCCAACTCCGAACCGACTTCCGTAACCTGCGGATATTTTATCAGTATGGCACGGATCTGCGGCGCAAACTTCGCGGCTTCTTCGTAGGAGATCGTGTAGGGCAAGGTGGCCCGAACCCAAAGAGCGCCCTCGTCCAAATGCGGCATGAACTCGCCGCCGATGAATGGAACCAGCAGGAGGGTGGCACCAAAGATCAGGGCGGCCACCATTATGGTCATCTTGGGATGGTCCAGGCACCAGGTAAGTCTCTTGGCGTATTTTTCCTTCACCCACTCGAACGGTTTGTTCACGGGCTCGTGCACGCCCATCCGGAACAAGTACGAGCACATCACGGGGACAAACGTAAGTGTCAGGATGAGAGCGCCCACTAACGCGATGGACATCGTGTCTGCCATCGGGTGGAACAGTTTTCCCGCAGGGCCGCTGAGCGCGTAGATGGGAATGTAACCGGCGATGATGACTGCAACGGAATAGAAGATCGGGCGGTCCACGTCTTTTGCTGCGGCGAGGATTACTTCGTGTAAGTCGTATTTTTGGCCTTCGCGCAGGCCCAGCTCGCGATAGACGTTTTCAACCATCACCAACGTGCCGTCGATGATGATCCCGAAGTCGATCGCGCCGATCGAGAGCAAATTGGCAGCCACATCGTGCGCGTGCAGAAAAATGAAAGAGAAGAGCAGGGCCAGCGGAATCGTCATGGCCACGATTACAGCCGCGCGGAAACTCACCAGGAAGAAAATCAGCACGATCAGGACGAGGAGCATCCCGCGCAGGAGATTCGCTTCCACTGTGTCGGTGGTCAGCCTGACCAAGTCGCTGCGATCGTAGAACGGCCGCACTTTCACATCCGGCGGCAGAATGTGCTCGTTGAGTTCCTTCGTTTTTGCTTCCACTCCCTGAAGAACGGTCTGCGTTTGCTCGCCCCGCCGCATCAGGATGACGCCTTCCACGGAATCGTCATTCTTGTTGAAGCCGAATTGGCCCAGGCGGGGCGCATTGCCGATCGTGACTTCGCCGACGTCGCGCACGCGCACCGGGACGCCATTCTGCGCGCCAATCACAATGCTGGCGATGTCCGCCGTGTCGCGGATCAATCCGAGACCACGCACGTAATAAAATTGCCCGCCTTGCGAGTAGAAGCCGCCGCCGGTGTTTGAGTTGTTGACGCTGAGTTGCTGCAGGACCTGTGCAACCGTGATGTGGTAGCCGTAAAGCCGCGCGGGATCGAGCAGTACCTGATACTGCATCACGGTGCCGCCGAACCCGGAATCGTCCGCAACGCCCGGTACCTGTTTGTACTGGCGCCCAATCACCCAGTCTTCAAAGGTCTTCAATTCCTGCGGCGAGCGGTCAGGACTCTCGAGAACGTATCGATAGACAAGCCCCGAAGGGCTGAAGAGCGGGGCCATCGAGGGTTGCACGCTGGCAGGCAAATTCCCTTGGACGTCGCTGAGGCGCTCGAACACCACCTGGCGCGCGAAGTAGTCGTCCGTGCCCTCCAAGAAGGTCAAGCGAACATCGGAGAGGCCGTAGAGCGAGATCGAGCGCTGCACTTCCATTTTCGGCGCGCCGTTCATTTCTACTTCGATCGGCAGCGTGACCAATCGCTCGATTTCCTCCGCGGCGTGCCCCGGCCACTGCGTGATCAACTCGACCATCGGTGGCGAAAGGTCCGGATAAGCGTCCACCGGCATGCGCTGGAACGCCACGGCGCCGCCCACGGTGATAAATGCCGTAACCATCAGAACCAAGAACCGCTGGTTCAGCGCGAATTGGACGATGCGATTGATCATTCTATTTTGGCCTGAGTTCTAGCGCTGGATCGAATTGGCAAATTGCAGGAACAAACTGCCATTGCCCGCAACTTTTTCCCCCGCCGAGAGTCCTTTCAAGATTTGTGTCCGGCCGCCCTGACTCTGGCCGATTTCCACGCCCCGCCGCCCGAATTGGTTCGAGCCAGTGACCACGTAAACGAAAGGCTGGTTCTGGTCGTCGCGCAGAACAGCTGCATCCGGGACGGCGATGGCGTTCGGAATCACGCCGGCCGTGACGGTCGCAACGCAGTACATGTTGTTCTTCAGTTTTCCGCCCGGATTATCCACCACTAGCCGTGCCTGGAGAGTTCTGGTGTTCGGATCGAGCGCGGGCGAAAGAAAGGAAATTTTCCCGTGAAACGTATCCGGGTACGAATCGGTCTGCACGTCAACCGAATCACCCGCCTTCACGTAGGCGAGGTCGTTCTGATAGACGTTTGCGAGAATCCAGACGCTGCTCATATCTGAAATTACAAAAGCCTGCGTCGTACCCGCCTGCAGCAATTGGCCGGGGGAGACGTCGCGCTCCACCACTTCTCCGCCAATCGGCGAGAGGAGTGGAATTTGTGGTGAAGAGGGCGCCTTCTCGAGGTCATCCGGTTTCGTGATACCGAGAATTTTCAGGGCTTGCTCGGTCGCGTCCAGATCCGCTTGCGCCTGGTTGCGGTCCGCTTCGGCCTGGAGCAGGTCGCGCTCGGCGATCGCGTGGTGAGCATAGAGATCCTCTGCACGCGCGTAATTTTTGTCTGTGACGTGGAACGCACTCCGCGCCTTCAGGTACGCCGCGCGCATCTGGGAGTAGTCCGGGCTGGCAATTTCGAGGAGCGGCTGGCCTTTTTGGACGCGTTCGCCGGGCACAACGAGAATCCGGCTCACTGGCCCACCCACATTCGTGATTACGGGCGTGGTGCGAAACGCGTTGTAAGTCACATTTCCTGAAAGCCGCAGCGTGCGCGTGAGCTTTACCGGAGTGATCGTCACGATCTGCACGTGTGACATCTGATTCTCCGGGATGGCGAAGAGCTCAGGCGAGGCGCCCTTTGCTTCCTTGGAGGAGTAGGACGTCATCTGTCCCGCGCGTTCGCCGGATCCTGAGCCGCAGCCGCCAATCGCCAACGCGAGCGCCGCAAGCCCGATCCCCACGTGGAACCTGCCGAAGGTTGCGATTTGGTTCTTGCTGTAAATCTTCATGGCAGGCTCCTCGTGCCCACCGCCTCGCGGAGTTGCTCCACTGCGAGCAAGTAGGAAGCGAGTGACTGGCGGTAGGCGAGTTCAGTGGCGCGATAGCTGCGCTCCGCGTCAAGAAAATCGAGCAGGCTGGCCGCGCCGCGCTTGTAGGCGTATTCGCTGATATCGCGCGAAAGGCGCGCCTCGTCGAGGTAGCCGCTACGATACAGCGTCACCACCTGATCGTTCGCGCGGACGCCTTCGTAGGAGTCCAATACGTCGGATAGCACCTGACCACTCGCAGCCGCTGCCAATTCTTGCGCCTGTGTGATTGCAAAGCCTGTACGCGCAATTTCACCCTGATTGCGATTGAAGACGGGAATCTGAAAGCTGCCGAAGAACGAGCCGGTGTTGGTGTCGCTCACATGGTCATAGACGAATGAGCCGATGACGTCCACCTTTCCGTTGGCCCGGGCCAGTTGATACTGGCTTTCGGCAGCGGTGACGCCCTGGCGCGCGGCGCGCAGATCCGGCCGCTCTGCCAGCGCCTTCGCTTGCAGGTCTTCAAACTTCATGGTCACCGGCTTATATTCGAAATCATCCGCCACGTCGAAATCGGCGGGCACGGACTCATAACCGAGCAATTGCCGCAGCCCTACGAGCGCCTGCACCTTGCCGAGTTGCGCCTGTGAAACGTCCGTCTGGAATTGGAGCAATTGAATCTTGATCTTCAGGAAGTCGCCTTCGCTGATATCGCCCGCCTTGAAACGCGCTTCGCTGATATCCACCGTGGTCTGGAAACTCTTGAGATCCGTCTTGGCCAGCTCGAGCGTGGATTCTGCCAGCTGAACGCCGGTGTATTGCGACGCCACTTGAAATACAAGACCGCGCTCGTTGTCCGCGACGAGCGAGCGCGTTTGGGCGGTTACGTCGCGCGCGGCTTGCAGGCGATGCTGCCGTTTCTTTCCGCGCTCGAAAAGATACGCCAGCCCCAGGTCAAACTGCGCGGTGGTGTTGATGTAATCCGCGTCGAATCGGTTCGGCTGGAAGATGGGGAGGAACTGCGCGTCCGCCGTGACCACCGGATTCGGGCGCAAGTTTGCCGTGATCTCAAGCGCTTCGCCCTGTTGGATGGTGGTGCGCGCTGCCTTCAGATTGTGGTTATGCTCGAGCGCCATTTGCACGGCCTCATCGAGCGTCACCCGCACCGGGCCTTGCCTTTGCGCAAGCGCGCTGGATGCACCACTAATCGCGCCGAAGGACACTGCGAACAGAAGAACTACGAATCGCAAATATTTTGTACGCATAGGAACTCAGCCCTCTTTGAACAAGTGGAAAGTGAATCGAAGTGCCGCTAGCGGCACGGAACGGACGGAAATCTAAGCGGAGGGTGGTGCGCGGGCCGGCAGGCGGGGAGTTTCTGGATTTGCCAGGAATCCGGGTTCTTTTGGATCAGGGCTGCGTCCAACAGTGGCTAGAGTTGGCTCGCGATGGCTGGCGAGCGGTCGTTCCATCGGTTGGTGATTGAAATGGCAAATTGAGCAGTTCGTGTCTGAAGCCCCGGCGTGATGGTGCCAGATGCCTCCGAGCGTCGCTGCGAGCACGAGCAAGGCCAGCAGCGCCACCGACACAGCCACAACTCGAATTGCTTTTCTTTCAGCCATTTCAGGGAGTTCCAGGGAAATCGCCTGCCACAATCATACAGTAGACGCGCCTGTATCCAAATAGGTTGCGCACGGCTGGTGCCGCGAAAGGCAGGGCCTCAGTTCGAGTGCTCGAGCGCCTTTTCCACCATGGCCACGCATTTTTCCACGCGTTTGCGCAGCGGGCCTTCGATCGAGTCCTGGCGTTGGCGCAGCGTGAACATTTCGTCGGCGATATTCAGCGCGGCCAGCACAGCGACTTTCAGCGAGTCCACCATCTTGGTCGCATCGGCGACGGAGCGCATCTTGCCGTCCACATACGCAGCCAACTCCTTCAGGTATTCCTCGTTCCCGTCGGCATTGACGTTGTAGCTCTGGTCGTAAATTTCAATCTTCACGGTCTCGCTCCCCGGCTGGCTGCCGCCATTGTCGGCCATTAGCAAGGCGCACGCAACGGCCTTGTGGAGCCGGCGATGGTTGAAGCTATAGGGTGAGGCTTCAGGGGCTAAAGCCCCTTTAGGGGTGGCCTTGACGGCGGGGATGAATCCCCGCCCTTCTAGAAAGGCAACAAGGCGCTAGCTCGCGCGAAGGGACGCGCCCAGCTTCTGCTCCAGCGCCGAGACGATGCGCGAGGAAAAGTCGGCGAGCTGCGTGTCCGTGAGCGTTGTTTGCGCACTTTGAAACGTAGCGCGGATCATCAGCGAATATCTCCCGGAGGGAACCTGGCCCCCGCGAAACAAATCGGCAGCTTCGATGCTCTGGAGCTCATGAATGCCGAGCGCACAAATTGTTTCGGCCACCTGCGCAAACGTGACGCCGTCGGCCAGTACCAGCGAGAAATCGCGCTCGACAGCAGGGAAACGTGGGAGCGACTTGAATCGCGCCGCTGCGTGCGCCGCTTCAATTCCAGCAAGCAACGGCTCGAGCTTCAATTCCGCGACGTACACATCCTGCCGCAGCTTCAGCTGGTCTGCTACGCGCCGCGCGATTTGCCCCGCAACGCCGAGGCTGCCCGTGTGACCATGCCCGTGCGCCAACGAAATCTGAGCCGCGCGGGCACCCGCGAGCCACGCTGGTCCACCCGGCTGCCAGCCGAATCCGCCGGCGAGTTCGCCCAGGCGGTCGAGGTCGCCTTTCAAATCGGGAAATCCGAATTCTCGCGCGGCCTCGTAAATCGTTTTTTCGCGCGCCAGGCCCGTGGCTCCGATCGTGAGCACCAGAGTCTCCACCGGCTCGCCTTCGCGCAATTCATAGGTCTTGCCGATTTCATAAAGCCGCAAATTGCGCTGACCGTGATTCAAATTCCATTCCAGCGCGTTGACCATGCTGACGATCCCGGTCGAGCGCATCACGGAAGCATCTTCCGCAAGCGGATTCGAAATCACCGCAGGCGCGAGCTTCTCCGGACGAAAGATTTCATTCCGCTCGGAGTTCACGAGCGGGATTTCCACTATTTCCTGATAGCCCAGCGCGACAATCCGCTCGATCAAGCGATCTTGCGCCTCCGCGTGCGGCAGCCGGTGCGCCGGCACCTTCGCCGGGGGCAGCCGCGGCGGGAATTTGTCGTAGCCGTAGTGCCGCGCAATTTCCTCAACGAGATCGATCCCGCGCGTGACGTCGCCGCGCCACGAAGGCTGCCGGCATTCCCATACGGCCATGATTGATCCCGCGCTGCCGCGATTCGCATCCACGCGCACAGGACGAAATCCCAGAGCACTCAGAATATCTTCGATGTCGCGGTCGGGAACGTCCGCACCCATCACGCGCAGCAATTCGTTGCGCGCCAATTCGACTTTTCGCGGCGGCTCCGGATTTGGATACACATCGACGACGCCCGATAAGATTTCGCCGCCGCCCAACTGCTGAATCAATTCCGCTGCGCGCCGCGAAGCCAGCTCCGCCATTTCCGGATCGGCGCCGCGCTCGAAACGGTAGGAAGCTTCGGTGCGCAGGTTGAGCGCTTTCGACGCGCGGCGAACAGCGATCGGATCAAACCAGGCACACTCAATGAGTATGTTGCGCGTGCTGAAGCTGATTTCCGTGTCCACGCCGCCCATCACGCCGCCGATACCAACCGCGCGCGACGCGTCCGAAACCACGCACATCTCTTTCGTAAGCGTGCGTTCTGCGCCATCGAGCGTGCGAATTTTCTCGCCGTGCCGCGCGCGGCGCACCACGATGCGACGCTCGCTGAGTTTGTCCAGATCGAACGCGTGCATCGGATGGCCCAGCTCGAACATTACGTAGTTCGTAATGTCCACGACGTTGTTGATGGATTTCTGGTCAAGGGCTTCCAGGCGCTGCCGCAGCCAGTCGGGCGAGGGTTGCACTTTTACACCGCGCAGCACGCGAGCCGTGAAGCGCCCGCAAAGATCGGTGGCTTCGATTTCAACGCGCGTCGCATCGACTGCTTTTTCCGCGGCCTCCCGAAGCTTCGGATTCATTGGCTTGAGCGGGAGGCGATAGATCGTAGCCGCTTCTCGTGCGATTCCCTGGTGGCCCAGGCAGTCGGGACGGTTCGCGGTGATTTCCGCGTCGAGCACAGGCCCGGCCGCCGATTCTTCGACCGAGTCAACCGCAATGCCACTCAGCGAGAGTCGCGTCCGCAGGTCTCCCGCCGGCGCTTTCAGATCCACAAATTCCTTCAGCGTGTTGTAGAGAACTTTCATGTCTCAGAAGCGGGTTCGTGGCACAGGCACTCCTGCCTGTGCGGTTTTCTGTGGAGTCAGCGGCCGCTCCACTACGGAAACTGCTTCAAAAAGCGCACATCGTTTTGGAACAGCAGCGGCACTTCTGTGACGCCGTACTTCAGCATTGCGAGGCGGTCCACGCCCATACCGAACGCAAAACCCGACAGCCGCTGTGGGTCGTAGTTCACAAATCCGTACACCGCCGGGTTCACCATGCCCGCACCAAACAATTCGATCCAGCCGGATTGCTTGCACACGCGGCAGCCGCTGCCGCCGCACACGTGGCAGGAGGCATCCACTTCCGCTGAAGGCTCCGTGAATGGGAAATAACTCGGGCGCAAGCGCGTCTTCGTTTTCGGGCCCAGGAATTCACGCGCGAAATGATCCACCGTGCCCTTGAAATCGCAGAAGGTGATGTCCGTATCCACGGCGAGACCCTCAATCTGGTGGAACATGTAGCCGTGCGTCGCATCGGGATTATCGCGGCGATAAACTTTTCCCGGGACGACGACGCGCACCGGCGGCGGTTGCTTTTCCATGGTGCGAATTTGCATCGGCGAAGTATGCGTGCGCAGTAGATGAGGCGAGCGCGAGCCCTCGATGTAGAACGTATCCATGTTGTCGCGCGCGGGATGGTGCTCGGGAATATTCAGCGCCTCAAAATTGTAGTAGGGCGTCTCGATTTCGGGGCCCTGGACCACACTGAATCCGATGGAAAGAAAAATTCGCTGAAGTTCCTCGAATGTTTGCCTAATCAGATGTCGCGAGCCGATGGGCCGTTCGATACCCGGCAACGAGAGGTCAATTTTTTCGTGGGCTGTTGCTGATTGTTCAGCCGATGCTTCGAGCGCAGCTCGCTTGTCCGCAAGTGACGATTCGACGTGCGCTTTGAGCTGGTTCAGCTCCCGCCCAACGATCGGTTTCAGTTCCGGCCTTGCAGGCTTCAGCCAATTGTCCGTGATTTGCGAGAGCACGCCGGATTTCCGGCCGAGCCAGGCGTCGCGCACGGATTTCCAGCCAGTTTCGTCTGCGGCCGGCGCTACATCGCGATCGAATGTTGCGCAGAGCTCCGTGAACATTTTGACGACGGCATCGGGCGAGGCCGCGGCAAGCGGCTCACGCGTCTGTTCGACGATCGTTTTTGGAGCCATGATTTTTTGTGGCACAGCTGAACCGGGCTGCGCGTCGCGGCGGCACAGGCGAACTTGCCGGTGCTCAGAAAGCTACGCCGCGGGATGTTGCGGTGCCGCGGGCGCCGACTTCAGGTGCTGCTTCGCTGATTCCACCAGCGCCGTAAATCCAGCGGCATCGCGCACGGCCATGTCCGCCAGAATTTTCCGGTCGAGCTCAATGCCGCCCACCTTCAAGCCGTGAATCAACTGGCTGTAGGTGATGCCGTTGTTGCGCGCGGCGGCGCCGATGCGCTGGATCCACAGCGTGCGGTAATCGCGCTTCCGTGTCCGGCGGTCGCGATAGGTGTACCGCAGCGAGCGGTTCACCGCTTCTTTTGCCGACCGGTAGAGCTTTCCCTTTGTCAGGAAAAAGCCCTTGGCGTGTTTCAGCAGCTTCTTGCGCTTCGCCCGCCGTTTTGTACCACGTTTTACTCGAGGCATAGCTTGATTCTCCTGTTGCACGCCGGGAAGGCGGCTTCGAATTCAAATTTTCACGGGGAAACAAATCGGGTCCAGCCGCCCGGAGGAACGCCAGGGCAACAGGACGGGTTTGTCTCATTGAACTGCTGAATGCACGCTCGCTGAATTCGGAGCGGCTGGCCGGCAGGCACCCGTTACGCTCTGCCCAACACGGAAAAAACTTTACGACAAATCTAGATGCCGTATGGCAACGCAAGCCGGACGTTGTTCGCATCGGCAGGATTCAACACGGCGGCTTTGCCCAGCTTGCGCATGCGCCGGGGCTTCTTCGTGCCCAGCAAGTGGCGCATGCCGGAATGCCGGCGGATAATCTTGCCGGTCGAAGTGATCTTGAAGCGCTTGGCAGCGCCGCGGTGCGTCTTCAGCTTCATCTTCTTGTTTTTCTTCACAATTTCCTCTTCGTAAAAAATCGTCAGGCTTGTCCGCCTGCGCTCGATTGCGCGGGACGCGCAGGCGCTGCAGCAGCCGCGCCCTTTTTCGGCGCCAGCAGCGCAAGCAGAATATTTGCTTCCATGCGCGGCCCGAATTCCACCAGCGCGTGGTCGTTGACGTCTTTCAACAGCCGTGTCATTTTCGCGCGGCCCACATCCTGGTGGGCCATTTCGCGCCCGCGATGGAAAATCATGGCCTTCACTTTATGTCCTTCGCCGAGGAACCGGATGATCTGATTCTTGCGAACCTGATAATCGTGCTCGGCGGTGGAAGGCCGGAATTTGACTTCCTTGATGTGCGAACTCTTCTGATGCTTTTTCGCCTCGTGTGCCTTCTTGCTCTGCTCGTACTGGAATTTGCCGTAATCCACCAGCTTGCAGACGGGCGGAACGGCATTCGGCGAAATTTCCACAACGTCCAGCCCGGCATCGCGCGCCGCCTTCATCGCGTCGAACAGCGTCATCACGCCAAGCTGATTTCCTTCCTCATCAACCACGCGAACTTCACGAGCGCGAATGCGCTCGTTTACTCGAAGACCAGCAGGACCGCCACGCTCTGCGATAAACCCACCTCCCGGGCTTGCGAAATTCCTCTTCGCGACCCGCTTTTCCGTCCTCCGGCCGCTGGAAATTCTGGCAAGAGGTTCGGGGCAGGAAGTATAGCACGGCTCGTTGCCATCCTGAACAGTGCTATCCTCGACCCGCGAGGCGGACAATCAATGGGCAAAACGGTTCTCATCACGGGTGCATCCAGCGGGATCGGCAAAGCGACGGCGCAATATTTCGCGGAGCGCGGATGGAATGTCGCAGCCACCATGCGCTCACCCGAACAGGTGGCCGCCAGTCCACTGGACTGGCCTGCGCGCGACAACGTACTTCTCGCGCGACTCGACGTCACGGACCCCGAAAGCATTCGCAAAGCCATCGATGAGTCGCTGGTGCAGTTCGGCTCGATCGAAGCGGTTGTCAACAACGCAGGCTATGGGCTTGTCGGCCCGTTTGAATATTCCACGCCGGAGCAGGTGGAGCGGCAAATTCACACAAATCTTCTGGGCGTGATGAACGTGGTGCGCGAAATCCTGCCGCATTTTCGCAAGCAAGGTGGAGGCACAATCGCAAACGTTTCTTCGGTAGGCGGGCGAGTTACGTTCCCGCTCTACAGCCTGTACCACGCAACGAAATGGGGCCTCGAGGGTTTTTCAGAGGCGCTGCAATTCGAACTGCGGCCACTCAATATTCGCGTGAAGATCATCGAGCCCGGCCCGATCAAGACCGACTTCTACGACCGCTCGATGGACTTGATGTCGAAGCCCGGCTTGACGGCCTATGACAATTTTGTGGCGCGTGCCATGCCGAATCTGCAAAAGGCTGGAGAGACCGCGCCCGGCCCGAACATTGTCGCGCGCGCGATTTACAAAGCGCTGACTGATGGATCATGGAAGCTACGCTACCCCGCGAATGGCGCGCTCTTCCTCGCGCTGCGCCGACTGTTCCCCGAAAGCATGTTCCGCGCCATCGTCGCCCGCGCTGTGGTTCGGTAACGGCCGCGCTTCATGACGTAAGTTCAACCTCACCATTTGGCGAGGCGATCTTTGCGCGCAGTTGGACTCTTTCACCGTGTTCGACGCCAACTTCTACGCCCAATCGCCAGTACGTAGCCTCAAGGACTGCTGGCTGGGGGCTTACTGCAGAAAAGCGAATCAGGCGGCAGCCCGCCGGAGCATCCACGGAAGGATGCACGGAGTCGCGGCTCCATTCGATGAAAAACGGAAGCACGCCGCCCTGATCGGCTTCCAGCCGGAATGATTTCCAGCGCAACGTTTTGCCGTCGGGGCGTGCTCGCGACCCGTCGGCCGGACCTTGAATTGAAAATCCCGCATTGCGGATTTTCGTCGCCAGCGCCGCGATGTCGTCGGTGTGAGCGGCCCAACCCAACAGACGTGGCTCGAGCATCTGCGGCAACTCCGGAAACCAGGACGCGACATGCTGAGCAGGGTCAGGGGCGATAATTTCGAGATAACGCTGACCAGCAAGCGCAAGAAGCGCGTTACGTGTCCCGCGTCCGGGATGCACGCCACCAAAAACCGCTCGGACTCCTGTGCGCTCCTCGACGAAGGCAATCCCGCGGTCGAGGTCATTAATGCCCAACAGCATGTGATCGAACATCGCCGGCACACTCTCCGATCGACGCAGCAACGACGGTGCCGCCAGTGCACCGGCCGCCACCGCCAGAAATCGCCGCCGCGAAAGATTTTCCATCACTTCGCCCCTCTCGATGAAATCAACACGGACGGTCACTTATTGCTGTGGTTTTGGATTCTCAGTTGATTGATTTGGATGCGACTTCGGCGCGCAAATCGGCGACGAATTGATCGAGTGGACGCGGCCCCAGGTCGCCCTTCGACCGATGCCGCACGGCGACAGTGCCGGCCTCGGCTTCCTTGCCGCCGATGACGAGCATGTAGGGAATTTTTTGCATCTGGGCGTCGCGGATTTTGGCTTGCAATTTTTCGTTGCGGTCGTCGAGATGAATCCGGAAGCCTGCATCCTTGAGCCGCTGCTCTACTTTTCGGGCGTATTCGAGGAACTTCTCGCTCAGCGGCAACACGGTGGCCTGCACGGGCGCGAGCCAAGTCGGGAAAGCACCGGTGTAATGCTCAATGAGCACGCCGAAAAACCGCTCGACTGAACCAAGCAGCGCCCGGTGAACCATCAGCGGCTGGTGGCGCGAGCCGTCTTCGCCGACGTATTCGAGTTTGAACTGCCGCGGAAGATTGAAATCGAACTGGACGGTGGTGAGCTGCCATGGCCGTCCGATGGCGTCAACCAGCTTGACGTCGATCTTCGGGCCGTAGAAAGCGCCTTCGCCGAGAACGTATTTGAATGGGACATTCATGCGCTGGAGGGTGCTCCTGAGCGCATCCTCTGCGTGTTTCCATTCTTCCGGCGTCCCGGGATAGTCCTGCGGGCGTGAGGGATCGCCGCCTGAAAGTTCCACTTCGTATTTGTCGAAGCCAAAGACACGCAGAACTTCCCATGCGAATTCAATGCAATCCTGAATTTCTTTTTCGATCTGGGCCGGCATGCAGAAAATGTGCGCGTCGTCTTGCGTGAACCCACGCACGCGCAATAATCCATGCAGCACGCCCGAGCGCTCGTACCGATACACAGTGCCAAGTTCCGCAAGGCGATACGGCAGCTCGCGATAACTGCGCAGGCCCGACTTGTAAATCAGAATGTGGCCGGGGCAATTCATCGGCTTGAGCTGGTAGAGGTCCTTCTCCACCTCCATGGGGCCGAACATGCTGTCTTTGTAAAATCCGGTGTGGCCGCTGACTTCCCACAGGTGCCGCCGCATGATGTGCGGAGTGAAGACAAGCTCGTAGCCGCGTCGAACCAGCTCATCGCGCAGCCAGTCTTCTATCTGGCGGCGGACGATGCCGCCCTTCGGGTGCCAGAAAATCAGTCCGGGGCCGGCATCCTCCTGGATGCTGAATAAATCGAGCTCGGCGCCGAGCCGGCGATGGTCGCGCTTCTTGGCCTCTTCGAGCTTGTGCAGGTATTCGTCGAGCTCTTTCTGGTCGACGAAGCAAGCGCCGTAAATCCGCTGCATCTGCGGATTGCCTTCCTGGCCTTTCCAGTAGGCGCCCGCCACATTCATCAGCTTGAACGCCTTGATGCGCCCGGTGGAAGGAATGTGCGGCCCGCGGCAGAAATCGATAAATTTTCCGGTGGTGTAAAACGAAACCATTGGCTCGGTGGCTTTTTCTTCCACCAGCTCGCACTTAAAATTCTGTCCGCTCTTGCGATACAGGTCGAGCGCTTCGGGTTTTGGCAGCATTTTGCGCTCGTTCGGAATGTCCTTCGCGGCGAGCTCGTGCATCTTCACTTCAATTTTTTCAAGATCTTCAGGCGTGAAGGGCTGCTCGCGCACAAATTCGTAGAAGAAGCCATTCTCGATAGGCGGACCGATGCCGAGCTTTGCATCCGGAAATAATTCCAGCACCGCCGCTGCCAGTAAATGCGCAGCCGAATGGCGGAACACCTGGACAGCGTCCGGATCCTTCGCGGTGAGAATGGAGAGCTTGGTGTCCTGCTCGAGCGGACGCGAAAGATCGATCAGATCGCCATTGGTGCGGGCGACGAGAGCCTCTTTCGCGAGCCGCGGCGATATCTGCCGGGCAATTTCCGCGGCAGTAGTACCCTTCGGCACATCGCGGGTGGCCCCGTCCGGTAGCGTGATTTGAATGATGTCCATGTCGATTCAGCTTTCGCCGTGGAAACAACTAGCTTACTGGCGCGCGCATGGCGCGGTCAAGAAAAGACGTGCGCCCACCGCTTTTGTGGGCTACGGAATAAACACACCAGGTAAGCCCTGGAAGTCGAGATCCGTCGTGATGAGCAGAGCCTGATGTTCCCGAGCGCTCGCATAGATGATCGAATCCGCCATCGCCAGCCCGTGATCCAAACTCACTTGTGCCGCTGCGATGGCAAGAGTTGAATCGAGAACCACTTCGCGAGCCCGGAACGCGTGGGACAGAAATCGATGCAGAACGATTTTCTCGGCGGCCCGGGAAAGCTTCTTGTATACCTCATAAAGTACGATGGTTGGCATGAGGAGCGATTCTTCTCGTTCGATGAAGGAGGCAAACTTGATTGCTTTGGGACCATCGCCGATATACTCGATCCAGCCTGATGAATCCACCAGGAAAAGCTTAGTATCGGTCGTTGGGGTCACGGTCCGTTGGCTCCCAACGAATCCCCTTGGCCATGCCGCGTAGCTCCTTGATCGAGCGCGGGGGATCGAGATGGACTTTGCCCTCGAACACGTACACCAATAATTCCTGCCCAGGCTGGATTTTCAGCTCCTCCCGAACTGACTTGGGGATGACAACCTGATACTTCGGGGACACCTTAACTTTAACTCTTTGCATGGCTTAGCCTCAAAGCCATTGTATCGATGAAGCGTTCACATGTCAAATAACGATCGATGCTGATGTCGTATTACGACCTCGGCTTACTTCTTGCGGGCCGATTCAAGCATTTCCCATGCGGCTTCGGGCAAATCCACGAAATCATTGAATTCGCCGGCGCCGCGGAGCCAAAGGCCGCCGTCAATCACCACGCATTCGCCATTGATGTAATCCGCCTGGCCACTCAGGATGAACGCTGCAAGATTCGCCAACTCTTCGTGGCGTCCGAATCGTTTCATCGGATGCGAATTTTTGGCGCGTTCTTCGATCTCCTTCGAGGGCATTAAGCGCGAGAAAGCTCCTTCGGTGGGAAACGGGCCGGGCGCGATGGCGTTCATGCGAATGTTGTAGCGCGCCCATTCGACGGCTAGCGAAGTCGTCATCGCCAGCACGCCCGCCTTCGCGCACGCCGAAGGGACCACGAAACCAGAGCCGGCATTTGTTGAGGCATACGTGGTCACGATATTCAGAATGTTGCCGGGCTTCTTCGCCGCGATCCATTTCCGGCCCAGTGCGAGCGTGCAATGAAATGTTCCTTGAAGCACGATTCCGACGACGGCGTTAAATGCATTCGGTGAAAGTTTTTCGGTCCGCGCGATGAAATTTCCGGCGGCGTTGTTGACCAGCGTATCCACGCCGCCGAATTCCTTTTCTGCCGCCGCGATCATGCTCTCGACCGCAGCGAAATCACGCACGTCGGCCGAAGCGTAGGCCGCACGAGCCCCTTTGGCACGGATGGACTCGGAAGTTTCCTTCAGCGGCTCCGGACGCCGCCCGGCGAGAAAAATATTCGCGCCAAGCTCGGCGAACCGCAGCGCCATCGAACGGCCCAGGCCCGTCCCGCCGCCAGTGATCAGAATCGTGCGACCCTTGAACAAATCACTTTGAAACATTTCACTCCTTTCGATTCCGCGCATCAATGTTCGGCGGGAAGAAATTCCTTCGGGATGGGATTTTCGGGCGTCTCGGCCTGCCAGAAAACTGTGACTACCCACCAGCGCGTGCCGTCGAAGAACAACTGAAAGCTGTTGATACCGCGCGCAAACGGAGCCTCCTTCGGATCGTGCCGCGATTCGTACGTGCTGAACACCTGCACGATATTCCCGTAGCGTTCCATGCGCCGGGCCGCCTCCTTCTCGTAGAAACCTTCCTTTTCAAAGAATGGTATCGCACGTGCGACATACTCGTCTGGCGTGAAGGTGCGCGCGAAGGAACCGCCGCCCTCTTTTTTCGGCCCCGTAGGAATCAGCCGTGCCCCGGGCAAGTACAGCGAACGGAAGCGGTCCCAGTCGCGTGCGTGTCCCGCCGGGCCGGAGATCACCTCATACACCGCCGCGAGAATCGCGTCGGGAGACGCGACATCGGCAGGTTTAGCGGCCGGAGGAGTGGCAACGGCCTGTGCAGCAGCAGGGGCGGGCGGCTGGGGCTTATCCTGTCCCCTGACCGGGGCACTCATCACCACGCAAGTGAGGACAGCAAGACCGATTAATGTCGAACGCAACATTCAATTCCTCCAGGCGGGTCGCTGCTTCCACGTTCACTGCCCCAAACCGCAGCCGTCAAAATAGTGGAAACTGGCGCACGGAGCAACCTGCAAATGCAAATATTCAGGATCAAATATGAAGGCGAAGTCAGTCTTGATGAGCTCGCTTACGGGGTCGCCTGTGACGGCTGAACCTTCGTGCTCGCGTTCGAAAAATCGAAGCGAAGAATCCATTCGCTTGGGACATTGCCGCCATCGACCCTCGGTGGAAGGAATTTCCAGCGCGAGGCCGCTTGCAGCGCGCGATCCGCGAAGAATTTGCTGGGGCCAGCGGAATCGAATGTCGCGCTGGTGACGTGGCCGGCCGGATCCACGTGAACTCTCACGCTCACGCGCACGGTGCCCTGAATGGAATCGCGCGCCTTCTGGGAAATTTCCGGCAAAGACTGCTCGAGGACACTGCCCTTCACAACTCCAGACGCGTGCGCCTTCGTGGGCTGAACCGATTTAACAGGGGCAGGCCGAGGAGCAGGTGCGCTCGATTTTGATCTTGGCTCGCCGGTGCTGGGAGCGGCCGCTTCGGGCTCGGCCATCCGGTGTGTGGCCGGGGAGGTTGGCGTGGGCTGCGCTTCCATGTGGCGCGTAAACAGCTTCGGACCCGCAAGCATGGCGATCAGGATGAACCCCATGGCTGCCACGGGCAGCAGATAACTGCGCTTCGCAAATTTCTTCGCGCCACTCGCGGCTGGAGGCATGGCTTGCGGCACTTGCTGCTGTGGGGACGCGGCAGGATTAAGCCACCGCGCGATGTCCGCCACGCCCCACCGCCGTATCGGATCACGGTGCAAACAATGCCGTGCGAGCTCTGCAAACGGTGCAGGCAGCGCATCAGGCAGCGAGGGTTCTTCCTCGCGGATGCGTTCCCACACCGGAAGCCGCTGCGTCAGGCTTTCCACCAGCGTCATGCCGAGCGACCATACATCGCCTGCCGGTGTGGCCACTCCGCTGGAAGTTTCTGGCGCGTCATAAGCGCCGGACCTCGACGGGCTTGCACTCGACCTGCCGGCACGGCACAAGCCGGCGCTCGAAATTTTCAGCTGCTCATCCACAGCCATGATATTGGCGGGCTTCATATGCCCGTGCACAAAGCTGGCTGCATGGAGGTAGCCGAGCGCGTCGAGTACCGGTGCGAGCATGTCGCGTACTTCCGTTTGCGTCAGCGCGCGCTGTGGCAATATTTGCGAAAGATCTTCCTGCGCGCATTCCGTCACGACATACAGCAGGTTCATGTCTCCGAGTTGGCAGCGCCCCACCTGAAAAATGCGCAGCAAATGAGGATGAGAAAGCTTCGCAGCCTGTCGCCAGCGGGAGAGCTGGATCTCCGCGTTGTCCGGATCGGCGGGGATAAATTTGATCGCCGCTTTTTGGGGTTCGCCCTCCCCTCGTTCCGTGAGAAAAACAGCGCTGTGGTCGGAGCCGCCCAGGTACTGGCGCAGGTGGAATTGCCCATCGGCCAGCTGGCCTTCCCAATGCTTCCAGGTCTCGGTCATTGTCTACTCCCGCGTGTCCGTCGATGACCAGCAAACGCTTTTGTGCTGATGGCCCGCGATCCATTCGTCCGGCGGTTCTTCGAAGAAAGTGCGGCATTGCAACCGGAGACACGGAACGCCCTCAAAAGGCTGCGATGTTCAAGGCTGGGGTTATGCCGACGGCAACAGCGGGCCTACCGGTTGCTCAAAGCTCTTCTGGAACGATGCCCGTGCCTATATTGATTCTAATCGAGGGGGAAAGTAAAGCAGCCGCTTGTCTAAAGGGGCATGCTGTCCCTCCGGCCAGTTCGTGCGACTGGACTCCGTAAGTGTCAGGCTAGAAGTCCACATGGAAGCGGACGCCGGGAACAAGCACAGGTCCGCGGTCCTTGTTGTACCCGGGATTGTTAACATGCTGGAGATCGAAGGCGCCGAACAATCCGCGCCACATGTGAACTGTGTAGAAGCCCTCGAAAATTTTCTCGGGGCCGTAGGTCAGCGCGCCGTCGCCGAGGAGAAATCCTTTTCCGCCGAGCGCGAGATATTGTTGGTGGGCCGCCACGATGCCGTTGATTACGAACACAACGCCGGCACGGTCATTTTTACGTTTCCATGGGTCCCCCTTCGTGAATGCGCCCAACTCGAAAGTGCGATCCACTTCCGTGTAAGCGAAGGATTCGTTGCGCCCATCGCTCCAGCCCAGACGGCCGAAGACGCCGAGTTTCGCGGGCAACTCCTGCTCAAAATTCAATCCGAAGCCATACTTGTGTCGGCCTTGCTTGCGCGTGAACGTGATGTCCGGCACAAGTGTGAGGTGATTTTTGAAATCACGGATGGCTTCCTCGTAGTTGCCCATGTCCGCGTGGTTTAAGTAGCCGAGCAGGCGGACGACGCCGGCGCGATGAAAAAACAGGTTTCCGCGCGCTTCCGCTTCCAGATTCTCCGCACGCGCACGCGTAACGTCCGCATCCAGATTGATGCCGTTGGCTACTTTGGGCATCAACGCCTCGCCAAACCGCACCGTCCACCAATGATCGTCGTACTCGAGCATCGCGCCGTCGGTGTACCCGCGCGTATTCGCGGCATAGTCCCAGGCGCCGTTATTGTCCACCGTCCAGTTTAGAAATTGCAGGCGGCTGTCCGTGCCCCACGTATTTTGGTCGAAGAAATCCGGCAGGCCGAACTTGCCGAACCGAAATTCGAGGCGGCGCGCGGGGACGCTGGTGGCCAGCGACATTGGCCCGCGCTCGCTCGCGATCTGATTCGACGAGAGAGGAATAATCCAGCGAAACATCGCACGTGCCACGTAGGGCGCGCGGCTGAGTTGCGGATTGCGCACGATGTCGAGGTTGGTGGCCCCGGCGAGGCCCAAGGCTTCGCTTATCCCATGTCCGCTCGTGCTCTCGAAATTGAGGAACACCTCGAAGTTATGTGTGAGCTCGTACCCCAGGAAGAGCGTGAATACTTTGGAGGTCGCGTTCTCTGGTTGCGAATGCAGGCTGTTTGGCCCGCTGTACTTTGCAGGAAACGATCCATGCCACTGCAGAATAATGTTCGCCTGCCCTGAAATCCAGTAGCGGCTGGATTCTGAGTGGGGGAAGACGGCGAGCGGGTCATCTGGTTCGGTTTCCAGATCCGCGGTCGCGGGCGCCGGGGTGGGGGCTGGCACGGCCGCCTGCGAATTCGGTTTATCCGGGGTGAAACTTTGAGCCGGGGCGGGATGAGAAACCGCCAGCAGTACCAGCGGCAGACAGAATATCGGCAGCACGAATGGTGTTGGGGAGCGGGTCATTGGTTAACTAAGGTGAATTCATCGTCTAAACTACGATTAACCTCAGCGCCTGTCAACCATGAATAAATGGCAAAGAGTCCTAGAGAATGGCTGGCTCTTGTAACACAACGCCCGTGCCCGCAGAATGAGTCATGCCAGCCTCCCAAAGCCGTGTTAAAGAAACGTTAAGACGCGCCTGGAAGCGCGACGGCCGGGGGAAGCCAGGCATCCCGATTGCCCGATTCGGCCATCTCTAGTATTCTCTGCGATTGCGCTTACGTCGGTAGTCCCGGCCTACAGACACAGGGGTGATAGATTTGCAGGTAAAATCTCGGCTGGCGTTCTGGCTTCTAGTTGTCTCAACGGCGATATTGCCTTCTTGTGGCGGCTACATCAACAATCCCGCGCCGCGGACGATTTCGCTTGATCCGGACAATATTGACGCAGGTCACCCCGCTTTCGTACTCACCGTAAACGGCAAGAATTTGACGCCGACCTCTGCGATTGAATGGAGCGGAACTGCAACGAACCAAACTCCGCAGCCGCTCGCATCAATCTTTTTGAGCCAGGACCAGATGCAGGTGACGATTCCCGCGCTATTTGTCCAGGTTCCGGGCTCCGCCTTCATCACGGTTTTTACTCCTTCGCCGGGCGGGGGAATGAGCAATCCTCCGCTTAAATTTAAGATCAATCCTGTGTCCAGTCCATTGCCACAAATTACGTCGCTCTCACCCTCGGGCGTGCTGGCAGGCTCGAACGGGCTCAATCTGCTTGTGACTGGTAAGAACTTTGTCGCTACCTCCGTCGGCACAGTGGACAACTCAACGCGTCCGACAGGTTTTTCCAACAGCACATCCCTGCAAATCAGTCTCTCCGCGAGTGATGTCGCCACGGCCGGTGTGCTGCAGATTGCCGTGATAAATCCACCGCCGAATGGCGGCACATCCGACCCTTTCCCCTTGAGTGTTCGAAATCCGGTTCCTTTGATTTCTTCACTCTCTCCCACGACGATCCAGGCTGGCGGAACCCCCACAGCTTTGACCGTGAATGGCACGGCCTTTGTCAAAGGCTCGCAGATTCTGATCAATGGCGCGCCGCGCACAACGGCGCCGGTGAGCGGGACGCAATTGACGACGCCGCTCACGACTGCGGATCTTGCGGTCGGCGGCGTGAATCAAGTTCAGGTGCTGAATCCGGGTCCGGGCGGCGGCCCTTCGAATATTTTGACGTTTGCCGTGGACCCAACTCTGACCCTGGGCCTCCCCGTGGTGCTGGATCTGGCGCCGGATGGCTCGCTTGCAAACAACGGCGTCTGCGGTCCGGTGTGTACGGGGGGAACGCCAGATCAGACGACGGCAGGACCCTCAACCAGCACGACCGGGGGGCTGGTAGCTTACGCTTCGATTTCCAGCAACCTGGTGCCAGGCAATGGAAATACAACGAGCGATATTTTCCTGCGCACTACCTGTCTCGCCACTACTTGCATTCCCCGGACTATTCTTCTATCCACTGACTCGCTTGGCGGTTCAGCGAACGGACCTAGCACCGAACCTGTAATTGACGGCACCGGCGCACATGTGGCGTTCACGTCCAAGGCCACAAATATTGATCCCACGGTTCCGTTGGACGGCACGTCTCGCGAGGTTTATTGGAGGCCCACATGCACCACCACGCCGACGTGCGTCGGAACCTCTTTCCAGTCGCAGTTGATATCTATATCGGCGGATGGCCTCAGCGCCGGAACGGGAGAAAGTTATAATCCGGCGATCAGTTCCGACGGGCGGTATGTAGCCTTTGTGTCCACAGCAACAAATCTGGTTTCAAACGTTTCCTTTGACGGCATCACGCCGCAGGTTTTCGTTCGGGATACCTGTCTCGGGGTCACCACAGGTACCTGCACCCCAACAACGTTCCTGCTCTCCACCGGCGACGGAATTACTCCGGCAAATGGCGGGAGCGCCGCCCCCACGATTGCCACCAGCGGACTCTTCGTTTCCTTTGCCTCGACCGCCACGAACCTCGGAGCTACGGCGCCCAACCCGGGCGGCCTGCCGGAAATCTTTGTTCGCGGCTGCACTTTCGCGGCGAGCGTTTGCACCGGCCAGACACAACTTGTCTCCACGCCCGATGGCGCGACGCCGGCGAATGGTTCGAACGGGCAGCCCGCAATCGGACCCTCCGGCCGTTTCATCGCGTTTGCTTCGACAGCGACAAACCTGGGCACGAACTCCGGCGGAGTGCAGCAGATCTACGTCCGCGACACTTGCGCAGGGATCACCACTGCTTGCACGGCCACTACTGTCCTTGTTTCCACCCCAGATGGGACGACCCCCGCGAACGCAATCAGCGAACGTCCCGGCATGAACAATGCTGGATTAAACGGGACCGCTCTCGGGCCGATTGTCGCCTTCGCTTCGCTGGCGTCCAATCTGAGCCTCAACACTGCGAACGGCGTTGAAAATATTTTTGTGCGCAAAACCTGTGTTTCCGTAACAACCACTTGTGCCCCGAGCACCATCGTGGCCAGCCAGGCCGCAGGCACCCTCCCGCCTCCGGCCAGCGCCTCCAGTTTTGCGCCTTCCATCAGCTCGGATGGCCACAGCGTCAGTTTTCTTTCCTTCGCGAACAATCTAGTCGCGCTGCCCACCAACGGCCTCTCGAATATATTCCTGGCAAGCACCACGTTTTAGGCTATCTGCAAAGGGTTCAAGCGAAAGGTCGCCGCGTGCTACTGCGCGCGGAGTCCCGCAATTCTTTGGAGCACCGCACTGCGCGTCGTGGCAAGTGTGAACGTAAGTGATTCACGCGGGATGCTGTTGACGAGTGGGCCCACCAGGAGTCCGAGCCCGATGGGGATGTCGCGCGTGAGTGAAATGGATTCACTCTCGACGTATGTGCCGCCGTCTTTTTCTTCGAACCGCCAGTACGTGTTCATCCGCCAAAGAAAACCGCGGTCATGCCCCTCCGGTTCCAGACGCTCGTCCGGTTTCCCTGAATCATCCACTTCCTGAATGCGCGTGGTATGCGAGCGGCTCCAGGCGTGCTTCGAGTCGACAGCGCCATAATGAACGTCGTGCACGGTGTCGAGAACTGAGGTAATCATTTTCTTCTTGTAGAAGCGCAGCTCGACCGTGAAATCGTCGCCCTCGTGCCGCAAAATTTTCGAACGGATCACGTCGGGACGAAAATATTCCTGGTGGTGGTCGTAATCCTCTTCAAGCGCCAGCGTCTGCGCCAGCGTGGCGCCCGGAATAAAGACAGTTCCGATCCAGTGGTGAATCACTCCACCTGGAACAGCGATCTTCTTACTGTGGTCGAGCGTCTCCAGCCGCTCGATCACCACTCTTCCTTGACGCAATTGTTCATGAGCGGCCGTGTGGCGATCCTCCGGCAGCGTATCGACCCACAAAAATGGCTCGTGCCGCGCATCCTGGGAATCAATCCTCGCTTCCATTAGTCGCACGTAGTGGTTGAACGCTTCTACGGTCTGCGGTTTCAAGTCCGCGGCGTTCGCCGGAACACCCAGCATCAGCGCGGCGGCAAGAAGCCCAACCAGTCCTCGCCGGCACGTACATCCGAATCTGTCCGTTTTTTCCATCACTCGCCAGTTCATCAGGCAGCACGGGTTGGCAAATCTTCACCGCCTCCCAAGATTCCAACCAATTTAGCAGCATACGACCGGGAGTCGCGATTCTGTGGGATGCAGCAAGAGGGCCAAACAGTGCAACGGGATGGTGCCCAGAGGCGGGCCGACGCAAAGCCCCCTGCTAACGGGGGTCAGTAGGGATACGTCAGCAGAAGGGCTTGGACGGGCTGGGTAGCGTGCCCCGGCTCCTTTTGGAACCGTCGTCCCCGCATCGCAGCTCCCAACCCGCGATGCGATTCTGCGCAGCGACTCGGATTGGAACAATGGTTCAGGAGGGATAAATTTTGGGTACCGGGGTATTAGTACTCCCAAGAAAACAGGACGATTAACCCACGCAAATTCACCTGCACGATGTGACTTCGGGGCGCTCTCGCTCACCTTTCATTCGAGCCGCCGTCAGATGAAAGTGTCTCCCCTTGACAATCTACAAGAGAGGTGGCAACCTCACCCCTAGGCGGTCTAAAGGAGATTCGGATGAGCCCATCTGTCGAAATCTTGCAAGGCACGCTCGACCTGCTGATCCTCAAGACGCTGGCGCTCGAGCCCATGCACGGTTGGGGGATCGCGCAGCGCATCCAGCAAGTCTCGCGCGAGGTGTTGCAGATTCAGCAGGGCTCACTGTATCCCGCGCTGTATCGCCTGGAGCGCAAAGGTTGGATTCGCGCGGAGTGGGGCGCATCTGATAACAACCGCCGCGCAAAGTATTACTCGCTGACAAAGACCGGCCGCGCACAGCTCGAAAAAGAAATGGCGGATTGGGAGCTCATGTCGTCGGCCGTCGCGCTGATTTTGCAGCGCGTGTGACGGCGCGATGCGGGCCATCGTACATCGACGGGCTGGAGGCAGGAGCAAGCCATGAAGTTCTGGCAGGGATGGTTCTCGCGAAAGAAATGGGAACACGATTTGACCGAAGAGATGCGCTTCCATCTCGAACAGCAGACGTCTGCAAACATTGCCAGAGGGATGACGTTTGATGAAGCACGGCGGCAGGCTCTACTTCAACTAGGCGCGGTCGATGGCCTGAAAGAGGAATGCCGCGAGCAGCGCCGCGGTTTCTGGCTCGAAACAATGTGGACTGACGTGCGGTACGGGATTCGTATGCTGCGAAAGGATCCGGGCTTCACGGCCGTGGCCGTGCTGACCCTGGCGCTGGGCATTGGCGCGAACACGGCGATTTTTTCAGTGGTGAATGGAGTGCTTTTGAATCCGCTGCCCTTTCCGCACGCAGAACAACTCGTCACTCTCTCCGAGAGCAAACCGAACTTTGTGACTGGCTCGATTTCGTATCTTAATTTTCGCGATTGGCAGCGGAACAACCACACATTTTCCTCCATGGCTATTTCCCGTTCCATCTCCTTCAGTCTCACCGGCACGGGCGAGGCCGAACAGTTGGGCGCCGAATTGCTTTCCTCCGATTATTTTTCCTTGCTGGGAGTGACACCCATGATCGGACGAATGTTTGATCCCGGCGAAGATGAAGTGGGCGCTGCGCCAGTTGCCCTGATCAGCGCGGGACTCTGGAAACGCAAGTTCGGATCTTCGCCTGAGGCGGTAGGCCGAACAATTACGCTTGATGGCGGCAGCTTCACGATCGTCGGCGTAATTCCGGCGAATTTCGATCTGCTTCTTCGCAGTTTCCGGAACAGCGAAGTGTATGTGCCCATCGGGCAGTGGAAGAATAATTTCCTGCTCAACCGCGGCGCCGGACTCGGCATCCACGGAATCGGCCGGCTCAAGCCGGGAGTCTCCATCGAGCAGGCGCGCGCCGACATGGACGAAGTGACGCGCAATCTGATTGCCGCCTATCCCGACGTCAACAAAGGAATCGGCGCTGCCGTATTTCCCCTGAAGCAGGACATGTTGGGAGAAGTCCGGCCGCTCCTCCTGTTGTTGCTCGGCGCTGTTTGCTTCGTACTTTTAATCGCATGCGTGAACGTGGCGAATCTTCTGCTAGCGCGCTGCACGGCGCGCGCCCGCGAGTTTGCGATTCGCACCGCGCTGGGTGCGGGAAATGGCCGGCTGATTCGCCAGTTGCTGACCGAAAGTATTCTGCTCGGCATGGCAGGTGGCAGCTTGGGACTTTTGCTGGCTGTATGGGGCACGCGCACGGCATTGCAACACTTGCCGGTCACATTGCCGCGCGCCGCCGGCATCGGACTTGACGCGCGCGTACTGATTTTCACGATCGTGATTTCGGTCGGCGTCGGGATCATTTTTGGGTTCGCTCCGGCGCTGAAATCACTAAGGCCAGTTCTACACGACACGCTGAAGGAAAGCGGACGAGGCGGAAGCGGCACGCGACACCGGGCGCAAAGCGTTTTTGTGGTGGTGGAGATGGCTTTGACTCTGGTGCTCCTGGTGGGCGCTGGATTGATGATTCGCACGCTCGGCCGCCTCTGGAGCCAGGATTCCGGATTCAATCCCCGAAACGTGCTGGCGTTCAACCTTTCGCCTCCACCATCCCTCATGAACTCGAACGCAGAAACCGTGCGTGCCTTCACTCGCGAACTCGACCGCCGCCTGGCAGCCACGCCCGGGGTGCAAGCCGTGTCGATGACCTGGGCCGCAGTCCCGATGTCCGGCGACGATGAGCACGTTTTCTGGCTCGAAGGCCAGCCAAAACCCGCCAGCCAGAACGAAATGAACTGGGCCGTAAAATACGTCGTCGCCCCCGATTATCTAAAGGTCATGGAGATTCCTCTCCAGCGCGGCCGGTTTTTTACGCAGCAGGACAATGAACACGCTCCGGCCGTTGCCGTGATTGATGAGACCCTCGCCAAGAAGTACTTCGGCAACGGGGACCCGATCGGCAGAAGGATTCACCTGCTGGGGAATGACGTGCCGACGGAGATCGTGGGCGTGGTGGGCCATGTGAACCAGTGGGGACTGGCTTCGGATGCGCAAAATTTGCAGGCGCAGCTTTACCTCCCGTGCATGCAAATGCCAAATGATTACACCGTGCTGATCTCCAACGGGACAAGCGCGGTGGTCCGCTTCACCGGAACAGCGCCGGGCATTCTAGCGTCCATCCGTAATACCAGCCGGCAGATGAACAGGGAGCAGGTGGTCTATGGCGAGCAGACGATGGAGAAGATTCTTTCTGATTCGATTTCCGACCGGAAATTCTCGATGATTCTGCTGGGCACATTTGCGGTGCTGGGGCTGCTACTTTCGAGTATCGGCATTTACGGCGTGATCTCCTACCTCGTCGGCCAGCGAACGCACGAGATCGGCATCCGCATCGCGCTCGGCGCGCAACGCATCGATGTGTTGCGGCTCGTGCTGGGGGGCGGCGCACAGCTTGCCCTCATGGGCGTAGCAATCGGAATTGCCGCGGCACTCGGCCTGACACGGTTGATGTCGAATCTGCTGTACGGCGTCAGCGCCACCGATCCAATCACGTTTGCCGGAGTCGCGGTTGTCCTGATCACTGTTGCCATCGCTGCCTGCTATATCCCCGCACGCCGGGCCACGCGCGTGGACCCGATGACGGCGCTGCGCTACGAATAAGAGGTTATTGCAATGAATCCATACTCGCGAAAGAAATGGGAAACTGAACTAAGCGAGGAGCTGCGCGATCATTTTGAGCGCCAATTGGCCGCCAACATTGCTGCGGGCATGTCGCCGCAGGAAGCGCGCCGGGAAGCCACACTGCAATTCGGCGCCTCCGAGGGCGTGAAGGAAGATTGCCGCGAGCAACGCCGCGGTTTCTGGCTGGAAGCACTCTGGGTGGACACGCGCTATGCACTTCGAACGCTGCGCAAAAATCCCGGCTTCGCCGCCATCGCTATTCTCACACTGGCGCTCGGCATCGGCGCCAACACCGCAATTTTCAGTGTGGTGAATGCCGTGTTGCTTCGTCCGCTACCTTTCGCCCAGCCCGAAAGGCTGGTGCAACTCTGGGAAACGGAAACGGCGGTACCGCTCGCGCCTCTTGCAGCGCCCGATTATGTTGATTGGCGCGCGCAGAACCAGACATTCGACGACATGACGCTATTTAGTTGGCCGCAGAGCTTCAACATGAGCGGCGCGGGTGAGCCTGAACGCATCCTCGGAATCTACACGCAGTCGAATTTCTTCTCAGTGCTCGGCGCTACGCCTCTTCGCGGACGCACTTTCGCAGACGGAGAAGATCAAGCCGGGCACAACCACGTCGTGATGTTCAGCTACGGCTTGTGGCAAAGAAGATTCGGCGGGGCGCCTGACACACTGCAAAAGGAAATTGAAATCAACGGCGAAAAATTTCAAGTGGTCGGAATCATGCCCGCAGATTTCAATTTTCCAGCGCGCGGCGAATTGTGGGCACCCATTGATATGGACCCGAAGAAACTATCCGCCCGCGGAAACCACAACTACCGCTCCGTCGGCAGATTGAAGCCGAGCGTCACCCCACAGCAAGCGCAGGAAAATTTGCAGGCCATTGCCGAACGCCTCTCGCAGCAATTTCCTGACTCGAACCGTCATATTGGCGCAAGCGTGATTTCTTTGCGCGAACAACTTGTGGGCAAAATCCGGCCAGCGCTGCTGGTTCTTCTGGGCGCCGTCGCGCTGGTGCTATTGATTGCTTGCGTGAATGTTGCCAACTTGCTGCTCGCGCGAGCCTCCACGCGTCACCGCGAAATGGCACTGCGCAGCGCGTTGGGTGCCGCCCCGTCGAGGATCGTGCGCCAACTTCTCACCGAGAGCGTCCTGCTTTCGTCACTCGCTGCGATTCCGGGGCTCCTCTTGGCCGCATCGGGAGAAGCAGTCCTGCGCTCGCTTCCCGGAGTGCCTGTTCCCGATCCAGGCCAGGTTCATCTAGACACATCAGTGCTTTTCTTTGCAGTGGGCATCGCTGTCCTCACTGGTTTGCTCTTTGGGCTTGCGCCGGCCATTCATGCAGGGCGCCAGAATCTTCATGAGGAATTGAAATCCGGCGGGAAAGGCGCGGGAACGGGCGCATCCTCAAATCGCTGGCTCCGCGATGCGCTCGTGGTTGGCGAAGTCGCGCTGTCACTCGCACTCTTGATTGGCGCCGGCCTCCTGCTCCGCAGTTTTGCTCGACTTCGAGCCGTGGACATCGGCGTCCGTTCTGAAAACGTCCTGACGGCCAGAGTCTCGCTGCCCGAAACGCGCTACGCAACTCCCGGAGAAAAATCTCGTGCCCTCGGTGAAATTACAGCGCGTCTGGAACATGCGCCCGGTGTCGATGCCGCTGCTATGGCAACGGAGATACCTCTCGATGGCGGGACAAACACGTACGCGCAGAAAATCGGCGCCACACCAGAAGAGCAGGGATCGCTGATGGAATGGAATGAAGTGACGCCGGGATATTTTCACGCGCTCGGAATTCCGTTTCACGCAGGCCGCAATTTCACGCCCGCCGACAGCCAGCGTATGGAGGAAGTGAAAGCAGCTTCGAAGGATTCACCGGCAAGTTATTCCGGGCCGCCGATGATCGCCATCATCAACCAGATGATGGCCACTGATTTTTGGCCCAATCAGGACGCCGTCGGAAAAACATTTCTAATGGACCATTCGCTGCTGGTTCAGGTAACTGGCGTTGTCGGCGACACTAAAATATTCAGCGCGGTGCAGCAGAAAACAATCGACGAAGCTTATTTCCCGATGGGCTACAGCATCGTCGCCGTGCGTGATGCCACCATCATTGTTCACAGCCCCGCCGCGCCTGCATCCCTCTCCGGCGCCATGCGCCAGGCAATCGCTCACGTTGACACAAGCCTGCCCATCTACAACATCCGCACCATGGACCAGATAATCGCCGAAGCCTCTTCCGACACGCGTTTCCAGGCGCTCTTGCTTGGAATTTTTGCCGGGCTCGCGCTGCTGCTTGCAGCCGTGGGAATTTATGGCGTGATGTCGTACCACGTCGCACAGCGCACCAATGAAATCGGAATTCGCATGGCGCTGGGAGCGCATCCGCCCGATATTCTCCGCCTGGTGATCGGCCGGGGATTTGTCCTCACGCTCGCCGGGCTTGCATTGGGAATCGCCGTCGCGTTCGCGCTTTCGCGCTCGCTCGAAAGCCTGCTTTTCGGTGTCAGTGCCTCGGACCCAGTCACGTTTGGCGCAGTGGCTGCGCTGCTGGGAATTGTCGCGCTGGCCGCATGCTATTTGCCGGCACGGCGCGCCGCAAACATCAGTCCCCTGGTTGCACTTCGGTACCAATGACGAATCGCTGATGCTTCACTTCGAGCTAACGACAACTTTTTCGTCGCTCTTCTTTGGCAGTCGCAGCGTGATTTTCG
This sequence comes from Candidatus Acidiferrales bacterium, assembly GCA_050746945.1. Classification (GTDB taxonomy): domain Bacteria; phylum Acidobacteriota; class Terriglobia; order Acidiferrales; family UBA7541; genus Palsa-295. Next base: position 78,052 of record JBOGMZ010000003.1, on the reverse strand, counting down.
TCGACTTCTTCGAGCGAATCATGATGCGCTTCTCCCACTCTGAAAAAGACCCGTTCGCGTAGGCGCGCACGTCATATTGCCCCGTTTCCCAGCGCGTGAATTGGAAGTGGCCGTCGATATCGGTGCGCGTCGCGTGCGGATGCAGCCCGTCGGAAGTCTGAATCGTCACGCTCGCATCTCCCACCGGCTTGCCTTGCCCGTCGAGCACGGTTCCTTCAAGAGTGCCGATCGGCACTCTCTGCGCCGCGGCCACTAGTGCGACCGATGTAAATAGCAGCGTTCCCAAAATCAGTGTCATCAGTCTGCGCACGTTGCACCTCCATTGAAAATTGTTCCGCTATTTCGATTTCTTCGTCGCGGCGGGCAGTTTCAGTTTCACTTCCGTTTGCTTACCGGTTTTCACTTCGATGTTGTGCTTCCACTCGCTCCACGCGCCATTGTGGTACGCGCGGACATCGTAATAGCCGTTCTTCAACTCGGGAAAAAAGAAACGGCCGTCCGCATTCGTCATTGTCGATTGCGGCAGGCTGCCATCGGCTCCCTGCGAAGTCACGCGTGCATCCGCCACAGGTTTACCGTTCACGCCGATCACTGTGCCAGCGAGCGTTCCCAGGCCTTTGATGTCCGCGGCTGAGGCACAGGCGAGCGCCACGATTGCGAGAAAAACCAGTGCTGATTTCTTCATGCCACACTCCCGGGCAAATCTTTCTTCAATTTTAGGCGCGCGGCTGGGGAAGCGGTGGAAGTCAAGCCGGCAATGTTCCTGAATAGGGACTCCTGTTCGGAAGTACAGGCGAAGGATGCGGTCAGTATTTGTAGTGGCGGCTGGCAGCGGCGTGGGCGGGCTGTTCCTGGCGGCCCGTGTCGGGATTGGTGCCGCGTTCGAGCGCGATGAAGTATGTGAGGAGTTGCAGCGGGATGAGATGAACGAAAGCGGCGAGCCATTCGCCGGCTTCCGGAACCACAAAAACTTGTTCGGCGCTCACGTCATGATTCGCCGACGGGGTGACAATTGCCGCGCGCAACATTTTCAATTCGCCACCGGCGTGCAAAATCTGCCGCGCGCGATCGTCAGAAGGTTTTCCGCTGAGCAGCCCGACGAGTGAACCGCGAGAATCCACTTCTGAAAATGGCCCGTGGAGTATTTCCTCAGTCTCGAATCCCTCGGCGGCGAGGTAGCAGCTTTCTTTGATTTTTAGCGCAGCTTCGCGCGCCGTGGCCCAGCCCGCCCCCGAGCCGAAAATCCACATGCGTGCAAGCGGTGCGGCGCGCTTTGCAAATTCGCGGACCTGCGGCTCGAGCGTAAGCGCCTGACGCATCAAATTCGGCACGCGCTCAAGGGCACCGCGCAACACAGGGCTCGCGAGCAGTTTTCGCCGCTCAGCGACGCGCAGAATCAAAAGCGCGATGGCCAGGAGCGCCGTCGTGTAGCTTTTCGTGTATGCAAACGAAATTTCCTGTTCGGACGTTTCGAGTTGAAAATCCGCGCCGCGAACCCCTTCGCCGCTCATCTCGCCGGTGATGGCGATGGTCAATGCTCCGGCCGCGCGCGCGGCTCGCAACGCTTCGATCGACCAGGTGGTGGTGCCGGTGTGCGTGATGACGACCACCGCGTCACGTTGGGTCAAGGCGATGGGATGGTGCACCAGTTCGAAAGATTGCTCGCAGTGCACGAGGAAGCGGCCGGCGGTGAACTCGCGCATCCAGCTTTCGGCGATTTGTGCGGCGTGCAGAGAAGTGCCGATGCCGACGAAGGTGATGCGCTCTTTTTGCGCGATGGCGTCGGCGGCACGCTCGATCGCAGCGCGGCGCGCGAGCATTTTTTCGATCAGCGCGGGCTGCGCCTGGATGGCTTCGTAGAGGTAGTAGGGATGCGCATTGCGCCGCTCAGCCATTTGCTTTTTCTCCCGGGTCAGTGTATCCGATGCCTTCACATTCGCATCCCATGAATTTGCCGTTGCGGCGGACCGCCGGGAGATCAAATGCCTCGATACATTTCGCAACACACGCTTGCGTGCCTGACGCGCCAAGGCGCCGAAGAACTCGCGCGGCGATTTCTCGGCGCAAAACCGGCAACGGCGCGCCGCGTTCTCGTGAACATGCAGGAGGGCAAGATGGTGGTGGAATTCGAAGCGGCATCGCGCGAAGAGCTGGAAAAATGGATGGCCGCCGAGAAATTCCATTTCGACTGGCTCCTCCGCCTCGAATTTGAATTTGCCGATGGCTCCCTCCGCCCCCTTTCCTGAAGGAGCGCCGGGCTGCACTGCGGGAAACGCTTGCTGCATCCGGCAGGCAGCCGAGATCATCAAAAAAGTTACCGAATTGGCAGGAGTTGGGCTGAGTTGCTACCGAAAATCGAGTCCCATTGCCATCGAGTCAAATCAGGTGTAGGCTTTTTGCTGATGACGAACTGTTGCCAGAGATGGGCGCAAGAATGCCGCTGCGTATGTTGCTGCTGTATGTGTTGTTGCGTGGTGTGCTCTGGCGCGGGGAGGCTGGCAAGCTAGAAACGGAACCAGCCGAGGGAATTTCGAACCCACCGCCAGAGATGAGCTGGCAGGTGGGTTTTTTGTTTTTGGGGAACTGAAACAGAATCCATGACGAGGAGGAAGTGAAATGGCTGATTACAAGCATCCCGAAGTGCTGGTGACGACGCAGTGGGTGGCGGAGCATCAGACTGATCCGAAAATACGGCTGATCGAAGTGGACGTGGACACCACGGCCTTTGACCAAGGACACATCGCCGGGGCCGTTGGCTGGAACTGGCAAACGCAATTGCAGGACAACATCCGTCGCGACCTGATCGACAAGGCCACACTCGAAAAACTGCTGGGGCAGGCGGGAGTGGGTAACGACACGACCGTGATCCTCTACGGCGACAACAACAACTGGTTTGCCGCGTACGCGTTGTGGCAATTGAAATACTACGGGCACAAAGACGTGCGGCTGATGAACGGGGGGCGCAAGAAGTGGCTGGAAGAGAAGCGTCCGTCGACGACAGATGCGACGAAGACGACGCCAGCGACGTATCGCGCGACGGGGCCGGATGAATCCATTCGCGCGCGGAAGGAAGATATTTCCGCGTTCCTCGACAAGAAGAAGGCGGCGCAACTGGTGGACGTGCGGTCGGTGGACGAGTTTACGGGGAAAATCATCGCGCCGCCGGGCATGACGGAAACGGCGCAGCGCGGCGGGCACATTCCGGGCGCGGCGAATATTCCCTGGGCGCAGGCTGCGAACGAGGACGGCACGTTCAAATCACTCGAGGCGCTGCAACAGCTCTACGGAACCAAAGGCATCAACGGCAAGGACGAAGTGATTGCTTATTGCCGCATCGGGGAGCGCAGCTCGCACACGTGGTTTGTGCTGAAGTATTTGCTGGGGTACGACAACGTGAAGAATTACGACGGCTCGTGGACCGAGTGGGGCAATCTGGTGGGCGCGCCGATCGAGAAAGAGGTTGCGGCAGCGGCGCGGTAGCCCGCCCCCCCCAATTCTCACGGTAGCGCGTTAGGGGCGACGCCCTTGTGGCGGGCTTCGTCCTGCAGCGCGGCGATTTGTGCGATGGTGTCGTCGCGCTTTTTCTGGAGCTGAGCGAGCTCGTTCGGCCAGCTATCGGCCTTGACTCCCCTGGGTCGCGTGGACTTTACCGCGTCGCCGGTGGGTTTGCCATCAATGGCGGCCTGAAGCTCGGCAATCTGCGCGTCGAGCGGAGGAAGCTTGGCCTAGAGCTTGGCGATTTGGTCGTGGTACCACTTCGCATCACGATTTTTTGAGTTGGCTGGGTGTTTTGGGCCGGGCTTGGCGGAGTTGGCGGGTGTGTTCCCGGCGGCCGGGACGCCCGAGTGAGGATCGAGGCCGCTCATATCTTCATTGGTCCAGACTTTCTTCGGCGCGGGCTGCGGCGTTGCAGGATTTGCGGCTGTGTCTTGAGTGGTGGCCGCCGAGGGAGTGGGACTGGGCGCAGGCGGCGCAGCGGACTGGCCGCGCGCTGCTGAAGCGCTGGCAACTGTGAAGACGATTGCCGCGAAAACGGGAAGAGCCCGAAGGGTCATAAGGCCTCCTTCCAAGGGTTGACTACCAGATTAAACCCGTGGTCGGCGGAAAGTTACGGATCACCTGCGGCGGGTTTCGCATTCGCCAACTCCTGCTGGGCGATCGCGAGCGCCTCTTTAGGCGGGCCGAGGCGGCGATAATGGCTGGCCTCGATGAATTGATGCTCCTCGAAGGTGAACAGAAATTTTCGCGCGGTGTAATCGTATTGGTAGCGCGAGGGAAACCAGACACCCGGCGCCACCTCGGTCTGCTCGAAAAAAAACACGCCACCGTGATAGAGCTTGCCCAGAATTCCACCGCCGAAAGAGAGGTCGCGGATAATGTGGGCTTCCGCGCGCACGATCTGGATGGCGTTATGGTCCACCCATATTTTGGCTTTTGCGTGCGTGAGAGCTTCCTGGAAAGTGGAATGGGGATGAAAGCTGGGATTTGGGTCGAGCTGGATCACATCGCAGTCACGGCCACCTAAATTCTCCCGCCCCAGCCATTTGATTGTGTAGGCATCACGAGCCGCGTTGACCAGTTCGGCGCGATCGCGCTTCTTTTTCTCAGCTTTCGCGTAGGCTGCCTTGATCCTCGAATCATTGGGATTTAGTGCGAGTTCCAGCAGGTCCCGCCAGGTTTTCAATTGCTTGCGAATTTCCGCTGGGTCGGTGGGTTTGTCGTTTTCTTTCAACAGAATTTTCATCGTGCCCGGACCGGTGGGAACCACGCGATAAGTCTTGTCCTCGAGGATGCGCGCATTCGAGCCGCCGGTGCGGTCTACATGGCGCTCCATACGTTCGTATTCCTCGATTGCGAGATCATTGGCATGCTGATGTGCGATGAGTTTGGCGGCGCGTTCGCTGATCTCGGCATCCGACGGAGGCTCCGCCTGCTGGTTTGATTGCGCGCAGGCAAGTGATGGGCCTGCGACAGCCAGCAGGAAGATGAGTGCCGAAGTGTGATGGCGCGCGCGCATATGGCTGCGAATTTCCCCTGCTGGGATTCCGAGGGGCAACAATTTGTTGCAAGACTATTGTAACTGGGTTTGGACCCGGCGCAGCGACAAGGAGCAGGGAGATTGAGCCATCCGAAACGGCGCGTTCCATTATAAAGGCTCGTATAATGAGGTGAACATTTCGGGCCATTCAATCGTCTAAATGGATGCAATGAGGAAAGCCGCGCGCCTGTGGTCGGAAGCCAGGGAGACCTCCGTCGCCCTGCAAGAGACGTTTCGGATTGCGCTCGATACGTTGCGGGCGCACAAGTTGCGCACGTTCCTCACGCTGCTGGGCGTGATTCTGGCGGTGACGACACTGGTAGCGGTGATGTCCGTGCTCAACGGGCTGAATGTGTACGTGGCCGACAAGGTGGCCAATCTCGGCGCGAACGCGTTTGTCGTCGATCGCATTGGGATCATCACGAACTTCGACGACTGGGTGAAGGCGCGCAGGCGGCCGCCGCTGGACATGACGGATTACGAAGCGCTGCGCGACGGGATGAAGCTCGCGCAATCGATCGCCGGCGAGCAGGACACCACCGCAGATGTGCGCTACGGGAATGATTTGAGCGAGGACGTCATCATCATCGGCGTGACGCCCGCGTATCCGGATATTCGTGAGATTGAGGTGTCCAGCGGGCGGCTCTTCACGCAGGCGGATGAAGATCACCGCTCCGGCGTTTGCATTATCGGCGCCGACGTGGTCGATAAATTTTTTCCCGGTGTCGATCCGCTGGGAAAAGAGATTCGCGCGGGACAGGGGCAATACCAGATTATCGGCGTAGCGAAAGCAAAGGGGACCGTCTTCGGCGTGTCACAGGATAATTTCGTGATGCTCCCGCTCGGGACGTACCGCAAGGAGTGGCTCAAGCCGCTCGATTCCGTCGCGATGTTCATTCAGGCGCAGGGGCCGGAGTGGATGCCGGCGGCGATGGATGAAGCGCGCGTGATTTTGCGGTCGCGCAGGCACGTGCGCTATCAGGACGATGATAATTTTGCGATCATCGCGCCGACTTCCATCACCGGGCTGTGGAACCGGATCACCGGCAACGCGTTTGGAATCGCGATTTGGGTCACTTCGGTGTTCCTGGTGGTGGGCGGAATCGTGATCATGAACATCATGCTGGCAAGTGTGACGGAGAGGACGCGCGAAATCGGGCTGCGGAAGTCGCTGGGCGCGCGTCGGCGGCACATCGTGATGCAATTTCTAGTGGAGTCGTCGCTGCTTTCGGCAACGGGCGGAGTAGTGGGCGTTGCGCTGGCGGTGGCGATCGCGCAGGTTGTGCGCGCCGTGACGCCCATTCCGATTTCCACTCCGTTTTTTGCGATTTCCATCGCGCTGGTGCTTTCGACGGCAGTGGGGCTTTTCTTCGGGATTTATCCGGCGATGCGCGCGGCGCGGCTTGACCCCATTGAAGCACTGCGAGCGGAGAATTAAATGTTCGCGCTGCGGCAGGATTACCGCGAAAATTTCCGGCTGGCTTTCGACACCATCCGCGCGCACAAGCTGCGCAGCTTTCTCGCCGTGCTGGGCGTGATGATCGGGGTGGCGCTGATTATCATGGTCGTCGGTTTGGTGCAGGGATTCCGCGTCACGATTCAGGATGAGATTACTGCCGAAGGGCTCGACACCGCCTGGGTGGCGCGTTTCACGCAGGGGCCGCGCGCGGGACGGCGCCCGAAAGAGGAACGCGAGCGCAAGCCGCTGGTTCGCGAAGATGGAATTGCCGTGATGCAGTCGTGCCCGGCGGTGAAGCAGGTGGCAGTTTCCATTTTCGAATGGACGCAGCCGCACAGCGTGAAGTACCAGAGAAACCAGGTGCAGGGCGGCGAATTTCGCGGTACTTTCCCCGCGTACCTCGAGGTCTATTCCAATGCCAATTTGAAAGCGGGGCGCTTCTTCAGCGAAGCGGAAAACGAGCACCGCGAAAATCTGGTCGTGCTTGGCGAAAACGTGGCGACCGCGCTTTTCCCCACCGTGGACGACGCGCTTCAAAAGGACGTGTTGGTTGACGGTTCGAATTTCCGTGTGATTGGAGTCCTTGAGAAGCCTGTCGGCGGGTTCGGAAACAACGATGAGGATCGACGCGTGGTGATCCCGTTCTACACGTTCCGAAAAGTTTATCCCGCAGCCTTTGAGATTGCCATGCGCTTTCTGGCGTACCCCGGGCAACTCGATGCGGCCGTGGACCAGGTGCGCGAGGTGCTGCGCCGGCGGCGCAACGTGCCTTACGACAAGCCTGACAATTTCGCGATTCAAACGAATGTGGAGATTCGAAAACAATTCAACGAAATTATCGGCGGCGTGGTGCTGGCCATCGTGGTGTTGAGCTCGATCGGGCTGCTGATTGGCGGAATGGGCGTGATGAACATCATGCTCGTGTCGGTGACGGAGCGAACGAGAGAAATCGGAGTGCGCAAAGCGATTGGCGCGCGCCGCAGAGACATAACCTGGCAATTCCTGTTCGAAGCCATGACGCTCACCGGCGCCGGCGGGCTGATGGGGATCCTGGCGGGCAGCATGATCGTATTTCTGATACCTGTGGTCACAAATCTGAAGGCGGTGGTGCCGGCATGGGCAGTGATCATCGGGTTTTCAGTATCTGTCGGGATCGGTCTGATCTTCGGCGTCTGGCCGGCGACAAAAGCCGCGAAGCTCAACCCCGTGGAAGCGCTTCGCTACGAGTGAGGGCGGTCGCGCTCACGCAGTTCCGGCACACTTAGAATGCGCAGTTATTTTGGCGCGGCTGCGGATTCTTGCTCGATAACCACGGTGCTGCGCGGGTCGAGATGCGATTTCCCATCAGGCCCGAATTCGTAGGGGAGCCCGTCGGGGTCGAGCGGAATGCCTTTTAAGATTCCGGCATCGCGCATTTCGCTCGTGGAGGCCGGGTAATGTCCGAACCGCTTGCGGTAAGCTTCGGCCAGCTCATCCAGGTGCATTTCGTCTTCCTGCGCATTCAACCCGCGCAATGTTTGAAGCGCATTCTTCCGAACATTGGCGTCCTGTGTGGATTCGTATAGCTGGGACCAAATCATGCGCGAAGTTTCAATCGAGCCGCCCTTGTCGGCCACGCGCGCGGCCATCATCTTCAACCACGGGGGAGAATGCGGCACCCTGCTCGCGGCCAGATAAGCGTCCACAGCTTTCGGATAATCCTTCCAGCGCCAGTAGTAAAGAAAACCGAGATCGGAATCGAGCCCCCAGACAGTTGGATTTGCAGCAATGCCGCGCTTGGTCAACTCGATTGCGAGATCGGTGCGTCCGGCGCCGATTGGCGGCCCTTCCGAAAGAAAGATCGCGCCAAAGCGGTAGGCGGGGAGAAGTCTCGGATCGAGAGTGGTGGTGAGGTCGAGGAGCGGCCAGAGCAAATCGAATTTGGTGTGCGGCAGGCCGATGCGCGCTCCGTAATACTGCACCGCGCGGGTCCAGTAAATGTCCGCGAGCAGCGGGTCGTAGCCGAGGCTCAACCTCTTCACCAGCGGAGCAGAACGCAACAACAGCTCTTGTTTCTGCGTAGCCACGGAGCGCGTACGCGCATCAATGCGCACCTGAAGCGCGGCGATGGCCGCGAACAGCACCGGCGCGCCAGCCAGAGCGATCAAAGTGACTCGATTTTTGGCGAGAAGACTCATTTCAAATTTCGCCGGGAGAATATCGCCGAAGCCCCGAGCAGGAGGACGCTTACATAGAGCAAAGCGTAGAGCGTGTTTTGTGCGATGAGGGCGGCGGAAATCGAATCGCCATGCGCCGCCGCGGCGATACCGTTGAAATTGTGAAAATTCGGGAGCACGTAGTAGAGCACCCGCGTCATCATCAGCAGCGCGGGATTTTTTGTGACTTCTCCGAATTCATGGATATCCTGTGCAAATATCCCGGCGATGTAAATGCCCAGTGTGAACAGTGTGGAAAGCATCGGGCTCGAGAAGCAGGAGAAAAATAAGGCGAGCGCGGTTACAAGCGCCAGCTCCAGCAGAATGAAATAAATGGCGGCCACGATTGAAATGTCGGAGCGCTGGAAATGGCGGCTGACGTAGAACAGTGCGCCGGCAACGCCGAGCGTCATCAGCGAAGTATTCACAACGAGGGTGAGCAGCAGCCCGGCATATTTTCCCACCAGAAATTCCCAGCGGCGCACCGGCTTGGCCAGCAAGCTATAGAGCGTGCGCTTTTCAATCTCTTTCGACACCAAGCCGACCCCAATGAAGATGGCCATGATGAGTCCAAAAACCGAAATCGCCGATAGGCCAAGGTTGATGATCACCAGGCGCTCGATGCCGATGGAAATCTGTCCCACCAGGATGGCCGCGCCAATCATCATCAGCGCGAAAAAGATCAGGTTGTAGAGCACGCGGTCACGAATCGCTTCGCGAAATGCGTTCACCGCAACCACGCCCGGAATGGCGATTCGCGCGGCGCTCACTGCGGATTCACCTCCACCCCGTGCGAACCCGCTTTTCCGCGATCCAAGAGCCGGAAGAAATAATCCTCGAGGGTAGGGCGCAGCGGCTGCACGGAGAGAATCCGCGCTTCCGAGGCGCGCAATTGTTCCAGTGCCGCGTACAAATCGACTTCGGGGAGCTCGATGCGGTAGCGCGCTCCCGTCTTCGTGGCGCGCTCGGCAAGTTTGGGGGGCAGCCGGCCGCCGTCGCGCGCTTCAAAAAGGATTTCCATCCCATGCACCTCGATGGAAACAATGTCGCCCGGCGAGCCGACGCCCTGTAATTTTCCATTAAGCAACACCGCCACGCGGTCGCAGAGCATCTCCGCGTCTGTTAGAATATGCGTCGAGAAAAAGACGGTCCGGCCTTGCTGCCTGAGCGCGAGGATGATGTCGCGCACCTCGCGGCGCCCCACCGGGTCGAGGCCCGACATCGGCTCGTCGAGGAAAACCACCTGCGGGTCGTGCAAAATGGCTTGTGCGATCCCGACGCGTTGCAGCATGCCCTTGGAGAATTTTCGCAACTGCACGTCCGCGGCCGCCCCAAGTCCGACGAGCTCGAGAAAACGTTTCACCCGCTCGTTCCGGTCTGCTGCGCTGTAACCGAAAAACCGCGCGTAATAGTCGAGCAGCTCGCGCGCAGTGAGGTAGTCGTAAAAATACGGTTGCTCCGGCAGGAATCCGATTTCGCGATGCATCGCTACATCGTCAATCGAACGGCCACGGATTTGCGCGCTTCCCGCCGTCGGGAATATCAGCCCCATCAGGAGTTTCAGCGTGGTGGTCTTTCCCGCGCCGTTTGGTCCGAGGAATCCGAATACTTCGCCGTCTTCCACTTGCAAGGTCAGATTGTCCAGCGACCGGCGCCACCGCTTGCGCCAAAAGCCCACAGGGAAATCCTTCGTGAGCCCCTGAATCTCGATTGCCGGCGTGCTCATGGTATTCATTATTTATTTTTTCCGGCTGATTTGCTCGTGTCAATACCAGCGTGTTGCTTCGGATGGCACACGCAGCTCGGCGCCAGGGCGGAGCTGCGCGGCGAGCGTTGACATTGGCGGCACGACTGCGTAGATTTTGGCCACCAGCGTTTACCCACTATGATCGGAAAGACTCTTTCCCATTACAGAATTGATGCCGAACTCGGCCGCGGTGGCATGGGCGTGGTCTATCGCGCGCATGACGAAATGCTGAAGCGCGATGTGGCACTAAAAGTGTTGCGCGAAGACGTGGTGGGGCGGGCCGAACATCGCGCGCACATTCTTGCCGAAGCCCGGGCAGCATCCGCGCTGAACCATCCCGGAATCACGACGGTCTTCGACGTTGGCGAATCGGGCGGGCAGCTTTTCATCGTTATGGAGTTGGTCCACGGCGAGACTCTTCGGCACCGGCTTTCGTCGGCAGGGCCGCTCGAAACCCGCGATTTGGCGCGACTGGGTACACAAATCGCGGAAGCATTGCACGCCGCCCACTCGCGCGGCGTGATTCATGGCGACATCAAGCCTGAAAACATCGTGGCGCAGACGGAGGGAGGACCGAAGCTGTTTGACTTCGGCATCGCCCGCCGTATCGCCGAGGAAACGGCTACAGTTACGCGGTCCTCAAAAGATTTGAGCGTCGCAGCTCCGGCAGCCGTCGCCGGGACGATCGCTTACATGGCGCCGGAGGTCCTGCGAGGCGAGTCAGCAGATGCGCGTGCGGATCTTTACTCATTCGGCGTTGTTCTGTTCGAGTTGACCACAGGGCATCGCCCGTTTCCCGGGCCGACCATCAGCGCTTTGATGGCCCAGATACTCCACGAACCCGCGCCGCGGCTGGCGGACCCCAAGAAAATCGTGCCGGCCGAACTCGCGCGGATTGTGCAGAAGCTGCTCGAGAAAGAGCCGGACTCTCGCTATCAAACCGCGCGCGATTTGCAGGTGGATCTCACAAATCTGCAACGCGATCTTGAACTGGGAGCGGCGCTACCTGCCGCGGTCCTGGGCAAACGCGCCGTGGCCGTCCTGCCATTCAAACTATTGCGGCCCAGTCCGGAGGATGAGTACCTGGGCGTGGCGCTGGCCGATGCCATCATCAATCAGTTGAGCGGCAGCGGCGAATTGCTCGTCCGCCCGACGAACACCACGCGGCGTTACGCGAAAGAAGCGGTGGACCCTCTTTTTGCCGCCCGCGAGATGAACGTGCAGATCGTCGTGGATGGCAGCATTCAGCTCTCCGGCTCAAGGCTCCGTGTGCACGTGCAAGCCTGGAATGCTGCGGACGGCACTACGATCCTCACCGGCAAGTACGATTCTGAGATGGCGGCCCTGTTTGAGTTACAGGACAAAGTTGGCGCAGCCCTAGCTGCCGCCCTGGGTTTGAAGGAATCCGGATCGGCCGGCCCGACCGCCGAACCACCAACAAAGAATCCCCGGGCCTATGAGCTTTTCCTACGCGGGGTGGAGCGGCTCTCACGCGTGAACAAATGGGACACGCGTACCGCCATAGAAATGCTGGACGATGCGACAAAAATTGATCCACGATTTGCGGAAGCCTGGGCGCGGCTTGCCGAAGCGTGCGTCTTCATGGCGGCGACGTTTGATCCGGCGCCACATTGGTACAAGAAGAGCGACGTGGCGATGAGGCGAGCTTTGGCGCTCGACCCCACGAATGCGCATGCCCAGTGTGCGCATGGCCGCGTCTTGTGGACGCCATTGCGGGGATATAAGAATCGCCCGGCGCTCCTCGCTTTCCGCGAATCACTGCGGCGAAGCCCGGGCTATCAGCCGGCACTGGTGTGGCAATGCCTTATATTTCTGCACGTTGGACTGATGGAAGAGGCGATCGAAGGCCTGCATCAAGCGCTGGCCACGCATCCTGACGACGGCTTCACCCTGACATTCCTCGGCCAGGCGGTGATGTTGCAAGGAAATTACGAGAGCGCCGAGCAATATTTCAAGCGCGCTTTGTCCCTGGACCGCGCGAGCCTATGGGCCAACCTGTTTTCACCCATGGTACCGCTGTACGGCCGCAACCCCGAGGACGCCATTAACATGATCAAGGCCGCCCAGTGTTTTTTCCCGGGAGATGCACTGCTGACGAGCTGGGAGGGGCTCCTTTGGGCCAAGCGCGGCGAACCGCGTAAGGCGGAGCAATACGTGAAGAAAGCTCTGAAGGTGGGGAAGTCCGTGCTGCACACGCATCACACCTGGCATGCCGCCGCGGCTACCTATGCCGCCATCGGTAAGCCGGAACTCGCGGTGCCCTTGCTGGCACAGGCAGGCCGAACGGGATTGCCAAACTATCCCGTGTTTCGAGACGATCCCCACTTTCAATCCATGCACAAATACACGCCGTACCTTCGGCTCCTCGCAAAGATAAGAAAGGAAACGGAAAGCTATCGGCGCGAATTCGGCAATATCTCCCTGCTCGACTAGTTTGGAATCGCCGCGTGGAGAGGCAGAAACGGAGTCCGGTTCGCGCTGCGGGGTCGCTGCGCCCCCACAATTACTGCTGGGGCGCTGACTCGGCAGGACGCAACTTATCAAAGTCCGGGCTGGTCTTGAAGGCGCTGGGGAAATTTTCTTCGTACGAGGCAAGTCCCGGACACATCATTCGATGCGTGAAAGAAAAACCGTAGGCCCGCATTTCCTTCCTCGCCTCCGCGGCAGTCCAGTTCTCGTCGGCGATGCGGAAGGCGGCGATCATCATGCCGGTGCGGTCGGTGCCGTAATAGCAGTGAACAAAGATTCTCTTATCATGGTTTTCCCGGAGGACAGTGAGAAAGCGGGCAGTCGTCTCGTTGTCCGGATGACCGCAGCGCCAAGGAATCGCGACGTAGTGCATGCCGAGTTTGGTTACGGCAGCGCGCTCGTCCGCGCGTGTTCCCTCGCGCAAATCCACAACTACCTCGATTCCCATTTTGAGCAAGCTGGCGAGACCTTCGTTCGACGGCTGCGCGCCGCGAAAAAGTTTCTCGTTCACTTCGCCAAAATTTGAAACGCCCGGGACAATTATTTTGTGTGCGATGGCGTGATCGTTGGTAGCAAGCGGAGTCGCCGGGTTCGCGGGTTCCTGCGCGTGTGCGATTGGGTAGAAGGAGACTAGGAGCAACGTAACTGTTGCAAGCAAGAAACTTTCTCGCGCAAAAATTTTCCGCATAAGTGTGAGATGCATCTGCTAGAAAAATAGTAGCACGTTGAATCCTGCGCAGGCACCACTACCAGTAGACGCTTTCGACAACTTTTGTCGAATATTTTGTGGTTTGAATGTGAATTTTTCTTGACAAGTTTTCCACAACCCCTGATACTGCGCACCCAGACTCGGGGGAACGTGAATCAATTGTCGCCGTCCTGGGCGGACGATTGATCCGCGGAGAAAGCGTACCGGGTTAAATCGAAAAACCAGAGGGCAACACCTCACTTCGCAGCGCGTAATGAGGTTCTTGCGCGGCTTAGCAGAGCTTTTCTGTCTTTTTTAGTTTGGACGTTACATTTCGACACTTTTTGCGCCCCGATTGGGACGCTCATTCAACTCTTGGCGCGGAACATTAGTTCGACACACAAGAAATAGCCCGGCCCGGGCGTTCGGAGTAGAATAGAAGTAGTCACTCCCGCACGGCACCCGGCAAACAATTCGACGGCAGGGCTGCCGGCGCGGAGGCAGAGATGGCGGAAACGAGAACGGTACTGAACGCTCAAACGGAAACTGAACAGAGGGCACGTCGCGCGTCGGGGCTGGATTTTCAGCGGCGATTTACCGACGGCAAAGTGTCCCCATTTGACGCAGTCGAATGGGAGCGGCGTACCGCGCAGATCGGAAACGACAAAGGCCAGGTAATTTTCCGCCAGGACAACGTCGAAGTTCCAAAGTCGTGGTCCATGACCGCGACGAACATTGTCGCCTCGAAATATTTCCACGGGAAGCCGAATACGCCCGAGCGCGAAGGCTCGGTGCGGCAATTGATCGGGCGCGTAGTGGACACCATTGTCCGCTGGGGCGAAGAGGGTGGCTACTTTGCCACCGCCGATTCCAAGAATGCGTTCCACGACGAGCTTGCCCACCTGCTGGTCGAGCAGAAGGTGGCATTTAATTCGCCGGTATGGTTCAACGTGGGCGTGCAGGCCAAGCCGCAGTGCTCCGCATGCTTCATCAACTCCGTTCAGGACAACATGGACTCGATCATGAACCTGGCGAAGACGGAAGGCATGCTCTTCAAGTGGGGCTCCGGCACCGGCACGAACTTTTCGACGCTGCGCGGCAGCCACGAGTCGCTTTCCGGCGGCGGCATCGCCTCAGGCCCAGTTAGCTTTATGAAGGGCTTTGACTCTTTCGCTGGCGTGATCAAGAGCGGCGGCAAGACACGCCGCGCCGCGAAGATGGTGATCCTGAACGCGGATCATCCTGACATCGTTGAGTTTATCGAATCCAAGATGAAGGAAGAGCGCAAGGCTCACGTCCTGATCGAGCAGGGCTACGATTCTTCGATCGACGGCGAAGCCTACTCCTCCGTTTATTTCCAGAACGCGAATCACTCCGTGCGCGTCACCGACGATTTCATGCGCGCCGTCGAAGAAGACCGCGACTGGTGGACACGCAACGTGAATGACGGCAAGCCATGCGAAAAGTTCCGCGCCCGCGACTTGCTCCAGATGATGGCCGACTCGGCCTGGCACTGCGGCGATCCGGGCATGCAGTACGATTCCACCATCAATCGCTGGCACACCTGCAAGGCCACCGACCGCATCTACGCTTCGAACCCGTGCTCGGAGTACATGTTTCTCGATGATACGGCTTGCAACCTGGCATCGCTCAACTTGCTGAAATTCCTCGGGTCTAACGGCCAGTTCGATACCGAAGGCTTCCGCCATGCCGTGGACGTCACCATCACGGCGCAGGAAATCCTGGTGGACAACGCCAGCTACCCAACCGAAAGAATCGCGCGCAATTCTCACGACTACCGCCCGCTCGGCATCGGCTACGCCAATCTCGGCGCGCTGTTGATGTCACTCGCGCTGCCCTACGATTCCGACGGCGGCCGTGATTTCTGCGGCGTCATCACTTCGCTGATGACCGGCGAGTCCTACGCGCAGTCCGCGCGCATTGCGGAGCGCATGGGGCCCTTCGGCGGCTACCTGCGGAATCGCGAAGCCATGATCGATGTGATCCGCATGCACCGCGATTCGCTCCGGCCGATCAAGGAAGAAAACGTACAGCCGTCCCTGCTGCGAGCCGCGCAAGATTCTTGGGACACTGCACTGGCCCACGGTGAGAAGTTCGGCTACAAAAACTCCCAAGTCTCCGTGCTCGCACCCACTGGCACCATCGGCTTCATGATGGATTGCGACACCACCGGCATCGAGCCTGATCTTGCGCTGGTGAAGCAGAAGCGGCTGGTGGGCGGCGGCGTGATCAAGATCGTCAACAACACTGTGCCGCAGGCGCTGATGAAGCTCGGCTATCCGCCGGAGCAGGTGGCGCAGATCGTGGATTACATTGACGCCAACGGAAAAATTGAAGGCGCGCCCGGATTGAAGGATGAGCATCTCCCCGTGTTCGATTGCTCGCTCGCTCCCATGGGCGGCGGCCGCTCGATTTCCTGGCGCGGCCACCTGCGCATGATGGCCGCGGCGCAGCCATTCCTTTCCGGCGCGATCAGCAAGACCATCAATATGCCGGAAGAATCCACGGTCGAAGACATCATGGAAGCGTATATTGAGTCCTGGAAATACGGACTCAAGGCCGTGGCGATCTATCGCGACAATTCCAAGCGCTCGCAGCCACTCTCTGCCGCAGGCAAAAAAGACAAAACCGAGGAGAAAGCCGCCGTGGAACCCACTCCTTCAAAGATCGAACCGGCCGCGCCGCAACAACAGGATTTATTCCCCGGCACAAAACGGCGCAAACTGCCGAGTGAGCGCGATTCCATTACGCACAAGTTCTCAATCGGCGGCCACGAGGGCTACATCACCGTCGGAAAGTACAAAGACAACACGCCCGGCGAGATCTTCATCAAGATGGCCAAGGAAGGCTCCACGCTTTCGGGAATCATGGACGCGTTTGCGCTCTCTGTTTCCATCTCACTCCAATATGGCGTGCCGCTCCGCGCGCTGGTGGATAAATTCATCAACTCGCGCTTTGAGCCCTCGGGCTACACCGGCAACCGTGAAATCCGCTATGCCAAGTCCATCGTGGATTACATCGGACGATGGCTGGGTGCGAAGTTCATCTCACCAGACTATCTCGATGGCGACCAGGCCGTGGCCGAGGACGAAATAGCACCCGCTGCTAAGCAGCTCGCGCCGGTGACAGTGATGAAATCGAGCGAGACCGAAGCCGCCACGCGGCCACGCGCTGCGATTGACGACGCGCCATCCTGCTCCGAGTGCGGCATGCTCATGACGCCCAACGGCAGTTGCTACAAGTGCGCGAACTGCGGCTCGACATCCGGTTGCAGTTAAGCCGGGAATTCAAATCTTCTGAACGGGCGTCCTGAGGGATCGGGATGCCCTTCTTGTTTTGCGCGAGCAGACAGATGCTATGATCAGCCACGCGCTGAAAATTTCTGCGAGGTGTCATGCTACGCACGCGGCAACTGATCCCGCCACTGAGCATCCGCACTCCTGAGGGGCGCACCGTTCACACCTGGGATTTCAAGCAAAAGAAAAACCTGTTGATCGCATTCCTCGATGTGGATTGCGCGCGATGCGAGGATTTTCTGCACGGGCTCGCAGGCCGAGCCATTGAACTCCGCGAGAAAGAATCGGTCGCGCTCATTGTCTATCTCGCGCCCCCGCCGTCTGCGCTCGCAGATTTTCTGCCGAAGGAAATTATTTCCGGGTGCGATGTGCCCGGCCACAGCGCTCGCGCCTATCTTGGCGACGACGCGTTTTCTGCCCGTGGACTCGTGCGCCGCAGCGTGTTCGTCGCCGACCGCTATGGCGAGCTCTTCGCACAATGGCCTCTTGCCGCGCACCAATTTCCAGCACTCGAAGAAATCTTCAGTGCACTCGATCAGATCCAGATGGCTTGCGAGGAATGCACAACCCCGTCGTGGCCTGCGGAAGCGTAGACAAACCTTTGTAGTGGCCGCATTCAGGTGGGCCCCGCGGTCCCCAGAAAGCACCCCCATGCAAATAAAAAGGGGGCTCTTTCGAGCCCCCTAATTTGCTCTACCCCCAAGATTCCGGTTTCGGCGCGGCGAAACCGGCCCACCCCGGGATAAGAGACAGCCGCGCATCTAGATTGCACGCGCGTTGCCACCAGTTCCACTTTTCAGCAGATTGGACAGCTCATTGTGGGAGCACGACTTAGCGTGGCGAAAGCCCGCCCGGCCCCAACATTCCACAGGTCCGCATCCAATTTATTAAAGCTCCGCCAAAGGATTTATACGTAGTTTGGAATAGTTCCGTTCAGTGGCCGCCCAGCGCGAACACCACAGTGATCGTGGTGTCCACTTCCACAGCTTGGCCTTGCAGGACAGTTGGCTTGTATATCCATTGCCGGACGGCGTCAACCGCGGCATCTTTCAACAACGGAGGCCCTCCCAAGTATTCGAGATTCACTATTTTGCCGTCCCTCCCGATGATAGCGTGAAGCATAACGGCACCTTGAACATGTTGCATTTTTGCCAGGGTTGGATATACAGGTTGGACCATGTGAGTAATCGAAGCCGCTTGGGCACTGCTACCCACTCGGATGCGAGATAGCATCACACCGGGCACATCACTGAGGGCATACGTGCTTACAAAGCGAAATCCTCCGTTGACATAAAAGAAAAACCCTGGGAATCGCCAGGTCCCAGGAAGCTCCTTGAATGCGTAAGCCTCATACACCGTTGTTGGGAGCAACATCGCGTTCTTGAGCGCCGGCACGAATAAGTTCTGATCCGAAGCGTCCGTGGGGGCGTACCGTTTCGCACTGATGTTAGTTCTTCCTTCTTGAACCACACCTCGAAGCGAAGAGGAGATACTCGGTGCCGAGCTCTTCAGTGATTCCGCGTAGTGTTCTGCGATCTTCGCGCCGAAGTCTGCACCGAAAACTTGCATGAACCACGTCTCGTAATCCGGCAGCACCATGTTCTGCAATATCTGAGAAGTATCCTGGGCATCATCTTTCTGGATCGCTGCAACTAGTCGCTGGAGCAGTTCGCGCAGACCGTCGGCCGTGTCAGGGTAGACATTTACTGCTGGAGTGGAAGTGGAATTCTGAGGGGCTGTCGATTGGTTTGTGTCCTGGACAAAGTCGAGGGAACCTGCGAGAAGAAATGAGACGCTGATGATTAGGGCGCGTAAGTAGAACATTGTGAATTCCTCACTCTTTTGGGAGCAGAAGAACGCCGCTAGGAATACACGAAGTCTTACGTATACGCAAGTATATAGGTCCGATGCTGGCCCGGACGTGCTGAACTGAGATTTTCAGACTGCGCCGATGGCGGAGCGGAGGGCGGAGGCGAGAGAGTCGGTCCAGCGGCGCACGTCTTCTTCGTGTTCAGCTTCGACCATCACGCGGGCAAGCGGCTCGGTGCCAGAATAGCGCAGCACCACGCGGCCGGAATCACCGAGCGACTTTTCCGCATCCGCCAGCAGGCGGGAAACCTCGGGGAGAGAATCGAGCGCGGGTTTCGACTTCACGCGCACATTTACGATTTTTTGCGGGAAAATTTTCAGGTCGGCCACGAGCGTCTCGAGCGGACCGGAAATCGCCACGATCGAAGCGATCTTCACCGCCGTCAGCATTCCGTCGCCGGTCGTCGCGTCGTCCAGAAATAAAATGTGTCCGGACTGCTCCCCGCCCAGGTTCGCGCCGATGCGCCGCATTTCTTCGAGCACATAGCGATCGCCCACAGCCGTGCGCACAAACTTGAGCCCGGATTTTTCGAGCGCGCGCTCGAGCCCGAGGTTCGCCATGGTAGTGCCGACAATGACTCCTCCCTTCAACTTGTGGACCGACTGAAGATAGCGCCCGGCAACCAGCAGCACGCCGTCTCCATCCACCAACTTTCCGGAGGCGCTCGAGAAGATCGCGCGATCGGCGTCGCCGTCGAAAGCCACTCCCAGCGCAGCCCGCGATTCCAAAACGCGCTTCTGCATTGCTTCCGGATGCAGAGAGCCGCAACCGGCGTTGATATTTCGTCCGTCCGGCGAGTCGTTCATTGCCACTACGTCCGCGCCGAACGAACGAAACAGCCGGGGCGCAAGCTTGCTGGCTGCTCCGTTTGCGCCGTCGAGCACGATTTTCATTCCCGTGAATTTCGCGCCGGCAAAAGCCGCTTCGCGTAATCCGTCGAGATAATCCTGGTGCAGCCTTTCATCTCCGTTCAAGTGCATCGCGCTGGGAGCCGCTGGCGAGCCCGCTGCGGTAAGGATGGATTTCTCGAGTTCGGCTTCGACCGCGTCGGGGAATTTCATGCCCGAAGAAGAAATCAGTTTCACGCCATTGTCGTGGTACGGATTGTGGGAGGCGGAAATCACCACTCCGGCGGCGAATCCTTCGCGATTCACCAGCCACGCGACTCCCGGAGTGGTCAGAACCCCGGCCGACACAGGCTCCGCGCCTGCGGCTGCCAGACCGCGCGCGATACGCTCCGCAATGTGCGGCCCTGATTCGCGCGTGTCACGCCCGATGAGTACACGCGGACGATGCGCGTGCTCGCCGCCTTGCGAACGCAGGTATTCGCCGAGCGCCTGACCGGTGCGGTCGAGCGTCACATCATCCAGCGGGTATTCGCCCGGGATACCGCGAATGCCGTCGGTGCCGAAGAGTTCTTTCGCCATGTGTTCGGAATCGCGTCTCCTTCAGACTAGAGCACGTGATTCTAACATCGCCGTTCGCTCGTGGACGCAGGTTGGTGGAAAGCTCGCGCCAATTTGTCACCCTCACGGGCGCGTTTGGGAGTTGTCCCTGCGGGCACACGCGTACCGGTGCGGCTTTGGCTGTGTTATCGTACGACGATGCCTGCCGAAGAAACCAAAGTCGTGACTGCAAGTTCCGCGAGCGCGCGGATTATTGCAGCTGGAATTGTGATTGCGTTTTGCTACTGGGCCTCGAGTGTGCTCGTCACGCTGGTTGTATCGGTGTTGCTAGCGTACTTCCTCGATCCGGTGGTCACCTGGATGGAGGACTGGCACATCCCGCGCGCGCTGGGGTCGCTACTGGTGGTTCTATTATCGATCGCGTTGCTGATGTTCCTGGCGTGGTCGCTTGTCGACCGCGTGGATCAGTTCGGACGCGACTGGCCCAATTATCAAAAGCCACTGCGCGCGGCTGCAAACGCAGTCGAAAAGAAATTGGAAACTTTCGAGGCGCACGTTTCGGAAATCGAGCCCGGGGCAGATCGTACCGGTCAACGGATTGTAGAGGTTGCCGAATCACATCCCGTGCGTAGCGCGCTGCTGTCGCGGGTTGGGTCGCTCTATTCGTTCATCCTCGCTGCGACCTTCGTTCCGTTTCTCGTTTTTTTCATGCTGGCCGCAAAACGGCAGGTGTGGCACGCAACGATGCAATTATTTCCCGCCACCGAACGCACCGGTGTGAAAGAGACGCTGACGGATATCAGTCTGGTGCTGCGCAGCTATGTGGTCGGCACGGCGCTCGTCGGCGTAGTACTTGTTCTCATGAGCTGGATGTTTTTCATGGTGATGGGGCTGGAATTTCCGTTTCTCACCGCGCTTCTTTCCGGCACATTCAACTTGATACCGTATCTCGGCGTGGTTCTTTCCTGGTTGCCGCCGCTACTGATCGGGTTGAAGCAATACCACACGGTAGGTCCTTTTATCATCATGTTCGTCATCCTCACACTTCTTCATCTCGTCGCGGCCAATCTCCTGGTTCCGGCGCTGGTAGGCTGGCGGGTGCGGCTGAGCGCACTGGCGCTGACGCTCTCGCTTCTTTTCTGGGGATGGCTATGGGGCGGGATGGGATTGGTCCTCGCGATTCCCATTACTGCAGTGATCAAGGTGATCTGCGACCACGTGGAGAGCATGCAACCGGTGGGCCGCTGGCTCAGCGGCTAGCGATTTCCGGCTCGCGCAATCAAGCGGGCCGGTGGAGCCGCGCTACAAGATCCTTGAGCATGCTTACATCCTTCACTTCCTGATACATTCGAATCGCCGCAATTCCTGCCGCGCCCGCACGAATACACGCCGCGGCATTTCGTTCGTCCACTCCACCGATGGCGATTACCGGAATGCGCACCGTGCGGCAAACTTCCTCGAGGCGCGCAATCCCCTGCGGCGGGCCATAGGATCTCTTCGAAGGTGTATCGAAGATCGGACCGAAAAAAATGTAGTCCGCGCCGTCCGTTTCCGCCGCGCGCGCTTCCTGGGCATTGTGGCAGGAAACGCCAATTCGAAAATCGGTGGGAGCATTTCCCGCGCGGCACCAGCGAACCACCTCACGCGCCGGCGCGGACTCGCCGCCCAAATGTACCCCTGCTGCGCCGCCTGCCAGAGCCACGTCGAGCCGGTCGTTTACAATCAGCAGCCCTTTGCCTGGCGACTCCCGAAGAATCCGGACAGCTTCCTGCACGAGCGCCAGCAGTTCCCGCGCGGGCAGATCCTTTTCGCGGATGTGAATCCAATCTGTGCCGGCGGAGACGGCCGCCTGAATTTTTTCCAGCACGCTCGAAATAGACGGGGCCGAACCAAGCGATTTCCGGTCGGTGACGAAGCAAACGATCGGCGTATCAGGTGCGGTTGGCAACGGGGGCAGTCCGGCGGCGAAACGCCTCGAGCGCAAGGAATACATTCATCAACCCCAGCCCCGAGACCGCGCCGCGAAGGTAGTAATTCTTAACGAAGAATCCCAGCGCCGGATATTGGTAGACAAAAAAATTGACATCCCAGATTTCAGACCACGGCACGAGGATCAGCACCAGTCCCAGCTCGAGCCAGATCAGGAGCAGCACAACGTGCAACAAGCGGTTAAACATGAGCTAGAGATTATGGGAGATTCCCGCCGGTGAGGCAACAGCTAGTCCCGCGGCGGCGAATTTGACGGGGCAGTGTAAATTGAAGAAATAGCTGACTGCAAAAAAAAGCGAGTGCGGAGGCGGCTAGCGCTTCTGGAGGGTTGCGATGCGGTCGGCGACATCGCGATAATCAATGTTCATTGCATAAACCTGGCGGAAACAATCGAGCGCAGATTTTTCTTCACCAGCCTCATCGAGCGCCAGCCCCAGATCGTACCGCAAGGCGAGAACCGTTTCCTGCTCAAGCCCCGGCACTTCGAGCGCGCGCTGATACCATAGCGCGGCAATTTTCGGCTCGCCCTTATCCATGAAGGAAAGTCCCAGCATCGTCGAACAGTTCATCGCATAGCGGAACGGCTTGCCCTTCGCCACCGCTTTGGCCACCTTCTGAAATTCTCCGATGGCTTCGTCGAGTAATCCCATTTCGCGATACGCGATGCCCAGGTTGTAATGCGTTTCGAGGTCTTCATCTTCCTCGCCGAGCTCGCCCAGTTCGTCGCGAAACTCCTGGAAGACTTCCGCCAGCTCGTTCAAAGTTTCGGCAGTGGGCGCAGGCACGGAGGACGATCCATTGGATGACGGAGCTGCCGCAGCCACGGGCTCTGGTGCGGCTGCCACAGGCGCTTCCATGTCGTCGATTTCCGCCACCAGCTCACTGATGAAATCCTCAGTCGTAGCCGCGCCGGCTTTCTCTTTCGGTGCAGCTGGCCCAGGCGTCAATTCAAGCTCGAAATCGCCGCTTTCCTCCGCGGCCGGTGTTTGGGCGGCGTGGTGTTCGATAATCTCAAAAGCCGCCTCGGGCGCTGCTTCTTGGTCAGTTTTTTCGCTCGCGGCGTGAACTTCAGCCGGTTCTGGTTCAGGCACGGGAGCCCCTTCCGGTTCGGGGTCCTCGATCACGAATTCAGCTTGCGGCGCTGCGGGTTCAGGCTCCACATGCGCGGGAGCTGCTCCGTGCGGTGGTGCCGGTGCCGCAGGCTCCACGACTTCTGAGGCCATGGCTTCCCATTCGTCGGAGAGGTCCACTTCTTCGATGGGTGCTGCCTGATGCGGGGCAGCAGGAGCTGCCGCGGTCTCGAGCGGGGTCGCCACTGGAATGGAAGCGGCTGGCTCATCCACGTGCGTCGGCTCCGGCGCGGCAACGGGGATTTCGAATTCGATCGGCGCCGCGGCAACGGGTGGTGCAGCCGCGTGAGAGGGCTCGGCGACGACCTTGAATTGCGGCGGCTCCGCAGGCGCCGCTTCAACGGATGCTTTCACGCGGGGCTGGGGCCCGGCTGCCTCCGCGGGTGGGGTATCGACGGCAGCAGGCGTGGGCAGCGCCGGAGCCGCGGGCAAGTCTTCAGTCGCGATACCCGCTGCCTTCTGGTACCGCTGGCGAAGTTCCGCAAAGCGATCCGCGTTCACGGTATCGTTTCGTTCGCGATGAATCTGCTCGAGCTGCGACGCCAGTTCGGCCGTGCGGCGGTCATTCCCCGCACCCAGATACATATCGAGAAGGCGCTCGAGAGTCGGCGTGTGCCGCGGCGCGCGCTCCAACACGTTTTCGAGCAAATGGGTGGCTTTCTGCGTCAGTCCGTAGCTCGAAAACAAATCCACGTCCGTCAGAGCCTGAGCAATGTACTTTTGCGTCTCCTCATCAAGGGATTCCTCAATGATCTCGGAAGGAGCAGCGGGCGTTTCTTCAGCAGCCCGCTCTTCGAACCGTGGAGCCTCCTCGATGGATTCTGGCGGGGGAGCTTCCTCGACGGTCGCGGGAGCAGGCGCTGCTCCTCCACTCCGCGCCCGCAGCTTCTTCAGGCGCTCCACCAGCCGCTCATCGTCCTTGTTGCGCTCGATCAAGTCCTGCAGCAGCTCTTCGGCGCGCGCGAAATTTCCCGCATCCGCGCAGGCATCGGAGAGCTGGATAATCGCCAGCGGCAATTGATGCGAATTGCTCGTGTGCCTGCAGAAATCAACCAATTCTTCGAGCGGCGCGATTTGCTTGGGGTCCTTCTGTGTGATGGCTGACAGGGCTTTCAGGAACTTGTCCTGCTCGCCCGCCTCGATCATCGGATCACGAAGCTCGCGCAAAAGTCCGAGCGCTTCGGACGTTTTTCCGCCCTCAATCTCGGCTTCGGCGACTTTATAGAGCGGCGCAAAATGAGCATGCCCGCGGGCCAGTATTTTCCGTCCACGATTGGCGGCCTTTTCTGTTTGCCCGGCTTTCAGCTCCAGATCCAGCAGCATGTTCGTCACATCGCCGCCGGCATTGGCTTCCGGATGGCTTTCGAGGATGGCGATCGCCGGCGCATTCTTGCCGCTGTGAGCGAGAGCTTTGGCCTTCAACTGCATCGCGCCTGCATTTGCGGAATCCACTTCCAGCGCGCGCTCGATTAGTTTTACGGCCTCGTCCATTTCGCCACGATCAAACAGACGCTGTGCATATGCTAGGTACGTTTGTGCCGCCTCTTTCTTCTGGCCCATCACGTTGTAGAGCTCTGCGAGCCGCATCTGCACACGCAGGTTATCCGGCTCGACGTCGAGCAGACGGTGCAGCACCTCCAGCGCTTTCTGCGATTTGTTGGCCTTTAGATAGGCTTCGGCGATTTGCAGGAACAGCGGCCGCGCTTCGCTCAGCACTCCCTGCTGCACGTACAGATCGGCGAGCCGCTCGAGCGGGGCCAGCTCATTCGGCGCGAGCTTGGCAATCTTTTTGTAGATCGCGATGGCTTTGCTGTTGAAGCCGTCATTCAAATAGACTTGCGCGAGCCGCTCGAAATACTCGATGGCTTGCGGCATGTCTCCCTGGCGGGCGAAGAGATCGCCCACCGTCATTAACGTGGCCTGATCTTTTGCGTCGTTGCGGAGGATTTGCTGATATTCGGCGATGGCCTGGGCGACCTTCCCCTGGTTGAGATATTTCAGCGCGTTTTCCAGCGCTTTGCTTTTATTGAAGGCCATAGATGATTTTCGTCTGCCCGACCCCGCACGCCCAGTGCAGTCTCTTTCAGCCACACAAGTGGCTTAGTCGTGAGGTTAGCACGCACTAAAAACCACGGTCTATGCGTCGCCGCGCCCATAGTGCCGAAGGGGATAACAGGGGCTAATCCGGCCGTCCGGGGGGTTCACAGCTCCGTGACAGGGGCGAGGGGGGCCACAGCCAGCGGAAGGTCGCTTTGTGTTGCACCAATGGACCAGCAGCGCGCCTCGCGTACCGGCGCGTATGAAAACCGGTGCAGCGGCGACGGTCCATGCCGCCGCAGTGCCTCGAGGTGATCGGGAGTGCCGTATCCCTTGTTTTGCGCCAGCCCATACTGCGGGTAAAGCTGATCGTACTCCGCCAACCGGCGGTCACGCTCCACTTTTGCCAGGATGGAAGCCGCCGCAATCGAAACCGACCGGGCGTCGCCATGGATCAACGCCCTTTGCTCGATCGGCAAATCAATTTCGATGGCGTCTAGCAGGAGATAATCCGGGAAGGGGCGAAGCCGGGATACCGCTGCAACCATGGCTTGGCGGCTGGCCTGATAGATGTTCCAGGCGTCGATGCGGCTGGCCTCGATCTCAGCCGTGGCCCACGCCAACGCGTGTTCGTGAATGCGCTCGGCCAGCTCCGCCCGGCGGTCAGCGCTCAATTTCTTCGAGTCATCGAGCCCGACGATGCGCCGCTTCGGGTTCAGCACCACTGCTCCGGCGACAACCGGGCCAAACAGCGAGCCGCGGCCCGCTTCATCCAACCCTGCAATGCGCTGCCACCCATGCTGGCGCGCTTCGCGTTCGTACCGCGCAGAACAAAGCCGTCCCATCGGCCGCGAATATTAGCACACGCTGTATCCCGCGCGGCACGGTGCCTGTGGATACCGTTTCGCAAAATTGCAATGCCAGCAACAAGCTAAAAACAAAAAAGCCCGCCCCGGTTTCCCGGAGCGGGCCAGAAAGTGAAATCGCGTTGCTACTCGGTCGCGGTGCTTGCGGGCACCTTTTCAAATGTCTCCACGCGCTTGATGCGCGCCGCCTTGCCCTTGCGCGCGCGCAGGTAATTCAGCTTGGCGCGCCGCACGCGGCCCTGCCGCACCACTTCGATGGTGCTGATCATGGGCGAATGCACGGGAAAAATGCGCTCGACGCCGATCCCGAAGCTCACGCGCCGCACCGTGAATGACTCGCCCAGCAATTCGCCGCGACGGCTCATCACCACACCCTCAAACGGCTGGATGCGCTCTTTGTCGCCCTCACCTTCCTTCAAGCGCACATGGACGCGAATCGTATCGCCCGGGCGGAACACCGGGTGATCCTTGCGAAGTTGAGACTGCTGCACCTTGGCGATAATCGGCTTCATGTCTATTTTTCCCGGCAGACCCGCTCAGGTGGGGCCAGCACACAACGCACAATCAGCAATTCTACCGAAATCGCCCCATTTTGCCTACTTGAAATTGCGCGCGTGAAACCCGGCTGCCCACCTAGCCTGGGTGTTTCCCCAAACCATTCTCTGGACTACAATGCCCTTCAATTCTCAGAGGGAGGAATCCATGCGTGCGGATCGCGTCGAACTTTCATGGGACACGACGAAATCGAATTGGCTGATTCGGATTATCTCCGGCGAAGAGGTCATCCGGCGCCACTTCCAGGCACGTCAGGATGCGGACGATAAAACTCTTCTCGCTTCCGCCCAGCATGAGGTGAGCGAGGAAGGTTACGAAGCAGACGCCGCGCAAGTGACTATTCGGCGCTAGTTCGGGCCAGTCCACCGGTCAAGAATCCTACGGATTGGCTTCCAAGGGATAAGGCCGATAAATAGAAAGACTGCTCCTGTTAGCACGAACCAGAGAGTTGGGATATAGCTCGCGTTTCCGGTCCAGGCGCCGCGCTCGTAAATCCAAAGGTACCCTTCGTGGATTGGTCCCAACCCCATTGCTGCAAATAGGCATCCTCCGGCCAAAAACCCAAGCCGGATTTTCCATTGTGGCGTGGGGGGTCGCTTGTTTTGAGATCGCTTCATACGACTCGCAAACTCCGGTTAGCGGGACGCCTTTGATTTCAATTCCAACAAAATCTCCATTTCTTCCTTGTTTAGGCTCGCACCTGCGAGCAACTCCGGGCGGTTGCGCAGCGTTTTTTCGAGCGCCTTCTTTCGCCGCCACCGGCGAATCTCTTCGTGGTTGCCGCCCATCAGCACTTCCGGCACGTCCCAACCACGAAACGATGGTGGCCGCGTGTAATGTGGATAATCCAGGATTCCGTGATTCGCGTCGCGCGTGACCGCATTCGAACCTGGTAGGGGCACAGCGAGCTGTGGCCGCTGGGGCGCCGCCTCAGCCTCGCTGAACGATTCATTCACGATCGAATCTTCATTGCCGAGCGCGCCGGGAATCAGCCGCGTCACCG
This sequence comes from Candidatus Acidiferrales bacterium, assembly GCA_050746945.1. Taxonomy (GTDB): domain Bacteria; phylum Acidobacteriota; class Terriglobia; order Acidiferrales; family UBA7541; genus Palsa-295. Next base: position 50,262 of record JBOGMZ010000003.1, on the reverse strand, counting down.
CGTCCAGAATCATTGCCGCGGGCAATTCGCCGCCCGACAACACGAAATCTCCGATGGAGATTTCATCCGTTGCCAGATGCTCAGCCACGCGCTCATCCACGCCTTCGTAGCGCCCGCAGAGCAGTACGACTCGCTTGAGCTTTGCAAATCGCCGAGCCGCCTCCTGCCCGAACAGTTTTCCCGCGGCAGACAGCAGCACAATCGCGGTCCCATCGGGGGCCGTCGCGCTTCCTCCGCCGAGCAGAGATTCCACCGCCTCAAACAGCGGCTCGGGCTTCATCACCATTCCCTCGCCGCCGCCGAAAGGGCGGTCGTCAACCGTGCGGTGGCGGTCGTGCGTGAATTCGCGCAGATCTTTGACATGCGTTTCCACCAGGCCCGCTTCGCGCGCGCGTCGCACGATGCCGTAGTCCAGCGGCCCGCCAAAAAATTCCGGGAAAATCGTGACGATGTCGAATCGCATCAGGTCTGGATTTTAGCGCAAAGGAACCCTGTGCGGCTCATTGGTGGTTCAAATCGCGGAGACCTTCGGGGAGCACCACTTCAATACGGCGTGTGGCAGTATCCACGTGCACGCAAATTTCCTGCGCCAGCGGAATCAACAATTCACCGCGCGGCGAGCCCACCACCAGCAGCGGAGTTCCGCCGGTAAACTGCACCTCGCTGACGCGGCCCAGCGCTTCGCCAGTTTTCTCGCACACCTCGCAGCCGACCAGATCGCTCACGTAATAACTCCCGGTGGGGAGCGCCATGCGCTCGCCGAACGGAATCTGCACTTCCAAGCCAACCAGCTTTTCTGCCGAGGTAATCGAGTCCGAGCCTTCGAAATGGAAGATGGCCTGACCGCCGCGGCTTTGCGAAATCCAGCAGGAGCGAATCGCTACGATTCGCGGATCCGCGCGGCCATCCCATATAGCAGCCGCCTTCAGCTTCTTGAGCCGTTGGGGAAAATCGGTGAGGATTTCGGCGGCCACTTCTCCGCGCCGCCCGTGCGGCCGCAGGATGCGCGCCACTGTGACGCGCTTCGCCGCTGGCGCCCGCTGCAAGTCTTGCGTGGTCACTACTCGAGGATTTCGAGGGTGTAGCGTTTCTTTAATTTCATTCCTGCCGCGCCCAGCAATGTGCGAATCGATTTCGCCGTGCGCCCTTGCCGCCCGATCACTTTCCCCAAGTCATCCGGAGCGACACGCAATTCAAGCACGGTTACCTGCTCGCCTTCCACTGCATTCACGATAACTTGTTCCGGATGATCCACGAGAGCTTTCGCAATCGATTCCACCAGGTCCTTCATTACGCGCCTCCACGGTTCGCCATGAGCTCAGCAAAGACACCCGCTGGTGCATGTACAAGAGCTAGCTACTTGAGACACCGTGGGTTGGGACGTGTTAGGCGGGTTTCTGGTTGCGAATAAAACTTCGAACCGTGTCGCTGGGCTGTGCGCCCTTCCCAAGCCAATATTTCACGCGTTCCTGATCCAGCACCACGCCCGCAGGCTTCTTCGATGGGTCATAAGTGCCCACGATTTCGACGAACCGCCCGTTCCGAGGGCGGGTCTTCTCTGTCACCACCACGCGGTAGAACGGGTGCTTCTTCTTGCCAATCCTGGCCAGCCGAATCATTAACACTAGCAATTCCTCCTCATGCGAATCCGCCCATTATACCGGACTCTAACGCCTTCACCAATCGCAAATCCGGGCTCCTGGGTCATCCCAAAAGCCAGAGCGGAAGGGCCGCCTGCGCGCACTGCTCGATCATTTCGCGGTCACGAGTCGAAAATGCGTTGGCCTTTTCGCTTTCGACGTCCACGGTTCCCACCACGCGGCCGTCACCTGGGTGGAGAACGGGCACGATGATTTCTGAAAGCGTGGTACCGAATGCGGTCAGGTACCTCGGGTCGTTCCGCACGTCTCCCACGATTACCGCTTTCTTGCTTTCAATCGCTGAGCCCGTCAACCCCTTCGTCACTGGGAACGACGGATATGCCGGCGCGTCAGGCCCGGTCCACCCGACGATACGAACCGTTTCCGGTCCCACGTCATAAATGCCCACCCAGCGATAATCGCCGAGTCTCTGAATCAATTCGGCCAGGCGCTTCGCCTTGACGGCGCGGTCATCGCCGCCTGCCGCAATCATCCGAATCTGGCCGAGCGTGTTATTGATCACGATGGGCATATTCGCACCTATTTGAGACCAGCAAGTTTTCCGACTCCGCGCATCTTCATTTTCGCCATGCTGCCGTACTGCTTCATCATCCGGCGCATGTCGGCGTACTGCTTCAGCACCTGGTTCACTTCCTGGACGCTCGTCCCGCTGCCGCGCGCGATGCGCTTGCGGCGTTTTCCATCAATCAGATTGGAGTTGGCGCGCTCGGCCGAAGTCATGGAATTGATGATCGCTTCCACCGAGTCCAGCCGCTTCTCGTCAACCTGCGTGTCCTTCGGCAGGTTCGCAAATGGCCCAACTTTCGGCAGCATGCCCATCAACTGTTCGAGCGAGCCCATTTTCTTGATCTGCCGCAACTGTTCGCGAAAATCCTCGAGCGTGAAATCGTTTTCGCGCAGCTTGCGTTCGAGTTCCTTCGCTTGCTTCGCGTCAATTGTTTTCTCGGCGCGCTCAATCAATCCGAGCACATCGCCCATGCCCAGAATCCGCGACACGATGCGGTCCGGGAGAAACGGCTCGAGCGCATCGTATTTTTCACCCACGCCGACGAATTTCACCGGCGCGCCCGTCACTTTGCGGATCGAAAGCGCTGCACCGCCGCGCGCGTCGCCATCGAGCTTTGTCAGCACCACGCCGGTCACGCCCAGCCGTTTGTGAAATTCTCCTGCCGAGCGCACCGCGTCCTGCCCGATCATCGCGTCAGCGACGAACAGCAGTTCCGATGGGCTCAACTCGCGCTTCAGTTCCGACAACTCGTTCATTAGCTCGTCGTCAATGTGCAGCCGCCCCGCCGTATCCACCAGCACCACGTCGTATGCCGAAAGCTTGGCTTCGCGCAGCGCGCCCCGCACAATTTCCAGGGGCTTGTCCGTCCCTATACCTGGCCAGCAAGGCGTGCCCGTCGCTTTCGCCACCTGTGCCAGTTGTTCGCGCGCCGCGGGTCGGTACACGTCCGTTGAAACGACAATTGGCCGGTGCCCGTGTTCCGCCAGCCATTTGCCCATTTTCCCCGTTGATGTGGTTTTGCCGGAGCCTTGCAGCCCCGTCACCAGCCACACCGACGGCGGCCGCGATCCAAATATCGGCTTGGCTTCGCGCCCCAGCAAATCCGCCAGCTCGTCGCGCACAAGTTTCACCACCTGCTGATCCGGCGAAAGTTGCAGCAGCACTTCCGAGCCGAGTGCTTTCTGACGCACATGCGCGATGAACTCGTCCGCCACGCCCAGGTTCACGTCCCCATCGAGCAGCGCCTCGCGAATTTCTGCGAGCCCGGCGTCCAGATGCTCCTCGGTCAGCTTTCCCTGCCCGCGAAGATTCTTGAATACCCGCTGCAATTTTTCTGTCAGTGTTTCAAACATTCACTCGCTCGTTTTTCTTTGTGGGTCGCGGTTTCAACCGCGACATAAATAATCTCTTCGAGTCTCAGTACCTTTGCGCTGATTGTTTCGCAGCAAGTTTTCCTGCGGTGCACACCCGTCGCGGCGTCTCAATCACTCCCGCGCTTGCCCGCCTCGCGGCTTCGATCCGTCATGATGCCATTCACTTCAGCCGACGGTGCCGCACGATCCACAAATCCAAACGTCCCTTTCTCTTTCATCTCGCGCCCGGCACTCATCAACGCGCCCAGCGCCGCTCGCGCCAAAGCGCCGCCCACGCTGACCCTCCGCGCTCCCGCCGCCTCCAGCTCCGCAAGCGGAAAATTCGCGCCCTTCATTCCCGCCAGCACGTTCACTGGCTTCGGCGCCACCGCCGCGCACACTTTCTTGATGGCATCCAGGCTCGTCAGTCCCGGCGCGTAAAGCACATCAGCTCCGGCCTGCGCAAAAGCCTGCAATCTGCGGATGGTGTCGTCCAGATCTTCGTGCCCATGCAGGAAATTCTCTGCCCGTGCCGTCAGCGTGAACGGAAACGGCAGCGCCCGCGCCGACTCCACTGCCGCCTTCACTCGATCCACAGCATGTTTGAACTCGTAGATGCGGCCGTTCGCGTCCGCATCCTCCACTGAGCCGCCAACAATTCCCGTCGAGCCCGCGAGCCGAATCGTTTCTGCCACTGTCTTTGGATCGTCGCCAAAACAATTCTCCAAGTCCGCCGCCACGGGCAGATCGGTTGCCTTCGCAATCACGCGGCAGTGCTCGAGAGCTTCTTCGCGCGTTACCTGCCCATCGCGCCGCCCCAGCGAAAACGCAAAGCCAGCGCTCGTCGTCGCCAGCGCCTCAAACCCCAACGCCGCCAGCACCCGCGCCGATCCCGCATCCCAAGGATTTGGAAAAATGAACGCTTTGGGTCCCGCATGCAGGGCCCTGAATTTCTTGGCCTTCTCGCTCTGGATCACACTCATACGCATCTCCCTGTGCCGCATTCATGCCCCACGCAATCTTCGATTCTAGGTGACGCGTCCAGAGCGGTCAACGCACTTCGCCCAGCGCAAGAATTTCGGGGTATACTCACGCGCGTTTTGGACGGGTAGAGCGGTTCGCCACCCGCTCGACGGAAAGACTGAGGAAAACAGGCCATGCGAAATCGGAATCTCGTTGTTCTGTTGCTATCGTTTGCATTTTGTTCCGCAATGGCGCGGGCGCAGACTGCCGGGCCGCGGTTCGAAATTTCCTTTCCACCCTCCGCTCATGCTGACGCCATCACCGGGCGCGTATACATCATGATTTCGAACACGGATAAGGAAGAGCCGCGCTTGCAAATCGGCCGCACGGGCGTTCCTTTTTTCGGCCGCGATATCGAAAACCTCTCGCCTGGCCAAGACGCCGTAATCGACTCACCCGATCTCGGCTCGCCGATCGAAACCCTCAGCGCGCTGCCCGCCGGCGATTATTTCGTGCAAGGCTTTATCAGCGTCTATTCGGAATTCAAACGCGCCGACGGCCACATCCTCTGGATGCATGACGACCAGTGGGAGGGTCAGCTCTTCAATCTTTCACCCGGCAATCTGAAAAGCGCGGTGCATCGCGCCCATCTCGATCCGAAATCAAACCCCGGCCAGATAATCAAACTGAGCGCCTCGGACGTGATTCCGCCGGTGGTCATCCCGCCCGACACCGAATGGGTGAAGCGCTTCAAATTTCAAAGCCCGATGCTGACGAAATTCTGGGGACGTCCCGTGTATATCGGCGCCACCGTCCTGCTGCCCAAAGATTACGCGCGCCAGACCATTCAGTATCCAGTCCTCTACGAGCAGGGCCACTTTGGCCTGACCTCTCCACTCGGCTTCCGCACGGAGCCACCTACAGACGAAGACCTTAAGGCCGGTGGCCGCCGCGCACGATTCATGCAGCAGGGCTATCAGCTCTACCAAAACTGGATTTCTGGCCGATTTCCGCGAATGCTCGTGGTCACCTTCCAGCATCCCAATCCTTATTTTGACGATTCCTACGCGGTGAATTCCGTAAACGTCGGACCCTACGGCGACGCGATCATGCAGGAACTGATCCCGGAAGTTGAAAAGCACTTTCGCGCCATTCCACAGCCCTACGCGCGCATCCTGGCAGGCGGCTCCACGGGCGGATGGGAAGCCCTCGCCCTGCAATTTTTCCATCCCGATTTCTTCGGCGGCACCTGGGCCTATTGTCCCGACCCGGTTACATTCACGAATGTGGAAGGCATCAACGCGTACAAGGATAAGAACGCTTTCTTCAAGCAGTATGACTGGCGCCGCGAGCCCACGATCAACTCCATTGAGACCGACGGGCGCGTGATGCTCACCTCCGAGCAGCGCAATCACATGGAACTCGTGAAAGGCACTCTCGGCCGCTCCGGCGACCAACTCGACATCTGGTCCGCCGTCTTCGGCCCGATCGGCACGAATGGCTATTTCGAGCCGCTCTTCAACAAACGCACCGGCGAAATCAATCCCGCGGTCGCGCAATACTGGAAAGAAAATTACGATCTGCTCGAATACCTGAAGAAACATTGGCCCACGCTCGGGCCGAAGCTCGTGGACAAGCTGCACATCTACGCCGGCACGATGGACACCTACCATCTCAACTATGCCGTGCGCCAAATGGAAGAATGGATGAAGACCACCGAGAATCCGCACTACGAAGGATTTTTCGTTTACGGCGTCGGCGAACCCCACTGCTACGCCGGCAACTCCACGACGTCAGAGCGTCTGGTCGAAATCGCCGAGTTCATCTTCGGTAAGCGCCCCTATGTTGACGCCGCTCCCTGGTGGGCACACTGATTCGCTGTACGTCGCGCCGGCCTCTCACCGGCTCTTTTGTCTTCGATCTTGACGTGAATCTGTCGCTGCTACCGAATGATTGCTACGCGGCCTTTTGTCGGAAACTTCTCGAACTGCGCGGGATCATGCCCGGGGACCACTCGATCCGCTGACCCTGCGAGCGAAATCATGCGCTGCTGCGCCGCAATATTCCCCGGCTCATCCGCTGGATCAAACGTCGCGCTCGCGCGATGCGATTTCAAGTTTTCGTACAGGTAGCAATTGTCGGACGCCAGCACGTACGGCGGATCGCCTGCCACGCGAATGTATTGCGACGCGAAAGTGTGCCGCGAGCCGGTGTAAGCGCGAATCCCCGGAAGAATTTCGACGTCGTCTCCATTCACGAACTTCAATTCCCCCTGCTCGTCTCGCCGCACCAACTCCAGCACGTCTTCCGGATCGATTCCGCCGTTGTGTCCGCTGGGCTGCCACGCGGCGCCCGTGTAGTATTCGTACTCCTGCTTCTGAATCCAGATGGACGCTTTCGGAAACAGATCGATGCCACCCATGTGGTCCCAATGCGCGTGGCTCACGATGATGTCCGTCACCGCCGCGGCGGAGACGCCAGCCTCCATAACCGCTTTATCAGGTGACAGATAGTCCGTGATGCCAAATTCCTTGAACCACCGGGCCCGGTGGAATCCACTGTCGAACAGGATGGTACGCCCGCCACCCTGAATCACCCAGAAGATCATGGCAATATCAATCTTCTGATCCTTTGGCGCCCCCATCACCAGCCCCGCGAGCGGAAAATTCGGCACCGTCGCATAGCGCACAGCCTTGATCGTGTAGTTCGGCTCCGCCGCCTTCGCCGCGCTTGTCACTCTGCTCGCCGCCATCGGCCACAGCGTCAGCAACAGAATTGTCAGGAGCGCCGTTGCGCCCACAATTTTCATCGCACTCTTCATCGCTCAATTCCTCCGTCCGTGTATCCTACCAGCACCCGGTTCGAGCCAGTAATTTCCGTCTCCACGCTCACGGATTCGGCCTCACCGCAAAAAGTCCACCGCGCACCACCCTTGCGCTCCGGGCTGGCTCATGAAATGCTGACGGTGGAGAATTTTTCGATGAGTGGCGAGGACAAACCTGAGCAGAGGCAGTCGAGTTTCGAGCGAGTTCAATTGCGGCTGGCCAACTCAGACTTGCCCATCCACGGCCAGCACAGTATTGCCGCCCTCAGCATCCAAATTCAACCGCCCAGCCTCAAAAATTCAATCGACACTCCGGCGATTGAAAACAGGCTTAACTCCCAAAGAATCAACACTCCAATCACTCTCAATCGACACTCCGACCTGGGTTTTTCGATCACCAATTTGCATCACAATTTTTCTCTGAGCGACTCCATCGTGCTGCTCGCCGATAAGCCAGACCGCCGCTCCCGGCCACTAAAAATCATTCTAAATCGTACAAAGCAACAGGCCGCTGCCGCGTCTAACCACCGAGAAATGCGGTACGCCCAAATTTTCCATCATTCGCCGCAGGAGGCTCGATGAGATTGCTTCAACCGGCTGTGTGGTTTTCAATTTCCGTGCTGATTTTTTCGCTGACTGCATCCGCGCGCGGCGGAGAAGCGCGGAACCTCGACGCGCGGCGGCAGAAGCTGAACGAACTAATCGCCGAAGAATGGGAATACGAGCTGCGCGAATCGCCGGAGCTCGCTACCGTCATCGGCGATTACCGTTACAACGATCGCTGGAGCGACAATTCGCTCTCCCACACCGCCGAGACCAGACAAGATCTGCAGAAATGGCTCGCTCGTTTTCAGGCTGTCGATACCATCGGTTTCCCCGAGCAGGAAAAACTCAACCAGTCGTTGATGGTCAGCAATCTAAAGAACCGCATCGAGGGCATTGACCTCAAGACCTACGAAATGCCCGTTGACCAATTTTACGGCGCACAGCTTCAGTTTCCCCAATTCGTATCCGTCACTCCCTTCGACTCCACAAAGCACTATGAAGACTACCTCATGCGCCTGCACAAAATTCCGCAAGCCCTCGATGAAATTATCGAACTCATGAAACAAGGCGAGAAAGACCGCCTGATGCCGCCGCGGTTTTTGCTCGAGAAAACCGCCGCGCAGTGTAAATCGATCGCCGAGCCTGCCGGTGAAGCCAGCGCGTTCGGCCTTCCCGTAGCGCACTTCCCAGACAGCGTCCCCGCGGCAGACCGCCGGCGATTGCACGATGCCATTATTGCCGCAGTGGACAACGAAGTCCGCCCCGCCTACAACAAGCTCGAGAAATTTATCGCCACCGATTACGCACCAAAGGGGCGCACCGAACCGGGCCTCTGGGCGCTGCCCAATGGCGACGCGCTCTACCGTTATCGCATCCGCTTGTTCACCACTACCGGCATGGATCCCGAAGCCATCCATCAACTGGGATTGAAGGAAGTCGCTCGCATCGAGAGCGAGGAGGTGGTGATCGCCAAAAAGCTCGGCTTCGCGGACCTTCCGAGTTTCCGCGCCTCGGTGAAATCCAATCCAAAATTGTTCGCCACGTCGCGCGAACAATTACTTGACCTGTACCGCAAGTACATCAAGCAGATGGAACCGGAACTTCCCAAGATTTTTGGGCTGTTGCCGAAGACGAATGTGGAAGTGCGGCCAGTGGAGGCGTTTCGTGAAAAGGAAGCAGCGTCTGCTTCCTACCAGCAAGGCACGCCCGATGGCACGCGTCCCGGAATCATTTATGTCAACACCGGCGACTTCGCCCACCGTACGCTCGTAAATATTGAATCCACGGCGTACCACGAAGGCGTTCCCGGCCACCACATGCAGATTTCCATCGCCCAAACTCTGCCCGGACTGCCGCCATTCCGCCAGCAGGCTGGCTACACCGGCTACATCGAAGGATGGGCGCTTTATGCCGAGCGCCTTGGCAAAGATGTCGGCTTTTACCAGGACCCTTACTCGGATTACGGCCGGCTTTCCGACGAAATGCTGCGCGCCATCCGGCTGGTGCTTGATACCGGCGTGCATCACAAACATTGGACGCGGCAGCAGATGATTGATTATTTTCACGCGCACTCCTCGGAGGACGAACCCGACGTCCAGGCGGAGACCGACCGCTACATCGCCATTCCCGCCCAGGCGCTCTGCTATAAACTCGGGCAGCTCGAGATTTTGAAATTGCGCGAACGAGCAAAGACTGAACTTGGCAACAAGTACGACATCCGCGCGTTTCACGACGAAATTTTGAATGGCGGCGCGCTTCCGCTCGACGCGCTCGATACACGCGTGACCACATGGATTGACGTGCAAAAATCAGGTAAAAGCGCGGAGAAGTGAGCCGCAACAAACAAATCAGCAGGGGAATATAGGATTGTTGACACTGGGGAGCGAGTGCAGTAGCTTGCGCGCAACGATTTCCCGGAGGCGAAGCCATGAAATCAATTTTGCTCGCCGGCATTTTGCTGGTTACATTTTCACTCCAGGCGCAAGCGCCCGTCACCGCTCCGGTGGCGCTCAAAGACGAGCCGCATCATCATCTTCTCTTCGAGAACGATTACGTCCGAGCATGGGCCTTCGGGATCCATGGCCGCGAGGCGACGCTTCTTCATAACCACGACCTTCCTTATTTCGGTATCGCGCTGGGGGCGGCAGAATTTGTGAACGCGGTGAGCGGAAAGCCGGAAACGCACGTCGCCTTAGCCGACGGGCAAGTCAGTTATTCGAAGGGTGGGTTCGCGCACCTGGTCCGCACGGAAACCGACGCGCCGTTCCGCAACTTCACCATCGAGCTGCTCAAGCCGCAGGGTGCTCCGCGCAATCGCTGTGTGAAAGTGATCGCTGATGGCGCGCTGGATTGCCCGAAGACAGCGGCAACACCACTCGCCGCGGCAACCACACTGGTTTTTGAAACGGATGAAGTGGCCATGCAATCCGGCGAGGTTGCATCCGTGATGCAAATTGGGGGCGCGGATGCGAAGGCGGCGCATCTCCTTGCAGTCATGGACCAGTCCGATTTAAGCGTGGGTATCCCCGGGAAGCCACCAACAATCGTGCACGCGGGCGAAGCGATTTGGCTGCCTGCCGGTACGGCTGCAACCCTGCTCAATCAGTCGAAGGGCAATGCGCGATTTTTCCTACTCACGTTCAAAGACAGCACGCCTATTTAGAAGTGGAGTGTGACGATTAGTTTTTGCGCGCAATGAAACGCGCGACCATGCCTTTGGGTCCGACGGCCCAGGCATTGCGGCCATCGAGCACTACAAGCGCGTTGAGATCGAGCGAACCGATTGAGGTCCAATGCGCGCCGCGGTCGTCGCTGATATCTTCGCCGTTCGGGCCGACTGCGGCCAACGTCTTGCCGTCGAGCGAGGCCACAGCGGAGCGAAATCCGCGAGGCGGTGACGCGGCGAGAGTCCACGTTGCGCCCCGATCGAGCGAGTAAGCGACCGTGCGATCGGAACGATTCACATCTGTGTAGTCGCCGCCTACGAGAATCACCTCGTCCCCCTGGCGAGTGATGGAAAAATTTCCAGAAGAAGCATTGCCGCTCGCGATGGGAGTTGCAACGACGGTCCAAGTGCCACCAAGATCCGGGGAATGGAACACACGCGCAGCCGGTCCGCCCGTAGCGAAATAGATTTCGCGCTTGGCGTAGATGGCGAGGCAGGTTCCACTGGCGGCAAACGCGCCCTCGCCGGGCAGAGCGGCGGGCATGTTGTCGCGCGGGAGTTCTTGCCAGTGCTTGCCGTCTTCGGTAGCCACCAGCAGAAATTTGCCGTCAACGGGATCGCTGATCGCGTAACACTGCATTGCTGAAATGCAGACCATCGCGTCGAGAAAAAAAGCGGCGCGCTTGTCCGTGTATTGCAGCTTCCAGGTTTCACCGGCGTTGATCGTTTTGTAGATGCGCGATTTGTCGCCTTCGCCGCTGGACATCACGTAAGCAGTCTTTGCGTCGAACGCTTGAATGCTGCGGAAGTCGAGCGTCTCGCCGCCTTCGACGTGGAGGCGCTTCCAGGATTTACCGGCGTCTCTCGATTGCAGAATCACGCCGTTTGAACCGGAGGCCCAGACCCCAGCGACGGCCGCGCCGTTTGAATCCCTCGTGAAGGCAGCGCTCACGCCGCGCAAGTTGGTGTCGATACCGCTGGTTTGTACTGACCAACTTTGAGCATCGGCAGCAGTCGTGGAAAGCAAAATCAGAAGAAGGATACGCACGCCGCGCATTCTAGCAGCATATCTTGCGCGGTTTCGCAGAAGCTGGCCTTCGCGAGGGTTCCTTGACCGTTCCGCGTGGCTCCACTACACTAGCTGTTTCGCCTATGGCCTGTTCGATTCACCATGGCCGGGGCAAGCCATATTAAGGAGATCGCTCTTTGCCGAAACGTACTTTTCAACCTCATGTGCGCCGCCGTCATAAGAAACACGGCTTTCGCACACGCATGAAGAGTCAGGGTGGACGGAAAGTCCTTGCGACACGCCGCAAGAAAGGGCGCCACAGTCTCACGCGCGTCTGACCCGCCGCGGATGGGGTTTCCCCGCGCTAGCCGCCTGGTGCGCCGCGTCGAGTATGACGCGGTGTATCGCGAGGGGTGGCGCAGGTCCAGCCGGGAGTTCGCCGTTTTTCTTCGCCCCAATGGCCTGGAGTGGAGCCGCTTCGGCTGGAGCATCAAGAAGGCGCTGGGCGGTGCAGTAAAACGTAACCGCATGCGGCGCCGCATCCGCGAAATTATCAGAGTACACCGACAGGAGATTGCCCCCGGATGGGACATTGTGATTCATCCACGCAGCACGGTCGTGACGGCGAATTTCTCAGCGCTGATCGAGGATCTGTTGAAATTGCTCCCGCGCGCGCCGTCCAGCGAAAAGCCCACGGCCTGAGCGAGAATTTAAAGTCCGTCGGCGTGTGGTTTCTTCTCGGATTCGTACGCTGCTACCAAATATTTCTCGGACCTTTCCTTGGCGGCGCTTGCAAGTTTTATCCCTCGTGTTCGAACTACGCGTATCAAGCGATCGAACGACACGGCGCAAAGCGCGGATTTTTGCTGGCGATAAAGCGACTGGGGCGTTGCCGTCCATTCACAAAAGGCGGCTTCGATCCTGTGCCCGACTCGATTGAAGAAAACAGAGAGGAGATTAACTTGCGGGGCAGGGAGCGCGTGCAGTGAAAGAAATGTCCGACCAGACTCGCGGAATCCTGTTCGTGCTGCTCGCGATGGCGATTCTTTTCGGGTGGCAGCACTTTTACAAGCCGCCAGTTGTGCCCTTGCCGCCGCAAAAGCCCGCACAATCCACGCAGACAACGCCTGAATCCGCCGCGCCAGTGGCCGCGGTGGCGGCACCTGCGAGAGTTGCGCACGGCGGCACATCCACCGTACCGGTTATTCGGGCGACTGAAGAGAAAACGGTTGTAGTCGAAAGCCCGCTCTATCACGTGGAGCTGTCGAATCGCGGCGGCGTGGTGAAAAGTTGGAGGCTGAAAAAATATTTCGACGACCAGAAGCCTCCGCAGGAACTCGATCTCGTCAATACGGCTGTTGCGCAGGAACTCGGCTGGCCACTTTCGCTGGTTCTTCCCGATCCGCAACAAGAAGCGCAGGCCAATACCGCCCTCTATCAAGTTTCCCCCGAGCCGGGCAATTTCGATGCGCCCGCAACAATTGAATTTCATTGGGGTGACGGGCAGCTTGAAGTAACGAAAAAACTGATCTTCAGTGATAGCTACGAGATGTCCCTCGAGACCTCCGTGACGCTTGACGGCAAGCCGATCCCGGGGTCCGCGGTCGCCTGGCGCGGCGGGTTTGGCGACAAGGACGTGTACAAGGCTGCGATGCTTGTAAATGTTTTCTACAAGCTCAACGGCAAGCTGGAGCTCCTTCCCATAAAGAAGCTCGGCGTTCAGAATAACCAGATCCAGCCGGCGCAGCAGGCGGGCCCGCTGGAATTTACGGGCATCGAAGATCAGTTTTTCACTGCAGCATTCTTGCCGGACACTTCACAACTTTCTCTCTGGCACTGGACGCAGTGGCACCACATATCCGGCGGCGATAAACCGGAGAGCGTGCAAGTGGCCGAAATGGCTGCGGGGTCGCCGCTTCCACAGCCGCTGCACATGCGCCTCTACGTTGGGCCGAAAGATTTGACGCTGCTGGGCAAGGAAAGGCCGCCGCTCGAGGAACTCGTACAGTTCGGATGGACGGGAATCATCGCGAAGCCTGTGTTCGAGGTTTTAAAGTGGATCCACAAGTACGTTCCCAACTACGGCTGGGCAATCGTGATCCTCACTTTGCTGATCAACGGATTGATGTTTCCACTGAAGATGAAAAGCTGGCGCTCGATGCAAAAGATGCAAAAAGTGGGGCCGGAAATCCGCCAGATCCAGGATCGCTACAAAAAATATTCGATGAGCGATCCGCGCAAGAAGAAAATGAATGAAGAAGTGATGGCGATTTACTCGCGCGAGGGCATCAACCCGATGGGGAGCTGCCTGCCCATGCTCTTCCAGATGCCCATCTGGTGGGCGCTCTGGCGTGTGCTGAATGGAGTAATCGAATTGCGGCATGCGCCGTGGATTGGCTGGATTCACGATTTGTCCGCCATGGATCCCTATTACATTTTGCCGATCGCCATGACCATCACCATGTATCTGATGACGAAGATGACGCCGCAAACGACCGTAGATCCGGCGCAACAGAAAATGATGGCGCTGATGCCGGTCTTCATGGGTTTTATCTTTTTCAAATTGTCGAGCGGACTGAATCTCTACATGTTCACGAGCAACCTGGTGGGTATTGGACAGCAGTGGTACCTGAACCGGGCCGAACCGCTCCCTTCCAAGTCAAAATTTAAGAAGAAAACGGATGAGTGACGCGCCTGCACCAGCGGGGAAGAAACCAAACGGAAACGGGCCCGCCGGGAAGGGGCCCGCGGGCAAGAGGCCGTGGCCGCGGGAAAATCCCCAGGGCGAAGTCCATCTGGATCGTGAGCGCGCCGTAACAGAATTGAAGCGCTTCTTCGATCTTGCGTTGCGCGAAATGCAGCTGGCGATCGAGTATGAAATTCAGACGCCGAGCGCGTCCCCGGATGCAACGGGCGAAGGGGAAGTGACTGTCGCGTTTCGCGGCGCCGATCAGGATTTGCTTCTCGAGCGCAACGCCGAACTGCTGCTCGCGCTGGAACATATTGCGCACCGCTGGGTGCGGCTCGATCCGCGACTGCATGATCACGTGCGATTTGATTGCGGTGAATACCGTGCGACCCGACTGGAAGAATTGAAGCTTTCTGCACGCGTGGCGGCGCAGCGCGTGCGCGAGACGGGCCAGCCGTTCCGGTTCAATCCCATGTCGTCGCGTGAGCGGCGCATCATCCATCTGGAATTAAATGGTGCAGCGGGCGTGCGCACCGTCAGTGAAGGCACGGGCGATCGGCGCCAGCTTGTGATTTATCCTGCGAATAAGAAGTAATTCACGCGCAGTTCAAACCCTGCCACAGAGGAAAGCTTTAGATTTCCAGCATGTAGCCTAGTTTCCCGACGTTGAAGCATCGCGTCGCGCCCAAGGTGTCGCTGCGACCCGCGCATTCGTGGATGTGACCGCAAAATAAATAATTTGGCTGCACGCGATCCACCCAGGTGCGCAGCGTCGGGCTGCCAGCATGTTTTCCGGGAGCGAATTCGTCGAGTTTGGTGCCCAGCGGCGGAAAGTGAACGACGAGATAAAGTGTACTGAGGCCGTCGAATGCCTCGAGGGCCTTCGCGATTTCGTCCTCGGAAAATTCACCGGGCGTGTTGAACGGAGTGATATTGCTGTAGCCGAGGCCCGCCCACTGTGTTGCGCCCCTTGCCGACGGAAGGGGGCGCACGCCTCTGTGAAAATCCACGAAGCCGAATTTTTCACAGAAAGCGCGCGTCTCGTCGTGCGTTTCATGATTTCCGGGCAACACCCAGTGGCGCTCACCCAGCGGTTTCAGCACTTCGCCACAGCGGTCAAGACCCTTCCCGAAATTTGAGAGATCACCGGCGGATATGTAAATGTCGGCGGGCTGCGCGACAACTTTTTCGAGCGAGCGCAGGTCTCCGTGCGTGTCGCTGAAGATGAGGACCTTCATCACTTTTCTCCGATGTGTGCAGGTAGCGTGATTTTCTTCATGCTCCGTTGAAGCATTCCATTAGATTGCCAGCCTTCTTCGATCACGTTGTCGGCGGCGTCGAAAACCACGCGATAAGTAAACGGTAGTGGTTGGCTGCGGCGCGGATTCACGAAGCGGTGCTCGACAAACTCGACGATGTGATGGCCATCCTCTGTTTCGGTGCGAATCACCGGAAACCGCGCGAAGTTCCAATAGAGCTGCACTTCGGGCAATTGTAACGCGCGCGCAAGAAATGGATCGGGCGGAGAGTCGGCGATGAACCGGAAGGACGGTTGCGCAGGGTCGCGCAGATCGATGTGCGCCTGATAGACGCCATCGGCCGAGCGGATCAGGCCGCCCCAACTGAGCAATGATGGCGGGAGTGGAATGGCGGCGAGATGGTCCACTGTGGTGTGGTTATCCGCGGCGAAATCATGCACGCGTTGAACCGCTGAGTGGTGTGCCACGACGCAAACAAAGATGTAGCCGATCGCGGCGTACATTCCGGAGCGGCACCACTGGGCGCGCGTGACGCGGAAGCCCCACTCACCGCGCGCGGGAAGCAGAAACAGCGCGGCAATCGCCAGGCTCGCGACGCCGGCCGTCCAGATATGAAATGGATATCCAACTGATCGCGCAATCTCCCACACAGCAAGAATACCAAGCGAAAATACGGCCCACATACGGATGGCGCGGCCACGCCATTTTTCGCGGTCGCGATAAACCCATGCAGCCACCTGCGGCAGAAGGGCAAGCGCCGTAAAAATAAAATCAATAATGAAGAGCAAATCCCAGGCGACGCGCGTCTGTGAGATCGGCGTCCACATGCGCGTGCCGAACGAGGTCATGCCGTCGAGGAGGATGTGGCTTGCGATGGCAACGCAATAAATCAGGGTAAGGACGCCTTGCGAGGGCGCTTCGATTCCGCGGCGGCGCGCGATCCAACTGGTGAGCCACGCGAATGCGATGGCGAAAAATGGCATGGCCACGAACGAATGAGTGATGCCGCGGTGATATTTGATAATCGAGAGAGGATCGCGCGAAACAACTTCGGCGACGACATCCACATCGGGGAACATGGCGCCGACAGTGGCTGCAAATGTGGCGACCCGTCCGTGGCGCTCGGAAAAATAACCTTTACTGATCAGGGCGCCAACGATTCCGTGAGTGACAGTGTCCATGAAGAATTTGAAAAAGGGAAAGTGTACACGATTGGCAAAGCTTCAAGCGACTTCGATCAGCGGGGAGCGCTTGGCGACGACTTCGCCAATGAGTTGCGCGGAAACGCCGCGGCGGTCGAGCGCAGACTGCGCGGCTTTCGCGAATTCAGGAGCGATGGCAACAAGAAGGCCGCCGGAAGTTTGCGGGTCGAAGAACAGCGCCTGAAATTCCTCGGAGACAGAAGGCAAAAAGGCGGCGCAGCCCTCGACAAATTCACGATTATTCTTCATGCCACCGGAGAAAAATCTTCCGCGCGCGGCGTCGATGGCGCCGGGGAGATAGGCGACGCGAGCGTGGTCGAGTTTCAGGGAGACGCGGCTACCGATGGCCATTTCGCGGGCGTGGCCAAGCAAGCCGAAACCGGTGACGTCCGTGACCGCGTGAAGCGGCGATTCGCCTGTGGCGGCGTCTTCAATTTCATGCAGCGCGTCGGCGGCGTCGCGATTCAAGCGCGTCATCGAGAATGTGGATGCGGCGACCCAGGCGTCTTCCGCGTGGCCTTGCTTCAGCGCGGTTGAAATCACGCCCGTGCCGATGGGCTTGGTGAGCAGGAGCAGATCGCCTGGACGCGCGCCGACATTTTTCCAGATACGTCCGGGATGAATGACGCCGGTGACGGCGTAACCGAATTTCAATTCATCGTCGCGAATGGAATGGCCGCCGACAACGGTGCAATTTGCTTCCATCATTTTCGCCAGGCCGCCGCGCAGAACTTGCTCCAAAATGTCGGTCGAGCTGGACGCGGGAAACGCCACGATGGTGAGCGCGGAAACAGGGCGGCCGCCCATGGCGTACACGTCGCTGAGCGAATTGGTCGCGGCCACCTGGCCGAAGAGCGCGGGATCGTCAACGATCGGCGTGAAAAAATCTACGGTCTGCACGATCGCCAGATCTTCTCTTAGGCGATACACGGCCGCGTCGTCGCTGGTTTCAAAGCCGACAATCAAATTCGGATCCGTTTGCGTGGGCAGGCGCTTCAAAACGGCATCGAGGATGCCGGGACTGAGTTTTGCCGCGCAGCCCGCTGCTTTTGCCGTGGTCGTCAATCGTACCGCTGTCTCTGCCAAGGTCGTGTCCTCCTCGAACAGGATGAGATGATTATAACGCCGCGGCGATTCCGGACAGCGGGAATTGACCAGGCCGGCGGGAAGCGACCGGCTGCACTCGGATGCCATCCCAGGCTGCTCCGGAACCGCTCGGTACACTACTAACTATTACCCCTTTTGCAAGAAAGCACGAGTTTCCGGCTGGTCTTCGGCGGCGTCAATTTACAATCGAAGGTAGAGACTCGGGCGATTTCCCCCTGCTGCGCGAATAACGAGAGAAATCTCTTTCCCCACTCGCCGGTGAATGGCTGGGACGCCCGGAAAATACTGCGATGATCATCCCTATTGCACATGAGGATCAACGGGGCCGCCGATGGCCATATGTGACGTTCGCCATCATCGCTCTAAATATCGTCGTTTTCCTTCTCACGAATTCCAGGATGCAAATGGAGCAGCGCGAATCAGGCACGCTGCAGTTGCATCTTCTTGCACTGAACGCGCGCTATCCGGATGCACAGTTGTCCCAAGAAGAAAACGACATGGTGGATTCGCTCAAGCGCGAACACGCCCCGTTATACGCGGCGCTGGAGGTCCAAAACCGCAGCCCAATCGACACATGGGACGCGCAACTACTCTCTGGAACCTGGACGGACGCAGATGTGCGGTCGCAAGTGGCTGCGATGACGCAACAGTTCGAGCAGATCCACCATGAATCACTGACGTGGAATTACGCGTTTCACCCCTACCACCCGACTGCCGTCAGCTACCTCACGGCGAATTTCCTGCACGGCGGATGGCTGCACTTAATCTTTAACATGTGGTTTCTGTGGCTGGCGGGGGCAGTGCTCGAGGACGCTTGGGGCCGCGTGGTCTATCCGATTTTCTATCTGTTGTGCGGCGTGTTGTCGATGTCGTTTCACGCCGGCGTTTTTCGCGGGAGCTTCATGCCGGTCGTGGGCGCATCGGGCGCTATTGCCGGATTGATGGGCGGATTCTTAGCGCGCTTCCCAAAAACAAAAATCAAACTGGCGTGGCTTTTCCTGTTCCGCTTCTACAAGTTTTCCGTCCCAGCCTACGTCATTCTACCGCTGTGGCTCGCGATTCAGGTTCTTTGGGGCATTTTATCCGGGAATGGCGGGGGCGTAGCTTACTGGGTGCACGTTGGGGGCTTTGCGTTCGGGATGGTTGGAGCTGTGGTGCTACGCGCGACCGGCATCGAAAAAACAGTGGATCAGGCCATCGAGGCAAAGGTCACGTGGACGGCAGATGCACCGATTGTGCGCGCCACCGAGTTACTTGGGGAAAACCAGGCCGGAGCCGCCGTCGTCGAATTGCAGCAACATGTAAAGGAAAAACCGGATTCGATTGACGGATACATGATGCTGTTGAAGGCACAGGAACGAAGTTCGGACACCGCTGGGCAAAAAGAAACTCTGGCGAATCTGTGCCGCCTGTATGTCAGTGAGGGGGATCCCAACACGGCGTGGAACTACTACGATCAGTTTGTGACGCTCGGTGGCGACAAATTGCCAAGGGGCGTGTGGCTGGAATTGTGCCGCTACCTCGAGGCCAACCATAATTGGGACCGTGCAGTCACAGAGTACGAGCGATTCGCGGAGAAGAATTCGACTGAACGAGCTTCGGTGCCGGCACTGGTGTCTGCTGCGCGGATCTGCCTCGAGAAACTTAACCGCGTGGCGGACGCAGAACGATTTTACTCGGCTGCGGCGGCCTCGCCAGTGCCCCACCTGGATCAAGTGGCAGCCATCCAGGAAGGACTGAAAAAGTGCGCCGCGGCCGCGCCAGTTCCCGGTTCATACGGCACCCGGTAGTTGCTCAGCGAGTTGCTAGCCGGCTAGGCGCTGGCGGCCGATTTGATGGGAATCATGATGGGCTTGGCGGCCTGGTTGGTTGCTAGCATGTGGCAACTGCCGTCGAACACTGCGCCCGGCTCGATGATTAGGCACGGCGTGTGAATCTCGCCGGTGACGATTGCTTTCGGCTGAATCTCTACCCTACCCTTCGCCTTGATGACCCCGTCAAATCGGCCCGCGATGACGACGTAATTCCCTTCAATTTGTCCTTCGATGCGAGCGTTGTCGCCGAGAATCAGTGTTTCGTCGGAGGTCAGGATTCCCTTCATGGCCGAATCAATTCGAAAGGTTCCAGTAGTATCAAGCCGCCCGTCGACGTGGACACCCTTTTCGAGGAAGCCGGTCCATTCGCCCGATACGCCGTCTTTGCGTTCAAACCACGGAAACGCCATGAAAATCCCCTACCTACGTAGCACTATTTTTGCATTAATTGGTCGTAAATGCGCGCCAAATCATTACCGTCATAGTATTCAAATATCAACTGGCCGGGGCGCCCCAGAAGCTTTGGCCGCATGAAGACCCGAGTGCCGTACACACGTTGGAGCTCTTCGATTGCCGCTTTGGTGTTTGGGTCTGGTGGGAGTTGCACAGCGGTTGTACGCGGCTTCAAACTGCGAGCCGCGAATCGTTCAACCTGACGAACTGTCATACCGCCGCGGGCGATTCTCTTTGCGAGCGCGAGGCGGAGCTTGTTGTCCACGATCGCAAGCAAAGCGCGCCCGTGGCCGGCTGTCAGGCGACCTTCCTCCAAGAGATCCCGAATGGGCTCATCTAACTTCAGAAGACGGACTGCATTCGCGATCGTCGCGCGGTCTTTCCCTGTGCGTGCCGCCACTTGTTCTTGGGTGAGATTGAATTCATCAGAGAGACGCTGAAATGCATGTGCTTGCTCGATCGGATTGAGGTCCTCTCGCTGGAGATTCTCGACCAGCGTCATCTCAAGAGCCATCTCCTCCGGCACATCCCGTACAACGACGGGAACGCGCGATAGAGCTGCCTTTTGTGCAGCTCTCCAGCGGCGCTCCCCCGCGATTAGCTGAAACCGCGTGCCCATTCTGCGGACCACCAGCGGCTGGACGATTCCGCTTGATTGAATCGAGCGCGCCAATTCATCGAGGCCCGCTTCCCGGAATCGTGTGCGCGGCTGATACGGGCTCGGGTCGATCAGATCAATATCAACTTGCAGCAGGCCGTCATTCTGGGCTGCTGTCGGTGCCGGGGCCATTGCCACTGCCGTCCCCGCCCCCGCTCCCACCACCGCCGCCTGCTGCTGCGGCTGAGGCGGTGGCTGGGGCCCCGGTTGTTGCGGCTCGGGCTCCCGGATCAGCGCGCTCAGACCCCTGCCCAACGCGTTTCTGGGCATTGGCGATAACCTCCTTTGCGAGTTGGATGTAGCTTTCTGCGCCTTTACTATGTATGTCGTAGAATATTACCGGCTTCCCATGGCTTGGGGCCTCGGCTAGACGGACGTTTCTAGGAATTACGGATTCAAATACCTGGGCTCCGAAAAAGCTGCGGAGATCCGCCGCGACCTGCTTTGAGAGCGTGGTACGGTCGTCGTACATCGTCAGTAGTATGCCTTCTATTGCGAGCGATGGATTGATTGTTCGGCGCAGCCGCATGAGCGTATCAAGCAGCTCCGAGACACCCTCCAAAGCTAGATATTCGCACTGGATTGGGACCAGAACGGAATCGCTTGCTGCCAAGGCATTCAAAGTTAGGAGATCGAGCGCAGGAGGGGAGTCGATCAGCATGTACGCATACTTGTCTCGAAGGCCGCTCAGAAGCCACTTGAGACGGTATTCACGATTATCCATCGAAACCAGTTCAACGGAAGCCCCAACTAAGTTTTTGTCGGAGGGAATTATGTCCAGGCCATCGACTTGAGTTCGGATTATGATCCGATCAAGGGGCTCGTCGAGAATGAGTGACTGATAAAGCGTTCGGCGGGCGGGATCCTTCGGGAATCCAAGTGCGCTTGTGGTGTTGCCTTGCGGATCGCAATCGATGACCAGCGTGCGCTGCTCAGCGATGGCTAGAGAAGCTCCCAGGTTTACGGCCGTGGTTGTCTTTCCAACGCCACCTTTTTGATTGGCAATGGCGATAATCCGAGCCAAATCAGCTCCCCTCAGACGAAACGCGAATGTATCAGAAACAAATCTAGCGGCGCAATATGTTTCACGTGGAACATGTTTTAGTTTGTGAATTTTTTTGATGGAGTGTTCCACGTGGAACGAATCAAAGTTGAGATCTTCTAGTCAGGCCTTGCTCCCGAGAGGATAAATCTGCGCTCCGATCCAGGAATATGAACCGGCTCCCCCCAGGACCACGTCTTATCTGCGGATAAAGTCAGGGAGTTGGACTGTCCAAGCCAAAGGATCAGCTTTCCACCTATTCGCAGCCTAGCTCGGGCCCAACTTTGTAGAGTTTTAACAATTCCAAGCGCCCTGGCTGTGACAAAATCGAGTTGCTGGACATCCTCAGGAACATCCTCCATGCGTTGGCGAAGCACCCGAACGCTCGATAGTCGCAATTCCCTGACAACTTCTGAGAGAAATGCAGCCTTCTTAGCGTTGGACTCGATCAGCACGGTGTAAAGATCTGGGACAGCCAGACGCAAGGGAATCCCTGGAAATCCGGCACCCGAGCCAACGTCGGCGAGCCGACCATTTCGAATGGGCACTGATGACACCGCGAAGAGGCTCTCGCCGAAATGGAAGCGCAAAATCTCGATTGGATCGACAACTGTTGTGAGAGAAACCTTTTGATTCCAACGAAGTAGCAGCTGTATGTATACCCGAATAGCTTCACATTGGTCGTCACTTGCAGAAAACTGGTATTTGGATAGCGTCCGCCGGACTAGATCGTTTGTGAGTTGTGATTTCATTATTATGTATATAGTACTACGTGTATAACTCTAACTTATGCACCACAGAGCATCGACTCTGCTTGGTTCACCATGCAAAGCGGGCCGCAGTTTATTTGGGGCCATCAGGCCAACCGCGAGGTCAGCGATGAAATGGGCGACAAGTGGGGCCAGCAAGCTGCCTGTCCAGGCCCGAATGGCTGAAAAGAGGAGGCCTATCACGCCAGTTGAGACGAGACCGCGCCGACCCTGGTAAAGATGCGCCAGCGCAAAGAAAGCTGCAGAAGCAAGAATGCTGACGCTAGCGAGACCTCCAGACCATGCCAAAAACACAGTTTGCACGAAACCTCGATACATAAGCTCTTCGCAGAGAGCCACCGTAGCGACGAGGGCGAAGAAAGTTAGCCGCTCGACTGCATCCTGGGGGAAGATTTTGAGCGCAAGCTGCGGGAGCGTGCCCTTGATTTCAGCGGGGTTGGTCACCAGACGACGGAGGCTGAAAATCTGGTTCAGCAGAATTAGAGTAGAAAGAATGACGGTTACCGCGAGCGTGAGCAACGGATTCGGAAGTGCAAGGCCAAGTTCGGCGGGGCGAACACCATTTGCGCTCGCTCGCCACACAATCAAGCCCGCGGCGAGCCATTGAAATGCCATGGTGGAAGCGTAGAGGCTGAGACGATCCAGTTTCGTGGTTTGTGGCATCGCGAACAATTGCTGGATTCGGCGGCGGCCCAACCACGGCACAGCGACGGCGAGGAAAATCAAAATGAGGGCGAAGTCCCAATGCATGGCAATAGATGAAAACATTTTCGGGAGACGGGGGCAAGCCGAACTCCTGTTGACACTGGCAGAGCCGCCGCCGTATCGTTTCTAATTCTTTCGTGCGAGCCAAAATGAAAATTCTGGTACTCGGCAGCGGCGGTCGCGAACACGCTCTGGTGTGGAAACTGCTGCAGTCGGCGGGAGCAGAGAAGATTTGGTGTGCGCCGGGGAATGGCGGGATTGCGAGCGAAGCAGAGTGTCTGCCGCTGGATTTGAGCAATGTGAAAGCCACGGCTGATTTGGCGCAGAAACTTGGAGTGGACCTCACGATCGTGGGGCCGGAAATGCCGTTGGTGTTGGGGGTTGCCGACGAATTTTCAAAGCGGGGACTGACATTGCTGGGGCCGACGCAACAGGCTGCACAGCTCGAGGGCAGCAAAGTGTTCGCCAAACAATTTATGGCGCGGTACACAATTCCGACGGCTGTGACGTACGGGATTTTTGAGAACGCTTCCGACGCGCGAGCAGCGCTGCACACCGTGCGTTGGCCGCTAGTGATCAAGGCCGATGGATTGTGCGCGGGCAAGGGAGTGCTGGTGACCTCGTCTCTCGTGGAAGCTGCAGACTTCATCGAGCGGGCCATGATGCGGCGTGAATTTGGTGACGCGGGCAAAAGGCTTCTGCTCGAAGAAGCACTCGTGGGGGAAGAGCTCTCCTACATCGTGCTGACAGATGGCAAGAACTTCGTTCCCATGGCGCCGACACGCGACCACAAGCGTGCCTTCGACGGGGACGAAGGGCCGAACACTGGAGGCATGGGCGCATATTCAACGGATGATATTCTGCCGGCTGCGCTTGAGAAGAAAATGGCGGACACGATTGTGAAGCCAACTCTGGCAGGGTTGGAGAAGGATGGGATTCCTTACAAGGGTTTTTTGTACTTCGGTCTGATGTTGACCGCCGAGGGGCCGAAGGTTCTTGAATACAATTGCCGTTTGGGGGATCCGGAGACGCAGGCCATTATGTTGCGCGCCGACTTTGACTTCGCGGCGGCTTGCATGGAGGCTGCGCGCGGGAATCTTCGCACGGTTCAAGCGAATTGGTCCCCGGCTGCAAGCGTCTGTGTGGTGGTTGCCTCGCAGGGCTATCCAAGTCTTCCCATAACCGGCGTCCCGATAAACGGCCTGGAGGAAGCAGCGAGAGAATCGGGAGCGGTAATCTTTCACGCGGGAACTCGGCGTGATGGAAATAATTACTACACTAGTGGTGGAAGAATTCTGGGCGTTGCCGCTTGGGGGGAGTCTCTGGCGACTTCTTGTAGGATATCCTACGACTCACTTAGTAGAATCAGAATTGATGGAGCTCACTTTCGCAGGGATATAGGCAGAAAGATGACAAAAATGGGCCGTGCCGCAGCGGAGGCGCCCAATGGGTAAGGTGATTCATATTTTCAGTTGTCTGGTCCATCGGTTTCCAATGAATGAAATCTCGCAGGTGGAGGCGCTGGAGGACAAAGGATTCAAGGGATGCATTCATGGACGGTCAGGGAGTAAACGGCAGGTCCTTTTGATGGACATGGAGACGCTCGAGAAGTTCGGCATCCCGCCTGGGGCCGTGAAAGAAAACATAACTACTCGGGGCTTGGATTTTCAGGCGCTGGGAGTGGGTCAGCAGCTGCGGATTGGGGAGAGCCTGATGGAGATCACCGTTGCATGCGATCCGTGCCCCCGGATGGACGAAATACGTCTTGGACTGCAGCGGGAGTTACGCTGCCAGCGTGGCTGGCTGTGCCGCGTCGTGCACGCCGGGAAGATCCGGCGCGGAGACCGAATTGAAGTGGTGGCAGCGGCGGAACGGGCTGCTGACTAGGAGATCTTGCGGATGGCGAAGAGCGAAAAGGCGCACGCGGCAATCGTGGGAATTCTAATGGGCTCGGACACGGATTTGCCGGTGATGAGCGAAGCCGGAAAGACGCTCTCGAAATTCGGAATCGCTTACGAGATGGAAGTGGTCTCGGCGCATCGCACTCCGGCCCGCGCGCACGAATACGCCACCACGGCGGCAAGCCGGGGACTGAAGGTGCTGATTGTGGGTGCAGGCGCGGCGGCGCACCTGGCAGGCGTGATGGCGGCCAACACGACTTTGCCGGTAATTGGAGTGCCGATTGCCACCAGTACTTTGAACGGGCTCGACGCGCTGCTCTCTACGGTGCAGATGCCGGGTGGAATTCCCGTCGCGACGATGGCGATTGACACAGCCGGCGCCGTGAACGCGGCGATATTTACGGCAGAAATTCTTGGACTCTCCGACCCGGAGATTGCGCGGCGCCTGGTTGCGCACAAACAGGATTTGGTGCGCGGCGTCGCAGAGAAGAATGCCCGTCTGAAACAACAACTCGCCGAACAGAAATAAGAAACGAAAAATCAGGGTTCTGAGGGCGGCTTTGCCAATGTGGGAGCGCCTTCGGGCCGCTCCGGTTTCTTCTGCCCGGGCCTCTTGTGCTCAGGAGGCGGAGGAAGAATCCATTGAAAGCCTGTCTGCGTGCCCACTGCAGCCATGGTCTGGCGAGAATTGGGAGGACTGATGGCATTGAGTGCCCCGCGCAGAAACTGGATTGCGTCGGCCGCGGACATCTTCTGGAGTTCGCCGCGCAGAATATATTCCGCGACGTGGGACACATTTGCATCCAATGATTCCCGCATTTTCAACAGCCGCGGGTCGTTTTGGCGGAGCAAATCGAGGAGAGTGGGAGATTTATCACCGGGCGGATAGTGAAATTCCACCAATGTGCGCGGCTCTCCTTTCTCCGGCGGATAAAACTGGAAGTAGCGCGGGTGGAGAACACGCGAATCCCAATAATCGCCGTGCTCGGGATCCTGCTGAAGCGAAAACAAGGCTTGCCAGACTTCCGGGCCATAGCCTTCGATGTAATCCGCAATAATCAGTTCAGCGATGGGTTCGTCGTCAGGCAGATTAATTTTTGAATGGAGTGATTTCACCACCTGGTTTAGACGTTCCGATACGCCCTGGCCAATCGCCTGGATGTCGGTAGCCTCGACGCCTTCCTGAGGCTGCACCAATCGGGGATCCTGAGGGATCACGCGGCTGTGCAGATGCGGAAGCTCGACATCCAGGCGCGCGAGATCTTGTTGGGAGGTCACCGAAAACCAGTCCACCGCCCCGAGCATGACGCCGATGCGCCTGCCGGCAAGAGGAACTGGAATCGGCGGATGAGTGCCGGCCTCGATGGGATTTTCGATCGTGCCGACAATAATGGCGTCCTTCACTACTGCGACAATCACTCGTCCGGCGGCGAGGTTGGCGACGATTTCTTCGCCGGGCGTTTCTGCGGTATCCTGTGCGAGCGTGCGCGGCGCGCCAACGGAGAGCGCGACGACAAGGATTGCAACGCTCGCAAGGCGGCGGAAAAATATGCGCCTGAAATCAACGGATCCGAAGAGATATTGCAGGTGCACGGGATGACTCAATCCCCCGAGGCCGAGGCGGGTTGTTGGCGGGTGATGGATTGGATGGCACTGATGGCGATGACGTGCGCGATGTCGTCGGCCGTGCAGCCTCGCGACAAGTCATTCGCCGGGCGTGCAAGCCCCTGGAGAATCGGGCCAAGCGCGGTGGCGCCAGCCAGGCGCTCGACCAACTTGTATCCAATGTTGCCGGAATCGAGGTCGGGGAAGATGAGTACGTTGGCTCGGCCGGCGACGGGAGAGCCTTTGGCCTTGCTCGAGCCAACCACGGGAACGAGGGCCGCGTCCACTTGCAGCTCGCCATCAATCGCGAGATCGGGTTCGCGGACTCTCACGATGCGCAGCGCTTCGCGGATTTTGTCCACACGCCCATGTTCGGCGGAACCTTTGGTGGAAAATGAGAGCAGGGCGACTCGCGGCTCCGCCTCGAGGAACGCGCGCGCATTTTCCGCGGTGGCAATCGCAATTTCGGCGAGTTCCTGCGCGGTGGGATCCGGCACAACGCCACAATCGGCAAAGAGCAGCGCGCCTTTTTCACCAAACGTCATCCCGTTGCGCGCGGGTACAATCATGAGGAAAAATCCCGACACCAGCCGCGCTTCCGGCGCAAGGCCGATCGATTGGAGCGCGGCGCGGACGGTTTCCGCAGTCGAGTTTGCTGCACCACCGACGGATGCATCCGCGTCACCGGCGGCCACGCGCAACGCTGCGAAATAAAGCGGCTTGCACGCTATCTGATGCGCTTCTTCAAGCGTGGTGCCACGGGCGCGGCGCCGCTCAAGATAAATCTGCGCATAGGCGTCGAGCCGCGGACTCGCGAGCGGATCGAGGATTTCGATCCCGTCGAGTTTTATTTCGAGGCGCCCGGCAGCCGCGCGAATGGTGTTTGCCCGGCCGAGCAGAGTGAGCTTCGCATAGCGTTCAGCGCTGACGCGAGCGGCGGCCTGAATCACGCGGTCATCTTCGCCTTCGGGCAAGACGATGCGCTGCGGCGTGGCCCGCGCGCGGTTCTTAAGTTTGTCGAGAAGCTCCACCACGGTTCAAGTTATCACAAATCCGGCAGTAGCAAGCAAATCCGTGTGCATGGATTTGTGCGGTCGCCGGCTTCCGGTACTGTCACCGGCTCCTGAGTTCTAGTAAAATCTCAACGCAACGGTTCAAATCGATGCGGGAAATCGAACCAGCGGAATTCTGGGTGAGTTCAAAGGAGGGGGTCTGAGATCCCCAAACAGCATACGGCACAAAGGCAAGCGATTAACGGAGTTGTTGGAGGCACATCAACGCTTCGTGCGCGGCGACGAGGCCGGAGTGCGTGCCGATCTGGCAGGCGCCGATCTTTCGCGAGTGGATTTGGAGGGTATGAACTTCGCCCTGGTAAATCTGCAGGGCGCGAATCTCGAAGGCGCCAACCTGCACGTCGCAAAACTTTCATCCGCCAATTTGAGCAAGGCGAATCTCCGCAAGGCCGATCTGCGTGGCGCCGACCTGACGGAGGCGGACCTCAGCGGCGCGGATTTGACGGAGGCCAAGGCTGGAGGCGCGGAATTATTCCGGGCCAACCTGCGGATGGCTATTCTGCGCCGGGCAGATTTCGGTGCCACGAATTTTCGTGGCGCGGAAGTGCGCGGTGCGGATTTTCAAGGCGCTCAAATGAAGACCACCATTCTGCGGGAGACGAACCTTGAGGGTGTGGATTTGACGGGCGTGGATTTGAGCACCGCGCTTCTCCCACCGGGCTACAAACGACCCGAGGCAACGAAAAGCTAACCGCCGCGACCAACAGCCTGCAAGACCTGTCGTGAACATCAAGACAACGGCATTCCGGCCGCAATTTGTAAGCTGCTGTGCCGTGGAGTACTCTTGCCGTGCGCGGCACGGAAAGGCACAAGCGAAGAGGGCCATGCCGAATCTGCCTTGGATTTTCGTCGAAGACTACAAACTGCCGGCGGGCTGGGTGAGCCGCGCGCAATGCCAGCAGCGCGCCCGCGCTTACAGCGAATTGCTGGAGAGTGGACAAATCCTCCTTTTTCGCGAGCTGCCTTTTCATTTTCCCGCCGAAGACCGCGACTTTCTGCTCGAGCAAGAGTGGACTGAATTGCGGCTCCACAAAAACGTTTCGTACCGGCCTTCTGAGGATCTACTGCGAGGATTCGCGGGGAATGCGGAAACGGTAAACCGCGTCCATACAATCATGCGCAATTACAGCGCGCAGGTGATCGAGTTTTTGACGAATTTTCTTTCGCCGTACGCAGGCAAATGGATTTTGGATTTTTCGAGCTTCCGGCCGTTGGAGGAGGAAGGCCGCGACCTGCCGCTCCACAAACGCAACGACCTGCTTCATGTGGATGCATTCCCCAGCCGGCCCACTCGCGGGGGTCGGATATTGCGCGTTTTCACGAATTTGAATCGTAAGAACCCGCGGGTGTGGCAAACCACAGAGGGT
Organism: Candidatus Acidiferrales bacterium; assembly: GCA_050746945.1. GTDB lineage: Bacteria > Acidobacteriota > Terriglobia > Acidiferrales > UBA7541 > Palsa-295. Next base: position 21,089 of record JBOGMZ010000003.1, on the reverse strand, counting down.
TTTGATGTCCTTGCGCGACTGTATGCGGAGCGCGCCGGCCTACGCCAGATTGCCGAAGACGAGTCGTTTCTGAGCCGCACAGTGCAGGAATGGGGAGCACGGCTTGGGTTCCGCGGCATGGGGCGGACGCCCTACGACATGTTCATGCTGCGGTTCCATGACTATCTGAAGGAGAACGCAGCGTTTCAGGCAAACTGCCCCAAGATAAAACTGGAGTTCCAGCCGATGACGACCTGGATCGTATTTACAGACAGTGTCGCTCACGCGGTGATGTCCGGGCAGTACGCCATCGAACAGACTTTCTTGATTCCACCGGAATCACTCGTTGCCCCTCAGCATGCCCCCTATCGCATCCTCGAAAATATTGCCGGCCGCCGCCTTACCCAGTAAATTTCCACAGCGGGACTTGACGAACCGCCTTTGCAATCTATTAATATACGGTTCTCCCGGCCTTAACCGGACTAAGCCAGATTCAGAGCAGATAGTTTCTGCACCCACTTCGAGGAGGGATACCGTGCACTGGAAGCTAAACACATTGAAGAAGACTGCGCATTGGATTCGTAGGGAGCGAGCTCAGATTTCAGCCCGGCTGCGCCAGGCGCTGGCCATCGCCGTGGCTTTTACATTCGCTTTTTCGCCCGCTGCACAATTGTTCATACCAACCAGTGTTGAAGCGAAGGGGATGCCAACGCCTTCGCCCAGCGCAAACAATTCCAACGGCAACTGCAACCTGAACTCCGCTCACGGTGATATCCAGCACGTCATTTACCTCCAGTTCGATAACGTTCACTTCACCCGGGACAATCCAAATGTGCCTTCCGATCTCGAACAGATGCCTAACCTGCTGAACTTCATAACAGATAACGGCGTGTTGATGACCAATCACCACACTCCGCTGAAGTCTCACACCGCGGACGACATCATCACATCCCTCACGGGTGTCTATGGCGATCGTCACGGTATGCCGGTTTCCAACAGTTTTGGGTGGTTTACGCCGCCGGGCAGCAAGTTTTTTGATGGCTTCGCCTCGTCGTTCCAATACTGGACGGACATTGTGAACGCGACGACCGACCCGAGTTTCTTCATGGTCACGCCGGATGGCAAGAATGCTCCAGCTCCCTGGGTTCCTTGGACGAGAGCGGGCTGCAATGTGGGTGCGGTCTCAATCGCGAACATGGAGCTCGAGAATGTGGCGGGCGACCTTGTGACCGTCTTCGCATCTGATCCGGTAGAGCAAGCCGCCGCGCTCGCGGAGGCAAAAGCAAACCGCAACAAGGCGATTGCCGATTTTGAAGGCATTGCAATCCACTGCGCGGCCGGCGACGCGGTCTGCTCCAGCACCAACCACGGAGAGCCGGATCTGCTTCCGCAAGAACCCAGTGGGTACACCGGATTTAACGCACTGTTCGGCCACACTTTTGTTGCACCCGTGATTAGCCCGGGTGGCCCGCTAAACGACCTGGACGGCAACCCTGTCGGGGATACTCACGGCAATTTGGGATTCCCGGGGTTCAGCGGAATATCGGCTGCCCAAACGCTTTCCTATGTGGCGGCGATGCAGGAACACGGCGTCCCGGTGACCTATGCTTACATCTCCGACGGACATGACAATCATGCGCACGACATTGCAACCGCACCGGCAGCGTGCTCGACGGATCCTGAACTGAAGTTTGGAAACGCCAATGGTCCTGGGAGCATCTGTTACGAAGCGCAACTCGCGGCTTACAACGAAGCGTTCGGCAAATTCTTCGCGCGGCTCGCCGCCGATGGAATTACCAAGCGCAACACGCTGTTTGTGATCACCGCCGACGAGGGCGACCACTATGCCGGCGGGGCTCCGTTCAATTCGGCGTGCGACGGCGTGACCATCGCCTGCAACTACATCACTCCCGATGGCACCAAGAGCGTCGTCGGTGAATTCGATACCAACCTCACCGGATTGATGGCGACGGAGCAAGGTATAACTGCGACGTTTGACAGCCAATTCGACATGGTGCCGGTATTTTACATTGCGGGAAACCCGGGCGTAGGCGATCCATTGTCTCGCTCATTTGAGCGAGCCTCGGCGAAATTGACGGCAGTGAACCCGCTCACGGGAAATACCGACAACTTGACGGAAGCGCTGGCCGATCCTGTGGAGCTGAAGTTGCTTCATATGATCACAGGCGATCCGCAGCGCACGCCGTCATTCGTGATGTTTGGCGATCCGGACTACTTCCACTTGACGGGCGCTCAGAATTGCAACAGTCCATGCGTCTTCCAGGGCAACGGATTCGCGTGGAACCACGGCGGGATCGACAAGGAAATCGTCACGACCTACCTGGGATTGGTTGGTCCCGGCGTACGGAACAGAGGGATTGACGATGATGTCTGGTCCGATCACGTGGATATTCGCCCCACGATGCTCGTGCTGGCCGGGCTCAAGGACGACTACCAGAGTGAAGGCCGTGCGCTCGTCGAAGAATTCCACCAGTGGGCTCTGCCGGATGCCATCCGGGACAGCGGCGACGAATTTGTCGAACTCGCACGCGCTTTCAAGCAAATCAACGCACCGAACGCGGAACTGGCCAGCCTCAGCCTTCGCATTTCCACCAATGCGCTGAGTTCGGGAAGCCCGGGGAGCGATTCGACCTACATCAATCTCGAGAACGCGCTCTCCAACGTCACGACGGCGCGCGATACGATCGCTGCGAACATGCTGCAGCGTTTGGAGGACGCCGAGTTCAACGGCAAACGCATCTCCGAACGGAAGGAACGCGAACTCACGATAGAAGCCGACATCTTGCTGAATATCGTAAGAGCACTTGCGCGCAAGTAGCTCCACAAACTAGGGACGACAGAAGGCAGGGGCCGGGAGCGAGCTGCGCGAGCAGCTTTCCCGGCCCATTTTATTTGTGCGATTACTTTCCGGCGGTGAATTCAGCGGGAGCGTCGCCAAAGCCTGCAGCGCCGCGAGTCAGGTTGGCACGGCGGCGCGTCTCAATGCCGAGGCGCTTGATTTTCTGATTCAGCGTGGAGAGTGGAATCTGGAATCGCTCGGCGGCTTCCGTTTGATTCCAATTTGTGCGCTCGAGCATGTCCACGATGATGCGGCGCTCCACTTCTTCCAGAATCTCAAAGAGCGAAGGCGCGGGAGCCGAGCGGCCGCCGGATTCTCCCGGCAACGGCGGAAGAAATTCCGCGAGCTGCAGGCGAACGCCGCGAACGATTTCGCGCGAGCGAACATTTTCCGGCAGCAAATCCCCGTCCATCGCTTCTTGGGTGGAAAGGACCACGGCGCGCTCCACCACGTTTTCCAACTCCCGAACGTTGCCGGGCCATTCGTAGTCCATCAGAAGCTTCATCGCGGCGTGCGTGAAATTGCGCGGCGGCTTGCTATTCTCCTGGCAGAACTGTTCAAGGAAGCGCTCAACCAGCAGAGGGATGTCTTCTTTGCGATCGCGCAGCGGCGGCAACAGAACGGAGATGACGTTCAGGCGGTGATACAGATCTTCGCGAAAGCGTCCCTCGCGGACAAGCTTGATCAATTCCTCATTCGAAGCCGCGAGAATGCGAACGTCCACTTTGATCGTGTCGGTGGAGCCCAGGCGCATGAATTCGCGCTCTTGAATCACGCGCAGGAGCTTGGCCTGCGTTTCCGGGCTAATGGTGGAGATTTCGTCGAAAAAAATCGTGCCCTGGTCCGCCACTTCAAAAAGCCCTTTCTTCGAAGCAATCGCGCTGGTGAACGCACCCTTCACGTGACCGAAGAGCTGGGATTCGAGCAGGTCGGCCGGGATCGAGCCGGTGTTTACGGGAATGAACGCCTTGTCAGCGCGTGTGGAGGCCGAATGAATGGCCTTGGCGATGAGCTCTTTTCCCGTTCCGCTCTCGCCGCTGATCAAAATTGTGGAGCGCGAAGGCGCTACCTGCGTCACCAGGTCGAAGACGGCGAGCATTTTGTCGCTCTTGCCGACGATGCTGGGAAAATTATAGCGCTGCTTCAGGGCACGCTTGAGCTGGACGTTTTCGTCGCGCAGCCGGCGGCCTTCGATCGCCAGCGAAACCTGGGCGATCAACTCATCGTTGGACCAGGGCTTGGTAATGTAGTCCTGCGCGCCGCCCTTGAATGCGGCGCGAGCCATGTCAATCGAGCCGAACGCGGTGATCAAGATGATCGAAAGCTGCGGATCGCGGCGGCGGATTTCACGGAGCAATTCAAGGCCATTGCGGTCCGGCAAGCTCACATCCAGCAACATCAGATCGAACGGACGATCTTCCAGGCGTTGCAGACCGGCTTCGCCGGTATCTGCAAGAGTGACTTCGAAACTTTCGGATGTAAGAAGCGCTTCGAGGCCTTCCCTGATTTCCACTTCGTCGTCAACAACGAGTATGGAGCCCTTATGCATGGACAGCTTTCCTGGCTACGGGAAATTCCAACCGGAACGATGTTCCTTTCCCCGGTGTGGAGCGGACGTCCACTTTGCCCGCATGCTCCTTTATGATGCCGTAGCTAACCGAAAGACCCAGGCCGGTGCCCCTGCCGGTGGCCTTCGTTGTAAAAAATGGATCGAAAATTCGATGCAGATGCTCTGCTGGAATGCCCATGCCGGTGTCGGTCACTTCGACTTCCACAGATCCGTTCTGAGCGCCGGTGCGGACCTCAAGCATCCCGCCCGTGGGCATCGCGTCGCGCGCGTTCATAAAGAGATTCAGAAACACTTGCTGGAGGCGCGTAGTCGAGCCGAGCACCGACGGCAATTGCTCCGTGTAATTCTTTACCACTTTCACTTGAGCGGTCTTGAACGGGTGCTGCACCAGCGTCAATGTTTCCTCGAGTACGTAGTTCAAATCCACCTCGATGAATTCGGCGGCGCCGGTGCGCGAGAAATTCAGCAGGTTGTTGACGATTTCACTGGCACGGAAGGTCTGCTTCACGATGCGCTCAATCGTTTTCTGCCGCGGATCGTCCACGGGGATTTGTTTTGCGAGCATCTGGATGTAATTCGAAATCACGGCGAGCGGTGTGTTCACTTCATGGGCGACGCCGGCGGCAAGCAGCCCAAGCGAAGTGAGCTTTTCGGTCTGCACCATCTGCTCTTCCAGGCGCACGCGCTGCGTGATGTCGTCGAGCAGAATCAGGCGGCCAAGCCGGGCGCCATTTTTGCCCACGAGCGGGGCGATGGAAGCGTTGATCACAAGCTGGCGGCCGCCGCGCGTGTTGAGGCGGAACTTGTAAATCCCGGATACGTGATCGCCGGCAGCGCGCGCCGCAATTTCCGCCACCAGATCGGAAGGCAGCACTTCCTGGAGCTTCTTGCGCAGCGCATCGCGCCGCGAAATTTCCAGCAATCCTTCGAGCTGCGGATTCCACGATTCGATGCGGTCCTCGAGATCGACCGTGACCACGCCGATGTTGAGCGACTCGACGATATTTTCGCTGAAGTCTTTCAGCCGCTCGATCTGCATGGCTTTCTGCTCGAGCGACTGATAGAGGCGCGCATTTTCAATGGCGATGGCGACATAACCGGCGATGGTGGAGAGCAACTCAAGGTCGTCCGTCGAGAGGTAATCCCCGTCCACTGTTTTGCCCAGGCCGAGAATGGCGACCGTGCGGTCGCGGAAGCGGCAGGCAATGAAATAATTTAAATCGAGCTCGTCAATGGTACGGCGGACCGACTCGCTCTCCTGGAACGCGGCCTTGGCGGATTCAAAGAACAGGCAGCCGCGCTCCAGCGCCGGACGCGCCGGGTCGAGGAAACTCAAATCGAGCGGCGATTCCGGGCGCACTCCCATGGAACGCGTCAGCAGGAAACGACCGGGATTCGCCGGATCTTCGAGGAACACGGCGAGCCGGTCGACAAGCAGCGTCTGCGAAATCCGGTCGAGCACGGAGCCCACCAGCGGTTCCAGGCGCACTTCATTCGTGAGCGCGCGGCCGAATTCGATAAGCGTGCGGCGATAATCCAGACGATCGCGATAGAAGAAGCGATCAAGCCGCGCCTGCACGCCGTCGCGCAACGGCTGGATCAGAAAGGCAGCCACCACGATGGCGATCACTGCGCCCGCCGGACTCGCGGTCAGCCTGGTGTGGAAAAGTTCGCCGATCAGTGCGATGGCCGCAAAATAAATCGCCACAACACCAGCCGTGGCAAATGTGTAAGCCAGGCCGCGTTTGAAGATGATGTCCACATCCATCAACCGATAGCGGATGATGGCGTAGCCGAAGCAAAGTGGAATCAAGGCGAGCGAGTAGGCAGACGCCTTCATCCACGATGCGGGAACCCAGCCGACCACGTAGGGCACGATGTAGAAGAACAGGAATGGAAGAGTGCCCGCGATGGTGCCACCCGTGACCCATTTCAATTGCTGGCGGAGAATGCCGCTGGGCGCGCGGCGGTAACTCAGGAGAAAAATTCCAGCGGCGATCAGAAAATAAGTTCCCAGGGTCGCCATCTCTACTTTGTCGAGCCAGTAACGGGTGCTGACCGCCGGCAGAAAATCCAGCGTGCCGCTGGCGACGAATGCATGCAGGGTCAGGAGAGCAGCCGGAACGGAGTACGTGGCGACCAACTTCGGCCACAGCCAGCCGCGGCGCTCAGGAAAAACAAGCGCGAAATGCACCAGCAGCGCGGGCTGCAGCAGCAATGCAACCACGTTGGCCCAGTAAATCGTTTGATCGAAGATGTTCAGTTTGCCGGTGTAATGGAAGCTATAGAGTATGAAAGACACCAGGCAGAAAATGTAGAAATGAATCGCGCGCGGCGCATTCCATCGCCGGACAAAAATGAATAGCCCGATGAAGAGATACAGCAGCGCAGTGACGCGCAAGTAGTTTTCGATCGAAGCGGGATTTTCCTGCGGCGCCGTGACGAGCGGCGTTTCAAACGTCTCACTACCACGACGCATCCCGTATCGGATTTCCGTCCAGGGTCCTACATGGAACAACATGCGGGTGACATCCGAGGCGCGGTGAATCGTCATGCCGCGGACAGATTGCACGTAATCGCCTTGCTTGATTCCGGCTTTCGCGGCGGGTGAATCAGAAACCACGTGCCAGGCGACCACGCCCTGCAGTGAATCCATCCAGGTGACGCCGTCGTCGGGAAGGACGAAGCGCGAGCGCTGCTGGAAGTTCAGGACGGCAAAAATCACCGCCGCCAGCGTCAGAAGCGCCAGGACGACCGCCCCCAATCGCATTCGCAAGCTATCCTTCATTCAGCAACACCCCTACTTTCTATACCAATATGCTTGCACGTCAGGTTCCAGCGAATCACAGATTCACAAACGTGTAAGTTATTTATTTTTTGATGATTACAGGACCAGTTGGAGTGGCACCCGGAGACAATCCCATTTATGGAAGGCATCTTCCTGTTTCCTGTAAGGACTTGATCCTTAAAACTGGATGCTCAAACCGCCCCTAAAATATCGATAGGACGGTACGAGCATTACTCGGCCATCTCCGGTGGTGATTGGGACGTACCCCTGGGCAAACAGGTTGCCGAAATCGGCGAGCGCCTGCATATGACCGGGGAAGAAGCTGGGCAGGGACTGTCGAATTTCCATGCTCATAAATGGGTCGAGATGATACAGCGACTCGCCGAACGCGTCCTGGTGGGAAACCACCGGGCCAGAAATCCATTTGTAGCTCGCCGAAACCTTGGTTCCGGATTTGGGGATGGTGGTTGAAACGCGCGCGGCCAGGCTGTGGCGATAGCGTGTGGCAAGTTGCGTACGCAGTGCTGCTTCGATGGCATCTTCGTTGGGCGCAAGCGCTCCCGCGTAGGAGTACACCAGGGCGGTGCTCAGATTGTCGCCTAGCTTCTGTTGGTAAGCGGCCCGCGCTCCCAGCGAAGCCGAATTTCCGGCGTCGTATGCGAACACATCAGAGAAATAATCCTGCAAGTAGTCGGAACTGGACACGGCGCCACGCCCGAACACAGCCGTGTGAGTGGAGCGGTCGTGAAAGACGGCCGCGGTGATACTTGCATCCTTGCTCAGCGCGTGCTCGATGGCGATCTCTTCGTGCATGCCGTTTTCAAGCACCGGACGGCCGTCGCGCATCATCAAGGTAGGGAAGTCATCAAGAGAATTCATCGCCGACTGTATGGCGCTCGACGCCCCATCGGAATTCTGCCAGGGGCTCGCCGCCACCAGCGCTGAGGCCTGCCAACTCCGCGACAACTGCACGGCAATTTCACCGCGCGGACGGACGGCCATCGTGGTGCCCACCAATCCGGCCATCACATAATCACTGCCGTAGCGAATGCTGACGCGGTCGCCCACAGTGAATTGATTTTCGTGCGATGCACGCAAGCCCCGGAACGTGGGACCTCCCGGGCCAAGGCGCGATTCCCGGACGATGATACTTGTCACCGAACCTGCTCCCATTTCGCCGGAAGGCAGCCATTCGGTGACGAATCCGCCGGAGGGAGATGCGCCTTCATAGCTGAATTGGCCCGCCAGTAGAAGCTGACCGTGAGAGCCGAGGCCCATGTCATAAGCGAATGCAGTGCCCGGTGAGTCGGCGAGATTTGAAATCGAGCCGGGATGATCCGCGCCTGTCACCAGGTCGAATCTTCCGTGATTACCCCGCCTTTGCGCGATTTCCATCTGGGGAGGCGCGCCTGGTTCGATGACGATTTCGCCATCTTGCCAGCGCAGCACCGGCCTCGTGGCGGAAGAGCTGCGCAAGACCCAGATCCATTCATCAGACGGCAGGGGCTGATCGGGCGCGCGGCGCAATTTTTCGAGCGAGGAGAAGACGGAACCCATCACAATTTCGAGCAGGGTGGTGTGCTGGCTGCTGATCTGAATATGCTGCTCGATGGCGGGCAGGAAGCCCGCGAGCGTCACCTTGATCGAATAAGACCCTGCAGGTAGTGTTTCGGCGGCGAAGCGGCCGCGATCGTTGGTTAGCAACTCGACGAGAGAAGCACTGCGAAGGTCCTCGGAAGACACCAAGACGGTGGCGCCCAATTGCGGCGTCCCGGCGGCATCAATCACCACTCCGGAGAGTTTTCCGGCGTTGGGCGCGGCAGCGAGCGGGAGCGCGCAAATACTCAGGAGCAATCCGAGGCCGAGAGCGCGAATCGATTGTAAGTTCACGACGCTTCACCTCCCCTGTGGTGCCGTACCCGACGCGGCTTTCACGGTGAAATCCGATGCCTTTGTAATTGTTTGCTTCGCCAGATTATCGGTGACCGCCACTTCCAGACTGTACTTTCCCGGCACAAGCGAGCCAAGTGTAACGATATTCTCGAGCGTCATTTCCTCACCATGCTCCGGCATCTTGCTGGGCGGGAGGTCGAATTTCAAGACTGGCTCGGTTTCCTTTTCCTTGGTGACGCGAAACTGCACGCTGGCATCCGCTTTGTGGGTCTTCTCGTCCACCTTCAGGTTGTACACCTGAAGAAAGACTCCCATGTTGTCGCTCGGCGTGAAGGATCCATCCATCTTCGGCCGGACCTTGATGTCTCCGAGAACGAATTGGCCAAGCCCGATATCCTTCGATGAGACGCGCTGCATCTGGTCCGCGAGAATCAGGGTGCTGGTGGAGAGTTTGTCGTCTTCGAAACGCGGCACAGCCAAGCGCGTGTTCACCACGCCCACATTCCCGTTGTTGATGTCCTTGATCACGATATCCAGCCGATACAGCCCCGGACTGAGTGGCACGGCCTTCTGGTAGATTGAAGACGTTCCCAGCGACTGTTGGAGCAGCTCAGCCGGGAGGTCGCGATGAATCGTGTCTTCAAACGTCTGCACCGGACGGCCGCTGAGCGTGGTGATCCGCGCGAAAAGATTCAAAGTAGCCGAATCCACGCCATTTTTTTCCTGGAAGCTCAGTTGCCGCGTGGGAATCTGCACGGTGATGGGCACCAGCACGGTATCCGAAGTGATGCGCAGAAAATCAAAGCGGTAATCGAACTTCACCTGGTCGCGCACCAGCCGCGAAGTGACCACGGCTTCCAGATCCTTGAATTTCACCGGAGGCGCCTGCTGCACCTTGGCATAGCGCTCCAGCCGCGAGAATTCGCTGTCAGATTCCAGGCGTCCGCCGATTGGCTGCGCCAGATGCGTCCCGTCCGTGTTGTTGAACCGGTCCGTCTTGTTCGCGAGTCCCATGGATTCCAACTGCGTCAGGCCCGCGCCCGGAACATACAGAAGGGCGTCTTTCTCGCTCGGGTCCATGGTCAGGTGAAATTCGCCGCTCATAGACGGGTCAACGAACTCGAGGATGATGTCGTTGCCGATGCCCTCAAGATACCGGTAACGCCACTGCTCGAACGGATAGGTCGAAGTCTGCCCGCCGCCTTCTTGCGCGGGGCGGTCGTAGGAGCCGCCGCTAGGATGCGATTCAATTTCGTCCGGCGGACCCCACATGATGTAGATCTTGCCGCGATCGGTCTTCCAGCCAGGGATGCCGGAGGCAAAGCGTTCGTTTGCGTAGGCGATGCGGCGGTAATGCTCTTCCTTGAACGTGTTTTCAGCGGAATCGGGATCGGGGTTGCGGCGCTGCCAGAATTGCTCGATGAATTGTTCGCGCTCTTCGTTGGTCGAAAGATGGAGGAAAGCACTGCGCTCTTCGGGCGAGATGATGTACACCACGTCCTGGTCGAGCCATTTCTTGTATTGGGAATCCAGTTCCTTTTTGAGCTGGTTATCGCTCTTGGACTTCTCTTTGGCAGCGCGTTTCGCAGCCTTCGAGTCAGACTGATCCTGCTTGGAGTCCTGCGCGAAGGATGCTGGCGAAAGCGCCAAGCCTCCGGCTAAAATGCCGAAAAGAAACACCTTGGCCCAACGGCCCATAAATGCACCTACTCCCCTATTTGGCGAGAAATTCTAACCTGTACCAAAGTACAGGTCAACGACAGTTTCCCCCCGGCTGCCCTTAAGCGGTTGGAATCCCCTGTGTGCCAATGGGTTGCCTTGGGGTTGGGGGTTCGGGGGTGCCCAGTTGGCCATGCCAGCCTTTCGCAAGCACGGGTCACTTCTTCCATGCGCGTGTTGAAAGATTCGGATTGGTTGGGTGCTGCGTCGCTACGCCTTTGGAGGATCAGCACAGAAGCTGGCGATAATCTCTGTTACCAACACTTATCCGCGGGGGAACTACCGATGAAGCTGGTCATCCACTGCATCTCGTGCATTCAACGCGGCTTTCATTTTGGAATCCGAGAGGTCTCTACCTCCCCTCGCTGCGTTCCAATATCGGGCCTTTGTCATGTAGGCGTGCGACTGCTCCCGGTTATTTGACGCATCCTCCAGCAACGCCAAGCGCAGGTAGGTGAAGGCCAAGTCCTGGTGCCTTGCCTCCTCAGGATTCAACTTCACCATTTCCTCCATGAGATTTGCATAGGTTTGGAGCGCGACCTTGGCATGTTCACTGTCCGCATGTTTGTACTGCAAATACGAGAAGTCACCGAGCATTGCGGGTCCGGTTGCTTGAAGCCCATCGTGGAAGGCCTGAAAGGCGAACGAAGCGTTGTGGAACTCGGTGATTGCGCCGATAGACAACCCGATGAGCAACGCGACGCCATAGGTGAATTTAGCCGCAGTTGTCATTTCCCGATTTCCTTCGTTTTAGGCGGAACGCCCCACTCGTCGAGTTCGTGTCTTGCCACACTCTTGAGCGTATCCTCTGAGCAGTCTTGCCAGCCGAGCGATTGGAACAGGGTCTGGGCCGAGTCGAAATATTTCGTGGCCAGATCTTTGTTGTTCCGCTGTTCTTCGGTCACTGCCCAGTCCACGTACGCGAGTCCAAGGTATAGGTCAATCACAGGTCTGATTTCTTGTGCATCCGGTCGTTGCTGGAGGGACTCAAATCCTCGAATTTCGTTCAACAGAGTTCTTTCCCCCAATTCCTTGTCATTCTGTGTGACTCCGGCATAAAGTCGCAGAGTTTGGACGGCGAACAATTCCGAAAGCATGATTTCGGCATGTGCTTGTTCGCCCCCGCTCAATTTTCGCTGCTCCTGCTGTTGACGATAACGGTATTGTGCAAATTTAGCCCCGAGCTTTGTCCCCGCCCAGATACCCAAGACAAGGATCACCAGTGCCGCACTGAACCACACTCCGATCGGCCCCTTCTTCATTGTCACTATTCTGCGACGCAGCCCCCGAAATCTCCAAATATTTGAAGACAATAAAGAAGTTCGGGAATGAATCAGGGTGGTATGCCGCAGCTTCGGAAGATGCTCGTGGTCCAACTCGCCGCCGGTTACTGTCGATCAATCCTGTTCCAATCAACTATCCGCGTGCTTTAGCGTCGGTCGCCTAGAATAAATCTCCTTACTGGAGGGCGAGCTTCTTCGAAGCTCAGCATGCCCTCATCGCGGCTGTTTCTTTCCTCGCGAAATCGAATTAGAATGGTTCTCGGCGATTGCGGGCTCATGGCACCCGGATTCAGCTATGAGCTCCAAAAGCAAGGAGTTAGGAGTAAGGACCTCTACCAGCTCTAGGTTCCCCTGTCCTTATCCGCAACCCTGCGTCTAAGCTAGGAAACATTCTGCGCGGCCCGGTCGTAAGCATCTAATAGCGGGTAGTTTTGTCGCCCGCGGGTCAGGGAAACAAGGCTGGTTCTATGAAGCGGTGGCAAAAAATTACCGTAGGTGTCGGCGCGGCCGTGGTCATATTGGTCGTGGGCGGGATCGTCTATCACCAGTTGACCAAGGACATCGTCACCGTCCAGAGCGGAAAGGTGACCAAGGAGGATTTGACCTCCATCGTCACCGCATCCGGCGAAGTGCGTCCGAAGACTTACACCAATGTGCTCGGCGAAGGATTCGGCAAAATCACCGAAATCGTGGTCAAGGAAGGCGACCACGTGAAGAAGGGCGACGTCCTGCTGCACCTGGAAAATGTTCAGCCTGGTGCGGACGTGCAAGCTCAAATGGCCAGTATTCAATCGATGGAAGCAGGGATACGCGTGGCCGCAGCAAATTACGATTCTGCCGTCGCCACCCTCGCGGAGCGCGAAGCTGATCTCCAGAAAGCAAAATTCGATTGGGAGCGCTCGCAGAAACTTTTCCAGGAGCAGCTCATCTCCAAGCAGGAATTCGACGCGCACAAAGCCACCTACGACAGCGCCACCGCAGCGCTGAATGCCAGCAAGGCGCAAGTGGAGCAGACGCGCGCGGCCCGCGAGCAGGCTCGCTCGAATCAGGAACAAGCCAGTGCGGTCCTGAAACACACTGCCGACGTTCTCCGCAAGACCACATACACTGCGCCGATTGACGGCATCGTTAGCTACATTGCCGTACGCGTGGGCGAGAACGTAGTTCCCGGAATTCAGAACACCACCGGCAGTTTCTTGCTCACGATTTCCGATATGAGCGTGGTCACGGCGGAAGTGAAGGTGGACGAGACGGACATCACCAATTTGCGGACCAGTCAGACCGCGGACGTGACGATCGACGCAATCCCGGGAAAGATTTTCAAAGGCCACGTTACTGAAGTCGGCGAGCTGGCCATACTGCGCTCGTCCGGCCAGGCCGCCACGACGCAGACCACCGCGAATACGCAGGAAGCGCGCGACTTCAAAGTCGTGATCACCATCGACAATCCACCGAGCTCGCTGCGCCCCGGACTTTCCTCGACTGCTAAAATCGAGACGGCCCAGAAGCGAGGCGTATTGACGATTCCGATTCAGGCGCTGGCCGTGCGGTCGTATAAGGAACTCGAAGCGGCGCAACGGGAAAGAGGCGGAAGCAGTGTGACCCTGGCTGCCTCGAAGCCCCTCAGTCCCGGCCAGAAGGATGAAATCACCGGCGTCTTCGTCATCCGCAACAAAAAAGCCGAATTCGTTCCCGTGCAGACCGGGATCTCCGGTGTCACCGACATCGAAGTGACCAGCGGCCTGCGCGAAGGCGACGAGATCGTCACGGGCAATTACAAAGCGTTGCGCATGCTGCGGCCCGGAACGGGCGTCAAGGTGGACAATACTCCACCGAAGCGCGACGAACCCTCGTCCTCAGGTTAGAATCATGTCCACTTCACGGAGCTCCGTGCCAATGGCGGTCGAAGAAATTGGTGTTTCGCAGGCGTATCGCGAGGATCTTGTCGCGGCCGGAATCGCCATTCGCACCGAAGATCTCTGGAAGACTTACGAGATGGGCACGGAACACCTTCATGCCCTGCGCGGCGTCAGTCTCGAGATTCACAAGGGCGAATACGTGGCCATCATGGGCCCTTCCGGCTCCGGCAAATCCACGCTGATGAATTTGATCGGCTGCCTCGACACGCCTTCGAAGGGGCGCTACTGGCTGGCTGGGCGGCTCGTCAGCGAATTAAGCGACGACGAGCTCGCCTACATCCGCAACAAAGAGATTGGCTTCGTGTTTCAAACCTTCAACCTGCTCGCGCGCGCCACGGCACTCCACAACGTCGAACTGCCCATGATCTACAACGGCACGGCCTCCGAAGAGCGTCTGGAGCGCGCGAAGAAAGCCCTCGCGCAAGTGGACCTCGCCGATCGCATGATGCACAAGCCGAATGAATTGTCGGGCGGCCAGCGCCAGCGCGTCGCTATCGCTCGCGCGCTTGTGAATAGCCCTTCGATCCTGCTCGCCGATGAGCCCACCGGCAACCTCGACTCGCAAACTGGCGAAGAGATTATGGCGCTCTTCGCGCGCCTTCATCAGCAGGGAAACACCATTATCCTCGTCACGCACGAATCTGACATCGCCGCGCACGCCCATCGCGTCATCCGCCTCCGCGACGGCAAAATCGAAAAAGACGAACGCACGCACTAGGTCGTGCAGGCGCACGAGCCGCATGATTATCCCGAGAAGAAATTGCGCGCGAGGAACATGACGTTCGCGGGGCGTTCCGCGAGCCGGCGCATGAACCAGGGAAACCAGAACGTGCCGTAAGAAATCAAGACAGCAGATCGGTAGCCCTCCTGCGCGAGTCGCGACTGCTCGGCGCGCTGGATTCCGTAGAGCATCTGAAACTCAAGCTGATTTTTTGCGATTCCCTGCGACGCAGCCCAAGCCGTGATCCGTTGGATTAATGTGCGGTCGTGCGTGGCAATGGCGGCGCGCACTCCGGACCGGCGGGCGTCTGGATTGAGTAGCATCGTCGCGAGCCGATAATAGCTCTCGTCCACATCCTCTTTCTTCGGGAAAGCGATTTCCGACGGCTCGTTGTAGGCGCCCTTCACCAGCCGGACTGCGGCCCCCAGCCGAATCAGCAACTCCAGGTCGCGTTCCGTGCGGTAAAGATAGGCCTGCACACACACGCCAACATTTTTATAGGCCTTGCGGGCCCGGCGATACAGCGCGAGCGTCGGATCCACGTAGGGGCTTTGCTCCATATCAATCCACAGAGTTTTTTCCGGTGGGCAGTACTCGATGAGTTTGGCGAGATTGGCGAAACAAAATTCCTGGTCGAGATCGAGACCCAACTGTGTGAGCTTGACGGAAATCTCGACCGGCAGTTTGCCGGCGTGGATCCGTTCGAGCACATTCATGTAATGCTGCGTCACGCCCTCGGCTTCCGCACGGTCGGCGATATTTTCGCCGAGATGCGTGAGCACGCAGCCGATATTGCTCTTCGCAAGCTCGAGCGCGGCAGCAAGCGCATCCTCCACATTCTCGCCGGGCATGAAGCGCTTCGTGGTCCGGCGAAAAAACGAGTATCGCGGCGCGCGCTCGCGGAGCCACTGGCTCTGCGATGCCTTCAAAATTGCGGTCCGCATCACACTCATGCTTAATTCCCCGAATGCGCCATGGGCTGCGGCGCCGTGAGTGCTTCCAGGAAGCGAAAATAAAAATTCACTCCTTCATAGAACGACCAGACGAGCAGGCGCTCGTCGCGGCCGTGCGAGCGGTCGTCGTTGACGTCCATCCACAACCCGGAAATTCCGTAGGTGGGCAATCCCGCGGCGCGCGAGATGGCGCCGTCGCTCGCCCCTGTTTCCATTACCGGCACGACCATTACGCCCGGCCACATCTGCGTGCTCACTTTTTCAAGCGTGCTCATCAGGTCCGGTCGAAGCGGCGAAGGAGGATTCGATTTTCCGCCGCCGGCGCCGGTGGAAGCTGTGGTAACGGAAATTTGCGGGTCGTCGAGAACCCGAACGAGCGTGGCACGGGTCTCCTCGGACGAATGTCCCGGCAGGATTCGGCAATTCACATTGGCGCGCGCCATCTGCGGCAAGGCATTGTTCGCATGACCCGCATCCAGGCGAGTGGCCACGCAGGTGGTGTGGGTAATGCCGTTGTAGAAAGGCAGGTTTGAAAGACGCGCGAGGGCAGCTTCATCCGGCGGCTTTTGCAGGATGGCCTTCATGTCCGCGCCCACCGGACCACCAACGATGGTGGACATGCGATCAAGATAGGCGCGCGTCACTTCGTTCAGCTCAAACGGAAACTTGTAGCGCTCGAGGCGTGTGAGCCCTTCAGCGAGATGGTAGATGGCATTGTCCGCCACAGGCAGGGAACTGTGCCCGCCGGGATTCGTCACCTTCAGGTCAAAATCCTGATACAACTTCTCGCTTGCCTGGATGGCCACGATGGATTTTTTCTCGTTCACCAATTGGAACGAACCGGCATCGGGGTTCAGCACAAACTCGGCATCAATCAGGTCGCGGTGATTCTGAATCAGCCAATCCACTCCGTTGAACGCGCCGCCTTCCTCATCCGCCGTGAGCGCCAGGATGATGTCGCGGTCCGGCTTGTAGCCCTCCTGCTTCATGCGAATCATCGCCATCAGCAGGAATGTGTCGCCCGATTTCATGTCCAGTGTGCCGCGGCCATAGAAATAGCCGTCTTTCTCGATCAGTTGAAACGGATCCATGGACCAGTCTTCGCGGCGTGCTTCCACCAAATCGAGGTGGCCGATGAGGAGAATCGGTTTGTGCGCGCCCGTGCCGTGCAATCGCGCCACCAGATTTCCTTTGCGCGCGTTCGGGCCGCCGATGTAAATGTCGCCGGTGGGATATCCGGCATCAAGCAGACGCTTGGCCATGGCTTCAGTCGCAACCGTGGTGCTGCCCACCGAACCCGTAGTGTTGATTTCGATGAGCTGCTTGAAAATGTCTCGCGCAAGCTGCTTCGTCGCGTCATTTGTTTGCGCGCGCATGCTGCCGCCCGCAACCGCGAGCGCGAGCAAGATTGCCCCAATCATAAAGGTCCGAAGTTTCATTTTGTCCCCTGAAATGAGTACCGAAAGCCTATCAGACGCGGGTTTCTCACGCCAGCCAAGTCCTTGAGTTCAAAACGGCGGTGGCGAGAATGGTGTCGCGGAGGATGGCTCGAGGCAGAAGATGGCGTAATGATAGACGGCGAGCTTCGCATCGTCCGTCACCGCACCACCGGAAAAAATCTTGCCGAAGGCCTTGTGAATCTCGCGAAGTTTGCTTTCAGGCAGTGCATCGAGTAATTTGCCGAAGCGATTTTTCGCTTGTGTCATTGGATCCGTATCATCTTCTTTAGGAGTACGCGTCGTTGCGGCGCTCGAGCTTGTCGGTTCAGGAACGGGTTTGGTGATTTTCTGCTTGTAGCTCAGATAAAATTCATAGCGGAATTGTTTCGCGTACAGCGCAGCCTTAGCTGATTTCAGAGCATCCGCGGGTGGCTCCGCGGCCCCGAGTGCCTTTGCTGTGAAGTCGCTGAGGGCCTGCTCGAAATCGCGAAAATCTCCGCGCGCGTCCATCAGAGGGCCCTTACCTCTTTTCGCGAGGAACGCAGCGAGGCGCTTCGTGCGCGCGTCGTAGCATTTCCCATAGACGGCCAGCGCGCGCACCGTCGGTTCGGGGCTCGCTTCCTTTGCTTCGGAGGGCTTCCGGTTGATGTGCTCGTTGAAATGAGCGACCCAATCCGCCGAACTCATGGCCAACATTTGGGCGCAACTCATCCCCAACCGGTCAGGGTCTGATTTTCGCGTGGGATGAGTTTGTGCGTCGGCATTCCCAGCGAGGGCAAGAAGAAAAATAGCAAGAAGAGCGACACGAGGGTGTTTGTGCATTCTCAATCGCGTTTCCGTCCGCGGCGCGTTCCCGGTCGCAGCACCGCGCGCTCGAGAAGTATTTCCAGGAGCCGCTTCACGCGCTTCTCGCGAGTCGCGGGGGCCTTGGCCTTGATGAGATGACGCAGGAATTGCACGCGGCCGCCCGGCGGCAGGCGGTCAAATTCCTTCTTTAGCCTGGGACGAGTCTTCAGCGCCGCGGCTAACTCGGGTGGAACCGGCAAATCGCGCGGCTCGCGATCGACTTTCAGCTCAACGCCGGCCACTTCACCGACGTCCGCGCGCGCAGCCTTCCGCAGCGTGGCATTGAACTGCAAGCGATAGCAACCCCCGCCGGCGGGAACCAACGTCGTGCGCGTGCTCCGCCCATTCACGATTGCCACGACAGGAATGTGTTTCTCCTGGCCGGACTCTTTCTCGAGCGCGCGGCCGATTTCTTCCGGCACGTTGACGTAACGCAACATCCAGATTCTGTAGATGGTCGCAAGAAATCGCAGAAGTTTGGGCGAACGGGCCATGATCGGGTCAGCGGTAAATATCTTTCGGACCGGTTGCGATACTTCGAGTCATCACGCGAGCACTCACTGAGATTCCAATGACCTGTTGCGCGCTTCGATCAGGTCGAGTTCCGTCTCGAGCCGCCTAAGAACTTCGTCGTTAATCTCATCCTCATTGCGGAGTTTCAGAAGCGCGGCGCGCTGCAATGCCAGAAGGGTGCGTGTGACTTCAATGAACTTCTGATAATTGTCCGCCCCGTAGCCGCCTTCCTCCGTCGCGTCCCCCTGCAGTATCGTGAGGCGTCCCAATTGGAGCCGGGTTAAATCGTCGTACACAGGAGCGAACTCGGGCCGGTCGGTCTCGCGAGCATGCTCAAGATATGCAAGCGCAGCCTGGATCGTCTCGCGTCGCGCGTGGATTTCCTCCTGATTTTTTCCAGGCGGCTTTGCGAGGCCCAGGAACCGGATCAGCGGGGGGAGCGTGAGTCCCTGGAATACCAGCGTGACGAAAATCACGCAGTAAGTCAGAAAGATGATCACGTCGCGTTGCGGGAATAGCGAGCCGTTTTTCAGCGTTTCAGGCAAGGAAATCGCCGCAGCCAGCGCCACCACTCCGCGCATTCCCGTCCATCCCGCGATAAAAATCCCGCGCGGGTTCGGATAAGGATCTGATTGGTGGAAGAAGTGGCTCCGAATCCAGGTCGCAATATAAGCGCCGGGATACATCCAGACCATACGCAGGAGAATGACGACGGCACTCAGCAGCAGGCCCTTCAGAATTAACTGCCCCAGGCTGATTGAAGGAATGCCCCGGAGGATGTAAGGCAATTGCAGACCGATGAGGATGAAAACTCCGCCATTCAGAATAAACGTGAGCGTTTCCCAGACGGCGCTGCCTTGGAGCCGCGCGCCGATGGAGAGATAGCTGCTGCTCTTGTGTCCGAGATAAAGCCCGCAAACGACCGTCGCCAGCACGCCGGAAGAGTGAAAGCTCTCGGCCGTAAGATAGGCAAAATACGGCGCGATGATGCTGATCGTGATCTCGATCGGAGCATCGTCAATTTTCTCCATAGCGAGTCGCACCAGCCGGCCCAAAAGGAGACCTATCACAATGGCGCTGGTTATCAGGTAAAAGAGGCGCCCGACCCGCTCGCCGGCAGTGGGCATGTGCCCCGTAACCACGACAGCGGTTGCGAGCTGCAGCGCGAGCAGGCCGCTGGCGTCGTTTACCAGACTTTCTCCCTCGAGGACGTCCACCATCCGCTGCGGCAGGCCCAACCGTCGCGCGATGGAGGTGGCGGCAATCGCGTCCGTGGTGCAGACAACCGCGCCCAACACTACTCCCAACTGCCATGTGAAACCGGGGAGAATCCAATTCGCCGTGCCTGCTACTCCCCACACGGTGAACGCGACCAATCCGAATGCCAGCATCAGGATGCTCACCAGGTTGTAGCGGAAATCTCGCCAGGAGGTCAGGAATGCTGCCGAGAAAAGGAGCGGCGGGAGGATCACCAGAAACACAACGTCGGGCGAGAGTTCGATTTTCGGGACGTGAGGGATGAAACTCAGTACCAAACCGCCGACAACCAGAACAATCGGATAGGGAATCTCCAATCGCTTTGCGAACGCCGCCAGAGCGACCACGAAAACGAGTAGCAGCAGGAGAATCGGTTCGAGTTGTTCAATGCCGGCCGTTTGCATAGTTGTCCCGGCCCGTAAGATATCGCAGGAGGCTCCTCGGCTGCACCAAAAACGGCTTGCAGAAAATAAAAAAGGCTCCGAGCAGTCGGAGCCTTTTTCGTAATTTTAATCCTGGCGGCGACCTACGTTCCCGCGCAGTTACCCGCGCAGTATCATCGGCCCTGCAAGGCTTAACTTCCGTGTTCGGGATGGGAACGGGTGTGACCCTTGCGGTTAGACCACCAGGAAACTTGAGACGCGCTGAAGCAGTGCGTCAGAAATTCTGGAGAACTTTACAACTGAAGGAAGTTGGCGAAACAAACCGCAAATTCCACATGAGAATAATGCAATGTGGAAAGGCTAACTTGACTACCCATGTGCTACCCGACGTTGTCCGTCAAGATTCTGGCGGATTCCTCCGGGCGGCCATCCGAATCGGATGGTCACGCGATGGGTAAATTTTATGGTCAAGCCGAACGGCCGATTAGTACGGGTTAGCTACACGCATTACTGCGCTTCCACCTCCCGCCTATCAAAGTCGTAGTCTTCGACTGGCCTTCTTAGGGAGCCGCAGCCCCCTTGGGAAACCTTATCTCGAGGCGAGCTTCTCGCTTAGATGCTTTCAGCGATTATCTCTTCCAGATTTCGCTACCGAGCGATGCCACGGGCGTGACAACTCGATCACAAGAGATCTGTTCATCCCGGTCCTCTCGTACTAGGGACAACTCCTCACAAGTTTCCTGCGCCCACACCAGATAGGGACCGAACTGTCTCACGACGTTCTGAACCCAGCTCACGTACCGCTTTAATAGGCGAACAGCCTAACCCTTGGGACCTTCTACAGCCCCAGGATGCGATGAGCCGACATCGAGGTGCCAAACCTAAGCGTCGATGTGAACTCTTGGCTTAGATCAGCCTGTTATCCCCGGCGTACCTTTTATCCGTTGAGCGATGGCCCTTCCACGC
>JBOGMZ010000002.1:0-165906 GCA_050746945.1 Candidatus Acidiferrales bacterium | reverse complement strand
ATTCCCAGAGCTTTTCCAGCCTTCCGATGTAGTCGGTGTACTTGAGCTTTAGAAGCAGTCCCTCGTCGGGCTTCCGCGCGTCTGGCTGGATCGAAGCATCGTAGAAACGAAACTCCTCGAAGTCGGTTAGCACGACAAAGAAGACTTGCTTGGTATTCCAGGCATAAGTCTTCGCCTGAATGATGTGCTTGGAAGTATCTAGTTCCTCGGATGGAGCCTTGGCCTCGACGAAGAATTTGGTCTGCCCCGATACTCGGAAACCGTAGTCGGGGCGTCCTCCCGTATCCTCTGCGGCTTCGACCACAACTTCACGCGCATGGTGTGCGAAACCCTCCTCATTTTCGACGTCCCATCCCAATGCCTTGAAGAAAGGCGTGATGAAATCGACGCGCGCCTGCGCCTCGGAATAACCCTTGGACAGATAGTGGGACCGGTCTGATTCAAATCGGCGAATCAGCTTTTCGACCGTTGCTTTGAACGAAGCGAGGGATGCCGACAAAAGCCGCTCCTTTGACTTCGACTTGGTACGGTTCGCATGGAGTGTAAATGTGGGGACGTGAACCTGCAAGTTAACTAAGAGCCGATGCTGCCTCTAAGGACGGAACAAGGGTCGTTCCGAACGCCTTCCACGAGGGGATCGTTTTGTGTCGGTGGTGATGGCCCCGGGAGGGTGGATTCATCACGGTTGTCCCAGTCGGTTCGATTGCAAGCCATAAACAGAGTTGACCATTGCACTTATCACAACGCCGATATCGGAGATGTGCTCGACAAGATGAGAGCGCTCCCGCAGAGATTGCAGCGTGCCCCTCCATGCGCGCCCCTGATTCGCTGGCACCATGGCCGTTCCATACGCTCGCTGCCATTCCCAAGCAAGTAAGTCGGCTGCTTGGAGGGGAGGCGCATTTCTTTTCGGCTTGAAGGCATATCGGGCCAAGCGATACCGACTTTTGAGTTCCTTGCTTCTCCCGATGGCCGAAAAGAAATTCGATGCCTCGCCCGCGTATTCGTAACCGGCCTCGAAGATATACTCAACATCACCGACGAGACCTTGGCTGTTCAGCCAGCCAGCCGCGTTCTCGACGCACCGCATCGCACACAGCGAATACGCGCTTCCGATGAACAGGCTCACTTTCGGCTGGCGCTTGACTTCCGCCTCATAAGCTCCCCTCGGAACCGCCACAATAAATCCCTCCGCCATGGTTCGCTTTGTGATCCGAATCATTGCATCAAAGATGCGTTCGCTCTCACCGGACGCGAGACCGGCAAATCCTCCCGCGCGATGAAAACAATCCCCTGCATGGAACACGTCAGCGTCAGACGGCAGCAAAGGACGAACTTCCGCCTCCCAGCAGTCAGCGAAATGAGCTGCCCCGTCTCGCGAAAACAAATATCCGGCGACGCAGATCAACGGTGAATCTTGATGCGTCCCGCTCTCATCGAAAAAGGCTTGATAGGCCTCGACCACAAGAAACAATCCGCGTTGGACCTCTAGACAAACCCTTTCGATCCAAGTTTCGCGCAGGCATCTCAGGTTGCACCGCCGTGTCATCCTGAGTCGAGCATATTATTGCCCTAATTAGAAAACTACCAACTGTTCGTGCTTAGACGGCCATTGTGTTCCGCGAGGGGTGTCCTAGTTTGTGTCAGCGGCGCGGGTGGCTAAGAGCTGGACAAGAAAACCATGGATCGTAGTAATTCGACTTTCTTTTCTATGCGGGTAGGCGTCTCCTATCGAATCTGAATCGGCTGCGAGGAGCGCTGGAACCTCGGCACCAAACCAGCACGCAGAGCGTCGATTAGTTCCGAGCATCTTTCTTATGTCGTAATGCTTGTAAACAGCGGGCAGTGCCACGTGCGAGTAGGATTCAAAGCGTTGCTTTTCAGTCATATTCGCGGTATCAACAGATTCGACGTCACAGCCCCTCGCTCTGAGTTCCTTCAACAGATGCGGGACGGCCTCAATACCTTCGTTCCGATCGGCGCTGAATGGTTTGCGAGTAGTATCCGAGGACCAGAAATAAGTTAGCTTCATGCCACAGCACTCTAGCAGGATGCGTACCCGGTGTACAGGGGGTTGTCAGGGTGAAGACCGTCGCCTGGGCGACTGGCCTTCGTCAGACGGCACCGGGAATTGCGAGGACCGGTCTGTCGAGACCGCGATCGCTGCGAAAGCACGGAGGACAGCAAAGACCAGGACATCATCATTTTCTCGGTTTGCAACGTATACTTCGAAGCAAAATGGGATGTATCGCCGAGCCAACATTAAAGTAGACCGACATCGCGAAGTGCGGAGAGCTGACAGATGACAACCGACGCATACTTTGACATGCGCAATCTCGCCTCGCCAATGGGCGAGCTAGGTAGCTGCCCTGTGTCCGGTTGTGCCGCGCCTCCAGGGAAAGCAGATAGCCAGTGGGGTAAGATGCCTTACTGTCCTGTGCATCGCATTAGGATCCACGCGGGAACTCGCACTTTCGTCTATTACAACGGTCCGGATGAAACTTCGAAGCGTAATGCGGCCTTGCGAAATATCTTGTTTGAACGCGACTATTTCAAAGAGCACATCCTGGGTAACGCAGCCAAAGCCGAAACACATCGGATTTGCCACGAAACCAGTGAAGATGCTCTGACCTGGAATGTGTTCTCCCGACTAGCGAGCGGCGGGATGCTTCCAAAGCTGTTACCCACTCTCACAGGCTTATCCTTGAAGAACGAGCCTGAACTGTACCTGTGGGGCCTTAAAGTCCGCCTTCATGATTCGTCCGCCCCTCCATTGTTTCCCGCTCTAAAATGCGCCCGCGGCATCTTCGAAAAAGGCATTGCGAAGTTCTTAACCGAGCCGGACATCATGTTATATGTGCCAGGGCAGTTGCTGGTCCTGGTGGAGGCCAAATTCACTTCGGGCAACACTCTCGCTTCGGCCAGCGTAACCCATGATGTCACCGACGAGAAGCCGAAGTCGCGTGAGGGCATTTTAGGACGATACACGCCCACTGCACTGCCACGCGATGCGCTGCTCGCCCCGTCATCCTTGGGGCCCTTTTATTCGCAGTTGTACCGCAATCTGGTGTTCGCAATCTACATGGCGAACAAGCTAGACGTAAGGTGGGGTCTAGTTAATCTCGTTTGCGAAGGGCAGTTTCACCAACGACAAAACAAGATCGAATTTCAAGATCCCACGCAATGTATTCACGCGCTCCTCCCTGAAAAGTCACGCGATCAATTTCTTTTCTACAGTTGGGAAAGGCTCTATGCCGATCATGTTGCGAAAGCGACGGAACTGAAGGACCTAGCTGAGTACATGTACAACAAGTCTGCCAATGGTGTTAAAGCACTTGCTGTTTAGCGGCGGCCCCGGTAGCGCGCGTCGTCTCCACGCGGCGTGAGGCGGTCAGGAAATGTTCTCCGTCAAGCTCGATACCGATGAAGCGGCTTAAAAAGGATCCCAGATGCTCGGAACCTTCCTATCGCTCTCGATTCAGGCAGAAATAACCGAAAGTGCTCCATGCTCCTTCCGGGTGGGCCGGACGGTGATTTCAGCATCCTGACCTAGAGCCGTGAGACATCCCATCAGGCGTCGATCAACGACTCAGGGCAACAGAAGCAACGCGTTTTGTTCCCTGGGAGGATGGCCGGGGCTTCGCACGCAGAGCGCCGCGCGCGGATCGGACCTCGAAGCGCACACCTTCCGCTTGCTGCAAATAGGCAACGATCTCAAACAAGTTGCGAGCCTGAGGATTGCCACTCGGACCGAGCATCCGCATCAAACTCTTCGCAGAGCGATGGGTAACGTCACTCAGTTTAGTAAAGCCAACTGTGGCGTTGATGAAATCGCGCAGTATGATCTTGCCGGTTTCCACGTCACCCAAGAGAAAGTTTTCGATTCCCTCTCGGAGAAGTGCCTTGCGAAAGCCAGGATCGCGTTTTACGCGTGCCCGGATTGTTTCCTTGAAATCTCGTGTCAAAGCCATTGGAGTCACCTTTCTGTTCCTTTTCGTTGTTTGTAGTCCTGCCACCTAGCCAATGCAGTAGCGATGTCTTCCTGCTGGCGTTTTTTCGTTCCGCCGCCAACAAGGATCACAAGCCGGTCGCCGTCTTTGCCGAAGTAAATCCTGTAGCCCGGACCAAAATCAATCCGGTACTCATAAACACCAGATCCAACGCCCTTGGCGTTGGACAAATTGCCTTGTTGGATGCGAGCTAAAGCAGCCGCCACCTTGGCCGCCGCTTCTCTGTTCAGGCGATCAGACCAAGCGGCAAACGGGCTGCGTCCGCTCCGGTCAAGGTATTCCCGTACTTCGACCATGGCTAATGGTAACACATACGGTACCATTGTCAAGACTGTTTAAGCGGCCTGCGCTTCCGTCGTCTGGTGCCCGACCCTGCCTTGGATAAAGTCGGCGGCTTTCTGAGCCTGCGACGCGGCGGAAACCAGCAATCGAGAATCGGATTTGAGCCGCGCAATCCACGTCTTGAGATAAGCGGCTGAGTTTCCAAGAGTCTTTTGCTCGATTCCCGCGATGCCGCACAGCATGGCGGCGGTCATCTCGGCGATGAGTTCCTCTTTCGAATAGGATTCCGAGCCAAAGGAAACCGGGTTGTCGAAGTTTTCCCGGTGTAGACGTTTTGCATGTCCGGTGCTGTGTGCAAGTTCGTGAAACTGAGTGGAATAATATTCTTCCGATGAGTGAAAGAGGTCGCGTGCTGGCATACCAACCACGTCGCTGAGTGGCGAGTACCACGCCTTATCGGATTGCTCGAACGCCGGCGGGTTTGGCACGTTCGCTACGATCTGCTCGCATACCTCGATAGGATCGTTGGTGCGCTCCTCCTGTAGGAGTGAGGCGGGGATGTCGATTCCCTCCGTCTGCGACAAATTGAACACACTGTAATAACGGAGCAGAAAAGGCCGCGAGGTCTCTTTCGTGCCGTCTTGCGTAGTCGCCTCTCGCTCGTCGCCAACGTTCCAGAAAATGACCGGCGAAGACTTCTCACCCTTGCGAATGCTCCCGCCCAGCTTCGTTGCCTGATTGAAAGTAATCCAGAACCGCGATGGAAACCCCTGTGAGGCAAGTGTAAAGACATTGAGGCCACGATACTCTTTTTGCGTGATTAGGTTTGCGGGAGTCTGGCAGGTCCAGGGCTTTCGCCAGGGAGCCACGCCGGATTCAAGTTGCTTGATGATTTTGTCGGTGATGATTTCATAGACGCTTGGCATTTGGTTCGCTCCAGTTTTGATTTGCTGTTTTCAGGCCCTTTCAGGGCATAAAAAACAACATGCTTTACTAGAGGCGGGTTCTGGCCGTGGTTCGCGGCTGTCAAGCCCCGAAGCGTATTTCAGCGCAGCCCGGAGGGGCGCGGAAGCGAGCACGGTTGGGTTATGCCGAGCGGAGCTGCACAAGCGGGCTTTACAGTGGAAGCGAACTACGGCCTATCTTGCGCCGAGTAAAGCATGTGGGGGTTAAATGACGCGCATGCGCTAGCTCATGCACCAGCGAAGACCGGCAAGGGAAGCTGTGGAAGGTATGTGCGGTCAGTGCCTTTTCGTGATTCGCATTTCGGCCCTAGGAAATGCAGATACAACACGCGTCACTAACCTGCCAGAAATCTGGTCGAAGTATATAGCGATGGGCGGGGCCGTACCGAACTCCCACTTTGGCGGCACATCCACATCAGGGAAACAATTGCGTTTCAGACACTCCAGCATTTCGACACCAGACTGTGCTGTCAGAAATCTGGCCAGATCGGGGGTTTCTATTTGCGCTCCTTGAAAGCTGAAGGTCAACGGCTCATTGGTGAGTAGCCTAACGTAATCGGCGTCCTCGTCCGGGTCCACGTGTGCCCCGCCCTCTTTATTGGCAAGAGTAAGGACAACTTTTTTCCTCGTATAAATCAACTGCCTGCCAAACTGTGATCGAAACGTGAAAACGGTGCGATTCCACCAAGCACCAACGGAACTCATGGTGTTGTGCGATGAGTCGAGGTCCACGGCGGGCGCAAGGGCCGGTCCAGGTCCCATTCTGATGCCGACCGCAAAGCTAAAGACTTCCTCCTCATCGGGCCTTGCTGCTTCTCCCACATGCTCCTTTATCTGAAGGTCAAGACCGTCCGGGCGAGCCTGCTTGAGCAAGGGTTTACTGCTGCCAGTCTCATGGACCAGGACACGAATGGCCGTGGCAATCCGTAGGCTCTCTGCGAAGTTCCCAGCGTAAAATGAATCCAGAGAAGTCCGCAGAAGGCCCATCTGTTCTCGCAGCATGACCTCCAATTGTTCCTTTGACCTCGCCATCGAAAGCAGCTTACTGAACTGACGACCGGTGCGCCAGCCTGTTCCCTTGCTCAGCTTTACCTCCATACACGCATATTTTACGCCGCCAACGTTTAGGATTCGAGGTCACTAATCTGCATGAATTCCTTCTTCGGGGCTGGAAGCATCTTGGCCTTTTGCTCCAGTTTTGGATTGGCAAGCTCTTTCAGCCGATAGTCAATCGCCCCTACGTCGCTGAACAAGCTACGGTATGCGCCGTACCTCTTAGCCCAGACTCGCTTGTGCGTGGAAATCTCGGACTTCAAATCTTTTCCAAGTTCAAAAAGTTGACCGGCAATGTCGTTTATCTTGCTGTGATACTCACTGCTCGAAAGGTAGTCATAAACTCGTTGTACTGCTTCTTCCTTAGCCTTGCTCGTGATCTTGAGCAACGCCATCCTGACAAGGCTCTCTCGAAGGGTATACGTGACTGGTTCGAGGCTGAGAGGACTTATCACGAATACTGTTTTCTCCACAAAGTAAAACTGCTGCTTGGCCGGGAAGGCGTTGGTGACCAACACTGCAAAGTCGGCCTTGCGAATTCTGCGGGCTTCCCGGGCTTGCTCAACATGCTTCTTGTCAAAATGTTTGACCCTCTTGCACTCATAAACAATCCTTCCGGCTTCGCTATTTCGTTCTCTCACGACTTGGATGATATCCCCGCCCTTTCCCGGATGCTCGAACTTGTCATGTGGAAAAAGCTCGACTAGCTTCTTGAGAAGCTTACCTTCTTCGAGGAGACCTTCAATTTGCGGCGTGATGCCCTTCTTGATTTGCTCCTTCAACCTCTTGATTTCGTCATTCGCTATTTCATATTTGTTAGCAGAGAGTGCCAGACTCCTCTCCAGCTGATCCATTTTGTTTTTCGTTTTCCTCAGTTCGGCTTCTTGTTTCTTGTACTGCTTCCTTTGCTCCTCGACCCCAACTTTGACGCCTCGTCTGACCTCGGACCTCACTCTCTCGTGAAGACTCTTTTCCCACCTCGCCCTTTGCTCTCTGAGTTCGTTTGTTGCTTTCTTCCTCTCCTCAGCCATTAATCGCCTTGTCTTTTTCTCCATTGCCGCTTCGCGCTTGCGAAACTCCCTGTTTTGCTTTACAGCCGCGCGCCTTAGTTCGAGCCCTTGCTTTTTCAGCTTCGCTTGGTCTTCTTCAAGATGCTGAATATGCTCTTGCTTGCCCTTCCACAATCCCAATGCTCGATCGTATTCCGTCTGCGTGAGAGTCTTGCCGCAGACCGGACACTTCAGTTTCTTACCCACAAGAACCTCCATGCGGCTGTCGATCGGGAGATATCGAGTTCTTTAAGGGACACTATTAGGCAATCTGGCGAGTGTCAAGCCATTGGCGACAGAATTAGCGCCCGATACTCTGCGCTTGCGTCGCTACTGCTTGCGCTTGGCTCGGTGCGGATGGCTCGATTTTCTCCGCTGCTGGCTGCTGCAGGCGGCCCGGTTCCGTCGCGGTTCGGTGCGACACGTCGCGCGAGAGTTGTTCCGTGAGATGGCTTTTGTCGTTCGTGTAGAGCTGCGCATCGTAGCGGCCACGCGACACCGCCACATACGCCAACCGGCGATTCACAAGTTTTTCTCCCGCTTGCTCCGTGTCCACGTGCACCAGCACGCGGTCGGCGGTTTGCCCCTGGCTGCTGTGGCTCGTCACCGCGTAACCGTGGTCGAGATGCGGATGCTCTTTCACGTTGAACGCCACACTGCGCCCAGAGTCCATGCGGAGTTGCAGATTTCCGCGCGCGTCCATCTTCTCGACCGTCCCCAACTCGCGGTTCGCAACGTGATATTCTTTGTACGGCGCTGTAAACTGCACGCGGTCTCCTTCACTGAACGCGCGCTCTGTCTCTCGATAGAGCGTCACACCATGCAACCGGCGCGGATCGTAACTCACATGCTCGCCGTTCTCCCGCTTCACCGTCAGCAGATTTTCTTTCTCGTTCACGCGCTCAACACGCGCGTATTCTCCCGCTTCGATGCCGTGCGTCTTGCTGCCTCGCGTGTAGCGCACCACGTTGCCCGCTTCGTATTGCCCAGCCCACTGCCGGTCGGCTCCTGTGATCTCTTGCCGTGCCACAAGTACTCGCTGCTTGTGTTCGAGCGCTTCCACCTGGCCGGTGCTTTGCATCGTTCGATGGATTGCTTCGTTGATTTCTCTGCGTGATTCATTGTCGGGGGACACCACCAGCGTTCCTTCCGGTTTCGCTGCGTACTCGCGCGCGATTTCCTTTAACCGCTCTTCGCGGTCCACGATTTCATGTACGCGGCCTTGCGCGTCGAGTTTTTCCATCGCGTCGCGAACATTGCCGCGCCAGAGTTGCTCCACCACTCCTTTGAGCGCCGGGTCTTTCTGCCGCACGATTTCGTCGAGGCGCGCCGTTTCGATTCCTGCTTCCTGGAGCTGCTGATACGGTTTTCCCGCTTCGACCGCTTCATGCTGACGCGTATCCCCCACCAGCAACACGCGGTCATTTCCTTTGAGGCGATGCAAGAACTCGTTCATTTGTTTCGTGCTCGCAAGACTCGATTCGTCGAGAACGTACAGCCGTTTCTGTCCGTCCTGCGACTCTTCGCTGCGTGTGAGATGCCGCTGCAACGTGCTCGATTCGATTCCGGCTTCCCCGAGTTTCTGTGCCGCGCGTGACGTTGGTGCAAAGCCTTCCACTATGTAACCATCTCGCTCGGCGGCTTCCCGAATGGCGGCTAAAGAAGTAGTTTTGCCTGCGCCGGCGACGCCTTCGAGCGCCGTCACCTGATCGCGGCTCGATAGGATTTGCTCAACCGCTTGCCGCTGGCTCTCGCTCAAATGCGGATGGTCTTTCTCGATCTCTCTGCGTGTCTCGAAGCTAGCAATGGGCGCATGTTGTTTTTGTCCCTCCCGCATGGTTTCAATGGTGTCGCGTTCGTAACCGATCATCTCGCCTGTGGTGAACGCGCGACCTGGCGCGCGATCGCTGGTCTCGATGAACTCACCGGACTGTACGCGCTTTTCGAACTCGGCTTTCACTTCGTGGAACATTGCCTCACCCATCGAGCGCCTCAACGCATCTCGCAACAGTTCGCGCTCCTCGACCACGGCCTCTCGCTCCAGGTTTCTCTCCTTCGAAAACGTCACCGCAGTTTGCGCCGTCGCGCGGGGAGTATCTCGCTCAGTGTGTTGTGCTTTCTCCCTGGCGGCTTCTATTACACGCTCCGGCTGGTTTCCGAATGTTTCCGCCATCTGTTGGTGGCGCTCTTGCATCTCTTCCTGTGAGAGTTCGAGCTTTCCTTGGCGTGTCTTGTGAGCGGCGATCTGCGCGGCGTCTGCTCCTCTCTGATTTTCCTTGGCGAGATGTTCTTCGATCTGCTGGCGGCGAGGGCTAGAGGCCGCAAGATACTCTTCACTGTACCCTTTGATTTCCGGCTGGCCGCTCTTGCCGCGTTCGACTTCATAGCCCAGCGCCTTGAGCCGAGTTGCTAGCTCCGAGCGGTACACTGCCGTCGCATACTGCTGCGTCCTGTAGAGTTCTCTTGGCTGTAGCGCGTAGGTGTCTCCATCCTCCGTTTCTGTGAGATTGAAGAAAACCACGTGCGTATGCAGTTGCGGGGCTGCATAACCGCCAACGGGCCTTGCGCTGTCGTGCTCGAATTTCGCCGCTACCCACTTGCCGGTTGTCTCTGCCGGAAGGTTTCCTCCGATTCGCGCCTGGACGTATCGCTCTAGTTCGTCAAGTGCGACAGCGACGCTCTGCTGGTGTGCTTCTCGCAACCGTGCATCGCCACCTACCAGCGCGGTTAATGAAATGCTCTTTGGCGCGGAGAATGTCGCGTCCCAGCCCGCGCGGTGTTCCATCGTTCGTATTTTCTGGCCGTGGTCGTTCACGTATTCTCGTGCCGCCCTGTGGCGAACGAGCTGCGCACCTGTGATTGGGTTTTGACCTTCCGTGAGTCGTTGGAAGTGTTGCTCGTTGACCGCGCCGTGTAATCCCCACTGCTCGGCAAGTCTTCCATGCCATTCGCCGTGTATTTGGTCAGCCTGTGTGTAGTAATTCTCACGGGCGTTGCCGAACTCTTCGGCGTGATACGCCTGGGCTTGGCTTGCACTCAGCGGATTGGAAATGGTCAGCATGGTGCTGTTGGCCTACTGGAAAAAATGCCCTTGTCTCGAACTGGTTCGCGTCAATTCTTGCTCGCGGTCCTGCTTGATTTCGTGCTGCGTAAGCTTCTGTTCTGTCGTACCTCCGGCTGCGACTGCTGCGGCCGTCTTGGGCGGCTCTTCTGGTCGGATCTCCGTCGGTCGCTCTATGTACTTCGGATGCTTTGACGGCAATTCGATGAAGGGGAAGCTCATCCGCACCACAAGATTCCCGCTCTTGAGGTAACCGCGCAGGTTCGCAAGGCCGCTGATTTCCGAATCCATGACCAACGGCACAACATCGCGCTCGTTGTTGTAGCTCGTGGTTTTCCGTTGTTGTCCCAATTCCCCACTCGACCGGCTTTCCCGCAAGCGCTCGATCTCGACCTTTCCTATGGTGTCCGAAATCCACTTCGCCGCATGAGCCTCACTGGTGCGGAGGAATATCTTCGTAGCTGGCTGTGACAGCATTGCCTCGGCCTCGTGGCCGTATCGTGTCTCCAGTTGGCTCCGTCCCTGAAAGCCAAGCACAACCGGGTTGTTGGATTTGCGGTTCTCGGTAACCGCCGTGTGCAGTTGCGGCAATCGCTGCAACGTTGCCAGTTCGTCCAACACAAACCACACCTTTCGAGAGCTTGTCTGTCCCTGGTTCATCAATCGCAGTACCAGCGTGTCGAGCCACAAACTCGTGAGGGGCAAGAGCCGGTCGCGTGTCTCGGACGTGCTCGTGAGAAACAGCCAGCCCTTCCGCTGCTTTGACCATTCCGCTGCACTCCAGCGTCCGTTCGCTTCTTTCTCTGAGGGCAAGAGCTTCAAGGAGTCTGCGACCATGTTTAGGGATGCCAGCACGCCGCTCCGCTGCGCTGGTGCCTGCTTGTCGATCATGGCCGCGTACTGCGTGCCTTTCACTCTCTGGTCGATCTCTTCCTCGTGGCACATCCACCAAGCCATCTGTTCGGGTGTTGGCCGATAGGTCAGAAGATGCGCAAAGATTTTTCTTGGTCCCTCAACGAAAAAAGGATTCTCGTTGCGGCGGTCGGGGAAAAGTGACGTAGCTAAGGTGAGTGCTTCTGCCGGGTGTCGCAATTCATCACCCGGACTCCAGTAGGGCATCCGTTGGTCCAGCGGATTCAGGATCACATCCGCACGCTCAGGGCTGTAGAACTCCGGTGTGTAATCGAGCGCCGGGTCATAGACAATCGCCGTCTCGCCACGCTCTTGAATTTGAAGCAAGATTTTTCGGATTAACGTGCTCTTCCCGGTGCCAGTGTCACCCATGATGAGGATGTGGTTCGGTTCGATGGTGATAGGGAGATTGAGGCTCGACACTCTGCCGAAGACTCTTTGCTTGAAGGTTCTTTCTGTCAGCTCGAAGCCGATGCCATCGGAACGATTCCTCCGATTGAAAACTCGCGGCATGACCAATTCTGGTCCCTTCAATCTTCGACCTTCTCTTCGTTCGCGCGCGCGGGCCGCGTCCTTCGGCAGGGCTAGCACGAGAGCCGCAAAGAACACTCCCAACCCGCCCCATAACCCTGGTCTCAGGAAGTCCATAAGCGTCTGATCTTGATAAACCCAATGGCTCAGAAACTCATGGAGCTTTGCGTTGTTGGCCTTCACAGGCTGCAACACGAGCCGCAAATCGCCGATCTTCAGTGCTTCGTCCGTGAGTGCAAGCGCGGTTTCGCCGCTTTCTGTCATCACCTCCGTCACCTCGCCGTCGGACGCCCAATGGCTCCCCTTCTTGGTGATGACCGTGAGCATCTGATAGTGGTCACTCTTCGGAAAGCTCAACACACTTCTGAGTTCGCTGCGCATGTAGGTCTTCACATAGAACCGCTGCAAGGGCGTCCATGCCTCGGCATAACGGTAGATGCAAATCCCCACCATGCTCACAAGGGCCATGAACACTGCCGTCCAGGTCCACACCGCATGTCGATTCGGCCACTCGCCTGCGTGCCTGCCGCGTCCCCATTCCTGACTCATGACTGCCCCCCTGTTGCCGCTGCCGCAAGGCGCTCTTGCGCCCTGTGGAATCGCTCCTTGTCTGCTTGCGCTATGAGCTGCTCCATCCCTTCGGCTGTCAGTTCCTCTTTCTGTCCCAATTTGTAGAGTGCATTTAGGAGGATGGTGCGCAGAGCCACGACCTCAGCCAGGATGGTTTGCTCTCCCGCATTTGGCTTGGCTGCCTTCAGCAATACATCGCGCGCCCACTCACTGATGGTCTGCCCGCCTGCGAGTGCCTCCATCTGGGCGTATTCTTCGTCCGTCACTTTGGTGCTGATGGATTTCGTTCGAAGCGTGGGCATGGAACTTCTCCCAATAGAATCAACAAGTTCCCGTGCGGGAACCCAACGTTGCCGCGCAGCGCTCTGTGGGAAGTGATTCGCAATTAGCTGCTGGATTTTCAGCAAGTTCCGATATAGCAACCTTGGTTGCTATACGGCACCCATTTTGGGGTGGCGTGTCCGTCCAACTCCCGGTGCCGAAGGCACCGCGCCTTTCTGTTTCAGCTAGAAGCCGACGATTCGCGCAATCAACCCTGGTCGCCATACTCGTTCTGAAGCTCCTGCAACCACCGCTGAATCTCGGGAATCGCCCACGTCTTCTGAAAGAGTTCGCGCAGGGCATTCCACTCGCTCTCGGTGAACTCTATGCCCACATCGTTGTGCCGGAGCCACAAAGTGAATTTCGTCGCCCCCTTTTCCTTGGACGGCGTCACGAGAAAGTGCCTGCCATTCCAGGAACGCTTGGCCGACCATCCTTCGATCATGGTGCGAAACTCGGCCAGGTCGGAGTACCGGGCAATCAGGTAGTTGACCCGGCGCACTGGGCCGAAGTCGATATACACGCCCAGCTCCGGGCAGCCTAACGCCGTAAACGAGAGCTTAAGTTCGTCCAACTTGAGCGGATCGGGCAGGATAATTCGGCGGCGAAAGTCGTCATCGTTGGGACCCGCTGGTCGCACGGGTTGGTGATCGTGCCGCACCCAATGGCCCCGAGCGGCAAGACCCCATAGAGTCGGCCAATACGGAGCAAGGACCTGGTCGAGCTTGGTGCTCTCCACTCCTTCATCACGAATCGCGGTGAGAAAGCATCCGCCGACCGTGCCGGGGCGCTGCCATTTCTCAGCCGGTTTTAATAACTCCTTGCGGTGCAAAATCTGTTTCAGAACTGCTTGGTGTTTCTGCTCGGGATCATCCTCGGAAAGTCGAACATCGGTAGAGTGGCCGCCAAGGTTTCCGAAGTAATACCACGCGTGCTTTGAGGCATGCTTCTTCCGGCTTTGATAAACGGCTTCAAAGGCATCGAGCAGCGTGAGATAAGACTCCCTGGATGGAATCGCAGGCCAAAGTAGCGGTGGCTCCTGAGACCCTTCTTCTGTGCCGATCTGCACGTACTGAGCGAGAACATCCCATTCGGCGGCAGTGAGAGTGTGCTGCGATTCCCACTTCTTGCGAATGTGATAGAGCGAAGCGGTCGGCGTGCTGAGCATCTCATGGCGTGCTGCCTCGCGGTCCATGCCGACGACGCGCTCCTCGATAACGAGGAAAGCCGCCTCCCCCAGAGACACGGTGCGGCCCAATTGTTCGCCGAGGATCTTCTGGTAGCGCTCCAAGAGCTTGAGACGGTCCTCGTTGAGTCGAATCGAAATGACTTCGTGGCGGGGCTTCTTTTTAAGAATCGACGTCATAGTTGACAAATGCTCCTACATGCTGGTAGCATGTTTACGTTATCGTAGCTCACGAGGCGACCGAATGCAAGAAGAATCTTCTTTAAGACAGCACGGAAGCCGGAGAGCTTTTTCGACGAAGTACTCGTCGATCTTCGCAAACCCTGGAGTCAGTGACACGCAATGGCCGTACCATCACAAACCGAGACCTCGGTGCACATCGAGCGGCATTATGCCGTTACGGAAATCGCCGAAATGTGGAACTTGAGTCCTGATAAAGTTCGCGAGCTGTTCGAGGACGAGCCGGGTGTGCTTGTCATAGGAGAGCGGAGTCCACGTCACAAGAGACGGTACGTCACGTTACGCGTTCCGCAGAAAGTGCTCGAACGCGTTCATCATCGTCTATCATCGAAGTCCAGTGCCCGTTAGGAGCGTTGCCCTATGCTGACCATCTATCGCCGCCATCGAAGGAACTGCAAGCAACGCGCGAAGGGTCGCAAACACCGACACTGCCAGTGCCCCATTTGGGTTGACGGAGCACTCGGCGGGAAAGAGATGCGCGAGTCTCTGAAGCTCCGCGACTGGCAGCGAGCGCAAGAGATGATACGCGAGTGGGAAGCTGAGGATCGGCGAACGCGCCAGCAGGAGCAGCAAGTCACGATTAAGGATGCTCATGAGAAGTTTATCGCGGACGCGGAAGCGCGGAAGCTGAACGATGCCACACTGGATAAATACCGCCTACTCTTCCGACAGCTTGACGGTTTTGCGGAAACGTACAAGCTGCAATTCCTCAGGCAGCTAGACCTAGACGCGCTTGCAACGTTTCGCGCAACGTGGACGCAGGGGCCGCGCACAAGCCTCAAGAAGCTGGAACGACTCAGGGCATTCATGCGCTTCGCTGAGAAAAGAAAATGGATTGACGACAATCCGGCAACTGAACTGAAAGCTCCCAAAGTTCCAAACAAGCCGACAATGCCTTTTACGCGGGAAGAGATGATTCGGGTTTTTGCAGCTCTTGAACCTTACGGCAAAAGCGCGGGCGCTCGCAACGCGCGACGCCTCCGTGCTTTTGTTTTGCTGCTGCGATATTCGGGATTGAGGATTGGGGATGCAACCCAGCTTGATGTAAGCCGCCTCGACGGGAACAAACTACTTCTGCACACGCAAAAGACTGGTGTCCCTGTTTACTGCGTTCTGCCTGATGTGGTAGTTGAAGCGTTGAACGTAGCACCGCGCTCAAGTGAGCGCTATTTCTTCTGGACAGGCGCATCGAAAGTCCACAGCGCAAAGGGAAAATGGCAACGCAGATTGCAACGTCTCTTTGAATTCGCAAAAGTTCCCAAGGGGCATCCGCACCAATTCCGCGATACCTTTGCGGTCGAATTGCTGCTCGCGGGTGTTCCCCTCGATAGGGTCTCAATCCTTCTCGGACACAGCAGCATTCGCATCACGGAGCGTCACTACGCCCCGTGGACGCGTTCTCGCCAAGAGCAAATTGAAGCTGATCTCAGAGCTGCTTGGAGCAACGATCCCGTGATTGGAGAGGTACACGCGGGGTACACGGAAAAACGTGCCGCAAGAACTCCTGTGTTTTCAAGAAGAAGGATTGGTAGGGGCGGTGGGGATCGAACCCACGACCTTCGGCTTAAAAGGCCGCTGCTCTACCACTGAGCTACGCCCCTCGAGAGTGAACATTCAATTCTATCGTGCGCGCAGTGAACGAGCAATGTGCGATTCTGTGCCAACTCTTCCTGGATTGTCTTTTTGAACTGGACAGCCGCTCGGCGAGGCTGCGTCCGAGCGAGTCAGTCGGCGGCTTCGCCCGCTCTGGACATTGGGCGTGCGCGTTTGCGCTTCCAGACGTAGTCCTTGCGCAGCTTGGCCTGGTGCTTCTTTACCTGGCTCTCCAGCTCAGCGAACGCCACTTTCACACCGCTGCGCACATCCCCGCCGGCCCCCGAAGCGTGCAGCGTCCCAGTGGGTAGCGCCAAATTGACAGCGAAGTTGTACTCAACCTTGCGTGGCGTTTTTTCAAGCGAGCAGTGCAGAACAACCAGGTCAGGAGCATACCGTTTCAGAAGCCGCTTCAGCTTTTCGATATGCCGCTGCGCTTCATGGTCTACATCCCGGCGGAATTCTAATTCGATATGGCTGTACATGATTTTCATCAGGGCACCTTCTCTCGTTCAGGCTTACCAAAGGAAGGGTTTTTGGCATAGAGGCAAGTTAAGCATAGCTCTACGGTCTTCGACTTGCAACATGCGTTGTGACAAATGCGAATTTGGTTTGGACTCGCCCTCGGAATCGGACTGGCGGAATTGACATCCCTCGCTGCATCGTCATACGCTGCGAAGGAGTTCCATCAGACTTACGCGATGGCAAGAAATTCCAAACCGAGCGGTCAAGAGCCAGGCAAGGCAGAGATTCTGGTGGGGCCTGCCGGATGGTCCTACGCGGACTGGAACGGAATCGTCTATCCTACGCACCGGCCACGCGGCTTTCATGAAGCGAACTATCTTGCCGGATATTTCGACACCATCGAGATCAATACGTCGTTCTACCAACCGCTCCGCCCAGCACTTGCCACTCAATGGCTTGAGCGCGTGGCCGCCAACCCGCGATTCCTTTTCACCGCGAAGCTCTGGCAGAAATTCACTCATGAAGGCGGTACGACAGGCGATGACGTAAAAGCGGTCCGCGTCGGCTTCGATCCGCTGCACGAAGCGGGGAAATTGGGCGCGGTGTTGCTGCAATTTCCGTTTTCGTTTCATCACACACCGGACAATCTCGCGCGGCTCGAGGAGATTCTCGACTCCTTCCGCGACTACCCGCTGGTCGTTGAGGTGCGCCACTCATCCTGGTCGCGCAAGGAATTTTACGAACTGCTGCACCATCGTGGGGTCGGGTTCTGCAATATCGACCAGCCCGTGATTGGGCGGTCGGTCACGCCGAGCGAGCGGGCGACTTCTCCGGTTGGATACATTCGCCTCCACGGCCGCCGGTACGATACCTGGTTCACCGACGATCCGGCGTCGCCGCCCGAAGAACGCTACAACTATCTTTATTCCGAGTCAGAACTCGAGCCTTGGGCCGAGCGCGTTCGCCACGTGGCGGAGCACACGCGCACCACTTTTGTGGTGACGAACAATCATTACCAGGGCAAGGCCATCGTCAACGCGCTCCAGCTAATCCATCTGCTGACCGCTAAAAATGTAAAGGTGCCCGAGCCGCTGCGCCAGCATTACCCGCAGCTTGAAGCCATAGCCAGCGAGCCCGCAAAGGAGCCAACGCTTTTTCCTCTTCCTCCACGGTAGTGCGGGTGAGGCCTGGTGCGATTATTATTAGTAGGCGGGGTTCGGATTCGAGGCGACTGCCAATGATCATGAAGCAATTCACAATTGCGATTCCCTTCGTGCTTCTGGCCACGCTCGCAGGTGCAGCGGTCGCACAATCGGAACGCACCCAGATTGATGCCGGACACTCCACTGCAAGCATATTCTTGCTGGGCAAAGGCGCCGCTTCCCCAGCATTGAATGTTGGAATTGCGGAAGTGAGCGGAACAGCGAAGTGGGACCATAACGACGTCTCGAAATCTGTTTTCGACCTCTACGTTTTCCCTGCTGACGAAGACCCGCGGCTGCTGAATACCGACGGCAGCTTCCGCAAGGATGACATTGTCAATCTTGCTCGCTATACGTTGATCGCTTTCCACTCGAAGAAATCCGCGCTTGATCACAACGGCAAGTTAATTGTCACTGGAGACCTCTCGATCACTCACGTCGAAAGGGAGACCGTGGCCAACTGGTCAGCCGCATATTCCGGGTCGCAAGCGGGCGAGCCGGTCATCCACAGCGTGACGCACGAGGCCCGCCTGATCGTTGAAATAGTGCCGGCGACGGCGAGGGCAGACTGGCCCGGCGCGAAGCCGGATCTTCGCGCTTCTATGATCATCAGCAACGAAGATTTCAGGGGGCTCAAAGACGCGCTTCAGAGCGCTATCTGGCCGATTGTTGTCGAGGATAAGCGCTGCGTTATGCCGCCGATTACTTCGAGCGCTGATCTGAGGTCTTATCAAGGCGCAATTTGTTCAGGAACTCCTATCTTGACTGATTCTGCGGGTGAGGTTCCTGCCTGGAGCGGCGCCGCATATTCAGGAACCATCGACCCCAATCCACCGAGTGGCGATCGCGCTAAAATCCTGTTCAATTTACGCCTCAATGAAGAAGAGCGTGACGACGCCAAACGGCCTCTCGAATAAATCCCCGCTCAGTGCGGGCACACTTCCACTCACACCGAAGTAATCCAAATAAATAAATCCTGGGGGAAACTACTTCTTGAAGAGATCTTCGAAGGCCTTGCGCGCGTCGTTGGGACGCGCGCCATTCGTCACCGGCGTGCTGGGAGCCGTGTACGTCACCGGCGAAGTGTCCTTCTCGACCGTCATGCGAAGTTCAAAAAACGTGCAATCGTTCTTCGCGTCCTTCTTGGCGATACGCTCCGGTATCGGCTGAGTGCACTCGAACTGCGCCGCCGTATCGAAATGAACGCACTGCTTGCAGGAATGCAGCGCCGCGTGACATCGCGGACACTGGCCCGCCGGATCGAATCCTGGCGGGAGCACAGCCCCGCAAGTCGAGCAACGTGCGCGCATGACTGTTCCCACCATGCGTGGCGTGCGTGGCCCGAGCATGTCCTGCTTCGGTCGCGGCTCACTTGGCCTGTCGGGGCGATCAGGACGGTCCGCGCGATCTCTCTTTTTGTCCTTGGAATCGCGATCCGCATAGCCCCTCTGCTTATACTTCCGCTCCATGGATACCTCCTGGGGGTTGTCTCATCATACTCTGAAAGCGATGGTGTAAAGCCTCATTTGCGCGGTGGTTGTGGAATGGTAATGGATTCGTGCCGCTTCTCATTTCAATGCTCCATCGCTAATCGAAGGGTCCAAATGCCTCGACGCTGTACACCGGAGGCAAAAAATCGGCCAGCAAGTGCCACTCCCGCCCTTCGTCGCGCGTGTTAAAAAGCTGTCCGGTGGACGTGCCGAAATAAACTCCCGCGGAATCCGCTGCATCCACCGACATCGCTTCGCGCAAAACCAGAAGATGCGCGTTGCGGTCCGGCAAACCCTTCGCCGTTCGCTGCCAAGTTCTTCCCGCGTCGCGCGTACGAAACGCCGAGAGCTTGCCGTCGGGACAGGCGCGAAATTCCGCGCCGGCGATCGGGACGACCCACGCCGTTCCCGCTTCATGGCCGTGCGTGCCCATGCAAAAACCAAATCGCGATGTGAGTCCCTTCGAAATGTCCGTCCAGCGCTCGCCTGCAGAATCGCTGCGGTACACGCCGCAATGATTTTGCTGGTACAGGCGCTTGCCACCAGCCGCCGGCAAGAGCTTGTGCACGCACTGGCCCAGCTCGGGAAATTTGTCGGGCATGAAATCGGCGCGCGTGCCCTTGTTTCGCGGCTGCCACGTGGCACCGCCATCTTGCGTGTAGAAGACACCGGCGGCAGAGATCCCGATATGCATTTTCTTCGCGTCGCGCGGGTCGGGAACGATCGAGTGCAGAATCAGGCCACCCTTGCCCGGATTCCACCGGCCACGAGTCTCGTGGCGATTCAGGCCTTTCACTTCAGACCAGGTCACGCCGCCATCCTCGCTGCGAAACAACCCGGCCGGATCCACGCCGGCATACACGACGCCCAGCTCGCTCGCGCGCCCGGGGCGAATGTGCCAGATGCACTTTACGGAGAGCCCCGAATCCTCCGCGTAGCGCACGCCGCCTTCGGTGGGTTTCCACGTGCGGCCGCCATCCTGGCTGCGCTGGATATCCGCGCCGAACCAATCGGAAAAGGTGGCCGCGAATAATGTTTCGCGATCGCGCGGGTCGAGCGTGAAATGATGAATGATCAACCCCTTGAACAGCGGCCCCTCGACTGACCATTTCTTCCGCCGCGCGTCGCTGCGAAAAATAAATCCGCCTTTCGGCGCTCCCACCAGCACCTGCACGCTTCCCTTCTTCGGCTGTTGCATGACGCGTTGGCCTCCTTCGGTTTCGCCCAGAGTTTCGATAGCCCTTCGAATGGCAAATCAGGTTGAAGAAACTTTCGCGGTTGCCCCGACACTGCGAGCAGCGCCTCCGCTGCCAGATATCCGCTCCGCACCGCGCCTTCCATCGTTGCGGGCCATCCTGTCCGCGTCCAGTCCCCTGCAAAGAACAGTCCTCGCACGGAACTTTGCTGCGAGGGCCTCCAGCGGTCCACGCCCGGTTCCGGCGAAAACGTAGCGTTGATTTCCTTGATCACCGTGGCCTTTAGGAGTTTCGCTTCGCGACTTGCGGGCAAGACTTCCGCCAATTCCCGCACGCACAGGTCAATTATTTCCTGCCTCGAGCGCGGCACCAAATCATAGGAAGCGCTGATGACCAACTGCAAATACTGGCCGCCCTGCGCGGCTCGTTCGCTTCCAGCCACTTTCCCCGCCTGCCCTGTTGGACGCTCCGTTGTGTCTTTCGTTTCAGTAGCGCCATACAACAGCGTCTTGTTGAAGACCCATTGCGTCGTGTGGTCCAGCAGCGTCACGAATGGCTCGGTCATCACCGCGCGGTCGAACCACAAGTGCACGCCGGTGATCGGCGAAGTCTTCAGATGCAGCAATCCTTCGAGCTGGCCGCCGCCGTCGCTCATTTCTTTCGGCCCCATGTTGAGCAAGACATTGTGCGGCACCGCCGCGATGCAAGCATCTGCCTGGATTTCAGATCCATCTTCGAGGACGGCGCCGGCAAATCGATTCTGCTGGACCCTGATTTCCCGCACCCCTGCACGAAGCCGCACCTCTCCGCCACGCTGCACCAGCGCGTCCTGACATCCCTGATACAGCGCAGCCAACGGCACCGACGGAATCCCCACGTGATATCCGTGCCTGCTTCCAAGGAATGCCTTCCAGAAAACATCGATCCCGTAGCGGGCATCCGTGCGCGCCAGCTCTTCATCCAGGGCACTCACCAGCACCACGCGCCAGAAACGTTCAATCGCACTCGGCGTCTGCTTCATCCGGTGCAGCCAATCGAGCATCGAGGCTCCGTCTGCACCTGCCGGATTGCCGCCCGACCGCGCGATCGCGAGCATCGCTCTCGCGATGCCTCGTTTGTCCGCAAACGAAAGCGCGCCAAAAAACAGAAACGAGGGCGCCATGTGCAGCGGCGGAGGCAACCCTGCCGCTTCGATTGTCGAGCGCCGTCCCTGCTTGTCCAGGAAATACAGGCGATCGTAAAAGCGGATCTTGCCTTCGGCCCCCACGCGCCGGTAAAAATCGGAAAGGTTCGTGCAGCAGCCGAGAGTCACGTGCTGGCAATTGTCCACCTCGGTGCCGTCGGGCAACGTGTAGGAAGTGGCGCGCCCGCCCAGGTGGGGGCGCTTTTCTAACAGGCGGACGCGAAGGCCCGCCTCAGCCAGCGCGACGGCGGAGGATAGGCCCGCCAGGCCGCCGCCGATCACCAAAACGCTTTGCGAGGGCATTACCCTTCCACCAGCCGGCCCTTCGTACTGCCAGGCCCGCCGTGAGGAGATATTGAACTTTTTCGGCGCTCGAAAGAGAAACGCGCGATGAAAATACATCGAATCCGCGCTCCTCAATTCTTCCGAGCAAAGTGCTATACGTGCGAACCAATGCCCACAATGTTGCGCGGCTGTCGGCATCCACGCGCTGAACGAGTGGCGTGCCTTCTTCGTAGAAATGCCAGGCGCGGTCCGCCTCGAATTCGAGCAGGTCTCGAAGTTGCGGCGTCATCGGTCCACGCAAATCTTCGATGCCAACGCTGAACCTCTCCAAATCTTCTTGCGGCAAATAAATCCGGCCCATTTCACAATCGGCGCTCACATCGCGAATGATATTCGTCAGCTGAAACGCCAGGCCCAGACGCTCGGCCAAATCCGGATCGCGCGGATTTCGAAAACCGAAAACGTGCAGGCACGTGAGTCCCACGGTGCCGGCCACTCGGTAGCAATATTCAGACAGGCGGTCGAAGGTCGCGTAAGACGAAACCGTGAGGTCCATCTCCGCGCCGAGAATCAAATCGTGAAAGTAGCGCGTGGGAATCTCGAACCGTGCAATCGTATCCGCGAGCGCCGGAAGTATTGCGTGTCCACGAGGGCGCCCGCCGATCGCTTCATCGAGCATCGTGCGCCAGCGCGCCAGGCCGCTGCGCTTTGATTCCAGGTTCCCCGGCTCGTCCGAAACATTATCAACGAGCCGCATGAAAGCGTAGAGCGCGAACAATGCGTTGCGCTTCTCCCGCGGCAAGCCGAAAAACGCGAGATAAAAACTGCTGTGCGCAGCGCGAGCGATCCGGTTGCACTCGGCATAAGAGGCGGATACGCTCAGCTCCTCGGCAGTCTCCGGACCTCTCTCCGCCGGCGCCGAAGTTGACGCAGGGTTTTCCGTCCTGCCAGCGGTACGCGCCGAACCGGAATTTCCGCCGGAGAACATCTTCGA
Organism: Candidatus Acidiferrales bacterium; assembly: GCA_050746945.1. Classification (GTDB taxonomy): domain Bacteria; phylum Acidobacteriota; class Terriglobia; order Acidiferrales; family UBA7541; genus Palsa-295. The sequence goes on along the minus strand of JBOGMZ010000002.1, from coordinate 143,318 downwards.
GCCGAGCGCCCACCCCAGCAGCCCAAGCTGGGTCCATTTCGTAAGCGCGGGGCGATGCTCGAGTGTGTTGTATCCCGACGATTCAATCGCGTCGAGAACTGCAATCCCCCCGCGGCTGAACATCTCGATGTCCACGCGCAGCGTGCCGTCCACGCGCTGTGCCAGCGGCAGGCCCGCCGCAAAAAGCGTGCGCGTGCGCGCGATCAAATCCTGCATCAAGCTAACATAGCGCGTGTCAAATTCTCGCCCGACGATTCTTGCCTCAGACACCTCATGCGCCGCCAGCATGTCCAGCGGAATATAGATGCGGCCCTTTTCAAGGTCGCGCGAGACATCCTGCCAGAAATTCGCAAGCTGCAGCGCCGTGCAGGTATAGTCCGAAAGCTTCTGGCGCTCTTCGTCGCGGTAATCGCAGAGGTACAGCACCAGTCGCCCGACAGGGTTCGCTGAATAAACGCAGTAATCGAGGACGCCTTCCCACGTGGCGTAGCGATGTACCGTTTGGTCCTGCCGGAACGCGCGCAGCAAATCGCTGAAGGGCTGGATCGGAATATTTTTCGCGCGAATCGTTTCGGCGAGCGCGATCAGCACTGGATGCGACGGCCTGCTGCCCGACGAATAACACAGTTGAAGTTCCTGCCCCCAGGCGTCCAGCAATTCCAGAGCGCGCGCCGGACTGCTGATTTCGTCGCCCAGATCATCCGCCCAGCGGCAATACGCGTAGAGATTGTAGAAATGCTGGTGCAGATGGCGCGGAAGGAGCCAGGACACGACGTTGAAATTCTCGTAGTGATGCGTCGCCAGCCAGCGCGTGTAGCGCTCGGCTTCCGAGGGGGCGCAACCTGCCGCAGGCAGATGGCGCGCGATTTCCAATTCAGGTGTGGCCAGCATGGTGCCCTGACGCGGGCGACGGTTAGGGGATGACGGCGGTCTTCAGCTCGCCATTCCGCTGCTTCATGTGCTCGAAGACGTGCGGCAGCTCTTCGAGTGGGACTTCGCCGGTAATGAAATCGCTCGAGCGAATTTCTCCGCGCGAGATGGTGTCGAGCGCTTCGCGGATAAACCGCGGCGTGTGATGGAACGTGGACTTGATGGTGATTTCGGAATAATGCAGCGCGGCGGGATCGAAATTCACCTGCGTCCCGCGCGGGCATCCGCCGAAGAGGTTCACCGTTCCGCCCTTGCGCACCATCTGCACGGCCCATTGCCAAGTAGTCGCGGAGCCGACCGCTTCGATCACGGCGTCGGTGCCGCGGCCGCCCTCGCTCAACTGGCGAACCAGGTTGACGGGGTTCTCGATTTCCGAAACGTCGAACGCGGCAATCGCGCCCAGCCGTTCTGCGGCGCGAATCTGGCTCTTGCGCTTGCCGAGCGCGATCACGCGCACTTGACGGCTGGATAGAACCTTGATGAACTTCAGCCCAATGGGCCCACAGCCGATTACGACCGCCGTGTCGCCCGGATTGATGCCCGTCTCGTGAATGCCGCGCAGCACGCAGGCCAGCGGTTCAGCCATGGCTGCGTCGACGAAGGAAACTTTGTCCGGAATCTCGAGCATGTTCTGCCGGACGATTCTTCCCGGAATGCGAATGAATTCCGCGTACGCGCCGTTGTTGAAAAGCAAATCTTCGCAAAGGTTCGGCTGGCCCTTGCGGCAATAGAGGCAAACGTTGCAGGGAGCAGAATTCGAAGGCACCACGCGCATGCCCTTGTGCACGCCGTCGTTCACGGCACTGCCCTTCATTTCCACCACACCGGCCAACTCATGTCCAAAAAGACCGGGTGGCTGAATCATGCGGGCGTGAAATCCCTGCTTCCAGACTTTCAAGTCCGTGCCGCACGTCAGCGCCACTTCCACGCGGACAAGCACATCATCTTCCGCCAGGTGCGGAATATCCACCGTCTCGATTTTCAGGTCTTCCCGGCCATACAGCACGGCCGCGGTCATGTGACCGTTCTTTTCCATTCTCATGCGTGCGTTATCACCACTTTCAAAGTATTATCCGCTGGTTTGGCCGCCAAAGCCAATGCCTCTGCGATCCGCTCGAGCGGAAACCGGTCGGAAATTAACTCGCGCACCGGAAGGCGGCGCTCGAACACCAGGGCGGCCGATTCCTTCTGGTCTTCCACGGACGCGCTATAGCTGCCGAGGATTTCCTTCTCTTCGACCCCCACTGCCGAGGCTGGGAACTCGACTTTCATCACCGGGTCGTTATGAGCAAAGAGTAACACGCGACCGCCCGGCCGCGCGAGCGCCAGGGCATCCCCAACCAATGACGGGTTAGGCACAGCTACCAGCACGGCGTCGGGGCCGCGTCCGTCCGTATGGCGGCGCATCTCCGCGAGAAGGTCCGTCTTCGCGGGATCATAAGATTCTTTCGCGCCGAATCGCACGCTGGCTGCGCGGCGCCCGGCCATCGGGTCGCTCGAGAAAACTTCGGCGCCTTCGTATTTCGCAAGCAGCATCAGCAACATGCCAATCGGCCCCTGGCCAATCACGAGAACTGTTTCGCCGGGAGCCACGCGCGCTTTGCGCACCGCCTTCAGGCAGGTGTTCACCGGCTCGACGAATGTGGCGTCTTCGAAAGTGACGTCCGCGGGAAGCGCGATCATGCCGCGCTCAACAATCCAGGGCATGGCGCGCACGTACTCCGCAAAGCCGCCGCCGTTCGGATCGAAACCAGCCGTCAGCCCGACCTTCTTGTAACTAGCACACTGCGAAAACAATTTGTGTTCGCAGTAGAAGCAAGCGCCGCAAGGAATGTGATGAAAACTGACCACGCGATCGCCAACTTTGAATTTCTTCACGCCGCGCCCGACTGTGACCACTGTCCCTGCAAGCTCGTGACCCAAGATTTGCGGTGGCGCAACAAAGCCATGATGGATTTTCTTGATGTCCGTGCCGCAGATACCGCAGGCCGCGACGCGAAAAAGCACTTCGCCTTCGCTAATTTCCGGGATGGGCACCGATTCCACAACCACGCGACCTTTGCCGCGGTACACACCCGCGCGCATGTGGCCCGCCGCCACGTGCACAGGTTGCTGCGGTTCGAGTTGAGTGATCGTCTGGCTCATTGTCCTTGCGAACTGGCCGTCATTGATGCGCTCGTTTCTAACGCACGCGACTTTGTCGCGACGGTCCGAACGAAACTGTCAAGTATCCCTGCCAACGATTCCGCTGCGCGCTTACTATTCTGTCCCAGCCTCATCAGGGAAGGAAGCGATTGCGGATGCCGCGCCACCCGCTCCAAAACGCGAGGGAGGCTCACCTGACCGGCGTCCGTCAGAATCTCGCCCATATCCAGCGGCAAATCTTCCGTTGCCAGATCGCTGATCGCGCGCAGGGCCATTGCCGGCACGCCAAACTCCGCCGCCTGGTGCAAAACGTCAAAGCTCTCCATTTCGACTGCGTCAGCGTTCGCACCCATCAGCCGCTTCTCAGCCGCAGTCGCCACCACATGATTCGCGCTCAAGAATCGGTTCACAACCGTCGCCCCGCAGTCGGCCGCAAAAGAAACCAGTGCGGCGCTGCTTTGCAGCACTTGAGTGTTCAACTCGGGGCGCGGATTTTCGGAATAGACATACCGCGCAGTTAGGACCTGCCCGAGTTCGAGTTCAGTTCGCAGCGCCCCCGCCAAACCCGATGAAACGATGCAATTGATTTCGTCATGCTCCGTTGCGAGCACCTTCAAAAGTTCGCGCTTCGCCGCTCTCGGCCCAACTCCAGTCAAAACGACGCCTACTTCTGCCGTGCCAATTTGCGCGAAGTATGCGTCAGCAGCGCCCCACTTCCCCGGGCGAAAACTGTGCATCGCCCGCCAGGGAGCGAATTCATTTTCGAGCGCAAATGTGACCAGTATCTTCAATTCCGCTTTCCATGTGAACGAGGGATAAAGGTAGCGTGAGCTGTGCTGACAATTTGCCCGGGGGCGCTGCTAACAACCATTCTCGTGACGCCGGTGAAACACGTGGTCATAAAATGCGGAACACCTCATCCTGCTGCTCGGCCGCAGGCGCAACCGGCACAACGCGCTTCTGGGAAGCCCCATTCCCGTGACCGTTGGAATGTCCGTTGCCTTTGCTCTTCCCGTTCCCGTCGTCGGGCTTGCCGATCAATCCGCCCATCTTGCCGGAAACAGTCCAGCTCAACATCTTCCAGGTGTCGCCGAGCTTTTTGTTTCCACCCAGCACGGCGGATGCTTCGTAGCCGGCGTGCACCATGCAATCTTCGCAGCGAGGATCGCGCCCACGACCGTACTTCTCCCACTCCGTGTTCGCGATGAAATCCTTGAAGTTGTCGTGGTGCGCGTCGGTCATAAGGTAGCAAGGACCTTTCCAGCCGCGCGGGTTGTAGGTCGGATTGCCCCACGCCGTGCACATCAGCTCGCGCTCGCCGCGGAGATATTCCATGTAGATCGGCGAAGTGACGATGTTGTAGCGCTCGAGCAACTGGCTCGCTTGCTGGAATTTTTCTCGAATTTCGGCGCGCGACATGAAGATTTCTTTCGTCATCACCGCCGCGTAGGAATACGCCGGCGAAAGCATGTGGCCATCCACTCCGAGCTTCTGCAAATAAGCGAAGAGGTCGGCAATTTCCTCGATGTCGGTTTCCTTGTAAATCGTGGTGTTCGAGGTGACCAGGAATCCCGCGGCCTTCGCGGCTTTGATGCCCTCGATCGCTTCGCGGAACACGCCGTCGCGCTCCACGCAGATATCGTGCGTCTTTTCCATGCCGTCCAGATGCACGTTGAAAAACAGACGCGAAGTGGGTATGAAGTCGCGCAGGTGCTTGCGAATAAACATGCCATTCGTGCACAGGTAGATGTGCTTCTTGCGCGCTAGAATCTCGCTGGTCAAGCGGCCGATTTCGGGATAAATCATGGGCTCGCCGCCGCAGATGGACACAATCGGCGCGCCGCATTCGTCCACCGCTTTCAAGCATTGCTCGACCGTGAGCATCTCATTGATCGTGGACTTGTACTCGCGGATGCGCCCGCAGCCCGTGCACGTCAGGTTGCAAGCGTGCAGCGGCTCGAGCATCATCACCAGCGGGAATTTCTCCGCTCCACTGATGCTCTTCTTCGCCAGATATCCGGCCATGCTGGCGGTCAAGCTCAAAGGAACTCTCATCCATTACCCCCGTCGTCCGATTAGATGCTGTATCTCTTCCGCAGGAACCTGCATGGCGTAATAATTTCGCCGGCCTTTGCGCATATTGTCATAGCGCGCCAGAGCGTAGAGCGGGAAGGAATTTCGATACAGGTGATATTTCAGGTAAAACACGCACGGAAATCCCGTGCCGGTAAATTCGCTCTCGTCCCAGGAACCGTCTCCGGTCTGTTGTTCGACGAGCCATTCGGCGGCGCGTTCGCATGCAGGATCCGTCGCCCCCACTGTGGCGAGCAGCCCGATGAGCCCCCAGGCGGTTTGCGAAGCGGTGCTTTTCCCTCTTCCTTTGAGGGAGGCGTCGTAATACGAAAGGATCGATTCCCCGAAGCCACCATCCGGATTCTGGACCGATCGCAGCCAGTCCGCTGCGCGTTGCGCATCCGGGTGCGATGAAAGCCCGATAGTTTCGAGTGCGCGGAGAACGCCGCTGGTTCCATATATGTAATTTACGCCCCAGCGCCCATACCACGCGCCTTCCGGCGTTTGATCTTTCTGCAGGAAGCCGCGTGCCCGCTCGAGCACGGGATGCGCCGCGGACCAACCCGCTTGCCCTAGACATTCCGTCACGCGCGCAGTCACGTCTGCCGTTGAAGGATCGATCATGGCATTGTGGTCGGCAAACGGGATGTGATTCAAAAATTGCAAATTATTCTCGTGATCGAAAGCGCCCCATCCTCCGTCGCTGTTCTGCATGCTCACGAGCCACGCGAGGCCGCGCTTGATCGCCCCGCGCAAACGCTCTGATTCCGGATCGGCCACGCGCCCAAGAGCCATCAGCACAAACGCCGTGTCGTCCACATCCGGAAAGTGATCGTTCTGAAATTCGAACGCCCACCCGCCCGGTTCAGCCTTGCGATTTTTCACCTGCCAATCGCCGCCACCCAAAATTTGTTTCTCGAGCAGCCAGCGCTCCGCTCTGACCAATGATGGATGCGCAGGATCCAGGCCCGCTTCCTCGAGCGAAACCATGGCGATAGCGGTGTCCCAGACCGGCGAAATGCAGGGCTGCATGCGGATTGCGTCGCCGTCTTCAATCTCATACCGCGAGAGATATTCGATCTGGCGGGCCACGGTTGGGTCGTCCAGGCCCTTCCCTTCGGCAAGCAGGACGTAGATCGAGTTCATCATCGCCGGATAGATCGTGGCAAGGCCCTCGCTCCGTTCGAGCCGCTCCAAGATCCAATTTCTTGCACGCGCGAGCGCAATTTTTCGGAACGGCTTCCAGGGGATATGCTCATAAAGCTTGACGGCCTGGTCCAGCGCCAGAAAGGCATTCCGCCAGGAAATCACGCGCCGATCCCACCTGAAGGAAGGCGGTTTCTGTCCCGGAACTTTGAACAACTCGCCGACGGTGACGCCTGGGGGCAAATGCCAGTCTGGCTTCAGCGCGTAAAGGATCGTCAGCGGGACCACAATTCCGCGTGTCCACGACGACATTTCGTTCAAATTCAGAGGAAACCAGTTGGGCAAGAGCATCAGCTCCGGCGGAATCGCGGGGACGATGCTCCAATCCAGTGCGCCGACCATCGCCAGATAGAATCGCGTGTAGGAGTTGCTCGCTTCCAGGCCCCCGAGTTCATGAACTTTCAGCTTGGCGCGCTCCATGTGCGGCCCAGAAGCGGGATCGCCGGCCAGCCGGAGTGCAACATAGGCCTTGATGGTGGCATTCAATTCCGTCGGGCCATCCGGAAAAATGCTCCAACCGCCTTCGGCAAGCTGTTTGCGTCGGATATAATTTGCGAGCTTCGCTACTCTTGGGGAGTCCAATTGACCCAGTACATGCAGGTAAACGATGTAGTCGGATTCCAGCGTGGTATCTGCTTCGAGCTCGCCCCACCAATAGCCTTCGCGGTCCTGAGCCGAGAGCAGCCAATTGGCGGCGCGAGATATCGCCTGCTCGACCCGCGATTCGAGGTCCCGGCTGGGAGCGACAGCCGTGCCCTGTCCGCCTCCCGGGCGGGAGGGCTCCAAACGCAATCTTGCTTCCGGTGTCATCAATCCCTCAGACATATGTAGATCATCGTCAACCCGTTATGAAACAACAAACTCTGCCACGGGCGACCTAAGCTGCAACCCCACCTAGCCTGATTGCGAATGGCTGGATCGGAACTGGGCCCCCGCTGCAGTCCAGGGGGAGAATGCCATCGCTCATCTCCGCGTTTGCTTCGAGCCTACCGGCCGCCCCACGCGGCTGGCTGGCCTCGGCACCACACACAGTGTGGCGCATTTTGAGAATCCAGAGCAGAGCATCCAGGTCTCAAATTCACTGTTCATACTACTCTAAGGCTAACATTATCTTCGGGTTTCCAGCCGGGGTCAACTAAAAATACGCCCCGATTGTCCACCCCTGTGATGGCGATTCTGCAGGAAATGCTGCCTGACAAAGTTCCGCAAATCGGGAGGCAAGGCTTCTTTGAGGGGATGCAGGAAATTCGCCCTTCCAGATTCTGGAATTACAGGGCCACTTTTGAACAACTCGCGGCGATAAGGCGAACGGAAAACGAACGCATCAGCGGTTCGAAGCACACTGCGAGCCGAATCCTTAAAGTCCGATTGGCGCGGGTCCAGTACGAGGAAAAGCAAATCTGATTTCCAATATTTCGCAATTGCGTTGCTTTCGATGATCACGTTCTTCGCGTCGGCAATTGCGGCGGCCAGGGGAAGCAACGCATTCTGAACGCGGGCTTTCTTTGTCTGCACCCAAATCGATTTCACTGCTCCGGCTGCCAAAAAACGCGATGTGTCCGACTTTCCGCGGCGGGATTTCTCCGCTCGGATCGCGAAAGTGTGCTCGCCGGCAGCACACCGGCATCTCTTGCCGTTCACAGGGCATCCCGTTTCTGTGTAAGGTGTGATTTTTACGGCAGTCCATCGAAGCATTGGAAACGCCTTGATCAAATCCACGACGAGCGACGTCTTCCCTACCTTGCTGCATTGCCCACTGACAATCAGCAGGCGCCCCGGGAATGGAAGGCGCTTGCGGCGCGTCACGTTTGACTTAGGTCGGCGGCTCCGTTTTCGTTTTGTCGTCATGGGCGCAATGCGAGATCAAAATGGATAAATGGGCTTCTCACCCGGCGGCCGCGTCTTCCATCGCTTGTGAACCCACAACCACTGATCCGGATGCTCGCGGACTTGCGCTTCAATCACGCGCGTGAATCTCGCGGTGTTTTCGCGCACGTCCGCTTCTTCATCGCCTGTCCTCGATAGTTCCATGGCGGGTTCAAACTTCAGACGATACTTGCGCCGTTGGTCGTCCCAGGGAATAAAGACGGGGACCACGGCAGCATCGGTGCGCAGCGCGATTCGCGCGAGACCGGAGGTTGTTGACGCGGGAACGCCAAAAAACTTTACGAACACGCCCTCCTCAAGGATGGTGTTAACGTCGGCGAGGATTCCAACCGTTCCACCCTGGCCAAGAACTTTCAGAATCGCGCGGGCCGAACGATTTTTCTCGATCGGCTGATTTCCCGACATGCACCGATAATTATTTATGAGTTGGTCCAAGCGCTGGTTCGCCTGCGGGCGCACCAGAAAGTGTAGGGGGTGCCCATAGAGCGCGTGTGCGAAGGACGACAGTTCCCATGCGCTCATATGTCCCGTCAGAAACAACACGCCTTTCCCGCGACGTCGCGCGGCCTCAAAATTCTCCGCGCCGTCTAGCATCACCACTCGTTCGATGTTTTCGGGCTTGTATTTTGGGAATTGCGAAAACTCAGCAGCGAGCCAGCCGAGTTGCCGGACCATTCCGCGAATGATCCGCCGCCGCTCCTTCTCGTTTCCATCCGGAAATGCGAGCTGCAGGTTGAACGTTGCGGCGCGTCGAAACGGGCGATGGAGAAAAAATGCGAAAGCCGCAAGGCGTGCACCCACAAACCGGGCTGCCGGTCTCGGGAGCAGTCCAAGCGATTTGACGGCAGCCCAGGCAAACGCGTATTCCATCCATTCGGACATCGCCGGCCATTATGCGCGAGGCTCGCGCTTGGATGCTAGCGCGACAACTGCAAAATTTTTCTGCCGGAATGTTAGACTCAACCCGCCTTGAACGAAATTCCGCAATCACGCCGCCTCTCAAGCATTGCAGCTGTGGCCGCTTCTGCAGTTGTCGTTTTCATTTGCCTCTTTGGACATCTTGGCGCGATGGGTCTGGTTGGCCCGGATGAGCCACGCTATGCCTGGATTGCACGCGCGATGGCCGTCACCGGCGACTGGGTGACGCCTCGCCTCTATGGCCAGCCCTGGTTCGAAAAACCGATTCTTTATTACTGGCTGGCTGCGTTCGGATTCAAAACGAATTTGCCGGCGGAATGGGCCGCGCGGCTGCCGTCGGCAATTGCCGCGCTTGCGGCCGCACTTGCAATCGGCTGGCTGGCCTGGAAGCACTATGGGATTGAACACGACTTCGCCGAATCGCCCGCGCTGCTTGCTCCTCTAATCTTTTCCACCAGCGTCGCTGCCGTCGGATTTTCGCGCGCGGCAACTCCGGATATGCTGTTCAGCGCTTCGATAACCCTTGCGATGGCGGGCGCAGCAACCGTTTTGCGGCATGCGCATGCTTTGCGTAGCGTTTCAGAAAAGTCCGCCAGCACGGCCCCGCGCGACTCGGCATCGTTACTTTTCTTCGGCGCTTTTCTCGGACTCGCTGTGCTCGCAAAAGGACCTGCGGGCGTGATCCTCGCTGGCGGCGCGATGGGAATTTGGGCATCAGCAACCGGGCGCTGGCGCGCTGCCGTGCGGCTTGCGCATCCCTTGGCGATCGCTGCGTTCTGCGTGGTGGCTTTGCCCTGGTACATTTTATGCGCGCGGCGAAATCCTCAGTTCATGCATGAATTTATTTTCCAGCACAATTTCGAGCGCTACCTGACTCCCGTTTTTCAGCATAAGCAACCATTCTGGTTTTTCGGCCCAATGATTTTGTTGGCACTGCTTCCCTGGACGGTGCTGTTGATTCCCGCCGCACGCGAAGGTCTCCGCAAATGGCGCGAGAAATCTCTGAATGATTCACCTGGTTTCTATTTCTCGTGCTGGGCAATTTCCCCCGTTTTGTTTTTCAGTTTTTCCCAATCCAAATTGCCCGGCTACATTCTGCCAGCCGTTCCGGCGCTCTCGCTGCTCGTCGCGGTTGCATACACTCAGGTCACAAATCGTGATTCGATTTCCGCGCAACGGATAGCGACCGCGCTCGGTCTCACGTGGGTCGCCATGGGACTCTCTACCGCGACATTGATTCACCGCCTTCCGCAGGGAGCACGCGAGAGCATGGGTCACATGATTTACATTTGTGCCGCGCTTGCAATCGGCGGCGGCATCGCGATCGCGGCTCTTAAACTGCCTCGCAAAGGTGGCGCAATTCTGACTTCCGCCCTCCTCGTGGTCATCCTCGTTGAGATGGCCGGAGCGTTCCTCCTGCCGTCGCTCGATCCTTACATCTCAGCACGACCGCATGCCGAGATGCTCCACAATGATCGGCGCCCGGAACGGATCTTTACGTTTCAACTGCAGCGCTCCTGGGACTATGGACTTGCCTTCTATCTCGAGCGTGAACTTCCCGAGTGGTCGCCAACGGACCCGCAGGCTGCGCTGGTTCTCACGACTCCGAAAGGGTTGGAGAAAATACAGGAACTCGGCCGGTTGGGCGGGACGCTTGAGGAAAGTCACCGCGGCATCCTGTATGTCCCGGTGCTGCCAACTTTGTCGCGAGAGCCCTAGGGCCGTCCCGTTGGCGGCATGCTTTGCAGGAAGAAACTTACAATCATGTTTTCGTAGGTATGGCGGTCGTCGTCGGACATCTCTGCATAGCTTAGCCGGTCGCGCTCCATCTGCTTGGGATCGGGTGCGCGCATAAAAATTTCAACGGTCTCGTTTGCGAGCGCGGGGCGGTCGTCCGATTGGATGAAAAGTTTTGGGATGCCGCGCGTGCGAGCCAGGCGCTTCGAAACAGGCAATTCGTTCCGGAACTGGTAATTCATCAGGCGGAAACCCCAATCACAGAAACGGCCGACGAGCGGGAGGATGGTGAGCCCCGAGCGTTTCATTTCGATCTGCACCATATCGCGCGGGTCATCATAGGCGTCGTCCACTGCGAACGCGGAGACGCGCGGATCAGAGCTGGCCACTTCGAGCACCGCATACCCGCCCATATCCACGCCCCAGAGACCGAAATGCTGAGGGTCCACATCATCCCGGCGCGAAAGCGCTTGAGTCGCCGCTTCCAGTTCGACTGCCTCGTGGTAACCAAGCGTGGTGAGCCCGGGACTTGAGCCGTGACCGGTGAAATCGAACAGGAAGACGTTGAACTGATGATCCTGGAGCGCGCTCACAAGCGTCAGCGTATCCGAGCGTTGCGAGAGATAACCGTGCGCGACAAGGATGGTGGGAGCGGAACGCAAGCCGGGGAAAAACCAACCATCGCGATCCGGGCCGCCCGGAATCGAAAACGGAAAAACGGTCGGATGGCCCATCATCACCGTCAAATCGACACCCGACGGAGTTCGCGCAGGCTTCAATAGTTGGTAGAGGAGAAATCCGGAGATCGTGCCAATCGAAACGAAAACAAACAGGATTATCGCCAATAGGCCGGAGAAAACCTTGGCGAGACGCGTTGTGGGATAGCGTAGCTCTGAAAGGACGGCCATCCGTTAGGCGCGGGCGCTCAGGGTGCTGCGCCGCAGCGCAACGCATGTTAGCACAATTCCCAGCAAGCTCATTTGCGACCCTCATAACAGTTGAGGCAATTTCAACGGCTTGGGTTCTCACGTGGCGCGCAGCTATAATGACTGCGGGAGCGTTGCGCCGGCTTCATGCAAATTGTCGATCTGCGTCAGGTCCATTCGCGGTCGCTCGACGTACTCTTTCAGGAAGAGGCGCGTCACTGGCGGGAAGAACTTCATTGGGACTACCTGCCCTCGATCGACCTGATTCGAAAATTTATTGACACGCGCTCGCTGAACGGATTCCTGGCGATGAAGGACGGGCGCCCCGCGGGCTACGGCTTCTACGTTCTCGAGGATCACAAGGGACTCATCGGCGGGCTTTTCGTTTCATCGCAATTCCAGCAGGCCACCATTACAAAAGAGCTGGTGAACGAGATGTTCACGGCGCTGCGCGCTACGCCCCACCTGCAACGGATTGAAGCGCAGTTGATGCCTTTCGGCACCGAGCTCGATCCAGAGTTTCTCTCGCAATATTTTCGATTGCATACGCGCCAGTTCATGCTGCTGCGCTTGCCGGATGCGAACCTGAGCCTGAAGCCGCTCTCGGATGGATTGCGCGTGGAACCGTGGAGCGACCGCGCGTTCGAACCGGCGGCGCGCCTGATTCAACTGGCGTACGCCAATCACGTGGACGGCACCATCAACGACCAGTACCGCAGCGAAGCAGGAGGAATGAAATTCCTGCGCAACATCGTGATCCTGCCGGGCTGCGGCCAATTTCTGCCGGAGGCTTCCTTCCTGGTGCGGCCTGCCGGAAGCGACCGGTTGATCGGCATGGTTCTTACATCCACGGTCCAGGAACGCGTCGGGCATACAACGCAAATTTGCGTGATGCCCAGCTACCAGGGCCACGGCATCGGGCGCGCGCTGTTGGAGCAATCGATTCAAGCACTGCGCCGGCGCCATTACGAATGGCTTTCGCTTACGGTTACGGCCGTGAACAAATCGGCGGTCGACCTTTACGAACATCTCGGCTTTGGCACGATCAAAAAATTTGCGGCCGGCGTCTGGCAGGCATAGCGGAACTCCACTCTCGGCTGTTAGCTCCCAGGCTTGGCTTCAATAGTTAGTTCAGCTGGAGGGTTTACGACAATCCTCACATGATCAGGTAAGTCGAAGGTCGCGTTTGAAATTCCCACTTCGCTTGCTTCCCCCTCCATCCGGTACTCGTATACGATTCTCTGGACTACCGGCGAATGTTCAGGTCTCTTGAATATCCAGCTTCGTACGTTCTCGATTGCATCATTTGAGAGTAACGGGCTGCCGCTCACCAACTCTGCCTGAATCACTTTTCCTTCCGGGTCAATCGTCACACTCAGAACAACAACTCCTACAACGTGCGCAGCGCGTGCAACCCTGCCGTAACCAGGAGACTCGATGTGTTTGACGCAGAGTGCTTCTCGACCTCCATCGCCCGAATTTCCAAACAACGAGAAAAGTAAAACTACAAACCCGATATGACGCATATCAAGCTCTCCCCGGGCTCATTTCTTGGCGCGATCCTTCAGCAGGCCCTTCAGTTCGTCCATGAATTCTTTTACGTCTTTGAAGTCGAGGTAGACGGAAGCGAAGCGGACGTAGGCGACCTTGTCGAGTTTTTTCAAACTTTTCATGATGTGCTCGCCGATTTCCGCGGTGGTGCGCTCGCGATCAGGCGCTTCGCTGACAAAAGCTTCGGCTTCGTCAACAATGGTTTCGAGCTTCCCGACCGGCACGGGACGCTTCTCGCAAGCCTTCAGCAAACCCTGCAAAAGTTTCTGGCGCTCGAATTTCTCGCGCCGGCCATCCTTCTTGATGACCATGTAAGGAATTTCATCAATGCGCTCGTAGGTGGTGAAGCGGCGCTTGCATTTCAGGCATTCGCGGCGGCGGCGAATCAGGTCGCCGACGCGCGCTTCGCGCGAGTCCACCACTTTGTCATCCAGATGCGCGCAGAATGGGCACTTCACCGCGATCTCCCTCCTGTAAGTTCCGGATGCTCGGCATCTGCCAGCAGCGCCGCCTCTCCCACCGCTTCCCCTTCCGCTGCCATGCGCTTAAGTTCACCCATGGACCAACCCTCGCGAAACATCAAGGGCAAGCCCGCAAGACAGCACGAAGCGAACGTGACCAGCCACATGATGATTGCAGCGGCAGCGGCTTGCTCCGTTTCTACTCCAAAGATGAGCGTGTACACAAGAAACGTGGCCAACTGGGCACCGCCGCCTACGCCGGGCAATTGCACGGCAGAACCCACCAGCGTAAAGGCAAGGAGCAGGGTGGCTCCGGTGAAATCAATTTCCGCGAGCCTGCCGCCGAACGCGTGCGAGACCCACAAGTACACCACAACGACCAGAAACCAGTGCGCCACGCTGTAGCCAATGAGCGCGCCGAGATCGCCCCAGGTCCGGATTCCCTGCAGCCCCTCACTGAATCCTTCGAGTAGGACGACGATTTTTTCACGCCAGCCGGTTCGCCATGATGAATTTTGCAATCTTCCAGCGAGCCAAGCCGCGCCGTGGTAGCGAAAATAAATCAAGAAGCCTATCGCGACGACAAGCCCGGCCAAAAGCAACGCGCCCACCGAGCGCGCCGCGGCCATCATGTGCGCCTCATGCTCATTTACGGCGCCGCGCTCCCTGAACATCAGCAGCGCGAAGCCGGCTAAAACGGCTGTGGCCGCCATGTCGAACACGCGCTCCAGAACGTACACACCGAACATGCGAGGAATTGAAATGGAATCTTTCTTCGCGATCAGCACAGGACGAATCGGTTCGCCCGCGCGGCCGAGAAGAAATGTGCAGGTGAATCCCATCAATGTGGCGCTGTATACATTCCCGAAGTGAGTTTGGCCGAGCGCGCGAGAGAAACGCATCCAGCGGAGCGCTCGAAGCGCGAAGCAGGCGTAGATTGCCGCAACGGAGAGCAACAAAAGAGTGAGCCGCGCCCGGCGGAGCGATTCCGCAACCATGCTCCAGTGAAATCCCTCGAGCGTGATCGAGTTGCGAAACTTGTAGATGAAGAATGCGACGGCCAGCACGGCGAGCAGCAGCAGGAAGTATCTTCGCGAGTTGCGCAGCATTGATTTCGCACGGTAACAGTGAGCTTGACGGAGTGTCAAGGAATCCGGGGGCGGATGGTTCTTGGCGGGAGGAGAGGAGACGGAGGGGACAAGAGGACCAACAACAAAATCTAAAGAAGGAGAAAAGAGCCGGCGGGACGCCGGTGCTACATGAGGCGAGAACAGCCAATAAACGCGCGGGACGACGCTGCGGCATGACCGCCTAGGGCGAAACTGATCGGCCCCTGCGTGCGCGCGCCTGTTCGAGACAGATCTGGGGGCCGCAAAACGCGCTTCGCGGACCCCGTCTGGAGTGTCGATTGAGCGGTACTGCCGTCTATTGTTTTCAGTGAGTTGCATCATTTTTCAATCGCCGGTGTGTCGATTGAATACCGACTCCGAGATCACTTTTTTCGCCGGCGGACTCGAGCGCGGGAGCGCTGTCGCTTGTTCTTGGATTGATGCCGCGCGCCCGGGAGTGAAGCACGAACTTGCAGAGTGGCGGCGGGCGGACGCGAATTCGAAGAGAAAATTACGCGTGCCGGGGGTTCGTGCCATCTTCCGTCGTCGGTGAGGCAGGTATAGGCGCGCAAAGCGCGAATGATGGTGTCGGCTTTGACTTCGGCTTCCTGAGCGCGCTCCAGAATGTGTTCGAGGATGAAGCGCAGATTTTCGCGGCGGCGGGCGAAAAGTCCGAGGGCGTGAGCGTGGCGATAGAGGGTGCGCTTGGAAATGCGAAAGTCGAGCGAGATGTACCAGGGGCTCTGCCAATGGACAAAGGCCTCTTCAATCGCGCCGCGTTTTTTGTGACGGCAGAGGACACACTTGATGCGGTGGTGTGTGAGATCGGGTGGGTTGCGGCGGGATGGCGAGAGAGAGGGCCTGACGCAATTGGAGCGGTCGTCTTCATCCGCGCAGTGCAACGCCAATCTCGCGAGTGGTGAAAGGGAACGGAGCGAGTCGGTGTCTATATCGTGTTCCGGGTCGGGGCCGGGTTGTTGTACTTCGTTTTCTAGCAGCTGATCAGTCATCTTCATTAGCCTCCTGATTGACGCTGGCACTGGAGGCGTGTTTTGTCTAGTGATCCGGCGTGTGGAGTTTTGGGTGCTGGAGGTCTGGGGAGGCGAGCGCACGGAATGGTATGCTCGGGCGGTGAGCACGGAAGATAAGTCGGAGGGCAGGCGATTCCAGCCGGGCCTACTGTGTAGAGGCCAACATCTCGCTCGCAAAAATTACAGTTTTTGTGTTACGCGGAATTTGCAGGACTGGCCACCAAAACGGACAATCGTCCCATCCGTTTGATGCATCGCCGTTCTGTTTCAAGAGCATCAGGACAGGCGTATTAGGGTCCAGCTTATCAATTACGTCTTGCTCTTGCTTTGTGTCTGGGGAATCCTGCAGTCTCCCTCCGGGTCTTTTTCGCTTAATGTCACGGTCCAGTCTAACGAGGCACCACACTTTACCTCGGCGGGAGTCCGTCGTATTCATCTTTGACAAATAGTCGATCGCCGCACTAAAGGCAGTCACGTCCCAGCCGGTGCCTTCCTCTTCAAATTCAAATGTCTTGCTGATTAATTCAATTATGGCCTTAGCAATATCAACATCAATCAGGAACGCTCTGCCGGCGACGATGTCGGCTCTATACTCTTCGACGATCCCGTCAATTTTTTCCACGAAGCGTTTGACATCCCTCTTTGGCCCTGTATTGAATCCAACTGGGAGCAATCGTTTGCTTGGGCGCAAGGTGGTTGTCGCTGATAAGAGGATCTTGTTCGGTGAGCATGGAACTATTCGGTTTGCGTCGTCTTTCCTCAAGAAAACAACACCGGCGTCCTGACCGCCCTTCTCGAACGCGCTCCTGAGCCCTGCGTCGAAGTCATGAATCGTGTTCATCACCCCATATATGCCAAGTGTCGTGTAGAAGCGTGTTACGGCAAGGTCCTCAATAGGCCTAGGTCCATTGACCTGCTCCCCGAAATTTGGTCCAGTCAAAACTTAGCTTCTCCGGGTATAAGACCGCGAGAGGAGAAGCGCCATGAAAAGGAGCCGCTTTAGTGAAGAGCAGATCGTCGGGGTGTTGAAAGAGGCGGAGGCCGGAGTTCCCGTGAAGGACCTCTGCCGCCGGATCGGGATCAGTGATGCCACGTTCTACCACTGGAAGGCGAAGTACGGGGGCCTGGAAGTGAACGAGACCCGGCGGCTACGTCAGCTGGAGGAAGAGAACGGACGGCTGAAGAA
The DNA here is from genome assembly GCA_050746945.1 of Candidatus Acidiferrales bacterium. Lineage (GTDB taxonomy): Bacteria > Acidobacteriota > Terriglobia > Acidiferrales > UBA7541 > Palsa-295. Next base: position 126,158 of record JBOGMZ010000002.1, on the reverse strand, counting down.
GATCGTAGCGCTGCAGGCGCTGGACATCGACGCGCTGAAGGTGGTGCTGGCAAAAAAGTGGTAGGCCCGCGGGCAGAGCGAGAAGCGGTGCGTGTCGTGCGGGAACAAGCAGGGCTCAGCGAGCGACGCGCCTGTGGGTTGATCGGGATGCACCGTGGGAGCTGGCGGTACCAGCGCAGGGAACGGAACGAAGCGGCGTTGCGGGCTCGGCTGCGCGAGTTGGCAGCCGAGCGTCCGCGATTCGGCTATCGGCGGCTGTACATTTTCCTGCGACGGGAGAAGACCGAGGACGGAACGCTGCGGTGGCGGGTCAACCACAAGAAAGTGTATCGGCTGTATCGGGAGGAAGGGCTGACGATGCAGCGTAGGAGGCGCAAGCGATTTCGAGCCGAAACGCGAGTGCCGTTGGCGCTTCCGACCCGTGCGAACGAAGTGTGGACGATGGACTACACGCATGACGAACTTTCCAGCGGACGGAAATTCCGGACGCTGAACCTGATGGACGGCTACACGCGAGAAGCCCTGCGGATCGAGGCGGACACGTCGCTGCCCGGTCTGCGCGTGGTGCGGGTGCTGGAGGGGCTGCGAGAACGACGGGGAACACCCACCGCGATTCAGGTAGACAACGGAACGGAGTTCACCAGCCGCGTCGTGGATCAGTGGGCGTATCAGAATCAGGTGGCGCTGCACTTCATCGAGCGCGGCCAGCCCACGCAGAACGCGTTTATCGAGAGCTTCAATGGGAAGTTCCGCGATGAATGTTTGAACCAGAACTGGTTCGTGGATCTGCGACACGCACGGGAGGTGATCGAAGCCTGGCGGGTGGATTACAACACGGTGCGCCCGCACAGCTCGCTGAGGTATCTGACGCCGGAAGAGTTCGCCGCGAGTGTGGCCGCGCGACCGGCGTCTCCCCCCACGCCGGTCGCCTCCATCGCCCCGACCTGGGAAGGTTCGGATGTGCAGGAGCCCCGGAGTGCTAACTTATGACTGGACTAAAAACGGGGGGCAGGTCACGCGTACAACTTCCGTGGAAGATCCCGCTAGTTCCTCTATTGTTCGGATGCCGATCTCTCTGAGACGTTCGACCGAGGCAGGGCCTATGTCTGGCACTATCGAAACTGGCCGTAGCTCTCGCCATTCGACGATGGGCTTTCTATGCGTCCCCAATTCTATGATCGCAAATCGAGCTACTGCTTTATAGTCGTCATGGTTTGCGGCATTTACGACTGTCGTGCCAAAGACATGCTGATTCATTCCTCCGCAACGATGAACGTGTCCACAGACAACAAGGACTACTTCTTTGCGAGATTTCACGAACTTTTTGAGTGCCCGCGAGCCAATTGATCGGGGTTTTCCATCCTTTGAGAATCGCACTGCGTGATCCAAGATGCCTTCAGGAGGCGCATGGCTGACGACAATGAATTGCCTGGGTGCTACCACCTGGCGTTGAGTATTCAAGTGTCGTGCGATTTCTTGTTCGGAGTGGAGGATGTACCCGATTCCATCCAAATCAGGCCGTCGTGGTGCACCGTCCAAGCCAAGAATTGCATAAGCTCCAAGCGTCACTGGAGATAGATGGACGTTTTTGACTGACTTGCCCGAAACAAGTTTTCTTACCGAGGGCTCGTCGTCATTGCCTACAACGGCGCATAGTCCGTAGCGGGCTTGGGATGCGATCGCTTCGAAGAGATTCTTTCCGCCAGAAGGCCGAAACCTCTCGATGTCATCTCCGGCATAGAGAATCAAGTCGGGACGGGGTTGGAGTTTCGAGAGTTCCTCAACTAGTAGCTCAATGTCTTGTACGCGGTAGTCCGAGAATGCAACCACGAGAAGCCGGCCAGAATGGGCACCTAAATCGATGGCCTTGATCGGGTACGGATGCTTGCGGCGGCTTTGCATCAGGGAATCGGTTCTCCACAAAGACTTCGGCTGGAAGTCTAGTGCCTATGGGATGACGCAAATCTCTCGGATTAGGCGCGGGTCAATGATGTACTCTTCCTCGCTGAGGTATGAGCTATGCCCGCCAGGAGAGACGACGATCATTTCAGGTAAGGCATCGGTCTTCAATACAACTCCCGTGCCTTCGTCAGGGTATCGTCTATCTGCAAACATTCTGGCGACACGGAGATCGGGAGTCCATGATATGCCGTAGGTGCGGTCCCGATGGCGTGAGTTCAGTTCCCCACGATAAAGCGTCAGTGCGGCTCCCCCGTATGGGGGAAGCAGGTGCTTGAACACGTCAACGAGAATCAGATCGCCTTTCAACGACCGCGCAACATGAAAGCCGTAACTTATCCAAAGCCACAGCAGGTCAGCGCCCAACCCTTCGTTGGGACCGGGGTCTGTCATCAACTGTTTAAGAGCCTCGTGCCAACAGTTAAGTCGGTCTAAAGCGCGCATCGCCGCTTCTGTGCCATCACCATCACGGCGTTGAAGAAAAGTGCGAAACACGCGAACACTCCGATCTTTGTCCCAGCCCTCATCGTCGAACCGACGTGGTGGCTCACCGGAAGGGATGATGAGAGGGCCGTCCTTTGTCTCACCGTTTGGACCACAAAACACGACTTGTATGCTCAAAACGTCGCTCATTCTGCGCTGGGGTCGTCAGTGCCGTATGCTTCATAAAACTTTAAGGACAGCGGCATATTTTTCGGGTCTGCCGGAATCGGAATGAATCTGGGGTCCTGGTCTAAGATAAGCCAGACGAGTCGATACAGAGCATAGGGGATTCGCAATTCGTCGTTTTTCTCTGCAAGCCGAAACGCAACCTCTGCACCATCGGACCCCAATCTTAACAGGGCGACCCCCACAGAGTTCATTGCTGCGGATCGCGTTGGGTGAGAAAGCTCGCTAAGTGAACCATAATCCCGTCCCAATGGTGGTTCATGTTGTCCACGACCACGGATGAATTCGTTCAAAACTGGAATGGAAGCTAAATAAATGTCGTTAGCTTCTACCAACCACTTAGTAGCTTTATTTTGCTGCGCCTTCAAACGAAGTTCGTGCGCCATATTCCAATTCTCTTCAAAGGCTCTCAATATTGGATGGAACCCATCAAGATTTCTGGACTGAAAGAGGAGCAGCAAGGACTGAAGCAGCGATGCGCTACGCACGAGCAAGAGAACGACGGCTGTCAGTTGGGTTTCGTTGTGAAAGCGCTTGCAGTCGTCATGGTTCGCGACCCTAAATAGCTCGCGCTCGACTTCATCGCGACACTGACGGATTTGTTCGTGGTCTAACGGCAGCATGCGGAATTAGAACCGGACGGCTCGTCCGGAGTCAAGCTTAGACGGAACAACGGTGCGCAGCTTATCGCCCTGTCGTGGAACAATCCTTCCCATCTCATCAAGAGCGTTCTCAAGGATGTGCAGAAAGATTCAAAGAAATACAGCAAGAATTGACCGCCATGCAGAACGATTGGCGTTTTCTCCCGCCCTCTAAAACACCGGCCATCACTGACTTGCTCCCCCGTCTGCGTTAGTATGAAGTCATGCTAGTTGATCCACAGTTCGGGAAGTGCATCCTTTGCACGGAAAGAGCTCCTGATTCCAGGGAACACATAATTCCCGCGTGCATCGGAGGGACCTTGCAGGCTCTGATTCTGTGTACACCTTGCAATTCTCAATTCGGAGCGAACTTTGTTGCTCAACTCAAAAGAGATCCAAGCATAAGAATGGCGGTCTGGTACCTTCGAAACAGTATTCCCCAGCTTGCCGCCCAAATTGAAGAAGGGCTCGACTTCGTTGCGGAGGGCGCGGGCGGCGCGACTGTCGTCGTTTCTCAGAAGAAGGGCAGATGGAAGACGAGGGCCAAAGAAATCACAGGCAATTGCTTGGTCATGGACACAAATGAGGCAGAGAAATACTTGGAAAACAAATTGAAGAAGCGGGACGTGCCGAGCGGTGAAATCGAGGGATGGGCTAAGCGATTTGAAGATTGCGAGAACGGACAGGAACTTCAATTGACGACTGGTGAGACATTCCTGAAAAATGAAGCAACAGTTCGACTTCCGCAACTTACTGGCCAACCTGTAGATGATCGTGTTCCAGTACTTATTGCTTACGAATTCCTCGCGCTGTGTTTTGGAGAAAAGATACTCGGTCCAGATTTCAACGCAATTCGTGATTACATCCGCGTCGGCAACAAAATAGAGCAGGTCCAAGTTCTGAACAAGAGAACGCACCAGTACAGCCCAGACCATAGAGTAAAATTCCGTGTGAGAGACAACGCCCTCACAGTATTCGTCCAGTTTTTTCGATGGTATGTTTTTGAAATTAGATTTTGCAATATTCCTACGCCTTCAGAAGAGATTGTGTACATCGAAGACCTTGAGAACAAACAGAGGCTATTGGCACTGTCGCTAGAAGATGCAAAGCAGGGGAACTGGACAGTTCTTTAGCCCTCGGAGGAAGCCGGGACGCGCGCCGGGCCTCAATCCGGTACCGCAGTGTCGCTAGCGAGCGCAAGAGTTCGGAAATCGTCCCCTAATGCGCGCCACTTTCTTGCGTTTCTCGGCGCGCTGCACGCCGCCGTTGAAAAGTGGCGGGAAATTCGCGACTACGTGTGAATGCCTCAGCATCTCACTTGGTGGTTTAGGTACAAATTAGGTACAACTAAGAGGGGGAAATAACGCCCTTTGTCCCGTAAGCGACGCCAAGATAAAGCTTTGTGGTATCAACCTGATTGGTTTGGGACCAAGAGGTCGGTGGTTCAAATCTGCTCGCCCCGATTCAGGAGGCCTCCGTGCGACTTGTGCTTTGCGGTGCTGGCATTTAGTACTGTCTTGGCGGGCCAGAAACTGTGAGCGAAAGGAACAGGCATGGAGATGGCGCGCAACGTTTCGATACCAGAATTGACTGAAGCAATCTCAGCGCGGCTCGCCACCCAGTGGGAGGCCTGGAAGAACCAGGATCGGCATCCAATAATGCGGTCATAGCCGATGACTTCAACTCTTTCTGGCCCGATGGCTCCCGCCACATAGGAAAGCCCACGGCACAGCAGATGTCCGAGCAGCCCATTACAGGGTACAAACTGTCACAGTTGCGCGTCGTGCCGGTTGGAGCGGATGCGGCCCTCGTCACCTACTTCGCCGACGTCAAAACCCCCGGCGACAACGGTGAGCATCAGATGGCCGTGGGAGAGGTCTGGTTGAAGCGCAACGGCCAGTGGCTAATCCGCGGTTACTCGGGCACACTAATAAAGGAGACCGCTAGGACTGCGGCAGCTGCTTCGATGTCCCGCACAACTGCTCTCGTTCATAGGAAGGTATGTCCCTTTGGGACGGCCTGAATTCTAGGATTCATGCCACAGTGGAATGAACCCTTGAACTGACACACAAAAATGGGCACAGTTTCCGGGAAAGGAACCACAGGTGAAGAGGAAACGGTATTCCCGGAAATTTCAGCGAATGGCCGTCGCACGCATGGAGACTTGTGAAGATGTCGGTGAGTTAGCGCGAGAACTCGGGGTAAGGCCGAGGTGCCTCTACAAGTGGCGCAGGAAGCTGGAGATCATTGAACCAGGACAAGAAGCGTCGCGGCCCAGCACGCACGCCTCTGCTCACCGCAAGGAAATCCATCGCTTGAAGCAGCTTTTGGCAGAAAAGACCCTGGAGGTGGATTTTTTCAAAGGTGCCTTGCAAAAAATCGAGGCTCGACGCCAGCGCAACAGCGGCTCTGGCGAAATGGCATCTACGACCAGATCCGAGAAGTGATGTCATTGCAAGGCAGCCTGAGTATCGAGCGCATGTGTCAGATGGTGCCGGTCAGCCGCCGGGGATTCTACCGCTCACTGAAAGAGCAGCAGCCGATCGAGGAAGAGATGGAAGTGCGATCTGCGATTCAAAAGATTGCTTTGGAGCACCGCCGGCGTTATGGCTATCGGCGGATCACGGCAGAGCTGCACCGCCGGGGAATGCCGGTGAACCACAAGAGAGTGGCGCGGATCATGCGGGAAGATAATCTGCTGGGGGTGCAACCGAAGCGATTCGTGGTCACGACCAATTCAAATCACAAGCTAGAGATATATCTCAACTTAGCCAGTCGTATGAAAGTGACGGGCATCAATCAGCTCTGGGTGGCCGACATCACCTACATCCGACTGAAAGCGGAGTTTGTCTATCTGGCGGTGATCCTCGATGGGTTCTCTCGCAAAGTGGTGGGCTGGGCACTGGATCGAATCCTGGGAAATCGGCTGGTAGTTGGAGCACTGGAGCAGGCCATGGAGAAACGACAGCCGCCACCCGGCCTAGTGCATCACTCGGATCGAGGGTTGCAGTACGCCTCTGCAGAATATGTGGCCCTACTCGAGAAGCACCGTACGGTACCGAGCATGAGCCGGCCAGCGAACCCTTACGATAACGCCAGCTGCGAAAGCTTCATGAAGACGCTGAAGCGAGAAGAGATCTACGCCAACAAGTACGTAGACCTGGACCATTTGCACGCCAACATCGAAGAGTTCATCGAGGAGTATTACAATCGGCAGCGGTTGCACTCGGCGCTGGGCTATCGATCCCCCGAAGAGTTCGAGCAACAGATCGAGGCGTCAGGTTCGGCCGAATCTCGAGGCGCAACGATGGTGTTCTTTGAGAACAAAGAGAACGACGAGAGGGGTTCTACAAGGTTGCTGGGACGGGGACTCAAATGCCGTCCCCTTCCCCAGACCCCTTCTCCTGCTAGGAGATGCAAGAACGCTCTTACGAAAGCGGAAGCTGTGTCCAAAAAAACTGTGCCACTCTAAGGGTTCACCCCAGCGGTTTCAGTCCAACTTACGTCCAGTTCAAGGGCGACATAAGTGACGCGCTTCCTCGTAAGCGACACCAGGAGCGGCACTTAGATTTTTGTACTGCGCACCTTCTAAGCAAAATTGCGCAGGTTCGAGTCCTGCCGGGCGCACCAACTCGTTGAAATGAAAAGCGTAAAGGGAATATGTCTTCACCCTTAGCCCTCTGCTCGCGGAATAGACACTCAATGATGGAAGGCCTTTTGTCCAATCTAGGTAGAGCGTAAGCCTCTCGTGTGGCGAAGCAGTTGCCTCGAAAGCAGATGCTCCAGTTGCGAGAGCGCACATTCCTAGTGAGCAGGGCCTCTGTGTAGTCATTCTTCAACTTTGGTTACCGCTCTTGGGGCCTACGAGGTAAGCGATAGCTTCCGGTTCACCCCTGATTCGGGAGGTGTTCGGAGCGTTCCGTCGGAGCGTTCACTCCATTGCTTGAGTGTACTCACTAAAGGCTAAGGCGGGGACTGTGCATGAATGGCTTCGCAGGCGAGTCAATGCCGTGAGAATTACCGAGATTGCCCGTCACTAATTCAAGAGTTGGGTTTTTTTCGGCAAAAACTGTCCACGTATTTTCAATCTTTGCGATTTAGGGTGCCCTGGGAAAGGCACCTTGGAGACCTACCAGGAGTTTTGCATGGGTAACGGGGACTGAAACCAGATGTCCGATAACGGCGCTTACCAAGCACTACCGCTCCAGCGATAGATGATGTTGTACGAAAATTCGGAATGAGGCCCACAGTGCCGTCCGAATCTTGACTCGAAAATTGCACAAAATTTCTTCGTGGTCGGCCCGCACGATTCGGTATTCACGATTCTGCTCATGAACTTTCAAGTCGAAGCAAACAGCATCAAAATCGCCGGTGTCAGGGCGGCCTATTTGGACATACCGCGATGGTAGCAACACCTCAGGCAGAGAGCCCTTCGCCGTCGCCGCTACTTCAAATAGCTCGCTGGAATTTGACCCCCAACCAAAGAAGGAGATCCCACAGGCGTCAAAAGGTGGAAAGGAATATCGCGACAAGAGTGAATCAAAGGATTGCGGAAGCCGCTTCGGAAGTCGTGCCTCCAACTTCGCAAGGCGGGCGGCGTTGTCTGCTCGTTTGATCGGACAACCAAGCAATTCCAACTTGGAAGCGAAAGAATCAATTAGTCTGTCGGTCGGACTTGGCATCGCGGCTTCAATTCTAATCGACGATTAGATCACTTTCCAGTTCGAGGTGGTTACGGCGAATATGCAGGCCGAGAGTGGAAAGAAGCGCTTGACTCTGGACCATACTTTAGGGTGTAGCTTGTAGACGGGAGCAAGGCAATGCAAATTGGTATCGTCGCAAAGAAGGTCGGTCTGAGCGTTGACGCTATTCGCTTCTACGAGCGAAATGCCTTGCTACAGGGGCCCCCAAGGACATTGGGTGGGTTTCGTCAGTATGGCGAAAGCGACATTGAGACGCTGGCCTTCATGCGCCGGGTACAAGGTTTGGGATTCAAACTCAGCGAGGTTCGAGGTCTCCTGAAGCTGCGAGGGAATCGGCTACAGCCGTGTGCGCCCGTTCGGCACCGTGTGGAAGAGAAGCTGGCCGATGTGCAGCGGAAACTTGCCGACCTGAACAAGCTGGAGCACGAGCTGCGATTGGCTCTGCGAAGTTGTGACAAAGAATTGCGCAAGCGGGACGCTCATTGCCCAATTTTGAGAGGAAAAGGAAACAGCAAGCAGGAGGGCGACAAGTGAGAGTTGATTTTAGTGGAAGCGCTTCCGACCGGACTGGCTCGGGTGCGCTTGTTGTGGGAGGCGTGGCGGCCATCTTGGCTTCGACCTGCTGCCTGGGGCCTCTGGTTCTGGTTGCTCTCGGATTGAGCGGGGCGTGGATCGGAAACCTCACGCGGCTCGAACCGTATCGTCCGTTCTTTATCGCCGCTGCGCTTGTGGCGCTGTTCTTTGCAGGGCGGCGCATCTTTGGTCCCGCACAAGCTTGCGAGCCAGGTCAAATTTGCGCCGTTCCCCGAACGCGCCGCATTTACAAGACCCTGTTCGTGATCGTTTCCGCGCTCATTGTCATTGCGCTCGTCTATCCGTATGTCGCAAAGCTCTTTTACTAAATTCTGGACCGAGGAGGAGTTGATATGAAGATTCCGAAAATCTCATTTGCTTCCATTCTTGCCGCGTTTGTATTGGCCGCTCCGGCTTGGGCGTCTCCCCGAACCGTAACCTTGAATGTTGCTGGTATGACCTGTCCCGTGTGCCCAATAACGGTAAAGAAGGCACTCGAAAAGGTTTCGGGCGTTTCCAAGATCGAGGTACGGTTCGAAAAGAAACAAGTTCAGGTGACCTTCGACGATGCAAAGACGAACACTGATGCGCTCGTAAAGGCCACGACTGATGCTGGCTTTCCTTCGCAATTGGAGAAAACCACCAAATAGAAAACCGCGCCGGACGCTTGATTATTTGGGATAAGGAGTGGAGATCCGCATGTCGGACTGTTGTTCTGTGAATGCGAAGGCTGGTACCGCGCCGGGGGTGATGGCTTGTCCGGTCAGCGGAGCACGTTCGAAACAGGTGGACGTGCTCACGGTCAGGAGTCTGGTCCGTCAGCTACCTTTAGGGATGCCGAACACTAAGTACTATTTCTGCGAAGTTCACGACTGCGATGTGGTTTATTTCGCCTTGGACCCTGAGGCACCTGTCTTTCGTCGCGGAGACCTCCTTGTGCGCGTTGGAGCGAAAGAGGAGATGGACCCTATTCCGGTTTGCTACTGTTTTGGGTTCACACGAAAGGACATTCAGGACGAGATCGCAAAGAAAGGGCACTCGACGGTCGCAGACCGGATCACAGCGGAAGTGAAGTCGGGCAATTGCGCCTGCGAAGTGAAGAATCCATCGGGCAAATGCTGCTTGGGCAACGTAACGCGGGTCGTTCAAGACTGTATAAGAGCACTCAAAGTGGCCGAGGTAGCTCCGTAGTGCCCGAGGAGGCGCTCGATGAGCAAGAAAGTTGTGGTCTACAGCCAGCCCGGCTGAATGTTTTGTGGAAAAGTGAAAGAGTTTCTTTCACAGAACAAAATTGAGTTCACTGACCGTAACATCGCCGCTGACGAGGCGGCGCTGGCTGAATTGAAAAAAACCGGGTACATGACCACTCCGGTCACTGTGATTGATGGAGAGGTTGTTGTGGGCTTCGACGTTTCCGAGCTGCGCACGCTCCTGCAGCTCAACTCGGCATCGTCATGAACGTTGAAGTAGGCAAACTCCTAGGGCGGGCCGAATAAGGGAGGAAAAGAGTCGCTTTAATGGAGACCTTCTGGCAAGACGTACGGTACAGCCTGCGGATGCTGGCGAAGAAACCAGGTTTCACGCTGGTCGTTGCGATCACGCTGGCTTTGGGCATTGGCGCCAATGCAACGATCTTCACCTGGATCAAGGCTGTCCTTCTGGCGCCTTTGCCCGGTATCAAGCAACCGGAACGACTGGTCGAGATTTGGGGCGCAACACGCAACAACTCCGCCCTCTCGACTTCCTACGTCGATTACCTGGACTTTCGTGACGGCAATACGGTCCTCTCCGGATTGATGGCGCATCAAATACTGCCTCTCAACTTGGGCCGCGGCGACAAGCCAGAACGGGTGTGGGCAGCCATCGTTTCGGGCAACTATTTTGATGTCCTTGGCGTAAAGGCACTGATCGGGCGGACGTTTCTTCCAGAGGAAGATAAGACCCCAAATACACATCCGGTCGCCGTGATCGGCTACGGACTGTGGCAACGGCGCTTCGGTGCCGATCCAAACGTTCTGGGACGAACGATCACGCTAAACGAGCACGACTTCACGATAATCGGTGTCACTCCGAAGGATTTCGGCAGCCCCTTTGCGGGCATTGCGCTCGATGTGTGGACGCCAGCGATGATGAAGGACTACGTTGCCCGCCCACATTTCTCGCTCACTGATCGGGGTAGTCGGTGGCTGATGGTCATGGGCCGGCTCAAGCCCGGTGCAACACTGGCACAGGCGCGAGCGAATATCGGCGCGATCGCCAGTCGCTTGGAACGAGAGTACCCGCGAACCAACGAGCAATTGGGCGTGGCGGTTTACTCGGTGGCGCAGTCACCGTTTGGCTTGAAATCGGACATCCGACCAGCGCTTGCGATTCTAATGGCCGCAGTCGCAGTTGTGCTGTTGATCGCCTGCGCCAATGTTGCCAACTTGGTGTTGGCGCGCGCCGCCTCTCGTCGTAAGGAGATCGCGATCCGTCTGGCCTTAGGCGGTAGCCGGGGGCGACTGGTACGGCAGATGCTCACCGAGAGCTTTGTGCTCGCTTCACTTGGCACCGCATTGGGGCTTACCATCGCGTTCTGGACATCCCGATCACTCGCGGCATTCCTTCCGCCCTATGCCAATAAAGCTAGTTTTGATACTCGACCGGACGCCGTTGTCTTCGCGTTCAGTCTCGGGCTGACAGTCATTACGGCTCTCCTTTTCGGCTTGGCTCCGACGCTGGAGGCATCCAAGCAGGATCTTGTCACAGCGCTGAAAGACAATGCCGCGACCGTCGGACGCGGACCGCGCAAGGTTTCGCTGCGACACGCGCTCGTCATCATTCAAGTGGCCCTCTCGATGGTCGCGTTGATCAGCGCTGGGCTGTTTGTCCGCAGTCTGCGGGAAGCGTACAAGGCTGATCCGGGATTTGATCCGCACGGCGTTCTGCTCGTTTCATTCGATCCGTTTCTCAGTGGTTACGATGAAACCCGCGGGCGCGAGTTTTATCGCCGTCTGGTCGAGCGCGTCAGCACCACGCCGGGCATTCAATCAACGACGTTGGCGCGACGCTTGCCCCTCACTGACGGAGGAATCGCGTTTGCAAACGTGGTGATCGACGGTTACGCACCGGCTAAGGACGAAGACATGCGGCTCAACTATGAGACGGTTGGACCGCTGTATTTTCAGACGATGCGCATCCCGCTCTTGCATGGCCGGGACTTCGATGAGCGAGATCATGAGAATACTCAGGGTGTAGTGATCATCAATGAAACGATGGCGCGACGGTATTGGCCGGGCGGCGATGCTCTTGGCAGGCGTCTAAAACTTACCAAGGATTGGCTGGAAGTCGTCGGCGTCGCCAAAGATGTCAAGAACCGCAGCCTGAGCGAGGCTCCGCAGCCTTTTCTCTACTTGGCTTTGCTGCAGGACTATCGGTCTAACATGATCTTGGTTGCGCGCACGGCTATCGAACCAGAAAAAATGTTCCATGCGGTACAGGCCGAGGTCGCTAGGCTCGACCCGAAAATGCCTATGTTCGACGCCAAGACCTTGGAGGACCACATTGGCATCTCGCTGTTCTTGCAAAGGATGGCAGCTACGCTTCTGAGCATCTTCGGTCTGCTCGCGCTTTTGCTTGCCGCTCTGGGGCTCTACGGTGTTATCGCGTACACGGTCAGCCAGCGCACCCGCGAAATGGGAATCCGCATCGCTCTTGGAGCAACGCAGGGCGACGTCCTGAAGCTTGTTCTCGGGCAGGGACTGATGTTGTGTGCAGCCGGGATGATCGGGGGCCTCCTTATCGCGGTCGCTGTGACTCGCCTTTCGGCTTACTTGTTGTACGGAGTCAGCGCTGCCGATCCTGAGACATTTTCAGTAGTCGCACTGATTCTGCTTGGCGTCGGCTTGTTAGCAGCATATTTTCCGGCGCGGCGCGCCACAAAGGTTGATCCGACGATCACCCTCCGAATGGAGTGATACACAGTGTTCGCCATTCCGTCGTTTGTCAACAAGGCGGGGCAACAGGATCGAAAGAGTGATTTACAATGCACAGACTCTACATAGTTCTGGTCGTGCTCGTGCTCGCCCTGACCCTAACGGCTAAGACGCGCACCGCCAGCCCTACGAATCAAGACTGCTGTCATCGTTCGCCTGCGAAATCTCCTGCTCCTACCGTGACGTCAGCGGCGATGGCTTCATTCACCACAGACGATGTGCGTAAGGAATTCAATTCTTCCAGTGAAAAGGTCCGAGTAGTGGCACTTCTCTCCCCTACATGCCCTGGCTGTCAGTCTGGACACGCGGTCGTAAGTCGCGTTCTCAAGAAATTCCCCTCACCGAAATTACAAGCAATCCTGATATGGGAGCCCATGCGAGACGGAGATAGCCTTGCGGCCGCGACGCAACAGGCGGATTCAGTTCGTGACACGCGCATCATTCAGGGTTGGAACGAAAACAAAAGTCTGGGCAAGCTCTTTGGCGACACTCTCGATCTGCACGACATCGCCTGGGACGTGTACTTAGTCTACAAGCCAGGAATTAAATGGGAAGCACAGCAGCCACCACAGCCCACTTTCTGGATGCATCAGTTACAAGGTGTCGATCCTAATCTGCTATTGTGCGAAAATCCGACTCGGTTAAGCGCCGAAGTCGGAAAACTCCTCCAGCAATCTGAGTGAGGTTCCGCATGGAAGCCGACAAGTCCGAGTCTGCGTGCAGCTCAGAGCAGCGCTGCCAAGCGCAGGACCTGGCATGCGGCAAGAGTGCGATTCTGCTTTGATACCTTTCGGCATTTGCCTTGTTCGTCGGTTTGGCTTGGGCCGAAGCGCGAACGTAGCTTTGGGTTGCCGCCTTCCTCGTCATGGGCGTTGGTTGTTTTGTGAATGCGGCTGCTCGATGCGGCAGATTGCATTGCTTCGTGACATCGAAAATCTCCTGCCGAGCAAATCAGTTCCGGACGAGACGAGCCGCAGCCAAGAGCAGCTCCGGATGCACCCTCACGGAGTAGTCCGGGTTTACGTATTCGAATTGAATCACGCCACTCGTCGCTACCAAGAACACCGCCGGCACGGGAAGCTCGTGATGCTTCTCTCCCGAAACTGCTTCCAGATCGATTCGGTTTTGTGCAAGAAGCTCCAGAGTGGTGTTATCCACCTTATAGGCGATCCGGAAAGCTCTTGAAGCTGTCATCTGGCTGTCGGAAAGAAGCGTGAAGCTGATTTTGTGTCTTTCGATTGTTTCGCGGACTTTGGCCGGTTGGTCCGGCGAAACGCCGATGATTTGGTATCCCAGGTCGCTGAGTTGCGATTCGATGTCCCGCAGTTGAACCAACTGCCGGTTGCAGTGGGGTCACCAACCTCCTCGATAAAAAACCAGTACCGCTGGCTTTGTATTGATGCCTTCCATCAAATCGAAAGGCGCCCCATCAGCAGTCTTCACAATGACCCGAGGGATCTTGACCCCGTTCAAAGGTGGACAAACGCTATCCGGTGAATTCGCAACGGCATACGATTCTGGCATGCTGGTTTTCTCCTTTCTCGAAGATGTTGTCACTGGATTTGGAGTTCATTGTCAATTCCACGGCAGTCCTAGAGCATGTACGGCAAATTTGATCCGTGGGTCGGATAGGCAAATAACATTTGCTTGAGATCGGTGGCGCGCATGCCGCTTCGCATCGCCACGGCGAAGAGATTTATTACCTCCTCAGCTCCACCACCAAGTAGATGAGCACCCAAGATGCGATCGGTGCCTTCTTCGACGAGTACCTTGAAGCCGGAATGCGTTTCCCCGACCCTGCGAGATGCATACCAACTGGAGGTCATCTCTTTTTTGATCCTAATCTGCCGTCCTTGCTTGCCTGCCTCGCGTTCACTCAATCCGACAGAAGCCAGCGCAGGCACTGTAAAGACGACAGTGGGTATGCCGAGGTAATTGGGCTTCTGATGATTCTCCTTCAGCAGATTGGCGGCAACAATCATGCCTTCGTAACCAGCGACGGGAGTGAGGGGTGGGCCGCCACTTGCAGAAGCGTCGCCTGCTGCATAGACAGCTGGGTTCGACACACTCTGGAGGAATTCATTGACCTTAACGCCCCGGCTGTCCCATTGAACCCCTGCGGCTTCGAGGTTCAGATCGTCAATTTCGGGTACGCGACCTGCCGCATGCACCACCATGTCCGCCTGATAAGTGCGCTTCTCGCCAGAGGCAGAGGCGTGCACTGTCAGCTTCCCCGAGCACTTTTCGAGGCCCTCAGCTTGGGTCCCAAGTTCAACTCCAATGCCAAGTTCGCGCGTTTGGTTTACCAATTGGCCAACAAGGTCAGGGTCAAAGCGCGGAAGGGGCCGTGCACCTCGATGGAGGATTGTGACCTGCGATCCCGCGCGTGCCGTGACGTGCGCAAATTCGAAAGCAACATATCCGCCTCCAATAAACACAATGCGCCGCGGCAAATCGTCAAGCTCCAAGAATTGATCGCTCGTAGTCAGATGCTCCGCTCCAAATATTTTGAGATTTGCGGGCTTCTGTCCGGTGGCTATAACAGTGTAGCGTCCCTCAAGCACATCGTTGCCCACTTGAACAGTGGTTTGCCCGACGAAACGGGCACGACCATGAAACGTCGCGATGCCAGCTTTCGCAAGCCCTTCTTCCCTATGTTTCGGGACAGGCTCTGTGAAAGAACGCTTGAAGCGCATTAGCTCCTGCCAATCAATCCTGAGTTGCTCCGTCCGAATTCCTTTCCCTTTCATACGGCGGACCCAGGCGATCACTTCTGCGGCGCCAACGAGCACTTTCTTTGGATCGCACCCCCGCAGGGCGCAAGTGCCACCAAACGGTCTGGAGTCAACAATTGCGACCTGCCACCCCGCCGAGCGACACCGCGAAGCGACTGCCGACGCCCCTGAACCAGTGCCGATCGCCACAAGGTCAAACTTCTTTGTCATGGTTTTCATTTCCTGTTTGCAAATAGGAATGCGCCAACAACAATTTCATGGTCTTGGGATTCCCTCCAGTCATGTGTTCGCGAGCTTTCCGAGTTCTGCCAGCGCGGTTTTACCCGCGGCGATATCTCCATCCATGAAATCAATGCCGGTCTGGGAAAGAAAGCGCGCCGAAATTGCTCCTTCCCCAAGCAGGTGCCGCTATCGAAACCCTGGGCCTGCGCTCATTCTAATTGCGCGGCAGTAGCCCGCGGAGCCCCACACGCAGGCGAGCATTCGCCTCTACCGGGATTTCAAAGGCCCCGATTTCGGTCACAATCCTGAGTGTCTTTCGGGTCGTGTTGTAAACGAGCGAGCACCTCCGACATTTTGCTAGGTGCTCCTCCAAGGCTCGCTTCATCTCAGGATAGACTTCTCCATCGACATAATTTGAGAGTTCATCCAGTACGTGCATGCAATCGAGCATCGCTACATCTCCTCTTTCTTTCCATTCGACCCTCGAAAAGGCGCCATCAACGCATCCTGAATTCTCCAGCGAGCCTGAAACACTTTCGATCTTAGGGTTGCGGGCCGTTGAAAATGTCCGGCCAGAGCCTCCCGCATCATCAGGCGCGCCCGCAACAGACGCGTCTTAAGCGCGGGTACGGATATCTGCAGCACTTCAGATGCTTCCTCCGTGGTCAATCCTTCGACGTCCCGCACCACAAAAGCTTCTCGGTACATTGTGGGCAAGGACTGGATGGCGCTCTCCACAATTTCCCGCATCTGCTCCCGGCTGTAGATCCTTTCTGGATTGTCATGCCAATCTTGGAGCTGCTTCGGCATCACGCTTCCATCTGTCAGCGTGGGGGTATCCAACGACTCGGTTTTGCGCAGTCGACGGCGCTTTTGCAGCGCCTCATTGATGGCGATGCGGGTCAGCCAAGTCGTGAACTTGGACGTGCGTTCGAATCCACTCAGGTGCTGGTGCACTTTCAAAAATGTTTGCTGCATGGCCTCTTCTGCGTCTTCGTGGTTGCTGGTCACGGCCATCGCGATGCGGTAGACGCGCTGCTTATGCCGCTGCACCAACTCGTCAAACGCCTGTGCATCTCCTGTTAAAATGCGATCCAGCAGTGGCAGATCATCATCCGGACCCGGCAGGGCCTCCAATGATCTCGTTGTGACCGCTCTCCCGCTCACCGAACACCTCGCACTTTCAAGACCTCCGCCGGCCACTTTGCCTTGGCACGGATGGCGTTACCAACGAAATGACCAGGATTGCCACCAGAGCAACAGTTACTTCGACGAGCCTGACTACCCGCACCGCTTGCCCTCTCGAACGGAACCTGTCGAACTCTGCCGAGCAGATCACTTAAGTCCGCAAGGGCCAGCTCAGAAATTGGCCCGGCGCACGCGAATGCGACACGTTCTCTTTTGGCCCTCGCTCATGAGACACCCATTTCTTGGAAAAAGATTCACTATGTCTGTGCGTGAAATTCTCTTGCCGATGTTGTGCAGAGGGACGTTCAGAGCGCCCGAAAGGTGATAATCCCGAACGGCGCCGTAGCCGACCCAACACCTAAAGTAGAAAGCCTCTCTTCGGAGTACTCCGCTCGAACCAGATTGAATCTTCTGCGAAAGCGTAACGCAGGCGACTAAGGGGAAACGATTCACCCAAAGGGCTCCGTCAGTATTGCTATGCACACCTGAATCCATGAACAGCCAGTCTTTTCGTGATAGGCACGATTAATCCGATATGTCGAGATCGTAAAGAGGTTCGTGTTTGCGGCTAGTCTCTCAGCAGGAACGAAACAAAGGTTTTCGCTGGTCTTCCTTTGCTCGACGAATCTTCTTGCCTGGATGCGCCGTCTTATTGTCGGAGGGTGAAGAAATGCTCCTTGCGGAGATTTTTAGTCTCATGGTCACTGTTTTTGCCGTTTCAATCGTTTTGCGACGACGGGCTAGCCGCAGAGAATCAAAGATGCCCCGTATCGTGCCCCCTTCGAACGGGCGAGGAGCATGAGCGAACTCGTCAACCCGAGTTACGGCGGCGACGTGCGCCTTTATAAGGCTCGTGTCTGACTGCGCGTTGAGAGTTGCAATACTCTAAGGTGCGACAATGGAAGGAAGGGATGATCCCGGTCTCGCGCCATGCGAATTCATGGCTTCGGATCTGGTATGGCGGGTGGACGTACTCGTCGCGAGCACGGTCGAAGCCATTTCTCCGGTCGTGGACAAGCTGATGCAGTTATTCAAGACTAGTTGCTGTCCGCCGGAACAGGGGTTTGCGGTCGAGATGGCACTCCGTGAAGCTCTTGCCAACGCCATTATTCATGGGAATCGCCAGGATCCTCACAAGAAGGTTCGCATCTGTTGCGCTTGTGATGCGAAACGCGGAATGCTCATTATCGTCAAGGACCAAGGAGAAGGGTTCGACCCTTCGATGATTCCGAGCCCACTCGTGGGCCAGAATCTCCACTCCGAACACGGTCGAGGAATCTACCTGATCAACATGCTCGCTGACGAAGTTCAGTTCCGGCGTGGAGGCACGGAGATCTACATTCGGAAGTGCACTCATCCAGCGCGTTAGAAAAGGACTTGCGAAGAATGAATCAAGGGACTCCGCTCAACAATAACGCCACAATGGAGACCCCATTCGGCTGCATAGAGCTATGGGCTGGCAACGAGTTGGCGCACCGCCACGTCGAGTTAATCGGCTTGGAGGGAGACGTCATCGCCGTCCCTGCGGGAGGCAACGAAGGAGGGGATCTTTACGCCTTGTTCTCTTGCGGAGGGGAACGAGCGGCACGCATCATACTGGCTGACTGCGTTGGCCACGGCGTCGCCGCCAGCCTCATTGCCGCCCATGTCCACAAATTGATACACCAGTTCCGCGACGTTCGTGATAGTTCCGGGTTGTTGGCAGCGCTCAATGATGAATTCACGCTTATAGGAGAGCCCTCCGGTGCGCCGCTGCGTTTGACGACGATCGTCACCGCGACGTTTGATCGGGAGACTGGGGAATTCAACTATGCTTACGCCGCTCACCCGCGCATGATGTTGTGGCGGATGCTGGACCGACGCTGGTACCTGCTCGGAGAGGGACTCGAGGGTCTACCGATTGGGTTTATCGCCGGCGAATTCTATACACAACAAAGCATTCGGATCGAGCCAGGAGATGTCGTACTAATCTTTTCCGATGGAGCCACAGAGGTATTCTCTCCAGATGGACGATTCCTCGGTCATGAGGGGTTTCTGGAACTTGCCGACAAGATGATGGCCGCGCTTCCTACGCAATCTTCACTCCACAGCTTTGCAGAAGCTCTCGTAGGTGGGATCCGTCACTTTCATGGTTCTGATACGCTCGTGGACGATTTAACGCTCCTAACACTCCGGCGGTCAGCGCCGCTGGCTCTCGAGGAGAATGCTACGCCCGGCTTCTGGAAATTCACAAGACTTACCCGGTGGATCAAGCGAGGACAATCAAAATAATCCGGGCATGCAAAAAAAAGATCGCTGGAGATTTAATGCGCGAGCTTTCCGAACTTCTTCAGAATTGGCCAAGTTCCTATCCTCGCCGCAGCGCCTGGTCGCACTGGCAGCGATTGCGAAGCGAACCTTATTGCCGGGACATCCGATGCACCTAGGAATGTGGCTGGCTTGCATGCCGCATTTCGAAGGCCAAGGCGGACCGCAGCGCAGCCCAAAGTGGACTGCCGTGCGAAGGCAGAAATCGATTGGCGAGGAAACCAAGCGCCAAACCAAAAGCGAGGTGCGCGGTCAGAACCGTGATTGGAAACCCTTTCGAGAATTGCAAACCGAAGTATCCCACTCCGAGTGAAACCACAACGGGACTTATCAGAAATCCCATGCCCACCGCGATGCCATACAGCACGCCAGCCCAGCGACGGGCCGCACCGAAGAGAAGGATGTAAATGATCCCGAAGCTTGCGCCGTTCCAAAAGTGATAGGCCCAGCCCGCAATGTCCGAGGCAGTCGACGGCCCCAGGGCAAAGCGATCGAGGAGCAGAACTCCCATCAAGCGGGGAAGGTTTCCCGGCATGAAACCCAACAGATAGCCGGGAATTCGAATGGCCTCAAGTGGAATTGTTGCGAGAGCGCCGGCGGCAGCACCCCAGAAAACGGTGCGGGCAATGGATGGCTGCGACTCTGGGCTCAGTATTGAGATGAGTACAAGAAGGGCAATCGCGGGAAATAACAATCGGGTTGCGAGGATGGCTAAATTCCCGTGACCCGCTTGTGCGGCGGGGAATATCAAGGGCGCCACGGCAGCGGCCAAAAGTGCCAGCAAAATAAGAGACAACGGCCGAAGCTGTTGCAGAGAATTCGAGAATGTCATAGAGACGTACCTCCTGAGCGGAAGAAGAGGAGAGAGATAGACTCCCTCCCCTCCCGCGAATGCAATTGTTAGTGGGTAGCCATCTGGACCAGACCCTCAATCTTCTGATCCAGCATGCCAGCAACCATGTCGATTTTCTGGTTGTTAAACTGCTTCAAGACGGAGGATGGCTTATCGTAGCTCACGTAGACCTTTCCATTGCTGTCCTCGGTCACAAAAACGCGCAGGGGGACATAAAGGCCAACGCCATGATCCTGCTCGAAGAGTTGTTTGCCCACTGTGGGGTTGCCGACGAGGAACAACTCCGATTTGAGCTTCAGGCCCGCCATAGAGAGCATGTTGCCCTGGTCAACCTGAGCCATAACCATCATGCCTCCTTGGCCGACCGCAGCCTTCACCTTTTCGATGGTCTGTTCGTAGGAATGTGTGCTCTGCACCGTGACCCGGGCTTCTTGCGCCGAAGCGGGCAGGGTGAAAAGTCCTGCAAATGCGAGGCCGAAGAGCAACAACAAAGATTTCACTTTCACTGTATTTTCTCCTTAGTTTTTCTCTTATTTTTGCCTTGGCAATCCGAGAGTGGCGCCGTTACATTCGAGGATAATCTCCAGCGACGGCCTTCCTAAACCAATCGGTTGAGTCTCGGCATACTAAAAGCACCCTCTTGCGACGAGACGTTAGACCTCTGCAGGGGCGCTCATTCCCCGTGGAATGTCGCGCCCGTCGCCGAGTCCTTATAGCTCAATGCGCAACGAGGGGTGTTTTTTTGCTTCCGTTGATGAGACAGGGCAAAGACAAGAAAGGATTCACCACAACTTGAAATGCGCATGCGCTGAATGAAGCGAATCCTTTTGCAGAAGCGATGTGTCAACTAGAAGCGGGCAGAGCACGCCCTGCTAGGGCGTAGCCGCAAACAACCATAAAGGAGGCCAAAGAATGCTACACGAGATAGGAGAAGGAGCAGGAAGGATCTGGCAAGTGCTGAGCGCAAGTTCTTCGTCCACCTTGGCAGAGATCCAGGAAGCGACCGACTTGGATACGCATTTGTTCTATATGTCGATAGGGTGGCTCGCGCGCGAGGATAAGATTGTTTTCGAGGGCAAAGGAAACAAAGCGAAGCTCCGTCTCAAGTAGCCGGACTGAATCACTTTGAGTCTCGCAAGCATAGAGTGGGCGTGCCTTTCGGACTCTGATGCCGCCTTCTACATGGAAACGAGTATTCAAGCGCATCCTAGTCACGCTCAAAATGAACGTAGGTTCCTATGAATGAGAAAAAAACTAGAATTGTGATTGTCGGGGGGGGGTCGCCGGGGTTTACGCGGCGCTGTACCTGGAGAGAAGACTGTTGCACGATGAAGATGTCGAGGTTGTACTGATCAGTGATGAAAACTTCATGCTGTTCACCCCCATGCTGCCCGAGGTTCCGTCGAGTTCCATCGAAGCAAAGCATATTGTGAGTCCGCTCCGCGCGTTCTTTCGCAAGGTGAAAGTGCAAAATCAAGAGGTGCAGTCAATAGACCTCGAAAGGCGCGTCTTAATTGCCGCCCACTGTCCGATCTGCGAACGAAGCGAGTTGAGATTCGATTACCTAGTTCTAGCCCTGGGTTCAAGAACGAACTCTCACGACATTCCAGGTGTTGCTGAACACGCTCTCATGATGAAATCTCTAAACGATGCAATGTTGCTGCGCAATCACATTATTGACGTGTTCGAACATGCAGACTTACAGGAGGATCCGCGCGTGCGTCAGAGCTTGCTGACATTTGTCGTCGCCGGAGCGGGATTTGCAGGCGTCGAAACTGTCGCGGAGCTGAAGGATTTTTCGCTTGAGGCCCACAGCTTCTACCGCAATATCCGCCCGGAAGAAGTGAGAGTTATGCTTGTTCATCCGGGTCCACGCATTCTGCCGGAAATTGGCGAGAGCCTCGCAGCCTATGCCTTGGAGAAACTCCAACAAAAAGGGATCGAGGTTCGATTGACCGCCCGAGTCGCTCGCGTGACAGACGGGTGCGTGGAACTAACGGCGGGCGAAAGGATCTCGACCCGGACATTGATCTGGACTGCCGGAGTGTCTCCTCACCCCCTCGTGGCGACGTTACCCTGTTCGAAGACTGAGCAAGGAAACATTCGCGTCAACGAGTATCTTGAAGTGCCGGGCTGCGCGGGAGTGTGGGCGCTGGGCGACTGCGCCTCCGTTCCCGACCTGCAAACGGGTCGCCCCTGTCCGCCCACGGCACAGCACGCTATCCGGCAGGGTTCCGGGGCCGCCCGCAACATTGTTGCGAACTTGCGAGGTGGAACGAAGCAGCGGTTTTCATATAAGCCGCTTGGTGTGCTGGCCAGTCTTGGACGCCGATCGGCGGTTGCTGAGGTCTGGCGCTTCAGATTTTCAGGCTTTTTTGCCTGGTGGCTATGGCGCACGATTTATCTGTTCAAGTTGCCAGGCATGGAACGCAAGGTGCGGGTGGCTATGGACTGGACACTGGATCTCTTCTTCCGCCGCGACATTGTGCTATTGAAAGTCTTCATGAACAAAGCTCCTGATGTGATCGCAGAACCGGGCACAATGGCCGAAATGCAACCTTGTGGCCACGGTACTACACCCGCACATCGGGATAGAGTGTGGACTCGTAGCTAACCATGCGACCTACTGCACAGATTTCAATGCGCTTAGACGATGCAGCAAATGGGTACCCTTTACATGGAAATTGCCCGAGTCTGGAGAATCCGTGAATCTTTTTCCCCGGACGACCGGTCGAATGTTCACGAAGGCGGCCCAAATCGAGAACACGATCGACCTCCTGTAATGGATGAACTGAACAAGATCAACGACCGAGAAGATCCCGAAGACGATCTTGCTATCGTCGAGCGCGTCCTCATTGGAGATCGGCAGGCATTCGAGTCGCTTGTTCGCAAGCACGAGCGACGCGTCTTCCGGGTGACGCTGGCGGTCACCGGCAATTTTGAGGACGCAGAAGAAGCGATGCAGAATGTGTTCGTCAAGGTTTTTCGGCATCTGGACCAGTTTCGAAAAGAGGCTCGCTTCACGACCTGGCTGACGCGAATCGCAGTCAACGAAGCACTGCAAATACGCCAGGGCCGGAAGAATCTAGTTTCATTGGACGAGCCTGACAGCTCAGGAGATCGCGAGTGGCCGCACCGGATCGAGTGTTGGCGCGATGATCCTGAAGAGCTTTGCGGCAAGGAAGAGCTTCGGCGAATCGTGGAGGAGGCCGTCCAGTCTCTGCCGGATATCTATCGGGAAGTGTTCGTTCTGCGGGACATCGAGGGACTAAGCGCGGAGGAAGCGGCCACTGCACTCGAGCTCGAGATTCCCGCACTCAAGTCCCGGTTGTTGCGCGCACGCCTGATGATGCGCGAAAAACTGGCGCAAAAGTTCGAGCAGGCGCCAAGCCTCAAATCGAAAGTCGCCGATGCAGCCTCTCAACTTCGTTTGGCTGCGGCGATGGGTATGTCGATGGTTTCTCGCCGAAAGGGTGGGCTATAGGAATGTTGGACTGCCGAGAAGTTTTAGACAATCTATCCTGCTATCTGGACGGAGAGGGAACTGCGGAGTTGCGACGCGCGCTGGAAGAGCACATTGCGCGGTGCCGGCGCTGCCGCGTCATGTTGGATACCACCCGTAGGACTCTCAAGATCGTGGTTGACACCGAACCATTCGAGGTTCCGCTGGCAGTCAGCGCCCGACTCTACACGCACCTCGCAAAAGTTCTGTCCGAGGGTTGATCGTGGTCCTGCAGTCCCTCGAAACAGGACCAGGGCCAAAACCAAAACATAAGAGGTCACACCGCTACGTGCCTTGAATCTTTTCTTGGCGGGAGCCGATCACATGGCCAGGGATCGAGTCATGGGTTTGTGGAGGCCGCACATGGACTCGGCCACGAATCCGAATCCTCAGAGGAGAGAAAATACATGAGAAAGCTTGCTATGGCTGTTGTCGCTTCAATCGTGCTTTTCACCGTCGGCCACGCTGCGGCGAAGGACAAAGCGTTTACGGGCGAAATCTTCGACAGCCAGTGCGCGAAGGCTGGTTCACACGCAATGATGCTGAAGAAGGAAGGCATGGGAGACAAGGACCCGAACGATCCCATGGCTAAGGCGATGTGTACAAAGAATTGCGTCAAGATGGGCGGCAAGTACGTTCTGTACAACGCTGCCACAAAGAAGGTCTATCAACTGGACGATCAGACGAAGCCCGAGCAGTTCGCTGGGCAGAAGGTGAAGGTCACAGGCACCCTCGACAAGGCGACCGAGACGATTCACGTCACGAATATCGCACCTGCTTCGTAGTCGCTCGGCTTTGGAGAGGGCTGACCTGACAACGGTCGGCCCTCTCTGCCCCCGTTGTTGTTTAAGGATACGGTTCTTCTATTGAGGAGATGCCCCGATGAAACGGTTCGTGATTGCAGGGCTAGGTGTGCTCGTTCTCATCGTCGCTATCGCAGCGGCGGAGGCATCGCGGTTTTCGCTGAGCGCACTGCCCGAGCCGGGAGGAACGGAAACGTACTTGGCGAACAAAGCGAAGCACTATCTCGTTCGCAGAAGCAGTCGCGAGGGCATTCCGCCAGCCCCCGCCGACCGGCAGGCAAGCATCAAGGAAGGCGAGGTGCTTTTCGGGACGGAATGCGCTGCATGCCACGGACTGACCGGGCATAGTCCCACGGATGCGGGCCGGTGGATGTACCCACGAGCCGCGGATTTGACGTCGCGCGAGGTGGAGTTCTATTCCGATCGCGAAGTCTTCTGGATCATTAAGAACGGCATCCGCTTGAGCGGCATGCCAGCGTTTTGCAAGGTGGAAAGCGACGAACACATTTGGAACTTGGTGCACTACGTGCGGACATTGCCCGCCTCACTAAAACCCCGGTGAATTTGGGGGAGCGAGGCATAGAGCGGAAACATGAGCCGGAACGGTCAGATTAACTTGATATTCTGGGTCGTGGCAGCGGTCACAGTTTCGTGCGTACCGTATGGTCATGCCACGCAACATCCGCCCGAAATTAAAGTTGAAAGGAAGGCTGTTTATCTCCCTGCAGGGAAACGCCAGAACCCATTCAATGTGACGCGGCACCTGATACGCCTGGGGGACATTCAATCAGGAGGCCCACCGAAGGACGGCATACCTGCACTCGATCATCCGTTATTCACATCCGCTGCTGAAGGAGACCAGGTATTGAAGTCTTCCGATCCCATCCTCGGCTTGGAATTTGATGGTGTCGCAAAAGCATACCCGATACGCATTCTGAACTGGCACGAAGTTGTGAATGACGACGTGGGGCACCAACCGGTGCTGGTCAGTTGGTGTCCCTTGTGTGGCTCGGGCGTAGTTTACAATTCAGTTTCAGCCGGACAGCGACATACGTTTGGGGTCTCTGGACTACTTTACAAGAGGAATCTGCTGCTTTACGACCATGAGACCGAAAGCCTTTGGTCTCAGCTTGGAGGCATAGCCGAGACGGGCGATCTGGCCGGAACATCGCTGGAGCTTTTGTCGGCTACACAGACCACATGGGTGCGTTGGAAGAGCGAATACCCGCGGACTGCAGTTCTCTCTTTCAACACGGGATTTCGGCGCGATTATTCTAAAGATCCCTATGCCAACTGGCAGATGGATCGGCGCTTAGCGCTTGTGGTCCAAGTCAAAGACAGCACGCAGCTCTATCCGTTTTCTGAATTGAAGAAGGCAGGATCCTCGCTAGCCGATTCTATCGGAGGTGTGAGGGTAATCATCCTGTTCGATTCGCAGGAGCAGACCGGCAGCGTGCGAGGGCAGGATGGCCAGCCGATCCCGCACTTTGTTGCCTTCCTGGCGGACGCACGGGCGTTCTATCCCGACGCACCCATCTTTAAACAGCGATGACGTCCAACCGAGCTTTTGCGTCCCCCGCGTGAAGATTGGTCGCGTTTAGCTGCTGCACCAGCACAGGAGGCATTGTGGGAGGTCCAAATGGCTTGGATTAAGGTGATTCCGCCTGCCGAATGGAGCGGTGAACTCGGCGAGCAATATGACGGGATTCGCGACGCCTCAGGGAACGTCGCGAATATTCTCGCAGTGCACAGTCTGAACCCCGGGGCTCTGCGAGCCCACTATGAGCTCTACCGGACCTTAATGTTCGGGCGGTCGGAACTGAGCCGGGCGCAACGCGAAATGATCGCCGTAGTGGTCTCAAAGACGAATGCGTGCCACTATTGAATCCGGCATCATGCGGAGGGTCTCCGCAAAGAAATCCGAAACGATTCGTTGGTTGATGCTGTCGTCCTCGACTACCGGAATGCGCCGATCTCCCCAGCGGAGCTTTCACTCCTCGAATTCGCCGAGAAACTCACGCGTGAACCGGCATCGTGCATGGAACAGGACCTACAACTGCTTCGCCAAGTCGGTTGGAGCGATCGCGGCATCCTCGATGCAACCCTGGTGATTTCTTACTTCGCCTTCGTGAATCGCATTGCGG
Source organism: Candidatus Acidiferrales bacterium (assembly GCA_050746945.1). GTDB lineage: Bacteria > Acidobacteriota > Terriglobia > Acidiferrales > UBA7541 > Palsa-295. The sequence continues at coordinate 99,885 of JBOGMZ010000002.1, read as the reverse complement.
ATGGCCTCGGGGTGGAACTGGAAGAAGGAATGCGGCGAACCACTTAAGCCGCAAAGGGGTCTGCAGGTAGAGCGGACCAAAGATCGGCTGCTACCCTGAATCCTTTTCTGAATTCCACCTATCCCATCGGCAGGACACGATTTTTTTATGGAACGACGCGCTTTGCTCATTTTCGCTGACTCTGCCCACACCGACTGCCAACGACGTGGGTGGCCTGCCACTTTACGCTTCCTCTTGGAAACACAGATTTTTAGCTTCGAAGGAAGGACAGGGGTTGATGTTCACCTCTTCACATCTCGGGGGCTCCTTCCTCTACCCTCCTGTTCCTGTGCGGTTCATATCCAAGAGGGAGTTTCTTTCGGTCAGAGGCTCGAGAATGCAATCGGATCTCTGGCAAGGAGCGGTTACCACGAAATCGTGGTTATCGGCCGGGACTGCCCGGACCTCGAGCAGACTGACATTTGCGAGGCGTTCGAGCTGATTCAGGAGAACCGTCTGGTCATCGGCCCTGATCACCGGGGCGGCTGCTACCTGATTGGTATCCACGCAAACGACCGGAAGAAGCTGCACGGAATTCGTTGGCAAAGGAATACGGATTTTCGCCAGATTCTGGATCGGTTCGGCAATCAAGACATTTGTCAGCTCCCTGTGAAATTGGACTTAGACTCTCTGAGAGATGTGTGGTTGCTGGCTCGCTCACAGAGCCAATGGAAGTGCATCGCCAAGCTGCTCAGGAATTCGCTGCTTAACCACTGGTCCTTATTCGGGGGGACCCAAAAGATTTCTTCTATAGACGATCAGAGAGAATACTGGCAATTCCCCCCTCCGCTGACTCAAGCCTCTTGACCCAGCTTTAAGTCCCCATCGCGATGCGAATTGCCTGCGCGGGTTGCAGGCCATACCGGCGGCAACTGACAGCATCAGGTGCAACGCTTGCTTGAAACTGAGGGCTGACTCTCCTGCTTCCTATTTTGGTTTGTTCGAGGGCAGCCACTACAAGAATAGAGGGAAGGGCTGAGAACAACTTTTATCCAGGTGAGGCCTATGCCAAAGACAACATTGGATGTGGAACAAGCAGTTCAAAGCAGGTACGCCGAAGGAGCCAAGAAGGTAGAGCGTGAACTCTGCTGTCCAGTTTCCTACGACCCCAAACTTCTCAAGGCCATCCCGGACGAAGTTCTGGCCTGCGATTATGGCTGCGGCGACCCCACTCGATATTTGAAGCCGGGAGACACTGTGCTGGACCTTGGATCGGGTTCGGGAAAGATCTGTTTCCTCGCGAGCCAGATCGTTGGGCCGGCGGGCAAAGTCTTCGGTGTGGACATGAACGACGAAATGCTGGCGGTTGCTCGCCGGAATGCGCCCGAGGTCGCGCGAAACGTAGGCTTTGCGAATGTCAATTTTCGCAAGGGAAAGATTCAGGACCTTTCACTCGACTTGGAACTATTGGATCAATGGTTGAAGGAAAATCCTGTGCGTTCTGCGGAAGAACTCGGCGCTTTGGAGTCCGAGATTAGCAACCTTCGCCGCACCCGCGCGCTCATTCCGGACAACTCCGTCGATGTGGTCGTTTCGAACTGCGTTCTGAATCTCGTCCGACCAGGGGACAAACGGAAACTGTTCTCGGAGATTTTTCGCGTGCTGTGTCGCGGAGGCAGAGCCGTGATTTCGGATATCGTCAGCGATGAGGATGTTCCGCAGAAACTCCAGCAGAATCCCGATCTATGGAGCGGATGCGTCTCCGGCGCGTTCCGCGAGGACCTCTTTCTCCAAGCATTCGAGGAATCCGGGTTTTACGGGATCGAGATTCTCGATCGTCAGGAGGACGCCTGGAGAACAGCCGAAGGCGTCGAATTTCGAAGCATGACTGTGGCGGCCTACAAGGGCAAGGAAGGGCCCTGCTGGGATCAAAAGCACGCTGTAATCTATCACGGGCCGTTCCGGCAGGTGGAAGACGATGATGGGCATGTTTTGAAGCGGGGCATCCGAACGGCAGTGTGCGGAAAGACTTATCGGTTGTATTCGCAGGAACCCTACCGCTGGCAGTTCGAGCTCGTACCTCCTCGGGTGCTGGTGCCAGTGGAGGAGGCACGGCCTTTCCCCTGCGCGCATGGATATCTTCGCCGCGATCCAAAGGAAACAAAAGGTGCGGACTACTGTGTGACCACCGAGGCGCGCGCCTCCGCCTGTACGCCAGGCAACGGGAATGCGGGTTGCTGCTGATGGCTCTTCAAAAAACAGTCTTTCCTATTCTTCAGAATGGCCGGAGCATTGTGCCCGATTTCGAACAAGCCTTGCGGGAAAATGGATGCGAAGTGCTCGCGAGAGTCGAAGTCAAAACACTACAGATCAGCGTGGGTAAGTTTTGCAACCAGGCCTGCCACCACTGCCACGTTGAGGCGGGCCCAAAGCGGACGGAGACTATGCCCCCCAATGTCGCCCGGCGCGTCCTGGAGATACTTGCGGCCAGCCCCTCCATCACTTCCGTAGACATCACAGGTGGAGCCCCGGAGTTGAATCCCAACTTTCACTGGGTGGTCCGTGAAGCGCGGGGGCTCGGCCGGCACATCATCGACCGCTGCAATCTCACTGTCCTCTTCGAGCCTGGAAAGGATCACTTGGGGGAATTTCTGGCTGAGAACGAAGTGGAAATTATCGCCAGCCTTCCCTGTTACACGGCGGCAAATGTTGATCAACAACGAGGCCGCGGGGTCTTTGAAAAAAGCATCCGTGCGCTCCAAACCCTGAACCAGTTGGGCTACGGGCTTCCTGGATCCAAACTGAATTTGAATCTTGTCTATAACCCGCTGGGCGCTTCCCTTCCTCCGCCGCAGGAAAGATTGGAAGCCGATTACAAGAGACAATTGCAGGAACAATTTGGAATTCAATTTCACCATCTATTTACACTCACAAACATGCCCATCAAGCGATTCGCTGCATATCTCGACCAGAACCAAATGTTCGAGCCGTACATGAGCTTGTTGGTGAATCACTTCAATCCGTGCACAGTTTCGCAGTTGATGTGCCGCTCTCTCGTTAGTGTGGGCTGGGACGGCAAACTCTACGACTGCGACTTCAATCAAATGCTCGACATGGACATGGCGGGAACGGATGGCCAACCTCTGACGATCTGGGATCTCGATTCTTTCTCTGTACTTGCCGGTAACCGGATCGCCACCGCCAGTCACTGCTTCGGCTGCACGGCAGGAGCCGGGTCAAGTTGCGGAGGATCACTCCAATGACTGTCGAACTGGCCGCCGTGGCACTCGCCGGCGCGTTAGTCGCCTATTTCAATGGCGCGAATGATGTCTCGAAGGGAATTGCCACACTTGTCGGCAGTGGCGTGACGAACTATCGTGGCGCCATCCTGTGGGGTACCATCTGTACGGGCTTAGGTGGGCTGTCCGGCGCCGTCATGGCCAACGCCATGGTTCAAACATTCGGGAAGGGTTTGCTGGCGAACGGAACAATCCCCACCTTCACCGCGGCTCTAGCCACAATTTTCGGAGCATCGACGTGTGTCGCCATTGCCACTCGAACTGGGCTGCCAATCTCCACGACGCACGCCATCGTAGGTTCTGTTGCCGGGGTGGCAGCGTTTGCCTACGGATTGCACGGCATTAATTGGTCCTCACTCGTGAACAAGATTGCCCTTCCCCTGTTGTTGAGTCCTGTTCTCGCTCTCGCGTTCACTTCGATCGCAATTCGAGTCCTGCGTTCACTACACCGACATTTTCCCGGGGACACGGATTGCGCCTGCGCAACCTTGGAATTGAACCCCGTTCTCACAGGGATGGCCATGGACGGAAGCGCGTCGGCCGGTCTCTCATTGCCCTCTTTCGGCGTCAGGGTGGCTACGACGGAAGAATGCGCAACAGACCGGACGACCTTCCTCGGGATCAATGCCCATCATTTGCACTGGTTCACAAGCGGTGCCACAAGCTTCGCGCGTGGAATGAATGATGCTCCGAAGATGGTCGCGATCGTCTTGGCCGCTGCGATGCTGCACGGAAGATTTCAATTCCGACCTGCTGCGTTCGTGTTCGTCACTCTTGGAATGGTGGCGGGAAGTTGGTTAGCTGGCAAACGCGTTACGAGAGTGCTCGCCGAAAAAATCACGCCCATGGACCACTGGGAAGGATTCCTCGCAAATGCTGTAACCGCTGCCTTGGTCATGCCAAGCGCCGCGCTGGGGCTTCCTATGTCCACGACCCACGTCTCATCGGGCTCCATTATGGGGATCGGCCTGCAAAAGAGGACCCAAGTAAATTGGCGAACAGTACGCGACATGCTCCTCGCTTGGGTTGTTACCCTCCCTCTTGCTGGCTTGTTCGGGATCTTAATCTATCTCGTGCTTCGCGCCGCACACATCTGACATGAAAACAAAGGCTAAAATCCTGCTTCTCTGCCTCTTGGCGGTCGCTGTAATCGTCGGTGCCGTATATTTCCCACTTAATTTCTGGTTACATCGGTTCCTCGATTGGGTTCGGAGCCGCGGCGCGCTGGGAATGACCGTTTACGGGATGGCATACGCAATTGGGACTGTGCTTCTTGTTCCCGGCACGCTTCTGACCGCAGGAAGTGGTTTTCTCTATGGGACCGTCATCGGAACCTTGATTGTCTCTCCTGCGAGTGTTCTCGGAGCCACGATTTCCTTTCTTCTCGCGAGATCGTTCGCCAGAGACTGGGTCGCCAAGAAAGTAAGCAAGTATCCAAAATTCGAGCTGATCGACCGTGCCATCGCCAAGAACGGCTTCAAGATCGTTCTCTTGATGCGGCTCGATCCCGTTTTCATACCCTTCGCGATCCTCAATTACGCCCTCGGGTTGTCGCGGGTCCGGTTGCGTGACTATGTCCTCGCTTCCTGGATCGGCATGTTACCTGCTACCACTCTCTACGTGTACCTTGGCTCCTCGGTGAAAAACATCTCGGATCTTCTGCAAGGAAAGTTGCCATCCGCGCGCCTCTGGCCTCAGTTTCTGTTTTGGGGCGGCTTGGTCGCTGCCGCGGGCCTCGTCTACATCCTCACGCGCATTGCTCGCCAGGCATTGCAAGCGGAAATGGGATCTGAGCCTGCGGCCGCTCAAAGGGAGGCGGTTTGAGCACGACAACGCCCATCGTCACGCCGGACGATTTCTACAATCGCCAGTTGATTGAAAACCTTCATCCGCCGGCTTGGGTCAATCCTACGCCGACCGGTCGCTATAACCTCGTTGTGATCGGTGCGGGAACTGCTGGCCTCGTTTCGGCGGCCGGGGGTGCAGCACTCGGCGCCAAAGTGGCGCTCATCGAAAGGCACCTCATGGGAGGCGATTGCACGAATTACGGATGCGTGCCCTCGAAAGCGGTTATCCGCTCTGGGCGAGCTGCGTATGCCGTCCGGGAAGCGCCCAGCTTCGGCATCTCCGCACAAAGCGGGGACCAGGTGGATTTTCCGCGTGTGATGGAGCGTATGAGGCGTTTGCGCGCACAAATCTCCGCAAATGATTCCGTCGCGCGATTCTCCAAGTTGGGCGCTGAAGTCTATCTCGGCGATGCGAAATTCGCTGGCAAGCATGAGATTGAAATCGACGGCCGCAGGCTGTCTTTCTCGAAGGCGATTATCGCGACCGGCGCCCGGGCCGCCTCTCTCGATCTGTCGGGCTTAGTGGAAGCAGGCTATCTGACCAACGAAACGGTCTTTTCCCTGGAAAGACTTCCAAAAACCCTGTTGGTGATCGGCACGGGTCCGATTGGATGCGAGCTGGCACATGCGTTTCGGCGCTTCGGAAGCGAAGTCATCATGGTTGGCCGGGGCAATCGTCTTTTGCCAAGGGATGACACGGACGCTGCGGAAATTCTGCGTCGCCGCTTCGAGCGCGAAGGGATTCGAATCCTTTTCGGCTGCAAACTCATCAAGGCGGAACGAGCCGAAGGAAGACGCCGCGTTTTCTTGAAGCGGGGCAATCAAGAGGAAATCATAGTCGCAGACGAGATTCTGATTGCTGTCGGACGCAAGCCAAACATCGAAGGCTTAAATGCCGAAGTCGCCGGAGTCAAGACCGTTGCGACAGGCGTTTTGGTGGACGACCTGCTACGTACGAGCAATCCGGATATTTATGCAGCAGGAGACATTTGTTCCTCCCACAAATTCACCCATGCCGCGGAGGCCATGGCGCGCATCGCCATCCAAAATGCCTTGTTCTTTGGCAGAAAACGGGTGAGCGACTTGGTGATACCGTGGAGCACCTATACAGACCCCGAGGTTGCACACGTCGGGATCACGGAGATAGAGGCTGCAAAGCTCGGAGATGAAGTGATCACATTCACCAAGGAATTCGCGGACACGGACCGCGCCATCCTGGATGGAGAAACCGAAGGATATGTTCGCCTCTACGTAAACCGGAAAGACGGGAAAATGCTTGGCGCTACAATTGTGGGATCCCACGCGGGAGAAAGCATTGGGGAGGCGGTCCTTGCGATCAAGCAAAAGTTGAAAGTCGGCGATTTGAGTGGAGTCATTCATCCGTACCCCACGCAGGCAGAAGCCATAAAGCGCGCTGCCGACCTTCAATTCCGATCCCGGCTCAAACCGTGGATGCGCCGTCTCTTGGATGGGTACTTCCGCTATAGGAGCTAGCGTGAATCAGCGAGCCTGCATCTGCGTGTTCGCCAAACCGCCCGTGCCTGGTCGGGTGAAGACTCGCCTCGTCCCTCTCCTGGGCACCAACGGCGCAGCCGAACTTGCCACTGTGTTTCTGCAAGATACCTGGGCTGCAGCATCCGCTCTCCCCTGGGCCAAGCCAGTTCTTGCCTCGACCGAGGAAGGGCAACTGGATTGCCTACCCGGCCCGATAGAGATTTGGCTGCAGGGGGAAGGCGATCTTGGCGTGCGTCTTGAAAACATAGTCCGCCGCGCTCTCCACAACCATCGGTACGCTATCGCGATCGGCGCGGATAGCCCTGGCCTTCCGGCAAGGTTTCTCGAACAAGCGCAAGAAGCACTGGCCCGAGTGGATGCGGTCATCGGGCCTTGCGAAGATGGCGGATTCTACCTTCTCGGATTACGTAACTGTCCCGAGGGCCTTTTCTCCGGGATTCGGTGGAGCGCACCAACAACCTGCGAAGAAACAATCGCAAAGGTCAGAGCGGCGGGTCTGGTGATACATGTTCTCGACCTGTGGTTTGATGTGGACACTGCGGAAGATCTTAAGAAGCTCAACTCTCTGACCTCTTCAAGCCAGATCCATGCGCCAAAGACAAAAGACTTTCTAGAGATCCACCCTGCCGCCTGCGCGACTGTTCAGCCTCTCAAGTGCTCCGTAGTTATCCCTGCCCTCAACGAGTTGGAGTATTTGCCCAGGGCGCTTGCCTCACTCGAGAAGCAAACGTGGATCCACGAAGTGATTGTCGCCGACGGCGGCAGCACGGACGGAACAAGCGAGTGGCTCCCAGCACAGAACTTTGTCCGTGTCATCGACGCTCCGGCCGGCAAGGGGAATCAGCTGAATGCTGGAGCACGAGCCTCTTCGGGAGACGTCTTCCTGTTTCTCCACGCCGATTGCCATCTCCCGTTGGATGCTGGCGAGAGCATCGCGACCCGGCTCCAGTCGCCAGAAGTCGCTGGCGGATGTTTCGAGGTGTGCTTCAACACTGGCCATTCAGGTTCTTTGAAACTCGTGGCCGCCGGGATCAATCTCCGAAGCCGCCTAGCGCGGGTCGGTACCGGGGACCAAGGGATATTCGTTCGCAGAAGCATCTTTGAGCAGGTTGGGGGGTGTCCCGACTGGCCGCTCTTCGAAGATGTGGAACTGGTGCGTCGCATCAAGAGAGTCGGCAGGTTTGCCATCCTTCGATCGCGACTGCTCGTCTCCCCGCGCCGGCATCTCGCCAGAGGTGTATTCCGCACGGTCCTGCTCATCTATGCATTGCGCATGGCGTTCTGGCTCGGGGTGTCGCCCTTCACGCTCAAGAAATGGTACGACGATTCGCGTCCGCCTGGGCATTTTGCCCCCGAGACGGAACCGACACCGGAGCGACTGTCCTGATGTACTCCGCAATCGTCTTCGACGTCAACGAAACCCTGTTGGACCTGAAGGCCATGGATCCGGCCTTTGAAAACCACTTCGGACCCGGCGATTTCCGAAAGGAGTGGTTCAGCGAAGTCCTCAAACCCGCTTTCGTTTCCACCATTGTTGCGAATTATTCCGACTTTGGAATCATCGGACGCGCGGCTCTCGAAGTACTTGAAAAACGATACGGCAAACCATCCACGGAAGAGCAGCGCAAAAACATACTGTCGACCATGCGAGAGCTGCCACCGCATACTGATGTTCCGCAAGGACTCGAAGCGCTGAGAAAGGACGGTTTTCAACTCGTAGCGCTCACAAATTCGACAGCGTCAACCGCCCAGGCCCAGCTCACGCATGCAGGCATCCGAAACTATTTTCAGTTTGTATTCTCCGCCGACACGGTCAAACGCCTAAAGCCAGCGGCGGAACCGTACCAGATGGTTGCGACGGGTCTTGCAGCCTAACCCAAAACTCTCCTGATGGTGGCTGCTCACTCCTGGGACATCGCTGGGGCCTTGCACGGAGGATGGAGCGGCGCCTTCGTCGCGCGCCCCGGGGCAGATTCGCGATGCTCTAACTCCAAAGCCCGAGTTTGTGGCCACGGACCTGGTGGATCTCGTGTGCCAAATCATTTCCAGGTGCGTAGGCGACCACGAAAAGCGCGAGGCGAACGGTTGAAAAGAATGGCGCCCTCCGACGAAGATACCAGCTCAATCCATGGCGCTCTCCGCTATGTATTCAGCCCAGTTGTGTTCAAGCGAAACTGTCTGCTTGCGACGATCGTCGGCTGCTTGCTCACCTTTGCGAATCAACTGGATGTTTTGCTCGCTCAACCGTTCTCATTTCGCCTGGGAATGAAAATCTTCTTCAATTTCCTGATTCCCTTCGTCGTTTCTTCGACGAGCGCACTCGTCAGTCGCAAGTGAGGCCCCACGCAATCGAATTGCATCCACGGAGCAGGGAACCGAATCGAAGTAGTTCAAGGCTCTTGGAATTCAGCGAGAAGCGGTGCGCTGACGGACTGTGGAAGAAGCTGCAGAGCCGCCATTATGATCCGTCTCTGCAGTGGGGCATTGTCCGGCTCTCCCAGGGGATACCCGAGTGGACGATCGACAGCGAGCGCACGCGGCGGCCGAACCCGTTCGGTAAGTTCTGGAAGCAGTGTGATGGAAACCGTGGGGATTCCTGATTTCTCGATCACACTCTGTACTAGTCCCACGGACTGGTGGCACATCGGTCAAACCGGAGTCAACAGGACCGCATCAACCGCGTCCTCCGAGAGTTTGCGCGCAATCTCGGGCGCGGTAATTTTCACAAGCCGCGCCGGAGCCGTGATGGAGCCCATCAAGCTGTAATGGCGCTTCGCCACCTCTCCGATCAAACCTTCCTGCTGCAATTCACGCAGCCGGTCTAAAGGAAGCGCGAGGTTCTTGTCCTTCTCGATTCCTGCATGATCGAAGGCATCGCTTTTGTGGCCAATCCGCAAAGTTTCCAGAATGAAGCCATCGGGGATTTCCCGATAAGAGTAGTCTCCACCCCGAACCGCGGGATCAAAGGGGTTTTGATTGGCGCCATAGAACGCAGCGCTCGTCACCACGGCTATCCTACACTCCGAGAGCGATTTTCGGAGTTCGGCACCCGGCCGCCAATCAAAGCGCCGATATGGGTAGGCCTTTATGAAGAGTCGGTATTTCAGTTTGAGGTCGGAAAGTTTCGCCATGGTTTTCCATCACGAAGGGCCAGCCACCAGCGGATCCTGAAACCTTTTCGGCCGCCGTGCGGACCAACAATAGTAGGCCAGCCACAGGTAGACAGGTCCGTATTCCAGCGCGAGGAACAGAAGAGAACCCCTGAGCGGTTCACCTGCTCCATAGGCGATTGCAGGCACGTACGCCAACACAGTGGTGACGCTCATAAGCAGCCATGCGGCGCCCGGGTAAAAGCATAGAAACGGAATCGACCAAGTGAAATACCAGGGGTAGGCAGTCGGTGAGAGCAGGAGCACTCCCCCAGTGAGAATCAGACTCGACCAGAGTGGTTCCGCCCGCCTTTTGGCTAAGTAGCCTATCGCCGCTAACAGGGTAAAGCCAGCGATCAGTGCGGCTCCGATTCTCGATGCTGTCACAAAGTACAGCAAACGGAAGAGACTGGCATTATTCTCCCACTCTCTTGAATAGTCCCTGAGGCCGTCGAATAGGTGTGAGCCGGATTGCGCGAACGGAACATAAAAGGCAAAAACAATGAATACGAACAACCCCGCATGAGCGAGCCGCGTGCGCTTCAAGAAGGTTGCCAAAAGCATGGCGGGGAAAAATTTTGAAAGAAACGAGAGCGCCAGCGCGCCTATGGAAAGCGCAGGACGATTAGTTAAAAGGAACAGCAGCGCTGCCAAGAGCGTGACGATTGCGAGCGAATCAAAATGACCGCACATTGCAAACGAAAGAAGCACGGTGGGGTTCCAAGCGTACGTAAGCACACGATGCAAAGGCTGTTTCATCACAGCTAGCAGCAGCATCAACATGCCGGCGCTCGCCAAATCGAGGATTGCCGAGACCCGTTTGTAGCCGGGCACCGTTTCGATCAGCCTATACGCAAATTCACTGAGAGGTGGGTAAATCGTTGGAGTATCCATACCTGACACTTCGGGATGGTCTGGATTCCAGAGCCAGCCCAGCCCGGGTGAATTGGGAAATACCATATACGGATTGAAGTGTGCTCGTTGAGCCCGGCCATCCCATTGGTATCGGTACACATCGTCCGAAAGCGATGGCTCGGCAGGCAGCAGCACGACGCGAAACAAAACAGCACTCGCCAGAATGATCAGGAGAGCGCTTGGACCGAGCCGAAACCTTTCCACCCAAAACGCCCCGATCACGTACAGGATTCCCGCAAGCAACAGGAGTCCGATGAATTCGGGCATGTGCGCTTCTAAATCTTGCTGCCGCTCGACCCATCGGAAGATGCCCGTCAGCCCCACCCCCAGTGCGGCCAGCCCTACCGTCACGGTTCCACTAAGCCAACGAGTCTTAAGGCATTGGACGTAGCGCCGACAGATCGAGACTAACTTCTCCATAGAGTTTTTATTTCGCACTCCCCGTGCTGGTTTGTCGCGAGAGTCAGAAGGCGATTTCGAATCGACCACGCGCCAGGCAAACCACCCCAATAGCCGGCGTCCGAATGTCAACTCTCAGTGGACGTCCTTCTCGCTAGGGTTCGACAATAAGATGGAAACGCTAAGGAATACTTGCCAATCGTGCAGAGGATCTTCGCCCCTGCGCACACGCTGCCCTTCAATGTCCCGCTGATTTTCGATTTTCCAATTCGCGGTCGATAGCAAACCGGCACTTCCATGACGCGCAGCCCCGTGCACGCCGCCTTCACTTGCATCTCCACGGTCCACCCATAACCGCGGTCCTTCATGCACAAGGTTTCGAGCGCACCGCGGCGGATCGCACGAAACGGATCCGAGTCCGTGAACTGATAGCCGAAGCACCAGCGAATCAGCATCGTCGCCAGCCAGTTGCCCGAGTGCTGCTGCCAGCTTAGAGCCCTGCGCGACGCATCCTCAAGCGTTCGTGAACCAATCACAAAATCGGCACGGTTCTGCGCAATCGGACGCACCAGCATTTCGATTTCCTCGGGATGGTCGCTATAGTCGGCATCCAGAAACACCACAATTTCGATGTCAGGCGCCAGGGCTCCCAATCCGGCCTGGCACGCGGCTCTGTAACCCCTCTCCCGTTCGAATTTCACTATTGCACCACGTGACTTTGCTTCATAGGCGGTATGATCGGTGCTTCCGTTGTCCACGACAATCACCTGATCGACGATGCCTCTGGGAATATCGCGGAGAACCAACCCAATCGCATTCTCTTCGTTGAGGGCCGGAATGATTACGCCCGCGCGAAGATGTGCGCTTCTCAAACTTGCATCTACCCCTGCTTCCATGCTCACGGCTCGGCTCTAGGCGCATGGGTATCCAGTGAATTCAGAGACCAGTCATAGTCGAAATAGTGCAGCGTCGGCGGGTTTTCCTGGATATGGCGCGCGACTTCAGGCGGCGCATACCGTGCGATGAAATCCAAGAGTTCGCTGCCGGAAACCGTGGCCTTGACTCTCGCCCACAGGCTTCCTCCGCTGCCCGAGGCGCCCGTGAAGTCTCCGGCGTACCGCTTGAAGATCGGCGAAACGTATAGCTCGTTGGTCTTTGGATCGAAACGAAGGCCTCGATGGGGATCTGCCAGAAATTCTCTTGCCGCTTGATCCAGCTGGCTATCCAGATTTTCTCCCGTGTACGCAAATCTCTGAAGTCTAGGGCAACTCGTGGAAGCGCATACCAACGCAAAATGAATGCGGGGATCGTGCATGTCACGTCCGCGTTTCTCAACCTCATCCAGAGTAAGTTGCTCTCCTGCGACGGAATGTTGCTTTCCATTGAAGAACCGGGCCACTTCCCTGACGCTTCGGTGCTTGCCGTACACGCTCTCGACGACATCGGACAGTGTAAGTGCGTTATAAGCATCAATCCAAAATGCGAGGCGTTCGGAATCCGTTGCGAACTGGCGGGGAGACGAGGCGGCTATCTTTTCGAGGAAACCACTCAAGGAAGCGCGCTCGCGAGCTAAACCGGCGTAGTTCACCCAACCCTCGTCAGTCACATACGTATGAAGGAGGCGGTCGTAATCGGAAACGTCGAAGATTGGCTGGTGATCAGGTTGATGGGCTGCTTGTATAGCAAGCGCAGGCGGATCAGTACTTCGGGTTCTGCGCTGGGCCAATTGAGCGGGCCACGACGCGAGGAAGACCACCGTTATGCCAGTGCCGAATAATTGCCACATAATGTGCTGCTTCAAATTTTAGTTCCTCTCACAAGAATTCTTGCCAATGCCACCCCTTGCGCTTAATTCTGCGTCTCGGTTGCGCCTTCTCTATCGGATGTGCGGGTAGAGAGGCGCCAAGCGGTCTACCGAAACTCCCAACTCGAAAAGGGTCACCAAAATGATATTCGCAAGTTGTTGGCGGACGACTCCCCGCCGGACAAATCTCCTGGCCGAGGTCAGCACCGCCACCGGCAGGATGGCGAACTCGCCGAAATGCCTCAGGCGCCGCAAGAAATCTACGTCTTCGAGAAAGGGCAACGGCTGAAATCCACCCATCTTCAAAAATACCTCTCTTCGAACGAAGAATGCCTGGTCACCAAAATGAAAAAAGCGTCCTGGGAATCGGGTGAACCAGGAGTAGAAGCGAAGCAATGGTCGAGACACATCAAATTGCAGCCGGAAGCACCCACCCACCACGCACGGATTTGCCAGAGCCCGCTGAATGTAGAAGTCGAATCCGCGAGGCAATCGAGAATCTGCGTGAAGGAAGAGCAACACGTCATTCATTAGACATTGGGCTCCGCGATTCAATTGATGGCCCCTGTTGGCTTGCTCAGCCATCTCTGTATGGAAAAAGCGCCGCGCAATGCTGGCAGAACCGTCGGTGGAGCCGCCGTCTACTACCACCACCGGACTTCGTGATTGGGCCACGTCGCGGAGAGCCTGGAGACGGGTTCCCAGCGTGGTGGCTTCGTTGAACACTGGCACAACGATCCCGATCGAGAGCTCTTCCGCTTGAACCGCATCAGAACAGCAGCCGGAGCACGCACATCGCGGCATTCGAGTCGTTCTGAAGTGAGGCGTCGCGATACTCGTGGTGCGTTGCATGACGGTGTTGGTTGTACATCGGCCGATCGCGCATACCCGTGGGATTCAGTAGAGTGGCAGCGGATCACCCCCCTAATGCGATTGGTGAAAAGGCGAAAAGGATTCAGACAACCCATAAAGGGGGCGCCGTCTGCGGCCCAGAAACTCACGACTTTCCGTCGAGCAACCGAGTCACTACCTGAGGGTCGCTGGTAGGCAACTGGCACACATAGTTTTCACAAATGTATGCGGTTGCACGGCCCTGCTTCGGTTTCACGCCCGAAACGAACGGAAGCCACCGAGCTAGTTGTTCTTGGCCCGGGCCTCCATCGGCCAAAAGAAGGATCTTATTCGGTAAGAAGCGATCATTCACGATTCGCAAGAGAGCCCGCGTATCCGGCGCTCCGGGAGAACCAGCGATGACGATCTGCTTGGTTTGCGCGAGCCGAAAATCAAGGGCCGACGCAAGCGCAGGGACTGCGTCGGGGTCAGACTGAAGGCGTCCCGCGAAAGCGGAGAGTGTTTTTTCTCCTCTCTCGCGCCATTCGGCGCGATCCGTGAATTGCGCGATGCGCAATAGATTCATGGCGGCAGTTGAATTGGGTGATGGCTCGGCGCCATCGTAGGCTTCACGGGTGCGGCTCAAAAGTGAAGGATCAGAGGCCGCGACGTCAAAAAAGCCGCCCTCCTTGGGGTCTCCGAAGAGTTGGTCCTGCTTTTCTTGCAGGGAAACGGCCCAAGTAAGCCAGTGAACATCGAAGCCAGCCTGGTACAGATCCACGAGGCCTGCGATGAGGTCGGTGTAATCGTCAAGGAAGCCGTCAACGCTGGGACTGCCTGCGCGATAGCTACGCCACAGCTTCCCAGTCTTCGGATCATAGAGATGCATCTCAAGGAACTTTGCTGTGGCTTGCGCGCGCTCCAAGTAGCGCGGCTCATCGAGCGCCTGGCTGGCGCGGGCCAGAGCTGAGATCATCATGCCATTCCAAGCGGTCACGATCTTGTCATCGAGAGGGGGCTGGGGGCGGCGGGAGCGCGCTTCGAAGAGGGCTTTACGTCCAGCGGTTAGCTTCTCGGCGGTCTGTTCCGCGGTCAAGCCAAATTTCCTTGCTGTCTCCTCCGTTGAATGGGCCTCATACAAAACGTTCTTACCCTTTAATTCGCCCCGAATGTCCTGGCGCGCGGGAATGTTTCCACCGGATTCGACCCCATACGCATATCCGAATCTCTCGCCGTCCTGGTTACCCATCAGGCTTCGGATCTCGTTCGCCGTCCAGACGTAAAACACTCCCTCACCAGTCTCCGGTTTTCCAGAAGTAATTCGACTGTCCGCGTCCTCAGCGGAGGCAAACCCCCCGCGAGGCTGCTGCATTTCACGCAGCGTGAAATCGAGGATGTTGCGCGTGGTGTCCGCATAGAAGCGGTCATGCGTAATTTGGTAAGCCTCCGTGTAGGTGATGGCCAGTTGCGCCTGGTCGTAAAGCATCTTTTCGAAATGCGGAACAAGCCAATTCACCCCTGTCGAATACCGATGGAAACCGCCACCGAGCTGGTCGTGGATGCCACCACGCTCCATGGCACGGAGCGTGTTCAGGGTTATGTCGAGGGATTCGCGCTGGCCAGTGCGAGCGTAATAGCGGAGCAAGAAACAGAGCGCGACTGGCCGCGGAAATTTTGGCGCTCCTCCAAATCCGCCGTTCGCGGCGTCATATGTTGATGTAATTCGCTTGTACGCCTGGTCGAGAATGGCAGCCCGCAGCTCGCCTGTTCCCGAGGGTTGCTGGCTAACAATCTGAACGAGCTGCTGAGCGGCATGTCCAGCAGTCTGAACGATCGAATCATGCTGTTGGCTCCAGGCGTCGGCAACTTGTCGCAGCAGGGACTTCAATTGTTCAGGCGTAAAGTATGTGCCGCCGAAAAAAGGTTTGCGGTCTGGAGTCAGGAGCACATTGAGCGGCCAGCCGGCGCTGCCGGTCGTTGCCTCGACGTATGCAATGTAAAGGCGGTCGATATCGGGCCGTTCCTCGCGGTCGACTTTGATCGAGACGAAGGATTGGTTGAGGATCGTTGCGACGCTGGGATCGGAATAGGACTCTCTCTCCATGACGTGACACCAATGGCAGGTGAAGTAGCCGATGGATAGAAAGATCGGCTTGTTCTCCTTGCGGGCCTTCTCGAAGGCCTCCGTGCCCCACGGGTACCAATCGACGGGATTGTGCGCGTGCAAAAGAAGATAGGGACTCTTCGCGTGAATCAATCGATTCGTGTACCGGAAGCGGGCTGCGTCCTCTTGAGTCCAATCGGATGCAGTGGCTTTCGACTGCTTCCCATTATTCGCGGTATCTGAAGACTGGCCGCCCAAACTTGCGGAAATTGCGCAGGTCAGGCTTAGGAGGGTAGCGGCAACCAACCTCAGCAGTTTGAATTGTGTTCGCAGTTTCATTGTTCGTTTGCGACCCTCCGCAGCGCCGCTGGCATCTCTGCACGAAAAGCGCGTACCTCAGAGAAGCTGATAGTCGCTGATTGCGACCGATCCAGCCTTCCGGTACATGCGGCCCTCCACTCTCACCCTTCGACCGAGAAGCGAGGAATTGTAAAACAGCTCCCGGGACGAAATCGACAAAGGCATTCGGTCCCTTTTGGTGGATTCAGTCCGGGACAAACGCTTGAGGAACCTGTAAACGATACAACCGGATCGTGTCCTCGAACCGATTGTAGCGCGAACGCGCGAAGGCCACTTGGGGAAGGTACGAGGCATAAACGTAGTCGTGGTCCCTGCGGAACGCGTGGCAATCGAAACATTGTTTTATAGCATTAGTGACCATCGGCTTCGACGGGTCCCCGTAAGCCCACTCTTGAAACCCCCAGCCGCCAGTTGAGGAGAATTCTTTCGAGTTCTTGACCATGACGGCTAGCGCCTTCCGGTCGCTTTCTATCTAACGGCCATGGTGGATACAAACGTAATGTCTGTCGTCGACGAAAGCGGCTCCCTCCGGATATGGCCCGCCCTTCTTAAAGGCTGGAGGGTCTCCGGAGTTAACAGCCACGCAGTGCACGCCGCCGATTTGGCCGTGGCGTTCGCTCATATCGTCGACGGTCATGGAGTTGACATGGAACCAACGCCGGTATCCGGTGGCGATAGTCAAGCTGATTTCAGTCTGTGCCGTCCGGAGCGAACTAAGAACCGCCAGTCCAGCAATTACAGCGAGGAAAGCAAGAGGCTTACGCATGATAGATTGGACTCGCCAACGAGTCGCGAAGTTAGCGGGGATGGAGGACGATAGACCCAGCTCAACTGGCGATCACACAGGTATGGCATTACCGATCGGCGATAAATGCTTAAGTTTCCCACAGAAATCCCTTGGGCTGCTGAACGATGGTATCCGAATGAGTGTCCGCCGGCATGCGCGGGTGCTGCTCGTAGTCGCGAGCAGCGCTGCCCTTGCACTTTCATTGCCCAAATAATTTGTGCCATCTTAGGAGGTCACTCCAAAGTTTCAGTCCAACTTCGGTCCAGTTCAAGGGCGAGATAAGTGGCATGCTTCCCCCTAAGCGAAACCAGAAGCGGCACTTAAAGTTTTGTAATGCAAACCTTCTAAGCAGAGGGTCGGGGGTTCGAATCCCTCCGGGCGCACCACGCCTCTTATCTTCGCAAGTTGCCTGATTCGGAGCGGCGCGACGGGCCGAATTGGCACCGAGCCGCGGAGATATCTCTGGATTTTGTTTTGCCACCGGACGTTCATCAACATGCATCCAATAAAGTATGGTGGCCAATGAATCCATCGCCTGATCCCAAAATTTACCCCGCAAAGAAAGCGTCTACTGCTGTCCAGCGCTCCCCGGCCCGTGAGGCTATCGATATTGTGGACGAGGCGTCGCTTGAGTCTTTTCCGGCGAGCGATCCGCCGGCATGGACTTTGGGTCGCGTGCAACGAGCATCAGAGAAAGCAACCGGAAGCTAATCAATATTTGCCACTTTTCAAACCTTTACCTCATCTACACATGCTGAAACGCGCAGGGGGCAGAAGCCTCAATCCTGCCGGCAGATTCTGTTTAGTGACGCGGGGAGCAAATCATGAAAACAGATCAGAACGAGACAAAAATCGTGCTTCAGGTGGGGAGCGAACTCCGAATCATGAACAATGGTGACATCACTATTGATAACCCGGAACTCGAATTGACACGAGAAGACCGCGCAGCCGACGCAGTTCTGCTCTATCGGTTTGATGCAGGAGCCGGCGTCCACGTAATCCGTTTGCTGGACCCGGTGGCCGATCATCAGCACTTGAAAGTTCACCGCCGCGACGACTAATCTCGTGGATTCGATTGGAGTCCACATCTAATAATCGGCGCCCAGAGGGGTATCCCCATGCACCTGTTTGATCAGCTAGAAATACGCGGCGCATCGCTCCGAAACCGCATCGTTGTCTCACCGATGTGTGAATATTCGAGCAAAGACGGCTTCGCGACAGATTGGCATTTGGTGCATCTCGGCAGTCGCGCGGTTGGCGGTGCATCGCTGGTCTTCACCGAAGCTTCGGCGGTCACGCCCGAAGGGCGCATCAGTCCTCAGGATCTGGGAATTTACAAAGAGGAGCACATTGAAAATCTTTCCCGGATCGCCCGCTTCATTTCCGAGCAAGGGGCAATTCCCGGCATCCAGCTTGCCCACGCCGGCCGGAAAGGAAGCACGCTGCGTCCCTGGGACGGCTCCGGTGCGATCCCAAGACCCAATGGCGGATGGACGCCCGTAGCGCCGAGTGCAATTCCGTTCGCGGAGAGCTACCCGAATCCCGAAGCCCTGGATGTGAACGGCATTCGCGCTGTCGTGAAGGCCTTTGCTGATGCCGCAATGCGCGCATGCATTGCCGGTTTCGGTGTCGTGGAAATTCATGCGGCGCATGGCTATCTGCTTCACGAATTTCTCTCCCCGCTGTCCAATCAGCGGACTGATTCCTACGGCGGCTCGTTTGAAAACCGCACCCGAATCGTACTCGAAGTGATTTCTGCTGTGCGGCGCGTCTGGCCGGAATCGGCTCCACTCTTTCTGCGTATCTCTGCGACGGATTGGATTGAAGGCGGGTGGGATGTCGAGCAGTCTGTTCAACTCGCAGAGCTGGTTGGACCGCTGGGTGTTGACTTAATTGATTGTTCCTCGGGCGGACTCGCGCCCGGCGCGAAAATTCCGGTTCGCGCCGGATATCAAGTCCCCTTTGCTGACGAAATCCGCCGCCGGACTGGACTCTTGACCGGCGCGGTGGGCTTGATCACCACCGCGGCGCACGCGGACGCGATTCTTCGCGAGGGGAAGGCGGATATCGTGCTCCTCGCACGCGAATTTCTGCGCCAGCCCTACTGGCCACTCCATGTGGCGCACGAACTCGGCTTTCAAGTTTCCTGGCCGGCACAGTATCTGCGAGCCGCGCCCGATGGCACGCCCCAGCGTGAAGCGTTCAGCCTGCCCCAAATAAAACGCTGCATGGCCGATCACCACGGCATTCCAGAGGAATAGCCCGCCGCGAAGGGTTGTGCACTGCCGCGATGGCTCGGGGAGATGGAAATCACTCGAACGCTCGAGTTAGCCGCCCGAACAACGTGCGAGCCTCTGCGAGGCCCAGCGCCATCGCCATCGCGACGTAGATGACGCCAAATGGTGTTAGAGCGAGCATGGCGAGCACGATTGGGGAGTGACCTGCGAAGAAGTGACGCACCGCCCACCCTCCCCCCGCCGCGAAAAGAGCCGCTAGCCAGACTTTTGCAAGAAATTCCGCGGGGATTCCGGTCGCCCCGAGGCGGCGATTCAAAGCACGCCTTAGAAGTGTGAACTCGACCCATGAAGAAATTCCCGCGGAAATGGTGAGCCCCGCAACACCCCAGCGCGCTTCGATTCCCAACATCGGCGGCAGCGGAATCGCGCACAAATACCCAAGAATCGTCGTCAGAATCACGCGCACCACCGCGAAACGCAACGGCGTGCGGGTATCGCGCAGCGCGTAGTATGTGGAGGAATACAAACGTCCGAGCGTAGATGCCAACAAACCGACCGTTGCACCCGCGAGAATTCCCCATACGTAAATCACATCAGACTGCGTGAAACGCCCTGTCCGGTATATGGCCGCAACGATCACGTCACCTAACGCAAGAAAAGCCACCGCCGACGGGAGGACAAAGAACGCAATCTGGCGCAGCCCGGAATTGAGTCTCCTTCGGAGTGCCTCCGCCACCTCACTTTCCGCGCCGACCGCGCCCGACATCGCCGGCAGCTCCGCGGCTGAGACTGACATTCCAAACAAGCTGACGGGGAGCAGATAGAGTGTCTGCGCGTAGGCCAGTGCCGCGACCGCTCCCGTGGGCAGCAGGCTCGCCAGCAGCGCATCGACATAGGCGCTGATCTGTACAACCCCGCGACTGAAGAAAACGGGAATGAAATTGCGCACCACCGTGCGCACGTTTTCCGCATGGTAGCTGAAAGAGAGACGCAGCCCGTGAAGCAGCCGAAGCACGACCGGCAGTTGCACTCCTACTTGTAGCGCGCTCCCAACCACAGATCCCCACGCGACGATTGCAGCCAGTGAATATTGCGAGTGGCGCCCGCCGAATTCCCACATCGCCGCGATCATGGCTGCGTTCCAAATCACCGGTGCCGTGTAGGATAGAAAAAATCGCCTGTGGCTGTTGAGCACTCCCAGACACCAAGCGGAAATAACCAGCAGACCCACGCCAGGAAAGAGAATGCGCACAAGCCGGATTGTCAGTTCGCGCTTTTCGCCCGTGAATCCCGGAGCTATCGCGTCAATCAAATACGGCGTCGCTAGAACCCCGATCAGGACGAGAATAGAGGTGGTCAGCGCAAGCAGTCCGGCGACGGCGCCGGCGACCCGCCGCGCCTCCTCTTCGTCATCGCGCGCAAGCAGATTGGCGTACACCGGGATGAAGGAAGCCGAAAGTACTCCCTCCCCAAACAAGTTTTGTAGGAAATTTGGGATGCGCAGGGCTGCTTTGAACGCATCGGCGGCGTCGGAATTGCCGAAGTAATGGGCAAACACACGATCGCGAATCAGTCCGGCGATCCGGCTGAGAAAAATTCCCGCTCCAACGAGAAATGCGTGGCGCTTTGACCCGCTGTGGGGCGTCTCGGTCTTTCCGGGTTTGGTCACGAGCTAAATGGAACTGGCATGAGCATAGTTGTGAGGTAATTCATTACAAGAGACACGCGCGGAGTTGTCAACCCGGATTCTGGCGGCTGTGCGTTGTCAATAGCCGTCCAGACACGGAAAAGCTGGTACGAAGCCTGGTTTCATCCTTTCATTCTTCGGCTTAGCCAATCCTTCCCAGCACGGCTGCCGTAATTAAAAAATCAATTTTGCCGAAACAATTTTTTCGCTTCGCGGCAAACTCGGTTACATTGCAAGGCGCCTATGACACCTTTGAATCGCTCACAGACCGTACTATTCGCCACTCTCCTCTTGGCTATCTCGCCGGCTGCTCTTCTCTGGCCAGACTCAGCGCCGGCAAACAATGATTCCGTGCTCGCTGCTCGCATCCACGAAATCTCGAGCCGCCCCGAATATAAACATGCGAGCTTTGGCGTCGAAGTCTATTCGCTGGACGAAGACAGCGTCCTTTTTGCACTCCATCCCGATCAGCTTTTCACGCCTGCCTCGACTACGAAACTCCTTACAGAAGGAACCGCGCTCGAACTTCTTGGAGCGGATTTCAGGTTTCACACCCGGATTTATCGCACTGGTCCGATCGCATCAGACGGTACGCTCAATGGCGATCTGATCCTGCTTGCCAGCGGGGACCCGAATCTCTCCGGAAGAATTCAGCCCGACGGTTCCCTTGCGTTTGAAGACCAGGATCACTCTTACGATGGCAGTCCGGATACGCGGGCGGTTCCCGGCGATCCCTTGCTTGTGATTCGCGAACTCGCGGCGCAAGTAGCCGCGCACGGCATCAAGCGGATCCAGGGCCGCGTGCTTGTGGATGCAACATTGTTTCCTGAAGGCGACCGCGAGGGTGGCACGGAAGTTGTAATTTCCCCCGTCTCTGTGAACGACAATATCGTCGACCTGACCGTCTCACCCGGTGACAAAGAAGGTGCGCCCACCGGCATGAAAATTTCACCGGAGACTCCCTACGTCAATTTTGTCAACAAAATCATCACCGGCGCTGCCGGCTCCAAACCGGAGCTGCAGCCCCTCAACGACATCGCCAATCCAGACGGCTCGCACACGGTCACTCTGACCGGAACATTCCCGCTGGGGAAGCCCTCGATTCTTTACTCATACGCCGTGCCGCAGCCAAGCCGGTTCGCGCAAGTCGCATTGGTCGAAGCTCTGCGCGAGAAGGGAATCAACGTCAATCTTCCGCCGCCGACAGAAGTAGCGGATTTCAAGTCGCTCGCCGCGTCGTACACAGCCGAAAATATAGTCGGTGAGCATATTTCGCCACCGTTCTCGGAGGAAGTAAAAGTTACGCTTAAAGTCAGCCAGAATCTTCATGCCAGTATGACGCCCTTCATCCTCGGCGCTTTTTTGGCTCATAAGACGAAGGAAATTGATCAAGGTGGTTTCGACCTCGAGCACAATTTCCTTGAGAAGGCCGGCCTCGACCTTGCCAGCGCCTCGCAGGGCGATGGCGCGGGAGGGGCGCGGTCGGCCTACTTCACTCCGGATTTCATGGTCCAATATCTCGCCTTCATGTCAAAGCAGAAGGATTTCGCGATATTCGAAAAGGCGCTCCCCATTCTCGGCCGCGACGGCACTCTTGCAAAAATCGGCGTCGATTCCCCCGCCGCCGGCCATATTTTTGCCAAGACCGGGACGTATGGCTCCTACAACGCGCTAAACAAATCCCTCATGCTTGATGGGAAAGGGCTCGCCGGCTATATGACCACGCCCGACGGGCGGCACCTTGCCTTCGCTGCCTATGCCAATCGTGTTTCGCTGCCTCTCGACGATCCGGACGCTCCGCAAAAAATCGTTGGCCGGGCACTCGGCGAAATTGCGTCCGCGATCTACATGACGCCCCCTGATCAGCCCGCGCCGTTCGACATCCTCATCAAAAATGGCCACATTCTCGACGGCAGTGGCGGCCCCTGGTACGCGGCCGACATCGGAATACGCGGCGACCGCATTGTCGCCATCGGGAAACTGGACGGCGCACAGGCGAAAAAAGTAATCGACGCGAAGGATCGCATCGTCTCGCCCGGCTTCATTGACATGCTTGGGCAATCGGAAATGGCGCTGCTCATTGATAATCGCTCGCTGAGCAAGCTCGCGCAGGGAATCACCACGGAAATCACCGGCGAAGGCGGCTCCGCTGCGCCACAGAATGAGAAAACTCTCGCGCCGCAGAAGCAGTTTCTTGACCATTACCATCTCATCGTCGACTGGACGACGCTCGACGGTTATTTCCGCCGCCTCGAAAAAGATGGCACCCCGATCAATCTCGGCACTTATGTGGGAGCGGCGCAAGTGCGCGAAGCCGTGATCGGCGACGATGACCGCCCGCCTACTCCCGCCGAGCTTGAGCAGATGAAATCGCTCGTTGCGCAGGCGATGAAAGATGGCGCGCTCGGCATTTCGACCGCGCTCATCTATCCGCCCGGTCACTATGCGAAGACGGACGAATTGATCGATCTCGCTAAAGTGGCCGCGCAATACGGCGGAATTTACGCTACACACATGCGCAGCGAAGGTGCCACCGAGATGCAGGCCCTCGATGAAGCGATCCGCATCGGGCGCGAAGCCGGCCTGCCAGTTGAAATTTTCCATCTCAAGGTTGCCGGGAAATCGCGCTGGGGTTCGATGCCCCGCGTGGTGGAGAAAATTCAGGCGGCACGTGATGCGGGCCTCGATATTCGCGCCGATCAGTATCCATACGTTGCCGGTGCAACCGCTCTCGCGTCATCTCTTCCGCCTTGGGTTGCCGATGGCGGTGTGGAAAAAATGCTCGAGCGACTGCGCGATCCGCAGGTTCGCGCGCGCATCAAGCGTGAGTTAGCTACCGATCATTCCGAATGGGAAAACTTGTTTTTCGATAGTGGCGGCGGCGAAGGCGTGATGATTTCAGGCGTAATGAATCCTGAACTCAAGAAATACGACGGCATGACAGTGGCGCAGATGGCCAAAGCAATGGCCAAGCCGGAGCTCGATGCCTTTTTCGACTTCATTCTCGCCGACCACGCTCAGACGGGCGCAATCTATTTCTTTGCCAGCGAAGAAGACTTGAAGTACGGGCTTAAGCAGACTTGGACCTCGATCGGCCTAGATGCCAACGAGCTCTCGCTCGATGGCCTGCTCTACGAACCCCACTCGCACCCGCGGGCGTTCGGCTCCATGCCGCGATTCCTCGGCCATTATGTCCGCGACCAGCACCTGATGCCGCTCGAGCGAGCTGTTCGCAAGATCACTTCGATGCCGGCCCAGCGTGAACACCTCCCGGATCGCGGTCTACTCAAGCTCGGCTTCTTTGCAGACGTCACCATCTTCGATCCCGCAACGATTATTGACCAGGCGACCTATGCGAATCCCGTGCAGCTCTCGAAGGGTGTGGATTACGTGATCGTCAACGGCCAGATCGAGTATGACCACGGCGCATTGACGGACGCAAAAGGTGGCCGTGCGTTGCGCGGCCCGGGTTGGCACGGCGATTCGCCGCGGCCGTAATCAAGGCTGCAATTCGAGCGCCGGGTGCAGGGTGACCTTACTGTCCCTCGCCAGTTCCAGCTCGCGCTCCCAATTTTGCCTTCCACGTAATCTCAGCTCGATATGATGTGGACCGCTCGCAAGATGAATCGTGGAAGGCGTCTGACCCGCAAATTTCCAATCGATGAAAATATCCGCTTGCGGCGGATCCGATTCAATTTGTACCGTCGCTGATTCCGCCGTGGCTTCACTGGAACCCGGCAGCGTGGAAGCAGCCGGATGAGGGTGAATCGGCCCCTCCCTTCCGTTTGTTTCCATGCTGCCAACGCCGCGTTCGGATGCAGGCTCAAGCTTGATATCGAAGTGCTCCGACTTCAGCACAAAATATTTTCCATGATGGCGCCCCGTAATCGCCACCCACTCCAATGGTCCACTCGTCAGCGTCAACCGCTGCCCCGCGTACCCATTCTTATATATGTGCGCCACCATTGCGTGCCCCAATCGCGCGCTGAACACCGTGTGAGGTTTATGAAAATAGCTGCTCGGGTAGGAAATCTCGTACGGCGTGGTTCCAACAACTTGACCGTCAATTTCAAGTGTCGCGCCGGGCGGCGAGCTGGTGATTGTCAGTGTTTCGCCATGCGTCCGCGGAGCCAGCAGCAGAAACGCCAGCAGCGCGAGCGATGCGTAGAGACATTTTCGCCTGGACGCCGGCATGTTCGGCCTCCGAGGGATTAGAGACGTGCGCACAATCTCATCCCTCGAATACAGGCGTCAATATCGGAAAATACGTAAAGGCAAGCAGAGCGCCGCAAAAGATTGCGCGTGGCAATCGCCCGAGCTGGACCCCGAACTCGCCCGTAATCTCTTCTATTTCAGATACTTTGCGAGCCAAGCGTCAAAAGTTTTATACCAGAACTCGCTATTCGCCGGCTTGAGTATCCAGTGTCCCTCGTCGGGGAAGATCAGCAGTTTCGAAGGCACCCCCTGTCGTTGCAGCGCGTTGAAAAACTCCAGGCTTTGTGTGTAGGGCACTCGAAAATCGAGTTCGCCGGCGATAACCAGCGTCGGCGTCTTATACTTTCCCAGACCCGCGGCATACTCGTGCGGAGACCATTTCTTGTACAGGTCAGGATTCGACCACGGTGGCCCACCGAACTCCCATTCCTGAAACCAAAGCTCTTCCGTGGCGTACATGCTGACCTCATCGTACGAACCTGCGTGGCTGATGAGGCATTTGAAGCGATCGGAGTGTGTCGCAATCCAATCCACCATGTAGCCGCCGTAGGAACCCCCGGCCGCGGCCATCCGCGAACCATCGATAAACGGATATTTCGCGAGAGCAGCATCCACACCCTTCATCAAGTCTTCGTATGATTTTCCGCCCCAATCATGAGTCACCTCCGCGGTGAATTTCTGGCCGTACCCCGGCGAACCGCGCACATTGATCATCACCGCCACGTAGCCCGGTGCGGCCATCACTTCCGGATTCCAGCGATTGCTCCAGGAGTCAGCCCACATCTGTTGCGGGCCGCCATGAATCACCAGCAGCATCGGATATTTTTTCGTTGCGTCGAAGTGCGGTGGGCGCACCATCAACCCTTCCACCTGCGTGCCGTCCGCTCCTGCAAACCAGAACGGCTCGGCGACGGACATTTCGAGTTGCGCCAGCAGCGCGCCATTCTGGTGCGTCACCTGGCGGATGTCTCTGCCATCCGAATTCGCGACAAACACTTCCGGCGGCATGGTGAAGCTCGTGCGTGTGAATACGATCGTATGGCCGTCATGGCTCACTTCGAATTCCGGATTGTAGCTGGCACCGATCAATTCCTTCGGCGTTTTTCCCGCGCTCGTTGGGATTGAAAAGATTGGCAACTCGGCTTTGTTTTCTGCCTGGAAGTAGAGCGACTTGCTGTCGGCGGCCCACGCGTACGCATCGACGCTGCGATCGAAATCTTCCGTAAGATTGACTAGCTTTGCGTTGTCCCGGTTGTAGAGCATCAAGCGCCAGCGATCACTTTCATAGCCCGGCTGCGTCTGCGCACGATACGCGATCCATTTTCCGTCTGGCGAATAGGTTGGCCCCCAATCGTCCGCAGGATTGGGCGTGATGCGTTTCGGGTCGCTTGCCCCACTCGCAGGCACGGTGAAGAGATCGCCGTTCGTGCTCAGGGCCTGGTCCTTGTCCGAATTTGCCGTGAAGCAAAGTTCCTTGCTGTCAGGTGAAAACGCAATCGCCTCCGGATCGCCTAGATTGAACGGGGGCACGTCGTAATCTGCGCCCGGAGTCAGATCGCGCGGCATACCACCATTCACATCCAGCACGAAAAGATGGCTGCGTTTCCCATCCCACCAGGCATTCCAGTGGCGGACGAACAGCTTGTCGTAAATCCGCGCCTTCACTTTGCTTTTTTCTTTCTCTGTGTCGCGTTGCGCGTTGCAAGCATCGTCCTTGCAATCGGGATACACGCTCGAAATAAACGCGAGCGTCTTTCCGTCCGGCGACCACATCTCGTTGTCCGCCCCCGTCGAAAGCGAAGTGACGCGAGTGGCATCGCCGCCCTCGAATCCCATCCAATAAATCTCCTGCGTGCCGTCACGGGCAGAAAGGAACGCCAACTTATTCCCATCCGGCGACCAGCGCGGCCGCGTGTCGCTCCCGCCACGCGTAAATTGCCGCGACTCTCCACCCGCAGTTGCCACCATCCAGATATCGTGCGAGACCTTGTTCGCTGCGAGATCCGGTGTGGCTACCTCATACGCGATCCACTTGCCGTCGGGCGAAATCTGAGGCCCGCTTAGCCGCCGCATCGCCACCATGTCTTGGAATGTAATCGCCAGCCGCTGTGGCTCTTGCCCCTGGGATGCCCCCGCGAAAATCAGCATCGCCAGTGCAATCCACGCGCTTTGCCTGTGTAAATTCATGCTTCCTCCCGAAATCGTGATTATGACAAAGAGATCGACAAGAATCGGCATGATCACATTTCCAGTCTCAATTTCCAAGACCTTCGGCCTTGAAATGCACACTTAATCCTGAATTTCTCGGCAATTGGCGATAGAATTCCGCCGAACCGCTTTGGCAGCGCTGCGGGTGACAGCATGGAAGACGCACTAACCGTCCATCGCCTTCATTTTGCCTTCACCGTCACGTTTCATTACATCTTTCCGCAGCTCACCATGGGCCTTGCCCTCCTCATTTTCATTTTGAAATCCCTCGCTCTCCGCACCGGCGAAAAAATGTGGAACGATGCCGCTCGCTTCTGGGCCAAGATTTTCGGCATCAGCTTTGCGCTCGGCGTCGTTACCGGAATCCCCATGGAATTTCAGTTCGGTACGAACTGGTCGCAGTTCTCACGCGCTGCCGGGGGCGTCATCGGTCAGACCCTCGCGATGGAAGGCGTCTTTTCATTTTTCCTCGAATCTTCCTTCCTCGGCCTTTTTCTCTTCGGCGAAAAGCGCCTCGGCCCGCGCGGACACTGGTTTTCCTCGTTGATGATGTTTCTCGGCTCCTGGCTTTCGGGCTATCTCATCGTCGCTACAGACGCCTGGATGCAGCATCCCATCGGCTGGGCGCTCGGGCCCAATGGCTCGTTCGAGCTGGCCAGTTTTTGGGCGCTGCTTTTGAATCCATGGGCGCTTTGGCAGTACTCGCATACTATGCTCGGTGCCGTCCAGACGGGCTGTTTTACAATGGCGGCGGTTGGCGCATACTACTTGCTGTCCGACTCGCATGTGGATTTTGGAAAGCTTTTCCTGCGCGTCGCCGTCGCTGTCGGTTTGATTGCTTCCCTCCTGCAACTTTTCCCCACGGGTGATGGCCAGGGCAAGATGATCGCGCGCTATCAGCCGGTCACTTTGGCGGCGATGGAAGGTCTCTTTACGACGGAGAAAGGAGCGCCCATAGCAATCCTTGGCCAACCGGATGTCCCCAATCAGCGCCTCGACAACCCTATGCAGATTCCCGGCGCACTGAGTTTTCTTACCTACAAATCCTGGGCGGCAAAGGTTGAGGGCCTCGATCATTTTCCTGTCTCGAGCTGGCCGGACAACATTGCGCTTCTCTATTTCAGCTACCACATCATGGTGGGCCTCGGCACAGTCTTCATTGCCATTTTTGCGCTGGCGGCTTGGAAATTATTTCGCAGCACGCTGTTTAGTTCGAAAACTTTGTTGTGGACGCTGATGCTCGCGCTCCCGTTCCCGTTCATTGCCAACACGGCAGGGTGGATCACCGCCGAAGTGGGCCGCCAGCCATGGATTATTTTCGGATTGATGCGCACGCGCGATGGCGTCTCTCCGTTGGTTTCGGCTGGAAACGCATGGTTCACGCTCCTCGGTTTTCTGGGTCTGTATACAATTCTAGGGATCCTTTTCTTGTTTCTTGTCTATCGCGAAATTGAGCACGGCCCCACCCCTGGCGGAATCAACGGTCCGCATGCGGCACCGGAATTTTCGGGACGCTAAGGAGAGCCCTCAATGGGAGCCATCTGGTTCTGCCTGGTCGCAATCATGCTGGCAGGCTACGTCGTACTCGACGGATTCGATATCGGCGCAGGCATCCTGCTTCTCTGGATTGCGCGGAGTGACGCTGAGCGCCGCCTCGTGCTCCGCTCGATCGGTCCCGTGTGGGATGGGAACGAAGTGTGGTTGATAGCGGCTGGCGGCACACTGTACTTTGCGTTTCCAGCGCTCTACGCGGCAGGATTCAGTGGCTTCTATCTCCCGCTGATGATGGTCCTGTGGCTGCTGGTCCTACGTGGAATTTCTCTCGAATTTCGCAATCATGTCGGCGGTCGTATCTGGCCGGCGTTTTGGGACGCCACATTTGCCTGCTCCAGCACTCTGCTGGCAGTTTTTTTCGGTGCCGCGCTCGGCAACGTCGTCCGCGGAGTCCCACTCAACGCCGCCGGCCAATTCTTCGAGCCGCTATGGACTAATTTTCTTCCCGCCGGCCAGACGGGAATCCTCGATTGGTACACGACCCTCGTTGGCGTGTTCGCGCTCGCGGCACTGGCGCTGCACGGTGCCACTTGGCTGGTGCTCAAGACGGATGCCGAACTGCAATCGCGCGCGGTCCGTTTCGCCTCGCTGATTTGGTGGGGGGTTGCAGTCCTAACGATTGCGATTACCGCGGCAAGTTTTCGACTTCTCCCGGATCTCACCGCGAGTTTCCGGTTTCGCCCCTGGGGATTTGTTTTCCCCGTGCTCGCGATCGCCGCGCTTCTCGGAGTCCTCGTATCCCTTCGCGCAAAGCGCGACGGGATGGCATTCGCGTCCTCCTCAGTTTACCTGGTCGGGATGCTGACGAGCGTTGCCTTCAGCTTGTATCCCTACGTGTTGCCGGCCAGCACGAATCCTTTCTTTGGACTCACTGTCTCCAACGCGAAAGCTGCCGATTACGGCCTCAAGATCGGCCTGATCTGGTGGCTGATTGGTATGGCCCTCGCCACTTCCTATACGATTTTCACCTATCGAAATTTTGCGGGCAAAATCTCAGCGGCGGAAGTGACAAACGAGGATGGTTACTAGGCAAGTTGCCGCATCAGATCAAGCCTGGCTGTTTTTCTCAAACTACGCTTCCAACGGAAGAGTCAGGATTTTCGCGCCCCCAGAAACACCAGTCCCGCGCCGCATACAATAATGATGCCGCCCACCACGGGCGGAACCGTGAACACTCGACGCGTTTCCACCGGCACCTCCATCGGGCCGATTTGAATTTCCTCGTGCTTTGCCGGCAACTTGACCTCGGGGTGCATCAGCGCCGCCAGTCCGAGCACGACGAGCAACACGCCAATTATCGAAAAAATGTTGAGTTTCACTCGACCTCCGCCTATTTTGCCAGGGAATGCAGTATCTCGCTCAAATAATCCGGTCTGCTCTCGTTGCGCTCGAGATGCGGATACCGCAGCCCACCATGATAGTCAACAGAAAACGTCTGATATTGAGCTCCGTTGGCAGTCAGAATCTGAATGGGAGCACTCGAACTTTTCGCCACTTCAATCGCTTCCTTTAGATTTTCGCCGTCAAACTGTTTCCCGTTTATGGCCGCGATTTTCATCCCCGGCCCCAATCCCGCCGTATACGCCGGGCCGCCGTACATTACGTCCACCACCGCCCCATCCTCGCCCAACCGCATCCCGATCGAATACGAGAGGTCCTCCTCCTTCCTCACCGCATCCCTGTTCGCGTCAATTTCATTCGGCTGCTCGTTGTAAAACAACTTCCATCCGCTGTTTTCAACTGCTTCAATCGGTGTACTGAGAGAAAGGCCACCCAGCCGCGCACGCAAAAAACCTGCCCAATCAAATGGCGCAAGCCCGGTGAGCGTCGCCACGACGTCTTCAAACGTGTAAGTCTTCAGAGCTGGCTCACCGCCGGGGCCGCCATAGAAAATCTTGCAGAAATCATTCATGGATTTCTGATTATTCGTCAGCCGTCGCATCGTGCTGTCCACATCGAGCCACAGCAATTCTCCCTCATCGTAGAAGTCCGTTCCGCGCCGCCAGTTTTCCCAGTCTGCTTTTGCGTCGTACAGAAATGGAGCGGCATCCGCCGTGTCCTGCAGTGGACGCCACGACCGCCCGGGCTCATTCGCAAATTCTGCCGCTATCCGCGCGACATTCTCACGAGTCTGCGCATGCGTCAGAAGCCCGCTGCGCGCTGTCAGCACATCTCCCAGGTACTCCGTCAGGCCCTCGTACACCCAAAGCAAATCGTCCTTCATCGGCTGCTGGTAATCCGGGGTGGCCAGATCCGCGGGACGGCGATACTTTCCGTTCCAGGAGTGCACCATTTCATGTGGAAGTAGACCGGCAAAATACATGCGCTCGTTGTCGTCAATCAGGCTGCGTTCATATGTGCGGTCATCGCTCGATTCATGGTGCTCGAGCCCGAAGTGCGCAACGTCATCGCTCAGCGTCAGCAGAAAATGATAATCGCGGTAACGGCGCGAACCGAATAGCGCGCCCGTCTCCGCCACCAATCGGCGGAATTGCATCTCCATGTCCGGCGGCATCGCCAGGGCTGCGGCGCTGTCCGCGGCGATGTCCATCATGTGCGGCGGATTCTCTCCGGGTGTCAATTGGATGGTCCGCAAGTATTTCCCTGTGATCACCGGGGAATCCACCAGCGTGTTCAGCGCGACTGGAGCGAAGTCGATCATGTCACCTGTCGCCTTCGCCACCGGCAGCGCCGTTCCGAATTTCCAGCCGGCAGGGAGTCGCAAGCTGGGCGTGAACATTACCGAGCGCGCCGTGCGGCCGGCGGGATATAGCACCACCTGGTTCCAGCTCAGAACCTCAAGAGCTGCCGTCGCTGAAGCGCCCGAAGAATATCCGGACGCGGGCGCGGAAAGCAGGGCATCGAGATCCACGTCGAGCTCAGTTACGCCTTGCGGAATCTCCAGATGAAACGCAAACATATCCACCAGGTCGCGCCGCCACGCAATGGTCTTTCCGCCGCTGCTGAATTTCAGCCCCGCCATCTGAATGATTGGCCCGGTGGGCATGTGCTCGCCCGGAATCCATTTCGGGTAAACCAGCGTCAGCGGCCCCGCCTCCACCGGCATGGCCATGTGCGCGTGCAGAATTTTCTGCGGCGCCTGTGTGGCGTCCACCGCCAAACGGGTCGACCGCGTCGCCATTTGTGCCGGCAGGCGCACCCCCACCAGCAACAGCGCGCCAGCGATCAGAAACTTCATGCCCAGGTTCTCACCGAAATATATGCGCATTCTTTCTCCTTGCTTCCGCAGGAAGCACAACTGTAATTCCCTCCACGGTCCACGCCCCCCGGGGCCGATAAAAAAACTATTAATTCGCCCGCTGATTTTCCGGCTGGCCAGCTATGTAACTGGCGTCGCAGTCTTCCGAGGCGGGTTGAAAAAAGGCAATTCTCTCGTTGTGGCGCGCACCTTGTGCCGCACTGCCTCCACGGTCAATTCCATGTGGAGTTCCGTGCCGGGCGCAGCTTGCTCGCGATTCAGGCTTGCAAGCGCGATCATTTTTTTCAGTGTTGGCGACCAGGTGGTGGACGTCGCCTTTCCTACTTGCATACCGCCGCGATAAACCGGCACAGGCACGCGCGAGGCCGTGCTCGGCACCTGCGGCGCCAATCCGATGGCATCGTAGAGCCGCTCGACGTCTTCCCAGTTGATGTCCAGCCCCATCAGTAGCCGGTTCGGCCCGCGCCGGTTTTCCTCCTCCAGCGCCGTGCGTCCGATGAAATATTCCTTTTTCAAATCCACCAGCCGCCCGAGCCCGATTTCGTACGGCGAATACTTCTGCGAATCGATCAGCGCTTTCTTGCTGCTGAAATAATCCACCTCGATCAAAATCAGCCCCGCCTCGATGCGCGCCACATCGAGCGCCACCATTCCCGCCGCGTGCAGATCGAATTGCTTGCCGTACTCCACAAGAGCATCCCACACTTTCGGCGCCTGTTCCCACGGTATCCATATTTCGTAACCCAGGTCGCCGGTGTAGCCTGTGCGCGAGATGTCCACTTCCACGCCCGCAATTTTTCCGCGCGTGACGCGAAAATATTTCAAATTTGTGATGTCCGCTTCAACCGCCTGCTTCAGCAGCCGTCCGGAGGTCGGCCCTTGCAATGCCAGCGCGGCCAACACGCCGGAGATATCTTCGATTTGCACGTCGAGGCCCAGCGCATTCTGGTGGAACCAGCGCATGCTCGGATCGGCCGCCGTCCAGCGGTAGAGATTATCTCCCAGACGCGAAATCGTCCCATCGTCAATCACTTTGCCCTGCTCGTCGCACCAGCAGCAGTAAATCACCTGCCCCACGGCCACTTTGTTGATGTCGCGCGTGATCACGCGGTTCACGAATTTCGTCGCGCCCTTCCCGCTGATGCGGTACTTGAACAGGGGGGTTACGTCGATGAGAGCAGCCGCGTTTCGAATGGCGTTGTACTCGTGCTCATGGTGCATCTCATACACGCTCACCGCGTAGTAGCCTGACCACTCGCGGTAATTCAGGCTCTCGCACAGCTTCAAGGTTTTTTCGTGGACCGCAGTTCCAATCGGCACGGTCGCTCCTGTGCACAACAAGTGCGTCGAAATTATCGCCGCGGGATTATAGTTTGCCCTTCATATCTCCCGCAAGGTCACTTGAAACAAACATTGCTGCCCGCTTCGTTCTTGTGACTCCGCACGCACGACTGTAGAATGCTTCGGCTGCTGCGCAGCGCGCGCAATCTGCAAAGCGATCGTAGAAAATATTGATGGCGAAACGATACGACGTCATTGTCATCGGCGGCGGCCACAATGGCCTTGTCAACGCGGCGTACCTCGCCCGCGCCGGGAAAAAAGTTCTCGTCCTCGAACGCCGCTATGTTCTCGGCGGCGCGGCGGTCACGGAAGAAATAATTCCCGGATTCAAATTTTCCGTTTTTTCCTATGTCGTCTCGCTCCTCCGCCCGGAAATTATTCGCGATCTCGATCTCCCGCGTCACGGTCTGGAAATTCTGCCGCTCGACGGCACCATGACGCCGATGGCCAATGGCGATCACCTCTGGCGCGTGAATGACCACGCCAAGACTCGCCGCGAACTCGAGCGCCACTCGAAACTCGATGCCGAAGCCTACGAAGAATTCGGCAAGTCGATGGTGGCCATGTGCCGGTTCGTCAAGCCGATCCTGGCCATGATTCCGCCGGACCCGACCTCGCTTGACCCGCGCGACCTGAAAAAGCTCGCGTTTCTCGGAAAGCGCTTCCAGACGCTCGATGCCGAAGACAAATACAACCTCGTCCAGCTGATGACCATGAGCGCCGCAGATTTTCTCGACCAGTGGTTCGAGACGGACGTGCTCAAAGCCACCATGTCCGCCTCCGGAATCATCGGCACGTTTCTCGGCATTCGCTCGCCCGGCACTGCCTACGTGCTGCTGCATCATTACATGGGAGAGATTGACGGCGCGTTTCGTTCCTGGGGATTCAGCCGCGGTGGGACGGGTGCAATTTCAAATGCCATCGGCGACGCCGCGCGCGAGGCCGGCGTCGAAATTCGCACCGAAGCCGCAGTCGCTCGGATTCTCGTCAAAAATGGCAGGGCGCAGGGAGTGGCGCTCGAAAGCGGCGAAGAAATTCATGCCGATGTCGTCTCTTCGAGCGTGGACCCGCGCCTCACGTTCGAGAAATTCATCGAACCACGCGAGCTGCCCGGCGATTTCTTGGAAGAAGTCCGCCGCTACAAATATCGCGGCTCCTCCGGCAAAGTGAATCTTGCGCTCGACGCGCTTCCGGATTTCACCTGCCTCCCGGGTCCCGGCCGCCACCTGCGCGGCGCAATTTCGATTTCACCTTCGATGGATTATATGGAACGCGCCTACGACCAGGCCAAGTACGGCGAATTTTCGCGCCGCCCGTACATTGATATGGTCATCCCCACGCTCACGGATCCTTCCGTCGCGCCGCCGGGAAAGCACATCCTCTCCTGCTTCGTGCAGTACGCGCCTTACAAGCTCGCCAAAGGGACATGGGACGAGCAACGGGAAGCCTTCGGCAACGCGGTGATCGACACGATCTCGGAGCACGCGCCAAATTTGAAAAAGATAATCATCGGCAAACAGGTGATCACGCCGCTTGATATCGAGCGTCAGACCGGACTCACCGAGGGCAATATTTTTCAGGGCGAGCTTTCACTCGAGCAGCTTTTCTTCCTGCGGCCCGTCGCAGGCTGGGCGCGCTATCGCACGCCAGTCCGAAAACTGTACATGTGCGGCGCGGCCACTCATCCCGGAGGCGGCATCATGGGCGCGTCGGGACACCTGGCAGCGCTCGAAATCCTGAAAGATACAGGGAAAGGGAAGAACTGACCGTGGCCCCGGCGCGCGAAATCGTGATTCTTGGTGGCGGCCACAACGCCCTGGTCACTGCGTTTTACCTCGCCCAGAACGGGCTCAAGCCACTCGTACTCGAGCGCCGCGCCATCGTCGGCGGCGCCGCGGTCACTGAAGAATTTCATCCCGGCTTCCGCTGCTCCACGGTTGCCCACGCTGGCGGCCCGCCGCTCCCTGAGATTTTGAAGGACATGCAACTGGCGAAGCATGGACTGCAAAAGCTCGAATCGCCCGTTCGCTTGTTCGCACCCGCCCCCGATGGTCGTGGACTTCTGCTGTACGGTGATTCTGCTGCATCCGCCAAACAGATTGAGAATTTCTCGAAGAAAGACGCCGCGCAATATTTAGAGCTCGAGAAAGCTTTTAGTCGCCTCGGCCCAATTCTCGCCGAGCTTCTCGCGCTCACGCCCCCGGTAATTGAGAAGCCCTCGAAGGAAGATCTCTGGAAACTCTTCAAGGTTGGCCGCAAAGTTCGCGGGCTGGGCAAAAAAGAAATGATGCGCCTGCTCCGATGGGGCCCCATGGCCGTCGCCGATTTCGTCGCCGAGTTCTTTGAAACGGACCTTTTGCGCGCCGCCGTCGCCGCGCGTGGGATTTTTGGTGCCGCAATGGGTCCATGGTCCGCGGGCTCAACTGCTTTGCTCCTCTTGCGCGCTGCATCGGATCCGCATCCGGTAGGGAATTCCGCTTACCCGCGCGGTGGTATGGGCGCGCTGACCGCAGCAATGGCTGCGTCCGCCAAGCAAGCGGGCGCTGAAATTCGCACCGGCGCGGAAGTCGAACAGATCCTGGTGAAAAATGGTGCTGTCACAGGCGTCCGCCTCGCTGGCGGTGAAGAAATTCTTGCGAAGCGTGTCGTCTCCGGCGCTGACCCCCGCCGCACGTTGCTGGGGTTGCTCGATCCCGTGCATCTGCCCCCGAGTTTCGTCGTGAAAATGCAGCACTATCGCTCGCAGGGAACTGCCGCGAAACTGAATCTCGCGCTCGACGCGCTGCCGAATTTCACCGCGCTCAAAAATTCAGCCGACGCGTCAGCGGCTCTCTCCGGCCGCATCCACATCGGCCCGGGAATTGATTATCTCGAGCGCGCCTTTGACGATTCGAAGTACGGCGAGTTTTCGCGCACACCGTATCTCGATATTTCGATCCCGTCGATTCTCGATAACTCTCTGGCTCCCGCCGGCAAGCACGTAATGTCCATCTATATGCAGTTCGCGCCCTACAAATTGAAGAATTCCGATTGGACGCAGCAACGCGACGCGCTCGCCGACACGATCATCAAGACACTCGCTGCCTATGCGCCCGACCTGCCAGGAAAAATTCTGGTGCGGCAAATCGTAACGCCGAAAGATCTCGAAGAAACTTACGGTCTCACCGGCGGCCACCCGTTCCACGGCGAACTTGCGCTCGACCAGATTTTCACCATGCGCCCCCTGCTCGGCTGGGCGCGCTACAAAATGCCAGTCAAAGGGCTGTATCTGTGTGGCAGCGGCACGCATCCCGGCAACGGCGTCACTGGCGCATCCGGCGCCAACGCCGCCCGCGAAATCTTGAAAGATTTGCGTTAAAAGCTCTTCATCGTAGGGGCACGGCATGCCGTGCCCTTTTTGTGAGGTCGAGATACATTTCCATGTCCGCCCCAGTTCACGGCAAACCCAAAACAATCGATCGCACCCGCCTGCATTCCCTGATGTTGCGCGAAGAGCAGAAATTCATCGCCGAGCACCCCCAATCCGCCGCACTCTACGCGCGCGCGCAGCGTTCGCTCCTTGGCGGCGTCCCCATGAACTGGATGAAAAAGTGGGCCGGCAAATTCCCCGTGTTCGTCGCCGAAGCTCACGGCGCGCACTTCACCGATGTGGACGGTCGCGACTATGTGGACTTCTGCCTCGGCGACACCGGCGCGATGACCGGACATTCTCCCGGGCCAGCCGCAGAAGCCATCGCCCGACAATCGCAGCAGGGAATCACATTCATGCTGCCGACCGAAGATGCCGTGTGGGTCGGCGAGGAACTCGCGCGCCGCTTTGGCCTGCCCTACTGGCAATTCACTCTCACCGCCACCGACGCGAATCGCTTCGCCATCCGCATCGCGCGTGAAATCACCGGCCGCCGAAAAATCCTCGTGTACAACTATTGTTACCACGGCACCGTGGACGAATCCTTCATCGCCATTCGCGACGGAATCCCCGGCCCGCGCCGCGGAAATATCGGCCCGCCCGTGAATCCGGTTGAGACCACCCGCGTCGTCGAATTCAATGATCTCGCCGCGCTCGAAAACGCGCTCGCACACCGCGATGCCGCCTGCATTCTTGCCGAGCCGGTGATGACCAACGTCGGCATCGTCCACCCAGCCTCCGGCTACTGGCAGGCTGCAACAGACCTTGCGCAGCGCCACGGCACGCTTCTACTTTTCGACGAGACGCACACAATTTGCACCGGCCCCGGCGGCTATACGCGCGAGCACAATCTGAAGCCCGATCTTTTCGTGATTGGCAAGCCCATCGCCAGTGGCTTGCCAGCGGGAACCTACGGCTGCAGCGCCGAAGTCGCCGAACAAATCACTCGTCGCATCCAACTTGAAGATTGCGACACGGGCGGCATCGGCGGCACTCTCGCCGGCAACGCACTATCACTCGCCGCCATGCGCGCCACGCTCGAGCACGTGCTCACCCCCGCGGCCTTCAAGCACATGATTCCGCTCGCCGAGCGGTTTACGGACGGAGTCGCAGCCGCGATTGCGGCGGCGGCGCTTCCCTGGCACGTCACGCGACTCGGCTGCCGCGCGGAGTATCTGTTTCACACGCATCCGCCGCGCAACGGCGGGGAAGCCGCCGCAGCAGCCGATTTCGAACTCGAGCGCTTCATGCACCTCTACGCGCTCAATCGCGGCATCCTCCTCACGCCGTTCCACAACATGGCTCTGATGTCGCCAGCCACGACCCCCGGGGACATCGATCTCCACACGCGCGTCTTCGCCTCCGCAGTCCACGAGTTGATTGCGAGCTGAACAAGCGCACTTGAGCGCGCTGAAAAATTCACCGGCTGTTGACTTATTCACAGTTATTGCATTCGGCCTATTCCACTCATGCAAGCCGCTCTCTACACATCCGAATGATGCCGAACCACTTGCGTTGCATCGCATCCTTCTCTAGACATCGGCATTCGATTTGCATATAACCCTCTCAGCATCCCCCCAAGGGGGAGTTCAATCGGAGGCAACTACAGATGGCAACGAAGAAAGGCTTGAAAAAGGGAAGGAAGATCTCGTCCAAGAAGTCGCTGCGCGCTTCGTGGAACATCAAGTAAACCCAACGGTCACTCGGCCGTCACAAGCTCTAAGAGGCTGCCGCGTCTCTGGCGGCAGCCTCCTCTAAATGTCGGCTCCCTGCCACATGAACTATGGTCCCAACATCATCCGTGCAATTGACTCCAGATTCTCCCAATTCCACCTGAGGATTCGCCGTTCCCGAATTCATCGCGTCGGCGTATTCGCAGCTGAACCGATTTCTCCCCGCCGCAAGGTCTTGGAATATACAGGCGAGCGGCTGAATGTGCGGAGGTTTAAGATCCGCTACCAAGAGGTGTGGGGTCCAGGCGGGCCGAAAAAGCTTTACCTTTTCCGTTTGAATCGGCACTGCTACGTGGACGGTGCCGTGGGCGGTTGCGGCGCCGAATTCATTAACCACAGTTGCGATCCCAATCTCCGAGTGCAGAGAACCCGGCATCACATCCTCTTCTTCAGCCGTCGCCACATTCGGGCTGGCGAGGAGCTCACTTTTGACTATCGTCTCCATCCGAAAGCCATCCGCATTAGATGCCGCTGCGGCTCGCCGAACTGTCGCGGAACGCTCAACCGCAAATCGCTTCGGTCCTAGTCTGGCATCGGCTCCCACTGAAACATTTGCGTCCAATTCAACGTGCGATAGGATTTCAGCACATGCCCAATCGAGCGCGAGCACGTGAACTGGCGGCAGCTTCGCTTCGCAGCGGCGATCCTCTCGGATGGTTCGAGCGGCTCTATCAGGAGGCCGAACGGGGGATAAGCGAAGTGCCTTGGGCAGATCTCTGCCCCAATCCTCACTTGCTCGCGTTCTGGAAATCGCATCCGCTGCAGGCAGCGGGAAAGTCGGCAGTCGTCATCGGCTGCGGCCTTGGCGACGATGCCGAGCAGCTCGCGACTTGGGGATTTCGCACAACTGCCTTCGACATTTCCGAGACCGCCATCCGGGCCGCGCGCAAGCGATTTCCCGAAAGCGCCGTTGAATCTCTCGTCGCCGACCTGCTCGCAGCGCCCGCAGCCTGGCTTGGCAATTTCGATTTCGTCCTCGAGGTTTACACCCTCCAGGTTCTCCCGGAAAATATCCGGCCGCAGGCGATCGAGAAAATTGCCAGGTTTCTCCGGACCGGTGGCGCACTTCTTTTGCTGGCCCGTGGTCGAGACAAAGCTGATCCGCTAGCAGGTATACCTTGGCCCCTAACTCGGGAGGAGCTGCAAGGGTTCACGCGGGCCGGCCTGCAGGAAATTTCATTTGAGGATTACGTCGACCGCGGAGACGAGGGCGTGCGCCGCTTCCGCGCGTTGTATTCGAATTTTTCCACGGCGATGACTTAAAGACCCGGTGAAGCCACTCTAATCAGCGGAACCACGACGGGGAAGCTCCAGCTTTGCGCCCCTCTTCCTGCAACTGGTCCATTTGCTTGTCCAGATCTGCTCGCTGCTTTTGCAATCGCGTCAGTTGGCTCTGCCGGTCATCCACGTAGATCACGTTTTTCCCTAATCCCGTGGACGGGTCGAATCCGCCGTTCCCGTACTTCTTGATCTCTTCTTTCACCTTTTCAATTTGCTGGTCAGTCGCCGTCATCTGATCCAGCAACTGCCGTGCTCGTCCCCGCCAGAAAGCCTCTTCGTTCTTTCCGGATTGTGCCGCAGGACTCCCGCCTGCCTTCGCGCCCGAGGACATCCCATCCGAGGGGCCCGCTGCGCCTGAATTTGCATCCCCCACCACCGACACTCCCCGGCTCGACAGCTTCGACATATCTTCTTCCGTGTACACTTTGGCTGGCTCGCTCTTGCCTTTCTTTTCTTTCACTTTTCGCGCGGCCTCAGCCAGTGAATCGGTCTGCTCCGCCGGCTGGGGCTGTGATTGCGTTTGCGATGGCGGACTCGTAGTCTGCGCCTGTGCTTGGGTCGAAGCTTGCCCTTGCGATTGCGCTCGAATCGGTTCTGCGATCGCCAAGCACACTCCCGCGGCCAACACCACCGCCAGTGAGTTAAGCAAGGATTTCAGCGGAGCTTTTCCCGAACGATTGCTCTTCATCGGCGGTCTCCGGGTTTCGTCGTCCTAAGAGGACGCTACGCCCGCCACCCACCTCAGTCAATTTCATTCCCGCCGCGGGTACCCTATTCACCACCTTCATCTTGTAGCCTCTCCGGCAAATGGAAGGTTCAGATCCTTTGGCATTTGTCCTTTGGTCCACGGCGCTTCGCTCAGATCC
This sequence comes from Candidatus Acidiferrales bacterium, assembly GCA_050746945.1. Lineage (GTDB taxonomy): Bacteria > Acidobacteriota > Terriglobia > Acidiferrales > UBA7541 > Palsa-295. The sequence continues at coordinate 59,145 of JBOGMZ010000002.1, read as the reverse complement.
GGAAAAAGCTGTCAAACATTTCCGAAAAAGTTTTGACGGATCAGCTTCGCCAATTGGAAAGAGATGGCGTTCTTCAACGCAGAGTAAATCCTTTGATTCCTCCGCAGGTCACTTATTCGCTCAGTCCGGAAGGTTTGAAACTCGTTCCGATGATGGAATTGCTATGCGCCTGGGGCAGCAGTCATTTTGGGATCAAACCCAACCTGCCAAGAGCTGCGAGCAAAATCGCCAGCCTCTAAAATTTCAATTCTGCCGTCAGCCGTTCAAATGAGTCAAACGCACGTTTCCGATTTTAGACCGCAGCCCTCGCAGAGCTTCCGCGGGGTGTGATCGCCCCCAATAAAACGGCGACAAAAGCTAACGCCGGGATGTCTCCCGTCAGATGGCCGTGCTCCCGCGGCATCGACAGTGCTTGTACCAGCATGATCCCCGCATGAGCCAGGCTGGACCACACTGTGAACCAGATGAGGCTAAGATTTCGCATTGGATCTCGCGCCGCCAGCAGCAGGAAGATGCCTAGCGTAGCGTAAACCGCCACGATCATCTGTTCATACTCCGGTTGATTAGGTTGCCAGCGCCATCCCGAAGGCCACAACCCCATCATCAGCGGGTACACACCAAAAACAAAAATCAAACCAACAAGCACCAACGCAACTCGCAAACAGCGCAACCGAGTGGCAACGTCCACATGCGCCTCCTTGAGGGTGAGCCGTAACGAATTCGGGCCTGATTGCGTCGCATACTATTCGCTGCATCTGATCATGTCAATTGCGTTGCAAGTGGTCGCGCTCCCAGCTTCCAGACATCCACAGGCTCGCTCGCTTTCATTGTTCTGTGCGCCATGACACGCTAATTGTGGAGTTTTGATCGCATCAGTCGGGAGCCAGACCAGCATAGTGACGGAAAGCAACTAGCGAGCGCATGCCAACAGCCAATGACCGCCAAACGAACGGTTTTTCTCACCAAGTCTAATCGCAACATTAGGCCTTTCGGGATTTCATTCAACACTCTCAAAACAAAGGACATCGCATTTCTCTAGTCGCAACAAGATTGCCCCTTTTTTCGCCGCACACCTTGTCCTGCGAGCGTCGCGGGGATAACATGTTTCATCCAATATCAACGGTTTTTGTGAATCCCGGAGGCATCGCCCAATGACATCTCCAGCCGCTTCTTTGCATCGCGGAGAATTCCAGAATGAGACGTTCACCGATTTTTCGAAGCCTGAAAATCGCAGCGCCATGGAAGCCGCGCTCAAGAAAGTCAAAAGCGAATTCGGCCGCGAATATCCGCTGGTGATCGGCGGCGAGAAAATCATCACCGCTGAAAAAATAAAATCGCACAATCCCTCGCATCCTGAAGACGTCATCGGAATTTTTCAGAAGGCCACCGTCGAGATGGCCAATCAGGCCGTCGAAGCCGCCAGCAAAGCCTTTGACCGCTGGAAGCGCGTCCCCGTCGAAGAGCGCGTCGCCTGTGCTTATCGCACCGCAGATATTCTTCGCAAGCGCCGCTTCGAGCTCGACGCCTGGCTCTGCTACGAAATTGGCAAGACCTGGCCCGAAGCCGATGCCGACATCGCCGAGCTGATTGATTTCTGCGAATATTATGGGCGCGAAGCGTTGCGCCTGGGAACACCGCAAAAACTCACGCCCATGCGCGGCGAAAACAATTACTTGAAATATATTCCGCTCGGCGTCGGCGTGATTATCCCGCCCTGGAATTTCGCAGCTGCCATCATGGGCGGCATGACTCTCGCCGCCGTCGTGACTGGCAACACTGCGATCGTCAAGCCCTCAAGCGATTCGCCCACCATCGCCGCGCTCTTCATTGATATTTTGTTTGAAGCCGGCACACCCCGCGGCGTGGTCAGCTTTTTCACCGGCCCGGGCGGCACCGCGGGCGAGGCGCTGGTCACACATCCGAAGACGCGTTTCATTGCCTTTACTGGTTCGAAGGAAGCAGGCCTGCGCATCAGCGAGCAAGCAGCGAGAAAACAGCCCGGACAAGTCTGGATCAAGCGCACGGTGCTCGAAATGGGCGGCAAAGATGCGATCGTGGTTGACGACGAAGCCGATCTCGACGCGGCTGTCGAAGGCGTCGCGCTCTCCGCGTTCGGTTACCAGGGGCAGAAATGCTCGGCGTGCTCGCGCGCGATCGTTGCAGAGAAAATCTACGACAAGTTTCTCGAAAAACTTGTCGAACGCGTGAAAAAAATGAAAGTGGGCTCCATCGAAGATCCCGCGAATTTCATGGGCCCGGTAATCAACAAAGCCGCGATGAATTCGATCCTCGATTACATCGAAGTTGGCAAAAAAGAAGGCCGCCTGGTCACCGGCGGTAAACAGGCCAGCACCGACGGCTACTTCGTCGAGCCGACCGTGATTGCGGACATCAGCCCGAAAGCGCGCGTCTTCCAGGAGGAAATTTTTGGCCCCGTCCTCGCCGTCACCAAGGCCAAAGATTTCGACGAAGCGCTGCACATGGCCAACGACACGGAATTCGGCCTCACCGGCGCTGTCTACTCGCAAAACCCGAAGAAAATCGAGCGCGCCGCCGAGGAATTTCACGTTGGCAATCTCTACATGAACCGCAAGTGCACCGGCGCAATGGTCGGCGCGCATCCTTTCGGCGGGTTCAATATGTCGGGCACGGATTCAAAATCGGGCGGCCAGGATTATTTGCTGCTGTTCCTGCAGGCAAAAACTATCGCGGAAAAAATCGGCGCAACAAAGTAACGCCGGGGCCCGTCGATCTAAGTGCTCGCGGAGGGATGAATTTCCGCCGTCGGTTTGAACCCAAACCCCCACCGCAAAATCGTATACACGATCGGCCCGGAAGCCAAAAGCCACGGCGCGTATTTCAAAACGTAGTCCTCGCTCTGCAGCACTTTCACTGCGCACAAAATCGCGGGGAAAATCAGAATGTAAGCCATTCCGATTGCCCCGCCGGGTATGCGAAAACTGCGCGGTGCGTCCGGAAGTTTTCTGCGCATCCGCCACGCCGCGAACAGCGTCAGCAGCGTTGTCGCGATGCGCGTCCAGATGTAGATGTTCACCAGATCCTCCACGTCGAATCGTGCCAGCACGCAGTAAACAATCGTGGACAGCGCAATCGCGTGCGCCGGCGTGCGAAATCTTGGATGGATTTTTCCGAGCCACGCAGGCAGGTAGCCATCTTCTGCCATGGTCGCCGGTATTCGCGTGGTGTAAAGAATCGTGCTGTTCGAAAGTGAGAGCGTGCCGATCATCGCCGCAATCAGCATCGCCGCACCCAGCCATTCACCGCCGATCAGCCGCGACGCAGTAACAATGTAATTCGTCTGCCACTCCTGCCAGTTCCCGAGCACGGCCAGCGCAACCGTCGTCGGCACGATGTAGGTGAGCACGTTCAACGGCGTCATCCACACCAGCAATCGCACGAAGGTTTGCTGAGGATTCTTCATTTCGCCCGTCATGCTCGAAAGTTGCTCATAGCCGGCATAATTCCACATCGCCAACGCCAGCCCTTTTCCGAATACGCTCCCCAATGGCGCGCCCGGTGGAACGAACGGCACAAACGGATTGTGGTGCAAGTGGAAAATTGCTACCAGACAAAGCCACGCGACGGGGATCAGTACCGCAAATAGCAACGCCACTGAAAGCCATCCGGCGATCTGAATTCCGCGCGCGTTGAGGTACGAGAGAAAACAAAGCGCCACGCACGCGCCCGCCCACTTCACATTTCCCGTGAGCCACGGAAAATAAATGCTCAGATAATCCATCAGCAGCACGCCGTAGAGACTGTTCAGCAGAAACGTTCCCGTCCAATTCCACCAGCCGCATTGGAATCCCCAGAAATCGCCAAACGCCGCGCGGCTCCAGCGATAAAAGCCGCCTTGCACCGGAAGCAAACTATTCAGCTCCGCAGCCGCAAGCGAAATGGGGATACTCCAGAACAGCGGCACGGACGTGAGGAAGAGAATCGCCATCCCCGGGCCGGAGTCGTGAAAAATTCCTTCGTAGCCGAACGGACCGCCGGCCGTGTAGCCATAAAAAAGAGCGAGCAGCGGAAGGAAACCGATCTGGCGAAGGCGTGTGCCGCCGGATTCAATTGCTCGCTCGTTTTCGCCGGAGTTTGTGCGCATCGAGCCGGTGTGCAAAGGCGGGCATGATATGGGAGCGCTCCGGCGTTTTCAATGTTTAAGAAAACTTTCGCTTGACGCCGCGGGGACGGCGGTTAGAGAATCCCGCTGCGTTTTCCCCGCACTGCACCGTTGCCCCTGCTGAGGAGATTTTCAGTGCGTCGTATTTTCACGATTTGATGCCTGAATCGTGATGCCGGCACTGCTCCCTTCGCTGGATGGGCGACCGGCGGGCGGTCGAAATTGCCCTTTGGATTGCGAGTTGCATTACCTAGGGAGCAACTTGGCATTTGCGGTCAACCTATGCGCGTGTGTCCTGATTCTAAGTCCAATCTGACCATGGTGTTAAGTCGAGGGGGAGGACTGCGGTCACCCCTTGTGGAAGCGGATTGGTTGGTCGGAATGCGCAAACTTTTTCACTTTTAAGGTCTTTATCGGCGACCCTACCCCGGCCTGGGTCCGGGATTTAACTCTAAATAAGCGGCATCCTGGGCATTGCTCCGCTGCTGGAATAGGCGAGAACTAATGAGAGGTCTCATCATGCGACGGATCGTCTTCCTTGCAATTCTGATTCTATCGAGTGCGTTTGGCGCGCGCGCGCAAACGCCCAACACAATCTCGACCGTCGCTGGCGGAGGCACCAACACGGGCGCTGCCACGAGTGCATTTATTCCGGGTCCTGCTGGTGTCGTCCACGATAGTCTGGGCAACACATATGTGAGCGCTTCCGCACTGAGCACTGTTTACAAAATAACTTCGGGTGGAACGATTTCGGCTTTCGCGGGGAATGGCATCGCAGGGTTTTCTGGGGATGGGGGCACGGCGGCGAACGCGGAATTGGATGACCCGCAAGGCCTGGCGCTCGATTCCAACAACCACTTATTCATCGCAGACTCCAACAACAATCGCATCCGCTGGGTCGACGGGTCGGGCAACATCCACACTTACGCGGGCTCCGGCAATCAATACAATGGCGTTGGCTTCTTCGGTGGGTTCACTGGCGACCACGGTCCGGCCACAAGCGCTCTGATGAATTTTCCAGTGGCACTCGCCTTCGACGTGAACGGAAATCTTTTCATCGCTGATTCGATCAATAACAGAATCAGGATGGTTGACAATTCCCCCGAACACATCATCACTACCTACGCCGGCGGCGCCACTGCCGTTTGCGCCGGCGCGACCGACACTCTCGGCGACGGCTGCGCCGCCACTCAGGCCTTCCTGGGTTCTCCCCAGGGCGTAGCCGTACATTCCTCCGGAGACTTGTACATCGCCGATTCCGGCGATTCTCTTATTCGCAAGGTGGACAACACCGCCAACCACACCATTACCCTGTATGGTGGCAATATTAACGGCACGATATGCCCCACTTCGACTGACGCTGTCGGCGATGGCTGCCCGGCGACTCAGGCCACTCTGAATTTCCCTATTGGGGTTTTCGTGGACTCTGCGGAAAATATACTGATCGGGGATACGAATGATGCGCGCATCCGCAAGATTGATCACACCACCCAAATCATCACCACAATCGCAGGCAACGGTACGATTTGCACCAATCTCACCGCCGCTCCGGTAAATTGCGGCGACGGTGGTCCTGCCACCAGTGCATTGTTGAACCAACCGTCTGTTAGTTTTTTGGACAGTTTAGGTAACTTGTTGATCGTGGATTTCGGGACCAATCGCATTCGGACTGTGTCGGGCGGAGCGGCGCCCACGATTACAACTTTCGCCGGCAGCGGGACCGGAGGTGATGGCGGTGCTGCGACGAGTGCAGTTGTCTCCGCCCCCTTCACGCTGGCAACCGACCCCTCAGGGAATGTGTTCTTCACTGAGTCGAATGGCAATCGCATTCGGCGCTGGGATGCTTCGGCAAAGACGGTCACAACATACGTGGGCAACGGAATTCAGGGAGTCACCGGGCAGCCGAATGGGGACAACGGGCTGGCAATACAGGCGAACGTCGTGGACCCGCTGGGAATTGTGTTGGATGCCAGTGGAAATCTATTCTTCGCGGATGGGTTTGCGCATGTTGTGCGTACCGTGGACCACTCCACCAAGATCATCACGACGTACGCGGGGACTGGTAGAGGGTGCCCCGCGGGCGCGATTTGTGGTGGGGATGGTGGCCCAGCTACAAGCGCGACGTTCAGACGCCCCTTCGGGGCTGCATTGGATTCGCATGGGAATCTCTACATTTCAGATTCCCGCGACCGCCGGATCCGGCGCGTCAATGCAGGCACAAAGATCATCACCAATTATGCCGGGACGGGCGCAGTCGGGTACACCGGTGATGGCGGGCCCGCCGCGTCCGCCACATTCAACGCGCCGCAAGGACTCGCGTTTGACGCAAGTGACAACCTGTACGTGGCAGATGCCCTCAACAACGTAATCCGCAAGATTGATGGCACCACGCAGATCATCACCACCTACGCGTTCAATGGCCAGCCAACCTTTGGCGGAGACGGCGGCGCTGCCCTCGCAGCCAGCATGCAAGTTCCGGAGCAGGTGGGGTTGGACTCGCAGAGCAATCTCTATGTCGGCGGCGGATTTGACAACGTGGTGCGCCGGATTGATGTAAATGACCAAACGGTGATTACTGTTGCTGGCGATGTTCACAACCTCGACGGCGGATTCCGTGCATCGGACGATGGCGGCCCTTCGACGCAAGCGCTCCTTTCAAATTTCGGAGTGGCTGTGGACGCAAACAAGAATATGTACATCGCTGATGCGGGAAACGCCCGCATTCGCAAGGTATCTCTTGGACCGGTCGCCGTTGTCACCTCGCAGCTGCAGCCTTTTGGCCCGGTCCTACCTGGTGCGATCGGCAATACGGGCTTCGTGACGATCACAAATAACGGGCTCGACGATCTGACGGTGACCAGCGCGAGTGTCCCGGCTGGCTTTGCGCTTTCAAATTCTTGCCTGAATCCCGCGACACAGCTGCCGCTCCCGGTGAGTCCCACTGTTGGTTTATGCCTGCTTGGAGCGACATTCACACCACCTGTGGGCGCGGCGAACGGCACAGTCTTCAGTGGAAACCTCAGCTTTAACACCAACGATTCCGCCCACTCCACATTTAATTTTGCAATCACCGGCACTGCTATTACTCAGCCAGAACCTCTTACGGTCATCCTAGCGGGTGCAGGGACCGGAACTGTATTTGGCAATCAAGAAGGACTGGTTAACGGCGTCCCGACTCCTACCGTTTGCACTAATGCAACGAGCCCATGCACATCGAATTTCGCGTTGGGTGAGCAGGTGATTCTGTCCGCAGTTGGGACTGGAGGTTCGGCGTTCACTGGGTGGAACGTGAATGGATCCGCGACTACTTGCCCGGGGGTAGCCGCTTGCACTTTGACATTGAGTGCGGCGCAGAACGTTACAGCCACATTTGGATCAGCGACCCTGGCAGTCTCGGGATTGGGAAATGGAAGCGGCACGATTACCAGCAGCCCTGCCGGGATAAATTGCACTGTGACAAACGGCGTGGCCAGCGGTCCGACTTGCACCTTCTCCGCTTTCCCTTCGGGCACACAAAGCGTGACCTTGACAGCAACTGCCGCCGCGGGCGGGTCGAAGTTTGCCGGTTGGCTGGGTCTTTGTGGCTTGCTGGGAAGTAACGGGCTCAACAGCGCGGGAACGGGACCATGCACAATTCCGCTCACCATTGCAGGCATCACTGCACTGAACGGAGCTCAGGCAACGGCCGTGTTCAGTGGTCCTGCGAAGCAATTCGGGCAGGGCGACGTCTTTGTCGGCACCGTGGACGGCATGATTTTCGAGTTCACGCCCGCGGGAGCGCTCGTCCAGGTTCTCAGCTCCGGCAATCTTGGCGGCACGATTGGGGAAATGAATTTTGACGCCGGCGGAAATCTGTATGCGGCGAATCCAGCAGCGACCAACACTGGAACCAATCCAGGCACCGTGGAATTTTTTGGGAATAACGGCACCGGGCCGACGTTTGACTTTGGCCTATATGACAGCGCGCCCGCCGGCCTTCTGGTGGCGCCTAACGGAAACGTGTTTGTCGGCCAGAGCGCCGGCCAGAATACGCTGCTTGAGTTCACCAGCGCGGTCAATGGTAACCCGCCGGTCAACACGTTTTTCCCCGCGTTTGAAAACGGAGGCGTGTTCTATCTCGAGCTCCTCGATGACGGGGCCAGCATGCTGTATTCGTCCAACAGCCCGGCCGTGAAAAATTTCGACATCCTAAACAATCATCAGAATCCGGACTTCGCCACAAATCTTCCCGGCGGGACGGCCTACGCCATTCGCGAGTTGCCTGACAAGTCCGTGCTGGTGGCCAACACGACCGCCATTCAACACCTCAGTTCCACGGGAAGCACGATTCTCAACACCTATAAGCCGGGCGGGCCGGGGCTGTTCTTCGCGCTGAACCTGAATCCCGACGGCCAATCGTTCTGGACGGGTGACGCATTGACCGGGAAGGTCTATCAGGTGAAGGTATCCGACGGCAGCGTTATCGGTACCCCCATCAACACCGGTCTTGGCTTCAACGCTGCAACTTTCAATTTTGCAACTATTTTTGGTATCGCCGTATTCGGCCAGCCTCCTTCGGGCGGCGCTGATGTGCTTGTGAGTATGAGTGCGCCCGCTGCGGACGCAGTGGGTTCACCCATCACTTATACGGCAACGGTGATGAACAATGGGCCATTGGCGGCGGCAAACGTAGTAGCCGCCGATGCGTTCCCCGCAAATGTGACGGTCAATTCCGCGTCTTCGACAGTGGGAAGCTGTTCGCACACTGCCGGCTCGGCGACCTGTACGATCGGAACGATGAACAGCGGGGCGAGCGCCACGGTCACCATCGGCGCGACACCAACGCTGGCGCAGACACTGTCGAACACCATAAATGTCACGTCAACGACGCCTGATCCTGTCCCGGGAAATAACTCGTTCACGACTTCAACGACGGTTGCTGGGCCCTCGCTCGCGGCTATTTCCATGTTCGCACCGAGTTTTGTCCAGCTTGGAACCGGCCTCACCTATGAGATTCAGGTTTCAAACCCCGGCGTAACCACGCTTTCGGGCATCGCAGTGACGGACACGTTGCCGGGCAGCATGAACGCCACATCGCTTTCGCCTGGCTGCACAGGAACGAATGCGATCACCTGCACTATCGGCACACTTACGCCGGGACAAGTGGTCACCGTTGACATCGCGATCGTGCCGACGACGTCGCCCGCCACCCTCTCGAACACCGCCAATGTTACCGGCGGCAATTCCGCGACGGTATCGACCAATGTGATCACCAACGGAATGCTGTTGGTCATCGAAGACGGTTCGACGAACGCTGCCGACTTTGTGACCAGCGCTCCCGCAGGAGTCAATTGCACCATCGTTCAATTTTTCTGCAGCAACTACTTCCTACCAGGCACCACGGTTGTATTGACCGCCAACGGCCCCGGTTTTGTGGGCTGGTCTGTTGACAACACGGGGGCAACGACGTGCCCCGGGACTGGCACCTGCACAGTCATGATGAATTCGCAGCACGATGTGGTCGCGAGCTATAACAGCCCGGTCGTTTGGTTTAATTCCATTCTTCAGGGCGGCGTTGTTGGCGTGCCATACGGCGCGGATCTTTCTCAAAGCGTAATTGGAGGCCAGCAGCCTTTCACATTCTCGAAGACAGGAAACTTGCCGAACGGACTTACCCTAGCGAATAACGTCATTTCCGGAGTACCGACGACTCCCGGCACCACTTCTTTCAGCTTGAGCGTGACAGATGCAACCAACACCACAGTCTCCATCAACACCTCCATCACCATCATCAACCCGCCGAATGTAACGGCTCAAGCAGCCATGGTGAATGGTCCATACGGCGTACTTTTCCGCGGCGTGAGTGATGCGGACGGTTCGCTGCGAGATTTTGTCGGCAGTCTGAACTTCAACGGAACTGGGGGCCTTGCCGGAACGATCGACACTAATGGAAACGGAAGCAGCCCGGCTGCTCAGATGATTTCTGTCACGGGCACTTACACCGTCGGCGCAGACAATCGCGGTCTAATGACTTTGAATATACCCGGGGCGAAATTCGGCACCTTTGCCTTCAGTGTCGGAGATGTCCACAACGGTATCGTATACTCCGGCCGTTTTGTCAGATTCGATGACGACACCGGCACTGGAACGCGCGGCGCAGGCATCTTCCGCCGCCAGATGCCGAGTTCCTTCACGCCGGCTTCCTTCGCCGGAACCTACACTTTCAATGGCACGGGCGAAGATCCCCAGTTGGCCCGTGCGATCGAACTTGGCTTGTTCACCGTAAACAATAGCGGGGGTTTCGGGAGCGGATCAGGCGACGAAAACGACAACGGCACACTTGCCACCATCTCCTCAATCACCGGCAGTTACTCGCTTCCGATCTCTTCGACCACGGGCCGCACGATGTGGTCGCTCGTCATCAATGGGTCCGGGGCTGCGACGGCGGTGTCTTACATCATTGACGCCAACAACGTGGTGTTCATGACCGTCGATCCGGGCGCAACTAGTCTCGTGTTGGCGGGCACTGTTGAGCGCCAAGACAATCCGGGAACCTTCTCAAATGGCTCGCTTGTTGGACCGGATGTGCTCAATGCGCAGGGACCCTCCTCAGCGACCGCCCAAAGTTCTGTGTACTTGGCGATCGCCACAACCAGCAATGTCGGGGGCGTTCCTACAGTTAATTTGAACTTTGACTCGAACGAGGGCGGGAATGTTGTGGTTGAGGGAACCCAGAGCGCACCCTACGCCATCGCGTCGAACGGGCGTGGCACCTTTAACTTCACGGGCAATAACAAGCCCGTGATCTTGTATATGGTCCGGCAGGACCACGGCGTTGCGATGGGCACCGACGCCACCGGTTCCTTCGGTGAAATCGACCTGCAGCATGGAGGCCCGTTCTCGAACGCCACTTTCGCCGGAAATTTCTTTATTGGTGATCGCGAGCCCGCATCTCCCTCTGGCGGGTCAGTGATTTCTGGCGTCACCACGAACTCTGGAAACACACTTTCATTCACCGTAGACGAGAGCCACGCGAGAGGCTCGCTGAATTACGCCAATGCCGGCACATTTGGCATTTCCGTGGCTTCGACAGGCCGTGTCACGTTTACGAGCGACCCGTCAAAACCGCTGGCCAGCAGCAATGAGATCGGCTATCAGGTTTCTCCGTCCCGCGCATTTGTTGGCGACGTTGACCCAACCTCGCAGCATCCGCAGGTTATCGAGGCCGAGTCTTTCACCATGCCTCCGGGCGTTGTGTCGCCGGCGACGATTACCGCAGCTTTTGGGACGACCACAGTCGGCAATCCGCTGACGCAGACGTTCAACGTATTGAACGTTGGCGATGGTTTGCTCACGATCCTGAGCGTCACGAACGCGACGGACTTCCGCGCTACCGGCCCGTGCGTTACACCGCTTCCGAACATTCTCGTGATTGCGCATGGCAGTTGCCCGTTGACGATTAATTTCGATCCTTCGGCAAGCTCGCCGACCGGCGTCCTGCTCAATGAAATGCTCACGCTTCACACCGACGCGGGCGACGTCACCATCAACGCCAGCGGCACAATCGCGGCCGGTCCCGCGACGCACTTCCTGGTTTCCGCGCCTGGTACTGCGACGGCAGGAACTGCGTTCAACGTCACAGTGACCGCACAGGATGCGTCCAATAACACTGCGACTGGCTACACCAGCATCGTGCATTTCACAAGCACTGACGGTGCAGCGGTTCTGCCCGCGAACTCAACGCTGACGAATGGCGTGGGGAATTTCTCGGCGACGCTGAGAACGGCTGGTCCGGAAACCATCACGGCCACGGATACTGTGACGGCTTCGATCACTGGGACCTCCGCCACGATCACCGTTAGCGCGCAACAATTCGCGATGACCGTCACGGACGCGGGGACAGGCACAGGGACGGTGACGAGTCAGGCAGGGCTATCACCGGCGATTAATTGCAGCACTGGTTCGCAGACGGGTTGCAGCGCCCTCTACAACTCAGGCCAGAACGTCACGTTGACGGCGTCCGGGACCAACGGCTCAACATTCTCTGGATGGAGCGGCGGGACCCCTGCGTGTAGCGGCACAGCCACTTGCACGGTAACAATGACTCAGGCCCAGAACGTGACCGCTACATTTGCCGCGGCCATTCAGCAGTTCCCCCTCACGGTCGCTGATGCCGGCACTGGTACAGGAACTGTGACGAGCCAGGCGGGGCTCTCGCCGGCGATCAATTGCACCACCGGTTCACAGACGGGCTGCATGGCGAGCTACAACTCAGGCCAGAACGTCACACTCACCGCGGCCCCCGCAAGCGGCTCAACCTTCACCGGATGGAGCGGTGGCACGCCCGCGTGCAGCGGTACGGGCACTTGCTCCGTGACGATGACGCAAACGCAAAACGTCACCGCCACATTCAACCCATCCACTGGTCCGACTCTTACATCCATCACTGTCACGCCGAATCCTGACATTGTAAATGTCGGTGGCACAAATCAACTTACGGCGATCGGGACATTCAGCGATGGCTCACAGCAAGATTTGACGGCGACAGCGAAGTGGACTTCATTGACCCCCACCATCGCGACGGTCAGTACCGCTGGGCTGTTGACGGGCGTTAAAGCAGGAGGCCCGGTGACGATTCAAGCTGCCATGTCGGGCATCGTTGGATCTACGAGCGCGACCGTGACGGCCACCTTCGCAGGGCCCTATCAACTGGGGCAAGTCTTTGCGTCATTTGCTAACGGCTTGATCGGAGTTTTCGATTCCAAGGGCATTCTCCTTGGAACCATCAACACCGGGCAGACGCTGAACGCAGGATTGGCATTTGATGCGACCGGGAATCTGTATGCCACGACGTTCAGCACGCCCACAGGCGTCGTGAAATTGGACACCAACGGGAAGGTGGTAGGTCCGTTCGGAAGCGGCTACACGGGCAATCCGGAATCGATTGGTTTCTCACACGCTGGAAATGCCCTGGTCGGCGCGGCCCAGACTCCAGGAACGACCACACTCGTTCCAATTCTCGAATTTGCTGCGAATGGAAACCCAGTTGCGACCTTCCAGGTAGCACCCGAAAATCGGGGCAGTGATTGGGTTGACCTGCTGTCTGATCAGAAAACGGTTTTGTACACGTCGGAAGGGACTTCGGTCAAAAGTTTCGACATCAGTAAGAACGTTCAGAATCCGGACCTTGCAACGAACTTGCCGGGTGCCTCCGCGTACGCGCTGCGCCAGCTTACGGACGGGACCGTCCTGGTCGCAGATTCTACTGCCGCAGTGAGGCTCAGCATGACAGGTGCGATAGTCCAGACCTACTCGCCCAATCCGGCGACGCAGAACCTGTTCGCACTCAACCTCGACCCGGATGGGACTTCCTTCTGGACTGCTGATTTGACCACTGGCGCGATTTTCAGATTCGACATATCCAGCGGGAACCAGCTCTTGAATTTCACCGCACCTTCGAATTTTGTCTCCGGCCTGGCCATCTTTGGAGAGAAGGCACCGGGATCGAATAACATCACCGTCACTGGTAACGGTTCTGGCGCTGGGACGGTCACAAGCAATCCCACTGGGCTCAATTGTGGTGTGGGCGGGGCCGCTGGCTCGGTCTGCACAGCTCCTTTCACTGACAATACGAACGTCACTTTAACTGCCGTGCCGCGCGCAGGCTCGACCTTCGGCGGCTTCAGCGATAATTGCAATCCGCCGAATCCGCAGACCAATCCGCCTACTTGCTTGGTGGGGGTCGGTACAGCAGACGTCGCTGTGACCGTGACCTTCAATATCAACGGGCCAGCGCTTTCGATCGCGAAGACCCACGTTGGAAACTTCACGCAGGGACAAAAGAACGCGCAGTACACCGTGACGGTCTCGAATGCCACGGGTGCGGGCCCGACGAACGGCACCGTGACAGTAACAGATACGATTCCCTCGGGGTTGACGCTCGTATCCATGAACGGAACGGGTTGGTCGTGCGGTCCAGCTCAGAATCCGTCAAACGTTTGCACTCGGACTGACGCGCTGGTAGCAGGGGCAAGCTACCCGGCGATCACAGTTACAGTAAACGTTATGAGCAGCGCAACCTCACCGCAGGTGAACTCCGTGATGGTTTCCGGCGGTGGTTCGGCGAGCGCCACGGCCAATGATTCGACAACAATCGTGGCGTTGACGCTCGTTTCCATCGCCGTCACGCCGACAAACCCCACTGTGGTGGTTGGCCAGACACAGCAATTCACGGCCACCGGCACATTCTCGGACAACAGCACGCAAAATCTCACTGCATCCGTCGTGTGGGCTTCTTCAAACACGGATGCAGCGTCGATCACGGCAGGTGGCCTCGCGACCGGTTTGACTGGCGGCGACACCAGCACTATCTCTGCCACGTTCCAGCAGGGAGACACCAACGTCACTGGTTCAACTTTACTGACCGTGACGACCGTGCCCTTCATTCTGACGATTACGCCACCAGCCGGTGGCAATCCCGGCGCACCCATCACCGTTTCGCCCGGCGGCCAGCTCGCTATCGGACTCACGCTGACTGCCACGCCTGGGTTCAGCGGCACCGTTACGTTCAGTTGCATCAGCAACGCGCCGCAATTCCTAACCTGCTCTCCCGCACCCGCCTCGGTGACGTTGTCAGGAAACAATCCGAAGCAGGTCGCCATCGTGATGAACGCGTTCTGCGCCGATGTTCCGTTGATCTACGGTCCGGGACCGGGAGGGCTCGGTGGTGGATTGGCGCTCCTCCTCGTGGCCGGCATGCTCGGCAGCATCACCTGGGCGTACCGCCGTCGGTCGCGCTGGGCGCTATCATTTGCGGTGCTCATGCTGATCGCGTTGGGCAACGCGGCTTGCGGTGGCGTGCCTGCTGGACCAAGCGGACGCACCCCGGCAGGGAACTACACTCTGTTCATCACCGCCACTGCGGGAGGCGCCAGCCAGACTGTTCCGGTGCCGATACAGGTGACGAACTAGAAGACAATTTGGGCTGCTCTCGCCGGGAGACCGGCCCAACAATTTTCCCACCGGGATTCGGTCGGTCAGGCAGGCGTTACGTCGAAGAGATGCACATTGCCTCCTTCGAGGCGCACGAAAAGCCCAACATTGTGAAGCTCCTCGCCGGCGCGCAGGTATCGTTCCTCGTTGAGTTGATCGTGGAAGACATATTGCTGCGCGGCTGAGACGCGATCGCCCATGCGCACACGCCCTTGCGATGCACAGCTCGCCACATTCACCACGATTACTTTCCATGCCTTTTCCAATCGCCATTCGTACACAATCAGATTGGTACAGGTGTCGTCATGCTCCGGCACTATTTCGAGAAGATTCCAGCGCCCGGAGTGAAAGATCTCTTCGTGCGTGATGCCAAGAAACTTTTGGAAGAATGCCACACTGGCGGGATCGGGCAGTTCCTTAGCCGGCTTGCGCAGCGTAATCGGAAGCCGGATTTTTAGCCCCTCGAACTCGCCCTGATAATAGAATCGCATGCCCGGCAGCGTTCCCATCAGCGTACCCGCGGCGCGCAATCGCTCATTTCCGAAGATGGCTGCGCGGCGCGGTTCATCGTGATTCTCCAGGAAGCGCGCAAGGTGGCCCTGATAGTTCTCGTCGGGTCCCACGCGCGCCCGGACATCACCAGCCCTTGCATCACGCACCGCGTCGTAGAGCTCCTTGTCATACGCGAATGAAAATCCCATGTTGAGGAGCCGTGGCTCCGTGCCCCAGTAAGCTTCCGCAAGAAGAACCAGGTCCGGCACTGTTTCATGCGCTTCCGTCCAGAACTCTTTCGTCGGCGGCTTCTCGTCATTCAGTAGCGGACTCCAGATGCTCGCGAAAATATCGCTCAAATGCAGCATGGCCATGTCGCACCGAACGCCATCGCAATGGCTTGCGATTGTGCGCAAATCGGCGAGCTGAGCGGCGCGCATGGCAGGTTGAAAATGATTCAACTGCGCCACGTCTTTCCAAGGTGGGTAGTACGGATCCTTCGCCAGCGCCGCGTAATAGGCCCGCTTGGGCGAGTCGATCAGAAAGAAGCTGGACGGATTTTGCTCGAAATCTTGTTGCGTCCCTCGCACGTAATATTCCGGGTGCTCCCGCGTCCACGGATGATCCAGCGCCGTATGATTGCCGACGAAATCAAGAAATAGGCCCATCCCCAGCGCCCGGAGCTTTCCGCGAACGCGATCGAGCGACTCCCATGTGCCGATGCGCGCGTCCGGAACGTACTGCGTCACCGCGTAAGGTGATCCGATAATGTCATCAGCCTTCCAACCAGGCAGCGCCTCGTTGTAGCCCGCAAAATTCGCAGGGTCTTCGACGGCAATGCGCCGCGATTCCGCGCTGCGCCGCCACACTCCCATCAGCCACACCGCGTCGAACCCCAGCCGCGCGATTGCTGACCATTCGCCATCGGGGACGTTGGCGAGTGTGATTCGGCGCCCCAGCCCGGCGGAAAGTTGCTCGAGCCACGCCCAGGTATTGATTTCATACAGGTGCGGATGTTTTCGTAGCGGAAATATGGGCAATCCGGTCCTGGCTGGCGGCATGATGCGCTTGAGCCTACTGGCAGACCTGTTCAGATGTCAATCGAGACACGACGGGGCCACACCAGCCCCTGGGCGCCCCGTGCATCTTCTGGACAAATTCAGGAATAAGTGACAAAGTACTTCCGGCTGCTGCCCGGGGCGGCTCAGACCCAGATCCAAGTTTTGCGCTGAGGAGGAATTCAAGTCATGGTAAAGCGTTTGACGATTTGTGCGATCGCACTGCTCTTCGTTGCGGGTATCGCTTTCACGGGACAGAAGGACATGGCCAAGTCCGGTTCGTGGTCCGGCTGGGTTACTGACAATATGTGCGCAGCGAAAGGCGCGAATGCGAGCCACGCGGCATGCGCCGCGAAGTGCGTGAAGGAACACGGCGCGAAATACGCTCTCTACAACACCGAAGACAAGAAAATTTATATCCTGGAGCCGCAGGACAAGGCAGCTGAGCACGCAGGCCACGAAGTGACAGTGGCGGGCACGGTTGACGGCGACACGATTCACATTAAATCCATCAGCATGAAGAAGGGCATGTAACGGGCCGCTTCGAGTCCGATCAATCAAGAACCCATCTCCGCAAAAATTTTGCAATTGACGAACGGGCAGGGCCGCTGGTCCTGCCCGTTTTCTTTTGACCCTCATTCGGCGCGCCACGCGTTTGCTATACTCCCCCCACCGCGGATGATCTGAATTCATCATGGAGAAAATCTCCGGCATGAAATTTTACGTTCCACTGAGCCTATTGGTTTTTTCTCTCGTATTCGTATCGGTGGCGGGCGCCCACAATGGGCCTCCCGCGGGAAGGGCCGCGGCGTCTCCTGCGTCGCGAAAACTTTCCGTGGACGATTATTTCCGCATTAAAGAAGTTTCCGACGCGCAAATCAGCCCGGACGGAAAATGGATCGCGTACACCGTCAAGACACACAAGCAGAAAGAAAATACAAGCAGCCAGCGAATTTGGATGGTTCCAGCCAGCGGCGGGGAAGCCATTCCGCTGACGGCGGATGGCGCTTGTGCTTCCCATCCCCGCTGGAGTCCCGATGAAAAATATCTCGCGTATCTCCGCGAGCCGGGCGGATGCAAGAGCGAAACGAGCAGCGCGGGACAGGTCTGGCGGATGGATCGAACCGGCGGTGAGCCGGAACAAATCACTCCCGCGGCGGGGGAAGTCAGCGATTTCGCATGGTCGTCCTCGGGTGACCGGCTCGCGCTTGTTATCCAGGATACTGCACCTGTCGAGGAAAGCCCGCATCCTTGGGTTATTGATCGCCTGCATTTCAAGGAAGACGAAATCGGTTACCTCGATCACCGGCGCACGCATATCTACGTCTTTACGATTGCCGGCCGAAAAGTGACCCAAGTCACTTCCGGAGATTACGACGATTCGGAACCGGTGTGGTCGCCCGACGGCCGGTTCATCGCCTTCGTGAGCAACCGCAGCGCGAATCCCGACAGCAACTACAACACGAATATCTGGATCGTTGCAGCGGACAACACGGATCAGGGAAAGCATCTTACTCGCGTCACCACAAACGCAGGGACGGACGATTCACCCGCGTGGTCCCCTGACGGGAAGCGGATCGCGTTCACAAGCAGGCTGGAACCTCGGCTCGTCGAACACGCGACGATTCATCTCGCCATCACGCCGGCCACCGGAGGCCGAGCGCAGATTCTGACGCGGGCCCTCGATCGGAATGCGTACGCGCCCCTTTTTTCGCGCGACGGGCGCTGGATTTATTTCCTCGCGGATGACGACGGCGCGCAAAACCTCCTGCGAATTTCGCCAGCCGGAGGGGAAATCACGCGCCCGATTGGAGGACGCACGAAGGTAGACTCCTTCTCCGTCAGCGACGATGGCGCAATCGCCGCCGCCGTCGCAGATCTCTCGCGGCCTGACGAAGTGTTCTTGCTTCCGGCGAAAGGCGAAGCGCGCCGGTTGACAATGACGAACGATGCGCTCTTCTCGCAAATCCAGCTGGGGGATGCAGAGTATGTGCATTTCAACAGCGAGGATGGCGCGGCGATTTCAGGTTATGTTTACAAACCTCCGGAGTACGTGCCGGGGAAAAAATTTCCAGCAATCTTGTGGCTTCATGGCGGGCCGGTGCTCGAGTTTTACGCAGAGTTCGATTTCCGCGCACGGCTGCTCGCTGCGAATGGGTACGCAGTGGTGCTACCGAACCCGCGCGGCTCCTCGGGTTATGGTCAGAAATTCAGCGCAGCCGCAAATGCCGATTGGGGAAACGAGGACTACAACGACGACATGGCCGCAATAGACTATGCCATCGCGCAGGGTATTGCCGATCCAGAACAGCTCGGCGTCGGTGGCCATTCGTACGGAGCGATTTCCACAAACTGGATCATTGCCAGGACCAACCGCTTCAAAGCCGCGATTTCAAATGCAGGAGAATTCCTGAACACATCGAATTTCGGACACGACGAGTTTTCGAGGGAATGGGAAATCGAACTGGGTCTGCCGTGGGAGAATCGCGCGCTGTGGGACAAATTGTCGCCATTCAGTCTGGTGACGAGGATTCGCACGCCGACGCTGGTGATCGGCGGCGAGGTTGATTGGAATTGCCCCATCCTCAATGGCGAGCAGCTCTATCAGAGCTTGAAATGGCTGCGTGTTCCCACACTGCTGGTGGTTTATCCCGGCGAATCCCACGAATTCGCGCGGCCGTCGTTCGTGAAAGACTACTACCAACGCTACCTTTTCTGGTTTGGGCACTACGTGAAAGGCGAAGGCCCGGCCACTCCTCTCCTGGAGAGGCCTGACGATAAATGAGCCGGCCCTTCGCACGCCTCACTGCTTTGCGGTGTTCTCGATAAAGCCTCCCACGTTGGCTTTCAGTTTCGCGAGATCGTCCGAGTGCAGGTACATCATGTGGCCCGCGGTGTAATACTCGATGTGAATATTGCCCCGCAATTTTTCAGGCAGGCCGAGATGGTCCATGGTGTATTCGGTCGCAAAGAACGGTGTGGCCATATCGAAGTAACCCGTCTCCACTTGAACTTGCAAGTGTGGGTTTTCGATCATCGCCTCGATTAAATCCCCTTCGACATTTGGTGCTCCGGGAAAGAAACTCTGGCCGCTGGCCGTGTGTTTCCAATCCCAGTTGCGGCCGATTTCACCGTTGATCGTCTCGTAATTTCTTTCCGGGTTGTACTTCAGTTCTTCGCGGACGTAGCTGTTAAATCCGGCGGTGAATGCACCAACGACCGCCGAGAACGAAGGATCAGTCTCGGCGTTTTCCGTCAACAAATCGTACGTGGGTCCTGAGAATCGCGAATCGTAACGGCCGATGGTGAGGCCGCGGCTTCTCTCCAGCTCAGCGTTGAATTGAGCAAGATTGACGCGCAGGTTGGCCTTGGTCAGGTAGTCCTCGCTCAATCCCGTGAAGTGTGCAAGCTTCTTAGCGACTTCACTTTTCTCGGCGTCAGTCAGCTTCGATCCCTTCATGAGCGCCGCGGCGTAATCGCCGGCGGCATACTGCCGCGCTTCGGCGATGAATGCTTCGAGGTTCTCGGGGCGATCCCGCAGGACCTTGTAATACCAGGCGGAAGCCGCATAACTCGGCAGGTAAAAAATGTACGACATGTCATCGCCGGTCAGAAAGCCCAACGTGCGCAGGTCCAGCACGCTCGAAATCAGCACGATGCCATTGACATAGACTCGGGCATGCGTCTGAAGGTAATCCGCGAGCGCGGCGGAGCGAAACGTGCCGTAACTTTCGCCCATAAGGAATTTCGGCGAATTCCAGCGATTGTTTCGGCTGATGTAAGTCGTGATGAACTGCGCGAGCGACCTCACGTCCTGATCCACGCCCCAAAAATCCTTGTTCTGCGCTTTGCCAACGGCGCGGCTGAAGCCCGTCCCCACCGGATCGATGAAAACGAGATCGGCCTTATCCAGTATGCAGTCGGCGTTGTCCACGACTTTGTAGGGAGCGGGCGGCGTGGCCGCCGCGTCGGCCGTCACGACGCGGCGCGGGCCAAACGCTCCCATGTGCAGCCAGATGGACGAGGAGCCCGGTCCGCCGTTGTAAATGAATGCGATGGGCCTCTGGGAAAAATCCTTTACGTCATTCTTTGTGTAGGCCGTCGAGTAGATGCTGGCCGTCGGCTCGCCCTTCTCATCTTTGAGCAGCGTCGTCGAAGCCGTCGCCTTATACGAGATGGTTTGCCCGCCGAGCTTGATGGTGTGCTCCGTGACGGAGGATTCCTCCTTCGGTGGAGCCTCAGGCCCGGGCTTGGCTTCCGCGGATTTCGCTTCCGCTGGCTTCGCGTCTTTCGCCGCTTCTTGCGCGGCGACATGCGCTGGTTGGCCGAGAGTCACGAGCAGTGCCAATGCTCCGAAGCTAAGAATTCTCTCCATCATTATTTTCATATGTGCGCTCCCCTTTACAGAATTATTCTTAGACGGATGAAAGCGCGGAAGGAATCTAAGCATTCCATCTCAAAATTGTCAAAATGTGGCGGCAATCAATCCTGGCGCTGAGAGCCGGCGCGCCCCTACACCTGCCAGATCCGCCGCTCATTGTTTCGTGCAACCTGGAGATGCAAACACCAGGGCGATCTCTTTTGTGTCGGCGTCCGAGCCATCCACGACTGTCGCAGGCGCGTCGAGGCGGGCGGGCGCGGCGCATTCTTCATCGGCGGGATCGCCCGCGGCTCCGCTCGCGCCTTTACGGTGGCGTAGAGGAGCCCGCTGCGGGTCCAGGTCTTCCCAGGCGGAAATTGAGTAATGCGCGGATTCGAGCAAACTGAATTGATAGACGCCGTCGGCGATTTTATGCGCGGCAGGATTTTCCCCCTGGTCAGCCTGCGCCATCACGGTCACGTCACCGGGCGGCCGTCCGTCGGGCCATCTTAATTCCACGCGCAGCGGGCGCGTGGTGTAGCCATCCCTCACATGGATGTCAATTTTCTGTATTTGCTGCCCGTCTTTCAATTTGACGAATTTCGTCTTGTTTTGATCCGGAGTGCCCGGATAAAAAAAACGCGGGAAGGGTGAGTTCGGGTCTAAACGGTTCATGCGATTGAAAACGAGAATATATTCGCCGGGCCCGATGTGGTCGAACTCGAAGATACCTTTTGAATCTTGAAAGCTCCACAGACCGGGCTGCGAATCGTCGTAGCGGTCGGCGCGATAGAGTTCGACGGAAGCGATGGCCAGCGGCTTTTTGTCCGGTCCGAGCACGCTGCCGCGAATTTTTCCGGTCGGCAGCGCGTTGACGTTGTACTCATAGCACGCGCCATTTGGAATTCGGAACGGGGGTAGCCCTCCCCGAAGAGTTTT
Organism: Candidatus Acidiferrales bacterium; assembly: GCA_050746945.1. Lineage (GTDB taxonomy): Bacteria > Acidobacteriota > Terriglobia > Acidiferrales > UBA7541 > Palsa-295. Next base: position 37,184 of record JBOGMZ010000002.1, on the reverse strand, counting down.
CTGCGTGAATACGAACCGCGCGGGCAAATCGGCCGTGTAAATATACTCGCCGGCGTGAACGTCGTAGAAAGTGTACACGCCGTCGGGCCCCGTGCTGGTGGCGAAGCGATCGTCCTTCGAGCGCAGCTTTAGCTTGATGTGCGGGAGCGGATCGTCCGGATCGTCAGACGGTGCGAGGAGTGGCGGATCAGAGCGGCGAAGAACGCCGAACACCGACGCAACGCGCTGACCGTTGCGCATCGCGCGCAACTGGGGAATCAAAGCGCGCCCTTCGCTTGAAAGGCGCGTCCCATTGCAGATGGTTGCAAAGGGGCGCCCGTCCTCTGATTTATTTGTGAAGACGATGTACTGCTCGCCTTTGCGGAAGCGAAACGCGCAGTCGCCATCTTCGCCGCCGGAAAAGATATCGAGTTCCTGTGTCTCGGGGCCTGCAAATCGTTCGTTGATCAGAAAATGATAGCGGGTGATGGTGCTGGCACTGGTGTTGGGAGCTGCCGATGCATCTGTCGGCGGAGGCGTGGGGAGATTTTCGAGCGCCACAACCGTGCCGAGGAACACGATATCGTCGGCCTGCAGCCCCGGGCACTTTCCCGGCGGCGCATTCGAGCAGGTGCACGCCACCGCGCTGAAAGGAGGCAAAAGTAAGATAGCGAGATAGAAGACAGAAAATCTTGCGAGTGCGCGCCGATTCATCGCCAATATCGTACATTGCCGGACGGTGCGAAATCGAGGGAGGATGCAAAAAATCCTCAACGCGATTCTCATCGCCGAGACCAGGTCTCAAATGAGGGTTGGCGTCACCAGCAAGTCCCAAGGATGGCCGAGACAACTTGCGGAGTGGATTCATCCTCAAAGGAGGCAAGTCTTGTGGGGAAAGGGGAGCGGCCATATACTTCCCCGCGTGCCTGAGAGGAGAAACGACTTGTCGCTGCGACTACCGATTGGATGGCTCGTGTGCCTGATTTTGTCCGCCGGCCCATGCTGGGCACAGGACAATGGCGTACCGCTCGACCAGCACGACGTGCTCGAACAGATTCTGACGCAGACATATTATCCGTCGATCGTCGGCAAGCACGCGATGGGGATTGGAGCGGAAACCGACGTCCGGCGCGCGGGGATCGTCGTGGTTGTGCAGCGGCCGGGACTGGCTGCTTCGATCGACCGCGTGCAACTCGCTTCCACGGAAATTCACGGTTCTGTTCCCACCCTCTACCGCGGGCACAAGGATTACGACGTTCCACCCGGCGAACGCTTTTATGTGTTCAGCATCAACGTGGGGTTGGAGACGGTAACGTTGGGAATGTTGTCGGCGCGCGGCATCGCCACTCCCAAAGGGGCGCACCGGCTGTGGTCCGCGGTGACATTTTATTTCCCTCAGGAAGTGCTGGCGAATGCGGAAAAAGACGTGGTTTTCCGTACGATTGATGCATGGCTCGTTCCGGAGGGGCGCTCCGCGCCGAGTGCCACCACGGGAACACCCGCGGCTCCCGCAGTAATGGGATCAACTGGGGCAGCGCCCGCGATGCAAGCTCCACCCGCGTCGATGCCGGCTATCGCTCCGGCGAATTTGACTCCGGGGATGACGCGCGACCAAGTTGTGGCGGCGATGGGCGCGCCACAACACGAGGTGAGCTTTCAGGGGAAGGCTCTGCTCAGCTACCCGGGCATGGTAGTGGTCCTGGAAGGCGGCAAACTGACTTCCATTGATCAGTCGGGACAGACGGCGACAAACTCAAAGATGGCGGTGCAGTCCGACCCAGTTGGCGCGGATATTTATATGGATGGGCAGATGGTCGGCCAGACACCCTCCACTTTTGACCTGCCGCCCGGAGATCATCAGGTGAACGTGACACTCGCCGGTTTTCAGGATTGGACGCGGCATGTGCACGTGCTCGCGGGGAGCACCATCAACCTCAGCGCCAAGCTCGAAAAGAAGTGAAGCAATCTAGCGCTGCTGAAAATATCTTTGTAAACTGAATCCCGCCATCCGTCGCGGACCGATCGCAGCGATTTTCCATTCAAACGGACGCTGGCGACAGCGGCTCAGCCTCAAGCGAGCGTCGTTATATTCCCCAAAGCTTCGTGTAATTACATTGGGCACTCGCCCGATCCCTCAGCGTTGACAATCGCGACCTCTCTGCCAAACTCGAATTAGCGAAGACCATCCGGGCACTAAAGGAGAAAGCCTTGAACCCACTCAGGCTCTTCTGCGCTTTACTTGTTTCCTTTCTGCTTGCAGCTCTGCCGGCATTCTCTGAGCCGCAGGGCGCCGGCCAGCATGCCGGACAGATCAACGGGCTGATCCCCGCGGCCACCCGCAATACCCAACCCGCAAAGGTGAGAGATGATCTCCAATGGAATGATCTGCTGAAGACGGAGCATAGCGGCCGCATCCGCGCGGGCCTTACCGATGGCTCAATCCTGAGTCTGGGCTCGGACAGTGAACTCCGCATCGTGCAGCATGACGGCACATCGCAACAGACTTCGCTGGAGATGACCTACGGAAAGGTGCGGAGTCAGGTGCAGAAAATCACCCAATCAGGCGGCAAGTTTGAAATGAAGACTCCCAACGCCGTGATTGGAGTAATTGGCACCGATTTCTACACCGCGTACGAGGCTAACCGCACGACGGTTATCTGCTACGAAGGGCAAGTCACCGTTACGCCCCTTGGCAATGCCCAGGCCCAGAACAATTCCGGACAGACAAGTTCAACGGGGAATTCCATCGTGCTGGCTGCTGGCCAAATGGTTGTAATCACTTCTGAAATTCCACCTGCGGGTTTTCACGCCAGCCAGGTTCCCCCCTCCGCGGCGGAGAACGGCGTCCTCTCCACCAATATTCCAGAAAAAGAGCCTCGCCCCGCAGGCCCGGACCACACGCCGCGCTGGATCGCTCTCGGCTCCGCACTTGCTATGGGATTGGCGCTGGGCATTACGATGGGAACTGGTAATGGTGGAAGCACCCCCACTCCCATCAAGGGCTGCAAACCGAATCCCAATACGGGCCTCTGTCCATAGATCGTCACCAAGAAATAAGTCCGTGCTTCGAGGAATCAATCCGGTTCGAATGGTTCGCCAGCAATCGCGAGAAACATGAGTGAGCAGGCGCAACGCTCGTCCGGCTGGTCGGCGTGGTTGGGCAAAGCCTCGCTTCATCGAATTGTCTACGCCCTCGCCATCTTTGTCACACTGGCCGGACTGACCCTGTTCGTATTTTCGGGATTCGGCGGCAACACGCATGCGGGATTTGTTTTCATTCAGAACCTGGAACAGCAGACACTGGATTTGAGATTTGAACTTCGCGGCAGACGCGCGCACGACCCTCGCATTGTAATCGTCGGCATCGACGAGAAGACGCTCCAGAAGATCGGTTCCTTTCCATTCCCGCGCAATAGCTACGCGCTGCTCGTGAATCGGTTGGGCGCTGGCGGCGCGCGTGTGGTGGCGCTCGACGCCACATTTCCCACGCCGGAAACAAATTCTGCTGGAGAAGCCCTGGAGAAATTGAAGCGTGCGCTGGGGCCCTCGGCCTCTCCCGCGCTGCTGAAACAGATCGAGCAACTCGAGGCGGCCAGCGATCAGGATGCGAAGTTTGCGGCGGCTCTGAAGAGTGCCGCCAACGTTGTTCTGGGCCACGTGTTTTTGGATCCCACCCGCGCTCAATCGAGCGATCCGAAATTAGCCGAAGCCTATTTCAATATTGTCTGGGCGAAGAATTTTCCGCAGGTGCTCAAAGTGAAATCGAAAGACGGCCTCGATTTCGATCTGAGTGCGGCTTGGGCTGATCGAAGTCACGGCGGCGGCACTGTGGCGGCGGGTGTGGAGGCAAATATCGCGAAGCTCGCCGAAGCGGCTGCCTCCTACGGATTTATCAACATCAATCCCGACCCGGACGGCACATTGCGCCACGCTCTACTGATCATTCGCTACCGCGATCAGGATTTCTTCCCGTCCCTGGCTCTCCAGGTGGTTCGCGAGTACGAAAGGATTCCCGATCAGGATATTGCAGCCTACATCGCCAGCGATGGGCTGGACCGCATTCAGTTTGGCCGCCACGAAATCCGGCGAGCACGCGACGGTTCGGCGCTGATCAACTACACCGGCCCGTATCACACCTACCAACACTATTCCATGTGGGACGTACTGAGCGGGGAACTGCCGCCGGAAACTTTCCGCGACAAGATTGTCCTGGTGGGTGCAACAGCAATCGCGCTCGGCGACATGCGCAATACTCCCTTTGCAGCGCAGGACCCGGTGTTTATGGGCGTCGAGGTGCACGCCAACATCATCGACAACGTGCTGCATAGCGAGGAGCGCGGCCGCGGATTTCTTACGCGCGGTTTCAACGAAGAAATGATCGACCTCGGTTTCATTTTGCTCTTCGGACTCGGGTTCGGATTTCTGTTCGGGCCGATCGAACCGCGCTGGTCCACCATCGCCCTCATCGTAGCGTTGGCCGGATATGCGTGGTTCGTTTTTTACATGTTTGCGGCGCAGGGACGCTGGCTGAGTTTTGTGATTCCGTCCGGCACACTCGTGGTGAATTACGCCGCGATCACCAGCTTCCGCATGTTTTTTGAAGAGCGCGAGAAGCGAAAAATCCGCAAAACTTTTTCGCAATATTTGTCGCCGGAAGTGATCGGGCTGATCGAGAAGGATCCTCAGAGATACATCCGGCCGGGCGGCGAGATGAAGGAACTCACCGTGATGTTCAGCGATATCCGGAGTTTCACCACAATATCGGAGGGATTGACGCCGGATGAGCTCGTAAGCCTGCTGAACGAATATCTGGGTGAGATGACAGAAACCATTTTTGCGAATCAGGGCACGCTCGACAAGTACATTGGCGATGCCATCATGGCCTTTTGGGGATCACCATACCCCCAGGCGGATCACGCCGTCCGCGGCTGCCATTGCGCGGTGCACATGGTGCGCAGCCTCGAAAAACTCAACTTCAAATGGAAATCGGAGGGGCGTACTCCCATCTCAATCGGGATTGGGCTCAACACCGGCCTGCTGAATGTGGGAAACATGGGCTCGGCCAAACGACTGGCGTGGACGGTGATGGGCGACAACGTGAATCTTGCTTCGCGCTTGGAAGGCATCAACAAGGAATATCACACGCAAATTGTGATCAGCGAGGCGACCTACAGTCAGGTCGCGGAACAGTTCGTGTGCCGCGAGCTCGACAAGATCAAAGTGAAGGGCAAAAACCAGCCCGTGAACATCTACGAATTGCTGGACGTGATTTCCGAAAAGCAAAAATACGAGTCGCTGCTCGGCAAGTTTAATCGTGCCATGACCGCTTACCGCGCGCAAAACTGGAGCGAGGCAATCGAGAAGTTCCGGCAACTTCTCGCAGCCCACCCTGAGGATGGTCCCGCCCGCATGTTTCTTCAGCGCGCGGAAGAGTTTTTGTGGAACGCGCCGGAGCCTGATTGGGACGGCGTGTACGTGATGAAGACGAAATAGAAACCGCCCTCGACTCCTGCTCCTCACAGAGTTACATTTCCCGCCGCCCCCGATTTGGTTCGTCACTTCGCGAATCACCCGAGCCTACGGCTTCCACGACGAATTCATTCCCGCGAGGAACAACCAGGAATTCCCTTGGAGTCTTCAGGTTGGGTGGGGTGAGCGATGGGATTTGAACCCACGACCCTCGGTGCCACAGACCGATGCTCTACCAGCTGAGCTACGCTCACCACACGTTCGATCGACACATTTTACTTCACGCGGGCATGAACCGCAAACAACGGCACCTTGCACACACTCGCGCCCCGGGATTACCGCACGATGCTTCCATCTATTTCGGTTGGCGGAAGGGAATCAGAGCAGAGCGGTTGCGGTGCCCGGTAACTTGCTTCAGCCGCGCGCGAGCCTGGTCAGCCCACGGCCCATTCGGTGCGTGCCGCAAGTAGATCAGCCAATGTTCGCGTGCCTCGCGTTTTTCACTGCGTTTCTCATGAGCCAGCGCGAGATTGAAATGCACGTCGGCATGGGCAGGCATGGCGCGAGCAGCGCGTTGCAGATGGTCGATCGCTTCATCCACCTCGCCCAATTCCTCGAGCGTGCACCCCAGGTTGTAATGTGAAATTCCGCTCATGGGGTCGAGCGCGATGCAGTGGCGAAACGCGGCGGCCGCGTCCGAAAGCTGCCCCAACTGGTAGTAAGCCACGCCCAAATTGATGTGCGCCTCAATCCAGTTCGGCGCCAACTCCACCACACGCAGGTAGGTTTCAATCGCTTCGGGGAGCATCTCCTGCCGCTTTTCGCATTCGAGCGCGGATTCGAACAGCTCCTCGGGCGTGCGCCCCACCAGGGCGTGAATATTTGCCCGAGGCCACAACTCGCCGAAAGGGAATGCCCATTGCTGCTTGATCGGATTGAATGGCTTCGTCGCTCCGGGAGCTATCACCAGCAACTCGCGGCCTTGCTCCAGAATCCGCAGCTCCTGCAAGGGCAGTGGAGCTTCGCCGAACTGCTGCTCGACGAGGGTTACCGCGCGGCGGACGCGTCGTGCGGGGATGCGATGGTCTGTGAGGCGCTTGACGGTACCCGCGGCCGCCAAATCTCCGAAATTGTAGAAATGTTCCCCCCAGCGCGCCCTCGGACAAACGAGCCGCAGCCGTTCCCAGTAGCGAAGGCGGCGCGCATCGAGTCCCAGAATGCGCCCTACCTCTCGCCGAGTATATCGTTGACCCAAGCCGTCTGCCCCCGGAGCGCCGAAGAGTTATGCGAATGATTATGCACCCGATGTCAACCGCCGGGGTGTCCACAATCTCGTAAAGAACTCGATCCGGCCCCTCGCGGCGATAACCAGAAGATTACACGCGGTTGCATGGCGCTCAGGGCTTGTTAGACTTTGAGAGGAAGTCGCCCGCCACGATGCCTCTCGACAGCGCCGAACGCATGTACCTCGAACGCCAGGTCACGCTGGCTCGCGCAATCCTTTTGGCATTGGCACTGGTGGATTTGGTTGAGACCGCGGGAGAGCCGGCGCGCCGCTCCGCCTTCATTTTCCTTTCGATTTATCTTCTGCTCGCGATCTCCGCCGCGCTGGTCGAGCGTTTCTCTCCTGAAAGCAGATTCCAGATTCCGCTGGCACTGGATTTCGGGGCGCTGGCCGTGTTTCTTTTCCTCACGCCATCGGTTTCCGCTTTCTGGTTTCTTTTTCTCTTCGCCGTTTTCGCGCTGGCCACCCGAGAGAACAGCCGGATGATGTTCATTCTTGTCGGTGCCGCCACCGGAGGCATCATCATCCGTGTGGCTGCGGCCGACGAGTTCGGCTGGCACAGCGCGATGCACTGGATCGCGGTCGGCGCAGGAACGATCGTCTCTGGGCTCGGAATGGCCTTCCTCGGTACGCGCGAAAGGGAGCACCTCGCGCAGCAGCAATTTCTTGAGAAAATCACCCGCCTGCTGCAATTCGACCGCGGCCTGGCCGAATCCATTCGCCAGGCGCTTGGCGAAATTTGTCTGGCATTCGATTGCGAGCAAGCGTGTCTCGCGATCCGGGACGAAGATCTCGATCGACTGTTCGTCTGGAAAGTCCGGCCCGCTGAGCGTGAACCCTGCTCACCGGAAGCGCTCCCGCTTTTGCGCTCGGACACCTTCCTGGCCGATTCAATGGAAACCTCCTTGTGCTGGGAATTCGACGCCGGCAAGGGCGAAGGCTTTGGCTGGGATCGCAGGACGGGGAACAGATTCCGAACTGTCCCGGCGCCGCCGGGCACAACTCGGCAGGAGCTCGCCGTGAAATCCCTGTTAGCAGTGACAATTGAGGCAGGCGGCCGCCCCGCAGGGCGCGTGCTTTTGATGAATCCGCGCAAGCGGTTTTCGCCCGGCGACCTTCGCTGGCTCGAGCGAATCGTCCGCCACATTGGTCCCCCCCTCGAAAATGTGTTCCTGCTGCGCCATTTGCGTGCCCGCGCGGTCGAATCGGAGCGCAGCCGCATCTCGCGCGATCTTCACGACGGCATCCTGCAGACCCTGCTGAGCCTGAAAATCCAGCTCGACGTGCTGCGCCGCAAGCTTCCACAGACGGCCGAGCAGGCTGCCTTGGAGTTCACCAACCTGCACCAGACCGTGCAGCAAGAAAGTGAAGAACTGCGGCGCATGGTGACGGATTTGCGCCCTCTGCGCGTGGAAAGCGCGGATATGCGCGAATTGATGGTAGGCTTTGCAGAGCGGTACCGGAACGAATCAGGCGTGGCGCTGGATCTCTTCATCGAGGACCGCAATTTGCGCCTTCCGGACCGTATTTGCAGGGAGCTTTTCCAGATATATCGTGAGTCACTACACAACATAAAAAAGCATGCGAACGCCAGCCACGTCGTGGTAAAACTAGGGCAAGATGAGGCGCAAGTCTCTCTCGTAGTGGACGATAACGGCCGTGGCTTCAGTTTCTCTGGGCGATACACAAGCGAAGAACTGGATCGGCTGCGTCTCGGGCCAATTTCAATTAAAGAAAGAACGAGAAGCGTGGGGGGAACGCTGACGGTAGAGTCGAATCCCGGGCACGGGGCGCGTCTGACCATCGAAATCCCACTGAATTAACAATGACGAAAGCGAAACAGGTGATACGAATCCTGGTTGCGGACGACCACGCTATCTTCCGCGACGGTCTCCGCAAGCTGCTGGAGGCTGCTGACGAAATTCAAATCGTCGGTGAGGCCTCCAATGGCGTCGAGTGCATCAAGATGCTCGCGAAATTCAAGCCGGACATCCTGCTGCTCGACCTGCGCATGCCTGAGAAGGACGGTCTAGGCGTGCTCGAAGAAATCAATTTCGATTCGACGCCAACGCGTGTGATTGTCCTGACGGCCGCAGAAGATGATCGCGATGTGGTCCGCGCCATGCGGCTGGGCGCGCGCGGCGTGGTGCTGAAGCAGTCTGCCAGCGACCTCCTGGTGAAGAGCATTCGCAAGGTTTTTGACGGTGAAATCTGGCTCGATAATCGCATGACCGCGGAAGTGATTGACGCGTTTAAGAAATCGGCCGAATCCGGCCAGCGCCGCGAAAAGCCGCTGCTCAGCGACCGCGAGAAGGAAATTGTGCAGCTTGTCGCCCAGGGATTCCGGAATCGCGAGATTGGCGAAAAACTGTTTATCAGCGAGCAGACGGTGAAAAATCACCTCCACAATATTTTCGACAAGCTCGGCGTTTCCGATCGCCTGGAATTGGCCCTCTACGCTATTCATCATCGCCTGATCGACCAGGCCTGATTTTCTCGTTGCGCAAGGCAATTTCCGCGGACAAAACCAGTCGCTCGAAGCATGCCCGAATGTTGTATTCTTTCTATTTGGAATAATGGTGGACTTCTCTTCTAACAACATCGGCGACCCGCCGCCGGCTGAGGCGCGGCGCTTTTCCCGTGAAACATTTCTGTTTGCCAGCCTGGTCCTGCTCGTGCTGGCCTTTGGGTTCACCGCGTTTGTCACACGCATGTACCACATGAAGATCCATACCCTGGCCGACTCCTGGTTTGCAAAAGGCGAGACGAGTTACAAGTCTGGCAATGCCGCCGCGGCGCTCGTTGACTATCGCAACGCATTGGTCTTTTCGCCAAACAATACTCAGTTCCAGTTTCATCTCGCGCAGGCACTCGCGGCCACCGGACATGATGAAGAGGCGCGCTCTTATCTTCTCAACCTCCTTTCGGAATCTCCCGGCAGCGGCGGAATTAACCTCGAACTGGCCCGGATTGCTGCGCGGCAGAACTCCATGGCGGAATCGCTCCGCTACTACCACGGCGCGATTTACGGCGTCTGGGAAACCGATCCCATTGACATGCGTTGGAAGGTCCGCCGCGAGCTGTCCGAATATCTTCTCGATCACAACACGGCAAACCAGGCCGTGGCGGAAATCATTCTCCTTGCTGAAAACACCCCGCCCAGCGACACCGAGCGCATGAAGATTGCAGGCAACCTCCTATTACGCGCACAAATTTGGCCCCGCGCTCTCTCCGTCTTCCGTTCCATCCTCGCCGCCAACGAATCCGATGAGGATGCCCTGGCTGGCGCAGGCGTCGCGTCATTCGAAATGGGCCAGTATTCGCAAGCCACGCATTACTTCAGTCGCTTGCCGCGCGAAAAGCTGACAGATCCGAAAGTTTCAGAGATGGCCGAAGCCTCGCGCCAACTAGTGGCCGCCGATCCCTTTAGCTCCGGCTTGTCCGCGGAAGAAAGATCGCGACGGGCGGCTGGAGATTTTTCGATCGCCCAGTCGCGGCTCCAGGCGTGCGCCGGCGCGCGCGGGATTTCGCTCAGCGATTCTTCGGTTGCGTCGCCCTTGCAGGAAGCGTTTGCCGCCAGCCAATCCATGCAAAAGGAATGGACGATGCGCAATTTCCGGTTGCACCCGGACCGCATGGAAGCCGCCATGGCCCTGGTATTCAACATCGAAAATCTCACCGCGCAGCAGTGCGGCCCTGCTGAAGGCGAGGATGGCGCTCTCTGGCTGCTCGGCCGCAGCCGCGGAGCTATTCCCTGATGAACGAAACCACCACAACTGCGCCTGAGTCCGGGCTCGCCACGCCCTCGGAAAATGTGGCGCCTCGAGGCAGGGTTGGCACCATCTGGCAATCCTGGACGCATCGCATCATCACGTTGCGCGAAGACCAGTTTTTTCTTTTTCTCGCTGTCCTCATCGGAATTTTCTCTGGCCTTGCGGTTGTTTGCTTTCGCGTCGCAATCGAATGGACGCAACTGGCCCTTCTGGGCCCTTCGCTCGCACCACCGACGTTGCGCGTTCTTCTGGTTCCTTGCGCCGCGGGGGTCGTCCTCGCAATTCTGATCATTTATGTTTTTCCGCAGGCCCGTGGAAGCGGCGTAAACCAGATCAAGGCCGCGTTGTACATCTCGAATGGCTATGTGCCGCTCAGAGCCGTGGTCGGAAAATTTATCACCTGCGCGCTGGCCATTGGCAGCGGCCAATCACTCGGCCCGGAAGATCCGTCCCTGCACATGGGCGCGGGAATTGCTTCTGCGATCGGCCGCCGCCTGAATCTCTCGCAGGCAAAAGTGCGATTGATAGCGCCGGTCGGAGCGGCCGCCGGACTCGCCGCTGCGTTCAATGCCCCGATTTCCTCGGTGCTGTTCGTGATTGAAGAAGTCATCGGCACTTGGAGCGCAGGCGTGCTGGGCGCCATCGTGCTCGCGGCCATTTCGAGCGTCGTCACCATGCGCGCGTTTCTCGGCTCGGAGTCGCTCTTCCGTGTTCCTCCCTTTCGGATGGCGGGCGCCGGCGAGCTTCTCGCCTACGTTGTCCTCGGAGTTGTTGGCGGCTTTGCTGCCCTGCTCTTCTTGAAGTGGATTGCATACGCCCGCCCGCGCATGCAGGAGCTTCCCCGCTGGACGGAGCATTATCTTCCGGCATTAGCAGGCCTCATGATTGGTTTCATCGGGATCTGGCTGCCGCAAGTGCTGGGTTCGGGCTATCCGATTGTGGACCAGGCTTTGCGCGGCCAGTTCACTTGGAAGCTTCTTTTGATTTTGGCCGCGCTAAAAATTATTGCTACCGGCATTTCCTTCCTCAGCGGCACTCCCGGCGGACTATTTGCTCCCACGCTTTTCATCGGCGCGATGCTCGGCGGCGCAGTGGGCAGCATTGAACATCATTGGTTCCCGAGCTTGACGGGAACGGTCGGAACATTTGCGCTCGTCGGCATGGGAACATTTTTTGCGGGATTTCTGCGCACCCCGATCACATCCGTTTTCATGGTGATTGAAGTGTCCGGAAACTACACGGCGGTTCTGCCCGTGATGGTTTCGAGTTTGGTGGCGTACTTAATTTCGCGGCATTATCAGCGGCTGCCGCTGTTTGACGTGCTGGCGCGGCAGGACGGCCTGTTGCTCCCTTCCGTCGAAGAGCAAAGAGAACAGACGGCGCTGGCGGTGGAAGGGGCCATGCAGTACGACGCGGCGATTCTTGTCACTGCCAGTGAACCGATTGCCCAAGTTTTGGGCCGGGCGGAAGAGAAGCCGGGAGCGCCGATTCTTCTCTGGGGGCCCGGCGGGGAATGGCGCCTGGTTGACCGGGAAAATCTCGCGAAGGCTGCGGCGAGCACCACCCCGGATTCCCCGGTGACTCAAGTGCCGACTCTGGGGCCGCTCCCGGTTGTGTTCCGGGATCAATCGCTCGAGGAGGCATTGCACGCGCTTGGTGAATGGCCCCTCCTTCCTGTGGTCAGCCGTGCTGATCTCAGTAGGCTGGAGGGGATACTCAGCCTTCCTGATATACTGCGGGCGTTCCGAAACGCTGCAGCGGAATAGCTGAATTTAGGCCTTTTTCGATGGATTTTGATGGACGAGGCATCCCACTCCGCCTGCGCCTAGTACTTCCGTACCGGCGGAACACTACTTAATTGGGCCTGTTGCTCTATTGGAGCGGCGAGGCCTAAACCCTACCCTGAGCAGGAACTAGAAGGGGTGACCTGTGGCTCTAAAAGAGCGACGCGCGACGCGCCGTTTCCTGATGCGTCTGCCGTTGACCGTCCGCTGGACGGATGAAAGTGTCGTTGGCGAGGCCGCGACAGAATCGCGCGAGGTTAGCTCGCGCGGCTTGTTTTTCCACCTGCCCAAGGGTTTGAAGAGCGGCTCGCCAGTCGAGATCGTGATGACCCTGCCGCACGAGTTGACTCAGGCTGGCCCGGTCCGCGTCCGCTGCCTGGGACGCGTGCTGCGCAGCAGCCAGGAATACTCGGGCGACGTGGGCGTGGCGGCGGCTATCGAGCGTTACGAGTTCATGCGCAACGGCGAAAACGCCGCATAAAGGTTTTCTTACCCAGACCCTGCGGAGATGGGTGAGAAAAGGCCGGGCGGCTCGGGTCCCTCAGCCTAGCCCCCGGCCATTTTTTATTGGTCCGAGGATTCCCGCCGTTTGTTCGAAGATTTCCTGCTACCGTTCGACCCTTCGTGCTTGCATATCTCGAATTGCGCTAAAATCCGAATCTGCATGACGCTCGAAGAAGCGCTCGTTTCCGTCTGGCGACAGGCGCTGGTCGGAAAGGCCGATATAGTAAAGCTTGCCGGCCAGGAAATTCCGGTGCGCCGCACGCCCAAGCGCGGATTGCGCCAGGTGGATTTTACTTTCGACGGGCAGCAACCCCGCGGCCTGGAACAAAACCCCGAAACGAAATCGCACTGGGCGCAACTGGCTCGCGCGGGCAAGCGCGTGATGCAATTTCTGTCTGCCGCCCGCTACATCGCCGTCGTGGTGGATGGCAAGCTGACGCTCTATGGCGGCTCGAAAAAGACTCGCCGCGCCAAGATTCGCTGATTAGCGATTCGCCATGGTGGACAGGCCCTTTGCAGCGAGCAATCGAGCATCGGCAGTCACCAGAGTCAAACCAAATACCTTCGAGCTGGCCGCCAGGAAATGATCGGCAGGGTCTCGATGGGGAAGTTGCACTTCTCGAGTAGCCAGAACGACCTCCTTGGTTAAAGGAGCCTCGCGGAGCGGTCCCGACTTCAGCGTTTCTTCGATCCACTCGTAGGGTTCCATTTGCAGGACTACGCGGCCCTTCCGAACCAGCAATATGAGTTCCCAAATGCTGATTGGCGATATCCAAAGTTCATTGGCTTCGTCGTTGAGTTCGCGCAGGACACGCTCTGCCAGCCTTTCAACTTCAAGCTGGCTCCAGATCCAAATGTGGGTATCGAGCAGCAGCTTCACGAACGGAGGACTTCCCAATCTTCTTCATCATTCGCTGGAGCGACGATATCTCCCACGATCCGGCCCGTCCCGGCCATCGAGCCCAGCCAGCTCTTCTTGCTGGGCCCAGGCGACGGCGGGACAACCTCGGCGATTGGTTCGCCAAACTTTGTCACGCGGACGGGCTTGCGGGTCTTGCGGACGCGTTCCAGAACGGCGAGGCAGGTGGCTTTGAATTTCGAGATGGCAATCTCTTCCATGTTCCAACGCTATCACAACAGTTGACCATGGTCAATGACCATGGTCTGAATTGGCGCGTAGCTTGCCCAGGGCCTCAATCGAATTCACGGCGCGGAGCGGCCTGGTCCAGGCCGACGCGGCCTGCCTTGATTTCGGCTTGCATGTAATTTTCGCCGCGCACCGGCGTGCCCGCGCAGCGGCGGAGGAAACTGATTTGGCCGACATGCGTCAACGAGTCGGCAATCGCGCCCTGAAATAGTTTCTCGGCGGGAGCGCCTAGCGGCGCATCCGACGCCAGATAATCATCAAAGGCTTTCACGGCGGCGTAGAAACGCTCGACGCCTTCTTTCCACGGAATCACGGGCGAGTTGTGCCATTCCTGCTTTCCCTTTGCGACGGAGAGCGCCCAATCCATCAGGTCTGCCAGGTGCGCGAGGATTTGTCCCGGCGTGCGAGATTTTTCCGAGGCGCGAAATTCGGCGAAAGTTGCCGGAACATCGCTGAGCGGCTTGCGCGCGCGGTAGGCGAGAGTCGCGAGCGTGTGGCGAAGCAATTGGCGGTCCGTACCCGAAGCGGGCGTTTCTTTTTTGTTGTCCATGATGTGAAAATATATCATTGTCTGCGCGACTCTGTGACGCCGCGCATCGAGGAGCCCAAGGTGAAGGAAGTTTTCATTTGCGACGCGATCCGCACTCCCTTCGGACGCTACGGCGGAGCGCTCGCGACCGTGCGCGCCGACGATCTGGCCGCGATTCCGATTCGCGCGCTCGTCGAGCGGAATCCCTCGGTCAATTGGGCCGCGCTCGACGATGTGATCTACGGCTGCGCGAACCAGGCCGGCGAAGACAATCGCAACGTCGCGCGCATGGCACTGTTGCTCGCCGGGCTTCCGCAGGAAGTTCCGGGCGCAACGGTGAATCGCCTGTGCGGGTCGAGCATGGAAGCAGCGAGCGTCGCAGCGCGCGCGATCAAAGCCGGCGAAGCCGACCTCGTGATTGCGGGCGGCGTCGAGAGCATGACGCGCGCGCCATTCGTCACCGGCAAATCGGACAGCGCATTCAGCCGCACGGCGCAAACTTTCGATACCACCATCGGCTGGCGCTTCGTCAACCCGCTGATGAAGATCCGCTACGGCGTGGACTCGATGCCGGAGACCGCAGAAAACGTGGCCGAAGAATTTCACGTCGCCCGCGAGGCGCAGGATGCCTTTGCATTTCGCACGCAGCAGCGCTGGGCGCGCGCGCACGCCGCAGGATTTTTCAAGCGCGAAATTGTCGCCGTCCCTGTCGCGCAGCCCAAGGGCGATCCCAAAATCTTCGACACCGACGAGCATCCGCGGCCGGACACGACGCTCGAAGCGCTCGCGAAGCTGAAGCCCATTGTGAAGCCCACCGGCACCGTCACCGCCGGAAACGCCTCGGGCATCAACGACGGCGCTTGCGCGCTGCTGCTCGCATCTGAAGCCGCCGCCAAGAAATACAAGCTCACGCCGCGCGCCCGAGTGCTCGCGACGGCGGCTGTTGGCGTAGCGCCTCGCATCATGGGATTTGCACCCGCGCTGGCCAGCCGTAAAGTGCTCGAAAAAACCGGCCTGAAACTTTCGCAGATGGACGTGATCGAGTTGAACGAAGCATTCGCCGCCCAGGCGCTGGCCGTGACGCGCGACCTGGGCCTCGCGGACGACGCGGCGCACGTGAACCCGAACGGCGGCGCGATCGCCATCGGCCATCCGCTGGGCGCGAGCGGCGCGCGCCTGATTACGACGGCGCTCAACCAGTTGGAGTCGGCCAAAGCGCGCTATGCGCTGTGCACCATGTGCATCGGCGTCGGCCAGGGCATCGCGGTGATTATCGAACGCATTTAGACAGGGATTTGCCACAGAGTCACAGAGCCGCAGAGCAAGCCAATCCTTGCTGTCAGACCCCCCGAAATATTTTCGATTAGAAATGGACCCGATCCTTTCTTTTGAATGAGTTACAGCGATTTCTATTCGACACCACTTGCGATTAGAAACACAGTGACCCTTTCGGCAAGCTCAGGGCAGGCGAGTGATTAGTGGCCAGTGATGAGCCAACCCCCTCCGTCCAGAAAAGCAGCCCCCGACAGGCCTCGTCGCGCGCGTCATTTGAGAATTCTCCATTTGTATCATCGCACAACGGAGGAGTGAAAATCTGCTGGCCAATAGTTCAGGTTTTGAAGATTTGTGGGACAGGTGCGCCTGAGCGAGTCGCAATAGCCGCCATATGGGGTCGAAACCGAATTCAGAATGTCCCACCCTTCGCTACGCAAAGGATGGCCCAACCGCCAGTTCATGAAGCTCGGATCACTTCAGAGGATCGCACCGCTTCCTATCCCCAAATACGACAACGGGGTCGGCAACGCCAGTGATCAACCCAGTCGACCTATCAGCATTGATCGGATACAGGCCCGGGCAATATGGCCTCTGTTCTCCCGCCTTCAATGCAGCGAAAGGGAAGGCTTTCGCCAGCCCAGTTGCAGCAGTGATCAGCTCCGCCGTTTTCGAGTCCATCGTGGCGCTTAATCCTGCCAGATTCCAGCCGTCCTTTAAGGTCGGGTTCATAGTGACACTTCCGAGTCCTGGATGCGCTTGAATCTCGAATTCCTGACTGTAGTCGGGCAACCACACGATCTGGACACTCAGTTGCTGAGTCCCCGGCGGGGGCGTCTTGTCCTGACTACTCATATCCGATCGAGACGCCTGGGTTCCGCCTGAAGGTGACTGGTCTTTTGGGGGAGGTGCTTCCGTTACCATTAAGTACGGGCGGGGTCGATAGAACAAGACGCCTGAAGTTTCTGCCTTTTGAGGGTCATTAAAAGCAGCGTCGACTCTCGTTGGGTCCACTCTCACAACTTTTACGCTTGCACAGCCCTGCGCAAGAAAAGTAAGTGCAATGCTCCACCTAATCCACTTCATTTGCGACCTCTCAGTAGCCACTGTAATTGATTGCGCAAACGACTCATCAAGCCGCAGAAGTTGGCAGGCGGCGCGAGAAGTTATCGCATCATATAATTACTCAGTCAATTAAAAAGTGACATGAGCTTCAGATTTTGAGTGTGCCAACTCTTTGCGTCCCCTGCATGCGGCTGGAGAGCATGTTAAAGCTGTGCCACACGCCAGACACAAGAATTCGCGCACAGCAGAGGCAGAGGAACGAATCGAAGATCGCGCAGGGACATGCTTCGGGGAGGCGACGACTGAGGACCCCTCCCCGATGAGCGGCGAGGGAACTTAGTTGGCTGCTACGGCGGCGTACCTCACGAACGTTGGAAGGGTGGCGTACTCCACTTCAAACGTCTTCACGACGGGCAGGCTAAAGCTCCGACCCCCTAAAACAAGTCGCCGCCCTAAAGGGCGCCGCTACAGACGCGAGGCGGCGAGCGAGGAGCCGGCGAGACGCCGGCGCTACCTAAGGCGGGCAGGTCCTCCTGCGCCGAGGCTCCGGGGACGAGCCCTCCTCCCGCAGGCAGGCGCACTCTCTGAACCTGCGGGCTTCGCGACAGCTTAGGGCAGATTCGCATGTCGCGACGTGCTCAGTGTAAACAGGCAGGTACACGTCCCGCAGGATCATCCCGGATGCACACATCGCACGCGGCGCGGGCCTGATTTTGCCGGAACTTCTTTAATGTGTCAGGGGAGCCACGATGGAAAAGAACTGGCCCTGCTGAGGGTCAAAGGTGCAAGACTTTGCACGGTCCGGCGCAAGATGGGGCGAAAGGCATTGCGCGGGAGGCAGGGAACCGATGTAACTCTCTGAGGATAATAAAGTTACGGAATTAGGATATTCTCTGCAGAAAACGGCGAGTGGAGCCAAAGGTGCAGATGCTATACCAGGGCTACGGCTGTCCAGATCGCGGGTGGAGCGGCGCTTTCGTAATGCCCGCGCAGGCGGAAACTGGAAGCGAGAGGGCGAGCCGATTTGCAAGGGAGATTTTGATGAAAAAGGCATTCTTCGGTTGTTTGCTGGCGGGGTTTTTGGTGCTGGCCTGCGGCGCTACCGCGAAGGCAGACACGATTACCACATTCACGACAAACGGGTCGAGCTGTTCTGGTTGCCCAGCCGCAACCTATATGCTGACGTTCGATAACACCTCGGGATCCAATTTTCTGGTAACTCTGCAGATTATGTACTCGGCCACTGCCACGATCGGGACGAACGACAATGAGGTTACCGCGGCATCCTTCGATATGGGCAACCTCACGAGCCTGATCACGAATTCCACGTTGATGATGGCCCCCGGTGGCACCAGCGGATGGGCCACACTGAACCAGGGTGTGAACAATGCGGACTGCAGCAATAATGGCGCGAACTTTGTTTGCAGCCAGCAGTCGAGCCTTCCGTTCACACTGGCTCCAGTCACCCAAGGTGGCACCCTCACCTGGGAGTGGATGGTGACAGGCACGCTTGTACCGAGCGATTTTCACATCGGCGCTAAGTACAATAGTTCGAGCTGCACTGTCACCGGTAGTGGCTGCACAAATGGATTGATTATTTCCGATGACTCGACCAACGTTTCGGCCCCCGAGCCGGCATCAATCGCATTGTTGGGCACTGGGCTGCTCGGACTGTTTGGGATTACGCGCCGGCGTCTGCTGAATTCGTAACGATCAATCATCACTGATTTACTGAACCCCGCACCGAGACTCGGTGCGGGGTTTTTCTTTTGCGCGGAGACAACTGCGGCTGCATGATCGAGTTGATGCAGCGTTCTGGTTGACTTGGGTGTGAGGAGGAGCGAGGCGCGGGGATGGGGGCGAACTAGTGCAATGGTCACGGTGCGTTCACAAAACCGTTGTATATTTTTGGCGGGGGGAAACCCCAGAACCGAAAGCAAATTGCCGGCGGGACGCCGGCGCTACGAGAGACGGACAAGAGCCGGCGGGACGCCAGCGCTACCAAAGACGGACAAGAGCCGGCGCTACGAGGAAAGGGTGGAACAAAATGCAGCGTAAGAACGTAATTGCGATTGGAGTGGGAGTGCTGAGTCTTTTGGCGAGCGTATTTCTGGCGGGACCTGCGCGCAAGACCGCGGCAAAAGCCGCCGCGGGGGCGTCGGGTTATCACGTGATGAAGACGATCCCGGTGGGCGGCGACGGAGGATGGGATTACATCGCCGTGGATGCAAAGGCGCGGCGCGTGTATGTGTCGCATGCGACGCATGTGGTGGTGTTGGATGCGGACACGCACGCGGTCGTCGGCGACATACCGGATACGCAGGGAGTTCATGGAGTGGCGCTGGCGCCGGATTTGGGACGCGGATTTGTGAGCGACGGACGCGCGAACACGGTGACGATTTTTGATTTAAAGACGCTGAAGACGATTGGGACGGTGGACGTCGGCGGGAAGAATCCGGACGCCATCTATTATGACGCGGCGACGAAACGCGTGTTCACGTTCAACGGGCACAGCAGCGACGCCACAGCGATCAACGCGGCGGACGGAAAAGTGGTCGGGATGATTCCCGTTGGCGGCAAGCCGGAATTTGCGGTGGGGGAAGGGAAGGGGCGCATTTTCGTGAACGTCGAAGACAAATCGGAAATGCTCGAGATTGATGCGGAGAAGCTGAAAGTGGCGAATCGCTGGTCGGTGAAGCCGTGCGAAGAGCCTTCCGGCCTCGCGTTGGATGCGGCGCACCGGCGGTTGTTCGCGGTGTGCGACAACAAAATGATGGTGGTGGTGAACGCGGACACGGGAAAAGTGGTGGCGACGCCGCCGATTGGCGAAGGGCCGGATGCGGCGGGGTTTGATGCGGAGGCGCAGCTCGCTTTCAGCTCGAATGGGAAGCCGGGGACGCTGACGGTGATTCATGAGGACGCGCCGGATAAATACACGGTGGTCGAGGATGTGCCGACGAAGAAATCCGCGCGGACCATGGCGATTGACGCAAAGACGCACAACATTTTCTTGCCCGAGGCGGACTTTGAAGCCGTGACGCCGCCGGGGGAGCGAAGGCCGCCGATGAAGCCGGGGACATTTGGAGTGCTGGTGGTGGGGAAGTAAGGGGCAGGAGCTTCAGGGGCTGAGCTGCCGTTGTCCGTTCATGCGCTGGGGGCGTCCCAGAAGCGGACAGCGCGGGCGGGTAGACGGGCTTCCTGAGCTGGCAAGTCTAATAGCAGCATTCGTTTATCTACGCCCGGCGATGGGCGGCGAGCTGCTCTAAATCCATCTAGCATGCCCATGGAGGTGCGCAGATGACGTCGTTCTGGCAGGATGTGCGGTACAGCCTGCGGATGATTGCCAAGGCCCCAGGATACGCAGCAATTGCCATCCTGACGCTGGCGCTGGGTATCGGCGCGAACTCGACGATTTTCACCTGGATCAACTCCACACTGCTGAACCCGGTTCCCGGACTCGCCAGCCCGAACGAGGTGGTCGCGCTGACGCTGGGCAGGGCTGGGGATAACCCCTTCCCGTTTACCTATCCAGACTTCGAAGTGATCCGCGGCGGGCAGAAAAGTTTTGTGGGCATTACGGCGAGCAATATTACGCCGATGAGTTTGACTGGCAGCGGCAAGCCGGAACGCGTGTGGGGTATGGTGGTGTCTGCGAATTATTTCGACGTGCTGGGAGTGCGGCCAATTCTGGGGCGCGGATTTTTGCCAACTGAGGACGAAAAGCCGAACGGAGCGCCCGTGGCGGTGATCAGCTACCGGATGTGGCAGACACACTTTGGAGCGAATCCGGACGTGGTGGGGCAGACATTTGAGATCAATCAGCACCCGTACACGATTGTCGGCGTCGCACCGGCGGTGTTTCAGGGAAGCCAGACGGGGCTGCGGTCGGAAATCTGGATTCCAATCATGATGGAAGGGCAATTGGTGCCGCAGGGCGACTTGCTTCATGACCACCATTATTTCTGGCTGGGCGCGCTGGGACGGTTAAAGCCCGGGGTCAAGCCAGAGCAGGCGCAAGAGGAATTGACGGTGCTGCTCCAGCCGGAGGTGAAGAATTATCCCGAGGAGCACAGAGGGCACAGCACCGTGACGGTGTATCCGCTGTGGCGCAGCCCGTTCGGAGCGAATCAGTTTCTCTCGACGCTGCTGCCGATGCTGATGGCGATTGCGGGCCTGGTGCTGCTGCTGGCGTGCGCGAATGTGGCGAATCTGATGCTGGTGCGGTCAGTGGCGCGACGGCGGGAGATTGCCATTCGCATGTCGCTGGGAGCGAGCCGTTGGCGGCTGGTTCGGCAACTGCTGGTCGAAAGCCTGGTGCTGGCGCTGGCCGGAGGCGCGATCGCGATGATGATCACGGTCTGGAGCGCGGGGACCTTTTCGAACTTCGTGCCGGTGACGGATTTTCCGATCGGACTCACAATGCGTGCGGACCGCACGGTACTGCTGGCGACCCTACTGATCTCTTTATTTACGGGCGTGGTTTTCGGAATTCTGCCTGCGCTGCGGTCGTCGAGCGAGGCGCCGGTGGCGGTGTTGAAGGAGGACACGGGGAGCGCTTCGGGCGGATTGCGAAGGGCGAGGCTGGCGAGTGGATTGGTGGTGGCGCAGATTTCGCTTTCGCTGCTGCTGCTGATCTGCGCGGGACTGTTTATCCGCAGTTTCATGCGCGCGCAGGAAATCAATCCGGGATTCAATTCGCATAACGTGCTGATTGCCACCTACGATCTTTTTACGGCGGGATATTCAGACGCGAACGGCGCGGAATTCGATCGGCAGCTCGTCGCGAACCTGGAAGCGTTGCCGGGCATACAGTCCGTGGCGCTTTCGAGCCGCGTGCCGCTGGGATTCGGCGGCGGATCGACGAGCGTGAAGCCCGAGGGCTACGTTCCGCAGGCGAACGAATCGATGGAGACGCAGGTCGGCATCATCACGCCGAATTATTTCAAGACGATGGAAATTCCGATTGTGAAAGGGCGCGACTTCACGCTGCGAGACACGGAGAGTTCGCAGCGCGTGGTAATCGTCAGCGAAACGTTTGTGAATCGCTACTGGCCGAACCAGGAAGCGCTCGGCAAGCAGCTTTTCTCGGATTTGAAGAACGAGTGGTACACGGTGGTGGGCGTGGCGCGGGACAGCAAAGTGAATGGCTTGAATGAAAAGCCGACGCCATTCCTGTATCTGCCGCTCTACCAGGTGTACCGGGCGACGATGATTATCAACGCGCGGACGACGGGCGATCCACTCACGTTTGGGAAGACAGTCGAGAATACGATTCACCAGTTGAATGGCGACCTGGTGGTGTTCGACATCACCACGCTCGAAATACGCGAGCAAATTGCCACCTTCGGACAGCGGATCGCAGGAACATTCGTGGGCGCGTTCGGGGTCCTGGCGTTGGTGCTGGCCGCGGTGGGAATTTATGGCGTGACCTCTTACACCACGCGACAGCGGACACATGAAATTGGCATTCGCATGGCATTGGGCGCAAGCAAGCAGGACATCCTGCGCCTGGTGCTGGGGCATGGACTGCGGTTGACACTCCTGGGCGTGGGAATAGGCATGGCGGCATCGTTTTGGCTGACGCGTTACCTGGGCAGCCAACTGCTGGGCGTGACGAGTACGGATGCAATCACGTTTTCAACCGTGGCGATTTTGCTCTGCGCGGTGGCGCTGTTTGCCTGCTTTATTCCGGCGCGGCGCGCGATGCGTGTGGACCCGATGGTGGCGCTGCGCTACGAGTAGAGGCGCTCAAGCCTATTGCTCTTTTATGACCTTTCGCCAGGTTTGCGGTTGACCCTGCTTGAATGCTGTGTGATATTAAAGATCCCTTCCAGGAATCACTTATCTGGGCCTGCGGTCACCCCCTCCGGCCAATTCGAATTCCGATAACGCTTGGGATATTAGGCGTTCGCCAAAGGATGTGGCCATCTCTCGACGGCAGCGCCATGACGTTTTGCAAAGTATTGGCGAATCGCCATTCTCGAGCAGGTGTCTGGGAATGGAATTGAAGAAGCCCGACTGCATGATTCTCGAGCTCGGGATCCGTTTGGCTTCCTGGTGATAATCCCGGTCGGCCTCGGATGGTTAGAAGGACGGAACAATGGACACTCCCAATCTCTCGATGGTCAGCTCGTACAACCACCGTCTTGTTGCGTTGTCTGTCGTGATTGCAATCATGGCTTCCTACGCCGCACTCGACCTCGCGGGAAGAGTAACGTCTGCCCGAGGAGGGGCACGGCACGTCTGGCTCAGTGGCGGCGCTATGGCAATGGGGATCGGGATATGGTCGATGCACTATGTGGGCATGCTCGCCTTTCACCTGCCAGTTTCCGTGCGGTACGACTGGCCGACAGTGCTGGTGTCGCTGCTGGCAGCGATATTCGCATCGGCCGTCGCATTATTCGTCGTAAGCCGTCAAACCATGGACCTCTCGCGGGCGCTTGCGGGCTCTCTGGTGATGGGTAGTGGTATCGCGAGCATGCATTACATTGGAATGGCGGCGATGAGATTGCCGGCGATGTGTCACTATTCTTCGGGGCTCGTCGCGCTTTCTGTCGTTCTGGCGGTCGTAATTTCTCTGGTTGCGCTATGGCTGACGTTTTATTTTCGAGAAGAAACAACTTCGTGGAGTTGGCAGAGGGGAGTGAGCGCCCTGGTGATGGGGGCGGCGATCCCGGTGATGCATTATACTGGCATGGCTGCGGCGAGTTTTACGCCCTCCACGTCGGCGCACGACGATCTCTCGCACGCCTTAAGCATCTCTTCACTGGGCACTGTCGGAATCATCCTCGTCACGTTTATGGTTCTTGCGCTGACTTTGCTGACTTCGGTGGCCGACCGGCGATTCTCCGCTCAGACTTCAGAATTGGCGGCCAGCGAGCAACGCTTCCGAGCTGTTTTCGAGGGAGCAGGAATCGGAATCGCTATCACGGAGCTAGCAGACGGGAAGATCGCGGCGGTCAACCCTGCCTACCAGAGGATGCTCGGGTGTACCGCGGAGGAGATGCAGTCGGTTGAAATTTTTGATCAGCTTACAGATCCAGAAGATCGCGAGGCAGACAAGCAGAAGTTTCAGCGGATGCTGGATGGGGACACAGACCACGTCCACATGGAGAAGCGTCACATCCTGCGAGATGGGCGCCGAGTGATGGCCAGTGTCGATCTTTCTGTCTTACGCGACGCCGCAGGAAAACCTCAATTCATCTTAGGCATGGCCGCGGACGTCACGCAACGCAAGATGGCCGAGGCTGAGTTACAGATAGCCAAGGAGGTAGCGGAGGCGGCGAATCGGTCTAAGAGCGAGTTTCTCGCCAACATGAGCCACGAAATCCGCACCCCCATGAATGGAATCATGGGGATGACCGAACTTGTTCTTGAAACGGAGCTTGATTCCGAACAGCGCGAGCACTTGGGAATGGTAAAGATGTCCGCTGAATCCCTGTTATCGGTCATCAATGACATTCTGGATTTTTCCAAGATTGAATCCGGCAAGCTCGAAATCGAGGCGATTGACTTTAGTCTGCGCAATAGTCTCGGGGACGCGATGAAGACGCTTGGTTTGCGCGCACAGGAAAGAGGTTTGGAGCTGGCGTTTGATATTCGATCCGACGTTCCCGATGCACTCGTGGGCGATCCAGGGCGCATCCGTCAGCTCATCGTCAACCTTGTCGGCAATTCGATCAAATTCACGCATCAAGGCGAAGTGGTGGTGTACGTCGATGTGGAATCACAAACCGATCGTGAGTTGCAGCTCCACATTGCTGTTGCTGACACGGGGATTGGAATCCCTCAAGAGAAGCAGGCCGCAATTTTTGAGGCTTTTACGCAGGCCGATGGGTCGATGACGCGCAAGTATGGCGGCACGGGACTCGGACTCAGCATCTCGTCCCGCCTGGTGGATCTAATGGGCGGCCGGATTTGGGTTGAGAGTGAGCCTGGGAAAGGCAGCCGCTTTCATTTCACAGTTCGCGTGGTGCAGCAAAAAGCTGGCGCGAGAACATATGAGCCATTAGCACCGAAATCGCTAGTCGATTTGCCAGTTCTCGTGGTGGACGATAACAGGACAAATCGACAGATTCTTGTGAAGATGCTCACCAACTGGGGATTGAAGCCGACAGCCGTCGAAAGCGGGCCTAGAGCGTTGGTGGCCCTTCGGGACGCTGCAGAGGCCGGCAGCGGTTTTCCGCTCGTGCTGCTCGACGCTCAAATGCCGGAAATGGACGGCTTCACGCTCGCTGACGTGATTAAGCAAAACCCCTCCTGGGCGGCAGCCACGGTCTTGATGCTAACGTCAGCAGGATTGCGTGGAGATGCGAATCGCTGCCGTGAACTGGGCATCGCGGCTTATCTCACGAAGCCGATCAAGCAGTCAGATCTGTTCGACGCGATTCTGATCGCTCTTGGAACCGTTCCGCCGAAAGGCGCCCCGGCGCCACTTATCACCCGCCATTCAGTGCGAGAGGACAGACATTCGCTGCGTATCCTCCTTGCCGAAGACAATTCAGTGAACCAGGTTCTCGCCGTCCGTCTTTTGGAAAAGCGCGGCCACAAGGTGACAGTCGCCGCAAACGGCCTTGAGGCGCTGGCGGCTTTGGACAAGCAGCCTTATGATCTCGTATTAATGGACGTGCAGATGCCAGAGATGGGCGGATTCGAGGCAACGGCGGCGATCCGCGACCGAGAAAGGAAAACGGGCATTTGCATCCCGATTGTCGCCATGACCGCCCATGCGATGAAGGGTGACAAGGAGAAATGCATCGCAGCGGGCATGGATGCATATGTTGCCAAGCCGTTGGACACGGACTCCTTGTTCAAGACAATTGGGAGGGTCTGCCGCATTCCAGCTGGGAATGCTGCCCATTCGGCGGAAGATCCAGCCTCACCGGCCAACACAGATATGACTTGTGCTGAGAAGCCGTGATCCCGGCTGGGAAAGCCGGGACGCTCTGATACGAAGGTTTGATCGTCACCATGCATTACAGCCACCAGGACGTGGGAACATACAAGTGTTTCTCTACGGTCTATAGCCCGCCGACGCGGGCCTATCAGTTCGACACGAATTTTCTCACGCCGAACTTGCTCCCGCCGCTGACTCCCATGCCGCGGGCCATCAATACCATCGAATTCACGCAGATGCTGCTGCCGACGCAATAAAAGAATCAGGCACGCGGCTGCGGGTGGCTCCCCCGGCGATTCATCGATGCTCGCCGCGGGCTACTTCTTGCGATTGGGCAGGTCGCAGGCTTCGACTAGGGCAGCGGAATCAGGCATGTCGAACTGCATCGTTACTTCCCCCGCTTTGTTTTCATCCACGCTGATTACGATGGTGTGCGCCTCGATCATCCGTTCCAGCGACCCCTTGTTCATGGTCGCCGAAGCCTTATCAGGACCTGGATCCCATTGTTCGCGGCGAACTTTGGATGCATCCAGGCTGTACTCGACGTTGATCTTCGGATAGTAACTGATTCCTTCTGTAATCTCATCGGGCTCGACGTACTTAATCTCGAGGGGAATGCCAGCGAGAAGATAAGCATGCAAGTATTGGCGCCGGGACTCATGCGATGTCTCGCTGGGAGTGCAATCCACCTCGAGGGTCGGGCGAATCGAAGCGTCACCAGCCGGCCACTTCAGGAATTTGCCCGCGAGAGTGAACTGCGTGTAAGTGATTCCGCGGGCAGAGTCGGTCTTTTTAGCTTGCCGCCACTTTTGCGCCGAGGGTGCAGCCTGCTGGGCAATTGCCAAGAAGGGGATGGCTAGAAGCAAAGCCAGTGGGAGCAATCGCGCGAGCCTGGTGATGATGTTCGGCATCTGGAACGCCCTCCATGAAGGATTCTTCAGCGATCGTACTGAAGTTTGCAGCTCAGAATTGCATTGAATTCAGCTAGGGCATCCGGCCTACCTGATAATTCAACACGGAAATTTGCGCTGCGTAATCGTACTTGGCGCCCGCCTGCACGATTTCCGCCTGCGTCTCGTTCAACTGCGCCTGGCTGAGCTCGATGATGGAGCTCAAGCCGAGCTTGTAGCGCTCCTGTGCGAGATCCAGCGCTTGTGTGGCATTTTTCAGAAGCTGGTCCGTGAGAGAAAGGCGCTGATACGCTGAATTGGAATTGAGCCAGGCTTTTTGCACGTCCCGGACCACGCGGTTGCGAAGATCGCGAAGAAATTGCTCCTGCGCCTGGGCTTGGGCATCGGCTTCGGAACGTAGAGCGCCATACAAATGCCCATTGAAGAGGGGAATGTTGACGTTGAAACCCGCGGCAGCGTAGCGGGGCGCGAGTTGGTCCGCGCCATAGGGCGTTAGCCCCGCGGTGCCGACCGCGGTGATGGTGGGAAACCACAGATCACGCTCGGCAGTTGCGTAGCTTTTCGCGGAATTCAAATCGAGCTGCTGGCTGACCAGCTCCGGTCGGTTCTTAAGCGCTTGCTGCAGGAGCCCAGGGAGGTCCGCGGGCGGAGCAGGCGGAATAGGCTCCTCGACAAGCTGGAATGTCCGCTGCTCGGCGTATCCCAGGGCCGTCGAAAGATCCGCGAACGAAGCCTGCAAATCGTTTTGAGCCTGCACCAAAAGTAGTTCTGCCTGCGCGAGATCTACGTTTGCAAAGCTGACGTCCAGTCCTGACTTCAGCTTATTTTTCGCCAACGCGCCCACCTGGTCGGCGACCAGTTGGCGCGTCTTCACCGTCTTCTCCGCGACTTGAAGAACGGTCTGCGCCTTCAGGACGGCAAAGTAGGCCTGATCCACCTGCAGCAAAACATTGGCGCGCGAGGCGGTGACATCTTCCTGCCGCGCCTGGGCGCGATAGTTGGAGCTCTTGACGAGCTCGTGGGTGCGGCCGAAGTCGGTGAGAAGCTGGCCGACCGTGAGTCCATTCGAGTAGCGCTCATAAATGACGGGATTGTTCAGCCCTCCGGCGGCGATGCGACTGTTGTTCTCTGAGTCGACGCCGGTCAGGCTGCCGTAGGCCTGCGGGTAATAGGCGGACCGCGCCTGTTGCACGCGCGCAGCCGCGGCGGCAGCCAGGTTGGTTGCAATTTGAATTTGCGGGTGATTTTGAATCGCGAGCTGCTCGGCTTCTTTCAGGCTGAGTTCGTGTACCTGTTGAGCAGAAGCCGATCCGCAGACCAGTGCAGCGAAAACTGAGAAAATCAACAGGCGGTAGCGCGACATTCTCATTGAGCATTCTCCACTGACATTGACGCTTGTGATTTGCTCCGACCCTCGTAGATGAGGAGATAGGCGGCCGGGACGATAAATATCGTGAGGGCCACTGAAGTAATCAATCCCCCGATGATCACGCGCGCGAGAGGGGCATATTGCTCGCTCCCTGTTCCCAACTTCAGTGCCAACGGAAACAAACCGATCATCGTTGCCAGGGACGTCATCAGAATGGGGCGCAACCGAATCCGACACGAAGAAATTATGGCGTCGCGAACCGTTAATCCGCTTTCTTCCAGGCGGTGGGCAAACTCCACAATCAAGATGCTGTTGGAGACGACGATGCCGACCATCATGATGAGCCCCATCAGGGACATCACGTTCAGTGTCGTCCCGGTGAGCAGCAGAATCAGAAGCACACCGATGATGCCTGTTGGCACGGCTAGCAGGATGAGAACTGGGTCCATGAACGATTTAAATTGAGCGACCAGAATGAGATAGAGCAAGATGAGCGAGAGCAACAAACCGAGCCCGAAGCTGCGGAACGAAGCCTCCATCCCCTGCACCATCCCCCTTAGATTCGCGTTGGTTCCCTCGGGCAATTTCGTGCGAGCCAGGATCTTCCGAACGGCGCTTGCCACGGCACCCAGATCTTCCGTCGCGGGGGTCACGTACACATCGAAGGCCCGCTGTATCTGGTAGTGATCAATTTCCGTAGGAGAGTTAATTCGTGTGATTTTGCTGACGGCGTCGAGCAACGCCGGAGACTGCGCTGCCGGCGCGCGAATAGGAATGTTTCGAAGATCGTGCAAATCATGAACGGTTTTTTCCGGATATTGCACGGTCAGCATGTAGTCGTTCCCGTTCTTGGGGTCAATCCAGTAGCTGGGAGCAATCATGCCATTCGAGGTAAGGGCGGTAATGACGTTGTCCACGACCTCTTTCTGGTTCATGCCGAGTTCGCTCGCCCGTAACCGATCGATGTCCAGTTGAAGGGATGGGTAATCGAGATCTTGGGGTATGTAGACATCCCTCACCCCGGGGACTTTTCGAAATTCTCCCGCAAATTGAGCGGCCACTGAAAAGTCTGCCGCGAGATTCGATCCGCTCACCTGCAGATCAATGGGGGCGGGCAGGCCTTGATTCAACACGGCATCCACCATGCCGCCCGACTGGAAGTACGTGCTGAGCTCGGGCAAGTCGGCCTCGATTTTGCGCCGCACCCAGTCCATATAATCGAAACTGCTGATGTGGTGCCCCTCATTCAGCGCCACCTGAACCGTCGCGGTGTGCGGACCAGCATTCGAGGTGTAGATCGAGGAGAATCCAGGGACCACGCCGATATTCGATACGATTAACTTGAGATCTTTTGGGTCGATCGTTTCTCGAATCACTTTCTCGACCCGATCGACTTCTTCATTCGTCATTTCCACTCGTGTCCCCGAGGGGGTCTTCACGTTAATCACAAACTGGCCCGCATCGGTTCGTGGGAAAAAAGCCTCGCCGAGAAAGGGGAGCAACGCTAGGCTGACAACAAACGCAAGGAGTGTCCCAACCACGACCGCTTTCGGGCGGGAAAGAGCGTGGCGAACATAGCCCTCGTAAATGTCCAGAAATCGATGAAACCCGCGGCTGAAAGATTCGTTGAAGCGTCCACCGAAGCCGGCAAATCTTTCCCGCGGCGTCTGCGAATGTTTATGTTCTGCGGCAACGTGGTCGACATTGGCAGGATGGGATGCGGACTTAATGAACCGTGCGCAAAACAGCGGCACGACGGTCATCGCGACGATATACGAAATGAACAGAGCCAGCACGACCGCCAAGGCCAGCGCCGAAAACAGGTAGCGGCTGACGCCGTACAAAAACGTGACCGGAAAGAAAACCACGGCACTCGTCAGTGTCGCCGCCAGGACCGCGAGGGACACTTCCTTGCCGCCTTTCTCCGCTGCCACTTCGGGCAACTCGCCCAGCTCGAGGTGGCGGAAGATGTTTTCGAGCACAATCACCGCGTTGTCGATCAATCGGGAGAAGACGAGCGCCAGCCCCGCGAGGACCATCGAATTGATTGAACTGCCGCCGAAATAGAGGGCAATAATCACGGCCAGGGCCGAAAGCGGAATCGAGAGAAATACCGCCGCGGTTGCGCGCGGGCTGCCCAGGAAGATCAACACCATTAGAGCCGTCAAGAGCAGCCCTTCTCCGCCTTCATGAAGTAGAGTTTCGATCGCTCGCTTGACGTACAGCGACTGGTCAAACACGACGTGAGTCTCGAGCTGTTTCGGTATATCCGCCAGATTCGCGACGACTTTCTTTATTCCATCAACCACTTGGATGGTATTCGTGTCGCCCCCTTGCTTGAGAATGGGGAGGAACACAGAGCGCTGACCGTCCACGCGCACCACGTTCGTCTGAATCTGATGCGCATCTTCGGCGTGGCCCACGTCGCCAACTGTGACCGTGGATTGGCCGACGGTCTTCAGGGGAAGGCCATTGATTCCGTTGATATTCCGAAACTGGCTGTTCGTATATATGTTGTAGTCAAAGGGACCAATTTTCACGTCTCCGGCAGGCAGAATCAAGTTGGCTGTGTTGACGGCCCGAACCACATCCATCGGACTGAGCTGATACGCCTGAAGCTTTGTCGGATCGACGTAGACCATGATCTGGCGGTATTTCCCTCCGAAGGGCGGCGGCACGGAAGCGCCCGGTACCGTTGCCAGTTGATTACGGATCTCGAATTGCCCCAGATCGCGAAGCTGCGTTTCAGTCAGGCCCTGGCCTTGCAGCGTGATAAGACAGACGGGGAGGCTCGATGCGTCAAACTTCTCAACGACTGGCGGAAGGGTGCCGGGAGGCAGGCGCCGTAGGTCCGCCATGGCAAGATTGGATATTTCGTTGACGTCGGAATCAGGATCGGTGCCTGGTTGAAAATAAATCTTGATGATGCTCACTCCGGGCAGCGATCTCGACTCCATATGCTCGATGCCGCCGCCCATGGTGAAGAAACGCTCGAAGCGCCCGGTAATTTCGGTCTCGATTTCCTCGGGCGGCATGCCGTTGAAGAAGGTAGCCACCACGACTTCCGGAATCTTGATATTCGGGAATAAGTCCACGGGCATTCTGACCAAGCTCGTTATGCCCACCACCACAACGATCAAACAGACGACAACAATGAAGTAGGGGTTTCGGATCGAAAAGCCGGACATCAGTTACCTCCGCCGGTCATACCGCGTGAAATCAGCTTCGGTTGAATCGTGCTTCCGGTACGGAGTTGACTCCGATTGCCGACTACGACGAGATCATTTTCATCGAGCCCGAAAAGAACTTCCGCTTGGTCGGGCGTTTCAATCCCGACCTGAATCTGCCGTTCCTGAATTCGGTTGGCTTTGTCCACTAGGAGGACGGTTACGTGATCTTCCCGCCGATCGAGCGCCTGCATGGGAACCGCCAGTGCATTGTGTTTTCGCCTAAGGACCAGAGAAGCTTCCGCGTACATCCCGGGGACGATTTCGAGGCTCGGGTTGGGCACATCAATCTCGGTGTGCATAGTTCGAGTGGAGAAATCCACCTGGTCGGCGATGCGCGCCACGATTCCCTGAAACGTCTTGCCCAAAACCGGGACACGCACTTGAACCGAATTCCCCAGCCGCATTTCTGGAACGGCCGATTCGGGGACAGGGATCACCAGGCGGAGAAGCCGGGTCTGGGAGAGATGACAAAGGGCCTGACCGCCCTTGTTCGAGGCAGTTCCGGCGGGCAGGAGCGCGCCCGTGTAGGCATCGAGTTCGGTTACGACTCCATCGAACGGAGCGGTCATGCGCGAATACGCGTACATGGCGCGATCCTTTTCGAGTGCGGCCTTTGCTGAAAGCATTTCCTGTTGCGAGGCAGCTAGAGTGTCACGCGCGGCGGAAACGCTGGCGCTCGCTTCGAGATCTTTTCCCTGGGCGATGTCTATTTCCTGTTGGGCGACGAGTTCCGGACGCGAATTCTGGACGTCGGCCAGACGCGTGTACATAAGGTGTGCAACCTTGTAGGCCGATTCAGCGCGATTGAGTTCTTCCTGTGCGCGCGAATGGTCTTGTGTACTTCGGCCCAGCGCGCCCTCGTCTTGCTCGAGCTGTTGCTGCAGCTCGGGGATTTCCAACACAGCCAGCAACTGGCCCTGTTTGACGTGTGTTCCCCAATCCACATAGAGTTTCTTGATGTACCCGGAAACCTTGGCGTAAACGCTGATTTCCTGATACGGCTGAAACTCCGAGGCGATGTCCAGAGTGCTGGAAAGGTCCTGGCGCGTCACTTTCACAACAGCCACATGCGGGGCGTTCGCTGGATCATCGGCGTTGATTTTCCTGACGGTTCCGCAGCCAGCTACGAAGCTCACCGCGAGCACCATCACCCAGAGACCGTGGCTTCGAGTTGTATGCTGATTGCTGCTCCATTGCTGCGTGGTCATCATCGGTTTTCTCGATTTCATTTGAGAATTCGGCATTTTCCGAGATTTGCGGTTCATGAATTCGCGTCTGGTTCTTTGAGCGCGGTGCGAAGTCGCTCGATCGTGAAATCCTTCGAATGGCACAGCGAGATCAATTCCCGCTCCTTCTCCTGAAGCTCTTGCGCGACGGCAGGGATCTCGCCCGCGATTTCTCGCGGGATTGTCTGGACGCCATGCCGGTCACCGTGAATCAAGTCACCCGGCTGAACCTTCATGTGTCCCAGCTCGACGGTTCCACCGAAGTCAAAAACATGGGCATAAGCGTGCGACACGGAGATGCCGCTCGCGAACATGGAGAAACCCGTCTCACGCACCGCCGGCAGATCGCGAACCGCTCCGTTGGTTACCAGGCCGGCGCCCCCCAGCGCGAGAAAGATGTTTGCGTGGATTTCGCCGACGAAGGCGCCGAATCCCGGTCGGCTGTCGATGTCCTGCACGACAACGATTCGTGGTTCGGGGACGCTGAGAATGTGGTTCCACCAGTCCGTCCGCTTGTGATAGCTGTGGCCCTCCATGGGAGGATCCGAGGTGCGAATGCGCGCGGTCGCGGCATAGCCGACCATCGGCGGGAAATCTTCGAAAATGCAACGAATGCTGGAATCGGCAAAGCCCGTGTTGCGCAAGCGAACATCGAATGTCTCAATGGCGTTTGCCACTGTGCATGCATCAAGTGCCCTGAGCATTTCCAAGAGCGCGGGAGGTAGAGTGTCGGCTTTCATAAGGGCTCCAGTGCCGCGATTCTAGGCTCAATTGGCAAAAAATCGAGCCGGATTTGGGTTAACGGACCGAGTTTGCTGCCCTGCGAAGACGCAGCGGTGCTAGGAGATCGAAATAGGAGGGGAACGGTGTTGAACTGATACGGTCAGGCCAATGACTCGAATGGGAGGCGATAACGGTTCATCCTGTCGCCGAACCCGATACGTTGGTCGCGAAGGAACAACTGTGGCAACCGGATGCAATCGCGTCCGGTCGAAGACAACCGGTGATTGGGCCACATTCATCTTGGTGGCAGGGTTGACGTAGTGCGCCGGATTGGCCTTGGGCAAATAAGGAGTGTATTTAGCGAGCGTCGAGAGTCCAGTTAGCGCCAAAAGCAGGAAAATGATCGCCGCCCGCGGCACGGGGGCCCCCAGACTGTTGATCGAAGCCCACCGGCTGGATGAATCCGAATTGACGCTCGTGGTGCAGATGTCAGTGGGGCTTCGCTTCGAATGGAGACGCATAGAACCTGGGAGCAGGGTACTCTTCATGCCAGACATCATCCTACAGCGATCAAGATCGCGAAATCAAGAAGGCTGGACTTCGGTGACGTTATGTTAGCGTGGATTGCGGAAGAACTAGAAGTCCGCGGATGCCCGGATCGGAAGTGCAGATGAACGGAGTGGAATGGTCGGGGCGTGGAGATTTGAACTCCAGACCTCCTGCGCCCAAGGCAGTTGCAGAAAATCTATCTTGTTGGTCCGTCTAGCTTTGTTCTGCGTCATGGTACGCGGTTTTGGACCTAATTCGGCAGCATATGGACCCAAGTTGGACCCAACTTTTCGTTCGCGATCAGGCAGACGTCAGGCAGGCGCGCTCGGCGAGGAAACCTACGAAGCTCAAGGGAATGGCACCTTGAAAAAGGTTTCGCTTGTTGAAGGAGCATTTTCAACACCGATGCTCGAGGCGATACCGTACTTCTGTAGAATGCGAACAACTTTAGCATCTGCAATCGGAGTGGTTCGATAGACGAAAGCATCCGTTCGACCATTGGGTCCCAGAGTAACAGCCATCCGCTTTCCAACTGGCGTCGCCGAAGGTACGTGTTCTGCTTTCAGATCGTTCAAGAGGGGCTCCCATGCCTGTTGAGGCAACCAGTTCGCTCCCAAAATGTCAATGCGATGTGGCCAAATGGTGGCGCGCATTCTGTCCTCCTCTGCGAATCGTATCAGCATTCCGCTTTGAAGCGAAAGGGAGCAGGCCATTCAGTCTTGGCCTGCGTAAGGCTGCGCAGTCTACGCCCGGCAAACCATTTGAGGTATTCCGCGACGGCTACCAATCGAATTCCAAGACGTGCGACAGGTGGCCTTGCACGGAAATATTCAGTGTGCGCGGGCGATACAGTGTTTTCGGTTGTACCGTTTTTGTGCCATCCGGTGAAGTAAAACTGAATGGCCCAGCGGGTCCATCGTTCAGGATCAAGAGCAGGTTGAGTCCCCAAAACCAAAACCTTGCGCCTGCAAGCCGATTAGCATGATTTGAGAACGTCGTGACTACCACACCATCCGTGACGTTCACGACTTCCCCGCTATCGCCTATCCAATGTAGGCCCGCACGCTGTGGTTGGAATTGTTTCAACCCAAATGCAGTTTCGACAAGTGCGCGAGAAGGCGCGCCCGGCTGTGAATCACCGTCCCCAATAGGGACCTGTCCACCAGCCGCAATTGTGATGAGGGTTTTCAGGCACCATCGCTCAAGCGCAAAACCGTTGACACAGAATCTTTCCACTGGCCACGCGAGCGGCTGCATCGTCTTTCGCGCTTCTGACAGGCTAGCGGAATCGCAGAGTGCCTTGCGGAGCTGGATCGCACAGACATCGGCTTCCGACAATCGTGAGTTGTGGGCTGCACAAAGCGTTTTCTTAACAAAGCTAGCAAGCCCGATCGTTTTGAAATCATCTAGACACCACGGAAGACCCTTAACCTTGACGGCATCATCAAGGAAAACGCCATCCGTGATGATGTGTTCGCCGGAAATTTTGTCTGAGCAATCACCTAGGCACGCGGCCCAACAGGTTCGCATATCGTCACAGCCTCAATCCGTATAGTGCCGTGAGCACGGCTTCACGACAACCAGCGAGCGGCAACGACCATGACACGTCTTTTCACTTTGCCCGATAGTTGCGAGCGAAACACGGACAGCACGCGAGAGGTCTGTCAGTCTACCGATCAATCTCGCGAAGATGGAGAGCGACATACACTCTTTGCCATGCATCGGGCGCAAAACTGGCAAACCACTCTTGTATAACACGGCGGCGTTGGAAAGCCTTCAGAAGGCTGGACAAGTCAGAGAAGTCGAGTGCTAGCCAGGTCGCACATGATGGACCGAAATCAAGCCGCGCTAGCATGAGAGTAGTCCGACGCTGGGGTCCTTTTGTGCACACGGCGTACATCTGCCCATCCTCCCCCAGCTTCGCAAATCTTAGAGCGGTCGGTTTGTACACGCCCATTTTTGGCATCTGCTTGAAAGCAGGTTCGTCGAGTCTGTATTTCCCTCTTCTTTTTGACAGTGCCCTTTGGAACCAGTGCTGACTGGTTCGGCAGTTGGGCCGAGTAGCATGTATCCTCTTGCCGCTAGCCATCTCGGGTGTACGCCCCAGACCAATTGGATGGGGCTACCGAGCACGAGCACAATGATCTGTCCAACAAGACCGCGAAATCTTGCCTTGAGTTCTGATTCTTGAATTTTGAGTGATGATTCGCGGTCATCGTTATCGCGGGGAGATACCGCCGTCAGGTGTATGTCCACCTGTCCGGTCGGATTGTTCCATGAGCAGGTCAAGTGGGGCAGGTCTGTTCGATCAGTCCTGAAAACCACCAATTTCCTGGGGCCTATATCGAAGCCTATTCGTCCAAATACGAGCGCGGACATCGCTTTCCTCAAATCTCAGAAGTAATGTACTCGAATATTGCGTGGGCCATTATCAAGGCAAAGCGCGCATCCCGCGGTGACACGGCGAACGTTTCTGCCGCCTCTTTGGGCTCATGCCTACCCAAATGCAACAGATCGCAAAAGGCATCCAATGCCTGCTTAAATATCTCCTTTTTTACCGGATGCAGCTCTGAGAGCACTCCTGCAAAAAACTGCTGGTCAGGTTTGGCAAAGCCAGAGGCTTTTGCCAGCGCTTCAAAAGCCGAGTAGAGCTCTCCGAGCGTCTGTTTCCATTGGCCGTTTGCAAAAAGCTTCTCCGCAGCCTCGATCTTGGTGTACGACGCGCGGAAGTTCTCGCCTGCCGTATTTCCTGGAAAATTGATTTCGACAACCTTGATTTTCGAGAGGTTCCACGCCGACAGCACCTTATCTACCCACTGCGACCTGGGCACTACTACGTCGAGATGCCCAGACGAGGGCTGAGCGTCGAACCTTTGAGCAACTGGATACCAGACAAGGCAGGAGAGCATGATCTGGAAACGCGCGTCGCCCCCCGCGCGTGCGTCTTCAAATCGCTAACTTGGTGACGGTCGAGCGTTACGAAGGCGTCTTGAGGCCTGTCGAAAGGCGTAGAATTGGGGCCTGCGGCCAACGGAGTGACCTCAAATCTGGCAAACTCGCCCAGTGGTTGGTTTTGAAGCGTTCCGGCGAGACGCAGCAAGGTGTATTCGACATCGCGTTTCTGGCCGCCCGGGAGAAGTTGTAACTTGAGCGGCATGTAGAGCACGGGCACTCCCGCCATATCTCTCCCCTGCAGGCTGTTAGGATCGAGGCGAACGGTCGCAACCTGGTGTTCAGCCACTACAAATGATACCTCACTCATAATTTATCCTTCGATCAAAATACTCGCTTTCGCCAGTGGCGTCTTGCGTGTAGGCAAGAATTGTAGTTGTGGTAAAATACCTCGCATGAAAAATCAATATATATGGG
This sequence comes from Candidatus Acidiferrales bacterium, assembly GCA_050746945.1. Lineage (GTDB taxonomy): Bacteria > Acidobacteriota > Terriglobia > Acidiferrales > UBA7541 > Palsa-295. Next base: position 104 of record JBOGMZ010000002.1, on the reverse strand, counting down.
CGCTCGCCCTCGCGGGACTGGGCTTGGCGCTTCTGCAAGACCCGAAGTGCAAGCGTGGGTGCCGGACACTGGCTGAACACCTGCTCTCGCACGGCATAGAGGAT
>JBOGMZ010000001.1:0-110209 GCA_050746945.1 Candidatus Acidiferrales bacterium | reverse complement strand
GGAGAAAACCTACAACACCGTGCGGCCGCACCAGTCGCTCGGCTATCTCACCCCAGAACAATATCTGCAGCAATGGCACGCCCATCGAAAGGACTGAATGTGTTACCAATCTACTGGACGAGTTCAGTGGCTTGACGCACCAGAGCATTCACGGGTAGGCTTTCAGCCCGCGCCCTAGCTGCGCAGTATCATGCGCAGCCGAGCGAGCCAGGGTGAGAGTCTTCGCGGTCAGCATGCACGAATTGTAGCGCGCTGGCACGTCGCTCCTGCATCCTGAAGCTTTTGCCTGTCATCCAACGCACCATCCATTCATTTCACCGAGGAGGGAATCCATGACAAATGCGAGCCGTGTTCCGGTAATCCGTCTTCTAGTTCTCGGCGTGCTGGTCTTCGCTGCAACTGCCGGGGCGCAGCAGCGTCCCCCAATCGCCGAACAAGTCGCCAAGACCTACGGTCTCGATTCGTTTGGCCAAATCGAGGGGCTCCGCTACACCTTCAACTTAAATTTAGGCGCGCTCAAACTTGCTCAAACCTGGGAATGGGAGCCCAAGACCGGCCGGGTCTCTTACGAGGGGAAAGACAAGGAAGGCAAGCCCGTAAAGGTTTCCTACCTGCGCTCTCAGCTCAGCAGCCAGCCCGCTGCTGTGAAGGACGAAATCGATCCGGACTTCATCAACGACCAGTATTGGTTGGTCTTCCCCTTCCATGTTATTTGGGATACCAGCGCCAAAGTGGAAGATAAGGGCATGCACAAACTGCCGCTGGGCAAGGGTTCCGCCGACTGGGTCGTCGTGAAGTATTCTTCGGAGGGCGGTTACACACCTGGCGACACTTGGGAACTCTTCGTCGGCCCCGACAAACGCGTTAAGGAATTTATCTATCGCCGCGCGGGAACCAAAAAGCCGAGTGTCGTCACCACGTCATGGACCGAGTATAAAAAGGCCGGCCCTCTCCTTATTTCAATGGAACACCGCGGGACGGCGGACGGCAAGCCGGTGCGGATCTGGTTTTCGGGTGTGTCCGTGAAGCTGGCGGGGTCTGACACCTGGCTGAAGGCGCAATAAAGAACGGACGGGCTCGTCAGGCGATTGCTAACCTGATCTGTCCTCCGGTGCGGCTTGCCCGACCGGTTTTGCCCCACGGCGAACCCATACGATCGCGGCGGCGATGACAACGGATCCATACTCCAGCAGCAGCACCCAGTTGGGTAGCTGCCAGGCATGCCCTTGCGATCGCAAGTGCCAAACTAAGTAAGTTGGAAAAATACTGACAGTCCAAACCATGAGCGGCAGCGTCGATGTGGATTGCAGGAACGGCAGCAGCCAGAGGAGGTACCACGGATATACGACCGGCGCACACGCGAGCGATGCCGCCATCGGCCATGCCCAGTTGTCCGCCCAGCACGCTGACGGCTTATTTCGCAGCCAGGCCGCGGTGACGAGCCCGATCAGCACAGCCAGACCAGCTAGGATCTGGGGGCTCGCCACTCGCTCGAGTGTGGCGAACACCGGGTCGTTAAAGCGGAACCGCTGCACGAAGGCCCCAAGCGACCCGGTCGGAAGGTGCCAACCCTCAAGAAACGGCACGTACAAAGCCATGACGACGAGGGCCGCGACGCACGCATCACGGATGCGCACGCGCCGCCAGTAAAGCGGTGCCAGCACGAGGGGAAGAAATTTTACGGCTACGGCCAGCCCAAACGCGGTTGCAGCGATCATCCGCCAGCGCCGCATCAGCGCAGCGGCGGAGACCAACAGCAGCAGCACGCCTAGAATATCGATGTGGCCGCTCCCGGCCACGTTCGTGGCAAGCAGCGGGTGCCAAGCATACGCGAGGACCCAATGTTCTCCCTGGCCGCTACGAGGCAACACCTCGAGTAAGAGAAGCACGATGGCAAAGTCGCAGACGACAAATGCTACCTTGAACGCGAAGATAGATTCGTGAATCGCCGTAACGGCCCGAAAGAAAAACTGCGCACCGGCCGGATAGGGGCTCGGCACCTCTGGGTTGTTCAGCCCGCGGGTCTCAGGCGTGTGCAGCCTCGCTAGTGCAGGATCGGCAGGAATCAAAATGTAAGGGTTATAGCCGAGTCGCTGCACCCGCCCATCCCATAAATATCGGTGGATGTCGTCGTCTGGGCCAAGCGGCATCATCACGAATGGAATCCGCCACAAAACGGACAACGCAAGGCAGGCAAAGATGACCTGACGTGGGAACCTCGGCGTCCGAAAAAGCTCGCGGACGGCGAGCAGGTACGCGATGCCGGCAATGGCCAGTCCAATCAGGAAAGACGGTGTGCCGGCGCCGCTGCGCGAGCAAGTAACTAACGCGGCTAAAATGATCGCGCCGAATGCAAAGAGCCTGTGGGATACGGTGAGCGTCACGGTGTACCGGGCAGATAATTGGACGAGACTTCGCAGTTGTCCAGCACAATCCGCACAGTTACATTGACCGTCGAGAATTCGTCCGCCGGGTGGGCTTCGTTGACAAACCAGTAGCAGAACGGCAATATGTTTTAGCCTCGTTTTTCTGCTTGCCGTGCCCAAGTGGCGGAATTGGCAGACGCGCTAGCTTCAGGAGCTAGTTCTCGCAAGGGAGTGGAGGTTCGAGTCCTCTCTTGGGCACCATTTCCTACGATGTAGTTTTTCCATTCTTAATTCTTAGTGAAATGTTGCGACAAGGTTCTACTCAGCCCGTTCTGTCTAAGGACCGTATACGTCCAATTCTGTCGCGGTGCCGATGTACACCTTGCCATTCGCGATTGTGGGCACCGCAAATTTCACCGCACCACCCGCCGCGTCACCGCCCACATGCGATGAATTGTACAGTTCGTTCATCGTCGTCGCCTCGTTGGCATAGAGTACGGCCGAGAGCAATTGAGAACCGTCCGTCCCATTATTGCCGGTATCCAGCGACCAGACGATTCCATTTGCCGTTCCATTGGCTGAAACCGAGGGAGTCGTGCCGGGAAATCCAAAGAAGTGAGAGCCGGCGCCCGTCGGGCTTGTGCCTAGCATCCCGCTGCCATTGAGCGCGAACGACAAGACGGCGTTTCCATTTCCAGCCATGTACACGTGGCCATTCCAATACGCGGGCATGCTCCACATTCCGCCTACCGCGCTTGTCAATTCCTGCGCAATTTGTGCGTCCTGGTTGTTGCAGTTCGACGCGCAGTAATGAAGATTGCCCGTGGTCATCTGGTCCCGGTCAATCAGGCGGATGGTGCCTTCTTTTCCTACCTGGATCAGTTCATGCGGATGGGCGCCCGGCTGGTCGGGAAGCAAAATTATCCCGCCCGACCCCAGGTCCGTGTCGGCGTTCGCGAGGTTGAGCTGGTTGAATGGTGTGAAGTAATCGAGCAAAGAGAAAATGGTCGTCCCGTTGTAGAAAAGCTTCACGTTGCTGTCGCCCAATTGCGTCGCCAGCACATGGGAGGTGTCAAAAAGGCCATTCCCGGTGGGAGTGAAAATGTTTCCGGCAGAGTCCGCGGCAAGACCGGCGCCAGACATCCAGATGCCTGAAAGCCCGCCTTGGCCACTCGACGTTGGCGCTGAATTCCACACGGCCCTTTGCGTCAAGGTCGCAGCATCATAGGCAAACACCCAACCGAAGTACGGCGTGTTGTCGCAGTGCGAAGCGTATGCGATGTAAATGATGCCATTCAGCCACAACAATCCCGGCCGGTTCAAGTGCTTTAGCGCATCGAACGTCACAGAACCGCCGCCGGGAATTGGAGCTGTGCCAGTTATATCCGGCGGCGTGCCCAGTTTTTCGGCGCCGGTGGTGATGTCGATTCCATGCAAGCGGTGCACGAATGTTGCGTTCGTCTTCTTGGATTTTGTTTCCACGTATATGGTGCCGGTGCTGGGATCGATCACCGGCGTGCTGGTGACGCCGACCTGCGGCACCAGGTCACCGCAACCGGCGTCGCCGTTGCCGCTCACGGTTGTTTCACCCGCCGTCGCGCCATGTGCCGTGTCAATCAAGTTTGCGTGCCAGTACTGTGTGCCCGTGTCGGCGTCGAAGGCGTAACCACTATCGCCCTCTGTCACCACATAGACCACGTTGTGCGTTCCACCACTGATGCTCACGTTCGGCACGTACAAGGGTTGTGCATAAATGGCTGCGTCCACCGGTGACGAAAATTTCTTGCCGAAGGAGGCTTGAACGCTGGTAGGAGTCAGCGCCGTTTCGTTTGCGTTCAATCCGGTGCGCGCAATGTCGTTGTGCTGCGTAAACACGCCTGCAAAGCTGTTCCCGCCCTGTTTCGTCACGCTCAGGATGGCCGCGCCTGTTACTCCTCCAACCACAGCCTGAATCCTGGTGAATCCGGCCGTCGCGCTGCCGGTGAGCGCGTGGCTGGTTGCCACTGCTCCGCTCATCGTAGCAATACTTGTATTCGACGAACTCCATGTCGCGCTCGCCGTCATGTCCTGCGTACTGCCATCGCTGAAGTGGCCGGTGGCGGTGAATGACTGTGTTGCGCCGTTGTCTGCGATCGCTGGATTTTGTGGCCCAACCACCAACACAGCCAGCGATACGGTGTTCACCGTCAAGGTGGTGGATCCCGTCACGCTCCCAAGCTGAGCTTGAATCGTGCTGGATCCGATGTTCACCGCAGTCGCCAATCCGCCTGTAGTGATGGTTGCAACGCTAGGGGTCAGCGAACTCCAGGTGACTGAGCTAGTGAGGTTCTGCATGCTATTGTCGCTGTACGTCCCGGTCGCCGTGAATTGTTGCGTCAGTCCTTTGCCAATCGTGGGATTTGTCGGGGTAACGGCAATTGAAAGCAGCGTAGCGGCGCTGACCGTGAGGTTTGTCGTACCGGGTATGGATCCTTGCTTCGCCTGAATTGTTGCCGTGCCCACGCCGACTCCTGTCGCGAGCCCTCCTGTGGAGATTGTCGCGAAGCCAGGGTTCAGCGAACTCCATGTGACCGAGCCAGTAATATTCTGCATGCTGCTGTCACTGAATGTTCCCGTGGCGGTGAACTGCTTCGTTTGTCCTTTGGTGATGGTCTGATTCATCGGAGTCACAGCGATTGAGACGAGCGTCGCGGAAGTTACTTGGAGACTTGCCGTCTTGGTGACGTTGTTGCTGGCGGTTGCTTGAATCGTGGCGGTCCCGACGCCCACGCCCGTCGCCAGCCCTCCAGCCGTGATCGTGGCGATTCCCGTGGTCTGAGAGGTCCACGTGACGCTGCCCGTCAGGTTCTGCATCGATCCATCGCTGAATGTGCCGGTCGCGGTGAACTGGTCCGTCGTTCCCTTCGCTATGCTTAGACTTGCCGCCGTAATGGAAATGGATTGCAGCGTGGGCCCGCTTGAAGAGCCGGAATTGGAGCAACTTCCCAGGGTGATAATTGCGCCGACACAAAGGAAGATTAGGCCGAGCCTTCTTGCTGATCCCACCGACACACCTCTCAACTACAAAACTGCGGGAACTGACAGGACTAACTAGCTGGTTACAAGGATACAGTAAGCGGCGGACTTGTGGTCAAGGGGTGTCGAATCTAACATACTCGAACTCCTTGGGAGTGAAATTTTCGCTATAGTTTCGCCGCCTGCGTGGCAGCATCGACTTGTAACACGATTTTACCTCGCGCGTGGCCGCTCAACCCTTCCGCGAACGCCTCGCGAGCACGCTCCAGCGGCAGGACAGTCGCGACGATCGGTCGCAGCAAGTCCGCATCAATCAGCCGGGCGAGTTCAATCAACTCGCTTCGATTCGGTTCGACGAGGAAGAAGACGCCACGCACGCCGAGCGCCTTGGCTTTCTCCGCGGACGGCTCTGCCGTAATACTGACAAGCGCGCCTCCACGTCGCAAGACGCCCCAGGAACGATCGAGCGTCTCGCCTCCGATTGTGTCAAGCACTAGATTCACATCGCAAACTTTTTCTTCAAAGCGCATCTTGGTGTAATCAATCACTTCTGATGCGCCGAGCCCACGCAAAAAATCGTGATTGTTCGTCGATGCTGTCGCAATCACTTCCGCGCCCTTCCATCGAGCGAGCTGCACGGCAAATGTTCCCACGCCACCCGCCGCGCCATGAATCAGCACGCGTTGGCCCCTTTCGAGCTGGCCGTGATCGAATAGCGCCTGCCAGGCCGTCAGTCCCGCGAGCGGGACGGAAGCGGCCTCCGCATGGTCCAGCGTTCCCGGCTTCGGCGCGAGATCGGCCGCGCGGATCGCGATGTACTCCGCTGCACTCCCGTCCCTGCAGAATGACGCGAGCGCATACACCGCCTCGCCGACGTTCACATCAGTTACGCCTGCCGCGACTGCCTCCACTACGCCGGAGAATTCGTGGCCCGGAATCGTGGGAATCCGCGGCCGGCCGTCGCAGGTCTGATAGGTCTCCGCCCACGTCAACTCATCCTTCGTAATCGATGACGCAAAAACGCGGACCAGCGCATCGCCCGCCCCTAATTGCGGCTTTGGCGCGTCCTCGTAGACGAGCAACTCCGGCCCGCCTTTCGAATGCATGCGAATTGCCTTCATGACTTTATCTCCCGTTATCGCAGGCCGCTCGAACCAGACTGCAACCCTGATATTATAAATGAATGCACCCCGCTGCGCGTTCGTGCCTCCGTCGACCTCGGCGCCCTGCGGCGACGCAGTAACACTCCTGTAACACTTGCGGGGTACTCTTCCGGGCCTCAGAGGTACGCATGTCTCGCAATGGGCTTGCCGATCCGCAATACTTCTTTAATCGCCATTTTTCCTGGCTCCAATTCAACGAGCGCGTTCTCGAGGAAGCTCGTGATCCCGACAATCCTGTCCTCGAGCGCGTAAAATTTCTGGCCATCACCGCGAGCAACCTCGACGAATTCGTCGAAGTGCGTGTCGCCGGCCTGCTTCAGCAGGTCGAGCATGGCAATCGCGAGCCCGGCCCCGACGGACGCATCCCCGCGGAAGTGCTCAGCGAACTTTCCGCAAGAATTCATTCGTTCGTCAAGGCGCAATACAGTTGCTGGCAAGACGAACTCGTTCCCGCACTCGCCGACGAGTCGATTCGCGTCCTGAGCCTTTCGGCGCTGCGCCCTGCCGCGCGCGAACACATCGAAAATTTCTACGCGAAATCTGTCGAGCCGCTGCTCACGCCCGTCACCATCGATCCCGCGCATCCGTTTCCTCACGTGCTCAACAAGGCCTTATGTCTTGCCTTCTTGCTCAAACGCAAACGCCGCGGCAATCACACGTTTCTCGGCGTCGTCACCGTCCCGCGCGCGCTTCCGCGCCTCGTCCGTCTGCCTTCACCGGAAAACGCCGTCGAGTATGTTTTCCTCCACGACGTGGTCCACGCCTTTGCCGAGCGTCTCTATCACGGCTACGAAATTCTTTCTGCCGCCGCTTTTCGTGTCACGCGCAACAGCAACCTCTATCTCGAGGAAGAGGAATCCCGCAGCTTGCTCGATTCGGTCGACACGCAAATCCATCGCCGCCGCAAAGGCGCAGCTGTGCGTCTGGAAATCGAAGTCGGCGCCGACCAGGAAATTATCGACCGCCTCCAGGCCAACTTCCATCTCGCTCCCTGGCAGATTTTCAACGTCAACGGCCCCGTGAACCTCTCGCGCCTTTTCCACATGTACGATCAGACGCCGCGCCCCGAGCTCAAATACAAATCCTTCGCCGCACGCGAGTTGGCGCTGAAGCCCGGCGCACCCTCCCTCTTCGAGTTGATTCGCAAGCGCGACCTGCTCCTCCATCATCCCTACGATTCCTATTCCGCCATCGTCCGCTTCATCGAGAGCGCCGCGCAGGACCCCGATGTGCTCTCCATCAAGCAGACGCTTTATCGCACCAGCGAAAATTCGCCCATCGTCCGCGCGTTGATTGAGGCCGCCGCGAAAAAAGAAGTTGCCGTCGTCGTCGAGCTGAAAGCTCGCTTCGATGAAGCCTCGAACATTCGCTGGGCGCGAAATTTGCAGGAAGCAGGCGTGCAGGTGTTTCACGGCGTCGTCGGCCTGAAAACGCATTGCAAGCTCGCGCTCGTCGCCCGCCGCGAGTCCAACGGACAGATTCGTCGCTACGCGCATCTCGGCACCGGAAATTACAATCCCTCCACCGCGCGCTTCTACACCGACCTGAGCCTGCTCACCACCGATCCGCAAATCACATCGTCCGTCCATCACGTCTTTAACTACCTCACCGCCTACTCCGAGCGGCCCAGTTACCGGCCGCTCTTCGTCGCCCCGCTCAATCTCGGAAAAAATTGCGCCAGCCTGATCGAGCGCGAAACGGCCCATGCGCGCGCCGGCCGCCCTGCGTTCATCATCGCGAAAGTCAATGCGCTGCTCGACGAAAAAATTATTCAGGCGCTCTACCGTGCTTCGCAGGCCGGCGTGCAAATCGAGCTGATCGTGCGCGGCGCCTGCGCGCTGCGTCCCGGCGTCCGCGGCATCAGCAGCCGCATCCGCGTCCGCAGCGTCATTGGCCGCTTCCTCGAGCACAGCCGAATTTTTATTTTTGGCAATGGGGGGAAATCGGAAGTCTATCTGGGCAGCGCCGATTGGATGCATCGCAATATCTACGAGCGCGTCGAGGTGATGTTTCATCTACGCAATTCCGATCTGTGCGCTCAGATTTTCAACGAAGTAATCGAACCGTATCTCGCCGACACGCAGAAAACTCGCGTCTTGCTGCCGAACGGAGACTACGTTCATGGGCGCGATGCCCACAAGCTTCTGAGCATGCGCAACGGTTTCCACTTCAACGCCCAGGAATTTCTGATCGGTATCGCCGAAGGCCGCGAAGACATCCGCACCGTCCCGTCCGTGCCGCGTTCCATGAAGCTGTCCCCGCCCCGCGCAACTGCCCCGAAATCCGCCTGATTTGGGTAGCACTGACACTCTTGTCTGTGCTCTTACGACCACGCGTCGAACCAATGGACAAGATCAAGGGTCGACGCACACTAGTTGTTTCATTACTTGTGCTTCATTCTTCGCCGTTATAATCCCTCCGCAATGATTTCAACGCTCGCCTCGATCGCCAACTGGCTCCTCGGTCTTGAGCCAATCAACGACTGTCGCCCCGGCCACCTCTGGCCCCGCTGGATTTTCCTGCGCGCCCTCGGCCTGATTTATTTCTCTGCGTTCTACTCGCTCGTCTTTCAGATCACAGGTCTCATCGGCCCCACCGGCATTCTCCCCGCCGGCGATTATTTGCAGGCGGTGTCCGGCGCGCTTCACTCGCAGCGATTCTGGTTTGCGCCCACGCTCCTGTGGTTTAGCGCAAGCGACCACGCATTGCTCCTGCTTTGCTGGGTAGGAATGATTGCCTCGCTGCTCGTGGTGCTGAATATCTGGCCGCGCGGCATGCTCGCCGTTTGCTTCGTGTGTTTCCTTTCGTTCGTCTGTGCCGCGCAGGATTTTTCCAGCTACCAATCCGACGGCATGTTGCTGGAAGCGGGATTCATCTCTCTCTTTTTCGCGCCGCCAGGTTTCTGGCCCGGCCTCGCCCGGGCCCACGCTCCCTCCCGCTTAAGCCGCTTCCTGCTCCAGTGGGAATGGTTCCGCATTTATTTCGAATCAGGCGTGGTGAAAATCCTGAGCGGCGACCGTGCCTGGCGCAATCTCACCGCCATGGACGACTATTACCAGAACGGCCCGCTGCCCACCTGGCTCGGCTGGTACGTCCAGCACTTTCCGCATTGGTTTCATGCTTTTGCTGTGCTGCTCACCTTCGCTGTGGAATTAGTGTTTGTCTGGATGCTGTTTCTTCCGCGGCGCTTCCGCATCATTTGTTTTTTCATCGTCACACCGTTTGAAATTTCCATCATCCTCACCGCGAACTACACTTTCTTGAACTATCTCGTCCTCTCGCTCGGCTTCCTGCTGCTCGATGATCGCTTCATTGAATGGCTCGTGCCTCAGAAGATCCGCAGCTTCATCGATTCGCAACCAGCGCCCGGACGAGTTGAAATCGCTCCACCATTACAGGAATCGTGGCGCGCACGCGCGCGCAAAATTCTCGCGCCCGCCCGTGTGACGCTCGCAGGTTTTTTCCTGCTTTGGGTCCTCTACGTCACCTCCGCGGAACTCGCCTGGATGTTTTTCCGCGGCCTGCCGCTCCCCGAAGCACCGATCATGGCGCTTGAGCCGTTCCGCATCGCCAATCGCTACGGCCTCTTCGCCGTGATGACGCACGGCCGCTACGAAATCGAATTCCAGGGCTCGCGCGACGGAAAGACGTGGCTCGCGTATCCCTTCCGCTACAAGCCGCAGGACGTCGCAAAGCCGCCCGGAATTTACGCGCCCTACCAGCCGCGATTCGATTGGAATTTGTGGTTCGCCTCGCTCGGCTCCTGGCGCGAATATCGTTTCGTCGTTTGGACCGAAGAGCGCCTCCTGCGCAGCGATCCAGACGTCCTCGCGCTTTTTGCCGGCAATCCCTTCGCCGGGGGCCCTCCGCCCGTGCAGGTCCGCGCCGTCATCTGGCAATACTGGTTCACCGACATGAAAACGAAGCGCGCCTCGGGTGCCTGGTGGCGCCGCGAGCTCCTCGGCGCCTACGCCCCCTCGCTCGAGCGCCAGCCCGACGGCAAAATCGTCATCATCGACATGCCTCTCGCCCTGCCTCAATCCCCGTAACGCTGGCGTCTCGCCGGCTCTTTTCCTTCGAGATGCACACTTGCACTTTGCTTGTTTGCTCCAAAGGATATTTTGGCTAGCGAGATCAGAGAATCGGAACGAATTGGGCCACACAAAGTTCTTGACGCCTATTCCAGGTTCTGAGGAGCATGCTCTTCCGGCCTGAACGCTGAACGCAGCAAATAGATCGAAGTAATGAGCAGAGCAACCAGAACAGACCAGATGGTCATCTGCGCCACAATGTCTTTCCAGTGCAGCGGCATGATGTAGTGCTCTTCAGCCTTTTCAATCGGCCAGAGATAGTATTCGTAGTAATTGGCTTTCGCTTGGCCATATCCCATGTAAGCAGTGAGCCCCAACAAGGGCAGCCCGACCAGCCCCGAGATAAAACGCCAAGGGCGAGTGCTGTTTGGTTTGCGCCTGGCACCGATGACTGCGCCCACCACCGGCATTATTACTCCCGCCAGGATCGCGAAGTAAGAAAGCCCTACGTACGCGAAACCACCCTCGGCGCGTATTGAAGGTCCGATGTCGTTGAGTTCCAGCAGCCCCAAATAGCCAATGGTGACGACGATGGTGAGAAAAGGAAGGCAGAGAAGGGGATGACGGCGACCCATCACTAAACCAGCCCCGCCGATGCTCAAGAAGAACAGCAAAATGACCGCGAGGGCGGGCACTTTATCCATTGCTTCAAAGAATATAAACGCAATAGCCATAGCTGATGCCACAGTTTAACCTGAACGCTCCCAATCACGCGAGACAGTGGCGAAGATCACCCAACGGGCCGATCACACAAAACCACCTTTTGCCACGCGCGCCCAAATCCGCTAGCCTGTTCATGCCGCCATGAGCCCACGCAGTAAGCGCCACTCCTTCGAAGACCGCGAACCGTTGCCCGCGCCCGAGGTGACCCCCGAGCAGGTGATCGCCCATCTCTCGACGCTCACACAGCCCGCGAGCATTCGCCAGATCGCGCACGGCATGGATTTGAAGCATCGCGGGAGACGTTATCTCCCGCGCGTGATCCAGCAGCTCAAGCGCCGCGGCGACATCGAAGAAATTCACGGCGGGCGCTACCGGCTCGCAGGCGCGAAGCACGTGAAGCAACCTCCGCCCGCGCGCCCTGCCGCGCATCGAGCGGCGCAAGAAAAAACAGAACCCGCGCAATCTGGCACCGAGCATGCACAAACCGCAAACCAAACGGCGCGCGCTACCGCCGCAAAACTGAGCCGCGACCCAAATCTGGTTTCTGGCCGCATCGTCGCGCACCGCGACGGCTACGGTTTTCTCGTTCCTGATTCTCCAATCCCAAAAGTTGACGGCGATCTCTATATCGGCCGCGAGAATCTTGCGGATGCGATGCACGGTGATCATGTCCTCGCGCGCATCGTGCGCCGCCGCGCCGACGGTCGCGCCGAAGGCCGCGTGGTCCAAATCGTCGAGCGCGAACATCCCACACTCGTCGGCCTCTTTCGCTACGGCCCGCACGGCAATGTGGTTCTGCCTTACGACACGCGCATCCTTCACGAAGTTGCCATCCCGCCGGGCGACGAACTCACGCCGCAACTTCGCGAGAAGCTCGGCGCCACTGAAGGCACTCCCGCAGTGAACCGCCGCGCGCGTCTGCCTGAACTCGACGGCGCTGTCGTCAACGTCGAAATCACGCGATACCCCAAGGGTGGCCTTGCGCCCGTTGGACGCGTCATCGAGATTCTTGGCCGCCCCGGCGAAATCGGCGTGGACGTCGAGATCATCATTCGCAAACATCACCTGCCGCATGAATTTCCCGATGAGGTGTTGGCGGAAGCATGCGCCATGCCACAGCAAGTCTTGCCGGCCGACATCCAAGGCCGCCGCGATTTCCGCAGCCTGCCCATCGTCACGATTGATGGCGAGACGGCGCGCGATTTCGACGACGCCGTTCACGTCGCTGCATTGCCCAACGACCACTTCGAACTCCAGGTTCATATCGCGGACGTGGCGCACTATGTTCACCGTGCGGCCGCACTCGAGCGCGAAGCGCGCCTGCGCGGGAACTCCGTTTATTTTCCAAATCGCGCCGTGCCCATGCTGCCTGAGGAATTATCCAACGGCATCTGCTCGCTGAATCCGCAGGTGGACCGTCTGGTGATGAGCGCCATCATGGAAATGGACGCCACCGGAAAAATGATTCACTCCGATTTCAAGTCCGGCGTAATTCGTTCCGCCGAGCGCATGACGTACACGAACGTCAACAAAGTGCTTGATGGCGACGCGGAAATGAGCAAGCGCTACGCGCCGCTCATCGACCATTTTCGCCGCATGAAAGAACTTGCGTTGCTCCTCAACAAGCGCCGCAGCACGCGCGGCTCAATAGATTTCGATCTCCCCGAGCCTGTCATCGAGTTCGACGAAAACGGGCGCATGCTCAGCATTGTCCGCAGCGAACGCAACATCGCGCACCGCATCATCGAAGAATTCATGCTCGCAGCCAACGAAGCCGTCGCGCAGTTTCTCGAAAAGCGGGGCATCGCTTCGCTCCATCGCGTGCACGAAAAGCCGGATCCGAAAAAAGTTCTCGAGTTCGAAGAACTAGCGCACGCATTCGGCTACTCACTCGGCGTGGACGATCTGGCTGAGCGCCGCATCGTGGTCCGCCACGGCGAATCTCGGCCGGCCGCCCGTGCGGGGCGCGGCGGGCGCGGGCGCATGCGTCCGATGAGCGTCACGCTTCCTGCTGCGGATGAAGTTGATATTCGCCCGCAGCATTACCAGCGATTGGCCGCAAAAATTGCCGGCAAGCCCGAAGAGCGCATTCTCTCCTACCTGATGCTGCGCTCGCTCAAGCAAGCGCGCTACGCGGTTGACGTCCTCGGACATTTCGCGCTCGCCGTGAAGGAGTACACGCATTTCACTTCGCCGATCCGCCGTTATCCGGACCTGATCGTTCATCGTTGCTTGAAATGGGCGCTTGAAAATCCGAGTGTTGCGCCGATTCGTGCGCCTTCGCCGCGTGCGCGCGCGGCTGAAGGTGAAACAGTCGCGATGCTCGGTCCCTATCGGCGCGTCGAGCTCGAGGAAGTCGCTTCCGAATGTTCGGAATCCGAGCGCCGCGCGGAATCCGCCGAGCGCGAATTGATGGAATGGAAGACGGCGCAATTCATGGAAAGCCGCCTCGGTGAGGAGTACGACGCGCTGATTATTTCTGTGCAGAAATTCGGTTTCTTCGTCGAGTTGATGGAAATTTTCGTCGAAGGCCTCGTCAGCATCGACCGGCTCGAGGAAATCACTGGAATGCGTTGCATCTATCGCGAGCGAGATCATTCGATCGTTGCCGAACCTCATCGCGGCGGCCGCTCGAGCGTTGCTGCAAAAGTGTTTCGGCTCGGCGATCGCGTCCGCGTGCGCGCCGAACGCATCGATCCGTTCCGCCACCGCGTTGAATTTTCTCTTGTCTAGCGGCGCGCTCACTCTTTTCGCAGCACTGCATCTGATGTATCTTCTACCTGTGAATCGGAGGTATTTGGTGGCTGCTCGACAGTGCCCGAATTGCTTGGCGATGCTTCCCGCGGGAGAAATTGCTTCGCGCTCGTACGATTTAGTTTGTCCCGGCTGCCAGCGGCCGCTGGAAATTTCTGATTTCAGCCGAAACCTCGCTGTCCTGATCGCATTTGCAGCAGCAGCGCTGGTTTGGGTTTTTGCCTCGGCGCGTTTTTCCGGCGACACTTCTGCGCTCGGCTGGATCATGCCGTTGCTGTACAGTTATCTCACTCTCAGTATTGTCGCTCCGCTCATGCTCATTCTGCTCGCGGACCTGCGGCAGAGATTTGAGGAAGCCGCGCCCATCGCACACGAAACGCCCGCACACCATCCATCGCACTAGTAACCGCTCTTTAGTATTTACCTTTCAAGATACACCGTTGTGTTACGATGGTCAGCTTTTGACAGCCCGATCGCCCGGGAGGAACATGCCACGCTACGAGTCGCTCGTTGGGAAACGCGTTGAAGCGCAATATCGCGCTGCTGAAATTCAGCTTTCCGCAAGCGGCGTGCTGACTTCCGACTCAGGCAAGTCCATCGTCCTCGAGGATCGCTTCTCTGCCGGCGGCAAAGACAAATCCATGCGCGTGGAAATCCCGTACGAATATGTCATCAGCGTTGTGGAATCCAAGACAAATCCCGCAACTCACACTCCGGCGTGGTCTTCTCCGTCAAAAAAGCTGCCCTAGATTCGGTCCTCGCTGATTCCGGCTTTTGCTTCTCGCGGCTTTTCCAGCAAGATTTTCAATCCCATTGAACCGCGCGGCAGGTATATTGCATCTTCCACGAAGGAGGCATGCGTGAAACCTACAATCGGATTTATTGGCCTTGGGCTGATGGGCAAGCCGATGGCGCGAAATTTGTTGAAGGCAGGATTTCCGCTGGTGGTGTGGAATCGCACGCCGGCGCGGGCAGAGGATTTGGTTCGGGAAGGCGCAAAACTTGGCGCAGATCCTGCGGCGACGGCGGCGCAGGCTGACGTGCTGATCACCGTCGTGAGCGACCCGCCCGCGGTCGAGAAAGTTTTGTGGGGCGCAAATGGCGCGCTCGCGGGGCTGCGTCGCGGCAGTGTGCTGATTGACTCGAGCACAATTTCGCCGGAACTCGCGCGACGCGCGGCGACGGCGTGCGAAGAGCGCGGCGTCGGCTATCTCGACGCGCCTGTGACGGGCGGAACATGGGGCGCGGAAAAAGGCGAGCTGGTTTTCATGGCCGGCGGAAAAAGTGAAACGCTCGAAAAAGTCCGGCCCGTGCTGGAAACGATGGGCAAAAAAATATTTCTGCTCGGCCCGAATGGCGCCGGGCAAACCGTGAAGCTCGCGATGAATTTAATTCTCGCGCTGCAAGTGGAAGCGCTGGCGGAGGCGCTCGCACTGGTGACGAACGCGGGCGTGGCGGGCGAGCGGCTGATCGAAGTGCTGCAAGCCAGCATGGCGCGCGCGGCCGTGCTCGACGTGAAGGCGCCGCTCATCCTGAAAAATGATTATCCGCCGAGCTTTCCGCTGCGCCTGATGCACAAAGACATGCGCCTGGCGCTCGAGCTCGCGCGCGAAGAAAAAATCACGCTGCCGGCTGCGGCTGCGTCGTACGCGACGTACGGCGCAGTGAAAGACGCGTCGAAAGACGATCCCGACTACGCCGCCGTGGCGCGCTTCTGGAACAAGCCGCGGTAAAAAATTCTTAAGCCAGCAAGCCGGACGGAAAAAAACTGAGCGGCAAATCGCGCGAAGTGCGCAAGCCCGCGGGCGCGGCGAGAATCGCGGGGATGGCGTTGACGACGACGGCGGCGGTGGCCACGTCGCCGTGCGTGCCGCCGGCAATCGTCAGAGTCAGCGGCGGCTCGCCCAGCAATTCGATCGTGTCGGCGGGATTTTTCGCGCCGACATACATTCTAAGCTCCAGAAATATTTTTTCTTTTCCGCCAGCGGTGCCGCGCGCGATTTGATGTACACCGGCGACCTGGCCCGGCGCGACCTCGAGAAATTCCGTCTTCACAATTTCTTCCGCGATCACCGGCTCGATGGTTTCCGAAATATCGTCGAGCGCGAATCCCAGGCCGTCGGCAACCATGGCGACGGATTCCGGCAGGCCGTGATGTTTGATCACGCCGGCGGCGACCTGCGCGCGAAATTCATCGGGCGTCATGCCCGCGCCGATTTTTTTCTGGAGTGGCAGGCGGCGCTTCGAAGCGTCCACAACGCGGATGGCTTTCGCGGAATCCACTCGCTGCGCGACGGCGCTCAGCGTCAGGACCAGCATGTCCATCACGAATCCGGGATTCACTCCCGTGCCGACCAGCGCGACGCCTTCCTCCTGCGCGGCCGCGTCGAGCTGCTTCGCGAGCTGCGGATGCTTGCGGAACGGGTATGACAATTCTTCGCAGGTGGAGACGACGCAGCAGCCCGCGGCGAGGCACGCGAGGAGCTGGTCCATCACGCTCGGCAAGTAGGAAGAGGTCGAGTGGATGACCACGTCCACGGGTTTTGCGAGCACCGCATCGGCGTCGGGCGAGATGGCCACGCCCCAGGGAGCGTCGGACGCGCCAACAATTTCGCCGAGGTCGCGGCCGGCCTTTGCGGGATCTTTGTCAATCGCGCCGGTAATTTCGAGCGACGCTTTCTGCCGCATCAGCCGTACGATGGATGCGCCGATCGGTCCAACGCCGTATTGCACCACGCGAATTTTCTTTTTCACTGTGCCGTCCTCGCCGTTTTGTGAATTACATACCTTAAAGGGTCTGGCGGAGTACGGCAAGTGATCTGTGGATTCTGGGTGCTGGAATCAACGGCCAACGATTGCCACGGAGGCACAGAGACACGGAGAAACAAAACACTGTTTTTGTTGCGATTAGAAAAATGTGATCGCCTTTGTTTTGAGCGGTTTGACTCGAATTCTGAAATGGCTAATGTTGCGATTAGAAAATCAGTGGCTAGTGGCGAGTGACGAGTGGCCAGTGAACCATTAAGAGCTAGTTGTACCGTCTCACCGGTCTTGGTTTGGCATCCTTGGTTCGGACGCGGAACACCCCGCGGAGAGTTGCGATTAGAAAGTGTCGCTGGTGTTTGTTTTGAATAAGTTACAGCGATTTCTATTCGACACCACTTTCGATTAGCCGCCAACCGTCTGGCGGCCAGGGAAGCACGATCCTTGGCCCATGACTCGAGAAAGAAATGGCGAGATGCTTGCGCGGGTAAACCAGCGCAAGTGGCACAGGACGCAAAGGCGAATTGTTTATGGCGGGGATGAATCCCCGCCCCACAAAGATTAAGAGAGCGCATCGCCCATGCGCTTGGAGTGAAGTCAGTCCGGGAGGAGGGGGCCGTAGGTCGACTCGGCGCTAGTTGGCAGGCGTGGTTCGGTGGAGTGGTCACACGAAATGGTAGCAGGAGGCGGGAGCGATTTCGACTGGGCGAGGGTACAGATTTGACGAAAAAAAAGTACAGTGAACGTTTTCGACCGTAAAACTGAACGAAACCTGTCCCTGATCGATGGTATGGAGTTCGGTACAGGGAGCTTCAACTGGCCGTTTGGAGATGATTGGAATTCAGATTTGAAATCCCCACCCTTTGCAGACGGCGCAAAGTATCGGGCACCCGGAAATTCAAATACCGTTCGGGCAGAAGAGTGGGCCACCGGCCTGCTCACGCGGACCAACCTGACGTCATTCCTTCATGAAGTTGGAACCGCGGGTGGCTGAGCGAACTGTTGCCCCGATTTCTCCTTGGCACATTCCACGATTTTTTCCGGCGTCGAGCAATGCAAAGCATCGATCTCAATCAGCTTGAAACCTTCGTCGCCATAATGAGTATGGCCGCCTGCAACGCGGACCCACGCCGTCCACGTCGCCAGCTCTTTTCCACCAGCAGGGTCAGTCAATTTGAATCGCACATTGTAATATGTGGCCAATTCCCCGTTGGGATACGCATTGCGATAGAAATCCTTCCATTGCAGGTTGAGAATCTTGGTTGGACATGCGCAGGGGCATACCAGGTGGAACTTATCATCGCTTGCTTTGAGGTCTTTGGTCTGTTGCAGGTCCGGCTTCCAGTCCTGATGAACATTCGCTTCCCATGACTTTTTCTGGCAATCCTGGCCCGTCGCCGTCTTGCAAGCTTCCGAGGGAAGGGGCTTGTAGCTCATTTTGATGGTCTTTGTTTCAGCGGAATCCTGCTCGCCAGTAAGCGTTGGTTCTCCGTCGTTGTTGCAATGAACATACACGGTACTCGACGGCACGGTCGGCGTGTCGAATTTCGCATTACCACTCGCATCGGCCTCCGCGACCGGAGTCTTACTGGCCTCGTGAATAGCATAGATACCGGCGGCAACCAGAATCACTACAACTGCGATGAGTACAAGGATCGCAGTCGTAGTCATTCCCGTGTTTGAGTTGCTATGCTTGGACGGGTTTGCGCGCATGAATGGCACCTCGGTAGTTAATTTTGGCCCGGGGTCCCGTGGAGATACGTGATGATACTCTTCAGGGATTCGGCCGCACAAGAGGCCGCGGTTCAGGCCGAAAAGGTGGGCGGCAGATTGCTGCGGCGAACAAGGTGAACGAAGTGAACGCGGTGACAACGCGCGATCGCATCACTGGCGGCTTGCTTGTGCTGGTGGTGGTGGCGGCGCAAGCGCGCTTGATGGGGCGCGCTACGGCTCTGCTGAGCGTGGCGCTGGTGGTCTCGTATTTGCTGTGGGCGGCGGCGCTATGGAACAGCGATCCTGAAAACGTGCTTCCGATGTATTTGCTCGCCATTGCCGTGCAGTGCCTGCATTTCACCGAAGAATTTGCCGCCGGGTTCCAGCGCGAGTTCCCGAAGCTTGCCGGAAATGAATGGAGCGACGCGCAATTTGTGGCCTTCAATCTCGGATGGATTGCCGTGTTCGTGCTGGCGGGAATCGGCGTTTACCGGCGCGTGCCGCTGGCCTGGCTGGTTGTGCTGTTCCTCGCGGTGGGCGGAGGCGTGGCCAACGGCGCGGGGCATCTGCTCCTGAGCGCGATGCAGGGAAAATATTTCCCCGGAGCGGCGACGGCTCCTCTTTGCCTGCTCGTGGGCATCACGCTGCTGGTCAAGCTGTTCGGCGGAACTCGAGGGCGGCAAGAGCGGGAATGAATTGTGGATGGGGCATCGGCCAACCAACCACTACAAATTCTTCAGCTTGAGTTCAATCTCTCGCAACATGAAAATATCCTCTCGGTTGTAGGCGAGGAGAGCCTCTAGATACTTCTTCTTCTCAGTCTCGACGTACTTGCGCCACATTTCCATGGCCCAAGCTCCATGCTTACCAGGTAATTCTCTTCGCAGCCCCAACGCTTCCTCGACCTTTTTTTGACCGCCATATAGATTGCGCTTCCAACATTCGGGCACTAAATCTGTGTGCTCAAATTTTTGGTCCAACATGATTCCTAATTGTGCTCCGATCACTGGAAAGTCGAATCCGATTCGGCCTTTGAGACGGTCAGGAATCGATCGTCCGTTGTAAGTAACCATTCGCTTTACGCCGCGCAGAATCTGCAGGAGATCGCGTTTAGTAATGTCTTCGCCAACAAGCTGGACGAATTCATCAGACTTTCCTTCAACGACCCGCACTCCGAGAACCGTAATGAGATGGTTCTTGAAATCTCGAAATAGGCGCCCATCCTCGTACTTACCCACGTAGTCAGTTTCGATGTCTAGGTAGGCCACTCTCATTATTTCTCTCCCCTCGCTCGTCTTGAATCGAACTTGATGAGGTCGGATGGCACGCTCCGTGCCTTCACCACTTGGCAGCCAGCTCCGTGAATGCGCTCCGCATGAACCTTTTTGCTGTTTTGAGATACTTGAAACTGATTCTTCCTGTTGGCATCCCCGTTCTTCGAGCCACCGCGTGGGAAAGGTTGCTTATGTATCGCTGCTCGCGGATACCTGAGATAAGGGCGAACACATTTGGGTACTGAGTCCTCAGACGAACGCTTGCGAGAATTGCCCCAACGCCTCCAAGGTTGTAAATGCCGAGTGTTCGATCATGCTTATATAAGCGTGATAGCAAAAGGTCATGGAATACATCGGTTGCATTCACAAATGCTGTGGCGTCAGTCTCTGCTAGGGCGCGGCAGAATACAGCTTGTTTCTCGGCCTGCTTATAACTATGGCCAAATACCGCGCGCCAATCTACGCCTGTGGCCTTCCCGACCAAACGGCTGAAGCTTCGGTCTACTCCGTCAACACCTTTTGGCAATCTCGAGATAATTCCGAGCTGACGGAGTGCTTTTGCGGCGGAGAGGTTGAGACTCGTCAATGGTTTGGCCACTTCGAGTCCGATCGCGGCTATTCTTTCAGCCGCAGAGAGCGCGACATCTCCCGTTTGATCTCTGATTCCCTCATTCAGCATGTTTGTCAAGCCTTTGGTCCCCCAACGACTCGTTGACAGAACGCTAAAAAGTTCAGCGCGTACCCACCAGTCAGGAATAGTCCTAAGGCCATATCGAATTCGGTATTCATCGATGTATTTTTTCCTGAAGAGAGGTCTGCCGAGTGCAGTCTTCAATATGGTACCAGTCGACCTTGGCCTCCATTTTCTTACCAAGATCCTGCGCAATTGTGGCAACTGCTGCCGTGACGTTCTCTTGTCTAAGGTTGTCACGATTTCAGCAGTCGTGCTTTCGTATAGAGGCTCTTTCTTGAGGCTGTTTAGCAAGGCTTTGCTTACTGAGGAAGGCAAGCGGTCATATTTTCTGAAATATCTCATAATGTTAGGAATCAAGTCTGGTCGACGGAAAGCGATTCGCAGCAGTCGGTTGTTCAGTACTGCGGAGGGATCTGCACGAGCCAGCAGATATTTAAGCTTAGTATCGGACTTCACCGTAAATCGCCTCGTTAGTCCGATAATGGCTCGCCGGACCCGGGTTTGGTCTGGAGGACCGTCTTCATCTTCCTCTTCAGCCTCATAGGCATTGCTGATTGACTTCAACTCGTCCTCAATATCCTTGATTTCATGGATGTTGATTTTCGCTGCTTGTGGGAAAAGACCGATGTCTTTGCTAAGTGTGTCTAGTCGAACAAGCATTCTTCGGAGAGCATCTTCGCGATGAGCGAAGAGTCGAATGTCGTCTACGTATCTCAAATACCGCACATTTGACTTGGTTCCATAATTGAGATCAAAGTGCCGAAGGACAACTTCTGATAAGAGTCCGGAAGCCAAAGGTCCCTGCGGAATTCCGTGTGAATGATAGATTCGCGTATCCGTTGCGGCCCAGACGCCTAGATATTCCTTCAACTTCTCACAGAATTCCTGATCGCATTTGAGTTCCCTCAGGAAATGGCATAGAACGCGATAGTCCAAAGTGTCATAACATGCAGTGAGGTCAAAGCTCGCGGCAAACCGCAATCCTCGCCGAAACGAATTTCGCGCAGCTTTGTTGAACGCCAAATATCCGTGTCGCCACGGCTTATAGAACCAAGTGCTGGCCTTACCCGCATACATGTGCCCGAATGTCACAGTCAGATATTGATTCCGGGCCTTCGGGGCCAATCGCTCTGCGACCACGTTTACCATGGCTTGGTAAACAATTTGATCCTCGACCGTAAGTATCGTGTAGGGGCGAAGAATCCCTGACTTTTTCGGCAGAAATATCTTGCAGGCGTGCGACGGCTCATAGATTTCTCGCAAGAGTCGGTCTCGCAATTCATCTAGCAATTGCGCGTCAGAAATCGCGTACCTGGAGTACGCCCGGCCGCAGTAACTTTTGTATCCCGCGTCCGGATTGCTCTTAATCCAACGCCAAGCCCTATCCAAATTTGCAAGTCTGAAGGCTTCATTCAAGGTTGTCATCAAAGTGTCCGAAGCTGGTGATGTTTGAGCTCGGCCCCAATATCTTGGTTTTACTACTAAGACATTAAATCATCGAGGCCTAGATTAACATGAGCATGGTTGGCGGATTCTTATACGCCCTCAACGAAAGGCGCCTCTGTCGGGATGCCCTTCGCGGCGCTCAGGGTGAACCAGCGTAGAGGCGAGGAGCGGGGAGGGAAGAGCCGGGCGGAGGCCGGCGTTCCCAGGGGAGCGGGGTCAGACTTGCGAGGAGATGAGGCGCTTCAGTTTTTTGATTTGGGATTCGTCGCGCTTGTAGAAAGTCCACTGCTTGATGCGTCTGGGGCGCAGCAGGCCGGCGCGGGCGAGGATTTTCAGGTGCTCGCTCGCGGTGGGCTGGCTGACGCGGAGTTTGCGGGCGATCAGGACGCCGCAGACGCCGTCGGTGACCAGGTCGCCGTCGATCTGCGGGGGGAAATGTTTCCGCGGGTTTTTGAGCCAGGTTAAAATTTGCAGCCGGGGTTTGCTATCGAGGGCCCGGATTGCGAGTGAAATTTCCATAGACAATTAGCTAAGTTCCTTAGTAGAGTATTATCGTGCTTTGCAGGGAAAAATGCAAGTAGGTGACCTCAGGGGTTGAAACCCCTGGGTGGTCGAGTCTTTTCGGCACGGGTTAAGCCGTGCCCTGACGAAGAGGGCATGGGACAGCAGGGCGGATGGACACCCACCGGGGCGAGAAGCGAAGAACAAGAAGTAAGAAGTCCTCCGAAATGCCGGCGGACGCTCAAACCGCGCACCCAGCTTCGGCTGGCTCCGGGTCCGATTTCAGGACTCCGATGGTGTCCATGGTTCGG
Source organism: Candidatus Acidiferrales bacterium (assembly GCA_050746945.1). Classification (GTDB taxonomy): domain Bacteria; phylum Acidobacteriota; class Terriglobia; order Acidiferrales; family UBA7541; genus Palsa-295. Next base: position 87,455 of record JBOGMZ010000001.1, on the reverse strand, counting down.
CTGCGCTCACCACGGGTCGGACTCCCAAAACCGGAGATGACAGCGAAGAGGCGAGGAGCGGGAAGGGAGGCGAGAGTGATTACGCGGGAACGGATTGAGGCGACGGAGCGGATGATTCGACCGTACATCCGGCGGACGCCGGTGGTGGAGGTGGACGGCGGCGACTTCGGGCTCGAGTCGGTGCGGCTGGTGCTGAAGCTGGAATCGCTGCAGCACACGGGGTCGTTCAAGGCGCGCGGGGCGTTTGCGAATCTGATGTTGCGCGAGGTTCCGGCGGCGGGCGTGGTGGCGGCTACGGGCGGAAATCATGGAGTGGCGGTGGCGTATGCGGCGATGAAGCTCGGGAAGCCGGCGAGGATTTTCGTGCCGACGGTTGCGTGCCCGTCGAAGATCGAGCGGATACGGAGCTACGGCGCGGAATTGGTGGTGACGGGCGAGCTGTACGCGGATGCGCTGGCGGCGAGCGAGCGGTGGGCGGCAGAGTCGGGCGCGTTGCGTGTGCACGCATTTGACCAGCCGGAAACGTTGCTGGGGCAGGGGACGGTGGGAATGGAATTCGAAGAGCAGGACGCGAAGATCGACACGCTGCTGGTCGCCGTCGGAGGTGGCGGGCTGATCGGCGGGATCAGCTCCTGGTACGGAGGGCGCGTGAAAATTATTGGCGTCGAGCCGGAAGCGGCGCCGACGCTTGCACGTGCCATGGAAGCAGGCAGGCCGGTTGACGCGCCAGCCGGCGGGATTGCCGCGGACTCGCTGGCGCCGAAGCGCGTGGGCGAAATCATGTTTCCGATCGCGCAGAAATTTGTGAGCCGCGTGGTGCTGGTCACGGATGAAGCGATCGTGGAGGCGCAGGAAGCGCTGTGGAACAGGCTGCGCGTGGTGGCGGAGCCGGGAGGGGCGGCGGCATTTGCGGCGCTGCTTTCGCGGCGGTATGAAGCGAAGCGGGGAGAGCGCGTGGGCGTGCTGGTGTGCGGTGGAAATACGACGGCGGTGGATTTTGCGATGCGGGCGGAGAAGAGCGCTTAACGAAGAAGCGCGGGTCGTCATTTGGGAAGTCAACCTGAATGAGGAGGATGGAATGTCGGTCTACGAAAAATTGAGTGAGTTGAAAATAAAGCTGCCGGAAGTGACGCCGCCGGCTGCGGCTTATATTCCATTTGTGCGTACGGGCAACCTGCTGTTTGTTGCCGGGCACATCGCGAAGAAAGATGGGAAGCCGTGGGCAGGGCAATTGGGGCGCGAGATTACGACAGAGCAGGGCAAGGAAGCGGCGCGCCTGGTGGCGATTGATCTGATGGGGACGATGCAGGCGGCGCTGGGCGATCTGAACAAAGTGCGGCGAATTGTGAAGCTGATGGTGCTGGTGAACAGCGCGGCGACATACACAGAACAGCACCTGGTCGCGAATGGGGCTTCCGAACTTTTCGGTCAAGTGTTTGGCGAGGATGGAAAGCACGCGCGGAGTTCCTTTGGAGTGGCGCAGATTCCGCTTGGGTCGTGCGTGGAAATTGATGTGATTGCCGAGGTGGGGTAGGGGGCCGCATAATGTGCGGGCGACGGCACGATGACCCGCCAAGCTTCGACACGCGCAACTGAGCCGCAGGAATCCGAAGCACCGAGTTCCCAGCAAAAATATCTGCGCACGGGGCTGCAGACGCTTCTGCATTATGGGGGGAGCGCGCTGGCGCTCTATCTGCTTTTCCGGTTTTTGCCGGGGCGGCAGGTGTGGCAGACGCTCGGGACATTACCGGCGCGACTGTGGATCTTCGTGCTGGTGGGATATCTAGGGGCGCATTGCATCGGCGTGGGCAAGTGGCGGCTGATGGTGAACGTGGCGGGCGCGGGACTGAATGTGCAGCAGGCGGCGCGCTGCTATTTTGCGGGATTGTTCGGGTCGCTATTTTTGCCGTCGCTGATCGGCGGAGACCTGGTGCGCGCGGGACTCGCGCTGCGGTTGGGCCGAAGCAAGGCAGGCGTGCTGCTGGGAAGTTTTCTGGATCGCATCATCGACTTCACAGCGATCGCATTATTGGCCGGAGTGGGAGCTCTGCTCGCCCCGCGGGCGCTGGATGCTAGGAGCAGGCAGATTTTTCTGCTGCTCGGGGCGGGGGCGGTGCTGGGAGCCTGCGCCGTAGTGACCGCGGTCATTTTGCTGCCGGTGCGGCGATTCTCTTTTCGGATGCGGCGGCGAATGGTGCAAACGCGGCGCGCGGGGCGTTCGATTGGGCGTCAACCGCAGGCGATGTTGAAAGCGCTGAGCCTCGCTATTGTGGCGCAACTCCTGTTCATCGAGTTGAGTATTTTGCTGGCGGATGCTTGCGGGCTGCATTTGCAATTTCGCGCGTGGCTGTTTGCGTGGCCGCTGGCAAAACTTTCGGCAGCACTGCCAATCACGCAGGGAGGAATCGGAGTGCGCGAGGCGGCGCTGGCGGCGTTGCTACTGCCGTTCGGTGCGCCGGCGGTCTTGACGGTGGCGTCGGGGCTGGCGTGGGAGGCGATTGTGGTGAGTGGGGCGCTGATCGGCGGAACATTTTCACTGCTGGCAGGGCGGATCGTTTCCGAGGCAGGCACGCAGGGCATCACGAACAACAGTTAAGCGGGGAATGAGAGATCAATCAGCCGCGTTTGGTCTTAACCTCTTCTAGGAACGTCAGTGAAAATCGCGTGGTAAATCAGGTGGGTCGCTGCGTCAATCCACTGGTTCAGCTCTTTCTTCGATAGGCGCGCGGCTTGGCCGAGCAAATTCCAGAAAAAACTGTCCATCGCGCGCGCGAGGCCGGGAATATCTACGTCCGGCCGCGCGCCGGGGAGTTGCTGCAAGCGCCGGAAGACTGAAGTGATTCGGCCGGTGGTCCAAGTGCAAATAAACTTTTGCTTTCTAGCGAGGTCCGGATCCGTAAGAATCGCTTCCTGCCAAGCGCGATACGCGCCCAAGTAGTGCAGGTCAGTGGAAAACGCGCGCGCCAGCATTTCGCGCAACGCCGACCGAACATCTGCGACGGCTTTGGTCCGAAGATCGAGCCGGCTCAGACCTTCCAGCAAATCGTCCATCAGGATCAGGAGCAGTTGGCGCTTGGAGCGGAAGTGCTGATAAAAGGTCCCGACCGCGAGCTGGGCGTGCCGTGAGATATCTCCAACGGAAGTGCCCTCGTATCCTTTCTCACCGAACCGGGCAAGCCCGGCAGCTTTGAGGCGCGCACGCTTGGCGAGACTTCGTTTCTGGAGTGGCGCAGGAAAGAGATTTTCGCCGGAAAGCAGATTGGGACGCGCGGTCACGCTTGCTCATGGCCGCTGATGTGAACACCCACGAGCGCGCCTGCGCAGCACCAAAGCATCAAGCCACCGAACAAGCCCGCGACTTCCGGCACCATGTTTGGAAACACGACGGGAAAGAATGCGCTCGAAAAGGGGTCTAGCAGGAGTGTCGGCAATAAGAGCCAAAATGCGCCCGCGGGCCACTGGTCGAGCGGGAGTCCGAAGCGCCTGCAGAGACGGGGCACCATCCAGGCGATGAAAGGAAAGACGGCAGCGAAGATGATGAGCGTGCTCTTCCAATTGCGGGGATGAAGAACATGTTGACCGGCGAGGCGCAGAGCGAGCGTAGCGACGAGCCAGATCGCGAGGCCGCAAAGGAAGAGGCGATATCTCATAATATGAATATGGATTCATATTCATATAATTGAGCTGTCCGGTCAAGGGAAAAATTGACGGCGCATCAGGACTGCGTTGCCGGCCGCATTGGCGACCGGCGAGGGTCCGGAACCGCAGCCGGATCGGGGTATTTCACTTCGCGGAAGAGCGCGGCGCAGACGAAACCTAGCGAGATGATCAGCACCACGCAGAGAACACTTCCCTCGGGGCCAACTGTGCCGCCGGTGAGCCATGCCGGGCCGGTGAACTTTGAATTCAGCAGATGGCCGGGCACGACGATCCCGCTATCCGGAACGCCGTAAAAGTAAGTTTGGCCCCAATCCCAGGCGGTGTGGAATCCCATCGGCAGCCACAGGCTGCCTGTCCGCCGAAGGAGCAGGCAAGCCAGCATTCCGAATGTGCCCGCCAGAAATGCGCCGAACCAGTTTTCGCCGGAGTTGCCGAGATGCCCGTAGCCGAAGTATGCCGAAGTATGCCGAAGAAATAATCGCCGCGGGCCAGAACCCGATTCCTGTGGAAAGCGTAAATAGCGTGTAGCCACGAAGCCCGAACTCCTCTTTCAGTGCGACCATGATGAAAACCAAGGCGAAGAGGAAGGCCCACTGCAAGATCTCGGCGCCGTGGAGCGCGAGTGTCCCGAAGTAAAAGGAACTACTGAGGCGCAGGACGATCAGAAGAAAAGAAAGCGCGCCGAAGCCCATCGCGGCTCCGAGCCAGAACTGGCCGCGAAACATCTGCCGCCAGGGGAGTCCATAGTCAGCGATTTTTCTGCCTTCGATTCGTGACATCACCAAGCTGGCAAAAAGAAAGGTGAGAAAATTCACAATCTCAAAAACGAGGAACCTTGCTACGTCGTCAAGCCCCGGCAAAAGTTTCGGAATAGCCCAGTTCTCTCCTTTGATCAGAGCGGTAACGATGGTGTAAAAGATCAACAAGCGCCAGCCCGCGCGCAGACCGGACGGGCCGTAAAACCAGAAGCGAGGAGAAGACAGGTTGCCTGGCGCAGTCGAATCGGTCACGGTCACAGTCCTCCGTAGCGGATAGTACGCGGGCAGGCCCCCATTAGTTCCCTAGAGAATGCCACGAGGCAAGGAGGTTCTTGCGGGTGAAGATCCACGCCGAATTTGTGGGCCGAAAAACTTTCGATCCACCGTTGGGCGGAGCGGGCCTTGATGGGCTGTCACTCGTAGCGCAGGGCTGTGAGTGCATCGACACGCGTGGCGCGGGCGGCGGGAACCAGGCTGGCCGCGAGGCCGACAGACGCGAGGAGCGCGGCCACAGCCAGGAACGTGGCGGGATCCGTGGTGCCGACGCCGTAGAGCAGCTGGGCGAGGAGACGCGTGAATCCAAAAGCCGCGAGCGAGCCGATGGCGATTCCCGCGGCGACGAGGCGCAAACTTTCGCCCAGGATCATGCCCAGAACATCCTTGCGCTGCGCACCCAGCGCGATGCGGATGCCGAATTCGTGGGTGCGGCGGGCGACGGAATAGGAGATCACCGCGTAAATTCCGGAAATTGCGAGGAAGAGCGCCGCAGCAGCGAAAATTGTGAGCATAAGCAGATTGAACCGGCGCGGGGCGAGTGAAACGGCGAGATATTGCTCCATCGATTGTGTTTCGCTCAGGGCGACTTCGGGATCTACTGCCAGCGCGTTTTCGCGAACAACTTTCGCAAGAGTGAGCGGATCCGTTCCCGTGCGAATTACCCATTTCATCTGGTCCGCCATGAACGGGACTGAGATTTCGGGAATCTGCGCCATGGGGATGTAGAGATCCACGGTTTGCGGGCGGTTCAAATTCCCCTGTTTCACATCGGCGGCGACTCCCACGATTTCAAATTCGCGGCGGACTCCATCAGCGCTGTCGAGAACGATGTGTGAACCGAGAGGATTTTCATTGTGCCAGAAGATGGAGACGGCCGTTTGGTTGACGATGGCGACGTGTTGCGACTGGGGCAAGTCCGCAGGAGTGAACTCGCGCCCCTCGCGGATGGGGATCTGGAGTGTATGAAAATAGCCGGGAGTGGCCAGGCGATACTGGGCTTCAGGAGCTTCGTCGCGGCGCAAGGGCGGCCTGCCCATCACATCGAAATCCACAGTCACATTCGCGGTGCTGACCGGCAAATCGGGAGCCATCGCGGTCGATTCCACTCCGGGTACAGACATGAGCCGGGCATTGAGCTGCTGATAGAAATTCCAGACCTGGTCGGGCCTGCGCATACGCGCGCGTGGCACGGCTAACTGATAGGTCAGAAGGCCGTGCGGGTTGAAGCCCGGCGAAATTCCAGCCAGACGAACGAAACTGCGAAGAAGCAAACCGGCGCCCGCGAGGAGCACGAGCGAAACCGCCAACTCCACAACCACCAGCGTGCGACGGATGCGATGCCCTCCGGCACCCTCGCTTCCCTCGCGTCCACCTTCACGAAGGCTTTCCTGCAAGTCGGTTTTCGAGGCACCCAGCGACGGCGCGAGGCCGAAAAGGATTCCTGTCAGAAGGCTCAGTCCGACAGTGAAGAGTAGGACGCGACCGTCCATCGAGACTGCCTTGGCACGCGGGAGCGCAGCAGGACTGAGCGTCATCAACAACGGAATGCCTACGTAGCCAAGCAGGATTCCGAGCGCACCGCCAAAGAAGGAAAGCACCACACTTTCAATCAAGAGCTGGCGAACCAAACGGTAGCGAGAAGCTCCCAGCGCAGAGCGAATAGCAAATTCTTTTTGGCGTCCGGCAGCATCGGCGAGAAACAAGTTGGCCAAATTAGCGCAGGCGATGAGCAGTACGAGACCGACGGCGCCGAATAGCACCCAGAGAGCGAGTTGATAATCTCCCATGATTTCTTCCCGTAGCGGGACTAGCGGCGTGCTGATTTTCCGCGCATCGTCTTTGGGATATTCCGTTCTTAGTTGCGCGGCAACCGAGTCCATATCTTTCTGTGCGGCAGTGAGCGAGACGCCGGAGCGGACGCGGCCATAAATCCAGAGAACTTCGAAATCGCGCATGGTGCGGTAAGGGCTGGCATCCATGTTCAATGGTGCAAAAACGTCGGCGGACCGCTTGGGCTGAAAAAAATCTGGCGTCAGAACGCCGACCACTGTGTGGATCTCTTCGCCGAGGGCAACCGTTTTACCGAGGATGTCCGGATTCGCGCCAAAACAACGCTGCCATAGGCCGTAACTGATGACCACGACGCGCGGGGCGCCGGGCCGGTCGTCTTCCGGGCGCAGGACGCGGCCGAGCACTGCCTGCGCGCCGAGCGCGCTGAGGCCGTTTCCGGTGAGCTTGACGCCCTGCAAGCGTTCAAGATCGCCGTGCCCTGTTAGGATCACGGGCCATCGCGATTCGGCGACGAGTTCATCGAAGGTGTGATTGCGGTCGCGATAGTCGAGGTAGTCGGGGATCGAGAAGGGCGCGGTGGGATTGTCATTTACTTTGGCCCATACCCATACGAGCCGGTCGGAATCGAGAAAGGGCAAGGGGCGCAGGAGGACGCCATTCACGACGCTGAAAATCGCCGCATTCGCGCCGATACCCAGCGCGAGCGTGACGAGAGCCACGACCGTCAGGCCGGGGCGTTTCACCAGCCTGCGGAAGGCGAAGGAAACGTCCAGCCAGAAATCGTGCATGAAACACCTCCGGCGCGGCGGTCCCGCCGGCGCCGGGCGAGTGGAGAAGGCGACGGCGGGCAACCGCGCAGACCTCTGTCATGCAAAGGATGCCCGTCGGAGATGAATGAATCAAATTGATTGATTTCATCGACAGAATGAGTAGGATTCATACAGACACTCCGGGAGATATTCATGAGCCTGGAATTGCGACATCTGAGGGTGGTCGCGGCCATTGCGGAGGAAGGAAGCGTGACGCGGGCGGGCACGCGACTGCATCTGACGCAATCGGCGCTCAGCCATCAGTTGCGCGACGCGGAAGAGCAACTGGGGCGGCCGCTGTTTGAGCGGCGCAGCAAGAAAATGGTCCTCACTCCGGCCGGTGAGCGGCTGCTGCGCTCGGCGCGAAGCGTGCTTGAGGAAATGGATTGCGCGGAAAAAGATATCCAGCGCAGCTCTGCCGAACCACGGGGAGTGCTGCGGCTGAGCACGCAATGCTATACCGCTTATCACTGGCTGCCGCCACGGCTGAAAATATTCCAGAAAAAATATCCGGGAGTTGATGTCGAGTTGGTGGTCGAGGCCACTCCTCACCCCTTCGGTGCACTACTGGAGGAGAAAATTGACCTGGCGCTCGCGTGAATGCCAGTGCGCAATCGCAGGATTGCATACACTCCGCTACTGCGGGACGAAATGGTGGTGCTGGTTCCGCCAGGGCATCGTTGGGCATCGAAGGCATATGTGACGGCGGAGGACTTTGCAGGGGAGGATTTGATCGTTTACCCGCCGCGCGAAGAGAGTTCTGTGCTGCTGCAATTTCTGAATCCAGCGGGTGTCGCGCCGCGGCGGGTGCGCGAAGTGTCGCTTACGGAAGCAGTCGTGTCGCTGGTGAAAGCAGGAATGGGTGTGGCCGTGCTGACGAGGTGGGCAGTGGCGCCACAGCTGGCGTCGGGAGAATTGAAGGCGGTGAGGTTGACGCGCCAGGGATTTTATCGCGAGTGGAGCGTGGCGCAGTTGAAGAACAATGCGGCGCCTGAGTATGTGGAGGAGTTCATTCGGGTGCTGGCGGGGAATCCGATCCATTTGCCGGTGATGAAGGCGCGGGGGAAAAGACCGGTAGCGCGGAAGGTTGGGCGCGCAGCGGCGGAACTTCGCAATAAGGGGAAGAGAAGAAGCGCGCAGTTATAGATTGAATAGGAGGTTGGTAGTTGCGCAAGCAGAGGGCACGGCAGACCGTGCCCCTACCTTAGCGCAAATATCTAGATGCGAGAACGCGTGGCGCGGATGAATTCGCGCAGCGAGGAAACATTGGGGCCGTAGGAGCCGACGCGGCCGGCGTCCACCGGCAGGCCGAGATTTTCAGCCTGCTCGATGCTTAATCCGGCGTCATCGAGTTCCGCGAGGCTATACCCTTCGGTGGGCGCAAGGCGGTTGCGGCGCGAAAGATCAACAGGCCGCAGCGGGCGATGGTTGTGCCATCGCTTTCGAACGATATCGAAGAAGTCGTCCCAGTCCCGCCGGTTCCACATGGTGTCCTCCCGCACGCCCGGTTGCAACTGATTGGATGCAGGCTCGCCGCTTTGGGTAGTATCAAAATCAGCCCCGGGCAGTCAATTCGTCCCGGTCTACCCCAGAGGCAGGAGCGGTGCAGATTTTAACCCCGGTTGTAGTGGAAAGTCGCATTCGAATCTGCTGTGTATCCTTTGAGTTATCGCCATTTTCGCGACTGCGCCGGGAGCGCTGAAAAGCATCCCGGCGGCCTAGAACTGCCATACGGACTACACCATATACACGCCTGCGCGCGCTGCTGCTATACTTTCTTAAAGTTACTGCCGCGTGTGAGCCACGCAAAAATTCTATGAGTAATCCAGTCATCGTCGTCCATTACCACGAGCTGTGGCTCAAGGGCCGCAACCGCAGATTCTTTCTCGGGAAACTGTTCACGGCGCTGCGACAGTCGTTGCAGGGGATTCCAGTCCAGCGAATCGAACAGCCGGGGGACCGGTTCGTGGTGCGGCTGGGCGATGGAGCTTCGCTTGAAGAAGCAGCGGCCCGCGTGGAACGAGTACTCGGAGTTGCTTTTTTTGCTGTGGCGCGGCTGGTGGAACGGGATATGGACGCGCTGTGCCGTGCGGCGTGGGAAGAGATCGAGCCGCTGAAATTTGCAAGTTTTGCGGTGCGTGCGAAGCGCAGCGACAAGTCGTTTCCACACTCGACGATGGAAATTGCATCCATCGTTGGGCGGCACCTGCTCGAGAGGCTACGAGAGCAAGGCCGCGACGTGCGTGTGAAGCTCAACGATCCCGAGATGACTTGCCACATTGAGATCACGCCGGGGCCAGCGTTGGTGTACGCGCGCAGAATTACTGGCGCTGGGGGACTGCCCGCAAACACGGCAGGGCGGATGATGTGCTTGCTTTCGGGCGGGTACGATTCGGCGGTGGCCGCGTATCACATGATGAAGCGGGGCGCACATTTGAGCTTCGCGCATTTTTACGGGACGGGCGCGCAGCCGGGGGAATCTTCGCTGCACGTGGCGACGGGACTGGTGCGGCAATTGGTGCCGTATCAATATCAGGCAAAGCTATACCGCGTGCCGTTCGAGGGGATCCAGCGCGAAATTGTGCGCTACGCGCCCGAAGATTACCGCGTGCTGCTCTACCGGCGGATGATGCTGCGCATCGCACAGGTGCTGGCGGGGCGCGACCGCGCGCTGGCGCTGGTGACGGGCGACAGCCTGGGGCAGGTGGCGTCGCAGACGCTGCGAAATCTGGTGGCGGTGGATGCGGCGGCGCGCATGGTGGTGTTTCGTCCTCTGATCGGGACGGACAAGATGGACATCATGGCCACGGCGCGGAAGATCGGGACGTACGACATTTCCTCAGAGCCATTTCATGATTGCTGTCCCGTGTTCATGCCGCGCACGCCCGCTCTGTACGCGAGCGCTGACGAACTTGCGGGGGCGGAAGCGAACCTCGACATCGAGTATCTGGTGACGCAAGGAATTCGCGGGACCACGCTCGAGAAATTCCGTTACAAGGGCGGGCAAGTGGAGTCGGATGAGCCGCAGGCGGTAGCACGGTCGGACAACCCTTCGCATTCCGAAGGCGGACTCAGGGCAAGGCAACGCACGGCAAGCGCTTAAGCAGGCGCACGAAGCCGCGTAATCCTGGGTCGAGATTCAGATCTATGAGGGAATCTTAGCGGTCGCGATCGCGCCCGCCGCCGTATCCCCCACGGCCCCCGCCGCCACGGCCACCACCGCCCCCGCCACCGTGACCGCCACGGCCGCCCCCGCCGCCTCCACCACCGTGACCCCCGCGGCCACCGCCGCCTCCGCCACCTTCGCGCTGTGGACGGGCTTCGTTGACCACAAGAGCGCGGCCGAGGAAATCCTTGCCGTTGAGAGAAGCGATCACCTTCTCGGCTTCACTGTCGTCCTTAATTTCGGCGAAGCCAAAACCGCGGGGCTGTCCCGTGAAACGATCGCGAAGCAGTGTGAGAGAGTCGGGTTGCACGCCGATTTCCGCGAATAACGCCGCTACCTGTTCTTCTGTGGCTTTGAACGACAGATTTCCAACGTAGAGTTTCTTCACGGCCGTTCTCCTTGTGCGCCGATCCAGGGTCGGGCACGGGTGCGAGGCTGAAGATACAAGATCTCGGCCGCGGCGGACCGGCAAGGCGCCGGCTGCACTCGGCTGAAGCAAGGGCTCCAGCGACTCAGGGGGCATCATGCGGCAACTGGTTCCGGGAGTCAACGACTGCGCGGGGGAGAAGAGTTTCAGTCGCTGGAGGGTGGCAGCAGCGCGCCTGTTGGCCTTGGGCAAGTAGTGGTAGGATGCGCGCAACTTCCCACCGGAGGGCGGGGATGCGTGGGACCATGATGGATTTTCCGCTGACGCTCGTTCCCATTCTCGAGCGCGCGGGAAAACTATTTGGACAAGTGGAAATCGTGTCGCGGCGGCCGGACCGGAGCCTGGTACGCACGAACTGGGGCGCCGTGTATCGCCGCGCCCGGCGGCTGGCGCGGGCGCTCGAACTGGCCGGGCTGGACCGCGGCGATCGCGTGGCCACGCTGATGTGGAATCACTCCGCGCATCTGGAATGCTACTTCGGTGTACCCGTGGCCGGAGGCGTGCTGCACACACTGAATGTCCGACTTCATCCGCACGAGCTTGCGTATATCGCCAACCATGCGCGCGATCGCTACCTGATCGTTGACGATGTGTTGCTGCCTGTCTATGAGTCGTTCCGCGCGCAGGTGAATTTCGAACGCGTGTTCGTGGTGCCGTTCAGCGGAGAGCCGGTTCCGCGGGCGCAGGAAAACTATGAGGATTTTCTGGCCGCGGCGGACGACGATTTCGTTTATCCCGTGTTCGATGAGAATGAAGCGGCGGCGATGTGCTTCACTTCCGGCACCACGGGAAAATCGAAAGGCGTGGTGTATTCACACCGTGCGCTGGTGCTGCACAGTTTTGCGCAGTGCATGCCGGAAAGTTTCGGCGTGAACCACAAGGAAGTGGTTCTGCCGGCCTCCTCGATGTTTCACGCGAACGCCTGGGGCATTCCTTTCACGGCGGCGATGGTCGGGGCGAAGCTGGTTTTTCCCGGGCCGCATCTGGACGCGGAAAGTTTGCTTGAGCTGATCGAGAAGGAAAAAGTGACGGTGGCGACGGGCGTGCCGACGATCTGGTTCAGCGTGCTGGCGGCGCTGCATAAAGAGCCGGGACGATGGAAAATTGCGAACCCTGTGCGCATCACCTGTGGCGGGTCGGCTGTTCCGGAAATGCTGTTGCGCGGACTCGACCAGTGCGGTTTTCACCTTATGCACCTGTGGGGCATGACCGAGACGACGCCACTGGCAACGACGGCGGTGATCAAATCCACGATGGCGGGAGATGCGTTGGACGAGAGGTACCGAGTGCGCGCGACACAGGGAATTCCGGTGCCTTTCGTCGAGCTACGCGTGATGAGGCTGGAGGGTGAAGCGCCGTGGGACGGCGCGTCGGCTGGTGAGCTGGAGGTGCGCGGGCCGTGGGTGGCAGCAAGTTATTTCGAAGCGCCGGAAACGAGCGATCGCTGGTCGAATGACGGCTGGTTCCGCACCGGCGACATCGCCACGATCAATTCCGAGGGCTACGTAAAAATCGTGGACCGCAGCAAGGACCTGATCAAGTCGGGCGGCGAATGGATCAGTTCGGTGGATTTGGAAAACGCGCTGATGGGGCATCCCGGAGTGCGCGAGGTAGCGGTGATCGGCGTGTCGCATCCGAAATGGGCGGAGCGGCCGTTGGCAGTAGTGGTGGCGAAAGAAGGAACGCAGTTGCAGGCAGACGATCTGCGCTCGTTCCTGGCGGCGAAATTTGCGAAGTGGCAGCTTCCGGATGCGTTTGTTTTCGCGAGTGAATTGCCGCACACATCGGTCGGGAAACTCTTGAAGGCAAAGCTGCGCGAGCAGTACGCCAACTGGCACTGGGACGCGTAAGGCTTAGCTCGCAGTTGTGGTCCTCGCTCAAATCAAAAACAACTGAACCGGCGGGACGCCTGCGTTACGTGCGGTAGCTGGCGTTGATGTTGACGTATTCGCCGGTGAAGTCGCAGGTCCAAATGCGGGCGGAGCTGCGGCCGGAGCGGAGGTCCACGGCGATGGGCACGAATTTGGCGAGCATTTTCTTGTGCGCGATACGCTCGTTGAAGGGATACTCACGGCCGCGGCGGCAGACAGGTATGCCCGCGAGGCGGATGTCCACGCGCTCGAAATCGAAATTGACGCCCGCGCGTCCGGCAGCGGCGAGGATGCGTCCCCAGTTGGGGTCGGCGCCGGCGAGAGCGGTTTTCACCAGCGGCGAATTGGCGATGGTGCGCGCGACTTGATCGGCGGCGGGTGGCGAAGGTGCGCCGCGAACTTCAATTTCGATCACGCGCTGCGCGCCTTCGCCGTCAGCGACGATTGCGAGGGCGAGCTGGCGGCAGATTTTTTCGAGCGCGGCTGCAAATTTCGAGAAGGCTGCGCCTTCCGTTACTATTTTTCGTGCGCCTGACAGTCCGTTAGCGAGAATTGCGACGGTATCGTTTGTGGAGGTGTCGCCATCAATGGTGATGGCATTGAACGTAGGCGCGACAGCGCGGCGCAGGGCGCGAGTTAAGAGTGCGGGAGATATGGGGGCGTCGGTGGCGAGGAACGCGAGCATTGTCGCCATGTTTGGCTGAATCATTCCCGCGCCTTTGCAGCAGCCGATGATGCGCACTCGCTTTCCGCCGAGGCGGACCTTTGCAGCGGCCCATTTGGGGCGCGTGTCCGTGGTCATGATGGCGCGCGTGAATTGCGCGAACGCGCCCGGATCGGCGCGCCGTGCGCGGACGAGCTGCGGGACGGCTCGCAGGATTTTTTCGACGTGCAGCGGCACCCCGATCACGCCGGTGGAGCAAACAAGAATCTGAGAAGGGTGGAGACAGCCCAATTCGCTCGCGACCTTCAACGTTGTGGCAGCCGCAGCCGCGTAGCCATCGGAACCGGTGCAGCAGTTCGCGTTACCAGAGTTGACGATGACACCGCGCATCTTGGGGCGCGATTTCCGCAGGTGAACTTGAGAGGCGAGAACCGGAGCGGCCTGCACGCGATTCTGCGTGAACATCGCCGCTGCTGCGGCAGGCGTTTCGCTTACAAGCAGACCGAGGTCGAGGCCGGATTTCTTCAAGCCGCACGCGGCGGCCGAGAACGAGAAGCCACGCGGAAGATTCGAATCTGAAACGCGCGGGCTCATGCGGCGGAGACGGGAGTTGCGGAGTCGCTCAGGATCGGCAGCGTGACGCGTTCAGGAATTACGGTGGCGACCACAGCGACGAGTTTGCACGAGCGGCGCTTGGGGCAGGCGCGGCAATCACGTTCAATTTTTTCGGTGAGCAGCCTGCGGTCAGAGGCGGCAAAACCCTTGCGCAGGAAAAAGTCCGGGGCGTGCGTGACGGCAAAGACGCGCGCAATTTGACGGCGGCGCGCCTCGGCAAGAGCAAATTCCAGCAGGCGCGCGCCCGTGCCTCGGCCGCGAAGTTCCGGGTCGACGGCGAGCGAACGAATCTCGGCGAGATCTGCGCCGTAGTTTTCAAGTGAGACGCAACTAACGATGCGGTCTTTTACTTTGTGGACGATAAAATGACTGATGTTGCGGCGAATTTCATCTTCCGCGCGCGGGAGAAGCAAGCCCAATTCTGCGTAATGCGCGATGAGCGAATAAATCGCGGGGGCATCCGCAATATTGGCGCGGCCCGCCCTCATGGGTTCTCCTCGAGCTTCGCGAGACGCTGCTTGAAATCGTCGAGCGCGGCGCGGACGGCGCCGGGTGCCGTGCCGCCGACGCTCGAGCGGCGGGCGAGCGCAGATTCGAGCGTAAGCACCGTGCTGAGATCGCGGCCGAACGCGGGCGAAAACTCCTTCAAGCGCTCAAGCGGTATTTCGCGGATGGATTTCCCTTCCTGTTCGGCGGCGCGCAGCACTTTGCCGACAATTTCATGCGCTTCACGAAACGGCACGCCAAACGCGACGAGATAATCCGCAACTTCTGTCGCCACGAGTGCAGGATCCTGAGCGGCCTCGCGAAGGCGCTCTTCGCGGAAGCGCGTGGCCGCGAGTGTTTTCCCGGCGATTTGCAGCATGGCAAGCGCCTGGTCGTGCGCGCCGAAAAGCGCTTCCTTGTCCTCTTGCAAATCTCGCTGATAGCTCGAAGGCAAGCCCTTGCAGGTGGTGAGCAGCGCAAAAAGCGCACCGTAGATGCGTCCGGTCTTGCCGCGAATTAATTCCCACGCGTCGGGATTTTTTTTCTGCGGCATCAGGCTGCTGCCGGTCGAAAATTCGTCGGGCAGTTCGATGTAGCCGAATTCGGGCGAGGCGAAAAGGACCATGTCCTCCGCGAGACGCGAGAGGTGCATGGCCAGAAAGCAGAGCGCGGAAATATATTCGAGCGCGAAATCGCGATCGCTGACCGCGTCGAGGCTGTTGGCCGTAACGCGCGAGAAGCCCAGATCGCGCGCGAGAGCCTTGCGGTCGAGCGGGAACGCGCAGCCCGCGAGCGCGCCGGAGCCGAGCGGGCAGGCATCAGCACGCGCCGAAGCGGCAGTGATGCGCTCGGCATCGCGTTGAAATGATTCGCCGTGCGCGAGCAGCCAGTGCGAAACGAGCAGCGGCTGGGCGTGCTGCATGTGCGTGGAGCCCGGCATGGGGATGCGGAGATTCGCTTCCGCTTGCACGGCGACGGCGCGCGCGAGCGACGCGATGGCGCTGCGAATCTGACGCGCGGCCTCTTTCACGTACATGCGGAATTCGGTTGCCACCATTTCATTGCGGCTGCGGCCGGTGTGCAGTTTCGCGCCGAGCGCGCCTAATTTTTCAATGAGTGCGGATTCCACGAAATGGTGAACGTCCTCAGCCTTTGAATTGTCGAGCCATGCCGCGTCGGATTGCGCGCGGCGCTCGAGCTGGTCGAGTGCGGCAACGATTTGCTGGCCTTCTTCGTGCGTGAGGATTCCGGCTGCGGCGATGGCGCGAGCCCAGGCGCGGTCGAGCGCGAATTCCTGCGGAAGCAGGCGGCGATCGAAATGCCAGGAGCGCTCGAATTCGTAAAACGAAGCGTCGGGGGGACGGTCGAAGCGGCCGCCCCACATCTTCTGGTCTTCGGGGCCGCTCATCTCACCTCGGCTTTTGCGTGCGCATCCTGCGGGACGGTGATGGGGAGCGCGAAAAGATTGATGAAGCCCTCAGCGTCTTTCGGATTGTAGCCGGTCATGGTGAAGCTGGCGAGATTGGTGCGGTAAAGCGAGAAAGGCGAGCGACGCGAGGCCACGCTCACGTTGCCCTTGAAAAGCGAGAGCGCCACGGAGCCGGTGACGCGGCGCTGCGAATTCGAGAAAAACGCGTCGAGCGATTCGCGCAACGGTGTGAACCACATGCCGTAATAAACCATCTCGGCGTAGCGCAGCGAAAGCATCTGCTGGTAATGCGCAGTTTCGCGGTCGAGGCAGAGCGATTCGAGCTCGCGGTGCGCGGCGACCAGCAGCGTGCCGCCGGGAGTTTCGTAGGCGCCGCGCGATTTGATGCCGACCAGGCGGTTCTCGACCATCTCCATGCGGCCGACGGCGTTCGCCGCGGCGATCTCATTGAGTTGCTCGAGGAGGGCAAGCGGGGCAAGTTTCTTGCCGTTGACGCTGACGGGAATTCCCGCATCGAAGCCGATTTCAACTGTGGTGGGCTGGTCGGGCGCTTTTGCGGGCGAGACGACCCACTGCCACATGGATTCATCCGGCGCGTTTGCGGGATCTTCGAGCACTCCGCCCTCGTGGCTCAAGTGCCAGATGTTGCGATCGCGGCTGTAGATATTTTTCGTGGTCTGCTCGACGGGGACATTATGCGCGCGCGCGTAAGCGATGGCTTCTTCGCGCGAAACAATGTTCCATTCACGCCATGGGGCGATGATTTTCAGTTCGGGCGCCAGAGCTTTGGCGGCAAGTTCGAAGCGAACCTGGTCGTTGCCTTTTCCGGTGCAGCCGTGCGCGACGGCATCTGCGCCGAGTTTTTTCGCAAGCTGGACTTGTCGCTGCGCGAGCAGCGGGCGCGCGAACGATGTGCCGAGAAGATATTTGTGTTCGTACACCGCGCCCGCTCGAAGAGTGGGCCAGATGTAAGCGGTGATGAATTCCTCGCGCAGGTCTTCGACGTAAGCGGCGCTGGCGCCAGTCGCAAGAGCCTTTTTGCGCGCGGCTTCCAAGTCTTCGCGTTGGCCAAGGTCGCCAATCATGGCGATCACATCGCAGCCGCCGTAATTTTCTTTCAGCCAGGGAATGATGATGGAGGTGTCGAGGCCTCCGGAATATGCTAGGACAACTTTCTTCGGCAATTCTTTCTCCTTAATTGAGCAGCGTGAGCAGGATTGCTTTCTGCACGTGCAGGCGATTTTCTGCCTGGTCAAACACAATGGCGCGCTCGGAATCCATCACGGCGTCAGTAACTTCCGAGCCGCGATGCGCGGGCAGGCAATGCAGGAACACGGCGTCGCCTGCCGCCTGCGAGAAGAGCTCATCGTTCACTTGGTATCCCGTGAATGCGGCTTGGCGCGACACAGCCTCTGCTTCCTGGCCCATGCTGGCCCATACATCGGTGTAAATCGCTTGCGCGCCCGCGACAGCCTCCTCCGGCGAGCGCAGAATTTCGATTTTGCCGCGCGTCTCGCGGGCCACGCGCTTGGCTTCGGCGACGACAGTTGCGTCGGGCTCAAAACCAGCAGGCGTCGCGACGCGAAGATGAGCGCCTACGCGCGCGCCAATCGTGAGCAGCGAGTGGCACACGTTGTTGCCATCGCCGACGTAGGCGAATTTCAAGCCGCGCAGACCGCCGAAGCGCTCTTCGAGCGTGAAGAAATCGGCCAGTGCTTGGCATGGATGGAAGCGGTCGGAAAGCGCGTTGATCACCGGGATGCGTCCGTGCGCGGCAAGCTCGTCGAGCGATTGCTGGGAGAACACGCGTGCGATAATGCCGTGGACCATGCGCTCGAGGTTTTTCGCCACATCCGGGATGGACTCGCGCTCGCCAAGGCGGTTGGCCGTGTGATCGAGAAACACGGAAGTGCCGCCGAGGCTCGCGATGCCAACTTCGAAAGTGACGCGCGTGCGCAGCGAGGGTTTCTCGAAAATCATGGCGAGGAAGCGGCCCGCGAGCGCGCCGCGGTAACGATCCGGGCGAGCTTTGATGTCCTCGGCCAGATGGAAGAGCTCACGGACGTGCACGGGACCCCACTCCATTCCCGTGAGCAGGTCATTTGTGACGGTAAGCGGCGTTGGTGTGGCAATGGCGTTCATAGTTACCTCGGAGCAGCCAAAACCATGGGCTGCGAATGCGTTGCGGGCTTGGAAGCTCTCTTCGTTGGATGTGCTGCCTGTATTGCGACGCGCGCCAGCACGGTTTCGAATTTTCCGAGAAACTCCCCCACGTCGCGCCGGCGAATTATGAATGGCGGCAATAGGCGGAGAATGTGGTCGTGCGTGCAATTGATCAGCAGGCCCTGGTGCAGCGCTTCCTGGACGAAAGGCGCGCCGTCCACGGAGAGATCCAGGCCGAGCATCAGTCCTTCACCACGGACTTCGCGGATGAAATCGAAGCGCGCGGCAAGTGTTACCAGGCCGGCACGCAATTCGGCGCCACGCTCGTGGATGTTTGCCAGAAGCTTTTCCTCTTCCACAACGTTGAGAAATTCGAGGGCGGTGGCGCACACCAGCGGGCCGCCGCCGAAAGTGGTGCCGTGCATGCCCGGCGTGAACGCGGCAGCGAATTTTTCATTTGCAATGAAGGCACCCAGTGGCAGGCCGCCTGCAAGCGGTTTTGCGATGGTGACGATATCCGGCGGGGCGTTGAATTTCTGGTACGCGAAGTGGCGGCCGGTGCGGCCGAGGCCGCACTGAATTTCATCGACGATGAGCGCGGCGTCGTGCTGCGCGGCCAATGAGTGGGCGACCAACCAGAAATCCTCGCTGACAGGGCAGATGCCACCCTCTCCCTGGATGGTTTCGACGACGAGAGCGCAGACGGAAGCATCGAATTTAGCCTGGAGATCCGCGACATCGTTGAAACGAACAAAAGCGACGCCCGGAACTAGCGGGGCAAACGGCTCGCGATATTTTTGCGGGTGCGTGATTGAGAGCGCGCCGAAGGTGCGTCCGTGGAATGAGTTTTCGAGCGCGAGGATGCGAGTTTTCTGGGGCAAGCCGCCATTTCCGGATTTCGCGTGGGCAAAGGCGCGCGCCAGTTTCAGCGCGCCGTCCATCGCCTCGGTGCCGCTGTTGGTGAAGAAAACGCGGTCGAGCCCGGACCACTCCGCAAGTTTGCGCGCGAGGGGGCCTTGATAAGGATTGTGAAACAGATTCGAGAGATGCACGGCACGGCCCGCCTCCCGGCGAATCACGCGCACAAGGCGCGGATGCGAATAGCCGAGGGCGTTGACGGCGATGCCCGCCAGGAAATCGAGATACTCGCGGCCCTCGGAATCATAGAGGCGGCAGCCCCGTCCATGAGTGAACACGACGGGCGGCCGCTTATAAGTGTTCATCAGGTGACGCGCTTCGTCGCGGCGAGCGCGCGCGGCAGACACGCTGGCACGCTTCGTGTTTTTCTTCGCGGCCATTTTTATCGCACCGCTCCCTGCGCGGCTTTCGCGGCTGTATGAACAACGGGAAGAACGCGCGTCCCGGGACAACGCGCGCCATTGGCTGCGGTAAGCAATGCGCGTGGAACCGTGCCGCCAATGATGCGGACTTCGGAAACTCCGCCGGCGAGCGCGCGCTTGGCGGCCTCGAGCTTCAAAATCATTCCGCCGGAAACTTTGTTGCAGCGGATAAGGTCCTCAATTTCGCCGCCGCGGACGGCACGAAGAACTTTTTGGCCGTCGAGAACACCGGCAACGTCGGTGAGAAAAATCAGCCGGTCGGCGCGGATGAATTCCGCGGCTGCCGCAGCCATGTGGTCGGCATTGATGTTGTATAGCTCTCCGTCTGCGCCCAGGCCAAGGCACGAGGCCACTGGAACTGTTCCCGCGCGCCAGAGCGAACGGAGGAAATCGAGATTCACTTCGGTGAGGTAGCCGACGAACCCGAGCGTTCCATCGCGATCGCCGAGCTGCATGGGCTCGGCAAGAAAACACGTCGCGTCCGAGGCGGAAATCCCGACAGCAGGCTGGCCTGCGAGCGAAATCGCGCCGGCGAGGCGCTTGTTAAGCAGGCCGGCAAAAACCATCACTGCCGCATCGCGCGTTTCGCGGTCGGTGATGCGCAGTCCGTGGACAAAGTGGCTCTCGATGCCCATGCGCGCGAGCGTGGACGTAAATATTTTTCCGCCGCCGTGAATGATGAGCAGTTCATGGCCGGCGTGCGCAAGTTCAGCAATCTGGCGCGCAATGGCCTGAACAGTTTCGTCGCGCTCAAGCAGCGCGCCTGCAACTTTGATGAGCAATCTCACAGTAAGCCTGCCGTTTCGGGAAATCCATGCATCCCGTTTAGATTTTGGACCGCCTGTCCCGCCGCGCCTTTGCCGAGATTGTCGAGGCAGGAAACGACCACGAGTCGCTCGCCGGAAGGATCGAGCGCGAAACCGATGTCGCAAAAATTCGTATGCGCCACGTGCTGCAATTCAGGCAGCCGCCCGGCGGGGAGAACGCGAACCATGGGCCGCCCAGCGTAGAACTGACGATAGAGCGCTTCAATTTCGTCCGCCTGGCGCGCCGGACGAAGCCAGGCGTAGAGGGTCGAGAGAATTCCGCGTTCGACGGGAAGCAGGTGCGTCGAAAACATGAAATCCTTGGAATCGAGGCCCAGGTGATCTGTGATTTCCGGCGTGTGCCGGTGCGTGAACAGGCCGTAGGCGCGAAAATTTTCATTCACCTCGACGAAATGCGTTTCACGCTTGGGCTCTTTCCCAGCGCCACTGACACCTGATTTGCAATCGCAGACGATTCCACGCGCCGCGTCGATCCACCCGGACTCGACGACCGGTCGCAGCCCCAGAATCACGGATGTGGGATAGCAACCGGGATTGGCGACCAAACGTGCTTTCGGAAGTGCGTCCGCGTAAAGTTCAGGCAGGCCGTAAACCGCTGGGGCGAGCGTGTTGCCGGCGGGTGGCGCGAGTTTATACCAGCGCTCGAAAGTTTCTCGTTCGGGGAAGCGAAAAGCGCCGCTCAAATCCACAATACGGAGATTCGGGTTCGCCGCGAACAGGGCGGGAACAAGTCCGAGAGATGCTTCGTGAGGCGTCGACAGAAACGCAACGTGCGCGCCACTCTTTGCGACCACCTCGACGGACAGCGGCCTGCACGGCGCTTCGCCCCAGCCGCGGAGCTGCGGGTACAGTTCCGTAAGGCACCGAGCATTGGCATGGCCGTCGCGGAGAAAGAATGTAGGGCGTTCGATGTTTGGGTGCCGAAGCAGGAGCCGGGCCAGTTCGAATCCTGCGTAGCCCGTTGCTCCGACGACGGCGACCCGTAAAGGGTCGTTCATCGGAGCATTTCCTCAATACGCTTTTGAATGGCGGCGCGGGCCGTGCGCGAAGGCGTGATGATTAGAACCGTGTCGTCGCCGGCGAGAGAGCCCGCGACCTCCTTCCAGTGTTCGCTATCTACGGCGGCGGCAAGGGGCTGAGCACCGCCCGGCGGAGTCTTCAGCACCAGCATGTTCTGCGCGGGGCGAATGTCCAGCAAGAATTCTTTCAGCGCGCGAGCCAGCGTCGGCAGCGGTGCGGATTCTTCCGTGGCCGCAGAAGAAAGCGGGCGATAGCCTTCGGTGGTTTTGACCAGCCGCAGCTCGCGCATGTCGCGTGAAAGAGTTGCCTGGGTCACGCGCACACCGAGATGAATGAGCTGGCGGCGCAGCTCATCCTGGCTCGCCACCGGCTGGCCGGAGAGGAGCTTGAGGATCTGACCCTGTCGATATCGTTTCTGGACGCCCATGCAAGTTTATGAGTGAATATTCACTCCACTGCATATTAATACACAAGCCCGCACGCCAGTGTCAAGCAAAAATTACACGGCGAGCGGAACAGTAATGGCGCACGGAGAAAAACTGGAGAGAGTGAAAAATATCGCAAGGCAAAAGCGGCAGCAGCGATACAATCCGTCGCGCCACGCGCGGCGCAAAGCGGGCGCCACCTGTCCGGCAAATTGGGAGGGAGAGAATGAAGCGATTGAGAGTTTTATTCTTGTTTGTCATGGCGGCTGCGGGGATTTGCCAGGGCCAGGACACGAGAAATAGCGCTCCCGTGTCGGTGGCAGTGCAGGCCGGGAGAGTACTTGATGTGAAGACCGGGAATTACTTGGCGGATCAAATCATCTGGATCAAAGGCGACAAGATCAAAGCCATTGGGAAGGCTGCAGAGATTGAGCGGCAACTGCCGGAGGGTACCAAGCGCGTCGATTTGTCGCACGAGACGGTATTGCCAGGCCTGATTGACTGCCACACACATTTGACGATGTCGCCAAACTTGCTTGGGCCAATGGGTTATCACACCTCCTATCCGCGCGAAGCGCTGCTCGGTGCGCGGCATGCACGATTGACGCTGGAGGCGGGCTTCACCACGGTACGAAACGTTGGCGCGGGGGGCTACGCTGACGTTGCGTTACGAGATGCAATCACGGCGGGCGACGTGCCGGGGCCGCGGATGCTTGTGTCCGGGCCGCCGCTGAGCATCACTGGGGGGCACGGCGACGAAAACTTTCTCGCGCCGCAGTTTCACGCGACCGGCGACGGCGTGGCGGACGGCGTGGACGCGGTGATGGCCAAGACGCGGGAGAATATCAAGTATGGCGCCGACGTGATCAAGTTCATGGCCACGGGCGGCGTGCTGTCGGAGGGCGACGATCCCGCGCTTCCGCAATATACGCCCGAAGAGATGAAAGCGATCGTGGATACGGCGCACGGCCTTGGCCGCAGAGTGGCGGCGCATGCGCACGGCGCCACGGGGATCAAGTACGCGGTGCTGGCCGGCGTGGATTCGATCGAGCACGGCAGCTACATCAATGATGAAGATATTCAATTGATGAAGCAGCACGGCACGTACCTGGTGCCCACCATCTGGCTGGGCGACTGGCTGGTGGAGAATTACCAGAAACTCGGGCTGACGCCGAACATGATCGAAAAAATGAAGCTTGTGATTCCCATCGCACGGCAGAATGTCGCGCACGCTTTCCAATCCGGCGTGAAAGTGGCTTTCGGGACGGATGCGGCTGTGTATCCTCACGGACTGAACGCGCATGAATTTCCGGTGATGGTGAAGCTGGGGATGACGCCGCTCGCGTCCATTCAAGCGGCCACCGTGAACGCGGCAGACTTGCTGGGATGGTCGGACCGGGTGGGCGCGCTCGAGGCGGGAAAATTTGCGGACCTAATCGCTGTTGATGGCGATCCGCTGGCAGATGTTCACGTGCTCGAAAGCGTGAAGTTCGTCATGAAGGGTGGCGAAGTGGTGAAGGGGCAGTAGGAGCGGCGCCGGCTCCGTGCCGCGAGTACGCTGTGCTAATATTGTAACAAGTCAGTAGGCCCGTAGCTCAGTTGGCTAGAGCGCTACCTTGACACGGTAGAGGTCTGCGGTTCGAGCCCGCACGGGCCTACCATTCCGCGCCCCGCTCTAATCCGCGGGCGTGTTTCTTGCGCCTTCCAAATTTGCGGCTGACCGATCTTTTGCCAGCTTTCGGAAGACATCGCCGAATGCCGGAATGCTGGTCCGCAGGGCTTCAAAATCATTCTTGGAAACAACCAGCACATCCATTGTGGTGCGCGCTCGGATGGTTGCATTTCTGGATACGTCGTTGAGCAAGGCCATCTCGCCAAAATAATCGCCGGGCCCGAGAGTCGCGATCAGATTCTGCTGGCCATTCGCTTCCCGCAGAACGTCGCACTGCCCGCTTTGGATCACGTAAACGTTGTCTCCAAGATCCCCCTGATTAAAGACTACCTCGCCAGCTTCCAAGTGTTGCCGTGCGATCCCCGCTTCCCGCACGACCCTCATCTGAACGAAATCGGGCGGGAAGAGAAGGACAAAGAACCAATCCAGCGCGATTCGAAATTTCTGCCTGAAGCTGGGAAGCTTTATCAGGTAGATGGCCCGCCACATCAGCCAGGCGAGAAAGCCCGAGATCCGGACACCGAGAATTTCCGCCACCGCGGAATAGTGACCCAGCGACGCGAGCTTCCCCAGGCCTTCGAACGCAAACGGCGCGCTGGGGCCGCCTCGAATCGTCGCCGCGACGTTCTTGCCCACCGTTTGCGCCTCGCGCGTGGCATGCTGAGCGGTGGGCGGAGTGCGCTTACCCGAAATCGTTGTGATCGAAGCGCAATCCCCGAGTGCCCAAACCTGGCCTTCATAGCCTACAAGCTCGAGGTTTGCGTTAACCTTCAGCCGTCCGCCATCCTTCTCGCAAACAAGACTCTGTAACACCTGCGGGATTGCAGATGGGACGCTCGAAACAATTGTCTTGGTTGGAATTTCAAGGCCGGATTTCAGGTGCGCTTTTTCGGACGTTGCGCTAACCAATCGGTCGCACAACCTGATTTCGACGCCCCGCTTGGCTAACAGTTTTTGAGCGAAGAGCGCGAGATTCTCCGACATTTCCGGAAGAATGCGGTCGCCTGCATGGACCAGCACGCAACGCGCGCGCTCATCGCGAAGTCCCGAGAAGTTCTGCGTCACTTTGTTGACGTAGTCGCTCAATTCGGCGATCACTTCGACACCAGAGAAGCCTCCTCCCGCGACGACAAACGTGAGCAATTTGCGGCGCAGTTCGCGGTCGGTCTCAATCTCCGCTTCCTCCAAAGCGTGAATCAGATGATTTCGCAGGCTCACGGCGTCCGCGAGCGTGCGGAAAGGTTTCACATGCTCGACCATTCCCGGCGTCCCGCAGAAATTGCTGATGCTGCCCAGCGCGATGACCAGGTAATCGTAGGGAAGCTCAAGTTGCCGTGGGCGGAATCCCGGACTGACTCCAACGACTTTGTTAACCAGGTCAATCTTCTGGACTTCACGCATTACAAGTTCTGTGCGCGGGCACAACTGCCGGATGGGGGACACCACATCGGTTAAACCGATCAGGCCTGAAATCACTTCGGGCAGCAGCGGTTGGTACACCCAGTAGTTTTCCTGGTTGATCAGATAAATCGAAGCTTCGGAGGGCCGAAGAATATTTTCGAGCTCTCTGGCCGCGTAGACCCCTGCAAATCCCCCGCCTAGGACGAGAATCCGCTTGTGTATTCCCATGGTTTTCTGGCAGTTTGACGGCTCAAGCGCGTGCGCGCCTCGCCCCCCTAATTTCTAAATCAATTTTGCACCTTGAAAGCCCGGCCAGCCCGGAGAATGAAACCAGGAGTAAAGCTCCGGACCGGAGCCGTGGTGGATGATGGCTATTTTTTCTTCATGCTCCGCACGTACGCGATCACGTTGCTGATTTCCGTGTCGCTCAGGCCCGTCACCGGTTTCATCTTGCCTTTCCCATCGGCGATAACCTTCTTGATGTCGGCATCGGACTGTTTCTGGACTTCGTCCGAGTCCAAGGGCGGGATGGTCGTTTTCAGGAGTTTAGCCATCCCCTCGTTGCCGTGTCCATCTTCACCATGGCAGGTTTTACATTTCTTGAGATAAACCTCTTTTCCGGCCGCGGCATCGCCGGCGGGCCGGGCCGGAGAGGGAGCAGACACTACAAGCAACACACCAGCTACCACTACTACTCCTGCAAGCGCTTTGATTACCATGTTCGGGGTTCTCCTCTATATGAGATGAATTTACTTCCCGGCTTTTTTCATCGCTCGAGCGTTCACAGTTTTCATGATGTCTTCCTTGGTATGCGGTATCAGGCTGAGCATGCTCAGAAAATTCTCTTTACCGAGGACCGCCAGCCGGACTGGTGAAACGGAGCGGACGGTCGCATTCCGGGGAGCGTCGCTAATCAACGACATCTCTCCGAAATACTGCCCTCTGGAAAGTTTGGCGATAACCTGCTCGGCCCCGTCCTCTTGCCGCACTACTTCCACTTCGCCGCCGTGAATAAAATAGGCACAGTCGCCTTCCTCACCCTGCTGAAAAATAACTTCTCCTGGCCCGAACTCCTCGATGGCAAAAAGGCTGTGTCGCCTCAGGAAGCGGTAGAGCGCGACGCCAAAGACAGAAATGGCCGCGAGGAGCGCCAGGACCGGGCCAATGGTGGAGAACATGAACAGCGTTCCGCCCGTCGTGTGCTTTAGAAATTGCAGCGCGAGGAGAAAAACGAGCAAGGCCAGCAACTGGCCAGTTATCAAAAGAACGCGAGTAGATACCGGATTTAATTTCCAGGGCTTGGCGGCGTCTTTAGTCATGGCATTACATTCTGCGCAATATTATGCGCCGGATTGGAGTCGGCGTGGCATTGCATGCAACTGGCCTCGCCGGAGAACAATGCATCCTTATAATCCGCATGGGTTGCAATCCACTTGGCGGAACCCGCATGGCATTTCAAGCAATCCTGGTTCGGATACGGATGTCGCAACTTGATCGGCAAATGGAACGTACGAGTATAGTACTTGTACACATCATTTAGGCCTTCCTTCTTCGCTTGCACCGTCCCGAACAGGCCGTACGATGTGTGGCAACTGTAGCACTGGTTGTCCGGGATGTAGCGGTTTTTGAAATGCAGGGCGGCCAGACTATTGCTCTTGGGGTCCTTCATATCATCCACGAATGATTTCATGGTCAGGTGGCATGAGGCGCAAAATTCCACACGCTCGGCCCGCTCGAACACCAGAATTGTGCCCACGCCGGTGATCAACAACGGGAAAATTACTCCACCCGCAAGGAGAAAGGCCCAGGACGTCGGCCCCACCGCAGCTCCTTTGTATTTCAGGAGGCTGTAAATTACGACCCCGATCCCGATCACGGCCAGAGTGACGACCACACGGACCGCGACTTGCTCTACCGGATCCTCCTGAAAGCGCGTGGCCTCCTGCTGGGCGCGAGCCACGGAAGGAAATAGAATCAAGCCGGCCGATAAAGTGCCTTGAACCACCGCTCGTATAGACATTCTTCTCCTTTGGTCTCGCGCCAGTGAACAGCTTCTGTGGCTCCTTGGTTCAAATCGTCTATTCATTTGAGCGTCTTCGCATGGCATTCCATACAGGTATCCGCGAACGTGTGGCAAGTAAAACACGCCCGCTCGTTCAGCATCGCCAACTGCGCATGGCCGCCGGCCTTGAATTGTGCCAGTGGCAGATGACTGCGCGGCGTCTGGTTATGGCAGCGGCTGCAAAAATCGGTCACGTGGCACACAGAGCATTTGGTCCGATCAAGCGACGCGTATTTGCCATGGACATCGTCTTTCCAACGCGCCGTATGCGAGACGGGCCTCATAACCTGATGACATTCCACGCATTCCTGCTGGCCCAGGGCCGAAGGTGCCACATTCAGGTGGCACACAAAACAAGGCGCACCCGGTTTGGAGGCCTCTTCGTCGTGGTGAAGACGAAAACTCTCCGTGTGGGACGCCGGCTTGACAATGCTCGAATGAAACTCCGGCACCGCCCCCGACTTTACATCGATGTGGCACGTCTGGCAATTGGCCATGCGATATTCCGACGCAATGATTTTTGCGACGTCATGGCAATTCACGCAGTCGGCCATTTTGGGGAGGGTCAGGTTGGAAAGGCTGGTGCTTGACACAATCCCGTAGTGGCACGTGGTGCAGTCGAGATGATACCCTTGCCGATCCTTGAAATGCCGAGCGTGAGAAAAATTGATTTGCTCGTACTTTCCCGAAGCGACAAATGCGGCGAGTTCACGATGAATGGTCGCAGGGCCCGGATTCTCGATTTCTTCCGGGGAATGACACCCGCGACAGTCCGCAGTGGTCGACTTCTCGCTGAGCAGCGGCTTCATCCCCGCCTTGGAATGGCAGCCGGCACAAATCGCGTGATTCCCGAAAGACGCGTACGCGCCATCTCCTTGAAATTGGTGGCAGAAAGTGCAGTCGGCGCGGAATCCTGTGCGCGAGTCCACCCGTGCGTGCGGGTCCACATGTCGTGCGTGGGAGAACTCGACCACGATCGGCCGCTCATTCTTGTAACGCGGGAATGGCAGGAGTTCTTCACTGCTTGTCGGCGGGAACACGGTATGGCACTGCATGCAGACTTTTTGATTTAGATTCTTCTCAAAGTCGTCTTGATGACAGACCGTGCATTGGTCGTGTCCGGGCCGCTGGAGCATCACGGATCCGGACTTTGCAGGAACATGGCAAGCGTCGCAATCGAGTCCAACCTGTTTCAAATGAAACTCGTGCAAGTGGAAGGGTGCCGGCGTCGCTGTTTGATCTTTAGATGGAGCTTGAGTTTGCGTTGACGAAGTCTTCTGATCTTTCGCCGCAGATTCCTGCTCCTGTGCGGCCGAGGAAGTCCAGAGGCACATACCCATCAGGCAGAAAATCGCTGGAGATATCCGCCATCCGCGCATCTAGTATCTCCAAGCCAATCCGAAACGGAATGTCTGGCTGTTTTGAATGTCCGGCCGGAAAACGGCGTAATCCGTATCCAGCCCGTAATCCATATAGAGTCGCGTCCGGCTGTCGAGATTGAACGAAGCGTTTCCGAGAACCCCTCTGTCATGGGCGTCATGGATTATGGTGAAGAGATCGCGGAAATTCAGCAAGCGGTAGAATCCCCCGGCCCGCAAGTTTAGACGGCCGTCCATGAAGCTGCGTCCAAATTCCAAATTAAAATCCTGGACCCTCGTCTCCCCGGTCGTGCGCAGATCGTCGAATTGTGTCGGTGGCACGCTGCTGGAACGGTCGTTCGAATTTCTCAGGTGATATTCGAAGAAAAGATCGGTCTTGTTCCAGGGAAATATGTGGGCGTTCGCGCGGTAGTCCTCGAAAGAAGTATCAAACGGCCCGGTGTCCTGCGTGTCGTCCAAGCGCCGCACCCAGATGCTCCCGCCCAGGCGAAGTCTTGAATTGATCACGCGTGAGGCGTCAATCATGAACTGCGTATGCGGATGCAGCGCTTCCAGGTTCAGGCGCAGGAGCGGATTGTGGAGATCCAGAACACGGGCGTTAAACGTGTAGTCGAAGAAAAAATCCTTGTTCGTGATCTTTTGCACGAAGTTCATCAGCAGGGTCGTCTTGCCATCGCTTGGGGTCCAGGCTGCGTCCGCGCTGAAATCGACGGGATTACTCCCGACCATTCGGAAGCCGACGCGCAAGAGCCAGGCATGTCCGAACGTGCGGCGGTACCGGAAAAGATTCGTTCCTTTGACATAAAAGAGCGCGTCGTATTCTAGGCTGGAATTGTCGTCGATGCGTAGCAGGAAGTTGCCGCCACCGATCGCGCGTTGGTCCGGGTCGGAGAAATACGTGAACCGCCGCCCGGCATAAAGCGTCCAGGAATACCGCGGCCGGTCCATGGTGAATGAAGCGCCGTCCATCTCCGCGAGCTCCGCACCGTAAACCTGTTGCCGGCCCAGCCGCAGGCTGGTTCCCGCAACCGCACCGTCGCTCGGCCGCCCGTTGATATCAATATATCCGGTCACCAGCTCGAGCCGCCGGTTCGAGCTAAATGTTTCATTGGGGCTGAGCTGTGGTGATGCGTCCGTCACATGCGACAAATCCTGTGAATACGCGAAGGAAAAATTCGAATTCACACGATCGGAAAGCCAGCCGCGCGTTCCCCAATTCACGAAGCCGTACATCACATCCGTGCTCGACTGAAACGCATTTGGGTAGGGAATGCCGGCTGGATTGAAAACGGGGCTGATGGGCGCGTCGATCACGCCCGTTAGCGTCGGAGTTCCCGAGAAGAATGTCTGTGTTCGTAGGTATTCTGCGCGGCCGCTCATGAAAAAATGATTAAGGAAATCGCCCGCGGGGCTGGCTTCATAAGAAGTCTGCGGAGCGACAAGCGCCGGATCGGGCGTGCTCTGAGGAATCGTGTCCTTCAGCAGAGTGTCCCAGGCTGCGCCGATGTTTTCGATCGGCTTGGTTTGCGCCGGAGGATCCGTCTGCCCGTGTGCTAGCGCGTTTGCTCCCGCAAGAAAAAGAAGCGCAGCGGAAACCCCCGCAATCTGCCGCAACCGTCTTCGAAAACAATTCGGCACGTTGACCCCTCGAGACCCCACCATCCGCGGGAAGAGCTATTTCATTTGCGCCTTTACGGTAATGTCAGAATTAGGTTTTGAGCTAACGCGATTCGCCACGGATAGACGTCGCTGTGCCACTTTGTCGCCTGCAAATAAGAATTCAATTCGCTCTTGGCCAGGGTGTTCTGTCCTGTCGCGATGTAAACCTGCGCGAGTTCCCAATGCACCTTCGAATTATTCGCCAGATCGGCCGTCAGGGCAGTGCTCTGTGGAGTCACGGGCGAAATCGCCAACTCCGACTGATAGGCCGCCACGGCATTTGCGTAGGCTTGCTGCTTCGTTGTTGGATCTGCCGTTTGTTCTGCCTCGATCACGTAGGTCTCCGCGATCAGCGTGTTGACTCCGATCCTTTGCGGATCGATTTGGAGCACTTCCTGGTAGAGCTGGATGGATGTGCCGGGATTTGTCTCACGCAGCAAGAAGCCAAGTCGCAGTCGAACTGTGAACATGCAGGGAGCAGGGGTCAATTGCGTGGGAATCACGCCGTTCACCAGAGTGGCCGATGTTACGATCTGGCAGGTGTTGTTCTGCAAGCTGTTCATCGAAAGCGACGTCTGGTAATCGTTGATCGCATCCGGAATATCGTTCATGTCGTCCTGGAAATGCAACCCGCGCTGGAGGAAATCCCAGGCATTCTGTGGCTGCGTGATGCCAAGCAGATTCCAATCGATCTTGCCCTCAAAATAAAATGGGTTGGGTTTGGGATAGTTCGGATTGCTGCTTTGGAATTCTCCAGGAGTGTAGGCGGCTTTCTGCGCAAAAACGGATACAAGCACCACCGCCAGCGCCAGCAGGACAATCACCGGGTATCGGTAGCTAATTTTCATGGCGTCAAGCTCACCATAACGTCGTCCGAAGCGATACTTTGAATGTTCTTGAGCAGCGAATCGATGCGCTGTTCATTCACGAGGCCCAGATCATGTCCGGTGGGCCCGTTCGCGCCTGTTACGCCAGCAAGGAACCGCAAGAAGAGCGGCGGGAAATGTTCGAAGTTCACCTGCGCGTGAATGTGCAAAGGCCCCTGAAGCGTCACGCCAATCGCTGTCAATTGTTGCTGGGTGGGCAACTGAATCTCGTAGTTATAAGTCTGCGGATGCAGCGGCTGCAGAGATCGAAAGTTGTCCACGGTGTTTGCTAGCGCAGCGTTGAAAGTCTCTTCGAAGTGGACGCCCTGCGCCATCACGGACATTCCCGTCGGGTCCGTCCGAATCGTCTGCCCGGGAAGAAAAATGTGAGTCAATTCGTTTCGGAAGAGGACCAGTCCTTCCGGTGCTCCCACGAACACACGGGCGTCCGGCCCATCGTCCGGGCCCACCTCAAATACCAGATTGTTTCCGCCATTCGTCCCTGTGCCCGCGGTGTAGGTGGCTGTATGCGAGCCCGGATCGACCACCGCATGAAGGTGTTCGAGGTCCTCATCATCGAGATTTCCGTCTGGTGCCATCTCTCCCGTATTCGGGTGCGGCTTATCCACCACGTACCCGGACTGGTAGAGTAGGAATCCGTTGTTGTCTGTTACCGCTATTTGCGCGTACACCGTGCGTTCCTGCGAGAAGCCTGTCGGCAAGCGATGTCCAGTAAGTGAGACCGCCTCCAATCGCACTGTGAACGGTTGGCCGATTTGCGCGGTCGTGTTGGAGTGACTCAGGCTGATCCGCACGGCCGCCTTCATCAAATCCTGGCGCCGCGTTGCCAGCCCATTCGGCACGCCATGCGCATCCACTCCGGTCATGTATGGATCGGGATATCCGCTCCCCAGCCGCGCGCTCAATTCAGCTGGCGTCAGCAGCGGAACATCCACTCCCGTGAAGTAGTGCTCCACCACTTTTCGTTGCTGGAGCGGAGCGTTCTGGTCGGTTGAAACCCCCGGCACGGCGGCGTAATCCGTGGCAAACACGCCCGGCGTCGGGCTTGTTACCGTCAGGTCCCCCACCTGATAGGTGGATGATCCCGCATACGGAAACAGGGACATGTGGCAATCCTGGCAGCGCACGATTTTTCCGAACGGATTATTCGTGCTGTTATAAGGGCCGATCTGCCACTCTGTGCTCAAATTTTCGAGCCGGTAGTAACGCACGTTTTGCCCGCCCGGGTTTATGTTGTGTTCTTCGGCGGTCAGGTTTCCTGGCGGTGTGGGTATGGGTACCCGCACATCGTGGCAGGTGTTGCAGAACGCTCCGGCGCGCAAGAAAGCGATCTGGTTTGGATCATTGGTCGCCACATGGAAACCGTTCTTGACGGCGACGGGAAACAGGAACGGGCCTACTTTTCGATCCGTCTGGCTCAGCAGAACGCTTGTATTCGCAAACCCGTCCATTTGAAAGCTGCGATGCAGGTCGGGCCCGGTGACGTCGTGGCAGAAGTCACAGGTAATGCCCGCAGCTCCCAGCGACGGCTGAGCGCCCGCCGGAGGATCTGCCCCGGGCGTGGCCGGGAGCACCTGATTGCCATTGGCATCCACCAGCACATAATCACGAAGCGGCCGGAACAACTGAGGCTGGAAACACTGCTGTCCCGCGGGCGGTGCGGGATTGCAAGTGCCGAGGCCAGCAAGTTGGGGGATTTCTCGCAACGTCGGGTCGTTGCCCAGCACCTCGATGTTTGCGTTGTGGCAGGTAAAGCAGAACCCCGCCTGCACCTGCCGGGTCTCCGTCAGAATCGGCGTCGTGTACATGTTCGTATTCAGCAGCGTCCCGTCGGGGAGCACGATGGTGCTGTCGCTATACACTGGGCGCAGCAAGCCGCCATTCGCCAAATTGCCTGCGGACTCCAGCCCGTTGAAGAGAGGGCTCACGTTGCGGTACCCGGATTTCACAGCGCTCCGCAATTCATTGAACTGGCGCTGGTGACAGGGAAGGCAATTTTCGGGCGGCTGGAACGGTTGTGGTTTAAAGCCGACTTCGGGAGGGTTGGGAACGCTCTGAACCTGTGAACCGCAGCCCATAGCGAGCAAGCATAGGGTTAAGGCGCAAGCTGTCGCAGATAGGACCCGGAGGTGCATGCCTGATTACCTTGCTCGGAAAATATGCGGCGTAGGGTATATCAGAAGCTCAACTCGTTTCAACAAGAATGAGCCACCCCAAAGACCCGCTGCGAGGCCAGCCACGCGAACAGAGCGAAAAAGAATCAAAATTGCCTAACCCTTGGATTTTGCGTATATAGACCTGTGCCTGAAATCGCAACATCATGCCGGTTGCCTGGGCCAAATCCGCGGAATGAGCTCGCACTGGCCAACCATCCCTTCCCCGTGCCCGCTATCGAATCCAATCGCCGGTATAAGCCGTCACAATAGAGCCTGAATGACCGCCAAGATATTCTTCTTTACCGGCCTGATTCTTACCGCTACTGGAATTGTTTCCCCGCCCCTGGCGTTGCTTGGTGGGTTGGTTTACGGCTTCAGCTTCGCGCATCCCTACCCAAAACAGAGCAGGACATACTCCAGACTGTTGCTTCAAGCCTCGGTTGTCGCTCTCGGGTTTGGAATGAACTTGCACCAGGTGGTTCGCGCGGGCAGTTCCGGCTTTGTGTACACCGCTACGGGTATTGCCACCACCATGCTGCTGGGACTTTTTCTCGGCAGGCTAATCGTAGTGGGCCGCAAGGTGTCATTCCTGATCAACGTGGGCACGGCAATTTGCGGAGGGAGCGCGATCGCAGCCGTCTCGCCTATTATTCATGCGGATGACGAGGAAATTGCCGTCTCGCTCGGCACCGTCTTCGTTCTGAACTCGATCGCACTGCTTTTATTTCCGTTCATCGGATCTGCGTTGCATCTTTCGCAATCGCAATTCGGGCTGTGGGCAGCACTCGCGATTCACGACACGAGTTCGGTCGTCGGCGCAGCCGCCAAATACGGCAACGAGGCGCTCGCGATCGGAACAACCGTGAAGCTGGCGCGCGCCCTTTGGATCGTGCCGATTGTGCTCGTCACCGCTTACATGATGAAAAGCAAGACGCGCGTCCAATGGCCCTGGTTTATTTTGTTCTTTTGCTTGGCCGCCGTCGCAAACACTTATCTATTGTTTCTGGGGCCGGTCTATCCATTCCTGAGCGGCCTCGGCCGTCTGGGCTTGACTGCGACCCTCTTTTTGATCGGCACCGGGCTTTCGATGGCCACGCTCAAACAAGTGGGGGCGCGGCCGTTGATTCAGGGAGTGCTGCTGTGGGCCGTGGTGGCGATTGCCTCGCTGCTCGCGATCCGCGCCGGTGTGATCGCGTTGTAATTTCCCGCCCCCGACTTTTCTCTAATTCAGGATTCACCCAAAAATTGAAGACACGTGGGGAGGTTAACGCGGACCGTTTTCAGACCACCAATTCCGCCAGGAGGCGGGATCGTTTGGAACGCTTGCGCCTGTAATGTCCCGCAGCGCCTGATAGACCCAGGTCCGGGTGGTTGAGTCGAACGCCGAATCCTCGGTGTAGTTGAGAAGAGTGGGGATAGCAGTGAGCCGCTGTTCCTTCGTCAGCATTCCGGACTGCGCCAGGCCGCAAGCCGCGCGCTCGCGCACCTGCATCGAGACATCGTTGCGGAAGAGATCGAGCAGCGGTTCGATCGTGGCGTCGCTGCCGAGCAACGATAACCCCTCGACGGCCCAGTGCCGCGTTTTCTCTTCGGGGTCGCGAGAGTACCGCAGCAGAGTTTCGAGCGTTCGTTCGGGTTCGACGCCGCGATTGCCGATCGCGCCGAGCATCCACAGCGCCCACGGGCGCGCTTCGGGCGCTGTCTCGATCCGTTGGATCAGGCCCTCGGCGCTCTGCGGCGATTTCGAAAGATTGTAAATGGCCAGCTCCATCTCGATTCCGGCGGCGCGCACGCGGAGGTCGTTCGAATTGAGCGCCGTATCGAGCAGGCCGGTGAGGTGCGGGTTGAGCGTCAGGTGGCCGTGCCAGGAATCCATGCGGCTGGAGAGCTGCTCGATGGCTCCATCGTAGTGGTTGATCGATTCTTCCAGCAGCAACTCCGCCTGCCCTTGCGGCCGAAGATTCCCGAGGCCCTCATTCAAGTGCTCCGAAAATTTTGCCGGAGAAGCGGGCAGCGGGTCGGACTTCAACTGGATGATGCTGGCGATTTGTTCCCACGCGGCGCGTGCCGCGGCCGGCTTCAGTGCGATCATGACGGTGAGTGGCAGGATCAGTGTGGACGCAAGAATGCCGATGCGTACCCCGCGGGGCATCCCCTGCTGCTGCTCATCGAATGGCCGGTTGTTCTGAAATCGCTCGTCCACTGCTCCTGCCTCGAGACACTCCTATGAGCCTAAGCAGAGAAATCGGAGCGCGCAATGGTACGCGCCGACCATTCGGCGGCAATATGCTCTACCAGTTACACGGCCTGGTCAGACGCGAGCCCTGCGTTACCGCCTACTTCAGGGTTGACTTGTAAAAGTTGACGGTGCGCGCCCACGCGTCCGCCGCAGCTTCGGGGCGGT
This sequence comes from Candidatus Acidiferrales bacterium, assembly GCA_050746945.1. Lineage (GTDB taxonomy): Bacteria > Acidobacteriota > Terriglobia > Acidiferrales > UBA7541 > Palsa-295. Next base: position 52,108 of record JBOGMZ010000001.1, on the reverse strand, counting down.
ATGCATCCTTATTGTTTGGGTTTTCGAATCCGTGGCCCGCGCCGGGGTACTCCTTTACTTCGAAAGCCCGCTGGGCGTTGGTCATGGCTTTCTTGAATGCCTCCACGTCTGCCACCGTAATGCCATGGTCGTCCGCGCCAAAATTTCCCAGAACCGCGGCGGCAATCTGCTGAAGGTCGTTCGGATCCGTAGGCAATGCGCCGTAATTCACCACGCAGGCGCGGAGTCGTGGATCGTGCACAGCGAGTTGAATCGAGAACCCCCCGCCCATGCACCACCCTACTGCGCCGATGCGCTCCGCCCTGACATCTTTGCGAGTACCGAGGTAGGTGATCGCAGCCTCTAAATCTTTCACGCCGCGATCCTGCGGCAGGCCGCGCATCAGTTCGTGCGCCTCGGAGGGGTCCGTGGCCACCTTTCCACGGTAGAGATCCACGGCCAGCGCCACATAGCCCAGCCCAGCGAATTTCTCAGCCTGCTCTTTCACCCACTCGTTCAGCCCCCACCATTCGTGGATCACGATGATCGCGGCGTGCGGGCCGGGGGTATCGGGAAGAGCGAGAAAGGCACTGACAGTTTCGGTGCCGTTCTTGAATTCAACCGTCTCGGTTTTTGGTGCGCCGGCGCGCGCAACGAATGCCGCCACCACTAATCCGATCACAAGGATTGCCGACATCAAACGAAACATGAGCTTCATGAATGATCCTCCTCCGAATAATTACAGCCCTATAGTAAGTGGTGGAACTGCCGCGCGCTACCTAAGAGGACCGCTCCACCTGTACAGCCGTGCCGTAGGCCAGTACTTCCGTAACGCCCTGCATCACTTCCGTTGCGTCGTAACGCACGCCAATCACGGCGTTGGCGCCATGTTCAGCGGCATGCTGCATCATCAGGTCCAGCGCTTCTTCGCGCGTCTTCTCGCACATTTCCTCGAAAAGCGTGATGTTGCCGCCGATAATTGTCTCGAGTGACGCGCCAATCGTACCCAGTAAGCTGCGCGAGCGCACGGTGACGCCGCGAACCAAGCCCATCATCTTCACCACGCGGTAGCCGGGGAGATCGAAGGCCGTCGTAATCATCCCTGGGTTCAGACTGACGTTCATCGCTGCATTTCCTCCACGCGGAGCCCGCTCAACGCGCGACGACGGGAACCTCCACGTTCGAAGGATACTCCTTCGAGCGGTAAATCCGCTGCGTCGCCTTCTGATAGTCCGATGCTTGCGCCTCGAAAATATTCGGAACGTATTTTTGCGGATTGCGGTCAATCAACGGAAACCAAGTGCTCTGCACCTGCACCATAATGCGGTGGCCCTTGTGGAACACGTGATCGTTCGTGTGCAGGTCAATCGTGAACGGCGTTACCTCGTTGGGAACCAGTGGTTCGGGGTGTTCGAAACTCTTTCGAAAACGCCCGCGGAACACTTCGTTCGCGATCATCAGCTCGTACCCGCCGATTTTCGGATTGCTCGGATGAATTTCCGGATGGACATCAATTAATTTCACAATCCAATCGCTGTCCGTGCCGGTGGTCGAAGCGAATAGATGCGCCACAATGTCGCCAGCGATGGTCACGTCCTCCGCCAGCTGTTCAGTCTCCCAAGAAAGAGTGTCGGGGCGCTGCTGGACAAACCGTTGGTCTTCCATCAGCCACGTGGACCAACGGCTGCCGTCCGAGTACGTCTCTTCCACGGGCCGCGTGCGATAGGGTACCGGATTTGCCGGATCGGAGAGGTAGCTGTCGTAGGAGTCGCCTTCATCCGCAGGGGCGTCGAAAGAAAGTTTCCCATCCGCGTGAAAATAAAGTTTACGTTCGGTGATGCCTTGCCGCGGCGGCCACGCATCCCATGATTTCCAAATATCCGTGCCGGTCTCAAATGTCACTGCTTCGCGCAGCGGGAGCTTTCCCTGGTCCTTCAACCAGTAGGCAAACCATGGCGCCATGATTTTCTGCCGGAAATATTCGCCCGTGTTGCTTCCGAAATCCACGCCGCCCAATTTTCTGCCGGGGCCACGTCCCCAGCCCCCGTGGTTCCACGGTCCCACCGCAAGATAGTTGTAATGATTCTTGTCGTGGTCCTCGAGCAATTGGTAAATTTTCAACGGGCCGTAAAAATCTTCCTGGTCCCACCAGCCGCCGACGTTGAGATTCGGTACGCTCAGCGTGAGATCCTGGAAATAGGTCGCGAATGCCAACTTCTTCCAGAACGCGTCATAATTCGGATGACCCGCGAAATCGTTCCAGGTGGGCAGCGCGCCGTGAAAATAAATCTTGTTGGCATTCGATAGCGGTCCCAGCGCCAGGTACCACTCGAACGTATCGTATCTGTCGAATTGAAACTGATAATTTGTTTTTCCCGTCTCGAGCTCCGCCGCATATTCGAAACCATAGCTCAGGCGGAACGCCCCGTTGTGGTGGAAGTCGTCCCCCAAGAACATATCCGCAGGTGAGGCCTGCTCGGAAACGGCCTTGAGCGCCGGGTGCGGCTCGATCAGCGTGAGAGCGGTCAACCAGCCGTCGTAGGAAATTCCCGCCTGCCCCACCCGTCCGTTGTTGCCAGGAACATTTTTCAGCAGCCACTCAATCGTGTCGTAAGTGTCAGTGGCTTCGTCGATCGAATGCGCATGCTTCCGGTCGCGTGGTGGGCGCTGCATCACGAAAGTCCCCTCTGAACCGTACCGCCCGCGAATATCCTGGAACACGAAAATGTAGCCGTCGGCGAACATGTCGCGGTAGAGCCCGAGCATCCGGGAGTTTCCCTCCTCGTCATCTCGCAGGCCGTAAGGCGTGCGCGTGAGAAACAGCGGCAGCGACTCGCGCGCATTTTTCGGCGTATAAATTTCGGTGTGCAGTCTCACGCCGTCTCGCACCGGGATCATCGCGTCTGTCTTGAGGAAGGTCGTGCTCGCGGGGAGTTCGCGCGCCGCAGGATCGGTCAATGGCAATTGCCCTCGATGCGTGCCGCCAAAAAGCAGCAGGGCTCCGCCAGTGAAGAGTGCCAGTAAAACTAAAAGACCGTCTCCCGCGCGCTTCATGTTCACCCTCGTCGTCATCGATTGAATTTTCCCCACCGGCGGCGGCGAGAATACCACAATGGCCATTCGCAGTGTTTGCGCTCCGCCCTATCAAGCTAACCGCCGCTCCAGCTTGAGAAAATTGTTCATCGCGGGCCCTCCCTAGTTAGTGATAACTTATGTTCTCAATCGGGAAACTGAGTGTCCATCCCGGTTAGGGGGAATCGAAGGGCAATGAACGGCACGGCTCGAGCAGTGATGATAATTCTGCTTCTCACTACTCCGGTGAATGCGCAACAGTGCAAGTCGAAGATTGTGGTTGCTTATTGGGACGGCATGGCGTTACAGATTGGGCTCACTGGAGACCAGGCAAAATTTTGGGGCCGCGAAAAGACGAAACGATACCCAGCTCTTTGTCTTGATGGCAAAGCGCCAGATTACGTGATCGCCTGGACTGACCGTGCTTCCACTGTCGAGCTCCGCAAGACGGCTGTGCACCGAGGCACCGGGGGCTCAGATCCCGAGAAGGTAATCGCTGCCTCAGCAAGTCAAGCCGGAGACTCAGCGCAATATTTCATCTTCGATCTATCTCAAGACCCTGCGCAGATAATTCACACCGGCAGCGGCGCAAAGAGTTCACCCATCGTCGCAGAACAGCCACCCGGACTCGATTTGAAGCCCTTGGATAAGGGAATCGACTTGTCACGAACGACCTCCACCGCCCCCGATCCTGTCGAAGCCATGAAAAACGCGCTCGCTTGGCTGAAGAAAAAAAGATAAAGGCGATTTGCAAGTGACATTCTCGGGCGCCCCAGTTGTAAGAAAGAATTCGTCACGGATGGCGCGAGAAATTCTCCCAGTTGCAATTTTCAATGTTCATGTTCCGAATTTCAGAAACACCAAGCCACGTCTATCGCGTCAAAGTAAGAAGTAAGGGCTGCGGGCGGCAATAGAATAGATAAACATTCGCAATCAGCGCGGGTGCAGGAATAACGCCAAGAGGGGCAGCAATCATGAATCGCAGAGAATGGCTAGCGTCCACGTTGAGCGCTATTTCAGCGGTTTCCTTATTCCTGCTGCTGGTTGGCTTGGTTCCCCGGGCAGACGCCGATGCACGCCGCGAGATCGACCGCCTCGCGGAGTTGATGCAATGGAAGCCGGGAACGATTGTGGCGGACATTGGAGCAGGCGACGGCGAATACAGCTTCGTCGCGGCCGAAAAAGTTGGGCCGTCTGGCCGCGTCTACGCCACTGAAATTGATCAGGAAAAACTCAAGGTCCTGCGCGCGGATGTCGCGAAACGTAAACTTTCGAATGTTGTTGTCCTGGAAGGAGCCGAGGCCGATACCAAGCTTCCTTCCGACTGCTGCGACGCCATCTTTCTCCGCCACGTCTATCACCACATCACTCAGCCGAGGGAGTTCGACAAAAATCTTGTGCGCTCGCTGAGGCCAGGAGCACGTCTCGCCATCATCGATTTCCCGCCAGACCAGGATTTACCGCCGGTCGAAGGCGTTCCTAAAAATCGCGGCGGCCATGGCATCCCCCAGAAAATAACGGTGGAAGAGTTGACCTCAGCGGGCTTACAGGTAGAAAAGGTGGTGAACGATTGGTCTAGCCGCGACTATTGTGTGATCTTCGTGAGGCGCCACTAACAAAACTTCCGCTCCGCGCCCGTCGGATTAATAAATCAGCAGCCCTGAAGAAGCGATCACCACCCCTGCCGCGCCCAGCGTCAATCCAAACGCCCAGAAAAATTTCTTGCGCGTCAGCAGCGTGATGGAGCAAATTACCAGCGCTGCTTCCAGCATTACCTCGCCCAGATCGAATCGGTCTGCGCGACGCTGCTCTATCTGTACCTCGTTCTCTGCGCTTCGGGCTTCCGCCTGGATTTCCTTTTCCTCATCACGGTAGCGTTCAATTTCCTTCGCGTACTTTTCTTTCACCTTTTCCACCTGCTCCGGTTTCTGCACCGTGAAGACCGACAATTCATCGATGAAGAGTTCGTAACTTCTGCGGCGGATGTCTTTGGCCTGGTAATACGCCCACTGATCCGTTGCCTTTGTCTGGTGCAGCAATTCCTCAGTGTGCGCGCGATGCCCCATCAGCCCCGTTGCCGCCACCAGCACTGCCAGGATGGCCATCGTCACCGTCACCGGAGCGAGGCTTGGCTCGTGCGCGCCATGCTCCGCGTTTTCATGCAACTCTTGCACTTCTTCGGGCATTGCTTCACCGCCCCCCAAGATTTTGATTCGTGCGCCGAAGAGAATAGCAGAAGCGCGGCAGTTTGGCGCCACGCGCCCAGCCGCTACGTCGCAATCGCGAAAGGCCTTAGTAAATCCTCTTATTGTCCCGCCGAGCGTGTTTTATGGTTTGCCTGACTGGTGGCCGGGAAGATTCGGCGTCAACTTCCGGATTACGAATTCTTGCAGCAGATTCGCAGCGGCGCCTGTGCCGATACCAATGGCTGCGTTTTCAAACGTCAATCCCACGCCATTGCGATCGCTTGCGGGATAGTAGAGATTCGAAATGCCACCTGCGGCGAGGCTTCCGAGAATACTCGAGTAGTTTACCTGCCAGTGTCCGTTGTCGCCCTTGCAGATGACCGCGTTCGCCACCGCGTACAGGAACCTTGATCGCTTGCTGCCCGTTCCTTTGTAGAAATAACGCGGATCCTGTTTCAGCAGAGATGGAAGTATCGCGCTGCCCATAAATGTGCCGATGGTAGCGTCGGCGTAGTTGGCGCCGTAGCGCTTCCCATACCCTTGCGCGCCTTGTCCATATCCACCGAGTTGGTCTGACGCCTGCTGAATCCCGGCAATGGCTCCGATCATTCCGAAGGTCACTGGATCGATGCTGACCCTCCAGGCCAGATGGAATTTTTGCCTGGAAGTCAGGGGAGCTGCATGGGGATCGTACGTGACATAGAAATTTGGAATCATGCCGAGCACGCGCTGCTTCTCTTCTTCCTTGAGTTGCACTTCCGCCAACTCGGTCCGCGGGACTACCACCTGCACTTCGGTTAGGTTGGTGGCCACCGCCAGCCCGATCTGCGGAACCTCGAAGCTCTCACCTGAGTGCAATGTTCCGGAAAATGTCTGCGTCGCGAAACCCGCCGAAAGGATCGTCAGTTGGAATTGCCCGGGAGCAACATTCGCAAATGAGAATTGCCCATCGTCGCCTGTCGCCACTTCTTGGCTAGTAGCTTGGCCCTCGCGTGAAAGTTTCACCCGCGCTCCAGGGACCGCGGATGCGCTTCGATCGACCACTGTTCCACTGATACTTCCCGGAAATTGCTGATCGAGCATCTGCGCGCCGGGCAGGGATGGCTTGGCTGTATCGGGAATCTGAGGTGCGGGCTTAGGTGGCGCCTGTTGAGACTGCTGGGATTCTGCCTGTTGCGCTTGTTGCGGCTCGCGCTGCTGCTGCGCAACAGTTCGAAAGGGCAGAAATGCCGCAGAAATTAGAGCGCTTGCGAGGACCACGCCTCGGACCCAGTGATGCCGCTTCTTCATCGTCCCTCACCGCCTGTGCCTCTCGTCACGATCGGCGTCATCTAATTCCAGGTCTGGGCGTATTCGCTTTGATTCGACGTTCGCGCAAAGGGTTTCACCCGAGTGTAACAAAGAAGCTAATCTTTCCTGAGTTTCCTCGAGAAGCGCGGAATCATAGTGCGCAAGAATGCACTGCTCTTTGGTCTGCTTGCGAAATCATCTGGAGAAGTGTTGGCGAGTCACTTCTTCACGAGTGTCCGGATGGCCGAGCCGCCCTCAGTTCGGATGACTATTGATAAATCCGGATATCACCTGCGATCTAGCTCCGGAGGAATCTGAAATGTTCGCGGGAAGTCCGCCGATCGGAAAATGGGAGATACTTCGTGCAGGAAAGCCCGGACACACCCCTCCCGGTGAATTAGACCGCCGAGCGGGATGACCAGATCAGGGAGCGAATTACGCAGCGGACAAATACTGCCAGGTCGTGCCGTTGCACTTCAGTTGGAACACTCCGCCCTCATCCGCATGGAGGAAATAGTCTCCATTAGGGATCCGGTGGGCATTCTCCGAGCGCACCACGCACTTGGCCCACCGAGTCGGAGCGGGACCTCGCCCATGCTTCTTCTCAGGAGCAACCATATGGATGCCGTAATTTACACGATACTCGACCCCTGTAGGCCGAGTCGGGACTAAACGTCCGCGTCCCATGCGCTTATGAGTTGTCATACCCTATATGATGCACCAGTCGGCAATCCGGTTCCCTATCAAAAATGAGAGGAATAAACTCTTTGTGTTCATATGGTTACCAGTGATGTAACCTCCAAACGGCGAGAAATGCCTATCCCGCATCCCCAATTGGCACTCATTGACTCATTCCGGCGTTGCCCGAATCCCCAACAATGGCCGAGCCGCCCAGCGCATGCTAGAATAGGCCTGCGTTTGTTGCTCCTGAAACTTCTCCTTGGGGATACGTTGGGGCTGCAAGACCGCGCTTGCAGCCTTTTTTATTTGGCCGCACTAAAATGACGACACCGATTCGCAATATCGCCATCATCGCGCACGTGGACCACGGCAAGACGACGCTCGTCGACGCCATGCTCCGCCAGAGCGGAATTTTTCGCGAGAACCAGGAACTGGTCGAGCGCGTGATGGATTCGAATGATCTCGAGCGCGAGCGCGGCATCACCATCCTCGCGAAAAATACGGCGCTCACTTATCGCGGCACGAAAATTAATATTGTGGACACGCCGGGCCACAGCGATTTCGGCGGCGAAGTGGAACGCGCACTGCGCATGGTGGATGGCGTGCTCGTCCTGGTGGATGCGAGCGAAGGCCCGCTGCCGCAAACGCGTTACGTATTACAAAAAGCTCTGGCCGCAAAACTCTCGCCCATCATGGTGCTCAACAAAATTGACCGGCCGGATGCGCGTCCCGCTGAAGTGCTCGACGCAATCTACGATCTCTTTATCGATCTCGACGCGACCGAAGATCAACTCGATTTTCCGGTGATCTACACAAACGCGAAAACCGGTGTCGCTCATCGCAAAGTCGGCGACGACTCGACGACGCTCCAGCCGTTATTCGAAGAAATTATCCGCTCGATTCCAGCGCCTGCCGGAGATCCCGCGGCTACTCTGCAAATTCAAGTTACCAATCTCGATTACAGCGATTTTCTCGGACGCGTCGCCATCGCGCGAGTATTTGGCGGGACGCTGGTGCGCGGAACAGAAGTGGGCATCGCCAAACTCAATGGCACGATTCAGCCCACGAAAATCACCAAGCTTTTCACTTTCCGTGGTCTCGAACGCGACGAAGCCGAAGAGGTCAGTGCGGGCGATATCGTCGCCATCGCCGGCGTCGAAGGAATTCAGATTGGCGAAAGCATCACCGATCTCGAGCATCCTGTGCCACTCGAACCGCTTCTGATTGACGAGCCCACCCTGACCATGGTCTTCACCATCAACACATCGCCTTTTGCCGGGCGTGAAGGCCAGTACGTCACATCCCGCGATTTGCGCGCGCGGCTCGAAAAAGAATTGCTCACCAATGTTTCGTTGCGCGTCGAAGACATGGGCTCAACGGACTCGTTCCGGGTCCTCGGCCGCGGGGAATTGCAGCTCGCGATTTTGATTGAGACCATGCGCCGCGAAGGCTACGAGGTGATGGTCGGCAAGCCGGAAATCGTGGTGAAGACCGAAAACGGCAAACGTCTCGAGCCGCTCGAACTTCTTGTCGTGGATTGCCCGGAGTCATTCATCGGAATCGTGATGGAATCACTCGGCACCCGGCGCGGCGAAATGAAAAAAATGATCAACCATCATTCCGGCCGCGTGCGCATGGAATTCAGTATCCCTTCACGCGGGTTGATCGGACTTCGCAGCCAGTTGCTCACGGATACGCGTGGCACCTCGCTGATTCATTCTTTGCTCGAAGGCTGGACCGATTATGCAGGCGACATGGCTATGCGCCTCACCGGCGCGCTCGTAGCCGATCGCTCGGGAGTTTCTGTGGCCTACGCCATCTGGGGAATCCAGGAACGCGGCGAAATGTTTGTTGGCCCCGGCATCGAAGTGTACGAAGGAATGATCGTCGGAGAAAATGCGCGCGAAGACGATATGAACGTCAACATCACGAAGGAAAAAAAGCAGACTAACATGCGTTCCTCGTCGGCCGACGAAGCCATCCGTCTAATTCCGCCGCGCGAATTGACGCTCGAAAAGGCCATCGAATTCATCGCCGATGACGAGTATGTCGAAGTCACCCCCAAATCCATCCGCCTGCGCAAAAAAGTCCTCGACGCAAAGAAGCGCCCGAAACGCTGGCAGGAAATCAAAGCCAGCGCCGACGCCGCCTCCTGAAGTGCGAAGTGGTGTCCCGTTGTGGCGAATGCCAGCCGAGATGCATCGCCTTTGGGGCATGTCGCGAACCCCTCAAACTGCCCGTAATGCTGTCCGATAGCGGGACGCGCGATTCCCATGAGCGGGCAAAAAGGGCTACGTCGGAATATTAAATTGCCCGTAACTAAAACAAAAAGGGGCATTTATAGATGGTGTGACACCGGAAGATGATTTGCGCTATATATGTCAGGAATAGGAGAGGTAACTGCCGTGGATATCGCCCGTCCAGATGTTAAACGACAAAAAAAGGTGCGCCGCGCTGTGTACATCGCGGCGGCCGTGGTTCTAATTCCGCTAGTCACCTACGCGCTCTCGCGCCTGAAGCCGGCGGCACCAAGCGTGGACCGGGCAACGGTCTGGACCGATACCGTGAAGCGCGGGCCGATGCTCCGCGAAGTTCGCGGCCTTGGAACGCTGGTGCCGGAAACCATCCGGCTGATCCCGGCGGCGACGGATGGGCGCGTGGAACAGCGCTACCTACTTCCCGGGGTGCCCGTCAAAGCTAACACCGTGATCCTGGATTTGAGCAATCCCGAACTGCAGCAGGCTGCGCTCGATGCGGAATACCAACTGCGTGGTGCGGAAGCGGCACTGAACAACACCAAAGCGCAGATGGAAAATCAGCTCATGGACAAACGCGCACAGGCGGCGGCCGTCAGCTCGGCATATCAAACGGCTGATCTTCAAAGGCAAAACAACGAGAAGCTTTTTGCGCTCGGCCTGGTTGCGGACTTCATCGTGAAAACTTCCGCAGTGCAGGCCGAAGAGCTGAAAAAACAGAACGAGATCGCGAAAAAGCAGGTAGAGACGTTTGCAAATTCGATCGAAGCGCAGATTGCCGTGCAGCAAGCGAGCGTGGACGAGAAGCGCGCGCTGTATAATTTGAAGCGCTCGCAACTGGACCAGTTGCATGTGCGCCCGGGAATTGACGGCGTGCTCCAGGATCTCTCCGTGGAAGTGGGGCAAAAAGTGCTGCAGGGCTCCGTGCTCTTTCGTGTAGCGCAGCCTACGCATTTGAAGGCGGCGCTAAAGATTGCGGAAACACAGGCCAAGGACATCACCATCGGCCAGAAAGCGACCGTGGATACTCACAACGGCATAATTCAGGGCCACGTGTCGCGCATTGATCCCGCGGTCGTGAACGGGACGGTGACTGTGGACGTGGCGCTGGATGGCACTTTGCCACAGGGCGCCCGGCCCGATTTGAGCGTCGAGGGCACTGTCGAAATTGAACGCCTCACCGATGTGTTGTTCGTTGGACGTCCCGTGCATGGCGAAGCGAACAGCACGGTTGGACTGTTCAAACTTGTTGACGACGGAAAAGATGCTTCCAGAGTGCAGGTGCAATTGGGCCGCACTTCCGTGAATACGGTGGAAATCGTGAAGGGGTTGCAGATCGGCGACCAGGTGATTTTGTCGGACATGTCCGCCTGGGACAATTTCGACCGTGTGCAACTGAAGTAGGGAACATTTTAGGGCGCCGGACACGTACTAACTATCGAAGGAGCCAGCCATGAACAGCAACGCAGAATCACTGATCAAGCTCGAAGGCGTCACGAAAGTTTTCTACACCGATGAGGTGGAAACGCACGCGCTCGGCGGCGTGCATCTCGACATCAAGAGCGGCGAATTCTTGTCCATCGCCGGCCCGTCGGGCTGCGGCAAATCCACGCTGCTCTCGATCCTTGGTCTGCTCGATTCGCCGAGTGACGGAAACTATTGGATCAACAAGCAGGCCGTGGCGAATCTTTCTCTCTCCGACCGCACGCGGATCCGCAATCGTGAAATCGGATTCGTGTTTCAGGCGTTCAACCTGATCGGCGATCTGACCGTGTATGAGAACGTCGAACTGCCGCTCACCTATCGCAGCATGGCGGCGGCGGAACGCAAGAAGCGCGTGCAGGAAGTGATGGAGCGGGTGGGCATGGCGCACCGCATGAAGCACTACCCTTCGCAGCTTTCGGGCGGCCAACAGCAACGCGTGGCCGTGGCGCGAGCGCTGGTGGGCCAACCGTCCATCCTGCTGGCGGACGAGCCGACTGGAAACTTGGACTCAAAGAACAGCGAAGCGGTGATTGATTTGTTGCGGCAGTTGCATCGCGAAGGCGCGACGATTTGCATGGTTACGCACGACCCGCGCTACGCCAGCATCGCTGATCGCACGATTCATCTCTTCGACGGCCGCATCGTCGAGGAAACGGTGGGCTCGCGCACAGCAAGCGTGTAAACCGGCTTCGGCTAGATTTTCTTACAACCTTCCAATCGCACTGGTCGAAAAATGGTTTTCGGCGTGGGCGGAGAAGTGTGTTTCGGCAGCCGGAATTTCGACATGGAACGATTGAAGAAGCGACGCAGCACGATTCGCTGAACCTTGATTGCGAAAAGCGAATCGCGGGGAATAGAGAATGGGAGCACTTTTGCAAGATATTCGCTACGGCGTCCGTCTTCTGCTGAAGAATCCAGCTTTCACGCTGATCTCCGTGCTGACTCTCGCCTTGGGGATCGGCGCAAACACCGCAATTTTTTCCGTTGTCAACGGCGTGCTTCTCAGACCCCTTCCCTATCCGCAGCCCGATCAGTTGGTCGCCCTCTCTGAGAAGTCCGCAAATTTTGAGAGCTCTTCCATCTCATATCCTAATTTTCAGGATTGGCAGCGCAGGAATACCACATTCGCGGCGATGGCGGCATATCGTAGCGACGATTTCAGCATCACGGGAAGCGGCGAGGCGGAGCGAGTCCGCGCCGGCATGGTCTCCGCAGGTTTTTTCGAAATCTTGGGCGTCAATCCAGTTCTCGGGAGGTTTTTCACCTCTGAAGAAGATCGTCTCGGTGCCGCGCCCGTAGCGGTAATCAGCGCCGGCCTGTGGCAGCGAAAATTCGGCTCTGCGCCGGATATTATTGGCAAGACCATAACCATGAATGGCGACGGGTACACTGTGATCGGCGTCGTTCCCCCGGATTTTCATCTGGAATCGACGAATTTTGATCAGATCAAGGAAATCTACGTCCCCGTCGGGCAGAACAAGGATCCATTGTTTCATGACCGCGATGTGCACCCAGGGATGCGCGCGATCGGGCGATTGAAACCCGGAGTCACCCCTGCTGCGGCACAGGCCGACATGAATCGCGTCGCACGAAATCTGGCCCAAGAATATCCTGATGCCGACACAGGCGCGGGCATCAACGTCAAGCCGCTGATCCAAGACATTGCCGGCAATATTCGGCCGTTCCTGTTGGTATTACTGGGAGCGGTCGGATTTGTGTTGCTAATTGCGTGCGTAAACGTTGCAAACCTGCAATTATCCCGCGCCACGGCCCGCGCGCGTGAATTTGCGATTCGTTCGGCATTGGGAGCAAGTCAAGCAAGAGTGATTCGACAATTGCTTACGGAAAGTATTCTGCTGGGCCTCGCCGGTGGCGCACTCGGTTTGTGCCTGGCTTCGTGGGGAACACAAGCGGCGCTTCGAGCCCTGCCACAAACTCTGCCTCGAGCCCAGGATGTAGGTTTGGACGGACATGTTCTGGCCTTCACGTTGATCGCGTCCCTTGCAGCGGGCGTAATTTTTGGACTGGCACCCGCACTGAAAACGGCAAGGCCGAATCTGCAGGAGACTCTGAAGGAGAGCGGCCGCGGGGGAAGCGGCGCGCGGCACCGCGCACAAGGCGTCTTCGTCGTGATCGAGATGGCCATGGCATTGGTGCTTCTGGTTGGAGCCGGGCTGATGATTCGGAGCCTCGTTGGCCTATGGAGCGTAGATCCGGGTTTCAATCCGCGTAATGTCTTGACGTTCCAGGCGTCGCTTTCACCCTCGCTCGGGGTGAACCCTGCGACTAGCCGGTCCGCGATTCGTGCGATGGCTGAAAAACTGAGCAGCATCCCGGGTGTGGAAGCGGTCTCGCCCACCGCTGGAGCGCTGCCGATGGATGGCGATAATGAATTTAATTTCTGGATCGACGGCCAGCCCAAGCCGACCAATTCAAGCGAAATGAGTCAGGCGATTTTCTACATGACTGGGCCCGAACACTTGAAGGCCATGGAGATCCCCTTGCGCCGCGGGCGATTCTTCACGGCCGACGACAACGAGCATTCGGCTGAGGTGGCAGTGATTGACGAGAGCTTCGCGCGCGAATATTTTCCGAACGAAGACCCGATCGGCAAACGAATTCACATAGATATCCTCAAGACCTCGCCCGAAATCATCGGCGTTGCGGGGCACGTGAAGCAATGGGGCCTGGACCGGGATAAGGACGCGAAATACCCGATCCACGCAGAGGTCTACATGCCTTTCCTGCAAGTTCCCGACCGGCTCTGGAGTGGGCCTCTTCAGACGGAAGTCGTGCTGCGCACGAAAGGATCGCCCGCGGCCATGGTGCCGGCGATTCGCGAGGCTGTGGAGAAAATGAACGGCGAAAACGTGGTCTACGAAATAAGGACGTTTGAAGAAATTGTCGCTGATTCGCTCGCGAACCGCCGATTCTCGATGGTCCTGCTGAGTGTATTCGCGGCGCTCGCACTCCTGCTGTCGAGCATCGGAATCTATGGAGTAATTTCCTATGTGGTAGGGCAACGCACCCACGAAATTGGAATTCGAATCGCGCTGGGAGCGCAGCGCCGCGATGTGCTGCAACTGATGCTGGGCGAGGGAATGAAGATGACCCTCGTCGGCGTTGGAATTGGACTTGCCGTGGCGCTGGGGCTTACACGCTTGATGGTCAACATGCTCTTTGGCGTGAGCGCCACCGATCCCGCGACGTTTGGCGCGGTTGCAATCGTGCTGACCGGAGTCGCACTCGCCGCCTGTTATTTTCCGGCGCGGCGGGCGATGCGTGTGGACCCAATCGTGGCGCTGAGATACGAGTAATAAGTGATTGGTGATTCGTGACTGGCCGGCTAAGCGCGGCCGGCCGATCATACTTCACCAGTCATTGAGTCATGAGGAGTCGAACATGGGAACTCTGATTCAGGACATGCGGTACGGAATGCGCTCGCTGCTGAAGAATCCCGGATTCACGGCAGTAGCAATCCTTACACTGGCGCTGGGCATCGGCGCGAATACTGCCATCTTCAGCCTCGTGGATGCTTTTCTGCTGCGGCCGCTCCCGGTAGAGAACCCCTCGGAGGTCACCACGCTCGCGTACCAACTGAAGGGCGGCCTCCTGATCAATATTTTTTCCGTGCCGGACTACCGGGACATTCGCGAGCAGACCACCGACGTATTTTCAAACGTGATCGCCTATCAAATCAGCTTGGATGGCCTCAGCGTAAACGGGAAAGCAGAACGGATCATGACCAGCTATGGCGCCGGGAATTTCTTTACCGCGCTCGGACTGAAACCCGCGCTTGGACGATTCATTCTTCCGTCGGAAGAGGAAACGCCGGGAGCTAACCCGGTGATGGTGCTGGCTTATTCGTACTGGAAGGTTCATTTCGGCGGCGATCCGGAGATTGTCGGCAAAAAGGTGTTGGTAGATGGCCGCCCGGTGACCATCGTCGGCGTTGCGCCCGAAGAATTCCACGGGCTTTTTACTTTCGGAGACATCCAGGCCTTCTTGCCGTTGGGGATGGCGGCGATGTCCGGCAATCCCAGCGACTTCATGAACAACCGTGGATTTCGAATCGTCTTTGCGATAGCGCGGTTACGGCCGGGCGTGAGCATCGGGCAGGCGCAAGCTGCGCTGAACGTTGTCGCCCACCGAATGTTGCAAGAAAATCCCAAGGATGACCAGAACTTGAGCCTGCAGGTTTACCCCGAACTTCGATCCCGGCCGAACCCGGATCCCAAAAACACAATTTTTATAATTTCGGGTTTGTTCATGGGTCTGGCGGCGCTGGTGTTGCTGCTCGCCTGTGTGAACGTAGCGAACATTTTGCTGGTTCGTGCGACAGTACGCGAACGCGAGATGGCCATTCGGGCTGCGCTGGGCGCCGGACGCGGCCGCCTGATTCGCCAATTGCTCACGGAAAGCGTTCTGCTCGCCGGCGGTGGAGGCCTGGCCGGAATTATCTTGGGGTATTGGGGTAGTTCCGCGCTGGGCCAGATAAATCTTGCGACCGATCTGCCGGTGCGGCTGGATTTTGGTTTCGACTGGCGCGTTTTTGGATTTGCCTTTGGTGCAGCTCTGTTCACGGGGCTTATTGTGGGAATCGTTCCGGCGATCCGAGCCTCGCGTGGCAACCTGGCGCACATTCTGCATGAAGGCGGACGCGGGATGGTAGGCGGGCGGAATCGGCTGCGCAGTGCGCTGGTGGTGGCGCAAGTGGCCGGTTCGCTGATGCTGCTGATTATTGCGGGATTGTTCACGCGGAGCCTGGGCCAAGCGCAGCGGACAAATTTGGGTTTCGATCCGAACCACGTGGTGAACCTTTTCATGGATCCGAATGAGATCGGCTACAGCGAAGCACAGGGGCGCGAGTTCTACAAAAACCTGCTCGCACGCGTTCGCGCGCTTCCTGGCGTCGTGTCAGCTAGCACGGCGAATTCGACGCCCATGGGCTACTACAACAATGGAGACACGGTTGAAGTGGAAGGGTACGTGAATCCGCCCGGCCAGCCGACGCCCGTCGCTTTTTATAACGTGATCTCGAATGATTACTTCAAGACGATGGGGATTCCCATGCTCCAAGGGCGCATGTTCACCGAGGCCGACGATCAGAATGGGCGGTACGTCGGGATCATCAATGAGGCGACGGCAAAGAAGTTTTGGCCCAATCAGGATCCGCTCGGAAGGACCTACAAGATCGGCGCTGATCCAAAGCATTCCATCACTGTGGTGGGCGTAGTGAAAGACTCCCGGTACCAGGGTGTGACCGGAGAGATCAAGCCATACTTCTACGTGCCGTTCGCGCAACACTACACCAACAATTCACTCGAAGCGCTGCAAGTGCGCACAGCGGCCGCGCCCGAATCAATGATCCCTGTAATCGAGCACGAGATCGAATCGCTTGCGCCGGAACTGCCGGTGTTCGATGTGAAAACGATGAAGGAGTCGCTGAACACGCTGAATGGACTGCTGATCTACCAGATTGGTGCGGCGCTCGCAGCGGCATTGGGCATTCTGGGATTGATTCTGGCGCTCGTCGGCGTATACGGCGTGATTTCGTTTGCCGCCAGCCAGAAGACGCACGAAATCGGGATTCGCATCGCGCTCGGAGCCCAGCCGGCGCAAATTCTGAAAATGATATTCCAGCAGGGATTCACGATCGTGGTGTTCGGTCTTGGGATCGGGATTGTGGCAGCGTTGGGCGCGGCAAAAGTGGTGGGAAATTTTCTGACAGTGAGCGCAACCGACCCGCTGACGTACATAACCGTATCTGCGGCGCTGACGGCGGTCGCGCTGCTTGCCTGCTACATCCCTGCGCGGCGGGCCATGCGCGTCGATCCCATGGAAGCCCTGCGATACGAATAAAGGGAGACCCTGATGGGAGCATTGCTCCAGGACATTCGGTACGGGTTTCGGATGCTGGCAAAGAACGCGGGTTTCACAGCGATCGCCATTCTCACGCTTGCGCTCGGCATCGGCGCGAACACGGCAATTTTCTCGGTGGTGAATGCTGAATTGTTGCGGCCGCTGCCCTTCCACGATCCCAGCCGGCTGGTGCGCATTTGGGGAACCAGTACTCGGACCCATTCGAAGAGCAACTCGATTTCGTACCCGGATTACGCCGACTGGCGAGCACAGAATCAAGTCTTCGAGAGAATAGGCGCGTACACAAGTGGGAACTACACGCTGACGGGAGTGGAGCAACCGGCGCACCTCGAGGGACAAACCGTCTCCGCAGAAATGTTTTCTCTTCTCGGGGCGACGCCGGAAGTCGGGCGCACTTTTTTGCCGGACGAAGATGAACCGCATCATCACGTCGCCATCCTAAGCCATCATTTGTGGAAGCAGCGATTCGACGGCGACCCGGGAATCATCGGCCGGACCATTACTCTCGAAAACAGCGGCTATACCGTCGTGGGAGTGATGCCCGCTAGCTTTGAATTTCCGCTGCAGCGCCAGCCGGTTGAGATCTGGACCACGTTCTCTTCTTTGCAGGAGTCTCCCGACAACTCGCCGCCAATTACACAGCAGCGCGGCGCCCATTTCATGGTGGGGATCGCGCGGTTGAAGCCGGGCGTGACACTGGCGCAGGCGCAATCGGCGATGGACGTGATCGCGAGCGCCCTCCAGAAGCAATATCCGGATTCGAATAAGGATTTTGGTGTGCGGCTGGTGCCTGAACAGCAGGAAGTCACCGGCGCCATCCGGCCAGCACTGTTCGTTCTGCTGATCGCCGTCGGTCTCGTCTTGCTCATCGCTTGCGCGAACGTGGCGAACCTGTTGCTCGCGCGCGCCACCACGCGGGCGCGGGAAATCGCCATTCGCGCGGCGCTTGGGGCCGGCCGAATGCGCGTGGTGCGCCAATTACTCACGGAGAGTTTTTTGCTCGCGCTGCTTGCCGGCACGCTCGGCGTCATTCTGGCGGCCTGGGGCATCGACTTACTTGTGCGGCTGAGCCCGAAAGATTTGCCTCGCGTCGCGGAAATTCACATGGACGAACGCGTGTTGGCCTTTACCGCAATTCTATCTGTTTTGACAGGAGTGCTGTTCGGACTCGTGCCGGCGCTGCAAGTCACGCGCGCGAATCTGGCGGACGCGCTGAAAGAGAGCGCTCTGAGCATCACAGCGGGGATTCATCGCCATCGGCTGCGCAGCTCGCTGGTGATCGTGGAAATGGCCCTGGCGCTGGTACTGCTCGTGAGTGCGGGCCTGCTGATTCACAGTTTAGGCCGGCTCCAGAATGTGAACCCTGGATTCAACCCGCACAACGTGATGGCATCCAACGTGGATTTGCCGGATGAAAAATTTCCCAATCCTAAGAAGGTAGAATTCCTGCGTGGCCTGATGCCCAAGTTGAAGGTGCTGCCCGGTGTCACGTCCGCCGCGGCCATTGTGCCGTTGCCGATGAGCGGGAACGAGTTTCGCGTGACGGTGGAAATCGAAGGCCGTCCTGTGGCGAAAAGCGATCAAGTACTCTCTTCCGTGCGCATAACCACGGAGGATTATTTCCGCACCATGCAGATTCCTCTGCTCCAGGGACGGGAATTCAAAGAGCAGGACGACGCGGAGGCCACGCCCGTGGTCATCGTCAACGAAGCGCTCGCGCGGCAATTTTTCCCTGGTGAGAATCCCATTGGGAAGCGCATTCGGCCCGGATTTTCCGCCGACGAAAAGCCCGCGCGGATGCGGGAAATCGTTGGCGTGGTCGGCAATGTGAAATACAAAGACTTGAGCGGCGAGTGGACGCCGGAGTCCTACCTTCCCTACGCACAATTGCCGTTCAACGCGATGACCCTCGTTGCCCGCACAGCCAATGATCCCTATCTCCTCGCGAAACCCATCGCGGATGCGGTTCGTTCCATGGATCAGGACGTCCCCACCTTCCACGCCAGGACGGTCGAAGACTATCTGATCGGAACAATCGCCATCCCGCGCTTCAATACATTTCTGCTGGCGATGTTTGCTGGGCTGGCGCTGCTGCTGACGGCGGTCGGCTTGTACGGCGTGATTTCATACTCAGTGGCGCAGCGCACGCATGAAATCGGGATCCGCATGGCGCTGGGCGCCCAGCCAGGCGACATGCTACGGCTGGTTGTTGGGCAGGGACTACAACTTGCGCTAGTCGGAGTCGGGCTCGGCCTGGTCGCCGCGTTTGTGTCAACCCGCTTCCTCGCAAGCCTGCTATTTGGCGTCTCGTCTACCGACCCGGTCTCGTTTGCTGGGGTGATTTTCCTGCTCCTCGCCGTCGTCTTGCTCGCGTGCTACATCCCGGCGCGGCGTGCCATGCGAGTGGATCCGATGGTTGCGTTACGGTACGAATAACGGTGCGTCTTTTGGAAGAATGGGCAGTGTCCGAATCTGCAACTCGTATTCCCGCAACTGGGCAGAGGCTCGAGTTTTTGAGCCTTAATTTACTTATAAACCATTCTAAATAGGGCTGTTATAATCACACGCGGCTGGAATCCCACCTGCCCATATTTGGGAGGCACCCGTTACATACTTGCTTTGTAGCAGACACGGGAGCCAAAGACCATGGCTACAATGGCGCTAGAAATCACAAACGATCCCGAAGCAATTCGACGGCGTATCCTGATTGCCGACGATCAACCGGATGTCCTGGAAGCGTTGCGGCTGCTTCTGAAGGGTCACGGGTACACCACGGAAGCCGTAGCTTCGCCTACGACACTGCTGGAAGCCCTTGCGCGGCGCGAATTCGACCTAATTTTGATGGATTTGAACTACGCGCGGGATACCACGTCGGGCCGGGAAGGGTTGGACTTGCTGGCACAACTGAATGCCATGGAAACTGCGCCGCCGATTGTCGTAATGACCGGGTGGGCTTCCGTAGGGCTGGCGGTCGAGGCCATGCAGCACGGTGTCGGCGATTTTGTGGAAAAGCCGTGGGTGAATACGCGGCTGCTGGAAATCCTGCAAAAGCAAATTGATTTGGGACGCGTGCGCCGCGAAGCTCGCCGGCTCGCGATCGTGGAGAGCAAGGCGCAAACAGAAATCGCCCATCAACTTCATGAGCAAGAGCGGGAAATCCGCGAGGCGCGCGCCATTCAAGAAGGTTTCCTGCCAAAAGAAATTCCGCAACTCACAGGCTACGAAATCGCGGGAACCTGGCAGCCGGCGCGCACTGTTGGCGGAGATTATTTTGATTTTCTCGCCTTTGATGACCGGACGCTTGGATTTTGCATTGGCGACGTGGCCGGAAAGGGAATGCCGGCAGCGATGCTCATGTCGAATCTGCAAGCAGGCGTGCGTGGCCTGGCGGGGCCAGCGATGCCGCCGGAAATTCTGTGCGCGCGGCTGAATTCGCTGGTGTGCCACAACATTGCAAACGATCGCTTCATCACGTTTTTCTACGCCCAGCTCGACGGCCCCTCGCGGCAGTTGCGCTACGTGAATGCGGGTCACAACGCGCCGATTGTGTTTCATCGCGACGGCTCGCATGCCCGGCTGCGAGAGGGTGGTGGTGTGCTGGGCGTGTTTCAAACTCAGGAATATGCGTTGGGTACGAAGAAACTGGCGCCGGGCGACCGCGTGGTGCTGTTCACTGATGGCGTGACGGAGGCCAGCGACTCTGACGATGTTGAGTACGGAGAATCGCGGCTCCTCAGTTTGTTGGACGAAAATCGCGGCGCAAGCGCTGTGGAGTTGCAGCGAAAAATTTTGACGGCCGCGGCCGATTTCTGCCATGGAATTTGGCACGACGATGCAACGCTGATCGTGATCGCCGTCGAGTAGGAACCTGCCAAGGGAGCACGAATGGGCACGCTGCTTCAGGATTTGCGCTACGGATTCCGGATGCTCGCGAAAGCTCCGGGATTTACGGCCATCGCGGTGCTGACGCTGGCGTTGGGCATCGGTGGAAATGCAACGGTGTTCAGTTGGATGCGCTCCGTGCTGCTGAATCCACTACCCGGCGTCGCCCATGCGGATAGGATGGTGGCGGTCGAGACGGTGATGCCCAGCGGCGAATTTCACACCAGCTCCTATCCGGACTACAAGGACTATCGCGATCGCAATCATGTTTTCTCAGGGCTCATCGGATTCGAGCTTACGGGCGTGGACATGAGCCTTCGCAACGACGCGCCTCCCGAGCGCGTCTGGGGACTCCTCGTCACGGAAAACTATTTTGACGTGGTCGGCGCGCGCGCCGCCATGGGACGAACGTTTCACCCAGAACCGAACCAGGGGCTGAATTCCGACCCATACATCGTTCTCGGACACGCCTTATGGGCACGGCGGTTTGGTTCCGATCCCAACGTGGTGGGCCGGACGGTGCGGCTGAACGGCCATCCGTTCACGGTGATTGGAGTGATGCCGCGAAACTTTTATGGAACGATCGTGGGCATCAACGCCGAATATTTCGTTCCCATGATGATGCAGCCGCAGGTGCTCCCGAGTGAGGATCTCGAGGAGCGCTGGCCCACGTTCGTCCACATCATGGGGCGCCTCAAGCCCGGAGTCACGATCGCGCAGGCACAAGCGGAGATGAGCACGCTGGCGGTTGATTTTCAAAAGGAATATTCGACGGCGGAGAAGAACGTCGGGGTCTATGTGACCCCCGTTTGGGGCGCGCACTACGGCGTGCAGGATTTTCTTCGGAGCGTGCTGGGATTCCTGATGATCGTCGCGGTCCTGGTCTTGTTGATCGCCGGTGTTAACGTGGCGAACTTGTTGCTCGCGCGTGCAACTTCCCGGGAAAGGGAATTCGCGGTTCGCGCCGCTCTCGGAGCCA
This sequence comes from Candidatus Acidiferrales bacterium, assembly GCA_050746945.1. Taxonomy (GTDB): domain Bacteria; phylum Acidobacteriota; class Terriglobia; order Acidiferrales; family UBA7541; genus Palsa-295. The sequence goes on along the minus strand of JBOGMZ010000001.1, from coordinate 30,416 downwards.
GCCGTAAACGGCTGCTGCGCCAGTTGCTCATCGAAAGCCTGCTGCTTGCGGCGACGGGCGGCGTGGGCGGGATTTTTTTGGCGGTCTGGGGAGTGAATCTCCTCGCGTTTTTCCTGCCTCCCGTGCATTTGCCGGTCGGCCTGCCGCTGGCCGTTGACGGAGCTGTGCTCGTTTTCACGCTGCTTCTTTCGGTCGCCACCGGCCTCATATTCGGCCTCGCGCCCGCATGGCGAGGCTCTCAAATCGATCTAAACCAATCGCTCAAGGAAGGGGGTCGGGGATCGGGAACCAACGCCGGAAGCCATCGGCTGCGCGATCTCCTGGTCGTCTCCGAGATTGCGATAGCAACCGTGCTGCTCGTGGGAGCGGGCTTGCTCGTGCGCAGCCTGCACAATGCGGAAAAAAGGGGGCCGGGCTTCAACCCGAATCACGTCGCTCTCGCCGCGTTTGACCTGCGCGCGAACGGCTATTCGGACGAAAGGGCGCGGGATTATTTCGACCACTTGATGGAGCGGATTCGCGTCGTTCCCGGAGTTGAATCAGTGAGTCTGGAACGCTTCGTCCCGCTCTGGTTTACCGGCCGGTGGTATCAAGGTACCGAGATAGAAGGCTACACACCCCAGCCCGGCGAAGATATGGGAATTGATTGCAATGTGGTGGGCCCGGGATATTTTCACACGCTCGAAATTCCGATAGTGACTGGGCGCGAATTCACGGAGCAGGACCGCGCCGGCGCGCCGCTTGTCGTGGTCGTCAATCAGACCATGGCAAATCATTTTTGGCCGGGACAAGACGCCACGGGTCATCGGGTGAAGTTTCAGGGGGAGTGGCGCACTGTGGTCGGGGTGGCGCGAGACATTAAGTATCACCGCGTGAATGAGGAGCCGCGGTCGTTCATGTACTCGCCCGCGCTGCAGGCTGATGGAAAGGACGCCAACATTCTTGTGCGTTCCTCGATGCCTACGGCAGCCGTGTTGGGCGCAGTGCGGGCAGCAGCCCAGTCACTCGACGCGAAAGTGCAGCCGATCGAGACGGACGACCTCGATGAATTGCTGCACGTTTCGATGTTTGCGAACCGGACGGCTGCGACGCTCGCAAGCGTGCTCGGCATGCTGGGAATGCTGCTGGCGGCGCTCGGTGTCTTCGGAGTTCTGTCCTACAGCGTCAGCCAGCGCTTCCGCGAAATCGGAATTCGAATGGCGCTGGGCGCGCAGACGAGAGACGTCCTGCGGCTCGTGGTGGAGCACGGGTTGGGCCTGACTGTGGCCGGCGCGGCGCTGGGAGCGGCTGCCTCCGTCGCGATCACCCACTGGATGGGCAGCCTGTTATTCGGAGTGAGCGCAATGGACCCCGCCACGTTCGCCGGTGCTATTGTGGTCGTAACACTGGCAGCGGGTCTCGCGGCGTATATTCCTGCCCGGCGGGCCCTGCGCGTCGATCCGATGGTGGTGCTGCGGTACGAGTAGCAAGTGGCGAGCGAGACGACTGCCCAAGGGGAGATGACAAATCGTGATCAAGCTCATTGACGTCGAAAAAGTTTACGAGTCGGGCGCGGGAAAAACGTGGGTGCTGCGCCGCATCAATCTGGATATACGCGAGGGCGAATTCGTCACCATCATGGGCCCTTCCGGTGCCGGAAAATCCACGTTGATGGGCATCATCGGCATGCTCGACGGCGCATGGAAAGGCGAATACCACCTTGTGGATCACGCCGTGCACAAGCTCGACAACCGTCGTCGCGTGGAGCTCCACAAGAAATACATCGGCTTCGTCTTCCAGCAATATCACCTGCTCGACAATCTTACTGTTGCTGAAAATCTGGATTTGCCGCTTTCCTATCGCGACATCAAAAAAGCGGAACGCGAGGGAATGGTGGCGGACGTCCTCGATCGCTTCCAGATCGTCGGCAAAAAAGCGCTGTACCCGAACCAACTCTCGGGTGGACAGCAGCAACTGGTGGCCGTGGCGCGCGCTGTGATTGGGAAACCAAAACTGATCCTCGCAGACGAGCCCACCGGCAGCCTGCACTCGAGCCACGGGAAAATGATTATGGATATGCTGAAAAAACTGAACGACGACGGCACCACCATCATCCAGGTAACGCACAACGATGCCTGGGCCGCCTATGGCCATCGCATTATTCAATTGGCTGATGGGTGGATCGTGGACGGGCAGAAGCAGGCAGGTGCTGCTTAGGCCCACTCGTTAATTTGAGAATTTCGAAGCAAGAAGTCACAGTTCAGAACCACGGGCGTTGCGCAAATCGAAAGTCGCTGAAAGCAGGGAGAAGCCGATGGGTACGCTGCTCCAAGACATTCGGTATGGTCTGCGCATGCTCGCAAGAAATCCCGGCTTTACGATCGTCGCAGTGCTGACGCTCGCGCTCGGCATCGGCGCGAACACCGCCATTTTCGGCATGGTCCAGAGCATTCTTCTTCGCGCGCTGCCATACCAAGATCCTGAAAATCTCGTCCAGGTCTGGAACACATACCCCACGTGGGGCCAACTCCCGCTCTCTCCGGGCGACTACCGAGATTTTCAGCAAAAGAGCCGTGAATTTTCTGGCATGGCTGCCTATGTGGATGTCCCGCAGGGTTTCAACATGACCGGCCAGGGCAATCCGGAGCGCTTGCAGGCTGCTTTCGCGTCTTCCGAACTTTTTCCGCTGCTCGGCATCCGCCCGGTGGCCGGACGCACATTTACTCCCGATGAAAATAAGCCGGGCAGTGCTCCCGCGCTGATGATCAGCCACCGCTTGTGGAAGTCTCATTTTGGCGCGGACCCAACAGTTGTCGGGCGCACACTGACGCTTGACGGCCGCGGCTACACGCTCGCGGGGGTTCTGCCTGGCGGATTCCAGCTTGTTCCCGCGGCGGACCTATGGCTTCCCATAGGGCAGTATCAGGATGATTTGGCCGGGCGCATCCATCACCCATTCAACGTACTGGCGCGCTTGAAATCTGGCATCACGATTACGCAGGGCGAAAGCGAGCTGCAAACTCTGAATCGCCAGGTCGAGCTCTCGTTTCCGGATACACACAAGGGATGGGGCGTAATCGTCCGCCGGATGGAAGATCCGGCAGCAGTGAAGCTCCGGCTGGCGCTGGTGGTCTTGTTTGCCGCGGTGGGTCTGGTGCTACTCATCGCTTGCGCCAACATCGTCAACTTATTGTTGGCGCGGAATGCGGCACGGCAAAAAGAAATCGCACTGCGGATCGCGCTTGGTGCCGACCGGCTGAGATTAATTCGCCAGTTGCTCACCGAAAGTGTTTTGCTTTCTTTGCTGGGCGGCACGCTCGGAATTCTTTTGGCCGGCTTCGGGTTCCAACTCCTTGGCGCTTTTGTTCCTCCTGATCTCGCGGGAGTGAAGGCTGTCGGCCTCAACGGCTGGGTCCTCGGATTCACACTGGCCGTTTGTTTCATTACTGGCACCGTATGCGGCCTGATCCCCGCGCTGCAAACACTCAATCAGAATTTGAACGATGTGTTGAAAGAAGGCGGAAGAACATCGGCAGGTTCCGGCGGACAAAAAATCCGCAACGTCCTGGTGATTTCCGAAATAGCTCTTGCCCTGGTTCCACTCGTCGGGGCTGGCCTACTGATTCGCAGTTTTCATCGCCTGCTTCAGGAGGATCCCGGCTTCCGGCCGGAACACGTCCTGACGATGGAGGTTAATCTACCGGCGATACCGCTCGAAGTGTTTAACAAGATGTCGGCCGATCAGCAAACCGAGCTGGCTCAAAAACAATCCATTCAATTTGAGGAAATCGCCCGACGCATCGAACGGCTTCCTGGCGTGAAGGCAGTTGGCTCTGCGAATGTGCTTCCGCTCGGCTCCGCGATCCGCTCTTCCTCTCGTTTCGTCGTCGAGGGGCAGCCCGCGGCTCCCGCCGGAGCACGGCCGGTGGCAGAAATCCGCAGCGCGAGCCTCCGTTTTTTTGCGGCCATGGGCATTCCACTGCTCCAGGGCCGCCTGTTCACCGAGGCGGATTACGGTCTGTCGAACATCGTGATCAATGAAGCCATGGCGCGGCGTTTCTGGCCGGGCGGAGATGCCATTGGGAAGCGCATTAATGTGTGCTCTCTCAATCCACAACCGTGCTGGTCGCCCATCGTAGGAATCGTTGGCAATGTGCATCAATATGGCCTCGAAAGAGTCCCTACTCTCGATGCGTATTTCACCAGAGGCTGGAACGACTATTTTGTGATTCGCACCACCGCTGACCCAGCTTCCCTAGCCCACGCGGCCGCCGAGGAAGTGCACAAAGCAGATCCGAATCTGCCGGTGACACATGTAACCACACTCGATAGCCTGCTGTCCGAGTCCGTTTCGCCGCGCCGATTCTCCGCGGTTCTGCTCGGAATTTTTGCGGCGCTCGCACTGGTCCTCGCTGCGGTGGGAATCTATGGGGTGATGAGTTACATCGTCAGCCTGCGCACAAACGAAATCGGAATCCGCATGGCGCTCGGCGCGCAGCCCCGCGACATCTTGAGCCTGATCGTCGGCCGGGGTACGCGGCTTGCGGCCGCGGGTATCGCGCTCGGTCTTGCGGGCGCACTGGCGCTCTCACGACTTCTTTCGAGTTTGCTCTATGGGGTGCGGGCAACCGATCCGGCCACTTTTGCCGGAGTGGCATTATTGCTGGCCGCAGTGGCGCTGCTGGCATGTTATTTGCCGGCGCGTCGCGCGATGCGCGTGGATCCGATGGTTGCGTTGCGGTACGAATAAATGCCGCGAGGGTGGACACCGGATAATTAAGCAGTAATATAGCCGGTCGCTTAAATCTCTCGAGGCGGAATACATGGAAACCATCTGGCAGGATTTGCGATACGGCTTTCGGATGCTGCGGCGAAGCCGAGGCTTCACTGTGGTGGCTGTGCTGACGCTCGCCGTCGGAATCGGCGCGAACGCTGCCATATTCAGCATCATCAATACCGTGCTCCTGCGCCCGCTGCCATTTCCTGATTCCAGCCGGATCGCTCTGGTCTGGGACACCGACCCGAACCGCAACGTTTATCGCGGCGTCGCCTCGCCAGCGGAGTTTCTCGACTGGCGCGCGCAGAGCCATGTGTTCGAGGAGCTTTCCGCATGGCGCACCTGGTTTTACACCCTCACGGGCACGGGCGAACCGGAACAGGTCTGGGGCGCGCACGCCTCCGCAAATTTCTTTCGGCTATTCGGTGTGACCCCCGCACTCGGCCGTGATTTTCTCCCCGAGGAAGAACGGCCCGGGCACGAACAAGTTGTCATCATCAGCAACGGCATCTGGCAGCGGCGCTACGGCGGCGCCCCTGGAATCATCGGCAGGAGCATTCTGGTTGACGACAAGCCCTACACCGTCGTGGGCGTACTCCCGCGCGGCTTTTCGCTATTCGGCACCACCCGCCAGTTCGATCTTTGGATGCCCTTCGCGTTCGACGGCGCGCAACTGAATCGCGCCAATCATTCTGTCATTACATTCGCGCGGCTGCGGAAGGGCGTCACCTATGCGCAAGCTCAGGCGGAGATGGAAACGATTGTCGCCCGGTTGAAGAAACAATATCCGGGCGTGGACCAGGAAAATGGTGTGCGCGTGGTTCGGTTTCGCGACGATTTGTCGCGAGGACTGAAGCCTGCCTTGCTTGTGTTGTTAGGCGCTGTGGGCTTTGTGCTTTTGATTGCCTGCGCCAACGTCGCAAATCTGATGCTCGCGCGCGCCGCCACGCGCGAACGTGAAATTGCCGTGCGTGCCACGCTCGGAGCCGGGCGCAGGCGCATCCTGCGCCAACTGCTCACCGAAAGCGTCCTGCTCGCCTTGATCGGCGGGGCGCTCGGACTTCTCGTCGCCTTCGGCGGACTGCACCTGTTGCGCGCTGCGTTTCCGCCGGAGGGAGGCTACGCCGAAATTCCTCACGCCGAGTGGATTGGCGTCGACGGCGCCGTGCTTGCATTTACGTTTGCCGTTTCATTGCTCACCGGAATCATTTTCGGTTTTGCGCCTGCCATCCAAATTTCGCGTTCCGAATTGTTCGAATCGTTGAAAGAGGGCAGCCGCGGTTCCACTGGCGGTCGTCGCAGCCAATTCGTGCGCTCGTCCTTGGTGGTGGCGGAAATTGCACTCTCGCTGATTCTACTGATCGGTGCGGGGCTGCTGATTCGGAGTTTCTTTCTATTGATGTCTGAAAATCTCGGCTTCAATCCCTCGAATGTGCTGACGATGCAAGTGTGGCTGCCCGAATCGCACTACGCTTCCGGCCCCCCGTTGATTAACTTTTATCAACGGGTGATTGAAAAGGTTGCGGCGCAGCCCGGAGTGAAATCCGCCAGCGCTGTGAATTTCCTTCCTTTGAGCGGCTGGGGCGATTTCTGCAATTTCGATATTGCCGGGCGTGCGGCCCCGCCGCCCGACGAGCCGTTTACGGCGCAATACCGTGTGATGGATTGGCGCTACCTTCAGACGATGAACATTCCCTTGAAAGAGGGCCGCGATTTTTCATCCGGGGACGGCCCGGACACGCAAGGGGTCGTCCTGGTGAACGAAGCACTCGCTCATCGTTACTGGCCCCACGAAGATCCCATTGGCAAGCAGATTCGCATTCATTTCCCTGAGACCAGAAGTCCCTGGCAGCCCGCCACGCGCGATAGCTGGCTTACGATCGTGGGACTAGTCCAGGACGTGCGCGAGTGGGAGTGGGGCGAAGAAAAAGTGGGACAGGTATATTTGCTCTACACGCAAAATCCTTCCCGCATCATGCGGCTCGTTGTACGCGCAAACGGCGATCCCTCCGCGCTGACTGCTTCCGTCCGGCATGCGATCGAAAGTGTGGATTCGAATCAGCCGGTCACGGAAATTCGGACCATGGATGAGTTTCTCGCGGCGGCCGTTGCGCAACGCCGTTTGAGCATGTTGTTGTTGGGCTGTTTTGCGGCCATTGCCACGATTCTCGCGGCTGTCGGCATTTATGGCGTAATGGCTTACGGCGTCACACAGCGCTCTCACGAAATCGGTATTCGCATGGCGCTCGGCGCTGAACCGGGCGACGTCTTGCGCATGATTGTTGTCGATGGCATGCGGCTCGCAGTAATCGGTTTATTCCTGGGGATTGTGGGTTCCACGATCGCCACACGCTACTTGGAGAATCAGCTCTATGGTGTGAAGTCCACCGACCCGGTGACGTTTGTCGGCGTCGTTCTCGGCCTGGCGATTGTGGCCGTCGCCGCCTGCTATTTTCCCGCGCGCCGCGCCACCAGGGTCGATCCTTTGACTGCGTTGCGATACGAGTGAGAGATGCCAAACAATGCGCCGGAAGCTGCACCACGTGAAAAGAGCAGTAGAATCCAGGGAGAATCTCATCGCGTTATGATTCCAACACACACTAACCGAACAAGAATCCTCGTCGCCGACGACCAGCCGGACGTCCGCGAAGCGCTCCGCTTGCTCCTGAAAGGCGAAGGATTCGAGACCGAAACAGTTGCTTCGCCGGCCGCCGTGCTGTCCGCACTCGAGGCGCGCGAATTCGATGCGTTGCTGATGGATTTGAACTATGCGCGCGACACGACGTCGGGCCAGGAAGGCCTCGACCTGCTCTCGAACATCCGCGCGAAAGACAGCACGCTGCCCATCATCGTGATGACCGCGTGGGGAAGTCTCGAACTCGCCGTCGAAGCGATGCGCCGCGGCGCGAAAGATTTCATCCAGAAGCCGTGGGAAAATGCGCGCTTGCTCGCGATTCTGAAAACACAGATCGAATTGTCGCAAGCGCTGCGCAAAAGCCAGCGCCTGGAAGCCGAAAACCGATTGTTGCGGGCCGACGGCCGTCCCACTTTGATTGCCGAATCAGCCGCCATGCGTCCTGTACTCGACCTGATCGCGCGCGTCGGCCCCTCCGACGCGAACGTGCTGATCACCGGCGAGCACGGCACCGGAAAAGAAGTGATCGCTCGCACGCTCTACGCGCTTTCGCCGCGCGTGGGCCGGCCGCTCGTCACCGTAAATGCAGGCGGCTTACCGGAAGGTGTTTTCGAGAGCGAGCTTTTCGGCCACGTTAAGGGCGCGTTCACCGACGCAAAGTCAGACCGCGTGGGCCGCTTCGAACTGGCCGATGGCGGCACCCTTTTCCTCGATGAAATTGCAAACGTCCCGATGAATCTCCAGGCTAAGCTTCTGCGCGCCCTCGAAACCGGCGAACTCGAGCGCGTGGGGTCGTCCACCACGCGCCGCGTGGATGTCCGCATCCTCTCGGCGACGAACGCCGATGTGCAGGCCGAAGTTTCCGGCGGACGCTTCCGCGAGGACTTGCTCTTCCGCCTGAACACCATCGAGATCCATCTGCCACCGCTTCGTGAGCGGAAAGAAGATATCTCGCTGCTCGCGCACCATTTCCTGCGCCAATCGGCGCAACGTTATCGTAAGCAGCTAGAAGGCTTTGAGCCGGTGGCGCTGCAACTGCTCCTCGACCACCCATGGCCCGGAAACGTTCGCGAACTCGATCATTCGGTCGAGCGCGCGGTGCTGATGGCCGAAGGCACGCAAGTGCGCGCCAGCGATTTGGGTCTGCGGCCGGCGCGCGAAGCTGCCCTGCGGCTCGACGAAATGAGTATCGAAGATGTCGAGCGCGTGCTGATTCAAAAAGCACTCGCGCGTTTTGGCGGCAACGTAAGTCACGCGAGCAAGGCGCTGGGCCTGAGCCGTAGCGCTCTCTACCGCCGCCTGCAAAAATACAGCCTTTGAAACCCCTCCTGTACGAGCGCCGCATTCTCCTCCTGGCGTTGGCCGCCGGGCTGGGGAGCACGCTCGTCGCGATGATCCTGCTCTGGACCGGGCATTACTCCTCGAAGCTCCAGTGGACGCTCGCAGTGATCATGATCATCGCCTGGTTGAGTTTTGCATTCACGGCGCAGAGCCGCGTCGTATTCCCCTTGCGCACGCTCTCGAACCTGCTGGCGGCACTGCGTGAGGGTGACTTTTCCATTCGCGCGCGCGGCGCCAACGTGGAAGACGCGCTCGGCGAAGTGCTGCGCGAAGTGAATGCACTCGGCGAGACGCTCCGGCAGCAGCGCCTGGGCGCGCTCGAAGCCACTGCACTATTGCGCAAGGTGATGGAGGAAATTGACGTCGCGGTGTTCGCGTTCGATGGGAATGGCTCACTTCGCCTGGTGAATCGCGCCGGCGAACGCGTGCTCGCGCAGCCCGAAGAGCGGCTGCTCGGACGGACGGCAGAGGAATTGTCGCTGGCAGAATGCCTGCAGGGCGAAACGCCACGCATTGCGCAAATTGCATTTCCCGGCAAGTCCGGGCGCTGGGAAATTCACCGCGGTAGTTTTCGCGAGGGCGGCCTGGCCCACCAGCTTCTGGTGATCACGGATTTGAGCCGCGCGCTGCGCGACGAAGAGCGGCAAGCGTGGCAGCGCCTGATTCGCGTGCTCGGGCACGAATTGAATAATTCGCTCGCGCCCATGAAATCCATCGCCGAAAATCTCGGCAGCATGCTCGGCCGAAAAGACCGCGCATCCGACTGGCAGGAGGATATGCGCAGTGGGCTCACCGTCATTGCCGCACGCACCGATGGCCTGGCGCGATTCATGAATGCTTACGCGCGCCTGGCAAAGCTGCCGCCTCCGATTTTCCAGCCTCTGGATGTGGGCCAGTGGATTCGCCGCGTCGCCGGGCTCGAGCCGCGCCTGCAAGTGCAGCTCAAGCCGGGACCCGCGGTGAATATCCAGGCGGACCAGGCGCAGCTTGACCAGCTTTTGATCAATCTTCTGCACAACGCCGTGGACGCGGCGCTCGAAACTGGCGGCGGCGTCCGCGTTGGATGGGAGCGCGAGGACGGTTACATCGAAGTTTGGGTGCAGGACGACGGCCCGGGCATCCCCAATCCTACGAACTTGTTCGTACCGTTCTTTACCACCAAGCCCAGCGGCTCTGGCATCGGCCTGGTGCTGAGCCGGCAGATTGCTGAAGCACATGGCGGCTCGCTAACGCTAGAAAATCGTGAGTCCCACCGGGGCTGCGAAGCGCGTTTGCGCCTGCCCGTTAACAATTGACGGCAGACTTAGTCCGCCGTCATTTTACAGTTTGAACCATTCCGAGAGCGGCCACTCGCCGCTCGAGTTCGCGCGCTATTTCCTCGGCATTGTCGGTTTCGCGGAAGCTCACCGGCGCGCCAATCATCACTTGGATTTCTCCCGGCCGTGCCCACCGTTTCCCCGTCTGCTTTCGCTCAAAAAGCCCGGCGAGCCGGATGGGGACGACGGGGAGCCGCAAGCGCGTCGCAAGCAGCCCGATGCCCGCCCGGAATGGCGCCATCTGCCCGTCGCGCGTGCGCGCTCCTTCCGGAAACACCAGCACACTCCACCCTCGATCCACCAACTCTCCCGCGAATGCAAAGCTCTTGCGGAATCCCGAGCGCTGTGGCAGCGGAAAAACATTGAACAATGTCACAATCAGAAAATATTGCAATCGCAACAACGCGCCCGCAAAAATCCCTGTGCCTTTCGGCGGGTTGCGCATCGCCTCAAGAAGCTCACCCTCCATGGCCACGGCCACGCGGTGGCGCAGACGCGCGGGAATCGCGGCGAGCATATAGACCGGATCAAGGTAGGTAATGTGGTTCGCAATCAGGAGCACGGGGCCGTCAGTGCCGCGAAGATTTTCGCGGCCACGCACGCGCGGCCAACCAAGCAAGAGCATCGCGGGACGCACCAAAAGAAAAAATGCCGCTGTACGAATCCAGCGCACCGGCCAGGTTTGCGCCCAGCGCGAGTAATGGTAGACAGGGCCGCTTGGCTGAGGCTGCTCGAGCAACCGCTCGAGAGCGGCTACCGATTCCGCATTCGAGAATTCCGTCTCGCTTAAATCCACCTGGTAGCGGTCTTCAAGAGCGCTGAGCAATTCCACGCGCTCGATCGAACTGAGCTGAAGTTGCGCCGGACTGCCCGCCGGCACCGGCGCCCCGCGGGAAACGCGCGCTAGCAATTCGCCGACCGCGCTGGAGGCTGGCGAAGCAGCGGCACCACCCCCGAGTTCCCTTTCGGCGAATTCGCGAATGCGCGAGAGAATTGGCTTCTGCGTAGGCGTGCGCGGAAAATCGTTCTCGCGCCAGACAAGCCAGCGGCGCATCTGCTGGAAAGGAGCGAGGCGCGCATTCGCTGGTTCCACAATCTTCGCAGCATCTGCGGATGGCTCTCGCAGCAGGAGCACGGCGCAAGGCTCGGCGTTTCCATCGCGCGCAAGCCCGACCACGACGCAATCGCGCACGCCCGGCTCTTTGCGCAATTCCGCTTCAAGATCTTGAGGGTAAATGTTCAGGCCCGCGGGCGTGACGATCACATTTTTTCGGCGTCCCTTGAAATATAGATTGCCGTTCGCGTCGCGCTCTCCCAGGTCGCCAGTGTGAAACCATCCCTCCGCATCGCGCACGGGCTCCGCGCTGGTACCTTTCCAATATCCCGCGGCAACATTTTCGCCGCGCACCAGAATTTCGCCGTCGTCAGTGAGCTTCATTTCCAGTCCTGGGAGAGTCTTGCCGATTGAGCCGCGGCCAAGCCGGAAGGGATGATTCACGCTGACGAGCGATGTGGTCTCCGTGAGGCCGTAGCCTTGGATCACCGCATAACCGAGCCGGCTCCAGAAAGTCTCGGCCTCGGCGGGGAGCGCGGCGCCACCCGAAATCACCGCCCAGAATTTCCAGCCCAGGCGGCAGTGAATCTCGCGAAAACGCCACCAACGGCGAAGAAAGTGCTCCCCGTCGGCCGCTTGCAAGTCGCGCTGAAATGTCTCGAGCCGGCCTTGCGCAGCCATGTCGCGATCAATCTGGTCGCGCAGCGATTCAATCAGGCGCGGCACAGTCACCAGCAGCGACACATGCTCCTGTCGGATCGTGCGAATCACTTCTGACGGATTCAGCGTCTCGTGAAAAACGCAGGTGGCGCCCAGAATCTGCGGAAGAAAGATCCCCAGCAGTTGCCCGAAGACGTGGCTCAACGGCAAAAGATCGAGAAAACACAGCGGATGAAAAATGCGTTCATACCGGCGGTACCGCGCAATTTCCTTTTCAATCGGTTCGAGGTTTGCGAGAAGATTTCCATGCGTCAGTACAACGCCGCGCGGCTCCGCCGTCGTCCCCGACGTAAATACAATTTCAACCGGATCGCTGCGTCCAAGGACGGGCGAGGAAAAGTCATCCCGGCGTCGGGCGGCCACTTCGGTACTCAAATCCTCAAGGCAAATCACGGGGATAGAAGCCTCCAGAGAGGGTAGACCACGCCCGACAACAGCGAAGCGCACTCCGGCTTGTTGTGCGACGCGGCTCGCGAACGATTTATCCGCAATTGCGTCCATGGGCACGGCCACGGCGCCGGAAAACACGCAGCCGAGAAATGCTGCGACCCATTCGCCGCAATTCTCCCCCCAGAGCAGGACTCGCTCACCGGGCGTGATTCCACACGCTTGCAACTCGTACGCAAACTGCTGTCCGGTGCGCAGCAACTCCTCGTACGGCCATCGCACCATGCGGTACCCGCGTCGCCATGCGACCGCGATTTCGTTTGGGGGACGAGAGTCCGGCCGAAAATATTCGAGGAGAGATTGTCGCGGCATGGCAGAACAAGTTTCGCTTATCCGTGCCGGATTTTGAAACACCTTTGCCCGGCAGCGCGCAATTGTGCGTGGACCTGCGTGCAACCACGAATTGTCATGGTCTCTCGAGAGAAATTATCGGGGGCGCTCCGCTTGAATCCGCGCGATGAGTTTCGGATCGTCTGGGAATAGTCCTGCCGCAGGGAGGCGGCCGAGCAGTTCAGCCCGGATGGGCTCGCGTGCGAAGACTCTCTTGAAGAGAGGCAGGGATTCTTCGGTGCGTCCGCTCGTCACCAGCGTCACCGCATGCCAGAAAACGATTTCCATCTGGTCCGGCAGGATTTTTTCAGCGTCGCCATACTCGCGAACAGCGCAATCCCAATCTTTTTTCGTCGAGCACGCGTCGCCGTTTTCCATGTGCTCGTAGGCGCGATGGTAGCGCACCAGTCGCTTCAGTTCATTGATGGGATCGGCGGAGTCATCCACGCGCAGATCCACAATTTTGTCGGCCCAGGGCCGCCCCGTAGATTTTGCGCGCACTACAAGAATGGCCGCCGATTGTTTTCCGCGAATGTCGCCGCCCTCGCGCTGCGCGGCTTCCAGAGCGGCGAGCAGCCGGTCGATCAGGTCTCCCTGCGTCGATTCAAATGCCTTGCCCATTGCGGGCCATACGGTTGGCTTCTCCATCAGGTTGGCCTGGGCGGAATAATTTTCACCCACCTGATTTCCCGCCGCGGGGATGCAGTGTTTGCCGGTGTGCGATGCCACATGTCCTTGCGCGTCGAGCATGGCCACCTGTCGCGCATCCGCATAGGGATCCGCCGCGAGCAGGCCTCGCAACGCTTCGGGCGCCGTCTTGTCAGCACGCATCAAATCCAATCCGAGCGGGCCATAGCTTGGGTCAATAAACGATTGCGTCGCTACCACGCCAACCCCGGCCTCACCCCAAATCACTTCTGCGCCGACAGCGAACCAGTGCGATTGCACGGCTACGCCCATGTCGCCTGTCACAGGATCACGCGCCACGATTGAGAAAGTGTGCACCGGCCGCAGTGGGCGGGGCGACTGCGTGGCGCCCGATTGCGCATGCGCCGCAACAACGAGAACCAGAGACAACAGTATTGCGAGCGTGAAGCGATTCATCGTGTTTCTCCGATCAGTGAGATGCGTGCGGAGAATTATAGGCCGCTGAAGTTAGACGCACCAGAAGGAAAGAGGCTAGGCACGGCCAACTGGCCGGCTGGCGGGTCTGCTCGAAAACAAAAAGCCCGGCGGAAAGGAGCGAACTCTCCGCCGGGCCCACTTCAGGGAGAACGAAATTTATTGCGGTTGCTGTTGCTGTGGTTGCGCCTGCTTCGCCATATCAGCCTTTGCCGCGGTTGCCGTGATTCCGGAGCCGGGCTTCTGATATCGCGTCAGGAACGGCATGAACGGTGTAACTTCAAACGGCATCTTCTCCCGCGCCGACAGCAGCGCAACAGGCTTGGCTTTTACCAGCTCGACGTGGTCGCTCCATGGATCCAGCTTGATGCGCGCGCCGATTGGCAGGGCCGAAATCTGATCCAGCTTGTCAGCCTTCAGTTCGGGCGCCGAAGAGATCAACTGGCTTTCGAGGGCCGGCCGGTTACCCAGCCGCGGATTGATCAACGCCGGCAGATTCTTCGATTGTGCGTCGAGCTGTTTCAGAAACAGTCCAGCGCTCCCGAGTTTGTCTTTGTACGGCGAGTTCTTCAGAATTTCGAGTGCCTTCTGGCTGGCCAGCGCGACCTGTTCTGGGCTGTCTTTGAATGTGAAGTGGCTCAAAGCTTCCGTGGTGGAGACGTTGGTCATGTCGTTGAAGCCCCACTGATCCGTAGAGGGCTTTGTGACAATGATGTCGGCCAGTTCCTGCGCCAGCATGGTCGCCAGGCTGGCTTCGTCCGGCAGCACGTCGAGCAAGCCGCGGCTCAGGACAATCGTGTGACCGATCGAAAACATTTCCAGTGTGCCGGTCGTCAGTACGCGGCAGTGAACTTCCGGCTGGATGTCCAGATTGTTGGTCACTTCCAGGTTGTTCACCACCGTCTCCAGAACTTTATCCACTTCTCCTGGAGGCGCGAGCAAACCCGTCCGCTGCAATCGGTCGAGCACGTTTATTTCGGCTACATGCTGCCATTCGCGTTCCGCTTCGATCGGCGAGCGGTCTGTTTGCGCTGCTCCTTGGTCCTGAATCGCGTTCGGCGATTCAATGGTCAATTCGCTGAATTCCTCCTGGCGGCCGACATTTTTCAGGTTGTAGCCCCAAAGGCGCGTCTGCGATTTGAAGCGCACCGTGCCGCCCATGAATTCCCTCAAGTTGGATTCCTGGCTGAAGATATAGGCCGGCAACCACATGCCCTGCTGCACGTTTATGCGCCAGCTGTCGAAGTGGAGGTTGAAGCCGTTGATACCCGCCAGCGGCGTGTAGACCCCGTTGAATCGTACGATCGTGTAGTTTTGATCTTCCGCCCAGACACGTCCCTTGAACCGGCCGCGGCCTGACTTCGGAAGCGGAGTCACATCGAAGACTAGGCAACGCACTTCGCCCAAGAATTCGCGCCGCACGTAATCGAACTGGTAGTGCTGCCGGTCGAATCCATTGGTGTCGATGTAAATCATTTGCAAAAAGCCTTCGGGTACATAGGAAGACGTGAAGAGTCCGCTCAGATGCGAGATGGGATTGAAAGCGTCGGCCTTGCTCTTCCTCTTCGAGAGCATCGAGTTGTCCACCACGCCCTTCGCCAACTCGGCCTGTCCTAGAAAGTAATGATCCTTCACCGGAACGGCGCCCATGTCCCTATCGGGCTTCATGTCCTGGATATAGGTTTCGATAATTGGGTTGTACCGGCGGATAGTGGCGATCTCATCATGCTCGCGGGCAATCAGCCGATCGATGGCCTGATCCACCGTTGTCACCGGACCCGCCATTGAATTTCCCACTTGCGGCTGGGTCTGGTCGGCGGTCTGCGTCGGGTTCTGCGCCGAAGCTGCCCCGGCCAGAGCCCCTGCAAAAAACAATGTCACTAAGAGATTCTTCGACGTGCGCATTGCCTTTCCCCCCTCAGTATGCCAATTGGAACACGATGTGGACGATGGCCGTTGAGTCCACCGGCTCTCCGCCTTGCTGCGCGGGCTTGAAACGAATTTGGCGTGCTGCTGATTGCGCCGAATCATCCAGCCCGTAGCCCAACCCCTGGACCACATGTTGGACTCTTACGTCGCCTGCCGCCGTGAACACCACCTGCAAGAGAACTTCACCTTCAATCTTCTTGTTGCGAGCCTCGTCGGTATATTGCGGCTTGGGCTTGAATAGAATCTCGACTGGTTTGGTCCCAGAGGTGACGCTGGCCGCGGGCCTCACCTTCGGCCCAGGAGCAACAGCATGCTCATCTGCGAAGACGCCCTGCTGCACCTTGCCCCGATTGCCGCCGCTGTTTGTACCAGTTGCAACACCGTTGCCAAATCCCGTGCTGGCCACTACTCCGCGCTCGCCCTTCGCTCCGCCGGTCCCATTTCCATAGCCGGGGCCCGCCGGCATGTCGTACGCGCCCTTCGCATTGATGTTCGGCGAATGATTTGCGGCCAGTGTGTTCGCTGGAACGCCGTTCGGATCTCCAAAGCCACCCGTTTGCACTGCTTCTCGGGGTTTCCTAAGAGTCGGGATGGCCGAACTTCCGACCGAAGGAGCTGCCTTGGGGAACGCCTTTGCCACGTCCGGCAAGTCTGGGTTCGGCGCGCGCCTTTTTGAGACCACCGGCTTCGCAACCGGCGTACTGAAAACTGGCGAAATGATCTTTGGCTTCGGCATCTCCACAGCAACTACGGGCGCTGGCTTGATTTCTGGCGGTTTGATGACTTCGCGCTTCACCAACTTTGGTTTCACCGGAGGCGGCGGCGGTTGCGGCTTCCAAGCCTCGATTACGGGGGCTTCGATGGGCGTGGTCCAGTAGCGGTGGACCATTTCAAGTTTTTGCGGCATCAGCATCGGGATGATCACGATGGCCGCGAGAAACAGGAATTCAATGCCCAAGCCCGCGCTAAACGAGCCCCAACGCGGCTGGCCTTCGGGGAGGAGCGACCCTCGAAAAACGATCTGGTTCGTGACCCTTGCCATGGCTGTCTCCGAATGCCTTTCCAGTACCTGGATGCGTCGAGACACAAGTGCCCCGACACTACTTAAGTACTAGAACGGATGGCTGGGGTGAATAGGACTCAAGTACCATTCTATCCCCAGTCGTGCTGAAAGCGATAACCCAATTGGTTGGGCTTGCAGACTCGTTGGCCCTGTTCGTATCAAATTGGGATTCGCCAGCTTCACGATTTTCTCCTACTCAGAAATATAACCCGCCGGCTGGGGACACGTTGCAGAAGTTCTTAAACAGATGATGAAGATGCAAAGGCACGGCCAGGGGATGGCCGTGCCCTTGCCCACTTTTAGCTTAAATTTCCGGCTCAGTGCGACTCGATGACCACGTAGCCGGTAATGCCGCCATGATTCACCAGCAGCAGGACGGATCCCTTCTGCGCACCAGCCAGCGCGTGGCGATACTCCTCCACATTCGTAACCGGCTTGTGATTGACCTCCTGGATTACATCGCCCTGCTTCAGTCCCTGTGACGCCGCTGCGCTCGATGGGTCCACTGAACTGATGACCACGCCGCGCGTCCCGGCACGAAGATTGAGTTGCTGCGCAATGTCCGGAGTGAGGTCTTCCACTTCCACCCCTTCCAGCCCGCCGCCGCTCTCCTCATTCATGCTGGCCTTCACCGCTTTCTCTGGCAATTCGCCCAGCGTGATGTTCATGTCCTGCGTCTTCCCATCGCGCCACACCTTAAGCTCCACTGCCGTTCCGGGCGCTGTCTGCGAAATATCCAATCGCAGTTGATTCGCGTCGGTTATCTCCTGGCCATTGAGGCCCACGATTACGTCACCTCGCTTTAGCCCGGCCCGCGCGCCAGGGGTGCCGGCAGAAACATCGCCGATCAGAGCGCCGCGCGTTTCATTCAAATTGAATTGCTTGGCAATGTCCGGCGTCACGTCCTGGATGTAAACGCCCAAATAGCCGCGCACCACCTTGCCGTGCTCGCGGATTTGGTCGATCACGTTGCGCACGAGATTGATCGGGATCGCAAAACCGACGCCCTGATTGCCGCCAGTCCCTCCCGTCAGGATCGCCGTGTTGATGCCCACCAGGTTGCCGTGCAAATCAATCAGTGCTCCGCCGGAATTCCCTGGATTGATGGCGGCGTCGGTTTGGATGAAGTCTTCGTAATTTTCGATTCCCAGTCCGCCGCGGCCTTTGGCGCTGACGATACCCATTGTGGCCGTTTCGCCGATTCCGAATGGATCGCCAATCGCGAAGGTTAGATCGCCCACCTGCAAGTTCGTGGAATTACCCAGCGGCAACGTCGGGAGATCCTTCGCATCGATTTTCAGCACGGCGACGTCTGTCTTCGCGTCTGTGCCCACGAGTGTCGCTTTGAACTCGCGCTTGTCGTTGAGGTACACCTTGATGTCCGTCGCCCCATCAATCACGTGATTGTTGGTGAGCACTGTTCCGTCCGAAGTGATGATGACTCCAGACCCGAGGCTTTGCTCGCGTTCCTTTCGTGGGTTGTCCTGGCCGAACTGGTCGCCGAAAAATTGGCGAAAGAAAGGATCGTTGAAAGGCGATGATCCGCCGATTCCCTGCGTCTTCACGACTTTCGAGGAGCGAATGTTCACCACGGCAGGTAGCGCGGGCTTCAATACAGACGAAAAACCGTTGGCAAAGTTCCCTAGATTTACGGGCGCGCCCTCCGCTGCAATCGTCGGCGCGGTTTTCGCGGCGCCGAATACGGTGCGCCCCGTCCAATCCCTAAATCCCTGCGACAGAATTCCTCCCGCCGCCAGAGCCACCAGGACCACAACCGTGGCCGCCCAGCGGCGAATCTTCACTACATCTTCCTTCATGGCTGTTCTCTCCTTAGTTTTCTTACGATTGCTATGATCACCGTCCGGGCAATCGCCACGGGCAGGCCATACCTCTACGTCTATTTGACGCACCGCTTGGAAAATTGTGTTGCGGCCGGTTGCGTTCCAAATCTTCCGAGGAAGTGGAACGATTCCAAATCGCGCCCCGGCACATGGGTTGCTGTCAACTCACGTTTGCTGAGTGCCGCTGACACTACGATCCCTGAGCCCGTCCATACTTAAGGCGGCATACCTTTCAATTTTCCCCGAGTGCCTATAATTATGATGCAAAAAGTCCGTTTTGTGTCAACCGGGCCCATTCCTCAACCCTTCCCACGGGGCAATTCCTTGTTGTTGATGCGCAACCATTCTCTTTCCCGTTCGTCAAAGCAAGGGCCGTGTGAGAAACTAATTCCGTCCTACTCACTCTTCATCGACTCTCAGGTGCATCAAAAGGAGCAGTTCAAAATGGTTCGAAAGATTTCTGTGCTGGCGTGTACGGCGGCATTCCTGCTGGTGACGGTGCGGCCGGTGGCATCCTCCACTGGTTCGTCCAACCCGCCCTCGCCCGCTGAAGATGGAACATTAAGAGCGCTCGCCGCCGTCGCCGGCGCCGGAACAATGGAAACTCACTCGTACGAGTACTTGGAAGAATTGACCGACGACATTGGAGCCCGCGTCACTGGTTCGCCTGCCGCCGCGCGCGCCGCCGACTGGGGCGTCGAGAAGATGAAGTCACTTGGAATAGAGAATGTTCATGAGGAGACATGGCAGATCAGGCGCGGTTGGACGCGCGGATCCGCGGGCGCCGAAATCGTCGCCCCTATTCGCCGCCGCTTGAATGTGGATTCGCTCGGTTGGGCGGGATCAACGCCGGCGGGCGGTGTGGAAGCTACCATCGTCGCCGTGAACGCCTGGGACCTTGAAAATGAAGTGCGGGAGAACGAGGCCAACTGGCGTGGAAAAGTGATCCTGATGGTTCACCGCGGTCCCAAGCCGCAGAATGCCGCCGGCGCTTTCGCAAAGTTCGGCGCGTTCTTGCGCGAAGCCCGAAAGGCAGGAGCTGTTGCCGTGATTGCCGGTCAAGGCGGGTCAAAGGCTGCGGGAATGAACCTCACCCACACTGGCGCGCTGGGCTTCGACGAATATTTTGAGATTCCCGTCGTCAGCATGACCTCCGAGGATGAGGAACAACTGGATCGCTTTCTCGACCGCGGCCTGGCAGTTCGTTTGAAGATTGACGTGCAAAACCGCGTCACAGAGCACCCCGTGGACTCTGCAAATGTGATCGGTGAAATCCGCGGCACCGAACATGCCGAACAGATTGTTGTCGTCGGCGGCCATCTCGATTCTTGGGACCTCGCTACCGGAGCCACGGACAATGGCGTTGGCAGTTGTGCCACTCTCGGCGCCGCTGAAGCCATCGTGAAATCGGGCTACAAGCCGCGCCGCACCATTCGATTTGTCTTGTTCACTGGTGAAGAAGAGGGCCTGCTCGGCTCCATCGCTTACACCAAAATGCATCAGAGCGAGATGGCCAACCATGTGGCTGCCGTCATTCTCGACAATGGCCAGGGGCCCGTCGCCGGCCTGCAACTCGGCGGCCGCTCGGATCTGGTGCCCGCCGTCGAAAAATTCGCCGAGGCACTTCAGGCTTTTGGACCAATGAGAGTCGATGATGAAGTCGAGTTCGGCACCGATACCGGTCCATTTATCATGGCCGGGTTGCCGGGCATCAATCTCGATCAGGATTCGCCCGAGTACAAATTCACGCACCATTCTGCGGCGGACACGTTTGACAAAGTGCGACCAGACATTCTGGAGCGCAACTCGACCATCATGGCGCTCACCGCGTTCTGGATCGCGGATCGCCCCGACCGTCTCGCCACTCCGTGGCCCGCCGAAAAAACCGCGCGCATGCTGGTAGCGAAGCATGAGGACGTGGAGCTGAAGCTTTTTAATCTCTGGCCCTTCGGCGATCTCGGCGCAGACGCAGAACAAAAATAGCGGCCCGTGCGACGGTGGTGAAGTACGGGTTATGCTGAAAAATCTGAACTAGTTAGCTAATCAGTCGCGCGATCAAAAATGCCGCGGCTGCGGCGAGACCGCCGACGAGCACCGTCTGCATTCCGCCGCGCAGCGGCTTCACGCCCGTAAAGTGTCCTTTGATCGCGCCGAAAATGAAGAGCGCCAGCAACGTCACTCCCACGGACACCCACAGCGCCGTCATCATCTGCTTCATTAATATGTAGGGCGCCAGCGGCACGAGCCCGCCCACGATGTACGATGCCGCAATCGTTCCCGCGCTGCGGCTCGCGCGCGCCGGGTCCGGCGGTTCGAGACCCAACTCGAAGCGCATCATGAAGTCCACCCACTTTTTCTGGTTGCCGGTGATCGCTGTGACGATGGGTGCCATCTGCTCCTGCGACAATCCATAGTCGCGGAAAACTTTCGCCACCTCTTCCGTCTCGATTTCCGGCAGCTCCACGGTCTCGCGGTACTCGCGGTCAAGTTCGGAAGCGTAGTGCTCCGTGTCTGTCCTCGCCGCCAGATATCCGCCCAGCCCCATGGCAATCGATCCTGCGGCAATTTCCGCGAGGCCGGCGGTGACGATGATGCTGTTTCCCTTCGTCAGCGCTGCCGCCGCTCCAGTCAGCCCCGCTGCCAGAGCGAAAGGAACCGTGAGCCCGTCCGACATCCCGATCACGATGTCGCGCACCGCTGCAGTGGCGGTGAAATGTTTTTCAACGTGTTCAACGGATGGCATCCTCGGCTCCTTTCATCTCTGTCCGGTCGATCTGTTGCAGCATTCTGCTTTCCCAGACCACTCTCAGAAAATATTCACAGCCCTTGCTCCGGTCTCGGGCGAAGCGCGTATAATTATGGGGCAGGAAACGAAAATCAGGAGATAGATTATGACTACCACTTCTGGACAAGGAGCAGCCCCCCAGATGACTCACACTTTGCCGCCTCTTCCATACGCCTTCGACGCGCTCGAGCCATACATTGACGCGAAGACCATGGAGATCCACCACGACAAGCATCACAACGCCTACGTCACCAATCTCAACAAAGCGCTCGAATCCGCGCCTGATCTCCAATCGCTCTCGGTCGAAGACTTACTCGCGCAGATCAACAAAGTACCCGAAGCCATCCGCACGACCGTGCGCAACAACGGCGGCGGTCATATGAACCACTCGATGTTTTGGAAAATTATGAAGAAGGGCGGCGGCGGCGAACCTTCCGGCGATCTCGCCGGCGCTATCAAGTCCACCTTCGGCAGCTTCAACGATTTCAAGACCAAGTTCAACGCGGCGGCCACCACGCGCTTCGGCTCCGGCTGGGCCTGGCTGCTGGTCCGCGGCGGCAAGCTGGCCATCGAGTCCACCGCCAATCAGGACAATCCCATCATGGACGGCGGCAAGTCGTTCTTCGGCCTCGACGTCTGGGAGCACGCCTACTACTTGAAATATCAAAACCGCCGCCCCGATTACATCGAGGCTTGGTGGAACACCATCAACTGGGCGCAAGTCGCGGAAAATTACGCCCACGCCAAGAAATAGTTCGCATTCGCTCGTTCTGTGGGGGCGTCGCGATTAATCGTGACGCCCCTGCCGTGTAATCTCCGCAGCTCACACGTGGCCGCCACCGCGCACCGCACGGCGTCGAGTTTAGCTAGCGCTTGCTTGGTCCGCGAGGCCGATCGATGATTCAACGGTGTTCGGGACGGCGCGATGGCCCGCCATCGAGTCGATGTGGATGCAGTAAAAAAGCGGTTCAGCGTTTGGCTGCCTCGTTGGTAACTGCTGCGTCGCAAAGGCCGTCTGCCACCAGAGATGGCGTTTCTCCAGGAGCGTTAGAGCATGGAGACGTTCCGCGCTCAACTCGGGAATGTTCGGCAATTCCTGGTACCGGCCGGTGACAACCGCGCTCATCCACTGAAAGTGGTTTTCGACTTCGTCAACTTCCACGCACACCTTTGGATTCGCTCGCATCCATTCAATTTTCCGCCCAACGGTTGTAAAACCGTAAAGATGGTCAGGCTCATATGCGAAGTAAACCGGGACGATGAAGGGTTGATTGTCGCGGGCGCATGCAAGTCGGCCAAAACCGATTCGATTCAACATTTGCCGGCATTCTTGCGGTGTCATGTCTCTGATGAGCATATTCGGCCTCGAATTTCCCGCCCGACATCGGCGACACACTGCATTCGGCTGGATCATGTCCTGATCCCCTGTCCAATCCCATGTTCGCTCGTGTGTTGCGTTGTTTTCGGTGGTGTCAGTCACACCGGCGTGTGACGTCCGAACATTTCTCTCTACGCCAGTTACCAGGGCTCTCGACTGAAACGCTCCATCCTTCTCAGGAACAAAACTTTGAGGCCAGGCGTATCATCGGTCGGGCATTTCTTCCGAGGTGTGACTCGTGATCAGGAAGATTCTCAAATATGTTGCGATAGCGATCGCCTGCCTAGTCGTTCTCCCGCTCTCGTCAGCCCTGTTGTACAGAAAATATCTTCAACAAAGGGTTGCTCAAGAGCGTGCTATTAACTCACCCATTGGCATCAATTCCCTCGAGGCCGCGCGGATCGGCGGCATTGACCAGTGGATTGAAGTGCGTGGCCAGGATGTGAACAACCCGATCCTCCTGTTCATCCACGGTGGGCCAGGAATCCCTTTCATTCCTCTGGCGGGCGCGTTTCAGGGCCCATGGGAGAAATATTTCACGGTCGTGCAATGGGATCAGCGGGGAGCGGGGAAAACGTACACGTCGAATAGTGAGGAGACTCAGCGTCGAACAATGAACGTGCCGCAAATGGAGCAGGACACGCTTGGCGTGGCGAATTATCTTCGAAATCGTTTCAAGCGGGAGAAGATATTTGTTGTGGGTCATTCGTGGGGAAGTTCGCTGGGTCTTTGGTTGGCGCACGAGCATCCGGAAGCCATTTACGCTTATGTAGGAACCGGGCAAGTCGTCAACATGGAGCAGAACGAGAAAGCCGCGTACCAGGACACGTTGCAGGAAGTGCGCACACGCCACAATGAACGGGGCATTAAGGAATTGGAGAGCATTGCGCCTTATCCTCCTGCAAACCCGGATTTCGAGATCATCGGGACCGAACCTAGATGGGCAAGCGAACTACTTGGTCCCCCGCCTAGCACTCCAGACTTTACAAATGTCAGAAGGCTTCTCACAGACGTTATCTCAGCTCCCGAATATTCCCTCGAGGACGACTACAGTTTTATCCACGGCCAGACGTCTTTTTTTTCCATAAAAATATTGCTCTCCGAAATGATGAAAATGGATTTCAGTAAACTCGGCCTCGAGTTCCGCGCGCCGGTCTTCTTTTTTGAAGGCAGGCGCGACCCGTACTGCCGTCCTTCCTTGATTTGGGATTACACGCAAACGATTCAGGCCCCGAAAAAGGACTTTATCTGGTTTGAAAAGTCCGGCCATTTCCCGTTCTACGAAGAGCCTCAGAAATTCACGGCTGAATTAGTTAAGCAGGTCTTGCCTCTCGCCACTTCGCGCCAGGCTGGCAATTAGTTTCCTTGTCGCGCGGGCTCAGTGCGCCCAAAACTTGGCGGGCTCCGTCTCGTATCGATATACGTGGACCATCCAGTTGAAGATCTGCGCGTGCCAGCGGCCGCCGACCTGGGTGCAGGCGTCTTCCGTCGCTTTGATTTCGAGTTGCGCTTCTAACTCTCGACTCTCGGCTGTGTACCTATACTTTTCGCACCAAAGTCCAGACCATCGGGCAAGTACAGGTCTCGTTCAGTTTTCGCGCCGAAAACGTTCACTGTACTTTTTTTCGACCAAACCTGAACTGAGGTGTGCGGCCGGTGAGCGAAGCCGACAAGGCCCGGTTTGACGACAAGCCGCTGGGTGTTCAAGGCGAATTCAAAAGACCCGGCATTTCCAATCGGAAGGAAGGATGCAGCACCTGGCGAGCAACTGGTGATTTGTCCCTGGTGGCTGGTGGCGAGTCAAAAGGGCGGCAGCCTGTAATTATGGGCCACTGCTTAGATTTCGCCCTTAACTCCCGGCGATTTGACATATGCGACGCCACACCTGAAAACCTTTTCATTCGTCAATTCCATGACGTGCAAAATTTGCGCGGACACAAAAATACTTTGTGAACCCGGCGAGTATGGGGCCGCGATTTCGATCATGGACTTCTCTGGATAATGCTTGTGACTCTTGAAACACACGCCGCCGCGTGACATGTTTTCACAGACAACGACTTCATCACTTCCTGAGTAGCGAACGCACGCCATGAGGTTCACCTTGGCGCGAACATCCCGGCGCCTGTTTTCCGGCTGGGGCGCTTGGACGGGCGAGACTTCGGGTTGCGGGTCAGGTGGGGCGGGAGGCGCGGCGGGTTCACTGAGCACGGCATCCCGAACCTGTTTCCAGATCGTTTGCAGCAGGCAGCGCTTGCAGTAACGCAATATCCCCTGATTGACTGCGTAAACATCTAATTCGAGCGCGTCCAGATTCACCGCCTCGTGGTTCCGGCAGCCTCTGCACTCAAGGACCATTCTGCTCGCTTGCTTTTCGAATTGGCCTGGAGGGGGGAATGCAACGTTCCAGAAGTCGATGTTCGGATCGAGAAACGCCACGCCGTAAATGTAGCCGTCGGTTCGCTCCCCGATTTGGCCCACAAGGCGGACCTCCACCTCTTTGACGGTTTCGAGCAGACAAATGAACATCTCTTGTTCCGGGACTAGCTTGTGGCGTGAAAGGACGCTTGCCCCATGCCGACTCAGCATAAGAGTCTTCGTTTCCTCCGAGAAGCTTTTGCCGTCGGTGTCGCTTCCGGACAGGTGAATAGCGATCTCTTTGGCAATACGGCCACTTCGACGCACGCCCTCTGGGCCCATCTGAGTACCAACTAGAGTCTAGGAACTTGTCAAAAGAGTACTCGCAATGCTCTCCGTGAGTCACTGAATTCGTGCACCTCCTATTACGTTTTGTGACGCACGTCAAGACCGCATAGTTTTCCGACGACCCCGTCCACATTCCGATAAGCGGGCGGGTGGCCACCGACATAAGGGTGCCTGGAGTCGGTGTCATGAGTTACAAACTACGACTCGCGAATCACGGTTCGATTCTTAGTGCGCCCAGATTTTGGCGGGGTCGGACTCATACGGATATACGTGGACCATCCAGTTGAAGATCTGCGCATGCCAGCGGCCGCCGGCCTGGGTGCAGGCGTCTTCGGCCGCGATCGAGCCGCCAAAGCCGAATTGCTTCAAACTGGCCGGCTGCACCTGCGCGCCCTTGGGTGGGAGGCAGATGTTGACGTGCTTGTGCCAGCGCGCGACGCTGAGCGGGACGCGCTCGTTCAGAACCTCTTCACTGGCTTTTTTTCGCGCCGTGAACATCGCGCCTTCTAATTCGTAGCCA
Organism: Candidatus Acidiferrales bacterium; assembly: GCA_050746945.1. Classification (GTDB taxonomy): domain Bacteria; phylum Acidobacteriota; class Terriglobia; order Acidiferrales; family UBA7541; genus Palsa-295. Next base: position 4,476 of record JBOGMZ010000001.1, on the reverse strand, counting down.
TCCGGCGTTTTTTTGTAGAGCAGCGAAGTGGGATGCTCGGGATTGAAGTCGAACATGGCCTCGAAGGCGTAGCGATAGTTTGTGAAATGGTAGTGCGGCTGCGGGACTTCGGCGTGGAAGATCTGGAAACCGTCGGCCAGCGCCACTTTGTAGTCTTTGTATTTTTCGATGGCGTTGCGCAGTGTGACGACGAGCACCGCGGCGCGTTGATCGTCCTCGGGATTCTTCGGACGCAGCGCGGTCATGAACATGTGCGCGTTCATGTCCATGTGATGGCCGGACATGGCGTTGTTGGCGGATAGCGCCGCATCGGAATTTTTCACGGCGTCGTGGTGCCCGCCCGGCGCCATTTCTTGGGAGGGCATTTCGCCCATGCCCTCGCCCGCCGGATTATGGGAGGACATGCCGGGCATGTCGTCGGGGCCCGGCTCCTGCGCTTGCTGGGGCTTTTCTTCTTCCTGCGCGCGCGCGGGAGCAGGCGACGCCAGCAGAAAAATTGCGGCGGCGAAAAGTATGGCGGTGCGACGATCGATCTTCATGGCTGCCTCTCTAGTAAGGTTAACGCGGCGCCGCCGGAAAAGTTTCACGCGTGTGACGGACGTGCGCCAAACATCAATGTGGGGCAAAAAATCCGCCGCAAAAAAGAAAGAGGAGGCTCTAGGGGACGAGCCTCCCTGTGGGGGTGCAGCGGTAATGCAAATGTGGCCACCCGGCGCGCCGCGTGTCCCATTTCGCAGTGCGCCAGTGGGCACACTATTGGAACCCTTCCTGCACGGGAAAGTTGCAGGCGCGGCGGGCGCCTGTAACTTGGCGGGTTTCAGCGAGATGCTGGCGCGAAGCAACTCCAGTTCCAAATACCGCGTCAAATGGGCTGTTTATTGGGTGTTTACTTATTTTCGCTTACGCTGTGTGTACTCTTGACGGCGGCAACGAAATCTGTAAACTGCGGCTTTCACCAATGGCAACCGTGCCCAATCCGCTCGATGAGCCCCTGCACGACTTCCAGTTCCCGCAGCGAGAGGCGGCGTTTTTCTACGGGCTTTTCCTCCGCGGCCACAAAGCCGAGGAGTTGCGGCAGGACATTGCTGTGCCCGCGGCGGTGCTTGCGAAGTGGGACCGCGAAACGAAGCGCGAGCCAACGCTGCGTCCGCTGCTCGAACGCATCGTGCGCTATCGCCAGCACGTCCTCGCGATCTTCGAAAATTTGATCTGCCACGATTCCGAGAAGCAACGGCTTCAGTAGCGCGCCTTCCCATTGATTTGCATTTCTCTGCGCGGGATTTTTTTGAACTTTTGTGCGAGTGAGGCACCCGCTGCAATTGCTGAGCGCGCGTTGACTCTGCGCGTCGCGTCGTTTACACTTTTTTGGTTCGGCACTCCACACCAGATGTGCCAGCTACTCCCCGGTAGCTCAATGGTAGAGCATTCGGCTGTTAACCGAAGGGTTGCTAGTTCGAATCTAGCCCGGGGAGCCATTCTTCCTCTTGAATCAGAATCACTTACGCAACATGTGACAACAACGCTGTGTGGGTGCAATAGGGTGCAACTTCGGCCTTTTCGGTTGGAAGTTCAAAGCCGATCCCTACCTCTTCAGCGACCTTTTTGCGAAACGCCACGTCCTCTTTCAACTTGCTGTATAGGTCCGTGACGCTCTTGTTTGCGTGTCCGAGCCAGAAACGAATCAAGTCCTCTGGCGCGTGCTGCTTCCTCAGCCACGTCGCGCGGAATCGCCGAAATGCGTGAGCGCCCGACTTCGGTTGCTGCAATCGTTTGAGAAGTGGGTGCAAGGAAAGCCTCAAGACGTTCGATTGTAGTAGCGGGAATCCATTCTTCGAGCGAAACAAAAAACCCGAAGTGCGGTTCCCAATGAACTTCTTGAGTATCGCAGCGATGGACGGATGCAGATCAATGTCCCGAACCCCGTTCTCGGTTTTCAGAAATAGTTGAACGCGTCCGCTCCACACTTTCTGGCGGATGTGCAAGGTAGAGAAGTCGTCCGAGATGTGCTTGTCAATCTCAAGTCCGAACGCTTCTCCGAATCGCAATCCGGAGGCTCCGAGGAGAATGTAGAGCATTTGTTCTCGTCCCTCGGAACCATCTGCGATTGTCTTCATTGTCTCGCTGGAGTGGGTGGGCTGCCGTTGGTCCTTTACCTCGGGCAGATCGATGAATTCGTGGTTCCACGTCCTTGGATGGACCTGTTCTCCATTCTCATTGACGGCGGACGCCACAACCATCTTGACCACCTGAACGACATTGCCGACCATCTTGGGCGAAATGCCCGCTTTCGTCATGTTTGTCACCAGACCCTTTACGACGAGGTTGTTGACGGACGAAAGAGGAAAATCGCCGAGATTTGGATAGAGCCATTTATTTAGATAGCTCGTGAATCCAAGCGCGGTTGCCGGTTTGATCGGCTTCCGCTTGCGAGTCTGCGCGTGATTCAGCCACCACTCCGCTTGCTTGCGGAACGTCACACCGTGGTTGAACGCCTCCACTCTATTGAAGTGTTCCTCGGTGTCTGTTCCACTCACGGCAATGATTTCTTTCCTTAGCTTGAGACGCTCCGGCTTCGTTAGAGAACCAGGACCTGAGATAGGGCAAATCGCTCTACTCAGATAAGCTCTTTTCTCCTGACCCGGCACATCCATCCGAAACCTCACGTGATACCAGCCACGCTTTACTTCTTCATAGCCAACTTGACCAGAACGACGAGCCATTGATTTTCTCCTTGGCCGTCTATCTGGTGTCGCTGATGCGAACGATACCATGCCATCCGCTGTCGCGAAACTGCTCACGTCAGTGTTCATTGCATTCGCGCCGTTTGAACGGACTTCAGCCATTTCAAATCTTCAGTGATCAGGTCCCTTGTTGGCAGCCGGAGATTCGGAAATCTCGGACGAATGAGGATCTTGGCGTTCCTTTTCGAGTCGCACTTGCGCTTGCATCACCGTTCGGCGAGCGTAGTAATTCGGGTCGGCTTTGTCCTCTGTGCGGTAGTCGGCGATGCGTTTGATGACTACTTCGGGGTCGTCGCCACGGGCGAGGGCGCGCTTCGCGTAAGCCCAATCGTGCTCGGACTGACTCTTGTGGTCGCTCGACACGGTCCGCCTGGTTTCTTCGTCGTGGGCCGGATGGCGCGGTGTTTCGGGCGAGTCTTCATGGATGCTGAAATCGCGGAGTGTGTAAACGGCGTCGGTTTCCTGTCGCGCTTGGACGATGAATTCTTCGGGAAGTTTCCGGTTGGCAAATCCAGGCAAACGAAGTACTCGCGTCGAGTCGGTAGCTGTCGGATCGCCGTCGAATTGATTCGCGAGGCTGTGGAGCAAAGACTCCGCCTCATCCTGATTCAATCCGCTGACCTTCCAGACGGCTTGGTGCTTACCGGGCGAGGTATCCAGGACGAAGTTTGGCGCTGGTGTTTCGGTTGAATGTCGAATGGCTTCGAGGGAGGCGTCTCCGTTCCTGTCGAGGTCGAGATAGACGTGACGGATATCCTGAATATTCTCCTTGGTGCGGCTGTATGCGCCGTCCTTAATTGGATTCATTCCTACAAAGACATCGGACCCAGCGGCATTCTGATTGACAAGCCATTCTTGAAACTCTGGGCTTGCTATGGTTTCGGCCTTTGCGATTCTTTGGGTTGCCTTGCCGTTGCCGCGATTCCGCACGAGGATCGCGGCGTTGTCCGCGGGTTCGAAAAGCTCCCGGACATACTCCGAAGCGGTGAGAGGCCGCGGCGTGAAAGCGTTGTCGGTGCTCATGGATGGTCCTGCTTGGCCAAGAACACCACGCCGTAGTCGAACCGGTCGGCATCTGGGTCGTATCCGTTGATTATCAGGACTTCGGAAATGTATCTTCGTCCAGGCCGGCGCTCGACATGGACGACAACGTTGAGCGAATCAGAGATGTTCGTCTTAATCGCGCGATAGGGCAGCTCCACGCCGCTTTGCAAAACACAGCTGGTGAACCGCGCGAGGCCTTGTTGCGCGGAGTTCGCATGGACGGTGCTGAGCGTGCCTGAGTGTCCGGTGTTTAGGAGTTGCAGGAGATCGAAAGCTTCGCCGCCGCGAATCTCCCCGAGCACGATACGGTCCGGCCGGTGCCGAAGGGCCGCCTTGAGGAGGTCGCGGATGGCCACTGCCGGAAGGCCGTTCTGTTCGCGGCGCGCTTCAAACCGTACGAGGTTTTCGTGCGCCAGTTGAATCTCCGCTGTGTCTTCAATGACGAGTACTCGCTCGTCCTGCGGGATGAATTTTCCGAGGATCGATAAAAGTGTAGTTTTGCCAGTCCCTGTTCCACCGCTGATAAGGATGTTCTTGCGGGCGAGCACGTAGCCTTCGAGGTGGTTCGCGAGGGCGCGGTCGAGAGTGCCAGCCCGAATCAGGTCCTCCATCGCGAAGTGGCGGGTGTTGAACTTGCGGATCGTGAGCGTCACACCGCCGAGACTGCACGGCGGGATGATCGCGGCGACGC